>NZ_JBGAKE010000026.1:0-79980 GCF_044224575.1 Nakamurella sp.
TCGGCATCCTCGGTTACGGACGGATCGGCAAGGCCGTCGCCCAGCGCGCCCGGGCGTTCGACATGCGGGTGCTGGCCACCTCCCGCAGCGCCACCCCGGGTACCACCGCGGACGGTGTCACCTTCGTCGACACCGAGACCCTGCTCGCCGAGAGCGATGTGGTGTCGGTGCATACCCCGTTGACGCCGCAGACCCGGCATCTGATCGACGCGGCCGCGCTGCGCGTCATGAAGCCCGGCGCCTATCTGATCAACACCGCACGGGGCGGTGTCGTCGACGAATCCGCGCTCGTCGCGGCGCTGCGCGACGGGCACCTGCGCGGCGCGGCGCTGGACGTCTTCGAGGGGGAGCCGACGGTGAACCCGGAGCTACTCGACGCCCCCGGGCTCGTGCTCACCCCGCACACCGCCAGCGCGGGCGAGGCGACCCGGGACGCGATGGGCATGCTGGCCATCGACAACGTCGCCGCGGTGCTGGCCGGGAAGCCACCGCTGACGCCCGTCGGCTGAGCCGCCGGCCCGCACGAGCCGCCGGCCCGCTTACAGCTCCGTCGGCACGGCGATCACGTCGACCATCGCGCCACGCCGCCACACCGTGATCGGCAACGGCCGGCCGATGGCGTCGTCGAACAGCAGCCGCTGCATCCCCTGCGCATCGGTGACCGGCTTCCGGTCGGCGGTCAGGATCAGGTCGCCGGCGCTCAACCCGCTGCGGTGGGCGGGGGAGCCGGTGACCACCTCGACCACTCGAACGCCCTTGCGGCGGCCCACCTTGGCGGCCAGGTCGGGGGGCAACGGGGCCGGCGCGCTGACCAGCCCCAGGTAGCCCCGGCGGACCCGGCCGTACCGGATCAGGGCACCGACGATCCGCCGGGTGGTCGCGTTGATCGGCACGGCCAGACCCAGCCCGACCCCGGCGACGGCGGTATTGATGCCGACCACCCGGGCGGCGGAGTCGGCCAGGGCCCCGCCGGAGTTGCCCGGGTTGAGCGCGGCGTCGGTCTGGATGACGTCCTCGATCACCCGCGCGGTCGCCCCGGAGCGGGTCGGCAGCGACCGGCCCAGCCCGCTCACCACCCCGGCAGTCACCGAGCCGGCCAGACCGAGGGGGTGACCGACGGCGACCACCAGTTGACCCACCCGCAGACTGTCGGCCTCGCCGAGTTGCACCGGAGCGACGGTGAGCGTCGATCGGGCCCGCACCACCGCCAGATCGGACAACGGGTCGGCGCCGACCACGTCGACCCGCGCGTCGCTACCGTCGGCGAACTCCACCACCCCGTGCGTGGCCGGACCCACCACATGCGCATTGGTCAGCAGGTACCCGGTCGGGTCCGGGACGGCGTCGGGAGTGAACAGCACGGCCGAGCCGGACCCGCCACCACGCCGCGAGCCGGGCGGGCCGGCCACCGACAGTGCGGCGACCGACGGCACCAGGGCGGCGGCCACCGACGAGACGACGCCCGAATAGGCGTCCAATGCGACCTCGTCCATCCGGACCCTCCACGCCGTGCGTGCGCCCATTCAACGTCGCCGAATCGCGCCGCGGATCGGGTTACGCCATCGGCGTAGCGGTCAGGCCCAGGGTGCGGTCCACCGGCCGTTGAACAGGCCACCGAGCCAGGCGTCCCAGGCCGGCCGCACGAGGTCGGCGAGCAGCGCGTAGCCCTCGCCACCGGGGTGCGCGCCGTCACCCTCGAACACCTCGCGTCGCCAGGTCGGGTCCGGCCGCAATGCGGGCAGCACGCTGACGTACGGCACGCCGCGCCGCTGGCACAGTGAGGCGAACAGCCCGTCCAGCCCGGCGATGCGATCGTTGGAGGATTCGTCGTCGACCGGGGGCGGCCCGATCACGAGGGCCGGCCAGCGGGCATCCCGGCAGTGCCGGAGCAGCATGTCCAGGTTGGCCGCCGAGTACGGTGCGGCGATCCGGGGCCGGCCGCCGACCAGGGTGGTGTCGTTGACCCCCATCGAGACGACCACCCCCGGGTCGCAGCCCGTCGGCAGCCGCGCGCCACACTCGGCGGGGGCACGGCGCAGCACGTCGGCGGTGGTGTCCCGACGCACGCCGAGGTTGTAGGTGGTCAGCGGCCGGCCGCCCTGATGGGTGCTGGCGGCCAGGCGCCCGACCCAACCGAGGTGCTCGGGGTCGCCGACCCCGGCGACCAGCGAGTCACCGAGGAAGCACACCCGCACATCGATCCCCACCGCTCTATCCGATCAGACGCGCGGTGGCGTGCCGGTGTTGACCCGCCCGACGAACATGTGTTCGTATAGGACGATGAGGTGGCAGGACCAGGAGTTGGCGACCGAGGATCCGGGCGCCCTACCCGGGCTGGGCCGGTTGGCCGGCCTGGTCCGGTCGGTGCGGACACCCGAATTCGCCGGCGTCACGTTCCACGAGGTGCACGCCAAGTCGGCGCTGAACCGGGTACCCGGCGGGTCACCGATGCCGTTCTCCTGGACCGTCAACCCCTATCGCGGGTGCACCCACGGCTGCGTGTACTGCTTCGCCCGCAAGTCGCACACCTATCTCGAGCTCGACGCCGGACACGACTTCGACACCCAGATAGTCGTGAAGTCGAACGTGGGATCGGTGCTGCGCAAGGAGGTCTCGTCACCGCGGTGGGGCCGCGAGCACGTCGCCATGGGCACCAACACCGACCCGTACCAGCGAGCGGAGGGCCGGTACCGGTTGATGCCGGAGATCATCGGCGCGCTGTCCGACACCGGCACCCCGTTCTCCATCCTGACCAAGGGCACCGTCCTGGCCCGGGACCTGCCGTTGCTGACCGAGGCCGCCCAACGGGTTCCGGTCGGCATCGGGGTGTCGCTGGCCCTGCTGGACCCGGAGCTGCAGGCCACCCTGGAGCCCGGCACGCCGGCGCCGAAGGCCCGGCTGGAGCTGGTCCGGCGCATCCGGGAGGCCGGCCTGCCCTGCGGCGTCTTCGTCGCGCCGATCCTGCCGTACCTGACCGACTCGTCCGAGCAGCTCCACGACCTGCTCCGGCACCTGGCCGACGCCGGGGCGACCGGGGTCACCGGGATCCCGCTGCATCTGCGGCCGGGCGCCCGGGAGTGGTTCTTCGGCTGGCTCCGCCGGACCCGCCCGGACCTGGTCGGACACTACGAGACGCTCTACGCCCGAGGCGCGAACCTGCCCGCGGAGTACCGCGCCGAACTGTCCGACCGGGTCCGGCGGATCAGCGCGGAGGTGGGCATCGGGGCCGGGGCCGACGGGCAGCTGGCCGGGCGGAAGCCGGTGCGCGGGGTGCCGGGGGACCGGGCGGCGTCGTTCCCGGCGGGGAGCCTGCCCGCCCGCGCGCTGCCGGCGGAGACCGCGGTCGCCGCGCCGACGCTGTTCTGATCCCTCCCGGCCGATTCGTCAGTTCCCCGACAGCCGTGGCCGCGTGGTGGACGAACGCGGTCCAGGGGAGGCCGGCGACGCGTCGTCGTGCCTACGCCGCGGTGTCGTCGGCGTCGGCGTCGGCGGCCTCGGCCGCCTGCCCCCCATGACGCGCCGTCCACGCACCGGCGGCGGGCCCGAGCACGAACAACGAGGCCCACGAGTACTGGGCCACCGTCGGGCTGACCAGGTAGGCGATCGGGATCGACAGGATGAAGACGGCCGGCAAGACCGCGGCGCCGGCCCAGTGCCAGCGGCGCTGCGCCGGCGACCGTCGGCGGTGTCGCAGGTCGGCCAGGTCCGCCTGATCCTCCATGTAGTGGTGCATCAGCGACGTTCCGGCGATCACCACCGCATAGACCGAGACGGGCAGGGGCAGGTCGCCGAGCTTGCCCATGGCCTCGGTGGCGAACGGGATGAGCACGACGCCGAACATCGACAGGCAGCTGAGGAGGATGATCCGGCCGTTCATCGCCGCGAGCGCGGCGACGGCCTGGTGACTGCCCCGCCAGAAGGACACCACCACGGCAAAGCTGATGGCGAAGGCCATCAAGGACTTGCCGTTGGCCGCCCAGAGGGCGGGCAGGCTGGCCCACGCTTCCGGGCTGAAGTCGTCGACCGTGGTGATCAGCAGCGTGACGGAGAAGGCGTAGATCGCGTCGAAGAAGGTGACGGCCCGGGCGAACTCGACACCCTCCCGGTCGTAGCGGCGATCGGTCGGCATACCGCCTCCCCACGGTCAACGCTGGCGAGGTGTCGTGCGTGCCCGGCCCTCGCGATCTGGACTGTCGCGGAGCATCGCACAACCCGGTCGGACGCACCCTTCCGGGCCGCGGCACGCCGGCGGGTCCGGTCAACGACCGGCGCGATACCCCCGCGAGCCGCGGTGCTCGTATCCGTGCTCCCCGCCGGCCGGACCGGCCTTGCGCGGCCCGTGCGAATCACGCTGACCCGCCCACGGGCGCCGCCCCTGCTGGTCGTCCCGGTCGGGCTCGATGCGCAGCGAGCGGCCGCTGACCTTGGCGTTGGCGATCCGGCCGAGCGCGGCCGGGGACAGGTCCGCGGCGATCTCGACGGTGGAGAAGGTGTCGAAGATGTCGATCTTGCCCAGGTCCTTGCCGTTGACCCCGCCCTCGCCGGTGATGGCGCCGACGATGCCGGCCGGCCGCACCCCGTCCCGATGGCCGACCGCGACGCGGTAGCGCCGGCCGAACGGCGGGCGGGCCGCCCGGCCCGGCCGATCGGAGGTCGGTCGGGGCCGTTCGCCGGCCGCCGAGCGCACCTTGGTCTTGCGGTCCTTTTCGAAGGACGCCGGCTCGACCGCCGGGGCCCGCTCGATGCCGTCGTCACCGGCGGCCAGCGCCAGCAGCGCGGCGGACAGCTCCTCGGCGGTGACCTCCGACTCGGCGAGCAGGTCGCGGATCAGGCGGTTCTGCCGGCTCAGCCGGCCGACGTCGAGGCGGGCCAGCGCCTTGCGCAGCACGATGGCCGCCTTGTGCGCCGTCACCTCGTCGGCGCTCGGCGGGACGATCTGCTCCAGCGTGCCGCGGGTGGCTCGTTCGATGGCCCGCAGCCGGCCCATCTCCCGGGGGGTGAAGAACGTCAATGCGGTCCCGGTGCGGCCGGCCCGGCCGGTGCGGCCGATGCGGTGCACGTACGCCTCCGGTTCGCCGGGGGCGTCGAAGTTGACCACCAGATCGATCCGGTCGACGTCCAGGCCGCGGGCGGCGACGTCGGTGGCCACCAGCACGTCCAGGCGACCGTCGCGCAGCCGCTCGATGATCTTCTCGCGTTCCTTCTGCGGGACGTCTCCGTTCATCACCGCGGCCGTCACGCCGCCGGCGACGAGGTCGGCCCCGACCTGGTCGCAGGCCTCCTTCGTGCGGACGAACACGATGGCCGCGTCGCCCTCGGTGACCTGCAGGAACCGGGTCAGCGCGTCGACCTTGTCGCGGAACGGGACCACGGCATAGATCTGGCGCACCGAGTCGACCGTCGACGACTGCCGGGAGACGGCGATGTCGATCGGGTCGGTCATGTGTTTGGCCGCGATCGACCGGATCGCCGGCGGCATCGTGGCCGAGAACAGGGCGGCCTGACGTGAGTTCGGGGCGTCGGACAGGATGCGGTCCACGTCCTCGGCGAAGCCCATGCGCAGCATCTCGTCGGCCTCGTCGAGCACCAAGAAGCGCAGCCCGGACAGGTCCAGGGTGCCGCGCTCGAGGTGGTCGATGATCCGGCCGGGGGTCCCGACGACGACCTGGGCACCGGCCCGCAGCGCGGCCCGCTGCGGCAGGAAGCCGGTGCCGCCGTAGACGGCGACCACCGAGACGTCGGGCAGTGCGGTGGCGAACGAGGAGATGGCGTCGGCCACCTGGACGGCGAGCTCCCGGGTCGGGCACAGGACCAGGGCCTGGACGCCGGGGGTCGAGTCGATCGCGGCCAGCAGCGGCAGGCCGAAGGCGGCCGTCTTGCCGGTGCCGGTCTGCGCGACGCCGGTGATGTCCCGGCCGGCCAGCAGCGCCGGGATGGCCGCCGCCTGGATGGCGGTGGGGGTGGTGAAACCCAGGTCCTTGACCGCGCGCAGCAGCGTGCCGGGCAGGCCCAGCTCGTCGAAGCCGGGCGGGGCGGCGGGCGGTCCGGCGTCGGTCTGGATCGATTCAGTATCGAGGGTGTCGGAGGTCGGAACGGTAGGCAGGGACATCAAATAAACCCAATCACTCGAAAGACTGGAGCCTGGGAAGCCGAACCGTCGGTGGTTGGCCCGGTCGCAGTTCCCGAATGATGAACAATCCGTCGTCGAGAAGGCGCGACTCACTCCGTGTAACCGGTCCATGATAGCCGACCGCCGAACGGGCGCTCGCCGACCGGGTCCATCGCAAGGCCGGCCGCCGGGGTTGATCGTGCGTCCCGCACCCCTCCGCCACCGTTGATCATGGCGAACTCTGTACGACACGCCGACGACTCGCCGATCTGGCGGCAGAGAACGCCATGATCAACTTCGTCCGGGGGCGCGCGGGAGACCACGGATGGCGTCGACCCCGCCGTGAGCGCAAGAATCTCATCGGAGCCTGTCGAATTGCTCCGGGGTGGTCCGTCTGGAGTGATGTCCGGCGCCGACCCCGGCGCGGCGGGCCCGCAAGGGCCGGCTCCACAGTCGAAGGAGAACCGCGATGGCCAAGTACCTGCTGCTGATCGTCGAGGCCGAGGAGGCCTACGCGAGCGCCGGCGAGGCGGAACTGAACGAGGTGATGGAGGCGCACAACGCCTTCGCGGCCGAGGTCGGCGCGCTGGGCGCCGAGTTGTTGGGCGGGGAGGCCTTGCAGCCGACACCGACGGCGACGTATCTGCGCAAGACCCGCACCGATGACGTGCATATCGTGGACAATCCGGCGCCCGAGCTCAAGGAGGTCGTCGGCGGCTACTACCTGATCGAGGCGCCGAACGACGAGGTGGCCCTGGCGGCGGCCAAGCGGTGCCCGGCCGGTTTCGGGCACGTCGAACTCCGGCCGATCTGGAGCTTCGGCTGACCGACGGCAGCGGTCCGCCGGACGCGCGGCAGGCGGCGGCCCGGGCGCAACGGGAGCTGTCCGGCCGCGTCCTGGCCGTCACCCTGCGGTCGGTCCGCGACCTGGACATCGCCGAGGAGGCGACGGCCGACGCCTTCCTGCTCGCGCTGCAGACCTGGCCGGAACGCGGCGTTCCCGACTCGGTCGAGGCCTGGTTGGTCACGGCCGCGCGGCGGCGGGCGATCGACCGGATCCGGTCCGCGCAGGCGGCCCGGCGGGCGCTGATCCGGGCTGCGGGTGGTCTGCGTCAGGTCGACCCGGCCGACGTGAGCACCGAGGTCGGGGTGATCGGCGACGAGGACCTGCGGCTGGTCGTGCTGTGCTGCGATCCGCGGATCGCCGAGTCGGACCAGGTCGCGCTCACCCTGCGGCTGGCCTGCGGGGTGCCGACCGCGGCCGTCGCCGCCGCGTTCCTGGTCGGCGATTCGACGATGGCCGCCCGGCTGACCCGGGCCAAGAAGAAGCTGGCGGCGGCGGGCCCGAATCTGGACCTGCCCGACGACGCGACGGTGGACGCCCGCCTGCCGGTGGTGCGGCGGGTCGTCTACCTGGCCTTCACCCTGGGGCACACGGCCGGGTCGGGCCCGGCGCTGGCCGACGACGACCTGGCCGACCGGGCGCAGTATCTGGCCACCGCGCTGCGCGTGCTGCGGCCGGCCGACGCCGAATTCACCGGCCTGCTCGCACTGATCGTGCTCACCCGGGCGCGGACGGGCGGCCGGTTCGACGAACACGGCGGGCAGGTGGTGCTGGCCGATGCCGACCGCGGCCGGTGGGACCGGGAACTCGTCCGGCGGGGACTGCTGCTGACCCGGGCGGCGCTGGCCGGTTCCCGCTCGCACCCCGGACCGATGGCGTTGCAGGCCGCGATCGCCGCCGAGCACGCCATCGCGCCCGGCCTGAGCGCGACGAACTGGCGCCGGGTGGTGGACCTCTACGGCGCGCTGCTGTCCGTCGAACCGTCACCCACGCTGGCCCTGGCCCGGTGCGTCGCGGTGGCCCAGCTGTCCGGACCGGCCGCCGGGCTGCGCGATCTGGACGAGGTGCTGGCCGTCGGCGGACTGGAGCGCTATCCCTACGCGCACGCCGCCCGGGCCGGTCTGCTGGATGCCCTCGGGCGACGGCCAGAGGCGCGCGCCGCCTGGGCGAGCGCGGCCGAATTGGCCCGGACCGATGCCGAGCGAACATTCTTCGCCCGCCGGGCCGGGTGATCCTGGCAGGTCCGGCGGACATTGGGCAGACTTGGTGGGGCGAATGATCAACTGCGGTTGGTCGACGAGGCCGATGATCGACGAAAGGGGATCGACGATGATCACTGACAAGGGTGTCGCGGTGCCGGAGGACATGGCGGCCGTGCTCGAGGCGGACCAGGGCGTGCTGGACGCGTTCCAGGCTCTGCGCCCGGACGACCAGCGGGTCTACGTGAACTGGGTCGGTGCCGGGCAGGGCGCCGGCGGGCGCAAGGAGCGGCTCGCCGGGCTCGGCGAGCACGTCAAGGCCTATCAGCGCCGCCCGGCCGAGGAGCACGGCTCGCCGCATCCACTCCTGGACGTCTGACGGCGCGCCGGTCGGCAGCGGGCGCCGTCGTAGATTGGGGCGGGTGACGACCATCACACTGCCGATCTTCCCGTTGGGTACCGTGCTGTTTCCCGGCGCCCGGCTGCCGCTGCGCATCTTCGAACGTCGCTATCGCAGGCTGATCGAAGAGGTGCTGGAGCGCACCGACGGCGCCCGCGAGTTCGGGGTGGTCGCCATCCGGTCGGGCGTCGAGGTCGGCGGGCACGGGGTGCAGAGCCTGTACGAGGTCGGCTGCATCGCCGAGATCCAACACATCCAGCCGTTCACCGACGGCACGTTCGACGTGATGACCCGGGGGACCCGCCGGTTCCGGATCCACCAGGTGTACCCGTCGGCGCCGGACCGGGCGGATCGGGCGGACCTGGAGTTTCTGGCCGACCCGCCGTCCATGCGCAGCCGTGACCTGGCCGCCCGGGCCACCCGGCTGTTCCATCGCTACCGCCGCGCCGTCCTGCAGGCCCGGGGTCTGGATCCGGAGACGCCGTTCGCCATCCCGGAGGAGCCGGTGGACTGCGCCTACACGATCGCCGCCGTCGTCGCGCTCGACCTGACCGATCGGCAGCGGCTGCTCGAGGCGGCCACCGTGGACGATCGGCTGATCCAGTTGACCGATCTGCTGAACCGGGAGGTCGCCATGATCGGCCGATTGTCGACCCGGGCGGGGGAGGAACTGGCCCGGGGGGCGTACTCGCCGAACTGACCGGGAACACGCGGGCCCCGCCGTCGGTTGTCACTGAGCGTGAGTAACAAATCCTTGACCACGTCCGACGGCATCCGGCTCTCCGTGCTCGACCTGGCCGGCGTGGGTATCGGCTCCTCCGTCGGTGAGGCCCTCGAGGCCACCACCGCGCTCGCGGTCCGGGCCGAGGAGCTCGGGTACCACCGGTTCTGGGTCGCCGAACACCACGGCATGCCCGCGGTGGCGTCGGCCGCGCCGGCCGTCCTGCTCGCCCACCTGGGCGCGCGCACCTCCACCATTCGCCTGGGTTCCGGCGGGGTGATGCTGCCCAACCATGCCCCGATGGTCGTCGCCGAGCAGTTCGGCACGCTGGCGGCGCTGCATCCCGGCCGGATCGATCTGGGGCTGGGCCGGGCGCCCGGTTCGGACCAGCTGACGGCCTACGCGTTGCGGCGGCGGATGGACCCGTCCGGCCCCGACGATTTCGCCGACCAGATCGCCGAGCTCGTCCATTTCATGCAGGACGACTTCCCCGCCGACCACCCGTTCGCGGCGATCCGGACGACCCCGGCGATCCCGGTTCCGCTGTATATCCTCGGTTCGTCCGACTACGGCGCCCGGCTGGCCGCCAAGCTCGGGCTGCCCTACGCGTTCGCGCACCACTTCGCCGGCGCGGGCGGTAACACCGGGGCGGCGCTGGACCTGTACCGGTCGTTGTTCCGGCCGTCCGCGGTGCTGGCCGAGCCGTATCCGATGATCGGGGTGAGCGCGCTGGCCGCGGACACCGAGGAACAGGCCCGCTACGAGGCCCGCTCGGGCGCGCTGTCCATGGTGTTGCTGCGAACCGGCCGGCTGCAGGAGATCCCGACCCCGGAGCAGGCGGCGCAGTACCCGTACTCGCCCGCCGAGCTCGACCTGGTGCGGGCGATGGGGCGGACCGAGGTGGTGGGGTCGGCCGATCAGGTGGCCGCCGGGCTGGACGAGCTGGCGGCGCGCTTCGGGGTGCGCGAGATGATCATCTCGACGCGGGCGCACGGCCTGCCGGCCAAGCTGCGTTCGATGGAGCTGATTGCCCAGGCCTATGCCGATCGGCCCGCGGCGGTGCCGGCGCGGCGCTGAGGCGGGACCGGACCCGGCCCCTCCGGACCCGGCCCCTCCGGCCACGGCCCCTCCGGCCACGGCCCCTCCGGCCACGGCCCCTCCGGCCACGGCCCCTCCGGCCACGGCCCCTCCGGCCGCGGCCCCTCCGGCCGCGGCCCCCCGGCGAGGGCCGAACCGGCATTGCGCATCTGGGGACGGTGGTGCATCACCCTGGTTCACCCGGCGGCGATCGGCACGCTCGGATTCCGCAGTGCCGGTATCTACCGGGGTCCGCCGGCGCTCTGACCTCCAGGGACGTTTCCGCTCGCACCGCGCGGCCGGGGTCCCGGCATGGCCTCGGGTGGGTGAGATGTACACGCTGGCACTGGATTTCGGTACGACCTTTACCGCCGCGGCGGTTCTCGGGGCGGACGGCGTGCCGGCGATGGTCGGGCTGGGTAACCGGGCGATGCAGGTTCCGTCGACGGTGTTCGTCACCGAGGGTGGTGCCGTGCTGGTCGGCGAGGCGGCGGAACGCGCGGCGGCGGCCGACCCGGGTCGGGCCCGGCGCGAGATCAAACGCCGGATCGGCGACGACGTGCCCATCCTGATCGGCGGTTCGCCCTATTCCGTCGGGCACCTGGCCGGCCGAGTGATCGCGTGGGCGGTGGACCGGTGCCGGGAGCGGTACGGCGAACCGCCCGCCGACCTGGTGCTCACCCATCCGGCCACCTGGCGGCAGTTCAAGATCGATGTCCTGCATCAGGCGGCCCTTCAGGCCGGTATCGACGACGTCACGCTGTGCCCGGAACCCGTTGCGGCAGCGACGTTCTACGCGTCCCACGCGCGGGTGGAGGTGGGCAACCGGCTGTGTGTGTACGACCTCGGTGGCGGCACCTTCGACGTGTGTGTGGTGGAGAAGACGACCGCCGGTTTCCGGGTGCTCGGCACCGCGGGCGGTCTGGATCAGCTCGGCGGCATCGACTTCGACGAGGCCGTCTTCGAGCGCGTCCTTGCTGAGCTAGCCGTCGAGAACCCTGACCTGGTCGATGTTCTCGCGCCGGCGGAGCTCGGTCGGTTGCGACGGGACTGCGTCGAGGTCAAGGAGGCGCTGTCCTCAGACGTCACCGCCGTCGCTTCCGTTCTCCGCGACGGCCGGTCGATCGGTGTGCGGATCACCCGGTCCGAGTTCGAGGACATGATCCGTCCGGCCGTCGCGCTGACGCTGGAGGCGACCGGCCGGGTCCTCGCTGCGGCCGGTCTGCAACCGGCCGACCTGTCCTCGTTCGTGCTGGTCGGCGGGTCGTCGCGAATTCCGCTGGTGGCCGAGTCGCTGGTCGGGGAATTCCGCCGACCGATCGCGCAGGACACGCACCCCAAACACGACGTGGTGCTCGGGGCCACCCTGCTGTCCCCGGCCCGCGGGGCGCGGGCGGCCGAATCGGCCGCGACGGTTCCCACCGCGCCGGCGCCGGCGGCGACGGGGCGGGGTGGGCACCGTCCGCGGCGGCGCCGATCGACCGCCCTGCTCGGGGTGTCCGCAGCGGCCGTGCTGGCCCTCGGCGGGACTGCGTCCTGGGTGGTGTTCGGTGTCGACCGGAGCTCCGCCGCGGTGGTGGACCAGGCCGTCGGCTCCGGCGAGTCCGCGCCCGGCAGCACCGCTGCGTCCGGCAACACCGCCACGTCCGGCGGGACCGCAACGTCCGGCAGCACCGCAACGTCCGGCAGCACCGCCGCGCCGACGAGCGGGTCCCCGTCGCCGTCGTCGCCGGTGACGTCAGCCTCGACCGCCGGCACCACGCCGACGTCCCCGGCCGTCCCGCCACCGGCCGGGATGGACCAGGTCACCGCGGCGTTCCTGACCACCGTGTGTGCGGCGGGCCACGACATGAACGCATGGATGGTGCCGGCCTACTCCGACTTCGCGAATGTGCGCGCGGCCCAGGACGCCTACGTGCTCGCCTATGCCGGGCGGGCGTCCGTCGCCCAGCGGGCGGCGGCCACCCTGCAGGGCCTGTTGCCGGCGACGATCGCCGCGGGACGCGTCGACGGGGCAGCCACAGCCGCGAACATGGGCCGGCTCGCACAGATCCTCGGCGACGGCTCGGTGTCGCTCCGAACGATCGAGCCGCGCACCACCCAGGACATCGACGATGTCGCGGCCGAGATCAACCGGAAGGTGGGCCTGGGTGGGTCGGTGCTCAGCGCTTCGGTGCTGACTGCCGACGAGCAGGGTTGGCTGGAGACGCTGCCGGGTTGCGGTGCGTTGCGCTGAACCAAGGCTCTGCGCGACATCCGGCGCCTCAGGGGGCGGATGAGCTGTCTGCGGACAGTGCGGCCGGCGTCTGACCGTTGCCGCGAACACTCGGCGGCCGCGGTGCGGCAACCGCCGTCCCTGCTCACTGACGGGTGAGTGGTGCAGGGCCGGTCTTCTTGCGCCGGTGGTGTACCGGTGGTTCTTCGTTCTCCGGATCGACCGCCCTCGACCCGCCGACGGCAGCCCATCGGTGAGCCGACGCTCGATCCGCATTCGACCGTGCCGGCGACCGGTCGGTGGCCGGCACGGTCCTGCTCGACCTGCGCCGAGTCCGGGTGCCGGTCAGTCCGGGTGCCGGTCAGTCCGGTGCCGGTCAGGCGCGGTGCCGGCCGCCCAGGGTCGCCGCGTCGTGGGTGACCAGGTGTGCTCCGCCGGCCGGCGCCTGCCGCCGCCGGCCCAGCAGCACCAGCCCGACCCCGCCGACGAGCAGTGCGCCGCCCAGCGACACGGCCCACCCGGTGTTCGCGCCGGTGTAGCTCAGGCTGCGACCCTGCGGGTCGAAGGCGGCCAGCGACGCGACGGGCGCGTCCACGGCGGCGGCGACCACGGTGATCGGGATGGATGCCTGGATACCGCAGGTGACCCCGACGACGGTGATCGTGTGCTGCCCGGCCTCGGTGCCGGCCGGGATCGTCACCGTCGAACTCGCGGTGCCGTCGGAACCGGCCGTCACCGTGCCCAGCAGCACGGGCGTCGAGTGCAGCTCGATCCGCACCTGCTCGCCGGGGGTGAAGCCCTCGACGGACACAGGGATCGAATCGCCCGGTCCGACCTGCGTCTGGGGCACCGAGACGGCGGGGATCCGCCCGGTAGCCGGGTTGACCGTGCTGGCCAGTGCCCAGGTGACCTCGACCTGGTCGTAGGCGGTGCTCGTGCTCCAAGCGGTCTGGGTCACGTTCTGGGTGATGTACTGCGCGAAGTAGCTGGTCGGGCCCGGCTGCGCCTGGACGATCGTGCTCAGCTGGGTGTGGTCGACGGTCTGCTCGATCGTCGTCGGCACCTCGCGGTCCACCGTCCGGTCCACCGTGATCGGGATGGTCGTCGTCTCGGTCACCGTCGTCGGGATGGTCGTCGTCTCGGTGGTGGTCTCGGTGACGGTGACGGGCTCGGCATCCTCGTAGACGGTGGTCGTGTCGTAGACCGTCGTCGGGTCGTAGACCGTGGTCGGGACGGCCTCCGTTGTGGTCTCGGTCGTCGTCACCGTGTCGGTGCAATAGACGTAGGACGTCTCACTGTCCGGTTTGCCACAGACCGGCTCGGCGGCTGCGGCGGCCACCGGCAGTCCGACGAACAGGGCGGTGGTCGCGACGACCAGGCAGGAGCCCAGCAGCCAGTTCATGCCCGGGCGGGCGTCGCTCGTCGTCACGGTCCAGCCTCCATCACGTCGGATACCAGGTGGTGCAAGCCCTTCTCAGACCGGCACTCGATCCGATGGAGTACGTGCAGGACGAGGATTCATCCGAATGGAGCAGCTGACGTCCGCCGGCGGTCACCGGGTCCAGGGTGCGGCCGTAGGATCGTCCGGGTCCGCCGCCCCCGTCCCTAGGAACGTCACGTGCTCCGCGATCGCAACGCCGGTTCCCTGCGCCCCTCCGACGACGGCACCACCGTCACCCTGGCCGGCTGGGTCGCGCGCCGCCGCGACCATGGCGGGGTGATCTTCATCGACCTGCGGGACGCCTCGGGCGTCGCCCAGGTGGTGTTCCATTCCGGCGAGGTGCTGGCCGCCGCCCACCACCTGCGCAGCGAGTACTGCGTGCGGGTCACCGGCACCGTCGCCGTCCGGCCGGAAGGCAACGAGAACCCCGATCTGCCGACCGGCGGGATCGAGGTCGAGGCGCTCACCCTCGAGGTGCTGGCGGAGTCCGCACCGCTGCCGTTCCAGATCGACGACAGCATCGCCGTCGGCGAGGAGACCCGGCTCAAGTACCGGTACCTGGACCTGCGCCGCCCGGCGCAGGCGCACGCGATCCGGCTGCGGGCACAGATCAGCAAAGCCGCGCGGGCGGTCCTCGACGACGCCGACTTCGTCGAGATCGAGACCCCGACGCTGACCCGGAGCACCCCGGAGGGGGCGCGCGACTTCCTGGTGCCGGCCCGGCTCAAGCCCGGCTCCTGGTACGCGCTGCCGCAGTCGCCGCAGCTGTTCAAGCAGCTGCTGATGGTGGCCGGGATGGAGCGGTACTACCAGATCGCCCGCTGCTACCGGGACGAGGATTTCCGCGCCGACCGCCAGCCCGAGTTCACCCAGCTCGACGTGGAGATGTCGTTCGTCGAGCAGGACGACGTCATCGCCGTCGGTGAGCAGGTGCTGGCCGCGCTGTGGCGGCTCGTCGGGCACGAGATCGCCCTGCCGATCCCGCGGATGACCTACGCCGACGCGATGGACCGGTACGGCTCGGACAAGCCCGACCTGCGCCTGCCCCTGGAGCTGACCGAACTCACCGGGTATTTCGCCTCCACCCCGTTCCGGGTGTTCCAGGCTCCGTACGTCGGCGCCGTCGTGCAGAAGGGCGGGGCGAGCACCCCGCGGCGCGGCTTCGACGCCTGGCAGGAATGGGCCAAGCAGCGCGGCGCCCGGGGCCTGGCCTACGTCACCATCGCCGACGACGGCACGCTGGGCGGCCCGGTCGCCAAGAACATCTCCGAGGACGAGCGGGCCGGGCTGGCCGCGGCCACCGGGGCCGAGCCGGGCGACGCCATCTTCTTCGGCGCCGGCGCCCGCAAGAGCACCCAGGAGCTGCTGGGCGCGGCCCGGTTGGAGATCGGCCGGCGCGGCGGGCTGATCGACGAGAGCGCCTGGTCGTTCGTGTGGGTGGTCGACGCGCCGCTGTTCGAATTGGTGGGCGAGACGTCTGATGACACTGCCGTGTCGGTCGGGGGCGCCGGCAGCACCTGGACCGCGGTGCACCACGCGTTCACTTCGCCCAAGCCGGAGTGCCTGGACACGTTCGACACCGACCCCGGGTCGGCGCTGGCCTACGCCTACGACATCGTCTGCAACGGCAACGAGATCGGCGGCGGTTCGATCCGTATCCACCGGGCCGACGTGCAGGAGCGGGTGTTCTCGGTGATGGGGCTCAGCGCCGAGGACGCGAAGGCCAAGTTCGGCTTCCTGCTCGAGGCGTTCACGTTCGGCGCGCCGCCGCACGGCGGCATCGCGTTCGGCTGGGACCGGATCGCCATGCTGCTGGCCGGGGCCGACTCGTTGCGGGACGTGATCGCGTTCCCCAAGTCGGGCGGCGGGTTCGACCCGCTGACCGCGGCGCCCGCGCCCATCACCCGGGAACAGCGCAGGGAGGCGGGCGTGGACTTCGTGCCGCCCAAAGCCGGCGACAAGGTTGGCGACAAGGCCGCCGTGAAGGACGGCGAATAGCGGCCGGTCCGGTCGGCCGGTCGACGGGGTTGACGGTCTCCGTCGCAAGCCGGAAACACGCCGGCGAATAGAGTGTGCGACCAGCGGGTGCGGCCGTCGGCCGGACCAACGGTGACCCTGCAGCGTGGCGGGGCGGTTCTCGCGACGTATAGAAGGAGCAGCGTGGGTATCAAGGTGGCGTTGGAGCACCGCACGACCTACCGCTTCGACCGGCTGGTCACGATCCATCCGCACGTGGTCCGGCTGCGTCCGGCCCCCCACTCGCGGACGAAGATCGACTCGTACTCGCTGACGGTCGAGCCGGCCAACCACTTCGTGAACTGGCAGCAGGACCCGTTCGGCAACTTCATGGCCCGGCTGGTGTTCCCCGAGCGGGCCCGCGAGCTGAGCATCACGGTCGGCCTGGTCGCCGACCTGGCCGTGGTGAACCCGTTCGACTTCTTCATCGAGGAATACGCCGAGCACTACGGGTTCGCCTACCCGCCGGAGCTGGCCGCCGATCTGGAGCCGTACCTTCGGCCGGTCGACGAGGGCGGCCCGGGCACTGGGCCCGGCCCGCTCGTCAGCGGGTGGCTCAAGAACTTCACCATCGCCGACGAGACCCGGATCGTCGATTTCCTGGTCCAGCTCAACGCCGCCGTGCAGCAGTCCGTCGGCTACTCGGTCCGGATGGAGCCGGGCGTGCAGACCCCGGACTTCACGCTGAACACCGCGATCGGGTCGTGCCGCGATTCGGCCTGGCTGCTCGTCTCGCTGCTGCGCGAATTGGGCCTGGCCGCCCGGTTCGTGTCCGGGTACCTGGTGCAGCTGACCTCCGACGTGGCGTCCCTGGACGGTCCGTCCGGGCCGGCCGCCGACTTCACCGACCTGCACGCCTGGGCCGAGGTCTACATCCCGGGCGCCGGCTGGATCGGCATGGACCCGACCTCCGGCCTGTTCGCCGGGGAGGGGCACATCCCGCTGTCGGCGACCCCACACCCGTCCACCGCGGCCGCCATCACCGGTTCGACCGGCGTCGCGCAAACCACCCTGGAGTACTCCAACGTCGTCCGGCGGGTGCACGAGGACCCGCGGGTCACCCTGCCCTACACCCCCGAGCAGTGGGCCGCGGTGCGCACGGTCGGCGAGGAGGTCGACCGGCGGCTGACCGGCTCGGACGTCCGGCTCACCATGGGCGGCGAGCCGACGTTCGTCTCCATCGACGATCTGACCGCGGACGAGTGGACCACCGCCGCCGACGGCCCGCACAAGCGGGAGCGGGCCGGCGTGCTCGCCGAGCGGTTGCGCGCGATCTACTCACCGAACGGGATCGTGCACCGGGGGCAGGGCAAGTGGTATCCCGGTGAGCCGCTGCCGCGCTGGCAGATCGTGCTGCACTGGCGGACGGACGGGACCCCGCTGTGGTCCGATCAGTCGCTGTTCGCCGATCCCTGGGCGCGGGAGTCGTCCGAGGACCTCGACGGAACCGGCGCCGCCGGTGCCGCCGGACCGCAGGGGCGGCCGGCCGGCGTCGCCGACGCGCGTGCATTCACCGAGGCGGTCGCCGCCTACTTCGGGTTGCCGGCCACCCAGGTCCGGCCCGCGTTCGAGGACCCGCTGGCCAAGCTGGCCGCCCAGGTGCGGCTACCGGCCGGGGAGCCCGTCACCGAGGACCTCTCGGACGACGCCCCGGACGCCCGCCTCGAGTTGCTGACCCGGCTGGACGCGACGGTCACGGAGCCGACCGCGTTCGTGCTGCCGCTGCACCGGTTGCCCGCCGAGGAGCCGGCCGACGCCGAGGCCGACGCGTCGGCGGCGGACGCCGCCGGAAAGGTGCCGCCGGCGCCGCCGGCGACGATCGGCTGGGCCAGCGCCGACTGGAACCTGCGCCGCGGCCGGATCGTCCTGCTGCCGGGTGACTCGCCGGCCGGCCTGCGACTGCCGTTGGACGCGATCTCCTGGCAGGCGGCGGAGCCGCCGGTCGACCCGGACCCGCTGGAGACCAAGCCGACGTTGCCGGCGCCGCAGGAGACCCGCCCGCGGGCGGTCGTCGTCGGCGCCGACGGGGTGCCCACCACCGCGCTGGTGATCGAGGCCCGGGGCGGGTTGATCAACGTCTTCCTGCCGCCGATCGAGGAGCTCGACCCGTGGGTCGAACTGATCGGTGCCATCGACCATGCGGCGTCCGGCCTCGGCCTGCCGCTGGTGCTGGAGGGTTACCCGCCGCCGGGCGACCCGCGGCTCAAGACGCTGTCCGTGACCCCGGACCCTGGGGTCATCGAGGTGAACGTCCAGCCGGTGTCCAGCTGGGACGAGCAGGTGGCGTTGACCACCACGTTGTACGAGCAGGCGCGGTTGAGCCGGCTGGCCACCGAGACGTTCGCCGTCGACGGCAGCCACCGCGGCACGGGCGGCGGCAACCACATCACCGTGGGCGGGGCAAGCCCCGCCGAGTCGCCGCTGCTGCGCCGGCCGGACCTGCTGGTGTCGTTGCTGACCCACTGGCAGCGGCACCCCTCGCTGTCGTACCTGTTCTCCGGGCAGTTCATCGGCCCGACGTCCCAGGCGCCCCGGGCCGACGAGGGCCGCCCGGAGAGCCTGTACGAGATGGAGATCGCCTTCTCCGAAATCCACCGGCAGATCCGCCCGGATGGGTCGGTGGCACCGTGGGTGGTGGACCGGGCGCTGCGGCACCTGCTCACCGATCTGACCGGCAACACCCACCGCGCCGAATTCTGCATCGACAAGTTGTACAGCCCGGATTCGGCCCGTGGCCGGCTCGGGCTGCTCGAACTGCGCGGCTTCGAGATGCCCCCGCATGCGCAGATGGCCCTGGTGCAGGCCCTTCTGGTCCGGGCGCTGGTCTCCCGGTTCTGGGACGAGCCGCTGTCCGCCCCGCTGATCCGGCACGGCGACAACCTGCACGGACGATTCCTGTTGCCGCACTACGTGATCGCCGACATCGCCGAGGTGGCCGCGGATCTGCGGGCGCGCGGTCTGAATTTCCAGACCAGCTGGCTGGACCCGTTCTTCGAATTCCGGTTTCCCCGGCTGGGCACGGTGTCGGTCGGTGGCATGGGCCTGGAGCTGCGCTGGGCGATCGAACCCTGGCGGGTGCTGGGGGAGGAGGCCACCGCCGGCGGCACCGCCCGGTACGTCGACTCGTCGGTCGAACGACTGCAGGTCAGCCTGACCGGTGCGTCCGGGCCCGGGCAGGTCTGGGTGACCTGCAACGGCTATCCGGTTCCGCTACAGCCCACCCACGTACCCGGCCTGCTGGTCGCCGGCGTCCGGTACCGGGCCTGGCAGCCGCCGAGCTCGTTGCACCCGACCATCCCGCCGGACTCGCCGCTGGTGTTCGACGTGGTCGATGCGGTCAGCGGAGTGTCGTTGGGGGGCGCCACTTATCACGTGTCCCACCCCGGTGGTCGCAGCTACGACACCCCGCCGGTGAACGCGATGGAGGCCGAGTCGCGGCGCACCCGTCGGTTCGACGCCGCCGGGCACAGCCCGGGCGAGATCGACATCAACCAACTGCGGGAACGGGCCGGGTTGCTGGCCGTCGACCACAACGCGCCGGGCATGCTGGATCTGCGCCGGGCCAGGGCCATCTGTCGGTGAGTACGACGGGCCCGCGCAGCGTCTCGCCGACCACCGAGGTGACCGGCGCGGCGCCGGCGCGGGTGTCGGTGGTCGAGGCGTACCTGGCCCGCAACGGCATGTTCACGCCGGGCGTGGGCGACCCCCGCCGGTACGACGAGATGACAGGTCTGGACGGTGATCTGCTTCCGGGCTGGGCCGAGCTCGCCGCGGAGATCGACGCGATCGGACAGGCGGGCCTGGCCGGGTTGCCCGGCCAGGTCGACCGGCTGCTCGAGGACGACGGGGTCACCTACACCCCGGTCGACGCGGTGTCCGGGCGCCCCGAGGCGACCCCGGCCGGACCCGAGCACTGGCGGGTGGATCCGCTGCCCCTGGTGGTGGCCGACACGGACTGGAACCGGTTGGAGGCCGGGCTGATCCAGCGGTCGACGTTGCTCGACGCGGTGCTCACCGACGTGTACGGGCCGGGCAAGCTGATCGAGAACGGTTTACTGCCGGCCGAACTGGTGTACCGGCACCCCGACTACCTGCGGCCGGCGTTCGGCATCACCATCCCCGGGGCCCACCAGCTGTTCTTCCACGCCCTGGACGTGTGCCGCGACATCGACGGCAGCTTCCAGGCGCTGGGCGACCGGACGCAGGCGCCGTCGGGCGCCGGGTACGCCATGGCGGACCGCCGAGCGGTGTCGAAGGTGCTGCCCGACCTGTTCCGGCGCACCGTGCCGCGGGGGCTGTCCGCGTTCTTCCACACCATGCGCTCGGCCCTGGCCTCGGTCGCGCCGACCGAGTCGGAGGATCCGCGGGTGGTGGTGCTGACCCCGGGCACCCATTCCGAGACGGCCTTCGACCAGGCGACGCTGGCCTCATTGCTGGGCGTTCCGTTGGTGGAGAGTGCCGACCTGACCATCCGGCGGGGCCGGCTGTGGATGCGGTCGATGGGCCGGTTCGAACCGGTCGACGTGGTGGTGCGCCGGGTCGACGCCGCGTGGTCCGACCCGCTGGACCTGCGCCCGGACTCGCGGCTCGGGGTGGTCGGCCTGGCCGAGGCGTGCCGGCGCGGCACCGTGACGGTGGTCAACACGCTGGGCAGTGGCGTGCTGGAGAACCCCGGCCTGCTGCCGTACCTGCCCAAGCTGGCCCGGGCCGTGCTCGGCGAGAATCTCAAGATCGAGTCGGTGCCGACCTTCTGGTGCGGCGCCGAGGGCCAGCGCCTTTACGTGCTGGACCACCTGGAGAAGATGGTGCTGCGCTCGACCGTCCGGGCGCGGTCGGAGTTCCCGGCGATGATGAGCCGGGCCGAGTTGGCCACCTGGCGGGCGCGGATCGAGGCCGAGCCGGGTCTGTGGGTCGGCCAGGAGGTCGCGCCGTTCTCCGAGGCGCCGATGGCCACCCCGGACGGCCTGACCGCCGGGCAGGTCAGCCTGCGACTGTTCACCGTCTCGCACGGCTCCGGATACGTGGCGATGCCCGGCTCGTTGGGCCGGGTGCAGGAGGGCTCGCTGACATCGGCCGGCCGGGGCCGGACCAGCGTGGCCAAGGACGTGTGGGTGCGGTCCGGTCGCGCCGACGCGCCGGACCGGCGCGAGGGCCGGGAGTGGCTCTACGAGGGTCCGCTGGTCGTCCCCGAGCCGGTCGAGTCGGTCGCCTCGCCACGCGTGCTGGAGGACATGTTCTGGCTGGGCCGGTACGCCGAACGCACCGAGGACCTCGTCCGGCTGCTCATCGTCGCCCGCTCCCGGGTGGACGACTTCCGTTTCCGTCCCGAGCATCTGGGCGCCGGCTGTGTGCCGGTGCTGCTGTCCGCGGTGTCCCGGGTGTCGGGCACGCGGCCGATCGGGGCCGCCGAGGACCCGACCCGCCGGATCCGCGAACTCATGCTGGACGGGACCGAGAACGGTTCGGTGGCCCAGTCGCTCGCGGGGTTGCGGGAGTCGGCGCGGTCCGTCCGCGACCAGCTGTCCGGGGATACCTGGATGGTGCTGGCCGGCACCGACCGGGCGGTGGGCGAACTGGCCGATGCCCCGGCCGAAGCGGGGATGCTGCTGGCGTCGGCCCAGTCCGAGGTGCTCTCCGGCATGCTCTCGCTGTCCGGGTTGGTCAGCGAGAACATGATCCGGGACCCCGGGTGGTACTTCCTGGATCTGGGCCGGCGGATCGAACGCGCCCAGCAGGTGGTGGCCCTGCTGCGGTCCACGCTGGTCCGCTCGCACAGTTCGGCCGTCGACTCCCTGGTGGTCGAGTCCGTGCTGGCCGCGAGCGAATCGGGCGTGACCTACCGGCGCCGGTACCGCGGCCGGATCCAGATCGCGACGATGCTCGAGCTGCTGCTCCTGGACGTCGGCAACCCGCGGTCGCTGGCCTACCAGGTGGCGGCCGCGCGCAACGACCTGCGCGCGTTGCCCGACTCGTCCGGCACGTCCCGGCCGCAGCGGCGGCTCGAGGAGATCGACGCGACGCTGCGCCGGGCCCGCCCGGTGGACCTGGAACCCACCGACGCCGACGGCCTCCGCGCCGAACTGGACGCGCTGCTCGTCGGGCTGGCCGATGCCCTGCGCGGCACCGCCGATGCGGTTGCCACCCAGCACTTCTGGCACCCCGGCCCGATGCAGGCGCTGGGTGTGGTCACGATGGAGGGGATGTCCCGGTGACCCGGCGTTACCGCATCGAACACCGCACGGAATACCGTTATTCGGACGAGGTGTCGACCTCGTTCGGGCGAGGGTACCTGCGGCCGAGGGAGATTCCCGGACGGCAACGGTGCCTGAACTACTCCTTGACGATCGAACCCGGACCGTCCGACCTGACGCACGACATCGACGTGTTCGGCAACCCGAACAGCTACTTCCACGTCACCCACTCGCACACCGAGCTGGTGGTGACCGGGCTGTCCGAGGTCGAGGTCACGGTGCCCGCATCCGACCCGGACGTGCTGGCCCAGCCGTGGGAGCGGGCCCGGCCCTCCGGGTTCGACGACGCTAAGGCGGTCGAGTTCACCCTGGCCTCGCCGTTGGTCCGGATGCCCGGACAGGTCCACGACTACGCGCGGGCGACGTTCACCGAACGCCGGCCGATCGGCGAGGCCATCATCGACCTCACCCACCGCATCTTCACCGAGTTCAAGTACCACCCCGGTTCCACCAATGTGTCGTCGACCGTCGCCGACGTGCTGGAGGCCCGCGCCGGCGTGTGCCAGGATTTCGCGCACGTCGCGGTGGCCTGCCTGCGGTCCGTCGGCCTGGCCTGCCGGTACGTCTCCGGATACCTGGCCACCGACCCGCCGCCGGGCAAGGAGCGAATGGTCGGCGCGGACGCCAGCCATGCCTGGGCCGCGGTCCGCCTGGCCGACGGCAGCTGGCTCGGTTTCGACCCCACCAACGACCAGCTCGCCGACGAGCGGTACACCATCGTCGCCTGGGGGCGTGACTACGACGACGTCCCGCCCTTGCGCGGCGTCATCTACACCGACGCCGAGTCCAACGAGATGGACGTCTCCGTCGACGTCGCCCCCCTCACCCTCATCTGACCAGCCGCACCCTCGCCCGCTCCCGTCGGCGCCTGCCGGACCCGTACTCCGTCGACGCGCGCCCATCCCGCGCGGATCATCTATGCCGGCGCGGATGAACTGACGCGAAATGTGACGGATGTGCACCGTGTTGCCGATTTCATCCGCGCGATTGTGCACACGGGATCGGCGGGGTCGGTGCACCCGCGCGCCGGTGCAACATGCCCGGCCGCGGCGTGGAGTTGTCCACCGGTCGTCCGGTTCTGCGCGGATGAAATGACGCGAAATGTGAATGGTGGGACAGAAGTTGGCGACTTCGTCCGCGCCTGCGTTGTTGATCCGCGCGGGAAGGGGGGGATGCCGCGAGCTCGCGGCGCCGACGACGAGGTCGGCGTTCGCGGGCTCGTGGGCGGATGGGTCGTGGCCGGGCTCAGACCAGGGCGGCCGACTTGCGCACCGCGCTCTGCAGGGCGTCCCAGGAGGCGAGGGTGGACGTGCGGATGTCGCGGTAGACGCCGAAGAAGTCGTCGTAGACGGCGGTCTTGCGCAGGTCGGGCTCGTACTCGCGGACGATGTTGACGGTTCGGTCGGTGCCCTCGCCGTAGCTGCTGTAGATCCCGGCGCCGACGCCGGCGACGATGGCCGCGCCCTTGGCGCCGAACTCGGAGCCGGCCGGGATGATGATCCGGCGGCCGAGCACGTCGGCGAAGATCTGCGACCAGACGTGGCTGTTCGCGCCGCCGCCGGCCATCCGGACGGTGTCGACCTGGGTCGGGATGGCGTCGAGGCAGTCGCGGATGCCGAAGGCCACGCCCTCGTAGACCGCACGCAGCAGGTGCCAGCGGTCGTGGCTACCGGTGATGCCGTTGAACGAACCACGGGCGCTGGGCTTGACGAACGGCGCCCGCTCGCCGCCGGGGGCCAGGTACCCGTGATAGATGACGCCGCCGCAGCCGATCGGCACCTCCTTGATGTTCGCGTCCAGGTAATCGAACAGGCCGACCTCGCCGGGCTGGGCCGAGGCCTCCCGGCGGAACGGGTCGCCGAACTCGCGCAGGAACCAGTCCAGGTTCGGTGTGCAGCAGTTCATCCCCAGGGC
Organism: Nakamurella sp.; assembly: GCF_044224575.1. GTDB lineage: Bacteria > Actinomycetota > Actinomycetes > Mycobacteriales > Nakamurellaceae > Nakamurella. The sequence goes on from NZ_JBGAKE010000026.1 coordinate 24,188, forward strand.
GCGGATCCAGGTGTCGGGGGAGTGCGGGATGACCCAGCCGACGTCGGCCGGCAGGATCTCCGAGCCCAGGTTGTCGGTGGCGACGGTGACGATGCCGGCGGTGCCGATGACCGCCATGCAGTCGCCCGGGCGGGCGACGCCGACGCCCAGCGAGGAGGCGGTGATGTCCATCTGACCCTTGAACACCGGGGTGCCCTCGGCCAGGCCGGTGACGCCGGCGGCGTGCGCGGTGACGGTGCCGATCTGGTCGACCGGGCTCTTGATCGGTGGGAGCGCGCGGCGGGTCCGCTCGTCGAAGCCCCAGGCGGCGTTGACCTCGTCCGACCACTGGCGGTTGCGGACATCGATGCCGGCGAGGGAGGCGTCGGAGGCGTCGGTCGATGCGTCGCCGGTCAGGTTGTACTCGATCCAGTCCTTGCACCACAGGTTGGTGGCGCCCTCGAGGATCTCGGGCTCGTTGTCCTGGCGCCAGCGCAGCAGGGCCGACGTGGTGCCGGCGTACGGGCCGGTGCCGGAGATGTTGAACTGCTTGCTGACGGTGCCGTCGAGGTACCAGCCGTCGATGATGTCGCCGGCCCGGCCGTCGGTCCACAGGTAGGCCGGCCCCTTCGGCTTGCCGTCGGCCCCGATCAGCCAGGTGCCGTCGCCCTGCCCGGTGGCGCTCAGCGCGACGATCTCGTCGGCCCGCACGGAACTGTTCGTCAAAGCGTGTTGAATGGCCTCGGTCCCGGCGACCCAGACCTCGTCCATGTTCTCCTCGGCCAGGTGCGCCTGCGGATTGGTGATCGGCACACTGCGCGCGCCGCGGGCGATCTCGTTCCCGTTGACGTCGAAGATCGCGGCCTTGACGACGGACGTACCCGCGTCCAACCCGATGATGTACTCGGCCATGTTGCTCCTCTGCGGTGAGGTCGTTTCAGGAGATTCCGCGCATCAACCAGCGGTGTGCGGTCAAGTGTGACGGGCGGCATGGCCAAGCGCAATAGACATGTCCTACCGATTTCGTACGTGTGCATACATGTCTAGCCAAGGCCTTCCGGTGTCGATACGATCCATGCTCATGCGTGGATTGGTGAAGTTCGACTCGGGCCAGGGCAACGTCGAGTTGCGGGACGTCCCCGCGCCGGCCCTCGGCCCCGGGCAGATCCTGATCGACGTGGCGGCCGTCGCGATCTGCGGCACCGACCGGCTGGCCATCGAGGGCGGGCACGACCATGGCCGGGTACCGCGCGTGCTCGGCCACGAGGTCAGCGGCGTGATCAGCGCGATCGCGCCCGACGTCGACAGCGATCTGGCGGTCGGTGACCGGGTGACGGTGGAGACCGACGCCTACCTGTGCCACACGTGCGCGTATTGCCGGCGCGAGGAGTACAACCGCTGTCCCCACCGGCTGGGCATCGGGACCACCGCCGACGGCGGGCTGGCCGACCAGCTGGTGATGCCCGCCCTGGCCGTGCACAAGCTGCCCGACAACGTCTCCCTGCTGGCCGGCGCGCTGACCGAACCGCTGGCCGTCTCGGTGCACGCCGTGATCGAGCAGAGCCCGGTGCTGGCCGGCGAGGTCGTCGTGGTGATCGGCCCGGGTGCCATCGGTCAGCTCTGCGCCCAGGTCGCCCTGGCCGCGGGGGCCACGGTGGTGATGGTCGGGCGGTCCCGGCACACCGACCAGTTGGCGCTCGCCCAGCGGATGGGCGTCACGCACGTCGTCGACTCCGAGACCACCGACGTCGCGGCCTACGTCAAGGGACTGACCGACGGCTACGGCGCGCACACCGTGTTCGAATGCAGCGGCGGATCCGGGGTCCTGGAAGGCGTCATGCCGTTGCTGCGGCGCGGCGGGCGCATCGTGCTGCTCGCGTTCTTCCGGACCCCGCCGGCCGTCGACGTCGCCCGGCTGCTCAACCACGAGCTCGAGCTCGTCGGCTCCCGCGGCAAGCGCGCCTCGAGCTACCGGACCGCGCTGCGATTGATGGCGCAGGGGCAGGTCGACGTCGAGGCAATCGTCGGTGCCACCCTGCCACTGGACGAATGGGAGAAGGGCATCGAGCTCGTCGGCCGAGGGGTCAAGGTGGTGCTGGAGGTCCGGCCGCAGTGAGGGCGGCCGCCGGGTGATCCGGATCGGATCGCCGGCCGGCGCGTCCCGGCTCGCGAAACGTCAGAGCAGGCCCCGGGCCCGGGCGCGCTCGACGGCCTCGCGACGGTTGGTGACGTCCAGCTTGCGATAGATCGAGCGCAGGTGAGCCTTGACCGTGTTGACCGAGACGTAGAGGTCGGCGGCGATCTCCGCGGCCTTCAACATGGTGGGCAGGTACTTGACGACGGTCAGTTCCCGTTCGGTCAGCGGCTCGATCCGGGTGTCGTTGTCGGGGTTCACGGCCGGGGCGTCGAGGAACTCGCCGACGAAATCGGCGTGCTGGCCGTCGAGTGTCAGGTACCGGCGGATGGACCCGTGCAGCCGGCCGGACAGCTGCCGGAAGGGCCGGCGAATGCGCTCGGGCGCAGCGAGGTCGACCGCGGCCGTGACGTGTTCGTGCGCGACCGGGTCTCGGTGCTGCCGCTCGGCAATGGTGGCGAGGATCAAGCGGGCGGCGACGACCGGCTCTCGGCAGGTCCAGCCCGGTTCGATCACCGGTTGCAGGACCGACTCCGCCGCCGCCGTGGCGCCCAGTTCCAGGTGCGCTCGGGCGAGCGCGACCCGTTGCCAGCCTGAGCGGAAACTGCGGCCCGGCAACGGATCTCCGAGCCGGCTGATGGCCTCCGCAGGGCGATGGGCGAGGGTCAGCGCGTTGGCTCCGGCGATGATGGCCCACGTGCGGATATGACTCGGCGCGGCCGGGGTCGCCGCCAGGCCCGCCCGCAGGCGGTCGTCAGCCTCGAGCGCGGCGGCCGCGTCCGAACGCAGGATCGCGATCTCCACGGCGGCGATCGCCAACCCCAGCCGCACCATCCGGTCGGAACGACGCCCGCTGATGGCCAGTCCGCGCTTCACCGACCGGTCCGCCGCATCGGGGTCCCCGCGGGTCAGGTGCAACAGCCCGAGCGCCAGGTAGAGGCCGAGCGCCTGCGGTTCGGAACCCCACCCGCGGCGCTCGACCAGGCGGGCCGTCTGGCCGGCATGCTGGTCCACCCGGCGGCACCGGCCGAGCATCGCATCCAGAATGGACTGCTGGGCCACCGTGTTGAGCAGGCTGATCTCCAGCCCGACCTCGCCCAGCTGGCGGTCGGCCTCGGCAAAGACCTCGCCGGCGCCCGCGAAATCACCGGTCCACAACAGGGCCACCCCGAGGTTGGTGGCCATGATCGCCTGGAAGTGCTCGATGAGGGGAAGCTCGCGGACGGTCGCGCCGTCCAGCGAGCGCTCGATCGATCGGGCCAGGCTCAGCAGGGCGTCCGCGTCGCAGGTCATCCGGAAATAGGCGGTGTCGAACAGGTCGAGGACGACCTCGGCGGTGGCCCGCAGGTGGTCCGGTGCACCGTCGAGGAACTGGCGGGCGTCCACCGTGTCCTGGTGCATCGCCGCGTAGTCCCGGCCCTCCATGTGGTACGCGCAGGCGGCGATCAACACATACAACCCGGGCTCGGTCAGCGCTCGGCGGGCCATCGGTTCGACCGCGCTCGCGAGCGCTGCCGCCTGCACGGAGACGATCAGAGTGACGCAGGAAAGCAGGGTGCGCCCCGCGCCGTCCCAGTCCCGGGCAAGGATCGAGTAGCGCAACGCGTCGATCGGCTCGCCGTGCTGCACCAGCCACGCCGCGACTCGCCGATGCAGTTCGGGGACCAGGTCGCCGTGGTCCATCGTCAGCCGGTGCCGGAGCAGTTCGCGCAGCAGCGGGTGATAGGTGAACCACCGGTCGTCCAGCGCGGTCACGAACGCGTTGTCCGAGACCAACCGTTGCAGCACCTCGGCGCCGTCGGTCCGGTCGGTCAGCCGGTCGGCGAGGTCGGCGCACACCCGATCGACGATGCTGGTTCGCAGGAGAAACTCGCGATCGGCCGGACTCGCCCCGCCGATGACCTCGCCGATCAGGTACTCGGCGATGGCTCGGTTGCTACCGGTGACGCGTTCGATGCTGGCCGTCGGGTCGTCGCGATCCATCGACATCGACGCCAGCCGGAGCCCGGCCGACCAGCCCTCCGTGCGCCGGTGCAGTTGTTCGACCTGATCCGGACGCAGGTCGAAGCCGTCCAACCGGAACAGGGCGGCCGCCTCCTCCAGGGTGAAGGCCAGGTCCCGGCCGCGGATCTCGGTCAGCTGCCCGGCGGCGCGGAGCCGGTGCAGGGGCAGCACCGGGTCGGCGCGCGTCGTGATGACCAGCCGCAGCCGCGGTGGGCGTCGCGCGAGCAACGTGGCGAAGGAGTCCAGCACCTCCGGATCGGTGATCAGGTGAAAGTCGTCCAGTACCAGCACGACTGGTTCGGACAGGTCGGCGAACGCGGCGAGCACGCCGTCCACCTCCCGCGCGCCGAAGACGGTGGCCGGCTGGATCTCACCCAGGGCGCTGCCGGCGGGCACGACGCCGGTCGCCCGGATCGCCGCCAGGACGTCGGTCCAGAACGCAGGCGGTGAGTCGTCGGACCGGTCCAGGGTCAGCCAGGCGACGCGGTGGGTCGTGCGATGCCGTTCCACCCATCCGTGCACCAGGCTCGTCTTGCCGAAGCCGGGTCCGGCCACGACGACGGTGAGGTGCCGGTCGAAGGTTCGATCGAGGGTGGCATCCAGTCGCGGGCGACGGACCCGAGCGGAGAACGACAGGGGCGGGCCGATCCGCGGTGTCGACCGTGCCTCGGATCCGGCCACCCGGTCGCTCCTTCCTCGCGGGACAGCTGGGCGAGCTCCCACTCCGTCGGACCCGGACGACCCAACGATCGACCACGACGGAGCCAACCGGGGTTACCGTACCTACCCGGCCGGCCGGACCTGAACATGACCCGGATCAGCACTCGGACCGACGACCGCCGGGCCGAACGCCGAGCGGCCCACCCGCGACCGGCAGTCCGGCCGGAGAGCCGGGTCGCCGGGCGGGTGGGCCCGGACGGGAAGTCGACGGCGTGCCGACGCCCGCGGCGCGACGGGTCCCCGGTCGGAGGGAGGCGTCCCCGCGACCGGACACCGGCGTGCGGTCTAGAAGTAGCGGCTGGAGAAGTCCGACAGGGCCTGGTACTGCCCGCCGCTCGCGATGGACTCGTACAGGCCGCGGTAGATCTTGTTCGCCTCGTCGTACAGCGCCCGGGTCTTCTCGTTCGGCGTGAACTCGGACTCGACGTTCACCATCGAACCGACGGCCTCGTCGATCGAGGCGAACGAGCCCGAACCGAAGGCGCCCAGAATGGCGGCACCGAGCACGGTGCACTCGCGCTCCCTGGTGACCTTGGTCGGCTGACCGATGACGTCGGTCATGATCTGGGCGAAGCCGTCGGACTTCGTGCCGCCCCCGGTGAGCCGCAGGTCGGTGATGCCACCCTTGATGTCGGAGTTGAAAGCATCGACCACCATGCGCATCTCGTGCGCGCAGCCCTCGAGCAGGGCCCGCAGCATGTCGGCCCGGGTGTGGTAGAGCCCCAGCCCGATCCAGCCGCCGCGGGAGGCGGCGTCGTAGTAGGGGGTGACCTGGCTGGTCAGGAACGAGTGGAACATCAGGCCGTTGGCCCCGGGTGGCGAGGTCAGGGCCTTCTCGACCATGACCGCGTAGACGCTGCGGCCGCTCTTGTCCGCCTCGACCTGCTCCTCCATGCCCATGTTGTCGCGCCACCACTTCAGGCTGGCACCGAGCGCGAACGCGCCGCCCTCGATGTCCCAGGCGCCCGGCACGGCGTGCCCGCCCCACCACAGGTTGCGGCCCTGGATCCGGTCCAGGCTGTCCAGGTGGGCGACCATGACGCCGGCGGTGCCGACGGTGAACTCGGCCTGGCCCTGCTCGACCACGCCGGCGCCCATGGCGGCGCACTGCTGGTCGCCGGCGCCCCGGCACAGGGCCACGCCCTCGGGGATGCCGGTGGCGAACGCGGCCGCGGCGGAGACGACACCGGCCTTACCGGTGGGGATACCGACCGGGGGGAGCCGGTCGCGGTCGACCCCGCACAGCTCGAGGATCTGATCGCTCCAGTCGAGCTTCTCGATGTCGAGCATCCCGTTGAGGGTCAGCGAGGCGGGGTCGGTGACCCACTCGTCGGCGCCCATCTTGTACAGGAAGTACTCCTGCCCGTTGGCGAACCAGCGGGTCCGGCTGAACAGTTCCGGCTCGTTGTCGCGCAACCAGGCGAACTTCGCCGCCGACCACAGCGGCGAGAGCTGCATGCCGGTGTGCGTCTGATAGTCCTCCGCGGAGATCGTCTCGGCGAAGATCTCCTGATACTTCAGGGCGCGTCCGTCGTTCCACACCAGCGAGGGGGCCAGCGGGTTCTTCTCCTCATCCAGCACGATGAAGGTGCCGCGCTGGCTGGAGAAGCCGACCGACTGGTAGGCATCGGCCGGCAGGTCGGCGGCGGCCACGGCCTGCTTGCTGGCCGCGCAGATGCCCCGCCACACGTCGTCGACATCCTGCTCGATCCAGCCGGCGCGCGGCGAGTTGCAGGGGTACTCCTGGTATCCCTCGCCGAGGCGGTTGCCGTGCTGATCGAAGACCATCACGGTGCAGCCGGTGGTGCCGGCGTCGATGCCGACGAATGCCTGAATCGAGCTCATCGATGTCCCTTGAGGTGAGATGTGCAGCAGTGGACGGCGAGAATCGCCGGGTAGCAACGGCTACCGGAACGGGTCACGGACTCCTCTCGGCGGCGAGCGAGGCGGTCCCCGGTAGTCTAGGTCACATCTCTATACTTGTACATACATGTCTGGCGGGTTTCTCGACGCGGTCCTACAGCCCGCCTCCGGCCCCCGCCGCGCGGTCGAGCACCCGATCGATCAGGGCATCGTCCCAGCGCCCGGCCAGCAGCAGCAGATCGGTCAGGGTGAACCGGTCCCGCATGAACGGCAGTGAGCGCAGGGCCCACCGGGCCAGCTTCGCGTCGACCGCCGGGGTCAGGGCTGAGAACGTGCGGGTCGCGCTCCAGTTGGCCAATGCGGTCGCCGGCTTCTCCGGCGGGTGCGCCAGCCGGCGCAGGATCGCCTCGTGCCGCGGCCAGTCGTCGAAGAAGGCCCGCACCGCGCCGCCGTTGGTGGCCCACATGTCGAACTTGCGCCGCACCGAACGCCAGCATTCGGCGCCGACCCGGCCGGTGGGATCCAGGCCTGCCCAGCTGGCCAGCACCCGCTCCTGAAGATCCTCCGGCGGGACCAGGGCGGCCGGCTCGAGCGAGCCGAGATCGATGTCCTGTAGGGCGATCTCCCAGAGCGCGCAGGAGACCACGGTGGCCACCCCGACCTGGGCGCCGTGCAGGTCGTGCCCGGTCCCGGCGGCCATCGCGGCCATGTCCAGCAGGTGGCTGATCAGGTGTTCGACGCCGGAAAGCCCGGCGGTGGAACCGGTGTGGCCGATGGCCAGCCCGCCGATCGTCAGGATGTCGAGCAACGCCGCCAGCGCGGCCGGCTCGGCCGGGTCGAGGTCGATCAGCGGCTGGGCGGCGCGCACCACCGGGGCGATCGCGTCCTCGTCCCAGCCCTGGTCCATGCCCAGCGCGTTCGCCAGGTACCAGTCGGCGGGGGCGACCCAGGCGGCGACCGCATCGCCGATGCCCGACCGGGTCAGGGCCCGCGGCGCCTGACCGACCACGTCGTGATCAATGACCAAACCCCGCGGCCAGGTGGTGGGCAGCGTCCGCTTGGCCCCGTTGCGGACCAGGACGGACAGCGAATCGGCGTACCCGTTGACCGACGCCGCGGTCTGCACCGCGACCAGCGGCAGATCGAGCTCGGCGGCGACCGCCTTGCCGAGGTCGCTGACGGTTCCCGAGCCCACCGAGATCAGCCCGGTGACGCCGCGGCTGCCGTCGACGGCGGCGCGCACCGTGGCCTCGTCCAGGACGACGCCGTGCGCCCCGACCGCGGCGGTGACCGTCCGGACGGACCGGCCGGCGAGCCGGTCCCGGACGGCGGTCAGCACGTCGGATGCGCCGACCGCCTTGGGAATGCCGTCGTGCAGCAGCCCCAGCTCGCCCGCCGGCAGCAGCTCGGCCGCCACGTCGGGGAGGGCGTCCAGCGCCCCCGGCATGGACCGGATGGTCCGCATCGGCAGGTCCCAGGCGGCCGCGAATTCGGCGGCGGTCCGCGGCGGGGCGGCGGTCATGAGGAGGCCTCCGCGGGTCGCCGGATGAGCTCGAGCAGGTCGTCGATGCGATCCAGAACGATGTCCGGACGGAGCTCCGGCGGCGCCGCCGCGAGCATGTCGCGGTCGGTCTCGCCGGTCAGCACCAGGGCGCCGATCATGTCGTGCCGGCGGGCGAAGCTGATGTCGGTGTACAGCCGGTCGCCGAACATCACCGTCCGGGACGGGTCCAGACCGGTTGCCTGGGCGATGATGTCGAACAGGCCGCGCTCCGGCTTGCCGAACACCGCCTCGCACTCGATGCCGGTGCCGGCGGTGATGGCCGCGGTGATACACGCCGCGTCCGGCTCGCCCCGACCGCCCGGGAACGGGCAGAACCGGTCCGGGTTGGTGGCGACGAGCCGGGCCCGCCGATGGAACCACAACGCGTCGAACGCGATCTGCAGCTTGCGGTAGTCGAAGGTCCGGTCGTAGGAACTGATCACCAGGTCGATCCGCGCCGGATCGTCGCAGATCGACACGCCGGCCCGGGTCAGCGCGTCGACGAGCGGCTGCTCGCCGATCGGGAAGACCCGGGCGCCGGGCATTGTCGTGCTCACCCACCGCACCGTCGAGTTCAGGCTGGTGAACACGTCGTCGACGTCGGTGGGAATGCCCAGTCCGGTCAGCTTGTCCGCGTAGGTCACAGGGGACCTGGTCGGGTTGTTGCTGCAGAACACCGTCCGGACCCCGGTGTCCCGCAGCGTCTGGATCAACCGCCGGGCGCCCGGCAGTAACGCGTCGCCCAGGTAGACCGTGCCATCCAGATCGAAGATGGCGGTACTGAGGTCGACGTCAAGGCCGTTGACGCCCTTGGGCATGACCGAGCCACGGTCCGGTGCCGGCACGAGCTCCCTTTCCTGTTCGACACAGCGTTCCTGTTCGACACAGCGTTCCTGTTCGACACAGCGTTCCTGTTCGACACTGCGTTCCTGTCGGCACGGCCGGTCCTGGTGGACCAGGCCGCGTGCGGTCAGACGATGATCTGGATCGGGTGCTCGATCAGTTCCTTGAACCGGGCCAGCCATGTCGCGCCGATCACACCGTCCACCGGGCGGTGGTCGACCGACAGCACGACCTTGACGATGGTCGCTGCCGTGATCTCGCCATCGTCGCCGATGACCGGTTGCCGGACCGCCGCGCCGACGGCCAGGATGCCGGCCTGGGGCGGATTGATGATCGCGTCGAACTCTTCCACGCCGAACATGCCCAGGTTGGAGATGGTCAGCGTGCCGCCCTCCAGTTCGGATTGCTGCAGCTTGCCGTCGTTCGCCCGCCCCACCGCATCCTTGATCTTGCGGGAAAGGCTGGACAGGGAGAGATTCTCGATGCCAGTGATCACCGGAGTGACCAGGCCGCGCTCGCTGGCCACGGCCACGGCCACGTCGGCCTGCGGGGCCTGCAGGACCGCTTCCTCGGACCAGACGACGTTCATCTCGGGCACGTCGATCAGCGCCTTGGCCGCGGCCTTGACGAAGAAGTCGTTGACCGAGATCCGCTCGGTGCCGCCGGCATTGAGCTGCGCCCGGAGCGCCAGCAGCTCGTCCACCCGCAGCGAGACGCGCAGGTAGAAATGCGGGGCCTGCTGCTTGGACGCCTGCAGCCGGGAGGCGACGAGCTTGCGCAGCCGGCTGTGCGGCGTGGCCGCCCAGCCCGGCCGGACGACCGGCGCCGGTGCGGCGGCCGCGGGAGCCGGGGCGGCCGCCGGGGGAGCGGCGGGCGACTCTGCCGGGGCGGCGGGCGCCTGGTCGGCCGCGGCGAGCACGTCGTCCCGGACGATGCGGCCACCCGGGCCGGTGCCGGTCAGCGTGGCGAAGTCGATGCCCTTCTCCCGGGCGAGCTTGCGGGCGATCGGGCTGGCGAAGACCCGACCACCGTTGCGGTCGGCCGCCGGTGCCCCACCGTTGGTGCCGGTGGGGGGCGCCGGGGCGACGGTGTCCACCTGGGTCGCCGCGGCCGACACCGGTGGCGCCTGGGCCTCCTCGGGCGCCGAGGCGATCGCGTTCTGTGTCTCGGCCGGCGCGTCGGTGCCCACACCCAGCTGCGCCAGGAGCTTCTCGCCCTCGGCGGGATCCTCGTCGATCTCGAGCAGAACGGCGATCGGGTCGCCGACCGGAACGGTGGCCCCGTTCGCGACCAGCAGGGCGTGCACGACGGCATCGATGTCGGATTCGACCTCGACGACGGCCTTCTCGGTCTCCACCGAGGCGATCGCCTGCCCGCTGGTGATGGTGGCGCCCTGCGTAATGGTCCACGCCTCCAGCACCGCCTCGTCGGCGTCGGCCGAGACGCCGGGCATCCGGAACAGTGTTGCCATGTTCTCAGTCGTCCTTAATGAGTGTCGGTGAGCAGGTCAGATGGACGTGAGGGCGTCGGCGATGTCGTCGACATTGGCCAGCGCGGCCGCTTCCAGCACCCTGGAGATGCTGGGCGAGGACTCGGTGCCGACCACCCGGCCGACGGGCGCGTCCAGCCAGTCGAAGTAGCGCCGCTGGATCTCGTCGGCCAGCCAGCCGCCGTAGGAGGTGCCCAGCGAGCCCTGCTCGACGATGACGACCTTGTTCGTCTTGCGGATGCTCTGCTCGATGGTGTCCCAGTCCAGGCTCGCCCGGTCGAGCCACCGCAGGTCGATGACCTCGGCGTCGACGCCCGCCTTGTCGGCCGCCTCGATCGATTTGCCGACCATGGCCAGGTAGGACAGCACCGTCACGGCCGACCCCGCCCGCCGGATGGCGGCCTGGCCGGGGGGCAGGATGTAGTTCCAGTCGGACTTGGGGGCCGGGCCGGACGACTTGTACAGGTCGGCGTCGTGCTCCAGCACCACGACCGGGTCCTTGAGGTGCATGGCCGCGTTGACCAGGCCCACGTAGTCGAGCGCGTTGGACGGAGCGATGATCCGCCAGCCCGGCGAGGTGGCCATGATGCCGGCCGGGTCCATCGAGTGCTGCGAGCCGTACCCGGTGTTGATGCCGATCTTGATGCGCATCAGCAGCGGCATGTCGTGGTCGCCGCCGAACATGTGCCGGGCCTTACCGATCTGGTTGAAGATCTGGTCGGCGGCGACCCAGATGAAGTCGGCGTACATGAGCTCGACGACCGGGTAGAAGCGCCCGTCCTGGGCCAGCCCACCGCCGAGGCCGGTGAATGCGGCCTCGGAGATGGGGGTGCCGAAGACCCGATCCTCGTACTTCTCGCGCAGGCCTTTGGTGGCGCCGCGGGATCCGCCGTTGAGCCGGTGCACGTCCTCGCCCATGACCACGATCCGGCCGTTCTCGGCCATCCGGACGCCCATCACGTCGGCGACGACGTCGACGTACTTGCGATTCTCGAGCTCGGACTCGTCGAAGTCGGAGTTCTCCCGGACCGTCAGCCCGTCCAACGAGGACAGGTCGCCGCGGATGCCGACGTCGACGAACGCCGGGTCCGGCCACAGCTCGGGCCGGATGCGCTGCTGTCCGGGCTTGCCGTTCGGGTCCTGCTCGACCAGCCGGCCACCGATCTCGCCGAGGGCGCCCTTGATCGACTTGCGGACGCCGGCCAGCTCCACCTCGGTGTACAGACCCCGGCGCAGCAGGTGGCCCTCGAGCTTGGCGATCGGGTCGCGGTCGCGCCAGCTCTGCTCCTCCTCCTTGGCCCGGTAGCCGAAGGCGCTGCCCGGGAACGGGCCGTTCTGGTGGAAGTAGCGGTAGGTGTCCACCTCGATGACCGTCGGGCCGCCGCCGTGCCGCATGGTTTCCAGCGCCTGCTGCATGGCCAGGTAGACGGCGACGGTGTCCATGCCGTCGACCTTCCAGCTGGGAATGCCGAAGCCCAGTCCGCGGGCCGAGAGCCGCGAGTCGCCGGTGGCCTCCTCGACGGTGGTGGAGACGGCGTACTGGTTGTTCTCGATGAAGAAGCAGACCGGCAGCTTCCAGGCCGCGGCCAGGTTCATCGTCTCCAGCACCGACCCGATGTTCGTCGCGCCGTCGCCGAAGTAGGTGACCGAGACGTTGGTGGTGTCGGCGTGCTTGTCGGCGAAGGCGAAACCGGCGGCGAACGGCACTGCCCCGCCGACGATGGCATTGGTGCCCATGGCGCCGGCTTCCATCCACTGCAGGTGCATGGAGCCGCCGCGCCCACGGCAGTAGCCGTCGGCCAGACCGGCGATCTCGGCCATGCTCTTGTACAGGACCTCGGTCACCTTGTCGCTCAGCGGCTTGCGCGGGTCAATGCCGTCGGGGGAGACGAAACCGAAGGCCTTGGCCAGGAACTGGTGATGGCCGCGATGCGAGCCGTTGACCTGGTCGTCGGCCACGAGCGGGAGGATGGATCCGACGGCGCCGCCTTCCTGGCCGATCGAGGAGTGCGCGGGCCCGTTGACCAGCTTCTGGCCGGCGAGAACGAGCACCTCCTCCTCAAATGCGCGGATCAGGTGCAGTTGGGCGAGCATCGTGTCCAGGACGGCCGGCTCGATCGCGTCCCAATCGGCGTCGGTGGAGCTCAGGGCGACCCACGGGGCAAGCGGCTTGAGGGGCGACGTCTGCGGCATCGGGAGATTCCTTCGGTTGGTCGGGCGGGAGAGGATCTCCGGGACGGTCCGGGGCGATGGTCAACGCACCCTCTCCTCGTCGAGATCCTGACCTGACAACCGGCGGCGGGCCGCCGGTCTTGCTATACAACTCTATACATGTATAGGTTCAGCTGGCAAGATGCGATTCCTGATCCTCCCGGTCTCGATCCGGCGGCGGTGCGGCAACGGAGGTCGGTGTCGAGCGCGTTCGGTGAGTGCGCGGACGTACAATTCGGGCCAATCTGTCCATGCTGTGTGAAAGTCGCCGTCGCTGTGCACAGCTCCACGTCATTCAGGGGGAAACGATGCTCGGCTCGGAGGTTGTCCGATCATGACCGTCCTACAGACCGACGAGCCACTGGTGACGTTGGATCGCAGCGGATCGACGCCCCTGTACATCCAGCTGGCCAACGTGCTGCGGGGCAAGATCGAGCGCGGCGAGTGGAAGCCGGATCAGAAGATCCCGTCGGAGAACGAGCTGAACCGGATGTACGGCATCAGCCGGATGACCGCGCGCCAGGTGCTCGCCCAGCTGGTCAACGAGGAGCTGCTGTTCCGCGTGCAGGGCAAGGGCACCTTTGTCGCGCACCGCAAGATCGGCACCCGGTCGCCGGCCTACCAGGGCATCCGCGAGCAGCTCGAACAGCTGGGCTACGCAACCACCACCCGGGTGCTGTCCAGTGACGTCGTCACCGCCGACGCGAGAGTGGCTCAGCACCTGAAGATCTCGCCGGAAGACCCGGTCTACCGGCTCCGTCGGGTCCGGATGGTGGAGAACGAACCGATCAGTCTGCATACCTCTTTCGTTCCGCAGAAGCTGGCGCCTGAACTCGCCGCCGACGATCTGGTGAACCGGCAGTTGTGCGTCATCCTGGAAGACGAGTACGCCCTGCGGATGAGCTCGGTGGACGAGAGCCTGGAATCCACCCTGCCGTCGGCGGAGGAGGCCAAGCTGCTCAAGATCAGGCGGACGACGCCGTTGCTGCTGCTGCGGCAGGAGATCTCCGATTCGCTCGGTCAGCGGTTCGAGTACTCCCGCATCCTGTTCCGCGGGGACAAGATCCGCCTGGAGTTCCACTACGACCTGTAGGTCCACGAACCCGCCCGGAGTTCCCGGGCGGGCGACCAGGCTCGACCGCCCGGCTCAGGCGGAGACCGCGGTGGCCGGGGCGGCGGTCTCGGTGAGAATCCGCTGCAGCGAGGCCACGGTGATGATGCCGTCCGCACGCACATCGGCGCCGGCCCGGTACTGCGCCGGTGCGGACGGTTCGCCCAGGTCGGACACCACGACGGCGGCGGCCGGGAACGGATCCTGCGCGGTGAACGAGCTGACCGTCACGATGTGCCGCAGGCCGGCCGCGGCCGCGGCCTTGGCTCCGGACTCGGAGTCCTCGACGACCACGGCGTCGTCGGCGGATAGGCCCAGTTCCCGCAGGGTGAGCAGGTAGATATCCGGGGCCGGCTTCTTGGCCGGCACGATGTCGCCGGCCCAGACCCCGGCGATCCGGGCCCGGGTTTCCGGTCCGACCACCGAGACCAGCACGGCCTCAACGCTCTTGGTGGCGGACGTCGAGGCCACCGCGACCTGCCAGCCGGCGTCCAGTGCCGCCTCGATGAGGCGTTTGACCCCGGGGCGGCCGGGCAGCGCGCCCCGCTCGACCAGATCGATGTAGACCTCGCTCTTGCGCTGGTGCGCGGCGGCGACCTTGGCCGCGGTCTCCTCCGGTGTGCCGAACTCCAGTTCGGGGTGCTGGCGCAGGTAGGCGAGCATGCGTTCCTTGCCGCCGCCGACCTTGAGCAGTTCGGCGTACTCCTCCTGCGACCACTGGAAGGGCAACCCGAGCTCACGGAACGTCTGATTGAACGCGACCAGGTGGCCGTCGCGTTCGGTGTCGGCCAGGACGCCGTCGCAGTCGAGAATGAGCGCGGGCATCAGGCCGACACCCCGCCCGCGGCACCCTTGCTGCCGAACTCGCCGATGTGCTCGATGACGGTGGCCTGCACGGCCGCGTTGATGTCGTCGAACATCTTGACGGGCTCCCACTTGCCGGTCTGCTCGGCCTTGGCGATGTGGTCGCGGGCGGCGTGCATGTAGGCCAGTTTGATGGTGGTGGAGATGTTGATCTTCGCGACTCCGTTGTCGATGAACCGCTGGAAGTCCTCGGGGGACAGGCCGGTGCCGCCGTGCAGCACGACCGGCTTGTCGGTCAGCCGGCCGATCTCGGCCACCCGGTCGTATTGCAGGACGGGGGAGGCCTTGTACAGGCCGTGCGCCGTGCCCAGGGCGGGAGCCAGCAGGTCGGTGCCGGTGTCGTCGGCGACCTCGACGATCTTGGCGTTGCTGTAGGAGTGGGTGGCCTCGTCCGAGCCGACGCCGTCCTCGACGCCCACGATGTTCTCGATCTCGCTCTCCACGCCGATGCCGGCGGCGTGACATTCGGCGACGACCTCGCGGGTCTCGTCCCAGGCCTGCTGCAGCGGGCGGTCCGAGGCGTCGAACAGCACCGAGGTCCAGCCGTGCCGGATCACCTCGGTGATCACGGACCGGTCCGGGCAGTGATCCAGATGCAGCGCGACCGGCACCGACGCATTGCCCGCCGCGTGCTGGTAGATCCCCGAGATGATCTCGGCACCCATGCTTTTCACGGTCTTGACCGAGGTCTGCAGGATGATCGGGGACTGGGCCTGCTCGGCGGCGGCGATGATGGCGCGCATCGACAGGTCGTCAACGATGTTGACCGCGGCGACCGCATACCCGGCCCTCTTGGCGGCGACGACGAGGTCGACGGTCTTGGCGATGGTCATGTCAATCCTTCCGGACCGGTGGACGGTGATGGGGCCGTCCAGCTGGCAACTGAGTCATTCGATCGTGGTGGTCGAACACGGTCGACGGGGTCGGGCGTCCGTGAACTGCCGGTCAGCTCATGGTAACGGACATGTATGGACTTGTATAGTCAACCTAGCGGCCAATTCTGTCCGCGACGGCGCGGACCTCGCCGACGATGGCCAGGAAATTGTCCACGTTCACGCCGAACCGGGCCATGAACAGGCCGTCCGGCACGCCCTCGGTATTCTCGCCGGCCGCCTCCGCGACATCACCGAAGGTGCCGGGCTGGGCGCTGCCGCCGTAGACGACCCGGGCCTGCACGTCCCGCTGGGCGATCAGCTCCCGGACGGTCGCGATGGCTTCGGCGACGTGGGCCGGCGGCGCCGGCTGCGGCCGGCCGATCGCCCAGGCCGGCTCGTAGGCGACGAGGATCTCGGCGCCGGCCGGGAACCCGTCGAGCCATCGGTCGAGCTGGGCGCCGACCGCGCCCGCCGCCGAACTGCCCTCGACGTCCTCGCCGACCACGATGATCGGGGCCAGGCCGGCCTCGGCGGTGGCCAGTACCTTGCGGTGCACGGTGTCGTCGTCCTCGCCGAACAGCCGGCGCCGCTCGGGATGGCCGGCCATCACGAACCGGCAGCCCAGCTCGGCCAGCAGCTGCGCGCTGACCTCACCGGTGAAGGGGCCCGGCGGGTACGGCGAGACGTCCTGGGCGCCGACCAGACCGCCACCCGCGCCGAGCGTCTCGAGCAGGGTGGGGATCAGCGGGAAGGACGGGCAGCAGAACAGGCCGGTGGCCCCCTGCGGGGCTTCGGCGACCCCGTCGAGCACGCGCGGGCCCCACGCCCGGGCCTGCGCGGCGGTGAAGTAGCTCTTGGAGCTACAGCCGACCAGGGTGGCTGGCAGCATGGGCGAATCCTCCGTGGCGCTCAACTCGACGTGGGTCGTACCATCTTGTTCTATCTTGTACATACAAGCAACCGGTACGCTGGTCGACGGCGCGCACCGTGCGACCGATTCCCGTTCGCCCCAGTCTGCCTGGAAGGGCCTGACCGATGAATGAACTCGCCCGGGTTTCCCCCACCACCCTGGCCGGCACCGAATTCGACCTGGCGATCGTGGGTGCCGGTATCAACGGCGCGGCCATCGCGCGGGACGCGGCCACCCGCGGCCTGTCCGTGCTGGTGGTCGACAAGGCGGACGCCGGGTCGGGCACGTCGTCCTGGTCCAGCCGGCTGATCCACGGCGGCCTGCGCTATCTCGAGCACGGGGAACTGCGGCTGGTGCATGAGTCGCTGCACGACCGCGAGCGGCTGCTGCACATCGCGCCGCACCTGGTCACCCCGCTGCCGTTCGTGGTGCCGGTCTACCGGCACAACCACAAGCCCGGCTGGATGTTCCGCGCCGGCATGGTGCTCTACGACGCATTGTCGCTGCGCAAGTCGGTGCCCCGGCACCGCGCGCTGGGCCGCAAGGCCGTGGCCGTCGAGCTGGGTTCGCTGAATCCGGACGGGCTGTCCGCCGGCCTGCGCTACTACGACGGCCAGGTCGTGTTCGCCGAACGGCTGGTGCTGGAGACCCTGATGTCCGCCGCGGCCGCCGGCGCGGCGGTGCTGACCTATGCGACCGCGTCCATCACGGTCGACGGTGGCCGCGCGGTCGGGCTGACCGTGCACGACGAGCTGACCGGCACCGACCACCCGGTGCGCGCCCGGGTCGTGGTGAACGCGGCGGGGCCCTGGGTGGACCAGGCCGACGCCGGGCTGGGGCTGGACCGGATGATCGGCGGCACCAAGGGCACGCACATCGTCGTCGACCCGTTCCCGGGGGCGCCGGACGTGGCCATCTACTACGAGGCCCGGTCGGACAACCGCGCCGTGCTGGTGATCCCGTGGAACGGCCGCTACCTCATCGGCACCACCGACGACCGGTTCGACGGCGACCTGGACGCCATTGCCGGCAACGAGGCCGAGATCGACTACCTGCTGGCCGAAACCAACAATCTGATCCCCGAGGCCGGTTTGACGACGGCCTCCGTGCTGTTCAGCTACGCGGGCGTGCGGCCGCTGCCCTACCGGCCCGGGGTCAAGAGTGGCAACATCCCGCGCAGCCACCTGATCCTGACCCACGACACCATCGCGAACCTGATCAGCGTGGTCGGCGGCAAGCTCACCCCGCACCTGAGCCTGGGCACCGAGACGGTGGACAAGGCCGCCGGAATGCTCGGCCGAACGCTGCCGGCGTCGCGGACCGCGCACACCCCGCTGCCGGGCGGGGTCGAGGACTGGCCCGCGACCGCGCGGCGGCTCCGCGGCCGGCTGCCGTTCCCCCAGCCGGTGGTGGACCGGCTGCTGGCCGTGTACGGGGCCCGGTGCGCCGACCTGCTCGCGCTGATCGGTCAGGACGCCGGGCAGGCCCGGCTGATCGGGACCGGCGAAGGCGCCGTGTTGGTGGCCGAGGTGACCATGGCCGTGCAGGTCGAGGGGGCGGTCCGACTGGCCGACATCCTGCACCGCCGCACGATGGTCGGCCTGTACCCGGCCCTCGGCCTGGACATCGACCGGGCGGTTGCGCAGGTCGCGGCGCCGCTGTTGGGCTGGTCGTCGTCGGAGGTCGACGCGCAGGTCCGGGCGCATCGTGACTACGTGCGGACCAGGTTGCTCGGCGGCGTCGCCCGGCGGCTCCCGCAGGACGCCACCGCGGGCTGACCGCCCACGTCCCGACAAGGGCCGGGACGACACCCGTCGTCCCGGCCCTGTTGTCGTCCGCCGGCCCCGCTGCGTTCGCGGGCCCTCGCTGCGCTGATCAAAGCCGCGCCGAATGGGACGAATGTCCGCCGGCGGCGCGGCTTTGATCAGCGAACCGGCGTGCGGAGGCAAGGCTGCCCGTGGTGCGGGCACGCCGGCGTGCCGACGGCCGTCCGTCAGTCGGTGTTGACCTTCTTGGCCCAGCCGCGGGTCAGGTCACGGGCCTCCCGCCAGCCGGCGTACATCGAGTCGGCCTGGTCGCGGCTCATGCTCGGCTCGAACCGGCGGTCCAGCTTCCACTTGCCGGCGACCTCGTCCAGGCTCGAGTAGATGCCGGTGGCCAGGCCGGCCATCAGCATCGCACCGAAGACGGTGGCCTCCGAGATGACCGGCCGCAGGACCGGGATGCCCAGGACGTCGGCCTGCAGCTGGCACAGGAAATTGTTCTTCACCGCGCCGCCGTCGACCCGCAGCTCCGGGATCGTGATGGTGCCGCCGCCCCCCGACAGAGCGGCGTCGACCACGTCCCGGGTCTGGAACACCATCGACTCCACCGCGGCCCGGATGATGTGCAGCCGGGTGGTGGCATTGCTGATGCCGATGATGGCGGCCCGCGCGTAGGGATCCCAGTCCGGCGCGGACAGGCCGGTGAAGGCCGGCACCAGGTAGACGCCATTGGTACTGGGCACCTGGCCGGCGTACCACTCGGAGTCCGGCGCGGCGTGGATCAGCTTCATGTCGTCCCGCAGCCACTGCATGGTCTTGCCCATGGCGAACAGCACGCCCTCGATCTCGTAGGCGTGTGTGCCCTCCACCCCCCAGGCCATGCTCGGGGTCAACCCGGCGACGCGCTGGGGCGTGGTGCCGCAGTTGATGTTCAGCACGCCCGCGGTGCCGTAGGTCATCTTGCTCTGACCGGGGGAGTATGCGGCCTGGCCGAACAGGCCGGCCTGCTGGTCGCCCATGTTGGCCGCGATCGGCACCTCGGCGCCGAACGTCGCGCTCAGGTCACCGACGACGGTGTCGGACGGCACGATCTCGGCCAGCATGCCGACCGGGATGTTGTAGGCCGCCAGCAGGTCGGCGTCCCACTTGAGCGTCTCCAGGTTGAACATCATGGTGCGGGAGGCGTTCGAGTAATCGGTGACGAACGCCTTGCGCCCGGTGAGGTTCCAGATCAGCCAGGTGTCAACGGTTCCCGCCAGCAGCTCGCCGTTCTCGGCCCGCTCCTGCGCGCCGGGGACGGCATCCAGGATGAAGCGGATCTTGGAAGCGGTGTAGTAGGCATCCGGGATGAGCCCGGTGCGTTCCTGGATCATTTCGCCGAAACCCTGCTCGACCCACTTCTCCACGACGGGGGTGGTCTGCCGGGAGGCCCAGACGATGGCGTTGTGGATCGGCCGGCCGGTGTCCTTCTCCCAGACGATGCCGGTCTCGCGCTGGTTGGTCAGGCCGGCGGCAGACAGGTCGGAGGGCTGCAGGCCCGCCTTGCGCAGCGCAGCCCGGATGACCTCCATCTGGATGGAGAGAATCTCCATCGGATCGTGCTCGATCCAGCCGGGCCGAGGGTAGTGCTGGGTGAGCTCCGCGGAGGCGACGCCGAGCACCTCGCACTCCTCGTTGATCACGAATGCGCGGGCACCGGTGGTGCCCTCGTCGATGCCCAGGATGTACCTGCTCACGTGGTTCCCTCTCTGTCGAGCAACTGTGATCGGCGGGTCCGGGTACTCCGGTGGCCGCGTTCCATAGGGGAGTGAGACCAACGTAGATCGGTCGTTCGGAGAGGTCAAGACGTGTACGGACTTGTACGTCCCAGTCCGGTGAATCCGACCGGCATCGATGCGAAATGGTCTCTCGGGGAAGCTTTTCGGAGCGAGGGCGGGCGGCGTCGAAACGTTGCACCAGGGTTGCGCCGGGCTTGCCCGGGGTGCGTCGGAGGGCCATGATCAGGACCCGGATGCGGGCCGGAGATCCCGGCATCGGTCCGGCCCGAGGCGGCCGCTGTGCCGTCCCACGACGAGGACGGCACCGGGCTACGGCCCCGGAAGGGGTGGGCCGGCGGGACGTCCATCGGCGGGCCGGTGCCGTCCGAATCCGACCCGGTCAAGTCTTGTACAGACTTGTATGTACCTGTACTGTTCCCGAAGCGCCCTGATCGACAGCGACGGGGCAAAGTTCCGTCCCGACAACGTGGTACGAGTACGGAAGGCCACCCATGTTCGATGTCGTTTCCCTGTTGCTGGCCCTCGGCGGCGGGTTCTTCGCCGCCGCGATCGGCGCCCTGCACTCCTTCATCTTCACCGGCTTCATGGTCATCGCCGGCACCGGCATCCTCCTCTCCGGGGGCTCCGCGGACTTCCTGAACACCGTCGCCTTCGGCCCGGTCTTCGGTCCGCACGTCGCGTTCGCCGGCGGCGTCGCGGCGGCCGCCTACGCCGCTCGTCGCACCAAGGACGTCGGTGGCAAGGACATCGCCGTCCCGCTCATCTCGATCGAGAAGCCCGACGTGCTCATCGTCGGCGCGCTGTTCGGCGCCGGCGGGTACCTGGTTCAGCTTGGCGTGGCAAAGATCCCGTGGTTCGGCACGCACACCGATACCGTGGCGTTCACCGTGTTCATCTCCGCGCTGATCGTGCGGCTCGCCTTCGGCCGGTCCAGCATCTTCGGCAACCTGCCGGAAGGTGCGGGTTGGGGCCGGTTCGCGCCCAAGGACGAGACCGCCTGGGTGCGCTACCATGAGAAGTTCATTCCCAACAGCATTCTCGGCCTGGGTGCGGGGCTGTTCGCCGCCGGCACCGCTCTCAAGCTGCACGAGCTGTACCCGGACACCCTGGGGCCGACCCTGTACCTGACCTTCGGCCTGTCGGCGGCATCACTGCTGTTCCTCAGCCTGGGCCTGAGCTTCCCGGTGACCCACCACATCACGATCATCGCCGCCCTCGGCGCGATCACCTTCCTGCCGATCGTGGGCGGCAACTACGTGGCGGCCCTGATCATCGGCGCACTGTTCGGCATGATGTCGGCCTGGTTCGCCGAGGTCGGCGCCCGGCTCTTCCACGACCACGGCAACACCCACATCGATCCGCCGGCGACCGCCATCTGGCCGGCCACCCTGGTGGTGCTGGCGCTGGGCGGCGTGCTCGCCTGATCGACCCGCACCACCGTCCGACAGCGTGGCTGCCCAGCGGCAGGCACGCTGTCGGCGTGTGAGAGAGGAACACACATGGCGTCACCGCTGGACCTGTCCCGCACCACGGCCGTCGTCCTGGACGTCGACGGCACCATCGCCGGCGCCGATCATCGGGTCTCCGCACGCACGTCGCGGGCGATGGGCGCGCTCGACGAGGCCGGGGTGCCGGTCGTGCTGGCCACCGGGCGGACCCGGTCGAACGTCCGCGACATCGCCCGGGCGGCCGGCCTGCGGAGCGCGCAGATCAGCTGCAACGGGGCGGTCATCACCGACCCGGCGACCGGGGACGACATCTGGGTGCGCACCGTCCCCGAGTCCGACATGGCCGCCATGATCGAGGTGCACCGGATCACCGGCCGGCCGCTGACCTGGTGGACGGCCGGGCACATCTACGCGACCGACGAGGCGCTGGCCGATGCGATGGCCGTCATCAACGATTCCGAGGTCTCGTTGGGGACGCCGGACCGGATCGAGCCGGACACCGTCGTCAAGACGATGATCTTCGGCACCCGGGACGAGCTGGACGCGGTTGCCCCCGCAATGGCTCGGCTCGTCCCCCGGGCGACGCGCTCGATGGACCAGTTCTGGGAGCTGTCCGGGCCCGACGCCAGCAAATGGGCGGCGATCGAGTTCCTGTTCGACCGGTGGGGCGTCGACCCGGCGTTGGCCGCCGGGGCCGGCGACGGCGGCAACGACGCGATCTGGATGCATCGGATCGGGATGCCGGTCGCCATGGGTAACGCCCGACCGGAGGCTCGGTCGGCGGCCCGGGCCGTGATCGGCCGGCACGACGAGGACGGCGCCGCCGAGTTCCTGGAGGAGATCTTGCGTCAACTCCGGGCCCCGGCGGCCTGACCGCCGTAGTCGGATTGCCGGGTTTGAGATGTCTGCGCGGGGGTACCCGGAGGATGGCAGCCCACTACAGTGAGGCTGCCCGTCATGCCGCGAGTCCCAGCGTGGGGACAGTACCGCGACCGACCCGGACAACCTGGAGAACCACCCATGCGCGATTTCGCCTGCCCGCACTGCGGCCAACAACTGGCCTTCGAGAACTCGGTGTGCCTGAACTGCGGCAATTCCCTCGGCTTCGACCTGGCCGCCCGAGACTTCGCGACCCTCGGGCCCGACGGGGTGACCACCACCGGGCCGGCCCGGAAGATGTGCGCGAACCTGCACGTCGCCGCGTGCAACTGGCTGGTTCCGGTGGACGGTGAGCCGCTGTGCCGCTCGTGTTCGCTGACCCGGACCCGGCCCGCCGACGGGGACCCGGCGCTGCCCGCCTTCGCCGAGGCCGAGGCGGCCAAGCGGCGACTGGTCGTGGAACTGGTGGAGCTCAGCCTGCCGATCAACGACCGGGAGGCCGACCCGGAGAAGGGGCTGACCTTCGACCTGCTGTCCAGCCAGCACGAGAACGTCATCACCGGGCACGACTCCGGCGTCATCACGCTGGACC
The DNA here is from genome assembly GCF_044224575.1 of Nakamurella sp. GTDB lineage: Bacteria > Actinomycetota > Actinomycetes > Mycobacteriales > Nakamurellaceae > Nakamurella. The sequence goes on from NZ_JBGAKE010000026.1 coordinate 47,194, forward strand.
TGGCCGAGGGCGACGACGTGCACCGCGAGCAGTTGCGGATCTCCATGGACGAGCCCTACCGGACGCTGCTCGGCCACTTCCGGCACGAGACCGGCCACTACTTCTTCTTCGTGCTGGCCGAGACCGGACCCGCCCGGCAGGAGTTCGAATCGCTGTTCGGCGACCCGGATCTGGACTACCAGGAGGCGCTGGACCGGCACTACTCGCAGGGCGCACCGGAGGGCTGGGAGGAGACCTACGTCTCTTCCTACGCGACCATGCACCCGGCCGAGGACTGGGCCGAGACGTTCGCCCACTACCTGCACATCCGGGACACCATCGACACCGCGGCCGCGTTCGGCTTCGCGCCGGCCGGGGCGGCGGCCACCCATGCGCTGCCGGGTGACGTGGGCTTCGACCGGATCATCGCGCTGTGGCTCCCGCTGGCCTGGTCGCTGAACATGATCAACCGGTCGATGGGGCACAAGGATCTGTACCCGTTCGTCCTGCCGCCGGCCGTGCTGGACAAGATGCGGCTGGTGCACAAGCTCGTGGCCGCGGAGAACACGCCGGCCGAGGTGAACGCGGCCGTCGGCGCCTGATCCGTTCGCGTCGTCACCCGTCCCGGCCGGGCGGGTGACGACGACGCGGGCCGGGCGATCAGTACTTCGGTCCGAAGCGGTACGGATCCGCCTCGCGGTTCTCACGCTGCCGCCGGGCGGTGCGGTCGGTCCGGACCTGGACAAGGATGCCCTCGGCCTCCTCGAGCGTTTTCATCGTGGCCTTGTCGGCCAGCATCTGCCGGTCGCCCTCGAACTCGTTGCCGACCATCGCGCCCATCGCCGCATACTTCTGCACCACGTACATGATCGAATCGAGCTTGCCCTTCGCGACGTCCAGCTGCCGGGTCTCGTCCTCGACGGCGCCGGACCGCAGGTCGGTCAGGTTGCCGCGGGCGACGCCGAAGCGGCCGACGGCCGTGCCGGTCGCGCCGCCGCCGCTGACCACGTCGCCCGCGTGATCCCACCAGGCGCCGAGGTCCAGGTTGCACTGGCCGGCGAACCAGCCGGTCTCCTTGCCCTCGATCGGCTGGTGCAGGTCGATGTGCACGTCGGTGTGACCGCCGGTGATCACGTGCAGGCTGGGGCTGCCCGGCGAACCCGGGATCTGCCGAAAGGCGTTGGGCGATCCGTGGTACCAGCGCGCCGTCACCGGGTTGTCCCGGCAGAAGTTGCCGCTGCCGACGAGGTCCGCGGTGAGCGAGCCCGGGTCGTTCCAACTGAACCCGACCCCGAAATTGTCGGTCACCCAGGCGCCGTTGATCGCGGACACGTACTTCCAGAGGAACGCCGCGGACGCCGTGATCATGGCTGCCACCCGGGCGATGGCCGCGAGGTTGGCATTGGACTCCTCGTTGAGCGCCTCGGCCAGGGTGGGTTTGCCCTTCCAGTCGTAGACGCTCTTGTCGGCCAGCTTGGTCTTGAGCGTCGGATCGAGCGATTCGAACGGGGTCCCGGTCAGATCCTCCGGCTTCCGGTCGGCGGCGGGCGTCCCGGGCGGAGGCGCCGGATCGGCGGGTGCCGGTCGGCTCTGGCGCTGGACCATCAGCCGGCTCAGCGCCTGGTTGCCGGCGGTGCGTTGCACCGTGCCCGCCCAGAGCGCCCGCGAGCCCCGGTCGGGCCCGGCCGCGGTGCGGTCGGGAGCGCCGGCCACCCCGAGGCGGACGGTCGGACCGGGCCGCGGCCGAGCGGCCTCGGTGGCCGCCGGAGTCTCCGCCGTCCCGTGCATCGGGCCCATGCCGGCGACTCTGCCATCCCGGAACCCTCACCGGCGGGCAGTCCTGGCTGCCCTTTCGGGCACATCGCCCGCCCGTTCGTCTCCGGCGGGCGGGACCGGTAGCGTCGCCCGGGTGAGTGTGGACGATCCGGGTCTGTTCGCGGTCGGTGGGCAACCGGGCCGAACCGCCGGACCGGAGGGCGCCCACCCGGTCGACCGCCCAGCAGGGCGGCCGGACCGGCCGGTCGATCCGCACGCCCCGCTGGCCGCCCGGATGCGGCCCAGAACACTGGACGAGGTGGTCGGCCAGCAGCATCTGCTGGGTCCGGGCGCGCCGCTGCGCCGGCTCGTGCAGGGCGGGGCCCCGTCGTCCATGCTGCTGTACGGGCCGCCCGGAACCGGCAAGACCACGCTGGCCACCCTGGTGGCCGGTTCCACCGGCCGCTACTTCGCCCAGCTGTCCGCGGTTTCCGCCGGGGTGAAGGAGGTCCGCGCGGTGATCTCGGAGGCCACGGCGCGGCTCCGGTCGACCGGCGAACAGACGGTGCTGTTCATCGACGAGGTGCACCGGTTCTCCCGCACGCAGCAGGATTCATTGCTGGCCGCCGTCGAGGACCGCACCATCGTGCTGGTCGCCGCAACCACCGAGAACCCTTTCTTCTCAGTGGTTTCGCCGCTGCTGTCCCGGTCGCTGATCCTGCAACTGCAGCCGCTGACCGACGCCGAGGTCGGCGAGCTGATCGGGCGCGCGGTCGCCGACGAGCGGGGCCTGGGCGGCGCGTTCACCGTGACCGACGAGGCGACGGCGCATCTGGTCGCGCTGGCCGGCGGGGACGCCCGGCGGGCGCTGACCGCGCTGGAGGCGGCCGCCGAGTCGGTCCGCGAGCTGGACGACCAAGGGGCGAGCGACACCGAGTCGGCCGACGGCAGCGACCGGGAGATCGGCCTGGCAGCGGTGGAACGGGCGGTCAACCGGGCCGCCGTGCGGTACGACCGGTCCGGTGATCAGCACTACGACGTCACCAGCGCGTTCATCAAGTCGATCCGCGGGAGTGACGTCGACGCGGCGCTGCACTACCTGGCCCGGATGATCGAGGCGGGGGAGGATCCGCGGTTCATCGCCCGCCGGTTGATGATCCACGCCTCCGAGGATGTGGGCATGGCCGACCCGACGGCCCTGCCCGCGGCGGTCGCGGCGGCCCAGGTCGTGCAGCTCGTCGGGCTGCCCGAGGCCCGGATCGCGTTGGCCCAGGCCACGATTCACCTGGCGACGGCACCGAAGTCGAACGCGGTGATCGCCGCGATCGACGCGGCGATGGCCGACGTCCGTGAGGGTCGCGCCGGTTCCGTCCCGCCGGCGCTGCGGGACGGGCACTACCCGGGGGCGCAGCGGCTGGGTCATGCCCAGCGGTACGTCTATCCGCACGGCCGGCCCGGTGCCGTGGTGGCGCAGCAGTACCCGCCGGACGAGCTGGTCGGCCGGGACTACTACCACCCGACCGGTTACGGCGCCGAAGGTGTGCTGGCCGACCGGGTGCCCAAGCTACGCCGCAGCATCCGTGGTCGCAGTGCCGAGAACCGCGGTGGCGAGAACCGCGGTGCCGAGAACCGCGGTGGCGAGAACCGCAGTGGCGAGAACACCGACAGCACAACTGCGCCCGATCCGGGCGCCGGGCAGAAGGGTTGAACGGCATGGGCGAGGGACTGATCAACGCCATCCAGATCACGGAGAACGGCGGACCGGAGGTATTGCGGTTCACCGAGGTCGACGCGCCGGAGGCCGGGCCGGGCCAGCTCGCGGTGCAGGTCGCCGCCGCCGGGGTGAACTTCATCGACATCTATCACCGGCAGGGTGTCTACCCCTTGCCGTTGCCCAGGGTGCTCGGGTTGGAGGGTGCCGGGCGGGTGATCGCGGTCGGCGAGGGGGTGTCCGCCTTCCAGATCGGCGACCGGGTGGCCTGGCTGGACGTCTTCGGCTCCTACGCGCAGGTCGCCGTCGATTCGCCGGACAAGTTCATCCTGGTCCCGGCCGACGTCTCGGACGAGCAGGCGGCGGCGGTGGCGTTGCAGGGGCTGACCGCGCATGCGCTGGCGACCGACGTCTACCGGATCAATCCGGGCGATGCCGTGTTGATCCACGCCGGCGCCGGCGGGGTCGGCCTGCTGCTCACCCAGATCGCCAAGATCAAGGGAGCGCGGGTCATCACCACGGTGTCGACCCCGGCCAAGGCGGCCCTGTCCCGCAGTGCGGGAGCCGACGAGGTCGTCATCGGCTACGATGATTTCCCCTCCCAGGCAAGAGCTTTCACCGACGGTGCGGGCGTCAACGTCGTCTACGACGGGGTCGGCGCGGCCACCTTCGACGGGTCACTGGAGTCGATCCGCCGGCGCGGAATGATGGTGCTGTTCGGCGGGGCCAGCGGGCAGGTGCCGCCGTTCGACATCCAGCGGCTCAACCAGCGCGGCTCGCTCACCCTGACCCGGCCGAAGGTCTACGACTTCGTCGCCGACCATGCCGAGATGGTCGGCCGAGCGGCGGACGTCTTCGGTTGGATCGCCGACGGCCGGTTGGACGTGCGCATCGGCGGGCGGTACCCGCTCGCGCAGGCGGCGCAGGCGCAGGAGGATCTGGCCGCCCGGAAGACGACCGGGAAGCTCGTCCTCATTCCGTGACCGGCACCGCCGAGAACGTCGCCGTCGTCGACGCGTTTCTGGACGCGTTCAACCACGGCGACCTGACGGCGCTGCGCGCCTGCCTGGCCGACGACCTGGTCGCGTTGATCACCGGCCCGGACGGCGGGCCGGTCGAGTTGATCGGTGCCGACGCCTACGTCGGGGCCGTGGAGGCGATGAACCTGCCCGCCGTCGACTACTCGGTGACGCTGACCCAGCGGCCGGTGCCGGTGCCGCCGGACCGGGTGCTGGTGATGGTGGAGGTCCGGGCGCACCGGGCGGGCACTGCTCTGCACAACTTCGCCGGGCACCTGCTGCGAGTGGCCGGCGGCCGGATTGCCCAGATGTGGATGGTGGATGCGAAGCCGGCCGAGAGTGATGCGTTCTGGGCGTGATCGCGTGAGAATCAGTCGTCCGGTGTCCAACTGTCAAGACGCGCACGCACGTCGACAAGGTCGGTTCTGATGGTCACGTCGGGCACCATCTCACCGACGAGGTCCAGGTGCTCGACGACGGTCACCCGTTCACGCCGGCTGGACCGCGTGAATGCCTCGCGGTAGGCGCCCTCGATGGCGTCCCGGTCCGCTTCGAAGGTGCCGCCGATCAGCGCCCGGGCGAATCGGGCGTCGGCGTCGGCCACCCGGGACCAGAAGTTGGATGACGTTTCCCGGCTGGCCGTGCTGACCGCCGCCCCGACGACCCGGTCAGCCCGATCCGCGTCGAACACCAGGCGCGGGTCGCGCTCGTGCACCAACCAACCCAGCAGCTCGGCGTTGACCGCCGGGTAGCGGTACCCCGGGTCGTCGGTCCGGTCGACGTACATCCCGGCGGCCTCCCGGTAGTCGTTACCCGCCCGCACCAGCGCATCGGTGACCGCGTCGGGGTCCTCCGGCGCAAGGCACAATGCCCGCCGGCGCAGTGTGCTGGCCCGAATCGCCAACCGCTCGGGGGTGCGTCCCACCTGGAGGAGCAGGTCCGCCGCGTCGAGCGCCCTGTCCATCGTCGACAGTGCGTCTGCTCGAACTTCGCCGTTCCGGACCATCTGCACGGCCCACTTGGCGCGGACGTTGGCCAGTTGCTCCAGCGCCTTGAGCGATCCCTCCGCGGACCAGTCGGTCCGCACCCGTTCGTAGGAACGCTCGGCCTTGGCGTACTCGGCGAGCTGGGCCCAGATGTCGCCGACCAGGATCCGGCCACTGCCGACGAGCCACTCCTCGGGCACCTGGGCGATCAATTGCTCCACGACGCCGGCCACCTCGGCGATCCGGGTGTCCGAGGTGGCCTGCGACGCCTCGTACAGCAGCCCGCTCAGCCGGTCCCGAAGTTCGCGCCGGGCCACCGGAGGGGTCGCGTCCGCCCGCTTCGCGGCCGCCGTCGACAACCGCCACGCCGGTTGGCCCCACACCTGATAGGCGCCCCAGGTGTTGGTGCGGCGGCCGAAACGGCGATGGATCAACTGGCGCGCCTTCAGCGAGGCGCGACCGAGATCGGCGCCGTCATCGAGACGGACGTAGAACTCCTCGGCGAACGTCCTTGCGGCGTCGTCGTCGACCGCCCAACCGGCGGCGACCACCGCCTGGACGCCGTTCTCGATGAGTTGCTGGGAGATGCTGGAGGCCAGCCGGTTCGGTCGGAAGGGTGCACCGCCGGGGGCCGGCGGATCACCGCGGTCCCCCTCGCCGAGGGCGCCCAGGTGGCAGCAGTTGAGGAAGACCAGATCCGGTGTGGCGCGCATCTGTGCGATCTCGAGCGCCCCCAGGTACGTGTCCGGACCGATCACCACCCCGCTCCGGGTCGGGTCGGCGTCGTAGTGGCCGTGGCCGGAGATGTGCACGACCCGGTAGTCGCGCCGGTACAGGGCATTGAGGATCTGGACGACGTGCGGCTCGGGATCGTCGGCGGAGGGAATCACCGCGATCACCTCGTAGCCCAGCCGGTCGAGGACCTGGGCGACGGCCAGAGCCTCCGCGCGGGCGGCCGGCAACCGGTTCAGGCCGGTACCGGACGGATCGCCGATCACCAGCGCCGCGTGCCCCGACGCCCGCCGGCTCAGCTCGGTGTAGGACGACGTTTCCAGGCGGCGCACCACCCCCACGTCGACGGCCAAGGGCTGGACCTGCTCGTTGCCGGTCCGGGTGGCCAGCATCTCCAGCGGGATGGCGCCGGACTGCCGGTCGACCAGCAGCATCAGGTTCTCGCTGCCGTAGCCCTGGAACTTCAACGAGTTCGGCACGAGCAGCTCGTACAGGGTGTTGAGGATCTGCGGATCGGGCGCATGGTTGCGGACCGCCTCGGCCACCACGGCGTCGATCAGCTTCCGTTGCCCGCGGTTGACCTGCTGCTCGGCCCGCGCGGTGCGGCCGACGCTGGTGAACGACAGCTCGGACAGTTCGTCGGCGGTGTCGGGTGTGGTGCTGCCTCCGGCCGTGACGATCCGAATCGTCCGCCACAGATCGGAGTCGTAGTAGTCCGGCGGGGGTAGTCCGGCGCGGCCCTGATTGCCGTCGATCAGCCGTCGCTCGACCACCAGCCGGTCGTCGTGCTCGTCCTGGTCGGGATCGACCAGTCGTGCGGCCGCCCGCACCGCGCTGATCGCCCGTTCCTCGTACAGCTCGACGATGCCGAGCTCCTCGACCAGGATCGGCGATCCGTGGTCGCGCAGCCGGCGGTTGGCCTGCCGCACGCCCTGCACGATCGCGGTCACCGAGTTCTCCACCGGCATCGGTGGGATCTGCGTCGCGCCAAGGAGTACCGAGGAGACCGACAGCGGCTCGACCGGCTGTCCGCGGACGGTGCCGTCCACCTTCTCGGCGGCAAGCTTGATGACGGCGCTGGTGATTCCGGCGGTCAGTTCCTTCGGATTCAGGTCGCCGGCATCGCCCAGGCCGACCACGACGACACCGCGGTCGCCCGTGAGGAAGACCTCGGACGTGCCGAGCCGACCCGGGTACTGGCCCCAGGCCAGCCGCCGGTCCAGCGCTCCGTCCAGGTAGTCGTCGGCGGCCCGCTCGGCCCCGCCGATGGGTGTCGCCTCCTGGTGCCCGACGATGGTCGTACCGCGCAACGTCTTGAGGTCGCCGTGCACGACGCGGACCCGCAGCGTGCTGACGGGTCCGCCGGCCCGCCGGCCACCACCCCACGCCGCCCGGACCAGGCTGCGGGTGGTCGGTATCAGCAGCTTCCCGCGCAGGTCCGGGAGGGCGGTCGGGGCGGTCGGGGCGGTCGGCGCGGTGGTCAGCAGGCGGGTGGGGGCGCGCCCGCCGAGCAGGTCGAGCACTGCCGCGGCGACGTCGTCGTCAGCGACCAGGTCCGCATGCGCCAGCGGGGCGTGCCAGCATCTGGGGCCGACAACCCCGCCCGTGTCGGGGTTGAAACCGTCCCCGCCGGTGTCGGCGAGGAACTGCCCGTCGTCGCGACCGGACACCGTCGAGGCCGCCGAGCCGAAGACGGCCGAGATCCCCGACCAGTTGCGCGGCATGATCTCCCGGCGGATCGTCGGACCGGCGCCGTCCGGCCGCAGCGAATCGAGCAACTGCCAGCTCGTGAACCAGGCGCCGACGTCCGCCGGTGTCGCCGCGCCGTCGAGCAGCGCCAACGAGGTGGACAACTCGTCGCGCCCGGCCAGCCGGGCGGCGATCAGCCAGCTGCCGTCCAGCGGCGGCCCGAGCAGCACGGCCCGCCCTCCAGCCGCCCGCCAGCGTTCCGCCACGTCGTCCGGTCCGGGTCCACGAGCCAACGCGGCCAGGGTGACCAGGGCGCCGGCCCCGTGCGCAACCAGGTGCGGGACGGACCCGGCGGACAGCCGGTCACGGATCTGCGTCCGCAGGCCGGCGGCCGACTCGGCGAGGCTCCGTCGTGGGTCGTACGGCCACCCGGAGACCGTGAAGCTCTCGCCGAGTGTCCCGGTCAGCGGGGAGTACTCGTCGACCAGCGCCCCTGCCCGCCCGACGCCGGTGATCGACTCCCGCAGGCCCTGGCGCACCATCTGCTCGACGACCGGCCAGCCGGTCTGCCCGTCGTTCTCAAGTGTCGATCCGAAGGCGTCCGGCACGAGGATGATCTCGCCACCGGGCGGCTTCGACGCGCTGCGCCGGATCCGTTGAGGCGGCAGATCGATCTCGAAGCCCTTGATCTCCGCGTGCGCAGCGCCGGAGAGCCACCGGAGCACCGACTCCCGGCTGTCCTGATTGGCGAAGTAGTGGGTGTGATCGACCGTCTTGCCCCGGAACGCCGCCTGCCGGCTGGTGGTGCGGGCCAGGCCGCCGTCCATCGAGCTGGTGGGCACGACCAGATCGTTGGCCTCCCCGTAGAACCGGTCGGCAACCCAGGTCACGAGCCGCCGGCCGACCCCGCTGCCCTGGATATCTCCGGCGATGTTGCCGAGCCCGTTGTCGGCCCCCGGCAGCGCCGACATCAGGGTGAGCAGTAGCGGCGCGCCCGGAATCTGCGCCTCCAGGCCGGGAATCACCCTCGGATCGGTGCGCTGGTCGAGGAACACGGCGAGAAACTTCTGCACGATGGCCGCGATCCCGGTCTCCCGGAGGACGGGGACCAGGTTGAACACGTTGAACAGGACGGTGGCGACCTTGTCCAGGCGGTCGGAGATCAGTGTCGTGCCGCGGGCCGGGCAGGCCACCCGGGCGAACCGTTCGACGGTGAGGCCGCGCCGCCGCACGATCTCCCGCAGTTCCGCCCAGGACGCCAGGTCCGGATGACCGGCCGGGTAGCGTCGCAGGTCCGGGTCCTGATGGGCGGCGTAGCAGAGCGCGTCGCCGACCAGGCCGCCACGGGAGTGGCTCGCCAGGTGCAGCCGGGATCCCTCGGGCACCATGGTGGCCGCCATGATCGCGTTCCGGATCGGGCTCAGGCTCAACGTCGCATGTTCCAGCGCAAGGATCCGGTCCGGGTACCGTCGCACGATCTCGACCCACTCGTTCGAGTCGCGGAGCTGCTGGAAGGCGCCTTCGGTGTGCGAGAAGGTTCCGTGCAGCAGCAGGAGATAGGGCCTGCTGTCGTCGCCCCGCAGGGGCGTGACGAGCCGGTTGACGGGTTCGAGCAGCAGGTCGGATCCGACGCGGTAGACGCCGCGCTCCTTGGCCTTGCGTCGGCGTTCGTCCGCGGGGGCGGAATCCGGGGCGGGTTCGTCGATCCACGCCGCGAGCCGGAGCGCGGCCTCCCGGGCGGCCGGGGTGAACAGCTGCTTGGGCAGCAGGCCGGCGATCATCCCGGCGCCGCGGTCGAGGAATTCGAGGTCGGGACCGGCCTCCCGAAGTGCGGTCGCCAGGGTTTCCCGGTCCTGGCCGACCCCCGGGGGAAGCGTCACGCCGAACCGCCGAATGACGCCGAGCCGGCCACCTTGCCCTCGGGTCGTCGACTCGAGGAAGGGGGTGATGTCGATCGTGCCGTCCACGCTCCGGGAAGTGTCACGCGCCTGGTCGGCCAGCTTGCCCGCTCGATGGAAGCTGACGATCCCGTCGGCATCCTCGATCTCGACGATGTCGGTCTCGTCGCCGTCCAGCGTGACCGGGACGCTCGCCGACCGGTCGACCCCCGCGACCTGGACCTGACCACGCCCGGTGTAACCGATCTCGGCCCCGTAGATGTCCCGCAGGCCGCCTGGATCGTCCTGTTCGATCTGTCGTCCACGCACCGCGAAGTCGACGCTCACGCTCCACCCCTGTTCGCCGCCTGTCGACCAGGATGCCCAGCCTGCCAGGATCGCCCGGTCTGCGCATTCGGAATAATCCGGAGATGCGGACGGCAATCGTCCCGCCGGCCCCGCATCAGCGGGGCGTGCGGACCGCCTTTGCCCCGCCGCCGGGAAGAATGCGCCCTTGTCGTCGGGGAGCGGGCGGCCGACGGCGTCCCGGGCCGGGCGGCCGGGCGAGGAGCCCGGTCGCGAGCCGGTCCGGTCGGCGTCAGGGACCGGGAGTGTGCCGGCCGGCTCGTGCCGTCGATTTCGACGGATGCGGCTGGCGCGCGGCCCGGTCGCTGTGACGACGGCGGTCCAGTGCGAAGCTGCCGGGTGTGACCATCGACGAGATCACCGAGTTCATCGAATCGCTCGGCGGCGTGCTGACCCTGCGGCCGGGGCCGGGTGACGGGTCACCGGAGCTTGCCTGGGGTGACCGGTTCTTCTACTACTCGCCGGCGGGTGTGCTGCCGACCGGTCAGCCATTCGCGACGATCGTCACCAAGGACTACCCCGACGAGCCGGCCGCCGGGTTGGACCGGCCCGGCGCCTTCCGGGTGAACATCGCCGCCGGGAAGGACGAGGTCCGGGCCCGGATCGGCCGGGATCCGCGCGCGCCTGCGGCGACGGCCGCGGACCCGGGCGTGCCGGACGTCGTCGCCGCGCACCCGACCTACGGTGCCCTCGGCTGGCTGGCGGTGGTCGACCCCGGCCCGGCCACCCGGTCCGATGTGCTGACCTTGCTGCGCCGCGCCCACGACGCGGCCCGGGCCCGGTACGAACGTCGTCATCTGGGCTGACCACTCGGCGGCTGCGAGGCAGCTGCTGGTCGGCCTTCAGCCGTTCTTCGGTGGGTCTTCAGCGGGTGGGCCGATTCTTTGATCTGTCAGCGAGAACGCGAGCACAGATCACGTCCAGGAGGACCCATGAGCACCACCACCACCGGATTCGCCCGCACCCTGGTCCGTCGCCTGGCCGGGATCATCGTGGCCACCGCCGCCCTGTTCCTGGGTTTCGCGGTCGCCGGCAACGCCGCCCCGGCGCACGCCGACACCGTCGCGGGCAGCACCGTGTTCGGGACCACGGTGGAGTGCGGCGGGGATTCGTTGGTGTTCACCACGACGTCGGACGCCGACAACGGCAGCTACGCCAAGATCTGGGTGTGGGACACCTCCACGCAGCAGTGGGTCACCGATGAGGTGTGGGTGGAGGCCGACTACTCCGCCTCGTTCAACGTGGCGGATCTGACGTTCGATCCCGGCTACTACATGGTGTACGTGCAGTACGCGCAGTGGAACGGTGACGACTTCGACTTCTCGGGCGAGTACATCAGCACCTACGAGCAGTACTACAGCTACTCCGACCACGAGGCCGAGTCGTTCTGCTACATGGGCAACGATCTGGCCGACTACTGATCGACCCGCCCCCTCGCGGCGAACCGTTCGTTCTGATCGTGCAGGCGCCGCCCGGCGCACCCGAATAGGCACCACGGCAACGCCCCGGCCCGGGAATTCCGGGCCGGGGCGTCGTCGTGCGTGACGGCGATCGGGTGGTGGGGGTCGGGTCCGCCGCAGGTGCCGCCCGGGGAAGTCGGCTACTGGATCTCGGAGCCGGGCGCAGGAAGTTGGTAAGTGCTGTCGCGGTCGACCGAGGCGACACCGGGAACCCGGCTCAGGGTCGATTCGGTGCCGGAGTCGACGGAGCCGGTGATGACACCGACCGCCGCCATCACCCGGTCCACCCGCATGCCGGTCTGTTCCAGGGAGCGGGCCACCGTCCCGATCGACCGCAGGTGCGTGTCGTCGACGGTCACGGTGACTTGAGTCATGGCTCCACTGTAGGACGTGCCGGCCCGACGCCGGAATGCCCGGACGTCGCTTCTGTCGAAGCGACGACCGGTCATCCGCGACCCGAGAGGCTATTGCGGGGCGAGCGCCAACCCGCCGCCGACGTCGACCGACGGCTGGAGCAGGCGCTGCGAGTCCTGCGCCAGGGTGGCCCACAGATCCCGGCCCCGGTAGCCGGTGACCTCGGCCCACAACGCGGCGATCCCGGCGACGTGCGGGGTTGCCATGCTGGTGCCGCTGATGGTCTTGTACCGGGTGGGCATCGGCCAGGACGAGTACACCTGGTAGCCGGGCGCGGCGATGTCGACCTGGCCGCCCCGAACGTCGGGCAGGGTGCGGGCGGAGAAGAACGCCATCTCCAGCTTCTGCTCGAGGGCGCCGACGGCCATGATGAACGGGCTGTTCGCCGGGGTGCCGACGAAGCCGAAGTTGCCCACCCGCCGGTCGGCGTTGTTGCCGGCCGCGGCGACGATCAGCGTGCCGGCGTCCAGGGCCCGCTTGCCGACCACCGTGTACGGGGGGTGGACGGACGCCACGTCGGCGCCGAGCGACATCGAGACGATGTGGCATTGGTTCTCGATCGCCCAGTTGATCCCGGCGATGATGCCGCCGTCCGAGCCGGAGCCGTTGTCCCCGAGAACCTTGCCGGCGAAGATCTCGGCGCCGTGGGCCACCCCGTAACGGGGTCCGGTGCCCGGCGACTTCGATCCACACGACGTGCCGATGCAGTGCGTGCCGTGGCCGTGCCCGTCCTGCACCGTCTCGCCGGCGACGAACGACTGGGTGGTGACCGTCCGACCCGCGAAGTCCGGGTGGCCGACGTCGAAGCCGGTATCCAGCACCGCAACCTTGATCCCGGCCCCCGACTGCGGCGACGTGGCCACCCCGGTGGCCTGCAGACCCCAGGTGAACTGGGCGTTGTCGGCGAACGGCGGCTTGGGCAGGGCAGCGGCGGCCTCGTCACCCGGGTGGTCCGTGGCGCCGAGGCGACCGGCCAGGTCGTTGACCCCGTCCCGATAGCCCTGGACGTAACCCGGGTCGGCCAGCACATGGTGGATGAGTTCGGGAGAGACGGACACGATGGCCCCGTCACCGGCCTCGGCGGTGCGCAACGCGCCGAGCTGGGACGGTTCGGCCGAGACCACTGCCACCCCGAGATTGTCGAACCATACCGCGTCGGACCCGGAGGTCCGGCCGAAATCGACGGCCTGCGCGGCGAAGTCACGCGAGTCGGCGACGTTGCCCAGGCCCGCCGTGGTGGCCAGCATCGCTCTGGCGTCGGCGCCATCGGCGAACACCACGATGAAACGGCCGGTGGTCGGCGCCGGTGCGCCGAACAGGGGGAGTCCCATCGGGTCGGTGTCGGGGAGTTCGGGGATCGGGGGAATGCTGGGCACCATCACGTCGCCGCCTTCGGGTCGGGGTGGGTCACGGTCTTCACATACAGAGGGCCGATGGTCGGCGTCCGAGACGTCGCCGGTCGGATTCGGTCGAATCTGGGCAATACTGCTCGAATTACCTCACTTCGCCTTCACGGTCGGACCATCACCTTGATCGCTCGCCGCTCGTCCATCGCGCGGTAGCCGGCCGCGATGTCGTCCAGGGGGACGGTGTCGGTGAAGATCGGCCCGGGGTCGAGGGCCCCGGACAGCACCTCGGGCAGCAGGTCCGGCAGGTAGGTGTGGGCCGGGGCGACGCCACCGCGGACGTTGACGTTGCGGCCGAACATCTTCCAGATCGGCAGCCCGTCCTTGACGTCGTGCGGCACGCCCACCCAGCCGACCGTCCCACCCGGTCGGACGAGCGCGAGCGCGGTGTCCCACGAGGCGGCCGTGCCGACGCACTCGCAGGCGCCGTCGGCGCCCTGGCCCTCGGTCAAGTCCCGGACGGCGGCCACCGCCTGATCACCCCGGGCGGCCACGACGTCGGTCGCGCCGAACCTGACCCCGATGTCGGCGCGGTCGGCGTGGGTGGACAGCAGGATCACCCGCTCGGCCCCGAGCCGGGAGGCGGCCAGCACCGCGCACAGGCCGACCGCGCCGTCACCGACCACCGCCACGGTGGCGCCCGGGCCGGCCCCGGCGGACAGCGCCGCGTGGTGTCCGGTGCCCATCACGTCGGACAACGAGAGCAACGCCGGGATCCGGGGGTCGTCCGGTTGGACGGGCGCGGCGACCAGGGTGCCATCGGCCATGGGAACCCGCGCGTACTGGCCCTGTCCGCCATCGACGAGCTGCCCGTCGCGGTCGGGGCCGCCCCAGCCCGTCCCGCGCACGCACGACGTCGGCCACCCGCTGCGGCACGGCGAGCAAACGCCGCAGGAGATGACGAACGGGGCGATCACCAGGTCCCCGGCCGTCACGGTGGCAACCTCGGCCCCGACCTGTTCGACCACGCCGAGGAATTCGTGGCCGATGCGCCCCCGCTTCTCGGTGAATCCGCGGTAGTGCCACAGGTCGGACCCGCAGATGCAGCTCGCGGTGATCCGCACCACCGCGTCGGTCGGGGTGAGCAGTGTCGGATCAGGAACCTCGTCGACGCGCAGGTCGCGCGGTCCGTACAGCACGGCAGCCTTCATGGGGCCCATCATGCGCGGCCGGTCCGACAGTCGCAGCGACGGGCGGTGCCGGTGGTGTTGCCGAGCGTGATCGGGCGGGAGGTCGTTCGTGGCGGGCCTGCGGAGGATCGGCCGGGCTGGGGCCGGTGGATGTTCCGCAGGTGGAGTGAGGCGGGGGTGCGGAGGGTCGGCCGGGCTGGGGCCGGTGGATGTTCCGCAGGCAGTTCGGGCGCCCGGCCCACGCACCCTGCGGGCGCCGGACACGACGAAGGCCGGGGTCACGCACTCGGCGCGACCCCGGCCTCGCGGCGCAGGACGATCAGATCAGGTCAGGACTGTGACTCGTTGAACACCTCGGTCAGCAACCAGACGGTGGTGTCGGCCGGCAGGGTGGTCGGGTCGGCCAGCTCCACCGAGCTCATCAGCAGCTCACCCTCGGGCATCGGCACGGCCTGGTTGCCGGTGTTCGCGACAATGGTGAGTTCGCCGTTGACGAACTGCAGCACGCCAGGCGCGGTCTCGATCCACTCGATCGTCCCGACGGCCAGCGCGAACGCGCGCCGGAACGCCAGCGCGGTGCGGTACATCTCCAGCGTCGATCCCTCGACCTCGTCCTGGCGGTCCCGGGCCAACGTGGCGTAGGAATCGGGCTGCGGGAGCCAGGTGGCGCCGCCCGGGCCGAAGCCCAGGCCGGGCTCGTCGGCCTCCCACGGCAGCGGGACGCGGCAACCGTCCCGACCGGCCTCGGTGTATTGCGAGCGCCACCAGGTCGGGTCCTGCCGCAGATCGTCGTCCAGCGCGGTGTGGTCGGGCAGGCCGAGTTCCTCACCCTGGTACATGTAGGCCGATCCGGGCAGGGACAGCATCAGCAGGGTCGCCGCCCGGGCCCGGCGCAGGCCGAGTTCGTGGTCGGGCTGCACGTCGCCGGCGCGGATGCCGTTGGGCCGGGGCCCGGCCGGCAGGCCGAGCCGCGAGACGTGCCGGACGACGTCGTGGTTGGACAGCACCCAGGTGGTCGGCGCGCCGACCTCCTCGTTCGCGGCGACCGACTTGTCGATGGTCGCGCGCAGGTGGGCGGCGTCCCACTCGCTCTCCAGGTAGCCGAAGTTGAACGCCTGGTGCATCTCGTCGTCGCGCACGTACCGGGCCAGCCGGTCCAGCGACGGCACCCACGCCTCGGCACACAGGATCCGGTCGGGGGAGTAGGTGTCCAGCAGCGCCCGCCAGCCCCGGTAGACCTCGTGCACCCGGTCCTGGTCCCACATCGGGCCGCTGAGGAAGAAGCCGTCGGTCTCCGCATCCTGGGCGGCCTGCTCGGCCGGCTCCTGATCGGGCAGGCCGGGGGCCTTGATCAGCGAGTGGGCGACGTCCACTCGGAACCCGTCGACGCCGCGGTCCAGCCAGAACCGCAGCACGTCCAGGAACTCGGCCCGGACCTCCGGGTTCTCCCAGTTCCAGTCGGGCTGCTTGGTGTCGAACAGGTGCAGGTACCACTGGCCGGGGGTGCCGTCGGCATTGGTGGTGCGGGTCCATGCCGGTCCGCGGAAGCAGGATTCCCAGTTGTTGGGCGGCAGCTCTCCGTTCTCGCCGCGGCCGTCCCGGAACATGTAGCGGTCGCGCTCGGGCGAGCCGGGGGCGGCGGCCAGCGCGGCCTGGAACCACTCGTGCTCGTCGGAGGAGTGGTTGGGCACCAGGTCGACGATCACCTTGAGGCCCAGACCGTGGGCCCGCTCCAGCATGGCGTCGAAGTCGGCCAGGGTGCCGAAAACCGGGTCGACGTCGCGGTAGTCGGCGACGTCGTAGCCGGCGTCGGCCTGCGGGGACTTGTAGAACGGGGACAGCCAGATCGCGTCGATCCCGAGCTCGGCCAGGGCCGGCAGCCGGTGCGTGATGCCGGGCAGGTCGCCGATGCCGTCGCCGTTGGAGTCGGCGAACGACCGCGGGTAGATCTGGTACACGACGGCGGTCCGTCGCCAATCGGGCCCCGGAGTTTCCAGGTCAGCGGTGAGCTCGGTGAAGGTCATGGCGGTTTCCTCGAGCGTCATCGAAGGCACCTCTCTGCACTGGTGGGCGGGGCCGGGTGGGCCGGGTAATACGGGCAATGACGCCGACCCGACAGAGAGGTTGATCGATTCAGACCAGTGTGGTGGGGATCACGACGACGCCGGTGAACCGGCGTATTCCTGCAGGAAGGCGGCCAGCACGACGGCCATGTTCTCGACCTCCGACGGATGCACGCTCTCGTTCGGCGCGTGGATCCGGCACTCCGGCTCGCACACCCCCAACAGCATGATCTCGGCGTCCGGGAACGTCTCCTGGAACACCGTGCACAGGGGGATCGAGCCACCCTGGCCCTGTGTCTCCAGGTCCCGGCCGTAGGCCGCGCGCATGGCCCGGCCCATCGACTCGAAGGCCGGGCCACCGAGGCTCCCGGCGAACGGCGCGCCGATCCCGCCGGGCTGGAAGCTCACCCGGGCACCCCAGGGGGTCGCCGCGGTGAGCTGGTCGATCAGCTTGGCCCGGGCGTCGGCCGGATCGGTGCCGGGCGGCACCCGCAGGTTCAGCCGGGCGCGGGCGGCCGGCTGGATGGCCGCGGACGAGCCGACGACGGGCGGGCAGTCGATGCCCAGGATGGTGACCACCGGTCGCGCCCACAGCATGTCGGCGACCGCTCCGTCGCCGAGCAGCTCGACGCCGTCCAGGATCTGGGCGTCGGCGCGGAACCGATCGGCCGGATAGTCGGCGCCGGCCCAGGTGCCGGTCGCGTCCAGACCGTCGATGGTGGTGTTCCCGGCGTCGTCGCGCAGCGTGCCGAGCATCTTCACCAGCGCGGCCAGCGCGTCCGGGGCCGGCCCGCCGAACATGCCCGAGTGCAGCACCGAGCGGGCCGTCTCGACGGTGACGACGAGGTCGGCGACCCCGCGCAGGGCGGTGGTCAGGGTGGGCCGGCCGACGGCGACGTTGCCGCTGTCCAGCACCAGGATCGCGTCGGCGCGGAGCAGGTCGGGGTGGTGGGGCACGAAGTCCTCCAGGCCGCCGGTGCCCTGCTCCTCCGAGCCCTCGCCGACGATCCGGACCGTGACCGGCAGGTCGCCCCCGTTCTCCGCGGCCAGCGCCCGCAGGGCGGTGAGCACGACGGCGATGCTGCCCTTGTCGTCCGCGGTACCGCGGCCGAACCAGCGGCCGTCCCGCTCCACCAGCTCCCACGGCGGGCTGAGCCAGGCCGCGTCGTCCAGCGGCGGCTGCACGTCGTGGTGGAAATAGAGCAGGACGGTCGGGGCGCCCGGCGGACCCGGCCGGACACCGGTCACCGCTTTCGACCCGTCCGCCGTGACGTGCGCCGTCACGTCGGACAGGCCGGCGTCGGTGAACGCGCCGACCAGCCAGTCGACCATGGCGTCGCAGCCCGCGACGGGGAACTGGGCGGCGTCGTGCACCGATCGGAACGTCACCATCTCGGCCAGGTCGGCCCGAGCCTGCGGCATCAGGTCGCGAATTCGCTCACGCAGCATCGAGCCAACCTATGCCAACCCGGCCCAACCGGACCGGACTTGGCGGGCACGGTCGCCGGCACGTCGGCCGGAGGCCGGGTCGACCGGGCTCGACCGCAGCGGGGGTTGTCACGCCGGCGTCGGCGTTGCGGTCCCACAAGCTGGTGGATTGCAGCCCTGGCCGAAGCCTGGCCCGACCCGGCATTCCAACCGGCTGTTGGACGAATGTCCTGGGGTCAGGTCACCGTCTGCGCAAACTAGCCGGTACTCGATGTCGGACGATGTCCCGCCCGCCGGCGTGATGCCGATCGGTTGTCGGCGGGAGGCGCTGTCGTCCCGCGCAGGACGAGGCTGGTGGGCAACTTCACCGCTTCGTCGGATGGCACCGGCTCGCCCTGCAGGATCTGTAACAACAACCGGGCCGCGACCTCACCCTGGTCGGCCACGTTCTGCGCGACGGTGGTCAGGTCCACCATCGGGGCCATCTCATGATCGTCGACGCCAATGACCGAGACATCACCCGGCACGTCGAGGCCGGAGCGGCGAAGCGCCCACAGCGCACCGATCGCGAGTTCGTCGTACTCGGCGAAGACCGCGCTCGGCATGACAGGTCCGGCCAGCAGCTGGGTCATCGCCGACGCGCCCCCCTCGAGGCCATGTGGTCCGGCTACCACGAGGCGATCGTCGACCTGCTGTCCCGCGGCCTGCAGAGCACGTTCATACCCGCGCCGCCGTTCTCCCGAGGACACGAAGTCGAAGCGTGGGTCCGCCTCGCCGGCGATGAATCCGATTCGCCGATGTCGAAGGTGCAGGAGGTGGTTGACCGCGCTGCCGGCGGCGGCTGCCTCGTCGATCCCGACCGACGGAGAGCCGGGGATGGACGTCCCGACGCTGACCAGCGGGATGTCCAGCGCGCGAAGCGCGAGGGTGTGTTCCTCGGTCAGCGGCATGGACAGCGTGAGGATGCCGTCCACCCGGGAATCCAGCGGCATCTGCTCGAAGAAGTGGTCCCTGACCTCGGCGTTGCCCAGGTGATGGAGCATGACGTCGTAGCCGTGGATGCGGAGGAAATCGACGGCGCCGGCGGTGACGGTGCTGAAGAACCAACGCGTAATGAACGGCACGACGACGGCGATGGCCCGTTGCGGCCCGACGGCCGGCCCGGGGGCCCGTAAGGACGGAACGTAGGACAGTTCGCGGGCAGCGTCCAACACCCGCTGGCGCGTTTCCGGGGCGACCTTGGCCAGGCCCCGGAGCGATCGGGACACCGTGGCGGGGGACACTCCGGCGCGCTCGGCGACCGCCACGATATTCACCCGGGTGTCGGGTGCACGTCCCTCGGATTCGTCACCCACAGGTACAGCGTAGCCAAGCTTGCCCGGCGTTGCCCCCACTTGGCGCAGAACCAGCATGAAACGTTGCCGCCCCGACCGGTGACCGTCGTCAGAGCCGAACTTCCTACTGCTGCGCAGAAACCCGGTCCCACATTCCAGTCGTCTTGCGGACACCCGTGGCGGATGCCACACTCCCGGTGCAACATTTCCTTAGCTTGCCCGGTCATGTCACCTCGTTTCACAGCTCTGGGGGTCCTCGACCTCCGAGCCCTGCGGGCGACCCATGCCGAGCCCTGTCTGTGCGAGGTGAAACGCCGATGACGGCGAACGTGATCGTCACTGTGGAACGGGAATTCGATATCCCGCGCCCCCAAGTGTTCCGAGCGTGGACCGTGCCGGCCGAGTTGGCCCAGTGGCGTGGATCCCCCGGCTGGCACGTCGAGACGGAATCCCTGTCCGGCGACGCGCGACCCGGGGGTCGGCACCACCACGTCAAGGTCCGCGAATCGGACAACCATCGAGTGGTGACCGATGGGGTCTATACCGAATTCTTCGAACCGGACGTCTTCGTGTCGAGCGAGCGGATCTCGGGCGACCCGGGGATCGATCCCAACCGGCCCCTGGAGCTGCGGGTGGAGTTCACCAAGATGGGACGCAACGACACGCTGGTCCGGATCATCCAAGGCCCCTACGAACCCGATGTCGCCGGCTGGCACGGGGAGGGCTGGGAGAAGGAACTGAACCGGCTCGCGGCCTATCTCGACCGCACCGGCGGACAGGAGACGATCCGATGAGCGAGGTCGCCAAATCTACTAATTTGCAACATATGTCGGTCGTCCGCACCAAACCGCTGATGACCATGCGGCAGATTCTGATCATGAATCTGGGCTTCTTCGGAATCCAGTACAGCTTCGGACTGCAGCAGACCGCCGTCAACCCGGTCTACGAATTCCTGGGTGCGAACCCGCACGACCTGCCGATCCTGAACCTGGCGGGCCCGATCACCGGTCTGCTCATCCAGCCGTTGATCGGCGCACTGTCGGATCGAACCTGGAGCCCGCGTTGGGGACGCCGGAAACCGTTCTTCCTGGTCGGCGCCATCGGTTGCAGCCTCTGCCTCTTCCTCTTCCCGTTCGTCACCGCGGTGTGGATGGCGGTCATTCTCCTCTGGCTCCTGGACGCCAGCAACAACACCGCCATGGAGCCGTACCGCGCCTTCATCGCCGACAAGCTGCCGCCGTCCCAGCTGGGCAAGGGCTTCCTGGCCCAGTCCTTCTTCACCGGCCTGGGCATCACGCTGGCCAACATCTCGCTCTTCGTGTTCCAGAAGTTCATCACCGGGGCCACCGAGGCGGGCATTCCGTACTGGGTGGTCGGCTCGTTCATGCTCGGCGCGGTGTGCTCCATCGGCACGGTCCTGGTCTCGGTGCTGCGGACCAAGGAGATCCCGCCCAGTCCGGAAGAACTCGCGGCCCTGCGGTCCAAGAAGGGTGGCTTTGGCCCGGCGGTCAAGGAGATCGGCGAAGCGATCCGCGACATGCCGCCGCAATTCCGCAAGCTCGCGCTGGTCTACTTCTTCCAGTGGTACGGGATGGTGTGCTACTGGCAGTTCATCGCTCTGTCCATCGCCAAGTCATCCTTCCCCGACACCCCGGAGGGTAAGGAAGAGGCCGTTGCGTGGACCGGCCTGGTCAACGGCTGGTACAACATCGTGACCTTCTGCGTGGCATTCTCGCTGGTGGCCTTCGCCAAGAAGCGCGGCGCCAAGACCGTGCACTGCGTCTGCCTGCTGCTGGCCGCGGTCGGGTTGATGATCGTGCCGTCGATCTCGAACCAGTATCTGATCTTCATCCCGATTATCGGTCTGGGCATCGCGTGGGCCTCGATCATGGGCGTGCCGTACATCATGGCGGTCCGCATGATCCCGTCCACCCGATTCGGGGTGTACATGGGCATCATCAACATGATGATCGTCATCCCGATGCTCATCCAATCCCTGACGTTCGGCTGGATCTACGAGAACTTCCTCGGCGACAATCCGAACAATGCGATCCGTTTCGCTGCAGTGTTTCTCGGCATCGCAGGTGTGCTGATGCTGTGGATCAAGGAACCGCCGATCGTCCGGGACGTCGACGACGTCGCGTACCTCCCGGCCGGGCACTGAGGAGAAGCCATGCCGATGAAGGACTACCGCACCATTGTCGTCGGAACCGACGGATCGTCCCTGGCCGATCCCACTGTCGGGCGAGCCGCCTGGCTGGCCAAGCACAACGATGCCGATCTGGTGATCATCTGTGCCTATGCCCAGATGTCGCGCCGGACCGAGGCGAAGAACATCGTCACCCTGGGCGGGGACAGCCGGACGGGCCAGGTGCTCGGGCGAGAGGCCGCGTCCAAGGCGATGGCCGACGCCATCGCGGTTGCCGCCGCCGAAGGCGCCACCGTCGTTGCGGCGTTGCTGATCGATGGCGACCCGTCCACCGCGCTGGTCGTCACGGCCGAGGAGCGTAGCGCCGACCTGATCGTCCTGGG
The DNA here is from genome assembly GCF_044224575.1 of Nakamurella sp. Classification (GTDB taxonomy): domain Bacteria; phylum Actinomycetota; class Actinomycetes; order Mycobacteriales; family Nakamurellaceae; genus Nakamurella. The sequence goes on from NZ_JBGAKE010000026.1 coordinate 69,075, forward strand.
CGCCGTCCACGACCGCACCCTCGCCGACCGGGTCCTCGGCTGGACCGCCACCGAGGTCACCAAGCGAGCACGGTGCGACGTCCTGATCGTTCGGCCGGCGGACAACGTCGGCGAGCTGCCGGTGCCCGAGGACGGGCCCGAGGTTTAGGCGGGATCGCCTGGGGCTTCCTTCCGCCCCGGCCCGTGGTCGGCCGGCTGCGGAGGACCCGACCGCGCTCGGTGTCTCGGAGACCTGGTCCGGGGCACCGAGCGTGACCCACGTTGCGCCGGGCCGACCACGGCCGCTGTGGCGCCGAATGTGGACGATCGGCGTGGCCGGCCATCGCCGGGGTGGCCGGACGATCGTCGGTGTACCCCATGCGAATCACCCGGGAACTGAACCGGCCCGACTCTGGTGGAGGCCCTCAATCCAGAGAGGATGGGAGTCGTGGGGGCACCGCGACCACAAGATCAAGTAGACCCGGCGGCGCCGGTCACGGTGGCTGTTGAGTACATCGACGGTCACCGCGACCGTGTCGTGGAGGGTTCCCCGCTCGAGGTCGAGCAGCTCGACCTCGGCGTGGCCATCAATTTGTGCATCGAACGACCAGCTTGTTGCGCGGTCGACGGATGGTGATCTCAGTCGGCGGACCGTGTGGTGTGGCAGGCTGGACAGCCAGGGAACGACGGCGTCCGGAGGCAGCAGATGGTCAGCGATCAGCCACCATCCCACTTGCTGCGACCCTTCGCCCGGGTCGTGACCGAAGAGATGGCTCGCGATCGCGAGGCCGCGGGCGTTCCGAACTGGGCTGGCCGGTTGCTCAGCGAGGTGCTGGAAGAGACTGGAGGCCAATACGAAATGGTCTTGGACGGTTTCCCGGACCGCGTCCTGGCTGACTTGCAACGTCAGATCCACGTGGATGACGACCCGATCGCTCGTCGGGTCCTCGAAACCGGCCGTCTCGTCGTCTCATTCGAGAACGTGCGGGGACTCGATCCCGCAACCACGCGCGTTGCTCTCGGCTTCGGCTTCGGCTGCTGCTGCGGGTAGGCAGCGGTCTGGTAGTCCTGCTCGTCAGGAGCGGACGACTGAGTTCTGCTGGCTCAGGACGTCCGCGATCCACGGGTACACGGTGCTCTCCCAGACCTTTTGGCCCAGGCCGGCGCAGTGCCCGCCGGCGCCTTGGGCGCGGGTGAGGTGCACGAGAGTGACCGGGGCGGTCATGGCATCGGCCAGGGCCTGGCCGTTGCCACCGGCGAAGTCGCCTTCGCACTCGATGATCAGGGTCGGGCAGCTGATCTTGTCGGCGACGTCGATCATGGTGAAACTGCGCAGTTCGGCCAGGTAGTCGCCCAGGGTGGCGCATCCGTGGGTGGCCATCCGGGATCCGAGAAATTCGGCCCGATCGTCGGACAGTTTCATCTGCAAGGCACCGACCGGGCCGGCGACCTTGCCGATGATTCCGCCGGGGATGTGCGCGGCCAGGTCGGGTTGGGCGGGGTCGCACACCAGCGCGGCGATCCGGTGATCGTGGGCCGCGGCCTGCGGCGCGAGGTAGCCGGCCATCGACCGCCCGAAGAGCACCAGGGCGGCCGGGTCGACCTGCGGGAGCTGCAGCGCGGCGTCCAGGACCGGGCTGAGGACGGCGGCGAAGTCGGGGCGGAAGTACATCCGGTCGCGGTAGAGGGATGCGCCTTGGCCCGGGCCTTCGAAGGTGACGGCGTTGTAGCCGTAGTCCAGGGCGGCCGCGATGTAGGCGTAACCCTCCTCGGCGGTGGAGTCGTAGCCGGCGGGCATGATCACGGTGGGCCGAACTGCACCACTGTCATCGGGGGCGAAGAAGTACGCGGTCAGTTCATGGTTCTCGAACGGCACGGACAGCTGTTCGGTGTGCCAGGTCAGCAGCGGGAGGGCGGCCCGGAAGGCGTCGACGTGGGCTTGGTAGGCGGCGAGCAGCCGCGGGTCGTCGAGGTTGTGGCGCAGGAAGAAGTAGGACTGCCGGTGGTATTCGCTGGCTCGCAGCAGCGCGTCCCGGCGGCCGGCCGGTTGGTCCGTGGCTGTGGCCTGCTCCTCGGCGACGGCGGCGCGCGCGGACCAGGCGTCGTACCAGCTGTCCGGGGTGGGCTTGCCGACCTGCGCAGCGGCGGCGAACGCCTCGCCGAGGTCGGCCATGCCGGCGTAGACCGCACCGAGAGTGCGCTCGAGCTGCCCGTCGTACAGCTCGTTGCTGAAGAACAGGTGGTGGGTGGTCATCGTCTCTCCGAAATGTGTGGTGGTGGCGGTTGCTCAGGAGTGGTTGATGTAGGACTGGTCGGTCCGGGAGTCGGAGTAGATCTCGGACACGATCAGCCACCGCCCGTCGCTGCGCCGGGCCAGGACGTGCACCGAATGGTTGTCCCGCAATGAGATCTCCTGGCCACCGACCAGCAGCTGACCGGTGACCTGCAGCGCGGTGGACACCACGACCACGTCCTGGGTGACCTTCCGCAGATGGCTGGTTGGCGGGGCGACGAGTTGCCCGGCGTCGAAATTCGCGTCGCTGAACAGGCCGCGCAGGTAGGCCACGATCTCGGCGTTGCCCTTCTTGACGCTCCCGAAGGCATTCACCCAGTCGGCGTCGTCGCTGTAGATGCCATCGAGCAGATCCGCGTCCCGTTCAGCGAACCCGCGCATCAACCGGCCGAGGGTAGCGGCGATGGCGGCCTGGTCCGGGACGGGCAGGTCGGCGAGGCCGGGCAGGGCGGGCGGAGTGGGGCTGGCATTCATGATCAGAGAACATCCCGTCTGGAGGTGGTCACATCGACTTGGCCTACTCTGCCGGGCTGACAGCGACAGAACATCCGTCACGACACAGAGATTTGCGCAGGTATCGGCGCATCGCCATGACCGCTGGCCGGCCGGCGACCCACCCGGGTTCCGCGGCTCCACTATCGTTCCGATATGCCGGTACCAGTCCGCGAGGAGCTCGCTGCTGCGGTGGTCACGACGCTGATGGCCCCCGACGGCCCGCGGACGGTCATCCTCGGCGGGCCCGGTGGCATCGGGAAGAGTTCGCTGGTCGCCGTGGTCGCCGCCGACGTGCGCGCGGCCGGTCTGGATGTGCGCTGGGCCCGAGCGACGGAGTCCTCGGTCCGGTCGCCGTTCGGAGCGGTCCTTGACCTGGTGGGGCTGCCCGTGGTGCTGCCCCCGCCGGCCAGCACGCCGGACCTGATCCTGGAGCGAGCCGCCGAACTCAGCCAGGACCGGCCGGTGCTGTTCGTCGTCGACGACGTCCACCGCGCCGATGCCGACTCGTTGACCGTGCTGTGGCGGCTCGGTCTGGCCGCCGCCGACCTGCCGATCCGCTTGCTGCTGACCCGCCGGCGGCAACCACCCCGAGAGCTGCTCACGCTGCTGGCGACCAGGAGTCACGTCGCCGAGATTGATCTGGGCCCGCTGACCCACGCCGAGACGGCCGCCTTGGTCACCGACCAAACCGGTGCGGACCCGTCCCCGCGGCTGCTCGCCGCCCTGGCCTCGGCCGGTGGGAGTCCGCTGCACGTCACGGCGCTGATCCGCCACCTCGACCAGCAGGGCCGACTGGTCCGGGTGGGCGCGACGCTGGACGTTACCGAGGACGGACCGCTGACCGCCGTCTCTTTCCTCGAGTCGGTCTCCGAACAGATCGCCTCGGCGTCCGGGCCGGCCCGTGAACTGCTGCGGGTGCTGGCCGTGTGGGCCCAGCCGGTTGCCCCGTCCGAACTGGCCCGACTCCTGGACACCACCGTGCTCAAGCTGTCCACGGCAGTCGACGAATTGATCGACGCCCGGCTGCTGCAATGGTCCGGCGAGGACGTGGACTTTGTGCACGACACCATCAGGGACGTCAGCTACGACACGATCGACAGTCGCACCCGGCGGATGATGCATCGGTCCTGCGCGCAGGTGCTGGCGACCCGCAGCAACGCCGCCGAACTAACCGCGTATCACCTGGAACGCTCCGCCGGCACCGTCGATACGCCCACCCTGACCGTCGAGCTGCGCCAAGCGGCCAGCTTGTCTTCGCCCGGTGTCGCGGCCGACATGCTGGCCACGGCAGCGAATCTGTCCGGACAGGACCCGGCGTCGTCGACCGCCATCGCGGTGGACCGAGCGCACGCCCTGCTCAAGGCGGGCCGGATCGAGGAGGCTGCCCAGGTGGCCCGGCAGGCGCTTCCCGCCGCCGCCGACCCGCACGCGGCGGCCCTGATCAGGCTCCTGATCCTCACCCACAGCACCAGGGGGCAGATCGCCGCGGTCGACGCGCTGATCGCCAACGTGCTGGCGTCCGGCCGGGTGCCGGAACCAGCTCGGACGCGGTTGATGTGGAACGGCCGATGGCCGCACATCCTGGCCGGCGAGGTCGCCGGGATCGACCGCACCCAGGCCGCCGAGCTGGAGATCACCGCAGCGACCGGAGCCGCGCCGGTCGCCGCTGCGGCCTTCGCCGCGATGCTCGACGGGGACGGGATCAGTGCGGTCGAGTGGGCCGAACGAGCAGCGCAAGGACACGCGCGACTGGCCAAGATCAACTCTGCCGAAGTCGCCTCGATGGATCTGTGGCCGCCGATCTTTCGCCACTTCACTTATGGGACGACGAACGCTGCAACCTATATCGACCACTGGCGGCGACAGTCGGCCGACCGCGACGACGCCTGGGTTGATCCCTACCACCTGTTCGTGTCGGCCAGTATTGCGCTGGCCGCCGGCCGCATCGACGACGCCGCCGCCGAAATCGATGCGGCGCTGGAGTCCGACATCGAGGCGAGCCTGGGGTGGACGTCCACCAGCATCGCCGCCCGCTGCGAAATCGACGTCGACCGCGGGAACCTGCAGTCCGCCTTCCGCAGGATGCAGGAATTCCGGGCCAGGAACCTGCCCAACAGTCTGGGGCTGCCCGTTTTTGACCTCGTCGACGCCGAAATTGCCCTGAGTCAAGGTGATCCGGACCGGGCCGTCACGCTCGCGACCCAGTCCTGGGAGCTGGCCGACGACGCCGGGAACCGGTTGTGGCACCTATTGTCCGCCATCCGCACGGCCGAGATCGCCGTTGCCGCAAGACGGTCCGAGCTCCTGAACCGGGTGTGGCTCGGTGTCGAGACCTTTGACGTTGACCGGCTCCCGACCGCCGGCCCGGTGGCCCACGCCGTCGCCGGCGCCGTCACCCATGACGCGGCACGGACGGCAGCCGCCGCGGACGAGCTGGTCGCTCTGGGCAACGTCCGAGATTCCGCGCGAGCCCGGGCGGTGGCCGCAGTGGTGGCCGCCGATCACGGAAGCCGTTCCGCGGCGCGGGATCTGGGCCGCAGGGCCCAGGAGGCGTTGCTCGCCGTCGGCGCAACGGCCCGCGCCCGGGCCCTGACCGCCCGGCTGCGCGATTCCGGGATCAGCATTGGCGTGTCCGGTCGTCGCGGACGACCCAAGACCGGCTGGGAGTCGCTCACACCCACCGAATACTCGATCGCGGAAATGATCGGGGCGGGGCGGACCGGTCCGGACATCGCCAAGTCCCTGTTCATCTCCCCGCGCACCGTGCAGACGCACGTCTCGCACGCACTGGCCAAGCTCGGCCTGACCACCAGGTTGGAGCTCGCCGCGGCCGTCGCCGGCCGCCGGGCGCCGACCGGCTGACCGGCGACGAAGAGCGAGGATTTCCCGACGGGGGTGGTGGTCCACGTGCCCCGCGCTCTTGCGGTTCGCGGATCGAATCGTCAGCGTCGACAATGTGCGGGTGAACGACCCGCTACCGAGCCGGATGCACGTCCACGGCGTGTTCTTCTCCGATGGTTCGGATTCCGCGGAATGGAGTCCGGTCGACCCGACCTGCTTCTACGTGCAGGGGATGGCGTTCGTCGGCCCCGCCGAGGACGGACCGACGGACGCTTTCGACTTCGCCGTCTGCACACCCCGTTGGCTCGTCGACGCGGTCGAAGCCGCCCCAACGGACGGCACCCTGGCCGGCTCCCGATGGTGGCTCGCGGGCCGCCGGGTGCTGCTCGGGCGGGGAATGATCTTCGTTGCGCGCTGGACCCGCCAGCTCGTCGAACAGGCGATCACCGAAGCGTTCAGCGACATCAGCGGGCCGACCTGGGGCTTTGCGGCGGAGCGCGCGGGCCGACTCCTGCCCTGGGAGTACGACTACCAGCACGACGACCGGATCGACGATTTCATGCGAAACCGACCGGAGAGCCTTTGAGGCTCTGGCCGAGGCCGCGGTCCCCGCAACCGGCCTCGGACCGTTGACGCCGGCACCCCCACCAAGTTCGGCGACCGTCCGGTGCCCGTTGCGTGCCGCTTGAGGCGCCCTTCTTCAGCACATTTCCCGGGTATCCCTGGTCAGAATTCGTCGTTGTCGGCTCCGTCGGCCAGCTCGGACCAGAACGGGACGTGGGCAGGCTCCTGGTCCGGTTGCCGCGGCAGGTGGAACTCGTGGGCCAGGTAGCCGGCAAGATCGGCGCCGTACACGATGACGTCGCTCTGGCTGACGGAGAAGACCGGGGTGGGCTCGATGGTCGGCGCGGCGGGTAGGTAGCGGTGTGAGTAGATCGGGACGAGCGTGGGCAGGTAGCGGATCTGAGCGCGAGCAGTCAGCACGGCTTGCCGATCATCAGGCGGGCGAGTGCCCCAGGACCGGGGCCAGAAGTCGCTGTTGAGCACGTCGAAGATCAGGCCTTCTTCCGGCCAATCGAGACGGTCCTGGATCGCGTGCATCGGGTGCCGGCGCCGGTCGACCCACCCCGGACCGAGCGGCAGTGCCTGCGCCAGAAAGCGACGATGGACCGGAGCGAAGGCGAACCCGAACCGTTGCTCGACGCCGGTGAGTTCCTCCTCGCTCAAACCCAGATCGACGGGGATACCCGCTGCGTCCAGTTGCCGGGTCCAGGTGGTGGCCCATTTCATCGGACCAGCATGCGCCCGGTAGTCATAGACCTCGCTGCCGACGCCCAGATGGTCCCTGGCTCGGAACGTCAACGAGGAGAGCTCCGATCGGGTCGATGGATGGAGGAATACGAGCGGATCACGGCCGTTTCGCCGCGGGCCAGGAGACTTATTCGCTGGCTCGGCCAAGAGGTCAGGTGATACACAGCGCGAGTGCATCAGCCTCCTGAGTTCACCGAAGTGCTCGAGCTAGTCGACGAACGGTCAGCGACTTTTCGTGCCGTGGTGCGGTCCGCATCCGACGTGGGCGTGCAGGTGCCGACCTGCCCCGGGTGGACGCTGCTCGACCTGGCCCGGCATCTCGGTGGCGGGCAGCGCCGCTGGGCCGCAGTTGTCTCCGCCGGCCCCGAGGGCGGCAAGCCTGCCCAATCCTCGTCAGAGATCGGCGGGTCCGGACCCGCGGACCGCGAGGCGCTACTGGAATGGCTGTCCGAGTCGACGCAGGAGCTGCTGGGCGCGCTCCGGGAGGCCGGACCGGACCGTGGCTGCTGGTCGTGGTGGGGCCACACCGAGTCGCCGCAGACCAGCGGCGCCGTCGGCCGGCACCAGGTGCACGAGGCTGCGATGCACACCTACGACGCCCAACTCGCGGTGGGGGACACCCAGCCGGTACCGGCCGCGATCGCGGCCGACGGGGTCGAGGAGTTCAACGTCACCTGTGGCACGACCACCCAGGCGTGGCCGTACGAGCGTGCCGTGGTCGACATCCATGCATCCGAAGGCCAGTCGTGGCGCGTGACCCTGTCAGCCGCAGGCGCAAGCGTGAGTCGCCTCGCCATCTCCGGCTCAGACATCGGGGCCGCCGACGCCTCGGTGAGCGGCACGGCCAGTGACCTGATGCTCATGTTCTACGGCCGAATTCCGCTGGAATCGGTGGAACTCGGCGGGGATGTGGAAGTGCTCACCCGGCTGCGCGAGTGGGACACGTAGGCATCAGCCGGACGCGGCTCACGTCGTCAAGAACGCCGAACGTGGGTGCTCAACTCGTGGACCCCCGGCGGATCGAACGTTCCGGCCGGCCATCGCCGGGTGGCCGGACACATGTCGGTGCACACCGACATGTGTGACGGACTCGATGACATCGTTCCGCCGATCGTTGATCTCGACGCGTGCGCGATCGGTCTCGAGGCGTCCCCGTCGACATGCGGATCCCCCGGGACTGCGGGAAGCGCCGGCCCGCTTCCTGGCCGGGTGGGTCTGGCGAGTTCGGATTGCGGATCAAGACCTGCGTCTATCCGGCGACCTTTCCGTGCTGGCCCTGGCGGTGGCGGCCGTCACGGTGCGGTCAAAAGGCTGACCGCTCAGATAGTGTCGAGGTCTGGGACTGTCGTTGGCTTCACGTGGGAGATCGTCCGGCGCAGCCTGATTCCACCCGATCCTTCCAGGCTTCCCCCGTTCACTGGATCGACTCGAATCGTCAGGACGGTGTGATCGTCCAGTTGCCATCGGCAGTGATGTCGACGATTGCGGGGGTGTCGATCGCCTTCGTTCCGGAGTAGGCGCCGATCTCGTTGACGAGCAAATCCAACCCGGACGAACTTGCAGCGTGAACTGCGAAATTGCTGTCGCCGTCGTGGGTAATCGCGACCTTGGTCCCGGTATTCACCCAAATGACGCTGTCGCCGGTCCCTGACGTTGCCTCGGGCGCGGTCGTGATGTCGGCGATGTCCATGGTCCAGGAACCATCAGCCGTGACCTCCGCAGTGGTGGTGTTCTCGCCGTTCCGAATGTCGATGAGGTGAGTTCCTGAGTATGAACCGATCTCGTTGACCAGAAGGTCATTGTCGGTCTTGACGACGACGTTGCTTTGGCAATCGGGACAGGAGAAGGTGAGCAGTGCGGCCTTGTCGGCGGGTTTGGTGATCGTCACGACGTCGTCGCCTGTGCCCTCAAAGTGCTCACCCAGGATCGGCTCGTAGGCGGACGACGTGGGTGACGAGGTCGTCGACTTCGACGAAGTGGTCGAGCTGCTTGTTGTTGCCGAGGACTTGGTGGTGGTGGTGGTGGTGGTGGTTGCCGCCGATGATGTTGATTCACTGGACGGTGAGGGCGTTGATGTTGATGTCGACGTGGCCGGCGTTGGCGTACCAGCCTGCTGTGAACCACATCCAGCGACGACCAGCGCGCAGCAGGACAGGATTACGGCGATTCGACGGATCTTCATGCGTCCCCCCAAGGAGTTGCTCGGCGTTGAGCTGCACCAGGACGAACCGCCCCCGCTAATTCCCCTGTGCATTGATTGTGAGCCCGTCCGGTGGCGTGCGCCACCCGACCATCCGCTATCGCGGATCTTGCTCGCAGCCGATGCCGTTGTGGTTGGAGTCGAGCTCCTCGTTGAAGCCGGGCTCGCCGGAATTGATTGGCCGGCCGATGGCGTCCCACACCGCGGTGCAGTTTTCGTAGGTGATGTTTACCGGTGCTGGCGTGGCCGCCGCGGGGGCTTCGACTGTCGTGGCCGGCACCGCCACGGGCACAGGCTGCTCCGCCGGTGGCGGATTCACCGTCGGGATGGGCGGTTCGGACGACGCTGAGAAGGCGGTTGTGATGCTCGGGACGGGCGAAGGTTGGTTCTCGCTCGATGGCTTCCCGTCGCGGCCGAGGAGGTGTGCCCCGGCAACGACGATCACCACCGCGGAAGGCGCAATGATCACGCCTTGGACCCATCGCGTGCGACGCATTGTTGAAGCAGAAGGTGACGCCATTGTCGTTCCCCCGGGGATTCGGACCGCAATGTCCGATACGGATCGTAGTCGGGGAGGCACGGACTGGTCATCACTCGATCGGTCAGATCACCCTCCCCAACCGCCGGGCAGCATCGCCGCGATCTCGAGCATTCGGCTACCTCGAGTGGCTGCACGGCATCATGGTCCGGCTCGCCGCGTTCCGCGGATGGGTCGAGGAACCGCTGCAGCAGGCCCACCGTTTCTGCATTGAACGGGACCTGATCGCTCGGTTCGAAAGACCTCGGCGCCAGAGCCCGGATCGGCAGCACACGGCGACCTTGACACTGGACATCGACCCCGACGGGATCCGGCATCTCACGATCACGGTGTAGGACCGCATAGGCTCGGTGGTCGCCACCAAGGAAGGACTTCTCCGGCCGTTCCTGTGCGACATCGATAGCTGGCGGACCCTCAGCAGCCGTTTCCGCTGGACTTCGGCGTCCTCGCTCGCGACGGAGGACGCCGTGATCGCCTTCAGCATGTCCCTGCCGAGAGTCGACCGGACAGTCGATCACGCGTCCATGCGAATGCCAGAACGCGGTTTCAAGGCCGGCAACTCCCCGATCTGATCGGAGGCACCCATCAGCGGGTGTGTCCGCGGTTGGGCGCGGGGACCTGGTGGCGGCGGCGGGCATGGTGCAGTCGAACCGCTGACCGCCCGGGTGGTACCGGGGGAGAGGGCGACCCTCGCCCCCGGCACCCAGGTGGGTCAATCCCAGGCCAGGCCACCGCCGGTCTGGTACTCGATGACCCGGGTCTCGAAGAAGTTCTTCTCCTTCTTCAGGTCCATCATCTCGCTCATCCAGGGGAACGGGTTGTCCGTCGGCGGGTGCAGCGGCGCCAGGCCGATCTGGGCGCAGCGGCGGTTGGTGATGAACCGCATGTACTGCTCGCACTGCGCCGAGGTCAGGCCGAGCATGCCGGTCGGCATGGTGTCCCGGCCGTACGCGATCTCCAGATCGCAGGCCTTGCCGAGCATCCCCCGCACCTCGGCCTGGAACTCGGCCGACCACAGGTGCGGGTTCTCGATCTTGATCTGGTTGATGACGTCGATGCCGAAGTTCAGGTGGATCGACTCGTCGCGCAGGATGTACTGGTACTGCTCGGCGATCCCGACCATCTTGTTGCGCCGGCCGAGCGAGAGGATCTGCGCGAATCCGGTGTAGAACCACATGCCCTCGAAGATCACGTAGAACGCGATGAGGTCCCGCAGGAACGCCTGGTCGGCCTGCACGGTGCCGGTGCG
>NZ_JBGAKE010000027.1:0-77495 GCF_044224575.1 Nakamurella sp.
CCCCGGATCTGCGAGCACTGCCTCAACCCGTCGTGCGTCGCGTCCTGCCCGTCCGGGGCGATGTACAAGCGGGCCGAGGACGGCATCGTGCTGGTCGACCAGGACAAGTGCCGGGGCTGGCGGATGTGCGTGTCCGGCTGTCCCTACAAGAAGGTCTACTTCAACCACCGCACCGGCAAGGCCGAGAAGTGCACGTTCTGCTACCCGCGGATCGAGGTGGGCCTGCCCACCGTGTGTTCGGAAACCTGCGTCGGCCGGCTGCGCTACCTGGGGTTGCTGCTCTACGACGCCGATGCCGTGCTGGCCGCCGCGTCCACCGAGCGCGAGCAGGACCTCTACCAGGCCCAGTTGGACCTGCTGCTGGACCCGTTCGACCCCGCCGTCGCCGCGGCGGCGAAGGAGAACGGCATCACCGACGAGTGGCTGGAGGCCGCCCGGAACTCCCCGGTGTACGCGCTGATCAAGCAGTACCGGGTCGCGCTGCCGCTGCATCCGGAATACCGCACCATGCCGATGGTCTGGTACGTGCCGCCGCTCTCGCCGGTGGTCGACGCGATCAGCCGGGAGGCGCACGACGGCGAGGACGTGGAGAACCTGTTCGGGGCCATCTCGGCGCTGCGCATCCCCATCGAGTACCTGGCCGGCCTGTTCACCGCCGGCGACACCGCACCGGTCGACCGGGTGCTGCGCACGCTGGCCGCCATGCGTGCCTACATGCGCGACCACAACCTGGGCCGGGACGCCGACCCGTCGATCCCGGCGTCGGTGGGCATGACCGAGGAGTCGATGTACGAGATGTACCGGCTGCTGGCCATCGCCAAATACGAGCAGCGGTACGTCATCCCGACCGCCTATGCGGCGCAGGGGCACCGGCTGGAGGAATCGGTGACCGAGTGCTCGCTGGACTTCGACGGCGGCCCGGGCATGTACGAATCCGGCCCGTTCGGCGAGGCCAGCGGGGCCCCGGTGCCGGTCGCGGTGGAGACGTTCCAGGCATTGCGGGAACGGCAGACGACGGAGGACCTGGGCGTCCGCGGCGGCCACCGGTCCCGGGTGAACCTGCTCAACTGGGACGGCAAGGGCACGCCGGAGTCGATGTTCACCCCACGGCCCGGTTCGCCCCGATCGCCCGGGAGCGAGGGCCAGAAATGAGGTTTCGACGCCGCCCGGCGGAGCGGTCCGCGGACCGCCGGGTGGTCTGGCAGGCCGCGTCGCTGCTGCTGGCCTACCCGGACGACGCGTTCCCCAACCGGCTCGAGCTGGTGGCGGCGGCCGTCGCCGACCTGCCCGGCCGCTCCGGCGAGCTGCTGCGGGACTGCGCTCGCCGGCTGTCGGCCCTGGACCCGGTCGACGCGGCGGTCGCCTACGTGGACACCTTCGATTGGCGCCGCCGCCGCACCCTGTTCCTGACCTACTACACGGCCGGTGACACCCGCGGCCGCGGTGTCGCCCTGCTCGAATTCGCCACCGCGTACCGGGCGGCCGGGGTGACCCCGCCGGCCGGGGAGCTGCCGGATCACCTGGCGGTGGTGCTGGAATTCGCGGCCACCGTCGACGAGGAGGCCGGGTTCACGCTGCTCGCCGCCCACCGGAGTGCCGTCGATCTGCTGATCGACGGGTTACGGAAGATGGATTCGCCGTACGCGCCGCTCATCGAGGCAGTGGCCGCGACGCTGCCGGCGCCGACCGAGCACGACCTGCTGACGGCCCGCCGCCTGGCCATGCAGGGCCCCCCGGCCGAGGCGGTCGGCCTGGACCCGTACCCGATGGCCGGCGCGCCGGCGGCGTCGGGCGCCGGGGCCCGATCCGGGCCGGTCGACCTGGTGCTGGGGACGAGAATTCCGATCGGAAAGGGATCGTCGTGACGTTGTTCTGGTCGATCGTGCCGTACGTGACGATCGCGATCCTGGTGGTCGGGTTGTGGTGGCGGTACCGCTACGACAAGTTCGGCTGGACCACTCGCTCGTCCCAGCTGTACGAGAGCCGGCTGCTGCGGATCGGCAGCCCGCTCTTCCACTTCGGCATCCTGGTCGTGATCGTCGGGCATGTCATCGGCCTGGTGATTCCGGAAAGCTGGACCCACGCCGTCGGTCTGAGCGAAACCGCCTACCACGTGCAGGCGGTGCTGCTGGGCACGATCGCCGGGGTGTGCACGCTGGCCGGGGTGATCATCCTGATCTACCGGCGTCGCACCAAGGGCCCGGTCTTCATGGCCACCACCCGCAACGACAAGCTGATGTACCTGGTGCTGCTGCTGGCGATCATCGCCGGCCTGGCCACCACCATGGTCGGTTCCGGGATCGTCGGCGAGCCCTACAACTACCGGGAGACCGTGGCGGTCTGGTTCCGGTCGATCTTCGTCTTCCAGCCCGACGGCGCGGCGATGGCCGGGGCCCCGCTGAGCTACCAGCTGCACGCGATCATCGGCCTGGCGTTGTTCGCCCTGTGGCCGTTCACCCGCCTCGTGCACGCGTTCAGCGCTCCGGTCGCCTACCTGTTCCGCCCCTACATCGTCTACCGCTCCCGGGATGCCGGCCGTCCCGGCGACCCGGTGGGGTCGCGGCCCAAGCGCCGGGGCTGGTGAGTCGCCCCCGTCCGCGCTGACTCGCCAGCCCCTCCATCCGCGCTGACTCGCCACAAGTGCAGGTTCTGTATCGATTCTGAACCTGCACTTCTGGCGAGTCGGCGCGGACTGGGGTTCGGCGGGCCGGCGCGGGTTGACGTGGGTGCGGGTGACGGCCGGGGCTGGTGACTCAGGCGCGGGTCAGCCGGCGGGTGACGGCCGGGGCTGGTGACTCAGGCGCGGGTCAGCCGGCGGGTGACGGCCGGGGCTGGTGACTCAGGCGCGGGTCAGCCGGCGGGGGGCGCCGCTGCGAGGGCGTCCGCGGCGGGGCCCAGCGCGTCCGGGTCGAGGCGGGCGTCGACGAGGGTGGCCAGGGTGCCGTCCTGCACGAGGGTGCGGACCGCCTCCAGGTCGGGTCCGATCGGGTCGTCGGCCACCCGGGTCGGTACGAGCCGGCGGATCGCGGCGTGCGCCGCGCCGGTGCCGACGCCGGGCCGCAGCGGGGCGTGGAAGTCCAATGCCTGGGCGGCGCACAGTAGCTCGACGGCCAGGATGTGGCCGGCGTTCCAGGCGGCCCGGCGGGCCTTGATCGCGGCGGTCGTGCCCATGCTGACGTGGTCCTCCTGCCCGGCGCAGGTGGAGACGGTGTGCACGGTCGCCGGCGCCGCATGGGCCCGGTTCTCGGCGGCCAGGGCGGCGGCGACGTAGGGCGGGATCATGAACCCGGAACCGGCGCCGGATCCGGCGACCAGGAACGGCGGCAACTCCGAGAGATGGCTGTTGGTCAGCCGGTCCGAGCGGGCCTGCGACATGGTGCTCAGCTCCGCGGTCGCGATGGCCAGGCAGTCCAGCGCGGTGGCCACCGGCGCCCCGTGCCCGTTGCCGCCGGACAGGGCCTGCAGCTCGGGGCCGTCCGGCCCGTCGACGGTCACGAAGACCGGATTGTCGGTGACGGAGTTGATCTCGCACTCGACCACCCCGGCCACGTAGGTCAGGCAGTCGCGGACCGCGCCGTGCACCTGCGGGATGCAGCGCAGGCTCAGGGGATCCTGCAGCCGGTGAGTCCGGTACGTCTCGACGATCTCGCTGCCGGCCAGCAACGCCCGCAGCCGGCGGGCGGTCAGCACCTGGCCGGGGTGTGGCCGCAAGGCCTGCAGCCGGGCGTCGAAGCCGCGGGTGTTGCCGCGGAGTGCCTCGACGCTCATCGCTCCGGCCACGTCGGCGACGTCGATGAGGGTCTGCACCTTGTTGACAGCCAGTGCGCCGATGCCGCTGATCTCGAACGTGCCGCTGATCAGCGCCAGCCCCTCCCGCAGGCCGGGCTGCTGAGGCGCGATCCCGGCCCGCCGCAACGCCTCCGCGCCGGCCAGCAACTCGCCGCCGAACCAGGCCTGGCCCTCGCCGAAGACGGCGAGACCGATGTGCGCGGTCGCCGACAGATAGCCGACCGAGCCCTGCGACGGGGCGTAGGGCACGACCCCGCGGTTGAGCATGTCGACGAGCGTCTGCACCAGCCGCATGCTGACCCCGCTGTAACCGCGGGCCAGGGAACGGACCGTGCACGCCATGATCGCCCGCACCGCCGCCTCGTCGTGCGGATCGCCCACCCCGCTGGCGTGGCTGCGCAGCATCTGCAACTGCACGACGGCGGGATCTCGGGAGTCCGGCACGATCGTGTACAGGTCACCGACCCCGGTGTTCAGGCCGTACACCGGTGAACCGGACCGCAGCACCGTCGGCAGGAGCCGGTGGGTGCGGTCGACCGCCCGCGCCGCCCGCTCGGCCAGGACGACCGGCGCACCGTGCGCGATCGCCGCGATCTCCCCGATCGTCGTCGGTTCCGAACCGAGCACGATCGTTCCGGTGGGCAGCGCGGCGTCCATGGTGCGAGCCTGCCACCCGGGCATCGACAGGGGTGCCCGGGCCGGAGGTCGCGCTACCGCGGGGCCGTCACCGTCAGGTTGTCGACCGTCACGGTGACCGGCGCGTTGGTCGATGTGCTGGACAGGTAGGGCACCAGCCCCACTCCACCGGCCGTCTGCAGCGCCGCCGTGCCGTCGGTGCCGGTCAGTTGCCACGCCGCCGGCTCGGCCGAGCCGACCTTCCAGACCTTGCCGCCCAGCGTGGCCGTGCCGGTGCCGGACACCTGGAACCGCAGCCGCAGGGTGTCGCCGGCGTTGTAGGTCAGGCCCGGCACGTTCACGGCGCCGCCGACCGCGGTCTCGGTGCCGCCGACCACCTTGGTCAGTTGCGCGGACACCGTGCCGCCGGCGATCACGCGAACCTTGAGCCGGTAGTCGTTGGTGCCCGTCCGTCGCTCGGCGAGCGAGAAGTAGGTCCCGCCACCGGTGGCGGCCTTGTCCAGCCTGACGTCGACGGTGGTGTCGACGTCGGCCTGCGCGACCCCGTTCAGCCAGACCGACGGGCCTGCGCCGGCCGCGGCGAGCTTGATGGTGCCGGCTCCGGCGCCGACCGCGAAGTTGCCGGTGGAGCCGGCGACCGTCCAGGCGCCGCCCTGGTCGGCGGTGCCCCAGCCGGCGGCCAGGGTGCGCCCGAACTCGTCGGAGGCGAAGACCGCGGCCGGGGCCGGGGCCACCGTCACCGGGTTGGTGACGGAGGTGGCGGCGCCGCCGTTGTCGGTGACGGTCAGCGTCACCGGGAAGGTGCCGCCGGCGCCGTAGGTGTGCGCGGGCTTGACCCCGCTACCCGTCGTGCCGTCACCGAAATCCCAGGCGTACGCGGTGATCGTGCCGTCCGGATCCGCCGATCCGGACCCGTCGAACGTGGCGTCCAGGTTGTTCACCGAGGAGGTGAAGGCCGCCGTCGGAACCTGGTTCTGGCCCTGGGCGACGGTGACCGGCTTCGTGACGGACGTGCTGGCCCCCTTGTTGTCGGTGACGGTCAGCTTGACCTGGTAGGTGTCGGCGGTGGCGTAGGTGTGCGCGGGCGTAACCCCGGTTCCGGTCGTGCCGTCACCGAAATCCCAGGCGTAGCCGGCGATCGAGCCGTCCGGGTCACTGGAACCCGAGCCGTCGAACGTGGCGGCCAGGCCGGCGCCCGACGAGGTGAACGCGGCCACCGGGGCCCGGTTGGCCGGCGGGGCGGCGGCCACCGTGACGGCCACCGCCGTCGCGGCAGTGGCCCCGGCGTTGTCGGTGACGGTCAGCTTCACCTGGTACGAACCGGCGCTGGCGTAGGTATGCGACGGTGCGGCCCCCGTTCCGGTCGAACCGTCACCGAAATCCCATGCGTACGCGGCGATGCTGCCGTCGGAGTCCTTCGAGGTCGACCCGTCGAACGCCACGACCAGGTTGGTCGGGGTCGCGGTGAACGCGGCCTCAGGCGCCTGATTCGGCGGCGGCGGTGCGGTCACCGTCACCGACCGGGTGGTCTGCGCGGTGGCCCCGTTGTCGTCGGTGACGGTCAGCGTGACGGTGTAGGTGCCGGCCGCGGCGTAGGTGCGCGACGCGGTGCTGCCGGTGCCGGTCGACCCGTCGCCGAAATCCCAGGCATAGGCGGCGATCGTGCCGTCCGGATCGGCCGATGCGGTGCCGTCGACGGACACCGCGAGATCCGTCGGCGTCGCGGTGAACGATGCCGTCGGGGCCTTGTTCGGCGGGGGCGCGGTCACCGTCACCGGTTGAGTCAGGGTGGTGGTGCCACCCGCGTTGTCGGTGACGGTCAGCTTGACCTGGAAGGTGCCGGCCGCGCCGTAGGGGTGGGACGCGGTCGGGCCGGTGCCGGTCGAGCCGTCACCGAAATCCCAGGCGTAGGCGGCGATCGTGCCGTCCGGGTCGGTGGAGGTGGTGCCGTCCACGGTCACGGTGAGGTGGTCCGCGGTGACGGTGAAGGCGGCCACCGGGGCCTGGTTCGGCACGATCGTCACCGGCTGGGTGACCGCGTTGGTACCGGACCGGTCGTCGGTGACGGTGAGCGTGACCTGGTAGGTGCCGGGTGCGGCGTAGGTGTGCGACGGCTGGGCGCCGGCGCCGGTCGAGCCGTCACCGAAATCCCAGGCGTAGCCGGCGATCGTGCCGTCGGAGTCGGTGGATCCGCGCCCGTCGAAGCCGACGGTCGATCCGGTGACGGACGAGGTGAACACCGCGGTCGGGGCGACATTCGGCAGCAGCCCGCCGGCCGCCTTGAACTGATCGGCCACCTGCTGATCGGTCAATTGGGTCGGGTAGATCGACACGTCGTCGATCGTGCCGGAGAAGTTCGATGAACTCGGCTGGTTGGTCCAGCCGCCCAGGTTGTCGCCGCCGATCTTCCAGTAGCCGCTGTAGTTCTGCGCGCCGGTGACGGTCGGATCGGTGGCGATCCTGACCCCGTCCACGTAGAGGGTCAGGCCGCCCTGGCCGAGGGTGCCGACCACCTGGTGCCACTGCCCGTCGTTGTACGAGTTGCTCGTTCGGACCGTCTTCACCGCGCCGGGGTAGACGCCGAAGAAGATCTTGCCCGAGTTGTCCATGTACAGGTGCCGGTCGTAGTTGCTCGACGTCCCGGTGGCCGAATTGCCGAAACCGAGGATCTTGCCGCCGCGGGTGGAGGTGGTCTTGATCCACGCCTGCGCGGTGAACGTGCTCGGGCCGGACAGTGCGGTGGCGGTGGACACTCGACCCTTGTCGGTGCCGTCCAGGGTGGCCGCGGTGTCGGCGTCGCCGGCGATGGCCCCGGCCACGCCCCGGGTGACCCCGGCGCCGGCGGTGCCGTCGTTGTTGCCGGCCCAGTCGTACACGGGGCCGGAGGTCTCACCGAACCGCCAGAACGCCGAGGCACCCTGACCCGTCACCTGCTGCACGTACGGGCTGGTCGACCCGGGGGAGTTGACGGATGCGGTGAACATCACCGGGTTGCCGACGGCGGCGTTCCCGGCCGGGTCGGTGCTGCGGATCTGATACTTGTACGTCCGCCCTGCGGTGAGGCCGCCGTCCAGCACGGTCACCGCCGGCCGGTTCCAGAAGGTCGAGTCGGCGGTCACGGTCCGGACTACCTTGCCGTCCCGGAGCACTTCGTACGTGAGCCGCGAGTCGTCCCGGTCCCAGTTCGCGGTGACCGCCACCCGAACCACGCCGCCACCGACGTCGGTGACGGTGGGGATCAGGTTGCCGCCCGAGTAGATCGGTTTGGTGCTCTTGCCGATCGGCTGCACGGCGAACCGCACCAGACCCTGCTGGGCGACACCGTTCACGCTGGGGAACTCCCCGCCGAGCACGATGTACTGGTCGTTGCCGGTCACGGTCCACGCGCCCTGCGACTGGCCGGTGTAGGTGCCAGCAGCCAACTGCGGGAACCAGCTGACGACCGACGGGCTCGGGGTGCCGGCGAAGTTGTAGTAGCCGTACGGGTCGGCGCCCAGCGTGCCGGTCACCCGCTTGGTGAAGGCCATCCCGCGCTGGAACGTCCACGGGTCGGTCTGCGGGTGTCCGCCGACGTTGCCGCAGTAGTGGGCATGGCTGACCACGTACACGGCGTCGGTGGCGTTGTTCGGGGCGTAGGTGCCATAGCTGTCGCCGTGGCAGTCCTCGACCCAGTTGATGCTGCCGTCGGCGGGATCGGCCGAGTAGACACCTTCCAGGTTGCCGTTCTTGCCATACACGTACCCGTTGGCGTACACCGCGGTGCCGTCGGTCGACAGGCCCAGGATGGCCGCCTGATCGCCCCAGTTGCGGATCAGACCGTTCGCCTTCCAGGTCGAGGCCGCCCCGGTCGCGGCGTCGACCGCGCCGTTGCCGTAGACGGTCTGGCCGGCCAGGGTCAGGAATGCGCCACCGGCCACCACCTTCGATCCGTCCGGGGTGAGAACCAGTGCGTTGACCTTCTTGTCGGCCCCCGGGTTCCAGCCCAGCAGGTCGCCGTTGGTGTTGAACGCGGCGAGTTTGGCGCGGGCCGCGCCGCGGGCGTTGTTGAAATCGCCGCCGATGTAGACGGTGGAATTGGTGGCGGCGACCGAATAGACGTTGTAGTCGGCCGAGGCCAGGAAGTTCGTGATCAGCTTGCCCGTGGCGGTGTCGAAAGCGGCGATCCGGCTGCGGGTCCCGCCGTTGATGGTGGTGAAGTCGCCGGCCACGTAGACCCGCTTGCCGTCCGGGGACGCCGCGACGGACCGCACCTGGCCGTTGAGGACGGGGGCGAAGCCGGTGTCCAGCGCGCCGGTGGTGATGTCGTAGGCCAGCAGGTTGGACCGCGGGGTCTCGTTGGTGCCGGCCGCCGCTCCGGCCGGCCGGGCCTGGGTGAAGCTCCCGCCGGCGAACACCTTGGTCCCGACGACGGCCTGCGACCACACGACGCCGTTCACCTGCACGGTGGGCAGGGGGTCGGCCGTCACCATGCCGGCGCCGGATGTCTGCACGACGCCCGGGGCCGCGGACGCCACCGGCGCGGTGACGGCCCCGAACCCGAACCCGGCGACGGCGAGTGCGGCCACGGCAGCCAGCGACGCCCACCGGCGTGGCGACGGCGCGACGACCTGTCCTGTGGACGGCTGGCGATCCCGCATGTCGAACTCCCCCCGGCGGCGCCGCCCGTGGGCGCTGCCTGACTCCGTGTAGCTGAGCATCGTCCGAATGTGTCACGTAGCCCCCCACGACACCTCATTCGGAGTAGTTAAGACTATCAAGTCGCGGGGCGATCGTCACACTACGCGACAGTGATTGTGAAAGATCCCTCGAACGAGTGACATTCCACCACGGGCGAGGGCCGTCCAATCGTGACCGAAGACAACGCGACGCCTGAAGGTGGGCGCGATCGCCGCATCAGTCCGGTCTGGGTGATTTCAACTGGCTCGGACCGAGCGGCCGCGTCACACCATCGAGTGAGCCGGTCGACCGGTCGCCCGGTCAACTCACCCGGTCGAGCCGATACTCCGGGCCCGTCCACCGCCGTCGCAACCAGCGGTCGTGGCTGGCGATGATCACCGTGCCGGGGGCGGCGCCGAGCGCCTCCTCCAGTTCGGCGGCGAGGGTGAGCGACAGGTGGTTCGTGGGTTCGTCGAGCAGCAGCAGATCGGCCGGCCGGGCGACGAGCAGGCCCAGCGCCAGCCGCCGGCGTTGACCGACGCTGAGCCGGCCGACGGGCAGGTCCAGATCGGGGCGGCGCAGCAGGCCGATGTCCACCAGTGCCGAGCCGTCGTCGTCCCGTCCGAGGGTTCGCGCGAAGGTGGCCCGGGCGGACAGGTCCGGCTCAGCGAACATCACGTCCTGTTCCAGCAGCCCGACCCGGTCGGCGGACACCTGCACCGAGCCGTCCGCCGGTCCCAGCCGGCCGGCCAGCACCAGCAGCAGGCTGGACTTGCCGGACCCGTTTGCGCCGGTCAGCAGCAGCCGGCCGCCGGCCGGCACGCTCAGCTCGTCGACCACCACCCGGCCGGGGATGCGTAGCCCACGCACCCGGACCGCGTCCCCGTCCGCGCCGCGCGGGGCGTCGGTGAGTGGGCCGGTGAAGGTGAGCGGTAGCGGCGGTGCGGGCACCGCCGCCCGCTCGGCGGCGGCCAGTCGCCGTTCGGCAACGCGCACCCGACGGGCGTGGGCCCGTTCGACGCCGGCTCCCTTGAAGTGGTGGATGAACTTGTCGTTGTCCCGTGGGCCGCGGTCGTGGGCAATCCGATCGGTGCCCATCTCGGTGTCCCGGCGCAGCCGGGCGATCCGGTCCTGCTGCTCGGCGTAGGTGCGCTCCCATCGGCGCCGGGCCGCTCCGCGGTGTTCCAGGTAGCGGCTGAAGGTGGCGCCGAAACGACGATCGGCCGGCGAGCGCTGCGGGTCCAGGTCCAACAGTTCGGTACCCACCCGATCGAGGAATGCGCGGTCGTGGCTGGCTGCCACCACCACCCCCGGCAGCGAGACCAGGTGCGATTCAAGCAGTTCCATGCCGGCGACGTCGAGATGGTTGGTCGGCTCGTCGAGCAGGAGGCAGTCGGGGCGCGCGACCAGCAGAGCGGCCAGGGCCAGCCGGGTCCGTTGACCACCGGACAGCCGGCCGGCCGGCTGATCCGGATGCAGCGCCGCCAGGCCCAGGGCGTCCAGGACGGTCGCCGCCCACCGGTCGGCGTCCCATGCGTCGTGCGCGGTCGCCCACTCCAGCCGGTCGGCCAGCGCGTGTGCCGCCGCCGGGTCGGAAGCCACCCGGGCGCTGAGCGCCTCGACGTCGCGAACGGCATCGTGCAGGGGCGCCAGAGCGCGCCCCATGATCTGCCCGACCGTGCCGGTGAGTGCCGGTTCCTGGGTGAGAAGGCCCACGGAGCCGGTGATCTCGATCGACCCGTGATCGGGCCGGTGCTCCCCGGCGAGCAGCCGCAGCAGCGTGGATTTGCCCGCGCCGTTCTCGCCGATGACGCCGACCCGGTGGCCGGGTCCCGCGGACAGGTCGATCCCGTCGAGGACGATCCGGTCACCGAAGGCCTTGGTGACGTCGTCCGCGAGCACCCGGACCGGTCCGGACAGTGACGATCGCCGGCCCATCAGGGCGGACGGCAGCGAAGAAGGAGATGGCATCGCAGATCCCGAGGGTGGTCGAGCGGATCCCGCCGGGCATGACGCCGATTCAGGCGTGGCCGCGGACGCGGGCGGGGGCGACGTCAGTGATCCATGATGCCGCCCACCGTAGGGACGCCGACGGTCGGCGCGCAACGGTTTTTTCGGCACGATGGCACCGGGCCGGGTGGCGATCGGAGGCGATCGGGTCCATCGTGACGGCAGCGGGTGCACACCGGACCGCCGGCGGTCGCGGGGGGCCCGGATCGGGAGGTTGACCATGGCCGGCGACATGACGATGCTGCCCCCGGCCGACGCGGCCGCGACGGACCGGCTCGACGTGCTGCGCTCCGTCGAACAGCGTGTGCTGTGGCTCGCCACCGCCATCGTCGACCACGCGAACCGGGTGCGGCCCAACCCGTCCGGGCTGAAGGTCGGCGGGCATCAGGCGTCCAGCGCGTCGATCGTGTCGGTGATGACGCTGCTGTGGCTCGAGCACCTGCAGCCCGGTGACCGGGTGTCGGTGAAACCGCACGCGTCGCCTGTCCTGCACGCCCTGAACTACCTGCTGGGCGCCCTGGACGGCGCCTACCTGACCACCTTGCGCGAGTTCGGCGGTTTGCAGTCGTATCCGAGCCGGGCCAAGGATCCGGACGCGGCGGACTACTCGACCGGGTCGGTGGGGATCGGTGCGACGGCCCCGCTGTGGGGCGCGCTGGCCCGCCGTTACGTGGGCGCGCACTTCGGCGCCGGCGGCACGGGTCGGCAGTACTCCCTCGTCGGCGACGCGGAACTGGACGAGGGCGCCGTGTGGGAGGCCGTCCAGGACCCCATGGTGGCCGAGCTCGGCGAGGTGGTGTGGATCGTCGACATGAACCGGCAGTCGCTGGACCGGGTGGTCCCGGTGATGGGGGTGACCCGGCTGCAGGGCATGTTCGCCGCCGCCGGGTGGCAGGTGCTCACCGCGAAGTACGGCCGGGCGCTGGAGGAACTCTTCACCCGGCCCGGCGGGGCCGTGCTGCGGGACCGGATCGACCTGATGCCCAACACCGAGTACCAGCGGCTGCTGCGCGGCGGCCCCGCCGAGGTCCGGCAGCGGCTGCTGGCCGGCGGGCACGACGACCTGCACCGGTTGATCGACGACCGGCCCGACGACGAGGTCTATCAGGCCGTGCGCAACCTCGGCGGGCACGACCTGGCCGCGCTGGACCAGGCCTTCGCGGCGATCGACGACAGCCGGCCGACGGTGATCTTCGCCTACACGCTCAAAGGGTACGGGCTGGCCACCGAGGGCCATCCGCAGAACCACTCCGCGCTGCTGACGGCCGACCAGCTGGCGCAGCTGGCCGAGCGGGTCGGCGCCGACCCGGCCGACCCGTGGCGCGGGTTCGCCGCCGGCAGCCCGGAGGCGGTGACCTGCTCGGCCGCCGCGGCCCGACTGCGCCGGGACCCGGTGGCCGTCACGCCGCCGCCGGCCGTGCCCAAGGACCTGGAACGCACCCCGACCGGGGTGTCGACCACCCAGGCTGCCCTCGGCCGGACCCTGCTGGACCTGCACCGGGCCGCGCCCGACGCGGGTGCCCGGGTGGTCACGGTCAGCCCGGACGTCAGCTCGTCGACCAACCTCGGCGGCTGGGTCAACAAGGTCGGGGTCTACGCCGAGGCCGAACGCGCCGACCTGTTCGCCGACGACAAGCAGACGATCCTGCACTGGCGGGAGCGACCCACCGGGCAGCATCTGGAACTGGGCATCGCCGAGACCAACCTGGTCGGCGTGCTCGGCGAGCTCGGCACCACCTGGAGCCGGTGGGGGCAGCCGCTGATGCCGATCGGCGTCCTGTACGACCCATTCGTCGAGCGAGCCCTCGAACCCTGGTCGTTCGGCATCTACGCGGGCGGGCAGTCGATCCTGGTCGGCACGCCGTCCGGGGTGAGCCTGGCCGCGGAGGGCGGCGCGCACCAGTCGATCAAGACCCCGTCCATCGGCCTCGAACAACCCGGCTGCGTCAGCTACGAGCCGGCGTTCGCGTTGGACACCCAGTGGGTGCTGCTGGCGTCGCTGGCCCGGTTGGGCCGGCCCGACGGCGGCTCGGCGTACCTGCGCCTGTCCACCCGACCGGTCGACCAGGCGCTGGCCTCGATCCCGACGGACCCGGCCGCCCGGGAACATCGCCGACGCAGCGTCGTCGCCGGCGCCTATCTGCTGCGCCGCACATCCCGGCCCGCGGTCACCCTGTGCGCGATGGGTGCCGTCGTACCGGACGCGCTCGCCGCGGCGGACCGCCTGGCCGCCATCGGGTGGGACGCCGATGTGGTGGTGGTGACGAGCCCGGACCTGCTGTTCCGGGCCGTGCAGGCCCGCCGCGGCCGCAGCGATGCGCCGGCCTGGATCCTGGACAGCGTCTTCGCCACCGAGCGGGCCGCGCCCATGGTCACCGTCCTCGACGGGCACCCGCACGCCCTGGCGTTCCTGGCCACCGTGAACCGCGTCCCGGCCGCCCATCTCGGCGTCACCCGGTTCGGCCAGTCCGGTGACCTGGCCGACGTGTACCGCTATCACGGTCTGGACGCCGACTCGATCATCGATGCCGCGCTGGGTCTGCTCGGCTGAGTCGGGTTCCCGCCGGTGGCGCGTCGCGGGCGGGTGCGGTCCGGCGGCGCACCATGATCGTCCGGTGGATTCCGTGGCGCTCGCCGTGCTGGTGGTGGTGCTCGCGGCGTTCCTGTTCGGCGTGGTCACCGCACCGCTGGGGTTGGCGCTCGGGCTGCCGCCGCCGGCCGTCGCGGCCGGCGTGCTCGTGGGCAGCGCCGCGTTCGCCGTCCTCAGCGTGCCGCTCGTGGTCGATCGGGTGCCGAGCCGGATCACCGGACGGGTGCGGTTGGGCCTGCGGCATGCCCCCCGGATCGCCCGGTGGTGGGACCGGGCCGGTGGCCGGCGGATCGCCGGTGGCCGGGCGACCGGGCTGGTCGACCGGGGATCCGCGCTGCTGGACCGGCTCGGCTACCGCGGGGTCGTGGTCCTGGCGCCGCTGCTCGGGCGCTGGCTCGTTCCGGCGGCGGCGGTCGCCCTGGACCCGCCGCGCGCCGACCTGTACCGCTGGGCCGCGCTCGGCTGCGCGACCTGGTCGGTGGTCGGCACCCTGGGCAGTGATCTGCTGATCCACGCGGTGCGGATCGGCTGATCGTCGCGATGTTCAGCGCTCGACTCGTACCTGGTCGGGATGCATCGCCCGGTAGCGCACTCGATCCTCAGGCCATCTCGGGCACCCGCAGGTGGGCGTGCAGCAGTTCGAACTCGGCGACGTCCAGGACGTCCACCCGAGCCTCCCGGGCGGTGCGCATCCGCAGGTCCATGGCCTGATCGCGGCTGGAGACCATCATGGCGGTGGAGTCGTAGGTGGCCGAGATGACCGCGCGTCCCGTTGACCGGTCGATGAACAGGCTGGCGCTGCAGAATCCGTCCAGGCTCTCCATGGCCGGCATGGTCACCATCCGGAACAGGTCGACACCGCGATCCAGATCGGCCGCGGCCCCGTGCATCCACGTCGCCCGCACGCAGGCGCCCTCGTGCGAGCGGTGATGGCGGTGCATCGCCGCGATCTCCCACTCCTCGACGAACGGCAGGCCGCCGAGCATCGTGCCGGCCCGTTCACGCATCGGGGTGATGGCCGAGTCGCTGGCCCGCATCCGGTCGATGGAGTCCCACGACGAGGTGACGATGCACCGCCCCGAGCCGCGGTCGGCCATCAGAGACAGGCCCAGACAACCATCCATTGCCTGGACGGCCGGCACCACCTCGTTGCGCAGGAAGTCGATCCCCGCATCCGTCAGGTGCATCGGGGTCGATTGACGACCACGGCTCGGGCGGCCCGCTCGGAATGTCGTGGAACGTGCGTACATCGCCGGACTCCTTCGACTCCGGGCAGCGCCCCGGCGGCGCTGCCGGTGAGTTCCAGCCTTCTCCTGATGGGGCGCATGGGCAACAGTCCTGCTCCGGCCGGTCACCGGCCCGACGAAGGCGCCGGCGACCGGCCGGCGACCCCTTCCGATGTCGCATCACCCGTATCGGTGATCACTGACTGTGAAATCCAGGGCGACCGGGAAAAACTGACCGTCGCGCCGATCCCACCAGTCACGCTAGAGTTCATAGAGCACGTACGTTGGGTGTCCACCGGAGGGGAAGCCGGCGGCGCGAAACGTGCCGAAAGACGGTGTCCGATGGCCGCACGAGACGACCGACCCCCGAGGGAGCCGACGCCTCGGGAATCGAACCTGTCGGAAATGCGATTCCTGACCGTTGCCGAGGTGGCCACGCTGATGCGGGTGTCCCGGATGACGGTGTACCGCTTGGTGCACTCGGGCGAGCTGCCCGCCGTGCGCGTCGGCCGGTCGTTCCGGGTACCCGAGCGCGCGGTGCACGATTACCTGCGGACCGCCTTCAACGACGTCGGTTAGCAGCGTCGATCGGCGCGCGGCCGACTGACGGGCACCGAGCAGACCACCACCGCCCCGTCGTTTGAGCTGCGCCGTGGGAACACCGGCCCCGGATCCGCCGCCCCGCCGGCATCGGCCAGCCGGCCCTGCGGATCGAGATCCACTGGCCCGACCAGAAGATCAGCCGGCCGGTATCCCGGAGCTGTCCGCCTGATCGGTGATCCAGGTCCCGGCCTGGTGCTGGTCCGAGATCGGCCCCCGGGTGGCCACTCCGAACAGCGCAAAAACGCCCAATATCGCGAAGTCCGATCGCAGTACTAGCCGGTTGGGCGTCGCCTCGCTGTTGCGTCCGCCCGGCGTGGGGTGTGGCCGCCGGACGGCGGGGTGGCACGGGGTGGGCCGGCCGGAGCGATCGATGGTGGGTGACCGGATCGGGGGTACCGGCCGGTAGGATGACCGGGTTCGGCAACCGCCGGGCCGGCGGGCGGCCGTGCGTCGCTCGCGCTGATCATCCGTCGATGCGGCCCGTGGACCGCGGCGGCCGCGCACCGGGAGAAGTCGTCAATGGGCTCAGTCATCAAGAAGCGTCGCAAGCGGATGGCCAAGAAGAAGCACCGCAAGCTGCTGCGCAAGACCCGGGTGGCGCGCCGCAAGGCCGGCAAGTAACCGTCGCCGGGCGGCCGGCGGCCGCCCGCGCGCTCCGGTCACCGGCCGGCACCGGGTTCGAGAACTTCACGCGAGGGATGGCGGGTCGATGGCGGGACTGATCGTCCTGGTCACCGGGGTGACCAGGGTTATCGGCTCGTGCCTGGCCGGCCGGCTGGCCGAGCATCCGGCAGTCGATCGGGTCATCGGCGTCGACGCCGCATTGCCCGAGCCGGCCGCCCGGGCGCGGATGGGTGCGGCCGACTTCGCCCGGGTCGACATCCGAAACCCGTTGGTGGCCAGGGTGATCGAGGCCGCCGGGGTCAATACGGTGGTGCACGCCTCGGCGTCCTCCACGCCCGCGTCGTCGGCCGCGCGCACGATGGCCAAGGAAATGAACGTCCTCGGCACCATGCAATTGCTGGCCGCCTGCCAGCGGTCGGAGAGCGTCCGGAACCTGATCGTCCGGTCCACCGGAGCGGTCTACGGTGCCTCCTCCCGCGACCCGGCAATCTTCACCGAGGAGATGTCGGCCCGGTCCGTCCCCTCCGGCCCGGGCCGGGACGCGATCGACATTGAGGCCTACGTCCGAGGCTTCGGGCGGCGCCGGCCTGACGTTCGGATCGCGGTGCCGCGATTCGCCGAAATCGTGGGTCCGACCGTGGTCACTCCGCTGACCCGGTACTTCGGCCTGGCTCCGGCCGTGCCGATGGTGCTGGGTCGGGATGCCCGGCTGCAGTTCGTGCATGAGCAGGACGCGATCGGCCTGCTCGAACACCTGGCCCTCGGTGACTTCGCCGGCACGGTGAACGCGGCCGGCGACGGCACGATGACGCTGGCCCAGGCCATCCACCGGGCGGGCCGGATCCCGTTGCCGGTGCCTTCGTTCGGGCTCGACCCGCTGTCCCGGGTGATGCGGACCGTACGGTTGGGCGGGTTCTCGCCGAACCAGGTGAAGGTGCTGTCGGCGGGTCGGGTGATGGACACCACCCGGCTGCGGGAGCGGGCGCACTACACACCCAGGTTCACCACGATCGAGGCGTTCGACGATTTCGCCGCCCATCTGCGACCGGTGGTCACCCCGCAGGTGGTGCGGGGCGTCGAGGTGCGGGTGGCCGGCACGCTCGGCGTCCAGCCCCTGCCCGACATCCGCGCCCTCGGGCCGGGCGAGCCGGCCGGGTCGGTGGTGGACGAATCGCCGGCGGACCGGGGAACCGAGGAAGCCGCTGATGGTGGCCGACCCAGACTCGTCGGCATCGACGGTCACGCGGCGGGTGCCCCACGGCGCCGGCGGATCCGATGAGCGAGGCTGGCCGAGCGAATCGTCGGTCCAGTTGGGCCGGGACCGCCGAGCCGCGTTCCGCAGGAGCACCGCGATGAGCGATCGGGACCGGACGCGGCCGGTGACCGCGCTCGTCGGTGAGTTCGGGCAGGACAAGACATGGAAGGACGGGGGAAGCGCCGTGGCCGGCAGGGATGCGCCGCTGGGACGGGAGTCGCGCAATGCGCCGCTCCCGTCCGAAGGGTCGGCGGCCACAGTCGAGCCGGCCGCTGACGGCGTGGCGGCCGAAACGGGTTGGCGCCGCGGGCTCGCCGAATCGCTGGCGTTCCTGCGTCGGCGAATGACCGGCGAGTACCAGGTCGACGACTTCGGCTACGACGCGGATTTCACCGACCACGTGGTCGTACCTCCACTGAAGCTGTTGTACGAGAAGTGGTTCCGGATCGAGACGGTGGGGATGGAGAACATTCCCGACACCGGCGGCGCGTTGCTGGTGGCCAACCACTCGGGCACCATCGCGGTCGATGCGCTGATGACCGCGGTGGCCGTGCGGGAACACCATCCGCAGCACCGTCCGCTGCGGATGCTCGGTGCCGATCTGGTGTTCCAGACGCCGTTCATGGGGCCGATCGCCCGCAAGATGGGCAACACCTTGGCCTGCAACCCGGACGCCGAGCGGCTGCTGTCCACCGGCGAACTGGTGGCCGTGTTCCCCGAAGGGTTCAAGGGCGTCGGCAAGCCCTACTCCCAGCGGTACCGGCTGCAACGGTTCGGCCGGGGCGGATTCGTCACCGCGGCGATGCGGACCGGCGTGCCCATCATCCCGGTGTCGATCGTCGGGGCGGAGGAGATCTACCCGCTGATCGGCAACCTCAAGCCGCTGGCCCGCGCCCTCGGATTCCCGTACTTCCCGGTGACTCCGACGTTCCCGCTCCTCGGGCCGCTCGGCGCCATCCCGCTGCCCAGCAAGTGGATCATCGAGTTCGGTGAGCCGATTCCGACCACCGGATTCGGTGACAACGCCGCCGACGACCCGATGGTCGTCTTCAACATCACCGACCGGGTCCGGGAGACGATCCAGCAGACCCTGTACCGGCTGCTGCTGCGGCGCGGGCACCCGTTCCTGGGCTGATACCGCTCGTCCTGACGGCCCGCTGCCCCGGGTTCCGTTGCCGGCCTCAGCCGGCCATTGCTCGGCGGGTACGTCGCCAGAACGAGCGCCAGATCAGCGCGGCGATGCCGGCCAGCACGGCGCCCAGTGCCCCGGGCACCCAGATCTTCGCCGCCTTGCGGCCGGTCCGGAAGTCCTTGATCTGCCAGCCGCGTTCGCGGGCGATGTCGCGCAACGCGCCGTCGGGGTTGATCGCGACCGCGGTGCCGACCACCGACAGCATGGGCACGTCGTTCACCGAGTCCGAGTAGGCGGTGCACCGCCGCAGGTCAAGGCCCTCTCGTGCGGCCAACGCGCGGACCGCGGCGGCCTTGGCCTGGCCGTGCAGCATCTCCCCGTAGAGCCGGCCGGAGTAGACGCCGTCCTCGGTCTCGGCCACGGTGCCCAACGCGCCGGTCAGCCCCAACCGGCGCCCGATGATCTGGGCCAACTCGACCGGGGTGGCGGTGACCAGCCAGACCCGCTGCCCGGCGTCCAGGTGCCGTTGGGCGAGCTCCCGGGTGCGTGGGTAGATCCGCTCCGCCATCAACTCGTCATAGATCTCCTCGCCGAGGTCAACGATCTCCGAGACCTGCCGGCCGGCGACGAAGGCCAGCGCACCTTCGCGGGCCCGGGACGTGTCCTCGGCGTCCTCGCCGACGAGCCGGAACTTGATCTGCAGCCAGGCGAACCGCAGCAGGTCGCCGGTGGTGAAGAAGTTGCGGCTCACCAGGCCGCGGGCGAAGTGGAAGATCGAGGCGCCCTGCATCATCGTGTTGTCCACGTCGAAGAAGGCCGCCGCGGTCAGGTCGGTGCCGGGCGGCAGGTGCTCGTCCTCCTCGTGCACGGCGAGGTAGGCGGCCTCGGCCGAGGCGGCCCCGGCGATCTCGGCGGCCGACGCCTGATCGTCGAACGCCTTTCGCTTCCTCACCCGTGACCTCCCCTGCCGCGACCGATCCGGGTCGGCCGGCGGCGCGCACCCGATGCGTCCGTCGGCCAGACTAGTTGGCCGAGCTTGCGAGGCCACCAGTGAGCACTGGAGGAGGGTTCCGGGGCACGGTCGGCGACGGAGGAGCCGGGCTGCGCGGGGCCCTCGTCGACGGCCGAGCTTGCGAGGCGACCAGTGAGCACTGGAGGAGGCCCGGGCGGGGAGCTCATGACGTGCCCGGCGACTCACCCGTCCGGAACGGGCCTCCGCACGGTGCCGCGGCACCCCGTGCCGGACAATGTTCGGCGTGAGCAGCCCGCAGCAGGCCGATTCCAGTGGCGCCCCACCCAGCGGCGTCGACACCAGCGGCGGCGTCCCGAGGGGCGACGCCGAGCGCCCGGCCACGGTCGGCGGGCGGTCCGCGAACGTCGCCGACCTCCTGCGGGACGCGGCGGCCCACCACCCCGACCGGCCGGCGCTGATCGCGCGGTCGGTGTCCCGGTCCTGGGCCGCGCTCGACCGGGCGGCCGACGCGGGTGCCCGCCGGCTGACCGCGCTGGGCGCGGCGCCGGGGGAGCGGGTCGTCATCTCCCTGCCGACGGGTAGTGATCTGGCTCTCGTGTTGTACGCGGTGGCCCGGGCGGGTCTGATCGCGGTGCCGACGGCGCCGGGGGCCGACGTCGCCGAGCTCGCCGACCGGGTCGGCGCGGTCGCCTCGATCGGTCCTCAGCGGGACCACCGGCTGGGCATCGCGTTGGGTGCCGCCGACGTCGGTCAATGGTGGGCGGCCGACCCTGCGCCGTTCGAGAGCGTCGGCGGCGGCGAGGATCTGGTCATGCTCGCGCGGGCGCGCGGGGACCGGGCGGTGATGCTGTCGCACCGGGCGGTCCGCGCGGCGGTCGGCGCGATCGGGCAATTGGGTGCGGTTCGGGTGCGCGACGGCGATCGGGTCCTGCAGGTCCTGCCGCTCTATCACGTGGCCGGCTGGGTGGTCTCCTTGCTGCCCACCGCGCTGGTGGGCGGGGCCGCCGTGTTCCCCGAGGTCGGGTTCGACGTGGCGACCGTGGCCGTCGGCGTGCCCGGCGGCACCGGATCCCACGCCGGTCAGGGCCGGTCCGCCACCGAATCGGCGTTGCGCGCCGCCGCCGAGCATGCCGTGACGGTGCTGCCGGGGGCGCCCGGCTTCTTCCATCATCTGACGGCGGTTCCGGACTCGGCGGGCGCGCTGGCCTCCGTCCGGCTGTTCACCTCCGGCAACGCGCCCCTGTCGGCGGTCGACTACGAGGCCTTCCGCGAGCGGCATGGGCAACCGGTCTGGGAGGGCTACGGGCTGTCCGAATCCGCGTCCGTGGTCACCACCTCCCTCGTCACCGGCGCGCCCGTCCACGGCTCCGTCGGCCGGCCGCTGGCCGGTATCGAACTGAAGGTCGTCGGGCCCGACGGGCAGGACGTGGCCGCGGTCGTCGACGAGGAACCGGCCGACCAGCCCGACGAGCAGCCGGACGAGCCCGCGCGGGAGGACCCCGATCGGGACCCGCTGGACACGGTGGCCGATGCGCCGGACGCCGGTGAGGTCGGCCGCATCAAGATCCGCGGGGCCACGCTGTTCTCCGGGTACTGGCCCAACGGGCGCGGGGGCCCGGACCCCGACGGCTGGTTCACCACCGGAGACATCGGGTTCCTCGACGACGGCGGCGAGTTGCACCTGGTCGACCGGGCGGCCGAGGCGGTCGTCGTCGCCGGCTTCACGGTCTACCCGCGCGAGGTCGAGGACGTGCTGGCCGGGCACTCGGACGTGGCCGAGGTGGCGGTGATCGGCGTGCCGGCCGCCGACGGGCATTCCGAACTCGTCGCGGTGCTCGTCGGCGCCGAGGATCGCACGCCCGCCGTCGAGGAGTTGCGCGAGTTCGTGGGGGCGCGGCTGCCCGCGTTCAAGCACCCGGCGCTCTATCGGGTGGTGGACGACCTGCCCAAGACCGAGCTCGGCCGGATCGACCGGGACGAGTCGCGGCGCCGGTTCGGCCCGGCGGCCCGGCAGGCGCTACGCACTCTGGTCGCGGTGCCGGACGTCGACCACCTGGACGCGGTCGAGGAGGGTGATCCCGCTCCCGACGTCAGGCCCGAGCCGGCTGGGGATCTCGTGGATCTCGGGGCGCGCCTGCCCGGCACCGGTGACCGCGCCGGCCGGGGCCGCGACGATACCGACGAGGACCTCTTTTGAGCGCGGCCGGCCGGGCGCATCGTCGTGACCGCAGCGAGGCCGACCGGGCCCCCACGCGTACCGGGTGGACGCCTCGATGAGCACCGTCACCGTCTACACCCGCGCCGGTTGTCACCTGTGTGAGGTCGCCATCGCCGCCGCGGCCCGGATCGCCGCAGACACCGCAAGTGCGTTCGGGACGGTCGATGTGGACGCCGACCCCGAGGATCGGGCCGAGTACGGCGACCTGGTGCCGGTGATCCTGGTCGACGGCCGGATCCACGGGTACTACCAGGTGGACCCGGATCGGCTTCGCGCCGCGCTCACCGCGCCACCACCCCCCGCCCGGAGCTGAGCACGCTTTCGCCGCCCGTCCGCCCGCCGCCCCGCGGGACGATGATCGACCCAGGATCGACGCCGTCCCGGATCACCCCGTCGGTGCTGGCGGAACGCCCGGCTTCGGCTGCGGCCGAACGCTGTGATCCGGATCACCGTCGCGCGGTCCGACCCGCGGAAGGGCCGCTGCGGACGCAGTGTCCCTGGGGGGACCCCGGTACTCGGCGACTTTGTGCACGCGTTCACGAATGACTAGGCTCTGCGCGTACCGGGGACCTAGCACATTCGGTCGCCACGGCTGCGGTGGGGGCGTGATCCGCCCTGTGGAGGGCAAACGGGTGACAGGGCAGGTCGGCGGGTCGCGCGAGAGTGGCCGCCTGCGTGCAATTCCGGAGGCCACGGTGGCCCGTCTCGCGCTCTATCTCCAGGTGCTCTCGGCCCTCGGGGACGGCAGCGCAGGTCAGGAGACCGTCTCCTCCGAGCAGCTCGCCCGATCCGCCGGGGTCAACTCGGCCAAGCTCCGTAAGGACCTCTCGTACCTGGGGTCCTACGGAATTCGCGGGGTCGGGTACGACGTGGGCACGCTCATCGACGAGATCAGCCGGACGCTCGGCGCGCACCGAGCCCACCGGGTGGCCCTGGTCGGGCTGGGCAACCTGGGTCAGGCCCTTGCCGGCTATCCGGGATTCGCCGGTCGCGGGTTCGTCATTTCGGCATTGTTCGACGTCGACCCGGCCCGGGTGGGCCGCGAGGTCGGCGGCCGGGTCATCCAGCACTTGGACCACGCGGTCGCCGTGTGCCGGGCGGCCGGAGTGACCATCGGTGTCATCGCGACTCCGGCGAAGGCCGCCCAACAGGTCGCCGACATCCTGGTGGCGGCCGGCATCCGGTCGATCCTCAACTTCGCGCCGGGGGTCCTCACTATTTCCGGCGACGTGGAGGTCCGGCACGTCGATCTGGCCCTGGAGCTGCAGATCCTGGCGTTCCACGAGTCCCGGCGCGATGCCGACCGGCTCGGGCCACGACTGCGGGCCCCGGCCGACCATCAGGCCGATCAGCCACCCGCCTTTCATCCGGCGGACACGTCCCGGGTGGCGGTGACCTCGTGACCTGCTGTTCATCGGCCGATCGCCCGCCGGTCACCCGGGTGGTACCGAACCCTGCGGCTGGCCGAGAAGAGTCAGCCACCGGTCGGCGGTCGCAGCCAGCGGCCGCCGGCGCACCTGAATGCTCGAGGAGCTCGCAATGACCCGCGCACGTAAACCTGCCGGCCGGATCGCCTTCGTCGGTGCCGGTCCCGGTGATCCCGGGCTGTTGACCATGCGCGCGGCCCAGGCCCTCGAGGGGGCGTCGCTGGTCGTCACCGATCCCGACGTGCCGCTGGACGTCACCGCGCTGGCCGGCGACGCCGAGGTGAAGCCGGCGGTCGGCGAGCCGGCCGAGGTGGCCAAGGCGCTGGTCGCCGCGGCCCGGTCCGGTCAGTCCGTGGTCCGGCTGGTCGCCGGCGATGTACTCACCGCCGACCCGGTCGTCAAAGAACTGCAGAGCGTGGCCCGCTGCTCGGTGATGTTCGACGTCATCCCCGGCCTGTCGGCGACCGCGGTCGCCTCCTACTCGGGAATCGCAGTCGGCTCCGTGCACACCGTCGCCGACGTCCGGTCCACCTCCGACTGGTCGCGGCTGGCCGCGGCGCCGGGCACGCTCCTGCTGCAGGCCTCGTCCGGCCACTTGGCGGACACTGCCGCGTTTCTCGCCCAGTCCGGCCTGGCCGGTGAGACTCCGGCGTCGGTGACTTCGGGCGCCACCCTGCCCACCCAGCGCACGGTGGACGGCACGCTGGCGACGCTGGACGGCATCGGCGGCGACATGGCCGGCCCGCTGGTGGTCACCGTCGGCGCCGGCATCGCGCTGCGGGGCCGGCTGTCCTGGTGGGAATCCCGCGCCCTGTACGGCTGGCGGGTGCTCATCCCGCAGACCAAGGACCCGGCCGACGAGATGGTCGAACTGCTGCGGATGCACGGTGCCATCCCCCAGCGGGTGCCGACGGTGGCGGTGGAGCCGCCGCGGACGCCGGCCCAGATGGAGCGGGCGGTCAAGGGTCTGGTCGACGGTCGCTACCAGTGGATCGTCTTCACCTCGGTCAACTCCGTGCGTGCGGTGTGGGAGAAGTTCACCGAGTTCGGGTTGGACGCCCGGGCGTTCTCCGGAGTGCGGATCGCCTGCGTCGACAGCCAGACCGGCGCGGCGGTGCGGGCCCTGGGCATCGTGCCCGAGCTGATTTCGGCCGATCAGCAGTCGTCGGCCGGCCTGCTGGCCACCTTCCCGGAGTACGACGACATCCTCGACCCGGTCGACCGAGTGCTGCTGCCGCGGGCGGACATCGCCACCGAGACCCTCGCCGAGGGGTTGCGGGAGCGTGGCTGGGAGATCGACGACGTGACCGCGTACCGGACCGTGCGGGCGGCCCCGCCGGCCGCGCCGATCCGGGAGGCGATCAAGACCGGCGGGTTCGACGCGGTCTGTTTCACCTCGTCGTCAACCGTGCGGAACCTGGTCGGCATCGCCGGCAAGCCGCATGCCCGGTCGATGGTCGCCTGCCTGGGTCCGAAGACCGCGGAAACGGCGCGGGAGTTCGGCCTGCGGGTGGACGTCCAGCCCGAGATCGCGGAGATCCCGGCGCTGGTCGAGGCGCTCGCCGAGCACGCGTCCCGGCTGCGGGCCGAGGGGGCACTGCCGCCCCCGCGGAAGACACCGCGCCGCCGCTGACGGTCGCCGCCCGGTGCCGAGTGTGCGGCAACCCGTCCGCGCGAGCGTCGGTGTTGTTGGGGACGGGATCTGCACACTCGACGGACCGGCCGGCCGGTCACTTTCAGTGCTCGGCCGTCGTCACTCTCGCGTCCGAGAAGCACACGGACGAGAACCTGTCCGGCGGCCCGACCGGGCATACCGTTTGGATCATGACTGAGCCCAGCGGCGCACCCGGCTACGCTTCGCCCACCTACCCCGGCGGCACCGGCCTGGCCGAGCCGCCGGCCCGACCGACGACCGTGACCGTGGCCTTCGTCGCCTGGCTGGTGATGACGGCCCTGTCGGTGATCTCGCTGATCCTCGTGCTGAGCAGCCCGATCTGGGATCAGGCCGTGGCCGCCGGACTACTGGCGGCGGACACGAACGGGGTCCGCATCGACGCGTCGACCGTGGTGAATACGGCCAAGATCACCTCGGTGGTTGGCTTTCTGATCGGGGCCGCGCTGTACCTGCTGTTCGCGTTCAAGATGCGGGCCGGACGCAACTGGGCGCGGGTGGTGCTGACGGTCATCGGTGTGCTCGGTGTCCTCAGTGCCGTCCTGCCGACCTACCGCTCCGTCACCGTGAACGGCACCTCGTTCGTCGTACAGAACTACGGCATCCACTGGATCAGCCTGGCCCTGCTCGTCGCCGCACTCGTGCTGATGTTCATGCCCGCGTCGAATGCCTATTTCACCGCGTCCAAGGCCTACCGACAGGCCCACCGCTGACGCCCGGGCCATCCCGTTCGCGGAGGAATCGAGCGCGTCGACCCACCCGGACCCCGGCCGGGTCTACCGTTTGATCGTGAGCACTCCCGGGTGGAATCAGGGCAACAGTCCATACGACGCCGGGCAACCGTCCGACGGTTCGGGCGATCCGTTCGCCCGCGGCGGAGCCGGAACGGGCGCTCCGGGGGCGGGCAACCAGCCGCCCAGTCCCGGGTATCCGGGTTCGGGCGGCTATCCCGGGCAGGGCGGCTATCCGGGCCAAGGCGGTTTCCCCGGGCAGGGCGGGTATCCCGGGCAGGGCGGGTATCCCGGCCAGGCCGGTTACCCCGGTCCGTCGGGGTACCCCAGTCAGCCGGGGGGGTACCCGCCGCCGTACCCGGGCCAGGCCTATCCCGGGGACGCGGAGCTGCCGCCGGCCCCCGTCCAGCCGATGACCGTCAAACTGGCTTTCTACGACTGGCTGCTGATGACGGCGCTCGCCGTCGTCACGCTGGTCGTGACGCTGAACAGCCCGATGTGGGACCTGGCCGTCCAGGCCGGGTTGCGTCAGGCCAACACCCAAGGCGTCGCCATCGACGCGAACAGCCTGGTGACGACGACCAAGATCATCATCGTCGCGGTCTTCGGCATCTTCGCGGCGCTGTACCTGTTCTTCGCGTTCATGATGTACGGCGGTCGGAACTGGGCGCGGATCGTGCTGACCGTGCTCGGCGCGCTGAGCGTGCTGACGGCGGTGACCCCGACCACCGGGTCGGTCACCGTGAACGGGTCGACCTACACGGCGACCAATTACGGCATCAACTGGATCAGCGGGATCCTGGCGGTCGTCGCCGTCGTGCTGATGTACCTACCCCAGTCGAACATCTACTTCCGGCAGGCCAAGGCGCATCGCCAAGCCTTGCGCTGACCCATTCCGATCGGCGGATCGGTGGGTTCCCGGCAGTTCACCAGCACCTCACGGCCGGTGGTGCAGGTGTCCTGGCCGCCCGCCCACAACCGGTAAGTTCGTGGGCATGAGCGAGCGCCAGCGAGCGAACGATCAACACCGTCAGGCTCCCGTCCCGTCCGGCGCGGCTGAGCGTGCGAAGCGCGCCGGAGGGGCGTGGGCATGAGCGAGCGCCAGCGAGCGAACGATCAACACCGTCAGGCTCCCGTCCCGTCCGGCGCGGCTGAGCGGGCGAAGAGCGGTACAGGGGCACGGATATGAGTTCAGGCGCGGGTGATGCCGGCAAGCGCCCCGGCTTCATGGATTCGCTCCGGTCGGCCTTCGTGCCGCCACCGTTGCCGCCCGATGACGGAAAGCCGTTGGTCCGCCCGACGGCGGTCACTGTCGCCACGGCGCTGGCCATCGTGGGCGGCGCGATCTTCGTGCTGATCGGCGGGTTCTCGCTGGCCACCAACGACAGCCAGCTCAACCAGGCGATCGCCCAGTACAACCAGGCGATCACCGACTGCACCAATAAGTTCGGTGGGATCGGTGACTCGGTGGTCGTGCCGTCGGGTGCGTCGACGGACGACGCCAATCAGGCCGAGCAATGCAAGAGTTACATCGTGCTGTCGGACGAGGCCATCTCGTCCGCTCGTTCGCAGAATCTCCTGATCAGCGCGTTCGTGGTGGTCATCGGGGTCATTGCGGTGGGGGCGGCCTGGTTCATCCGGTCCGGCAATCGGTGGGGCCGCACCGCCCTGGCGGTCGCGGTGGTCCTGTCGGTGTTGCTGAGCATGCTGTTCCAGGTGTCCAACCTGTTCACCCTGGGCGGTTCGCTGCTGATGATCGTCGCCGTCATGCTGTGCTTCATCGGCAAGGGGGGCGTGTTCTTCAGCCGGGTCAAGAGCAGGCGAGCGGGGTGAGCACGGCGGGTGCCCGGGACGGCGTCGGCGACGTCCGGGTCGGAGCCCTCGCTGCCACGCCGCCCGGCGCGGCCCCGACCGCTCAGGTCGGGAAGGCCGCTGGGGACGGCTCCACGGGCGCCCGGTGGAGCCCGTGGCGCACCGTTGTCGCCGGCCTGCTGGCGTTGATGTTCCTGCTCGTCGCGGGGATCGCGGCCGGGCGCGGCATCATCACCGACACCTGGCCGGCGTTTCTGCCGGGGACCGACTCGACCTCGATCACCCGGTACTCGGGACCGTGGCTGACCGTGGCGGCCGCCGCGGTGTTGGGCGCCGGGCTGTCGATCATGGCGCTGGTGCGGGGCCTGACCGTCCGGCCGAGGGAGCGATGAGCACGACGGTGGTGCACCTGCTCCGGCACGGCAAGGTGCACAATCCCGGGAACATTTTGTACGGCCGGTTGCCCGGCTACCGGCTGGCCGAGTCGGGGCGGAAGATGGCGGCCGGGGTGGCGCGCCATCTCGAGGGCGCCGACATCGCCTACCTGGCCGCGTCTTCCCTGCTGCGGGCGCAGGAGACCGCCGCACCGTTGGCCGCGTCGACCGGACTGCCGGTGCACACCGACGACCGGATCATCGAGGCGGCCAACGACTTCGAGGGCGGCGAAGTCGGCCTGCACACCTTCCGGAGCCCGGGAATCTGGCTGAAGTTGCGCGACCCGCTTCGTCCGTCGTGGGGTGAACCGTATCTGCAGATCGCGCACCGCATGCTGGCGGCGGTCTATACGGCGGTGCACGAGGCCGACGGCCGGGCCGCGGTGCTGGTCTCCCATCAACTGCCAATCGTCTCCGTGCGCCGGTACCTGGAGGGGCGGCGGCTCTGGCACGACCCCCGGCGGCGACAGTGCGCGGTGGCCTCGCTGACGTCCCTCACGTTCGTCGACGGGGTGTTCGCCGGTGTCGCCTACGCCGAACCGGTTGCGCACATCGCCGCGGTGAACGACCCGGATGCCGGACCGGATGTGGAGCAGATGGCTCCACCGCATCCGCAGGCGGGGGCGTCATGACCCGGCGGCTGACCCGTATCGCGGCCCTCGTCGTCGCCGCGGCCCTGGTGCTGGCGGGCTGTAGCACCGGCAAGGACGCGGCCGTCTACGGCGGTTCGTTCACGTTCGTCTCGCCCGGCGGGCAGCTCGAGTTCGCCTACCCGCCGGCCGACCGCGGCACGGTGGCGAACCTGTCCGGCGAGGACGTGGTCGGCGACGGCGCCATCTCCGTGTCCGACTATGCCGGCAAGGTGGTCGTCCTCAACTTCTGGGGATCCTGGTGCTCGCCGTGTCGGGCCGAGGCTCCGGCGCTGGAAGAGGCCGCGACCGCGCTGGCCCCGGCCGGGGTGCAGTTCCTCGGCGTCAACGTCAAGGACACCAAGTCCGCCGCGGCGGACTTCCTCACCAGCAAGCAGGTCGGCTACCCGTCCATCTACGACCCGTCGATGCGGACCCTGCTGGCCATCAAGGGGTACCCGGCCAGCGGCATCCCGTCCACGATCGTTTTGGACCGGCAGGGCCGGGTCGCGCACATCTGGCTGAAGGCGATCGAGGATCCGCAGCAGATGATCGACGTGGTCGGCGCGGTCGCCGCCGAACAGTCCTGATTCGGGCACGGACCAGATGACCGACACCATCCTGACCGGGCCCTACCTGCTGGCCGCGCTGCTGGCGCTGGCCGCCGGTGCGGTCTCGTTCGCCTCGCCGTGCGTAGTCCCGCTGGTCCCCGGCTATCTGGCCTACCTGGCCTCGCTGGTCGGGTCGGAGAGCACCGCGCGCGCGGCCGTCGACGCCGGGGGCGGCGCCCGCACCCAGGTCGGTACGGGCGTGCGGACCCGGGCGGTGCTGGCGACCTGCCTGTTCGTCATCGGGTTCACCGTCGTGTTCCTGATCCAGTCGGTGGTGGTGGTCGGCCTGTCGCGGGCGCTGCTGGCCAACACCGAGCTGCTCATGCGGATCGGTGGGGCGATCACCATCGTGATGGGGGTGGCCATGCTCGGCCTGATCCGCCCGCTGCAGGCCGAACGACGGCTGCACGTGC
Source organism: Nakamurella sp. (assembly GCF_044224575.1). GTDB lineage: Bacteria > Actinomycetota > Actinomycetes > Mycobacteriales > Nakamurellaceae > Nakamurella. The sequence continues at coordinate 29,442 of NZ_JBGAKE010000027.1, forward strand.
GGCCGGCCGGCCGGTATCTGGGCGCCCCGCTGCTCGGTGCGGTGTTCGCGCTCGGCTGGACGGTGTGCCTGGGTCCGACGCTGGTCGGCGTGCTGTCGCTGGCCGGCGCCACCGACTGGGGCGGCTCGGCCTGGCGCGGGCTCTCGCTGGTGCTCTTCTACTGCGCCGGTCTGGGTCTGCCCTTCATCGCGGTGGCGTTCGGCTTCGGCTGGGCCGCCGGCGCCCTGGCGGCGTTGCGCCGGCACTCGCGGACGATCCAGATCGTCGGCGCCGTCGCGCTGATCGTGCTGGGGCTGCTGATGCTGACCGGTGCGTGGGGCTCGTTCATCGCCTGGCTGCAGGGTCGGATCGCCGGCGTCGGGACCGTCCTGTGAACGGGACGATCGGATGAGCGCGACCGAGGCACCGCCCGCCCCGGCGGCCGAGCCGGCCCGCCCGGGTCCGGTGCGCGGGGTGCTGGCGTTCCTGCGCAATGTGTGGCGGCAGCTGACCAGCATGCGCACGGCGCTGATCCTGCTGTTCCTGCTGGCCGTCGCCTCGTTGCCGGGCGCGCTGCTTCCGCAGTGGTCCCTGAACAGTGCCAAGACCGCGCAGTACATCGCCGACTATCCGACCCTCGGACCGTGGCTGGACCGGTTCGGCTTCTTCGAGGTGTTCGGATCGCCCTGGTACTCCGCGATCTACCTGCTGCTGTTCATCTCGTTGGTGGGCTGTCTGACCCCGCGGACCTGGGAGTTCGTCGGTCAACTGCGGGCCCGGCCGGTCGCCACCCCGCGGAACCTGAGCCGGCTGCCGCATCACGACCGGCGGGAGGTTGCCGGGCCGGTCGACGAGGTCGCCGACCGGATCACCGCCGGGTTGCGCGGCTGGCGGTTCGCCCGGCGCGCCGAGGAACGGCCAGCACGGCCCGGGGCCGTTGCGGACGGGGTCGCCGGCCGGGCGGACGCCGTGACCATCTCCGGAGAGAAGGGGTATCTGCGCGAGTTGGGTAACCTCGTCTTCCACTTCTCCCTGGTCGGGCTGCTGGTGGCGATCGCGGTCGGCAAGCTGGTCGGCTACGAAGGCTCGGTGATCGTCAACGTCGGATCCCAGTTCTGCTCGACCTCGCCGGCGTCCTACGACAACTTCCGGCCGGGCCTGCTCGTCGACGGCACCGATCTCACCCCGTTCTGCCTGGACGTGCGCACCTTCACCGCCGGGTACACGCAGGCCGGGCAGGCGATCAGCTTCGCCGCCGACGTCGGTTCGCAGACCGGCGCGGCCGCCGGCGGTGACGCTTGGGACGACAACCTGCTGCAGGTCAACGACCCACTGCGGCTGGCCGGCGAACGGGTGTACCTGATCGGACACGGCTTCACGCCGCACTTCTCGGTGGCGTTCCCCGACGGCACCGTCCGGGACTACGAGCAGCCGTTCGCCCCGGAACCGAACGACCCGAACTTCACCTCGCAGGGCGCGGTCAAGATCCTCGACCCGCCGGGCGTGACCGGCGACGACGTCCGCAAACGCCAGTTGGCGATCGTCGGCATCTTCGCGCCGACGGCGACTCTCGCGCATGGCGGCATCATGACGTCGGAGTTCCCATCGGCGCAGAACCCGGGCGTCGCCGTCGACGTGTACCGGGGCGACCTGGGCATGGAGGGCGGCCGCTCGCAGTCGGTCTTCGCCATCGACACCGATCAGGTCGACAAGGGTGCCCTGGTCAAGCAGGCCCGGACCAACCTGATGACCGGGCAGTCGGTCACCCTGGACGACGGCACGGTGATCACCTTCACCGGCTACAACGAATGGGTGTCGCTGCAGACCTCCTACGACCCGGCCCAGGGGTGGGCCCTGGTCTTCGCGGTGACGCTGTTGATCGGGTTGATGATCTCGCTGGTGATCAAGCGGCGGCGGGTGTGGTTCCGGCTGTACCCGGCGAACCCGCCGACGCAGTCGGGCCCGGGCGACCGTACGGTGGTGGAGATCGGTGGGCTCGCCCGGACCGACCAGGCAGGGTATGGCGAAGAATTCGACAGGTTGGCGATGCTGGCCGACATTGTGTCGACGAAGCGGTGACGGTGCCCCCGTGGGCGGCAGGAGAGGCTGAGGGCTGATGAACCAGACGTGGGCCGAAATCTCGGACCTGGCGTTCGAGGCCGCGCTCGCCGCGTACGTGGTCGCCCTGGTCTGCTACGCCATCGAATTGGCGTCGCGGCGGGCGGTCAACCCGGCCGAGGCGGTGGCCGCGGGTCACGATGTCGCGGCGGGGACGACGACGCTGGTCCGGACCGGACCGATCGACCCCGGCGCGATCGGCCGGGTCGACCGGGCGCCGCTGGCGCCGTGGGGGGTTCGGTTCGGGCGGGCCGCCGTCGTGGTCACGGTGGTGGGTGCGGCCGCCAATGTGCTGTCGATCGTGGCCCGTGGGCTCGCGGTCGGCCGGCTGCCGCTGGCCAACATGTACGAGTTCGTCTCGGTGATCTGCGCCGCGGCGACCATCACCTGGCTGATCGTGTTGGCCCGCACCGGGGCGCGGACGTTGGGCGTCTTCGTGATGACGCCGGTGGTCGTCCTGGCCGTCGTCGCCGGCACGAAACTGTATGTCCCGGCCGGACCGGTGGTGCCGGCCCTGAACTCCTATTGGAAGTGGATCCACGTCACCACCGTGGCCATTTCGTCCAGCATCCTGCTGGTCAGCGGCGCCGCATCGGCGCTGTATCTGCTGCGTGGACGGATCGAGCAAACCCGGTCCGGTTCGGCGGACTCGGTGGACCAGCGGAGCCCCGCGGCTCCGGCCGGTGTTCGGTCCCGCTCCGTGCTGTCGGTGCTGCCGTCGATGGTGACCCTGGATCGGATCGCGTACCGGACGGCGATCGTCGGATTCCCGCTGTTCACCTTCGCGGTGATTGCCGGGGCGATGTGGGCCGAGGTGGCCTGGGGCCGGTACTGGGGCTGGGATCCGAAGGAGACCTGCTCGTTCATCACCTGGGTGTTCTTCGCGGCCTACCTGCACGCCCGGTCGACGGCGGGGTGGCGAGGGCGGCGGGCCGCCTGGATCTGCGTGCTCGGCTGGGTGTCGATGATCTTCAACTTGTTCTTCATCAACATGGTGGTCTCGGGCCTGCACTCGTACGCCGGCCTGAACTGAGCAGATCGACGCCGGCGGGCGGCGGGAGGATCACAGAACTGCGGGATGACGCGGTGACGAGGGTGGCTGCGTCGCTCAGCTGCTCTTGTCCTCGCCCCGCATCCGGCGGTCGATCTCGCTGAGGAACTCGGGATCGTCGTCGGGGGCGATGGTGCGGGTCGGCCGGGGGCGTGGGCCACGGGCGGTACCGGGACTGGTCTGCGGCGCGCCAGGGGTGCGAGGGCCCATCCCACGCCACGCGAGGGCAATCACCAGGATCGTGATGGCGATGGCTATGAGCATGTACATCTACCTACCTCCTCGTCGCCCTCAGCGTACGCACTTTCCGCGCCGGGGGACCTGCCCACTATGGGTGAGCGGAGGCCGCCAGTGATACACGGGACATCGGCGAACGTCCCGGATCGGGCACCGCCGGATGTTCCGGGCGACCCCCGTTCCGCTCCGGTGGGGGGCGCTGCGCGGAGTTCGGGGAAGGGTGGTCCAGCTTCGGAAAGGGCGATGCCCCGGCTCGGCTGACGTCAACCGAACCGGGGCATCACACGCTGGGTGGTCCCGCGGCACCGCCGGCTGCTCCCGGCCGCGGTGCGACCTGGGTCAGGCCGTGGAGCGGGAGGCGTCGACGGTCAGGTCGGCCAGCAGCGCACTGACTTCGGACTCGCGGAACCGGCGGTGCCCGCCGGGTGTGCGGATGGATCCGATCCGACCCGCGGATGCCCACCGCGTCACGGTCTTGGGGTCGACCCTGAACATCAGTGCGACCTCTCCCGGGGTCAGCAACCGCTCAGAAATTTCCATGGTCACGTGCCACCTCCACATTCGGGCCCCGACTGGCCTCGTTGGACGGACTGGCGGGCGCCCTGGACGGGCACCCGCCGCTCTCCCGGAACCCGAAGTCGACCCCGGTCGGGGCATCATTCGTGTTCCAAGTCATTCAGCGTACCGTTTGTCCCATTCTACATTGACACCTGACTTAGTCGAGAGGAGTCCACCGATTTTTCTCGATCGTGGCCCCGATCTCGACCAGATCACGGAAGCGCCAACGGCGGGTGTACCCGGGCATGGGCGCTGCGAAACGACCGAACCGCCCAGAGGTGCGGTCGTTACTCTGGGCGGCGTGGGCAACGAACACTCGGAGACGCCGCAGGCGCCCGCCCGGACGTCGATACCGGATGCGGCGGACGCCGGGCCGACCGCTCCGGTCGACCCCGCGGCCGGGAACCGGCCACTGGCCGGTGGCAGGGGACTGGCGCGGCCGTTGGTGGTGTATACGGTGCTGCGGCTGGGTTTGATCGCGATCCTGACCGCCGTGTTGGTCCTGTTCATGCCGCTGATCGTGGCCCTGCTGTTCGCGATCATCGTCCAACTGCCGTTGGCCTACGTCCTCTTCTCGGGTCCGCGGCAGCGGGTGAATGCGGCCATGGCCGCGGCCTCGGCGCACCGCCGGACCGAGCGGGAGCGGCTGCGGGCGGCGTTGGCCGGGGACGCCCCGGCGCCGGAGCATCCGGCCGGCTGACCGTCACCGAGCGGATCGCCATCTCCTGGCGGGCCCCTCCGGCGGCCGGCGTGACCCCGTCATAGGCTCGCGACTGTGAGCGAGCGCCGGCGTGCGAACCACCGATGCGTGAATGCCGATGCCGGCTCGGGCATCACGGAGCCCGCGCGCAGCTCCGCGGCCGGGTCGGCATGACGAGCGCGCGGCCGGCCGGCGGGGCTTCGGGGGCGAACGATACGGCGGATGACGGCTCGGTTGTCGATCGCGCCCGTCCGGCGGACCGGGCCTGGCTGGCGCACGCCGTCCGGCTGATCGAGGCCGACCTGCAACGCAGCGCCGACACCCACCTGCTCCGCTTCCCGATGCCGTCCGGCCTGGCCGGCGCCGGCATCGACCTGTACCTGAAGGACGAGAGCACCCACGTCACCGGGTCGCTCAAGCACCGGTTGGCGCGCTCGCTGTTCCTCTACGCCCTGTGCAACGGGGCGCTGACGGAGCGGACCACCGTCATCGAGTCGTCCAGCGGCTCGACCGCGGTCTCCGAGGCGTACTTCGCCCGGATGATCGGGCTGCCGTTCGTCGCCGTCATGCCGGCCGGCACGTCGCCCGAGAAGGTCGCGCTCATCCAGGCGCAGGGCGGCCGGTGCCATCTGGTCGACGACCCGGCCGCGATCTACGCCGAGTCGCGGCGGCTGGCCGCCGAGTGCGGCGGTCACTACATGGACCAGTTCACCTACGCCGAGCGGGCCACCGACTGGCGGGGCAACAACAACATCGCGGAGTCGATCTTCGCGCAGCTCGCGCTCGAGCGACACCCGATCCCGGACTGGGTGGTCGTCGGGGCCGGAACCGGCGGGACGAGCGCGACCATCGGCCGTTACGTCCGCTACCGCGGGTATCCGACCCGGCTGTGTGTGGCCGATCCGGAGGGATCCGCCTTCTTTCCGGGGTGGCGGGACGGCGACCCGACCCGGACCGGGACGCCGTCGCGGATCGAAGGAATCGGTCGGCCCCGGGTCGAACCGTCGTTCATCGGGCCCGTGGTGGACCGGATGCAGCGGGTCCCGGACGCGGCGTCGGTCGGCATGATGCGGGAGTTGGAGAGCATCCTCGGCCGGCGGGTCGGCCCGTCCACCGGGACCAGCATGTGGGCCTGCTTCGGCCTCATCGGCGAGATGCGGGACGCCGGGGTGGGCGGGTCGATCGTGACCCTGCTCTGCGACTCCGGCGACCGGTATGCCGAGACGTATTTCGACGACGGCTGGGTCGCCGCGCAGGGCTGGGATCTGGCTCCCTACCGGGCGGCCGTGCGGGAGTTCATCGCGATCGGTGCCTGGACCGGTTCGGCCGGATGACCGGCGACCTGCTTGAGCTCGCCCAGGCGCGGCTGCCCGAGCTGCTCGACGACCTGGAGCGGCTGGTGCGGTGCGAATCCCCGTCCGCCGACCTGGCCGCGATCGCCCGCAGTGCCGACGTGGTCGCCGCCGTCGGCGAACGGCGGGTGGGCCTGCGCCCCGGACGCCGGGTGGTGGACGGGTGCAGCCATCTGAGCTTCCGGTTCGGCGCCGGCCCGGTGCGCGTGCTGCTGCTGGCCCATCACGACACGGTGTGGCCGATCGGCTCGCTGACCCGGCACCCGTGGGCGAATCACGACGGGGTGATCCGCGGGCCGGGCACGGTGGACATGAAGGCCGGCCTGGCGATGGGTGTGCACGCGCTGGCGCTGCTGGCCGGGCGCGGCGTCGACCTCGCCGGCGCCTGCCTGCTGGTCACCGGGGACGAGGAGATCGGCTCGCCCACCTCCCGGCGGCTGATCGAGCAGCACGCGCGGTCGGCGCGCGGCTGCCTGGTACTGGAGGGCGCGGCACCGAATGGGGCGCTCAAGACCGGTCGCAAGGGCACCTCCTGGTACCGGATCGAGATCGCCGGCCGGGCCGCGCATGCGGGCGGGGAGCCGGAGAAGGGCATCAACGCCGCGGTCGAACTGGCGCACCTGATCCTGACCGTCGCCGAGCTGGGCCGCCCGGCGGCCGGAACGACGGTGACGCCGACGGTGGCCTCGGCGGGCACCACCACCAACACCGTGCCGGCCGCGGCCGAACTGCAGGTCGACGTCCGCGCGCGGACCGCGGCCGAGCAGCAACGGGTGCACGCGGCGATGCAGGCGCTGACCCCCACCGTGCCCGGTGCCGGGCTGACCGTCCACGGTGGGATCAACCGGCCACCGATGGAACCGTCCGGCGCGGCCGAGCTGTTCGGCACCGCGGTCCGGCTGGCGCAGCGGGAGAATCTGGGACCGCTGGACCAGCGGTCGGTGGGGGGCGGATCGGACGGCAACTTCACCGCCGCGCTCGGCGTGCCCACGCTCGACGGGCTCGGCGCCGTCGGCGGGGGCGCGCATGCCGCCGACGAACACGTGCTGGTGGACGCCCTGGCCCCGCGGACCGCGTTGCTGGCCGCGCTCGTCGACGAGCTCCTGGGCCGATGACGGCCGCCCGGTCGCCGACCGATGCCTGGTCGGTCGCTCGGGCGGCGGCGGGTCAGGCGTCCGTCGAGATCCGTCCGCTGGCCACCCTCGACGACATGACGGTCGCCTGCCGGCTGCTGGACGCCGTGTGGGACATCCCGCCGGAGGACGCCTCCGAGGTTCGGCCGCCGCTGCTCCGGGCGCTCGGCCACGCCGGCAACTACCTGGTCGGTGCCCACCTGACCGAAGGGCCCCGGCGCGGTGAGATGGTCGCGGCCAGCGTGGCCTTCTTCGGCACGCCGATCGGGACGTCCATGCACTCGCACATCACCGGTGTGCTGCCCGGCTCGGGTCGCGGGGTCGGCACCGCGGTCAAATGGCATCAGCGGGCGTGGGCGCTGGATCTGGGCCTGTCCCGGATCACCTGGACGTACGACCCGTTGATCGCCCGGAACTCGTTCTTCAACCTCAACCGGCTGGGCGCCCGTCCGGAGCGCTATTTCGTCGACTTCTACGGTCCGATGGACGACGGGCCGAACCGTGGACAGCCCACCGATCGCGTCGATGCCATCTGGGACCTGCGCTCCGGCCGCACCGCGCGCGCGGCCGCGCGGCTGCTCGTCGGGTCCGACTCCTCGGCGGACGGGCCCGTCGTCGACGATCTGCGGGCTGCCGGTGCGACGGTCGTGCTGGCCGTCGGCGCCGACGGTGAGCCGGAACCGGGCGTTGCCGAGCGGGGCGTGACCGAGCTGGGTGTGGCCGAGCCGGGTGTGGCCGAGCCGGGTGTGGTCGGGCCGGTCGGCCCGGAGGTGCGGCTGATCGGTATTCCTGCCGACATCGAGGCGATCCGGCGGGCCGACCCGGCGTTGGCCTTGCGCTGGCGGCTGCGGTTGCGCGCCGTGCTCGCCCCGCTGCTGGCGGACGGGAGTCACCGGGTCACGGGATTCGCCAAGGCCGGGTGGTACGTGGTGGAGAGAGGAAAGCGCACATGAAGGTGACCGGCGCCGAGCTGCGGACGATCCGGATGCCGCTGGTCTCGCCGTTCGAGACCTCGTTCGGGGTCGAGCATGACCGGGTCGCGATCCTCGTCCGGGTGATCGGCACCGTGGGCGGCGACCGGCGTCCCGTCGAGGTGCACGGCTGGGGCGAGTGCGTCGCCATGGAGGCGCCGCTGTACAGCTCGGAGTACGCCGAGGCGGCCGCGGCCGTGCTGCGCCGCTACCTCATCCCGAGGCTGCTGGCGGCGTCGAACGCCGGCACCGACGTCACCGCCGAGACCGTCGACGCGCTGCTCGAACCGTTCATCGGGCACCGGATGGCCAAGGCGGCGCTGGAGATGGCGGTGCTGGACGCCCAGCTGCGCGGCACCGGGCAGTCCCTGGCGGCCTACCTGGGGGCGACCCGGACGACGGTGCCGTCCGGGGTGTCCGTCGGCATCCAGCCGTCCGTGGCGGCCCTGCTGGACGTGGTCGGTGAGTACCTGGCCGAGGGCTACGTCCGGATCAAACTCAAGATCAAACCCGGCTTCGACGTGGCTCCGGTCGAGGCGGTGCGCGAACGGTTCGGCGAGCTGATCCCGCTCCAGGTCGACGCGAACGCCGCTTACACGCTGGCCGACGCCCGCGTGCTGCGCCGGCTCGACGCGTTCGACCTGCTGCTGATCGAGCAGCCGCTGCCCGAGGACGATCTGCGGCAGCACGCCGAGCTGGCCCGGCTGGTGCGCACCCCGATCTGCCTCGACGAGTCGATCGTCTCGCCCCGGGCGGCCGCGGACGCGATCGCGCTGCGGGCCTGTTCGGTGATCAACATCAAGGCCGGCCGGGTCGGCGGCTACCTGGCCGCCCGGCGCATCCACGACCTGTGCCAGGCCAACGGCATCCCGGTGTGGTGCGGTGGGATGGTGGAGACCGGCCTGGGCCGCGCGGCCAATGCGGCGCTGGCCGCGTTGCCCGGCTTCACCCTGCCCGGCGACGTCTCCGCGTCGGACCGGTTCTACGCCCAGGACATCACCGAACCGTTCGTGATGGACGACGGCCGGATCACCGTGCCCACCGGCCCCGGGCTCGGGGTCGCCCCGATCGGCGCCGTGCTGGAGTCGTACACCGTGTCCACGGAGTGGATCCAGGCCTGACCGAGCGTCCCGGACCCGGCGTCGACACGCAACCTCCGGCTCAGCTGGCCAGGGCCAGGATCCGGGGCTGCAACCAGTCCAGGGCGTTGTCCAGGTCGTACATCAGGGGCCGGGTGAGCAGGAAGTGGTCCGGGTGCACGACCCACGCGTGCTTGCCCTGCACGCCGATCACCGACACCCGGAGCGCGAACGTGCGGGGCTCGCGTCCGAGCCGGCGCGGCAGGTCCCTGATGAAGGCGTTCAGCCCGATCCCGGGGGCCGAATGCGCGTTCCGGATCCGTGGATCACCATCGATGCCCTCCGACCACAGGCACGCATGGTGATAGTGCTGCTGCAGCACGGCCCGCAGGTCCGGCACGTGGGCCAGCGCCGGGAAGTTCGGCGGCCGCAGGTCGTCGATGCCGGCCGTGCCCTGATCGACCAGGTGCCGCCACCAACGGGCCCATTGGGCGGAGGCCGCGGTGAGGTCCACCTCCCGCCGCCCGAGCAGGCGCACCCCGCGCGGCTGGGGAATCTCCACCGGCCGGCGCGACCAGGACGGCCACCACCCGGTCGACGGATCGGTGGGTGGGATCGGCGGGTCGGTCACCGGGTCGAGTCCGGCGGCATCGCGCACGTACAGGGCGATCCGGAGCACCTCCGGTTCGACCAGCACGACCTTCCATCGCTCGGTCCCGGCGATGAACATCTCTCCATGGTGCCGCCGTCCGTGCTCGGCGCGCCATCCGATCAGTCGATCGGCTGCATCCGGGCCGGGTCGGGAGGTGACACCGGCTCGGGTCCGGGCACCGTCCGGCGACCCATCGTGGCCCGGACGATCGCCCCGCCGAGCAGCAGCCCGACGAGCAGACCGCCGATGCCCCAGGGCCAGCCCGTTCCGGCCGGCGAGGGCGCGGACGTCGCCGCCGGCTGGATCGGCGCGGCGGCGGCCGGCGACGCGTCGGTGGGCGCGGCGCCGGCGAGGGACGCACCCTCGGTGGCCGGTGATTCGCCGCTCCCGGCGCGGCCCGACCCGGGGGTCAACCCGTGGGCGGCGAGCAGGGTGCCGAGTGCGGCCGGGTCGGTGGGCCGGTGCCAGACCGCCCCGGCGTCGCCGGTCTGGCCGGGGTACATGCCGTCCCCGGTCAGCGGGCCACCGTCGCCGGACATCTCGGAGACGACCCAGATGTCGTCGCCGGGCAGGAAGATCCGATCGATCCGCCAGGCGAAGACGTCGTGGATGAACCAGGTCGCCGTGACGTACGGCGACCCGGTCACGCCCGGCGGCTGCGGCGCACCGGCGGGCAGGTCGGGTCCGCCGAGCAGGGCCTGCAACTGCTCGTAGTCGGGGTCGGTGTAGTACAGGCCGGTCGCGGAGCCGGTGTACGGCGACGCCAGCAGCACGCTGGTCGGCCCGCCGGCGGTCGCCGTGCCCGGGGCGGCCAGGACGACGGCGCCGGCCACCGCCAGCACGGCGGTCAGCCGGGTGATCAGGGTTCGGACGATGCGCACAGCGGCCTCCTCGGCAGTCTCGATGCCTCTACACCGCGGTGTGCTCGCCGGGTTCCGTCAGCCGGCCGACCGGGCGATCTGCATCGCCCGGTCCCGTCCGGGGACCCCTTCCAGGCGCAGGGTGACCGGGCCGTCCGTCCAGATCAGGGTCGGCCCGGCGATCCGGGACCGTTGGGTCTGCTCGGCGCCGGTCGGGTCGGTGTAGACCAACGGATGCGGCATCCGGAGCCAGAACGCGTCCGCCCCGCCCACCTGGGTGAAGTCGATGTCGTCGGCGTACTTCTTGACCACGGCATAGTCCGGTCGGCCGGCCAGCTGGTCCAGCCGCACCGGGGGACCGGGTGCCGCCGGGTCGCCGGCGGGCCACACCATCGACACGACGGTCCGCCCCGGGCCGAGGAGCACCCGGGCCGGCGGGCCGAGGTCGGCCGGGACGATGAGCGGGAAGGGCGCCTGCGCCCGGGCCTGCTCCAGGGTGACCTCGGTGAAGCCGTCCGCGTCGGCCGGGTCGGCGGTCGCGGCGTCCCCGGGCGGTGCCGGGACCGGCACGATCTGCACGGCGCCGATGCCCAGCCACTCGGCGATTTTCGCGCCGGCCGGGCTGACCGCGAGCAGCGTCAGGATCAGGGCGACGGCGAGCGCGGTCGCCGCTCGCCGGTGCCGTCGCGCCGAGTCGGCCCACCGGGCCAGGTGCTGTCGTGGTCCGGACCGAACGGGGACCGTCATCTTGTCGATCCGGGCCAGCACATCGTCGACCAGACCGTCCGCGGGTGGTTCGACCCGCATGGCGGTGGCCAGGCGGGTGAGCCTGGTCAGCACCTCGTCGTCGGGGTCGGTCACCGGGTCACCTCCGGCCGCGTGATCGTGTCGCGCAGCCGGGCCAGCGCCCGATGCGTGCGGGACTTGACCGTTCCGCGGGAGATGCCGAGCACCTGCGCGGTCTGCGTCTCGTCCAGGTCGAGCAGGAACCGGCACGCGATGACGAGCCGCTGGTGCTCGGGCAGGGCCTCGACCCGCGTCCGGAACACCTCCAGGTCTGCCTGCCGGTCCTCCAACGGTTCCACCAGCGGCGGCAGGTGGGCCATCTCCCGGACCGCTCGCCGGCCGGCCGCCCGGCGGGTGTTGCGGGTCTCGTTGGCGACGATCCGCAGCAGCCACGGCCGGAAGGGGGCGCCGTCCTGGAAGGTGCCCAGCGCCCGGTACGCCTTCACGAACGCCTCCTGGACCACGTCGTCGGTGTCGGCGCCGGCGCCGAGTACCGCGGCCGTCCGCCGGGCGATCCCGCCGTACCGGCGCACCAGAACGGCGAACGCGGCCGGATCACCTCCGCGCACGCTGCTGATGGCTTCGCCATCCGGCGGGTCCTGGCTGATCCGTCACCTCCGGTCGTCCTTACCCGGCCTACACCGCCGGTCAGCTCACCGGTTCCGTCAGGTCCACGCCTCCAACGCGAGGCCGGCCCCGACCAGCACCGCGTAGACGAATTCCAGGCGGCCGGTCTGGCCGAGCACGGTGATCAGGTCGCGGCCGCGAGCGCCCCGGAGGACGGCGCGGGTCGGCAGTACCGCCAGCGGCACCGCCAGGAACCCCAGCAGGCACCAGGGATGGCTCGGCGAGAGGGCGAGAACGGCCAGGAACGCGCCGACGATCATCAACGCGAAGACCTTGCGGGACAACGGCTCGCCCAGCAGCACCGCCAGCGTGCGTTTGCCGGCATCGACGTCGGTGTGCACGTCACGCAGGTTGTTGGCCATCAGCAGCGCGCAGGCCAGCAGGCCGATGCCGATCGCCGCGATCACCGCCCAGAGGGTGACCGTTCCGGCCTGCACGTACGTCGTGCCGAGCACCGCGACCAGGCCGAAGAACACGAAGACGAACAGCTCGCCGAGGCCGGCGTAGCCGTACGGTTTGGGGCCGCCGGTGTAGAACCACGCGGCGGCGACCGACGCCAGGCCGACCGGGACCAGCCACCAGGACGTCATCGCCGCCAACGCCAGGCCGGCCAGGCCGGCGACCCCGAAGCAGGCGAAGGCGGCCCGCTTCACCGTGCCGGGTGTGGCGAGGCCGGCGCCGACCAGCCGGGTGGGACCGACCCGGACCGTGTCGGTGCCGCGGACACCGTCGGAGTAGTCGTTCGCATAGTTCACCCCGACCTGCAAGGCCAGCGAGACGATCAGGGCCAGCCCACCGCGGAGCCAGGAGAAGCCGCCGAGGTCGATACCCGCGCCGGTGCCGACGAGCACCGGGGCGACCGCCGCCGGAAGGGTGCGCGGCCGGGCGGCCTGGATCCATTGCTGAGCTGTTGCCACGTGATCCGACCCTAGCCGGTGACCCGGCGGCCCCCGGCCATCCGCCCGGCCAGCCGCCGGGGGGCGGCGCTCCCTGAGGTGGTTCGCTACTCCCACCCGGGCGAGTCTCGGTGCTTCGCTGATCTTTTCCGCGCTGAATCGGACAGAACGCCCGGCCCGGCGCGGGATTGATCAGCGAACCCGGGGGCGGGCGGCCGAATCAGCGAACAGGGATTGGGCGGGCGGTGTCAGCGGACCAGCGGGACGCCGGCGGCGAGTCCGGGCCGGCGGTAGGCGGCGGCCAGCGAGGCGGCGGTCTCGTGCGCGTTGAGCCCGCTGGGGTTGGGCAGCACCCACAGCTGGGCGCCGGCGAGGTCGTCGGGCTGCCGGCCCGGGACCGCCTTGGGTCGGCCGAACGCCTGTCGAAAGGCGGTCAGCCCGAGGACCGCCACGACCGCAGGAGCGAAGCGTTCGACGGTGGCGGTGAGCGTCGCGGCGGCGGCCCGGATCTGCTCGGTGGTGAGCTCGTCCGCGCGGGCGGTCGCGTAGGGCACCAGATTGGTGATGCCGACGCCGGCCGCGACCAGCTCGGAGCGGTCGGCGGCGGACATGCCGCCGGACATGTCCATCCGTTCCCGGGTGATCCCGGCCAGGTGCAGCGCCGGCCAGAAGCGGTTGCCCGGCCGGGCGAAGTGCGCGTTCGCGGCCGCCGTCCACAGGCCCGGGTTGATGCCGACGAACAGTAACCGCACGCCGGGTTCGATCAGGTCGTCGACCTTGGCACCGCGGAACGACTGCAGCTCCGCCCGGGTGAACCTGGCCGGGCTCACCGGCCGGACCGCAGGTCGACGGTCGGGCTCGCGCGGGCGGCGACGGCATCCCGGGCCAGGGTCCGGATCGCGGCCCGGTCCGGCTTGCCCGGCCCGCGCAGCGGCAGGCCGTCCACCAGCACGATCACCCGCGGGGCCGCCGCCGGGCCGTGCGTGGCCTGGACCGTCGCGCGCAGCGCGGCCGCGTCCGGGTGGCCGGTCGCCTCGGGGACGACCACCGCTACGAGCCGCTCGCCCCACTCGGCGTCCGGGACGCCGGTGAGGATGACCTCCGCGACCCCGGGCAGCGCCGACAGCGTGGCCTCGACCGCGGCCGGGGCGACCTTGACGCCGCCGGTGATCAACGCGTCGTCGGCCCGGCCGAGCACCCGCCACCGCCCGGCGTCCGGACGGGTCCCGTCGCCGGTGAACTCACCGATGTCGTCGGTGCGGAACCGGCGCCGGCCGTCCTCGTCGACGTCGAAGGCCGGATCGTCCGGCCGTCCCCGGTACCCGCGGGCGACCACCGGGCCGGCGAGGGTCAGCCGGCCGGACCGGTCGGTGCCGACGACGACGCCGTCCAGCGGCCGCCCGTCGTACAGGCAGCCGCCGCAGGTCTCGCTCATCCCGTAGGTGGTCACCGCGCGCACCCCGGCGGCCGCGGCCCGGTCCAGCAGCGCCGGCGCCGCCGCGGCACCGCCGATGAGCACCGCGTCGAAACCGGCCAGCGCGGCGGTCGCGTCGTGGTCGGCCAGCACCCGCTGCAGCTGGGTCGGCACCAGCGAGACGAGCCGGACCGGGCCCGGGGTTGATTGCGCAGCCTGCGCGAACCGTTCCGCGGTGAACGTCGACGACGTGTCCAGCACGGTCGGCGTCGTGTCCTCGACCAGCGACCGCTGCAGGACCTGCAGCCCGGCGATGTGGTGCGCGGGCAGCGCCAGCAGCCAGTGCGCGGGCCGGGGGTCGTCGCCGAGCAGGACCCTACGGGTGGCTCGGGCCGAGGCCAGCAACGCCGACGCCGGGAGCAGGGTGCCCTTGGGGTCGCCGGTCGAGCCCGAGGTGCCGACGACGAACGCGGTCGGGTCGGCATCGTCGTCCTCGCCCGGCGTCAGGGGACGGCCGGCGCCCAACGCCCGGGCCAGCTCGGCGGCGGCCCGTGGGTCGGCCGCCGGCACCGGGAGCAGCGCCGGACCGGTCCCGGAGAGCGCGTCCGCGAGGCGGGGCAGCAGGTCCGGCACCGGTGCACCGGTGGGCACGAGGAGCAGCTCGAGCGGGCGCGGCATGAGATCAGTACGCCCAGGGGTAGCCGGTGAAATCGGGGGCGCGCTTCTGCAGGAACGCGTCCCGCCCCTCCACCGCCTCGTCGGTGCCGTAGGCCAGCCGGGTCGCCTCGCCGGCGAACAACTGCTGCCCGACCAGGCCGTCGTCGACGAGGTTGAACGCGTACTTGAGCATCCGCTGCGCGGTCGGTGACTTGCCGTTGATCAGCGCGGCCCACTCCAGGGCGACGGTCTCCAGGTCGGCGTGCGGCACTACCCGATTGACCGCGCCCATCGCAAACATTTCCTGCGCCGAGTACTCCTGGCCGAGAAAGAAGATCTCCCGGGCGAACTTCTGACCGACCATCCGGGCCAGGTAGGCCGAGCCGTAGCCGGCGTCGAACGAACCGACGTCGGCGTCGGTCTGCTTGAACCTTGCGTGGTCGGCGCTGGCCAGGGTCAGGTCGGCGACGACGTGCAGGGAGTGGCCGCCGCCGGCCGCCCACCCGGGGACGACCGCGATGACCACCTTGGGCATGAACCGGATCAGCCGCTGCACCTCCAGGATGTGCAGGCGCCCGGCCCGGGCCGGATCGACGGACTCCGCGGTCTCCCCGGAGGCGTACTGGTAGCCGCTACGGCCGCGGATCCGCTGGTCGCCGCCGGAGCAGAACGCCCAGCCGCCGTCCTTGGGGCTGGGGCCGTTGCCGGTGAGCAGCACGCAGCCGACGTCGCTGGTCATCCGGGCGTGATCCAACGCGCGGTACAGCTCGTCCACGGTGTGCGGGCGGAAGGCATTGCGTACCTCCGGCCGGTCGAACGCGATCCGCACCGTGGGGAGATCGGTCACCCGGGCTCGATCCTCTTCAGTCCCGCCGGCCGGCCGGATGCCGACGTGCCGGTGGTAGGTGATGTCGGTGAAGTCGAAGCCCTCGACCTCGCGCCATCGGGTGGGGTCGAAGATCTCGCTGACGGTCATGCGCAGCATGCTACGAGCCACCCTCGGGGCCGGGCACCGGGCGCAGTGTCGCCCGGCTCTGCGGTGCAGGCCGGCGCCCCATTGGTTCGCTGATCAGTCGAAGCCCGCGGAGACCTACCTGCCCGAAATGCACCGTTGTTGCAGGATCGTGGTCGTGCCGGGCTGATCAGTCGAAACCAAAGGCGACCGATATGCCCGTAATGCACCGTTGCTTTGGGCTGGGCCGACCGGTGCGCTGATCGAAGTCTCGAATTGACGCCCGATTTATCTGTATTGATTGGACTTGGATCAGCGCAGCCGGCCCGGGGGCGCGAGGCCCCAGCCGCACATGGTTTCAGCCCGAGGGGACGGCCCCTGCGGGGCCGACCGCCGTTCATCTCGGCAAGGCACGCCTGAAATGTCGGACTCAGTGCCGAGTTGATCAGCCTGACGCGGATTCGCCGTCCCGCATACGGTTCAACTCGAGGGAACAGCCCCTGCCGGGCCCGCCCGCTGATCAAAGCCGAGCCGAACCGGCGAATCCGGCCGTCCGCGCCCGGCTTTGATCAGCGAACCCTGGTGGGCCGAGCCGCAGGGGCCTCGGGGGTCAGGCCGGGGCGGCGATCGGGAAGATCAGGCAGGTCGAGGTGGCGTGGGCGAGCAGCCGGTCACGACCGTCGAGCAGCTTCGCCTCCGCCGTCGCGGTCCGCGATCCGGCGGTGAGGACCGTTCCGACGCAGCGGATCCGGCCGCCGCCGGCCCGGACCGGGCGCAGGAACCGGGTGTTCAGGTCCAGGCTGGTGTACCCGGTGCCAGCCGGCAGCGTGGTGTGCACCGCGCAACCGCACGCCGTGTCCAGCAGGGCAGCGATGACGCCGCCGTGCACGCTGCCGAGCGGGTTCATGTGGAACTCGGCGGGGTCGAGTTCGACGGTGACCCGGCCGGGCTCGACGGTGAACTCGGCGAAGTTCAGCGTCGAGGAGATCGGCGGGGACGGCACCCGCCCCTCGACCATCGCCTGCAGGAACTCCAGCCCGCTCAGGGTCGGCAGGGAGCTGAGCGCGATCGCCGGGTCGTCCCACGAGTGCGCGCGGGAGCGGGAGTCGGTCTGCGTCTGCGTCATGAACTCAGGGTGGCACGCGGCTCTGGGTTTGACAAGTAGACCCAGCGTGTCGACCATCGACCTCATGACGGCACCCGAGGCGCTGCAGTGGTCGGTCGACAACTGCACCATCCAGCGCAGCCTGGAGATCATGGGGGACCGCTGGTCGCTGATCGTGCTGCGCGAGGTGTTTCAGGGCATCCGCCGCTTCGACGACATGACGGTGCGCACCTCGATCCCACGGCAGGTGCTGACGGCGCGGCTGCGCCGCCTCGTCGACGACGGCATCCTGCGGAAGGAGCCATACCGGGTGCCCGGTCAGCGGGAACGGCACGAATACCGGCTCACCGAGAAGGGTCTCAACCTGTACCCGGTGCTGATCGCGTTGCAGGAGTGGGGGAATCGCTACCTGGCCGACCCGGCCGGGCCGCCGATCGAGTTCGCCCACCGCGACTGCGGCGAGCCGGTGCACCTGGTGGTGCGGTGCGCGGCCGGCCACGACCTGACCGGTAGCCGTGAGGTCGTCGGACGGATCGGGCCGGGGGCGGTGCGCCGGGCGACCCCGGCCGCCGTCGGGGACTGACGGGCGCGCGGACGAAGTCGCGCCGAATGGGAACGGTGGGACGGAAGTCGACGAGATCAGCCGCGCCGGCGAAGTTGATCCGCGCGAGCAGGGGCCTGGGGGCAGGGGAGGCAGGCCGGTCAGCGAGTGCCGAGGGCGTCATCGATCCTTGCGAGCAAGCGGGCCTTGGGCTGGGCGCCGACGATGGACGCGACGGGCTCGCCGTCGACGAACAGCATCATCGTCGGCATCGCCATGACCCGATACCGGGCGCCGGTGAGCGGGTTCGCGTCGCAGTCGATCGATCGGATGGTCAGCTCGCCGGCCTTCTCCGCGGCGATTCGCTCCAGCACCGGAGCGATCATGTGGCACGGCGGGCACCACTGGGCCCAGAAGTCGACGAGCACCGGGCCAGGTGCGGCCAGGACGTCCTGCGCGAAGGTCTCGTCGGTCACGGGCCGGACCAGGGCATTATCGGTGATCATGAATCCTCGTTTCCGTTGATGCCGAGCGGCGCCCGGCAGCCGATGACGTCCCGGCCGGCCGCGGCGGCCTGCCGGATGAGCAACGCGTCCCTGATCGCCTGCAGCCGCGCGAGCTGGGCGTCCACCTCGGCGAGCTTGCGCGAGTACATCTCGAACGAATCGGCGCACGAGTCGGACGCGTCGTTGCCCGCCCGCAGGCACTCGACGAACGGCCGGGTCTCCTCCAGGCTCAGCCCCTCCGCCTGCAGGGACCGGATCTCCACGAGCACCTTCACGTCCTGCTCGTCGTACTCCCGGTACCCGTTGGCCGAGCGGCCGGCGTCGAGCAGTCCCTGCGCCTCGTAGAAGCGCAGCGCCCGGGTGGTCGTTCCGGCGAGGCGAGCCGCCTCCCCGATCCTCATGACCGATTCCGCTCGGCCCATGTCCTCATGGGCACGACGGTAGACATTGACGCGCGGGTGAAGGCAAGAAAATTGGCCGGCCCGGCCGGCCAGGCGTCTTTACCGAACCCGAACACGGCCCGGACGGTGCCCGCAAACCCGGCGACGACGCTGGTCCTCGTTCGGTTCCGGGCGATCGCCCGGGCACGTGAGGGAGGAACCACCGATGGCGAAACGAGCGTTCTGGACCATGCTGGCCGGCGGCGTCACGGCGACCGCGCTGGCCGCGACGGTCGCGTTGGCCGGGCCGGCGGCCGCCGCGCCGGTGGCCGGGCAGGCGGTGTCCGCGACCGCGGCGCAGGCGACCGACACCCCGAAGTACTGCGCGCGGATCGACAAGGCGCTCGACCGGCGGCAGAAGGCGCAGGACCGGTGGAACGGCGATGCCAATACCCGTGGGTCCATCGCCTGGTTGCAGGCCAAGGCCCAGTCGCTGAGCTCCAGCAACCCCGAACTGTCCAAGCTGATGACCGACATGGCCAACCTGCGCGCGCAGGTGAAGGACCCGGCGGCGGGGATCATCAGCGATCTGCAGGCGGTCAAACAGGCCCATTGCAGCTGACCGGCGTGTGTCAGCTCGCCCGGGCGTCCCGCACCGGCGAAGGTTGATCCATGGCCGCACGCGACGACCCGGCGACCGACCGGGCCCCTGATCGGGGGCTGGTGGTCGTGGTCGAGGACGAGTCCGTGATCGCCGACGTCGTCCGCCGGTACCTGACGGCCGCCGGCTTCGCGGTGCGGATCTGCCGGACCGGCCAGGAGGGGTTGGCCGCAGTCCGCGCCGATCGGCCGGTGGCGATCGTGCTCGACATCGGCCTGCCCGACATGGACGGGCTGGACCTGTGCCGGCGGCTGCGGGACGGCGGTGACTGGACGCCCGTGTTGTTCGCCACCGCCCGGGACGAGGACGTCGACCGGATCCTCGGCCTGGAACTCGGCGGTGACGACTACCTGGTCAAGCCGTTCAACCCGCGCGAGCTGGTGGCCCGGGTGCGGGCGGTGCTGCGCCGGGCCGGCGGCCCCGGCGGGGCGGGTGCCGCCGCGCTCCGGGTGGGGCGGGTACGGATCGACCCGGGACGGCGGAGGGTCTGGGTCGATCCGGATCCGGCCCGGCCGGCCGCCGGTGGCGAGGAACGGGAGGTGGACCTCACCGCCACCGAGTTCGACCTGCTGCTGCACCTGGCCCGCAGCCCCGGGCGGGTATTCGAGCGGGCCGGACTGCTCAGCGCAGTCTGGGGGTACGCCAGCGCGGCCGGCGCCCGGACCGTCGACGTCCACGTCGCCGCGCTACGCGCCAAACTCGGTGACGCCAGCCCGATCCGCACGGTCCGTGGGGTCGGCTACGCCGCCGACGACCGATGACCGGCCCGCCGATGGCCGGGCCCCCGGTGACGGGTCCGCCCGCACCGCCGCCCGGTCGGGCCCGTCGGACCCGGACCACGCTGGCCGTCCGGGTCACCCTGCTGGTGATCGCGGTCGCCGTGCTCGTCGCCACGGTGGCCGCGGTGGTCGGCGTGCTGCTGGTGCGGCGCAGCCTGCTGGACATCTCGACCGAGGCTCTGTCCGATCGGGCCGACCTGGTGGCCACCCAGATCGCCGCCGACCCCGCCGCCGCCGCCGACATTCTGGCCGCGACCGCCCGAGCCCTGGACGGCCAGCAGACCGGGGTGGTGCTGATCGGTCCCGACGGGTCGTTGGCCGGGGGCGACCAGGTCGCGCGGCGGGCGGCCCGGCAGGCCGGGGCGTCGGATGCGGTCGGCGGCCGGTCCGTCTCCGGCCGGGCCAGCGCCGGCGGTGAGTTGCAGCTTGTCGAGGCCCGGTCCACCACGACGGGCGGCTTCGCGCTGGTGACGCCCGCGGACGTGGCGGCCGAGACCCGGCGGACCGTCGAGGGCCGGCTGATCTGGGCGGTCGCGGCCGGTCTGGTCGCCGCCCTGCTGATCGGGCTGCTGATCGCCCGGGTGGTCTCCGCCCCGCTGCGTCGCACCGCCGACCTGGCCCGGCAGATGGGCCACGGCGCCCGCGACGTGCGTGTCCCGGTGGCCGGTCCGCGGGAGGTCGCGGACGTCTCGATCGCCGTCAACGAGCTGGCGGACGCGTTGCAGCACAGCGAGTCCCGGCAGCGTGACTTCCTCGCCTCGGTGTCCCACGAGTTGCGCACCCCGCTCGCCGGGATCAGCGGGCAGGCGCAGGCGCTGGCCGACGGGCTGGTCGGCGCCGCCGAGCAGGCCGAGGTCGGTGGCCTGATCCAGGGCGAGGCGGTGCGGATGGAGCGGCTGATCTCCGACCTGCTGGACCTGGCCCGGCTCGGCGCCGACCGGTTCACCCTGGACGTCCAACCGGTGGACCTGACCGCGCTGCTCGACGAGATGGCCCAGGTCTGGCGGCCCCGGTGCGACTCCGCGGGAGTGCCGCTGGTGCTGGACGTCCCGCCGTCGCCGGTGCCCGCGCGCACCGATCCGCGGAGGCTGCGGCAGGTGCTGGACGGGCTGGCCGACAACGCCCTGCGGGTCCTGCCGGCGGGTGGCCCGCTGGTGCTGTCGCTGCGCGCCGAGACCGCCGGGCCGCCCTGGGCCGCCGTGCTCCAGGTGCGCGACGGCGGGCCAGGTCTGGCGCCCGAGGACTACCCGGTGGCGTTCCTGCCCGGCGAGCTGCACCGCCGTTACCGGGGCCGCCGGCCGACCGGGGCCGGCCTCGGACTCGCGCTCGCGCACGGGCTGGTGCAGCGGCTGGGCGGCACGATCGCCGCATCACCGGCGCCAGAGGGCGGCGTCGCCATGACGATCCGCCTGCCGTCCGACGTACCCACACCCTGACGCCCGGCCGGACCGACGTTTCGCCGGAGCCCGGTCCGGGCACAGCCGCACGATGCGGGAGGCGGGGACGGCGCGCGCACGGGTCCCTGGTGCGCCGTGGACGCCGAGCTTCTGGACGTTGACCATCGTGTATCTCGTCGCGGCCGCTCCGTGGATTCTCGCGCTGCCGGCCGCGATCAACGGGGTGAACACCCGTTGGCTGTCAGTGGCCGGGATGTTCGGCAGTGTGCTCGCCGGTGCGGTGACCAACCGAATCATCGAGCGGGCCTACTGGAACCGCTCGTGGCCCGAGCGGCAACGGATCGCGGTCGCCGTGAGCACCGGGCAGCCGACCGGGGTCGGGGAGCTTGATGCGGTCGTCCTCGACCGGCTGCTCCGGGCGAGCCGCTACCCGGGGGCCGATCGGGTGGTGGTGCTCGTCCTCGCCTGCGTGGTCGTCCTCGTGCCGGTCGTGGCCGCGCTCCGGACCACCCCGTGGTGGCTGGTCGCACTCGTCGGGACGCTACCGACGGTCGCGCTGCTGGTCCGGACCCGCCGCCTGGAGGACCCACGCGTCCGGTTGGCCCGGTTCCGCGCCGAGCTGACGTCCGCGCAGTCGGGGCCCTGACCAGGACATCCGGTCGCCCCCACCCGGGACCTTCTCCGACGTCGGGGCACGATGAGGCGGTGAACGGCGATCTGCAGGACCTGCTCGGCACCGCTCGGGTGTTCGCGCTGCCGATGGTGCACCGGTTCCGCGGCGTGACCGTGCGTGAGGGGGTCCTGCTGCGGGGACCGGCCGGCTGGGCGGAGTTCGCCCCGTTCCGGGACTACACCGATGCGCAGTGTGTGCCGTGGCTGCGGGCCGCGGTCGAGTCGGCGACGACGCCCTGGCCGGCGCCGGTGCGTGACGAGGTCCCGGTGAATGTGATCGTGCCGGTGGTCGACCCGGGTGTCGCGGCCGACCTGGTCGCGGCGGCCGGCTGCCGCACGGCGAAGGTCAAGGTGGCCGATCCGGGGACCGAACCGGCGACCGACCTGGCCCGGGTCCGCGCGGTGCGGGCCGCACTCGGGCCCGGCGGGCAAATCCGGATCGACGCCAACGGCGCCTGGACCGTGGACCAGGCGGTGGCGGCGGTCGCCGACCTGGACGACGCCGCCGGCGGGTTGGAGTACGTCGAGCAACCGTGTCCGACGCTGGCCGAGCTGGCCGCCGTCCGGGGTCGCATCCGGCCGCCGATCGCTGCCGACGAGTCGATTCGCCGGGCCGGCGATCCGCACGCGGTCCGGCTGACGGATGCCGCGGACATCGCGATCGTCAAGGTGGCGCCGCTGGGTGGGGTCCGGGCCGCGCTCGCGTTGGCCGCGGCGGCCGGGGTGCCGGTGGTGGTGTCGTCGGCGGTGGACAGCGCGGTGGGGTTGGCCGCCGGAGTCGCGCTGGCCGCCGCGCTCCCGGAGCTGCCCTACGCCTGCGGGCTCGGGACCGGCGTGCTGCTGGCCGACGACGTCTGCGCCGCGGCGCCGCGCCCGGTCGACGGGTACCTGACGGTCCCCGATCGGGCGCCGGACCCGGACCGGATCGACCAGGTCGCCGCGGACCCCGCCGGGACCGCCTTCTGGCTGGACCGGCTCCGCCGGGTGGCCCGTCTCGCCGGCAATGGGACTTTCGGCTCTGGTCGTTCGGGCGCCCCGTCGCCCAGGATCGAGCAATGACCGAGACACTTTCCGCCGTGACCGAGCTGACCCCCGAGGCCTGCTGGGATCTACTGCGCAGCAATCAGTTCGGTCGCCTGGCGCTGACCGTCGGCGGTGAGCCGGAGATCTTCCCGATCAACTACGTGGTCCAGGACGGCACCTTGGTGTTCCGGACCGCGCAGGGCACCAAGCTCGCCGCGCTGACCGTCAACGACGTCGTCGCCATGGAGATCGACGGCTTCGACCAGACGTCCGGGTGGAGCGTGGTCGTGAAGGGCCAGGCCCATCCGGCCGAGTGGGGCGCCGACTTCGAGGATGCCGCCACGGCGGGGGTGCACCCATGGGTCGCTACCCGCAAGCACGTCTTCGTTCGCATCGTGCCCCGGTTCGTCACCGGGCGCAGCTTCGTCTTCGGTCCCGAGCCGGGCGACGACTGACTCCACCGCCACCGACGGATCTACAGGTCCGGACGTGGTGCGGCGCCGAGGTCACCCGATGGCGGGCGACCTCGGCACCACTGATCATCTCGTCGTCAGCCGGTGGTGACCAGGGTGCGCCGGCTGGACTCCTTGGCCAGGGCGATGGTGATCGCGCTGATCAGGGCGGCGGTCGCGGCGAACACGGCGACCCGCAGCAGGCCGTTGCCGGTGGTGGTGCCGGCGACCAGGGTGGCCGCGATGAGCGGGGCGAACCCGCCGCCGAGGGTGGAGGAGAGCTGGTAGCCCAGCGAGGCCCCGGTGTACCGGTTGCCCGTTGCGAAGATCTCGGTCGTGAACGCGGCCAGCGGCCCATACATGGCCGCCTGGACCAGAGGCATCGCGATGACGAAGCCGAGCAGCACCCCGAGCGCGGAGCCGGAGTCGATGAGCAGCAGGATCGGGTAGACGGCGACGACGGCGGCGAGGCACCCGCTGATCATGACGGGACGGCGGCCGATCCGGTCGGACAGGGCGGCGTAGGCGGGCAGGGCGAAGATCTGCAGCAGGGATCCGGCGGCGAACAGCCACAGGACGGTGGAGCGGGTCAGGCCACCCTGGACGCCGATGGTCAGGGCGAAGGTGGCCATCAGCGCCTGCAGGGCGAACGCGCCGAGGCCGGCGCCGATGCCGAGCAGCACCGAGACGGGGTTGGTGCGCAGGACGTCGATGATCGGCAGTCGCTTCTTCACGGTCGGGTCGACGGCGACGGCAGTGATGACTTCCTGTTCGAACAGGGGGGATTCGGTGACCTTGAGCCGCACGTACAGGCCGATGCCGACCAGGACCGCGGACAGCAGGAACGGGATGCGCCAGCCCCAGGACAGGAATGCGTCGCCGGGCAGCAGGGTCACGATGGCCAGCACTACGGTGGACAGGACGGCGCCGGCGGGGGCCCCCATATTGGCGAAACTGGCGGAGAAGCCGCGCCTGTTCTCGTCGGAGTGTTCCAGGGCCATGAGGGCGGCGCCGCCCCATTCACCGCCGACGGCGAAGCCCTGGATCAGCCGCAGCAGGATGAGCAGGATCGGGGCGGCCGCGCCGATCGTGGCGTAGGTGGGTAGCAGGCCGATGGCGAAGCTGGCCGCGCCCATCAGGGTCATGGTGAGCACGAGCATCGACTTGCGGCCGATCCGGTCGCCGAAGTGGCCGAAGATGACCCCGCCGAGCGGCCGGACGATATAGCCGACGGCCAGGGTGCCGAACGAGGCGATGGTCGCGACCACCGGGGACAGGTCCGAGAAGAACAGCTGCCCGAAGACCAGGGCGGCGGCGGTGCCGTACAGCAGGAAGTCGTAGAACTCGACGGCACTGCCCAGGAAGCTGGAGAACAGCACCCGACGCATCTGCGTCTTGTCGGCGAGACCGGGCACGGTGGTGGACGGGGTGGGGGACACGGACACTCCTTTGTGTGGGGTGACGCAGGGGGGTGACGCAAGGGAGGCGAGCGAGACCGATGACGATCGACGCCGCCGGCCTCCTGGCTTCTCGTGCGATCAACGCGCACTGCCGTGCGTTATATGGAATAGAATCCTGGCCATACCGCGGTCTGTCAAGCCCTTCAGCCCCGTGATCTAGCCTGAAGCGGCGATCACCGAGGGGCCGGCGGCCAGTCCGCCCGGCAAATGCCACCGTGACGAGCACGCCGAGCGAAATGAGCACCCATGACCGACCTCGAGGTCCCAGCCGATCCGAAGGCCCGTGCGACGTCGGCGAAAGGCGGCGGATCGCAGACGTTGGATCGGGGGATCCGGGCGCTGGAACTGGTGGCGGCGACCTCGGGGGGCCTGACCGTGCAGGAGGTTGCGGACCGGTTGCAGGTGCACCGCACGATCGCCCACCGGTTGCTGGCCACGCTCGCCGAGCATCACCTGATCTCCCGCGGGCCGGACAACCGGTTCCGGGCCGGCGGCGGGCTGATCGCGCTGGCCGGCGGGCTGCAGAGCACCCTGCGGGACACCGCCATGCCCATCATGCGGGAGCTGGCCGAGGAGCTGGAGTCGACCGTGGTGCTGCTGATTCGCGAGGGGGAGGAGGTCGTCGGAATCGCGGTCGCCGCCCCGACCTCCAGCACCTACCACCTGGCCTTTCGCACCGGCAGCCGGCATCCGCTGGGTCGGGGGTCGGCCGGCATCTGCCTGCTGTCGGCCCTGCCGCCCCGACCGGGCGAGCGTCCCGAGGTCACCCGGGCCCGGGTGCAGGGATTTTCCGTGAGCAAGGGTGAGGTCGAACCCGGCGCGCACGGTCTGGCCGTGCTGATCCACCAGGGCGACAGCGAACCCACCGCCTGCCTGAACCTGATCACCTACCGCGACGACATCATGGCCGGGGCCGCCCCGGTGATGATCGACGGCGCCGCCCGGATCAGCGCCCTGCTGAGCTGACCGACCTGCTCGACGAGCCCGGAGGCCACCCGGCCTCCGGGCATTGTCGTGCTCGTGACCGCCCGCCGCCGGTCCCCGCCCGCGCGGTGGCGAACTCAACCTCGCTGAGGTCTTGACACATGACCGCACGAAGATGTTCACTTATCGCAACAAGGCAACCGAATATCGCACACTTTGCCGTCCGCATGGTCGAGATGAGTGCGCACCGTCGATGAGGAGCGAGTCGTGACCGAGACGCCCACCAGCCCCCGCCCGTTCACCAGCGTGTGGTCCGACCTGCGCGAGGTGGAGTTCGAGCAGGGCTTCATCCAGGCGGGCCCCTACCGGACCCGCTACCTGCACGCCGGGGACCGCAGCAAGCCGGCGCTGATCATGCTGCACGGCATCACCGGGCACGCCGAGGCGTACGTCCGGAACCTTCGCTCGCACTCCGAGCACTTCTCCTGCTGGGCCATCGATTTCATCGGCCATGGCTACAGCAGCAAGCCCGACCACCCGCTCGAGGTCAAGCACTACATCGAGCAGGTGCTGGCGTTCCTGGACGCCATCGGGGTGCAGAAGGCCTCCTTCACCGGGGAATCCCTGGGCGGCTGGGTGACCGCACAGTTGGCGATCGATCACCCGGAGCGGGTGGAACGGATCGTGCTGAACACGATGGGCGGCACGATGGCGAACCCGCAGGTGATGGATCGTCTGTACACCCTGTCGATGGAGGCGGCCAAGGATCCGTCGTGGGAGCGGGTGAAGGCCCGCCTCGAGTGGCTGATGGCCGATCCGACCATGGTCACCGACGATCTGATCAAGACCCGGCAGGCGATCTTCCAGCAGCCCGACTGGCTGGCCGCGTGCGAGGCCAACATGGCCCTGCAGGACCCGGAGATCCGCCGGCGGAACATGCTCACCGACCAGGCGTTGGGCCGGATCCAGGCCCCGGCGCTGGTGCTGTGGACCACCAAGGACCCGTCCGGTCCGGTCGCCGAGGCGCGGCGGATCGCGTCACTGATCCCCGGTGCGCAGCTCGCGGTGATGGACAACTGCGGTCACTGGCCGCAGTACGAGGACACCGAGACGTTCGACCGGATTCACCTGGACTTCCTGCTCGCCCGCTGACCCGCCCGGCGCGGCTCGCCCCGCCCCGTGCGGCCGCTCGCTGCACCCCATCTGCCATTCCCCCACCCGCCACTGACGCCGAGGACCACCCGATGACCACCTCCACGCCCGCTCTGCCGCCGAACGGTTCCACCGCCCGGCCCTTCGACACCGACGTGCTGATCGTCGGGGCCGGCCCGGTCGGGCTGACCCTGGCCAACCTGCTCGGTGGGTACGGCATCCGGACCACCCTGACCGAGGCCGGGGAGAAGCTGATCGACTATCCGCGCGGCGTCGGTCTGGACGACGAGTCGCTGCGGACGTTCCAGACGGCCGGCGTGGTCGACGCCGTGCTGCCGCACACCACGCCGCAACACATCATGCGGATGATCAACGGCAAGGGGCAGGTACTGGCCAACGTCGCCCCCGGCGCGCAGGACTTCGGCTGGTCGCGGCGCAACGGGTTCATCCAGCCCGCGGTCGACGCCGAACTGTTCGCCGCCCTGCACCGGTTCGACGATGTCGACGTGCTCTTCTCGCACACCCTGCTGGGATACACCGACGACACCGACGGGGTCACCGCCACCGTCGAATTGGCCGACGGAAGTCAGAAGTCCATCCGAGCAAGGTATCTCGTCGGCTCTGACGGCGGTCGCAGCATCGTCCGCAAGTCGATGGGGGTGAGCTTCGAGGGGCAGACGTCGCCGACCCGTTTCCTGGTGATCGATCTGCGCAACGACCCGCTGGGCACCCCCAACGCCTACCTGGGCGCCGACCCGGTCCGCCCGTTCGTGTCCATCGGCCTGCCGCACGGCGTCCGCCGGTTCGAGTACATGATCTTCGATGAGGAAACCGACGAAGAGGTGGCGCAGGCCGACTTCGTGCACCGGCTGCTCGCCCGGCACGTGCCCGACCCGGCCGGCGTCGACGTCATCCGGCAGCGCGTGTACACCCTGCACGCCCGGATCGCCGGCGCGTTCCGCCGGGGCCACGTGCTGATCGCCGGGGACGCCGCCCATCTGATGCCGGTCTGGCAGGGCCAGGGTTACAACTCCGGAGTCCGGGACGCCACCAACCTGGCCTGGAAGCTCACCGCGGTGCTGCGCGGCATCGCCGGCGACGCCCTGCTGGACACCTACGACACCGAACGCCGCGACCACGCCAAGGCCATGATCGACGTCTCGGTCGCGATGGGCCGGATACTGTCCCCGACCAACAAGCTCGTGGCCGGTACCCGCGACCGGATCGCCGCCGCGTTGAACGCCGTGCCGGCCGCGAAGAAGTGGATCGCCGAGGGCCGGTACAAGCCCAAGCCCCGGTTCCACGTCGGCGCGCTGGTCGAGGCGGTCGGACCGGCCGCCGCCGATTCCCCGGTGGGATCGATGTTCCCGCAACCTCATGTCGACACCCGCACCGAGCAGAACGTGCTCCTGGACGATGTTCTCGGACCGTGGTTCTCGGTGCTGGTGTGGGGCAACGACCCCCGCCAGGTGTTCGACCGGCCCGCCCTCCGGACGTTGACCGCCTTGGGGGTCAAGCTGGTCAGCGTCCGCCCGTCGACCCAGCTGCACTGGGACGCTCCGACCGAGACCGGCGGGCCGGCCAAGCATGTCGCGGACGACCCCCGGCAGCACCTGGAGGTGACCGTCGTCGGCGACCCCACCGGCAAGCTCAAGTCGTGGTTCGACTCCCACCCGGTCGGCTTCGTGCTGATCCGTCCCGACCGGTACGTCGGCGCCGCGGCCCTGGCCCAGCACGGCTCGTCCGTCGTCGCGGCCCTGGCCGACGCCCTGCACCTGGCTACCGGCGACCATCAGGACGGCGTCGACCGGGTCACCACCCGCGGCGCGTCCGAAATCGCCGGGGTTGTCACTGCCGAGGTCGTCACTGCCGAGGTCGTCACGGCCGGCTGAACGGCCGCAAGCGCATCGAACCGTTCACTGCCCCGGACAGTCTCGCGCCACCACACCCGCCACCCATCTGAGGAGATCGTCATGACCCTTGCCCTGGTTGCGATGTCGCACAGCCCGCTGCTCGATGTCGCCGAGCCGCCCGCGGAACTGATGGCCGACGTCGAAACGGCGTTCGTCGCCGCCCGCACGTTCGTCACCGAGTACGACCCGGAACTCGTCGTGGTCTTCGGCCCGGACCACTACAACGGCTTCTTCTACGAGCTGATGCCGCAGTTCTGCATCGGGCTGGACGCCACCTCGATCGGCGACTTCGGTTCCACCGCCGGCCCGCTCGACGTCCCTCGGGCCGTCGCGCAGGGCCTGGCCCAGGCCGTCCTGGACGCCGGTGTCGACCTGGCCGTTTCCCTGCGGATGGAGGTCGACCACGGCATGGTCCAGCCGCTGGAGATCCTGTTCGGCGGTCTGGATACGGTTCCGACGGTGCCGTTCTTCGTGAATTCGGTGGCCCCGCCCTTCACTCCGGTTCCCCGGGTCCGCCGGCTGGGCGAGGCGATCGGCCGGTATCTGTCCGGGCTGGACAAGCGGGTCCTGCTGATCGGTTCGGGCGGGCTGTCCCACGAACCGCCGGTGCCGACCCTGGAGACCGCACCGGCGCATGTCGTCGAGGGCCTGATCGCCGGCCGGCATCCATCGGCCGAGGCCACCGCGAAGCGGCGGGCCAATGTGCTGGATGCCGCCAAGCGGTTCGCCGCCGGCGAGGGCAACCTCAAGGCCCTCAACCCCTCCTGGGACAACACGTTCCTGGACCAGCTCGCCGCCAACGACCTGGACGCGATCGACATCTACACCAATGAGTCGATCAAGGAACTGGGCGGGCAGTCCGGCCAGGAGATCCGCAACTGGATCGCCGCGTACGCCGCCCTGTCCACCACCGGCCCGTACGACATCACTTACCGCTACTACCGTCCCATTCCCGAGTTCATCGCCGGGTTCAGCGTCACCACCGCCCTGCCTCGCGCCGATGGACCCGCGACCAGCTGACGCCGCCGAGTCGACGAGCTTCGGCTACCCGTCCGCCGCCGGGCCCGGGGTGATCGCGGCCGCCGCGGCGGCCAGGGCGGCGGGCACCAGCGCGTAGTACGCCCACTTCCCGCGCTGCTCCCGCGCCAGCAGCCCGGCGTCGGTCAGCACCTTCAGATGGTGCGACACGGTGGGTTGGCTGAGTCCCAGCGGTTCGATCAGATCGCACACGCAGGTTGCGCCTGCGGCATCGTTCGCGGCGATCATCGAGACCAGCCGGAGCCGGTTGGGTTCGGCCAGCGCCTTGAGCACTCCGGCCAGCCGCTCGGCCTCCGACTGGCCCAGCACCCGCCCGGTGGTCGGGCTGCAGCAGGCCGCGAGGTCGGTCAACGTCAGCACCGGACGGGTCCTGGTCGTGGTCACCACCCCAGTCTGGCACACGCATTGACAGGCGTCGATGCGACGATCTGGAGGCGGCGGCATGTCGACGATGGGCGAGGATCTGCGGGAACAGGTGCGGAACCGCTACGCGAAGGCGGCGCTGACGGTGGCCGAGGCCGGTGTCGATGCGGACCGCTGCGGCGGTGGGTGCGGGGCGACGGTGCTGGACGATGCCGGCGCGCCCCTCGGGGCCGGGCGGTACGAGCCGGACCAGACCGCGGACCTGCCGGCGGAGGCGGTCCGGGCGAGCCTCGGGTGCGGCAACCCGCTGGCGGTGGCCGAGCTGCGGGAGGGCGAGCGGGTGCTGGACCTGGGTTCGGGCGGCGGGATCGACGTGCTGCTGTCGGCGAAGCGGGTCGGCGCCATCGGGTTCGCCTACGGGTTGGACATAACCGACGAGATGCTCGAGTTGGCGCGGCGGAACGCGGCCGAGGCCGGTGCGGCGAATGTCGATTTCATCAAGGGGCATATTGAGGACATCCCGCTGCCCGACGCCGCGGTCGACGTGGTGATCTCCAACTGCGTGATCAACCTGTCCGTGGACAAGCCGGCCGTGCTGGCGCAGATGTTCCGGGTGCTGACCCCGGGCGGCCGGATCGGGATCTCCGACGTGGTCGCCGAGGATCGGTTGTCCGCGGCGGACCGGGCCGACCGCGGTTCCTACGGCGGGTGCATCGCCGGCGCCCTGTCCCGGGCCGAGTACCTGGCCGGGCTCGCCCAGGCCGGGTTCGTCGACGCCGAGGTGACGTTCACCCACGAGGTGGCGCCGGGCATGCACGCGCCGATCATTCGGGCCAGCAAGCCGGTCCCGGTCGGCTGAGGGCCCTCCGCCGGCGGATCCGTGTCGTGGTCCGCCGGCTCGACCGCGCCGGGCCTCGCTGAACGGGCGGCGCTGACCGCGCCGCGCGGGTGCGGCCCGGCGTCAGGACCCGGCCAGGGCCGCGGCCGGCAGCGGCACGTCATCGCCGAGCCGGTGCCGGGCGACGAACCGGAACCGGTCGCCGCGAAACACCGATCGGGTCCATTCGACGATCTGCCCGTTCTCGGCCCACCCGGTTCGATGCACCAGCAGCATCGGCAACCCGGTGTCGACCCCCAGCAAGGAGGCCTCGACCGGGTCGGCCAGGGCGGTCTCGACCACGTCCTCGACGGCGGCGATCTCGGTGCCGAACACCTCCCGCAGCGTCCGGTACAGCGACCCGAGGGCCGCCAGGTGACCGTCCAGTCCCGGGAGGGGCCCGGGGAGGTGGGCGATCTCGTGCGCGATCGGCTCCTCCCGGGCCGTCCGCAGTCGCTCCACCCGATGGAAGATGGAACCCGGAGCGATCCCGAGGTGCCGGGCCACATCGATGTCGGCCGGCCGCTCGTCGATCGAGAGCACGACGCTGCCCGGCCGCCAGCCCTCCTCCTGCAGGTCCTGGGAGAACGACGTCAGCTGGCGCACCTGCATCAGCTTGGGTTGGGCGACGAACGTGCCGCGGCCCTGCGTCCGCTCCAACCGCCCGTTCACCACCAGCTCGGCGATCGCCTGCCGCACCGTCGTCCGGGACGTGCCGAACCGCTCGGCCAGCTCGCGCTCGGTGGGCACCGGCGACCCGGGCTCCAGGCCCGCGATCAACGCCAGGATCTGGCTCTTGACCTGGAAGTACTTCGGCACCTTCACCACGTCGCTCGTCCCCTCGTCGGCGGGTGGCCCCGCTGCTGGTGGTGACCCTATCGAGATTGGCATAGACCAATCAAGGCGAAGCCCTTGACGAACGGATTGGTCTATGCCAATCTATCTCCAGTCAGTTGGTCTACACCAATTCACAGTGATCAATCCGCCCCGCCCACACAGAAGGACCGACCCGTGCGAGGACGCCCATGAGTACCGTCAAGACCGACACCGTCGCGCCGACGACGAAGGCGACGAAGAAGAAGTCCGGGTTGCGTATCCCCGGCTTCGCGCAGTTGCAGCGCCTCGGCAAGAGCCTGATGCTGCCGATCGCCCTGCTGCCCGCCGCCGGCATTCTGCTGCGCCTGGGCCAGCCCGACCTGCTGGGCGGCATCCAGACCCCGGTCATCGGACCGTTCTTCGAGGCGATGAGCGCCGCGGGCGGGGCGGTCTTCGCCAACCTGCCGCTGCTGTTCGCGATCGGCGTGGCCATCGGCTTCGCCAAGAAGGCCGACGGCTCCACCGCGCTGGCCGCCGCCGCCGGCTACCTGGTCATCGAGGCCGTCTTCAAGACGATGTCGCCGGTGGTCCTGGAGGGCGTCGTCGACGTCGCCGGGGCACAGGCCCAGATCAACTACAGCGTCTTTGCCGGCATCCTGGTCGGCCTGGTCACCGCGGTGCTGTTCGACAAGTACCACACGATCCAGTTGCCCTCGTATCTCGGCTTCTTCGGCGGGCGCCGGTTCGTGCCCATCGTGGTGTCGGTGGCGTCGCTGGTCATGGGCTTCGCGCTGAGCTACTTCTACCCGATCTTCAACGCCGGTCTCACCGGCGTCGGCGAGTTCATCGGCGGTGCCGGCGCATTCGGGGCATTCACCTACGGGTTCGCCAACCGCATGCTCATCCCGCTCGGCCTGCACCACATCCTGAACACCTACGTCTGGTTCATCTACGGCGACTACCAGACCCCGGCCGGCACCGTCGTCACCGGCGAGCTGAGCCGCTTCGCCGCCGGCGATACCACCGCCGGGCTGCTGACCTCCGGCTTCTACCCGATCCTGATGTTCGGTCTGCCCGCCGCCGCGCTGGCGATGATCCACATGGCCAACAAGAAGCAGAAGAAGATCGCCTTCGGCATCCTCGGCGCCGCCGCCATCACCGCCTTCCTCACCGGCGTCACCGAGCCGCTCGAGTTCGCGTTCATGTTCGTCGCGTTCCCGCTCTACGTCGTGCACGCCGTGCTGACCGGTCTGTCCCTGGCCATCGCGTACATGCTGGACATCCACCTCGGGTTCTCGTTCTCGGCCGGGCTCATCGACTTCCTGCTCTACGGCACCGCTCCGGCCGCCAATAACGTCTGGATGCTGCTGGTGATGGGCGCGATCTTCTTCGCGGTCTACTACTTCCTGTTCCGCCTGGTCATCCGCTGGTGGAACCTGCGCACCCCGGGTCGCGAGCCGGAGGACGAGTTCGAGGCCGAGCAGGCCGCCAACCTCGAGGACGCCCCCGGTGCCGTGGTCGTGCCCGGTGGCATCGAGTCCGCCATCGGCGGCGGCACCGCTGGGTCCACTGTGGCCACGAAGGCGAGCACCAAGGCCGAGCAGCTGATCGCCGCATTCGGCGGCCGGGAGAACCTGGTCAATGTCGACGCCTGCATCACCCGGCTCCGCATGGAGGTCGCGGACAAGGACAAGGTCAACAAGCCCCGGCTCAAGGCGCTCGGTGCGGCCGGCGTGATCGAGGTCGGCAACAACGTGCAGGCGATCTTCGGGACCCAGGCCGAACTGCTCAAGAACGACATCAAGGACGCGATGGCCGGTCCCGCGCCGGTGGCCGCACCGGTCGATGAACCCGTCGCCGACGCGGTGCCCGCTGCTCCGCCCGCACCGCCGGTCGTGCGGACCGCCGGCAGCACCCCGATCCTGGCTCCGGTCCAGGGACGAGCCGTGCCCATGTCGGAGGTGCCGGACCCGACCTTCGCCCAGGGCATCGTCGGTCATGGCGCGGCGATCGATCCCCCACGGGAGATCGTCGACGCGGTCGCCCCGATCACCGGCAAGGTGCTGCAGATGTTCCCGCACGCGTACATCATCGTCAGCGACGACAACGTCGGTGTGCTGGTGCACCTCGGGCTGGACACGGTCCAGCTGAACGGAGCGGGCTTCACCCAGCACGTCTCGGTCGGCGACCGGGTGGTGGTCGGCCAGCCCGTCATCACCTACGACGTGCCCGCCGTGGTGGCCGCCGGTCGCAACCCGATCGTGCCCGTGGTGGTCATGGAGAAGAAGCCGGAAGACATCGTCGTCGCCGACCTGGTCGCCGCCGGCGGGGAGCTCTGCGCCGCGCAGTTGCTGCTGGTCGTCAACGGCTAGCCGAACCCCGGGTGGGCCGCCGGCCGATGAGCCGGCGGCCCACCCGACAGTCCTGTCACCCCAGTCTCTTGCCCACAGTCCTAGTCGATTCAAAGATTGAGGAAGTCAATGGAAATCGTCATTCTCCCGGACACCGCGGCGATCGGGTCGCTGGCCGCCGACGCCATCGAGAGCCTGGTGCAGCGCAAGCCGGACGCCGTGCTGGGCCTGGCCACCGGGTCGTCACCGCTGGCCATCTACGACGAGCTGGCCGCCCGGTACGCCGCCGGCCGGGTCAGCTTCGCCCAGGCCCGCGGGTTCACCCTGGACGAGTACGTCGGCCTGCCGGCCGACCACCCCGAGACCTACCGCAACGTCATCCACAAGGACTTCGTCGACCGGGTCGACTTCGCCCCGGGCGCGGTCCGTGGTCCGGACGGCCTGGCCACCGACATCCCGGCGTTCTGCGCGGCCTACGAGGACGCGATCGTCGCGGCCGGCGGGGTCGACCTGCAGATCCTGGGCATCGGCACCGTCGGGCACATCGGGTTCAACGAGCCGGGCTCCTCGCTGGCCTCCCGCACCCGGATCAAGACGCTGACCCGGCAGACCCGGATCGACAACGCCCGGTTCTTCGGCGGCGACGTCGACGCGGTGCCCACCCACTGCCTCACCCAGGGCCTGGGCACGATCATGTCGGCCCGGCACGTGGTGCTCGTCGCCACCGGCCCGCAGAAGGCCGAGGCGGTACACCATCTGGTCGAGGGCGCGGTCAGCGCGCTGTGGCCGGGGACCATCCTGCAGCACCATCCGCACGTGACCGTCCTGCTGGACGGGGCCGCCGCGAGCCGGCTGCAGCTGGCCGACTACTACCGCGAGACCTACCAGGCCAAGCCGGCCTGGCAGGGCATCTGACCCCCCGTCCCACCCCCCTTCCCGCCCCGCCTTCCCCCGCCGCCCTCACAAAGTTGATCATGGCGTTCTCTGCCGGACCGTCGGCGTGTCGCCGGTGTGTCGAGCAGAGAACGCCATGATCAACTTCAACAGAAGGAACCGTTCCCATGCTGATCACCGCCGACACCATCGCCACCGGAGCCGAGCTGCTCCGGTCGGGATGGATCGAGATCGCCGACGGTCGGGTCCGGGCCCTCGGCGCCGGGGCGCCACCTCGCCCGGCCGATCGGGACCTGGGTGCGGTCACCATCGTCCCCGGATTCGTCGACATGCACGTGCACGGGGGTGGGGGCGGGGCGTTCCCGGAGGCCACGGTGGCCGCGAGCAAGGCGGCGGTCGAGCTGCACCGGCGGCACGGGACCACGACGATGATCGCCTCCCTGGTCACCGCCTACCCCGACGAGCTGCTGCGGCAGGTCGAGGTGCTGGCCGAGCAGGTCCAGGAAGGACTGGTGGCCGGCATTCACCTGGAGGGGCCGTGGCTGTCCGGCCGCCGGTGCGGGGCGCACGACCCCGCCGCGCTGCGTGACCCCGATCCGGTCGAGCTGGATCGGGTGCTGAACGCCGGTCGGGGCGCGATCCGGATGGTGACCCTGGCCCCGGAACGGGACGGTGGCCCGGCGGCGATCCGGCGAATCGTGGATGCCGGCGCGGTCGCCGCGATCGGGCACACCGACGCCACGTACGAACAGGCCCTCGCCGCCATCGACGCCGGCGCCACCGTGGCCACCCACTTGTTCAACGCGATGCGGCCGGTGCACCATCGCGAGCCCGGCCCGGTGATCGCGTTGATCGAGGACCCGCGGGTCACCGTGGAGATGATCACCGACGGCGTGCACCTGCACCCGGCGCTGTACCGGGACGTCACGGCCAACGTCGGTCCCGACCGGGTCAGCCTGGTCACCGATGCGATGGCCGCGGCCGGAATGGCCGACGGCGCCTACCGGCTCGGCGCCCTGGACGTCGACGTGCAGGGTGGGGTCGCCCGGGTGGCCGGCACCGACACCATCGCCGGCAGCACCGCCACCATGGATCAGGTGTTCCGGTACGCCGTCACGCACAGCGGCCGGCCGTGGGCCGATGCGGTCGCGGCGGCGGTCCGCCAGTCCTCCGTCAACCCGGCCCGGGTGCTCGGCCTGCCCGACCCCACGCTGGCGCCGGGGGCGGCGGCGGACCTCGTCGTGCTGGACGACGGCCTGGCCGTGACCGGCGTGCTCAACCGCGGCGCGTGGGCGGTCCGGCCGGTCTGACGGTCGAAGGCCGGTCGCCCGGTCTGACCGCCGTCCGACCGCAGACCACTGCCGACGTGCCACTTTCTGCCGTTCGGAATCGATCCAGGCGGTCGGAGAGTGGCACGTCGGCGCTCGTTCCGTGGCCCGCGGCGGATCCGGCGCCGCCGCCCGGGCCATCCCCGCCGCCATCCCGCGGAAGCCGCTCCCCTCGCGGGAGTGCCCGCCCGGCCGGCGACAGTTCCGGCTCGGTGCGGCGATCGGTCACAATGGCCCGCTGTGGGTGTCGAACGAAATGCCGGGTCGCCGGTGGACGGGCCGGACGGGCGATGAACCCGGCGACCGCGCTGGCGCAGGTGCTCGTCGACGAGCTCCTTGCGTGCGGCCTGACCGAGGCCGTGCTCGCGCCGGGCTCCCGTAATGCACCGCTGGCCCTGGCGCTGCACCAGGCGGACGCCGCCGGCCGGCTGCGGCTGCACGTGCGGATCGACGAGCGCACCGCCGGTTTCCTGGCCGTCGGCCTGGCCCGGGGATCGGGCCGACCCGTGGTGGTGGTGACCACGTCCGGCACCGCCGTCGCCAACCTGCACCCGGCCGTCCTGGAGGCCGCGCACGGGCAGGTGCCGCTGATCGTGCTGACCGCGGACCGTCCGCCGTGGCTGCGCGACGTCGGGGCCAACCAGACGATCGACCAGCACCGGATCTTCGGCCATGCCCTCCGGCACTTCCACGAGTTCGCGGTGCCCGAAACCCGGGCCGGGCAGCAGGCGCACTGGCGGTCCATGACCGATCGGGCCTGGACGGCGGCCGTGGGAGCCGGTGGCGGCCCGCCCGGACCGGCCCAGCTGAATGTGCCCCTGACCGAACCCCTGCTGCCGGACTCCACGTCCGACTGGCCGGAGCCGCTGATCGGCCGGACCGGGCCCTGGACCGGCGCCCTGGCGCAGGTTCTGGCGGACGCTCCGTCCGTGCCGGCTCCCGAGCCCGGCGAGCGGGTGCTGTTCGTCGCCGACCTGACCCACCCGTGGGCGCCGCTGGTCGCCGATGCCGGGCACCTGGTGATCGGCGAGGCCGGCGGGGCCGCCGGCGGCCGGGCGCTCGCATCGGGCATCCACCTGCTGTCGGCGCCGGTCTTCCTCGACGGCGCCCGGCCGGACCGGGTGATCGTGCTCGGCCGGCCGACGCTGTTCCGGCCGGTGCAGGCGCTGCTCGCCGATCCCCGGGTCACCGTGGACGTGGTCGCCCACCCGGGGGCGTACGCCGATCCGGCCGGCTCGGCGCGGACGGTCGCCGCCGGCCTGCCCGACCTGGCCGACCTGCCCGACGACGGCTGGGCGGCGCAATGGCGGGACGCCGACGCGGTGGCGGGGAAGACGGTCGCCGACGTCATCGGCGGGCTGGACCTGACCGCCTCGCCGCGGCTGGCCCGAGAGCTGGTCGCACTGCTGCCGGCGCGGTCGACCCTGGTGCTCGGCTCGTCGCAGCCGCCACGTGACCTCGCCCTGTCCACGCGGGCCCGGGACGGGCTGCGGGTCGTCGCCAACCGGGGAGTCGCCGGCATCGACGGCATGGTGTCCACGGCGATCGGGGTGGCGCTGGCCGCCGGGCCCAACGACGGCCCCACGGTCGCGTTGATGGGCGACCTGACCTTCCTGCACGACCTCACCGGGCTGGCCGTCGGACCGGACGAGCCGCGGCCGGATCTGACGATCGTGGTCAGCAACAACGACGGTGGCGCGATCTTCGGCACCCTCGAACCGGGCGCCGACGCGCACGCGAACGCCTTCGAGCGCGTCTTCGGCACGCCCCACGGGACCGATCTGGTGGCGGCGGTCGGTGCCTTCGGGCACCGGCACACGGTGGCCCGCACCGCCGACGAGCTGTCCGCCGCCCTGCCGAACCCGGGCGGGGTACAGGTCATCGAGGTGCGGACCTCCCGAACCGACCTCGCGCCCACGCTGGCGCGGCTGACCGAGGCGGTCCGGGCGGCCCTGTAGCGCGGCGAATCAGCTATCGGGTCCGCCCGAGACCGACCGATCGACCTTGCCGCGCGGAACGGCCAGGGCCAGCAGCGGCACCACGATGCTGACGGCGGCGAGCAGCAGCGAGAACGTGGTGACTGCCACAGCCGGGACGATGACCAGCTTGAAGCTGTCGATCGCCGTGTGCAGGATCGCCGGTGCCCAGATGGTGCCGCGCCCCATGTCGAACAGGTGGGCGAACGGCAGCGAGGTGACCGCGGCGACCAACAACGTGGCCGATCCCACCACCGGGCCGGACGTGATGAAGATGGGCAGGTGGGCGACCGCGACCAGCGGCATCGTCCAGAGCACCGCGGCACCGAATGATCGCCCCGCTCGCAGCCGGCGGTACGCGTAGCCCCGCCAGACCGTCTCCTCGGCCAGGCCGTGGAAGGCGAAGATGCCGACCAGCAGCCAGGGCCAATCGGGCCGGAGTTGCACGCTCGTTCCGGTCACCGCGGTGGCGAGCGGGTAGACGAGCAGCACGAGCCCGCCGACGACGCCGGCGGTGAGCACGGAGCGACCGGTCGGTCGAGCAAAGCCCAACCGGCGCAGCGCCTTCCGAGGTGGGAGCCGGTAAAGAAACCGTTCGACGACCAGTGCGGTGACCAGCACGGCGGCGAGAATGACCAGGCCGTAGCGCCCGGTCGGGTCGAGTTCGGCCGTGCCGAGCAGCACGCCGAGCAGGACAGTGAAGCCCAGCCCGAACCGCAGCCAACTGGCGGCCGACCGGATCGCCTGCGGCGCCTGAGGTGTCGCTGCTTCCGCGGATGCGTTCATCTGCCCGCCCTCCCGGAACGCCTCGCAGGCTCGGCCGTTCCGGCTCGGCCGGACCGACGAGAGTGTTGAGGATTCGCTCGCTGACGCTCGTTCATCTGCCCGCCCTCCCGGAACGCCTCGCAGGCTCGGCCGTTCCGGCTCGGCCGGACCGACGAGAGTCGATGATTCGCTTGCTCATCGAGTACCACCGCCTGCTGCAGGTCGCTCCGCCGTGTCGCGGAGGGCCGGAACGGCGATCAGCGCCGCGGTGACCGCGACCAACGGGGGGCCGATCCCGGCCCAGCCAAGGATCGCGAACGGCAGGATGCCGACCACCATCAACCCGGCGATGACGGACCTCGACGCCGACCGCCAGCCGGCCGCGGCGATCAACGAGACACCGCCGACGAAACCGACCAGGGCGAGGGCCGGCGGAGCACCGGCCGCCATCAGCAGTTGGCACCCGCCCAGCGCGCCGAGCAGGATCCGGAACCAGTTGACGGCCAGCATCTTCGCCGTGTCCGGCCAGCTGTCGATCGTCATCGTGCCGGCAATGACCATCAGCAGCGCCGACGGGTACCACAGTCGCCCGGCCGTGCTCAGGCACAACAGTCCCGGCCCGGCCAGGGCCAGCGCGCAGGCGGCCCGGCCGGCCACCGACAGGCGCGGACCGCGCTGCCGCCACGCCGCCCAGCCGGCCACCGCCGAGAGCGCGACGGTGAGCAGCCCCAGGGCGATCGGCGACGCCTTCGCCCCGGTCCACTCGGGGATGCGCGACCCGACGGCCGCCTGCACTGCGCCGGCGATCACGCCCAGGACGCTGCCGGCCAGCCCGAGCCGGGCGACCCACCGGTGCCGGTGCGCCGCCGGGTCGGCGGTCGGCGGGTTCGCGCTGCCGCCCTCTTGGCGCGCCCCGATCAATCGGCCGCCGCGAAGCGGTTCCCGCGACGACGGTGACGCCACCTCGAGCGGATCGTTCATCGGGTCACCTCCGCGACGTCCCGACGCGGAGTGGGCCGCCCCGCCCGCACCGGATAGCCGACCCGGAACGTCAGCAGCGGTGCGCCGCCGTCCGGCACCAGCGCGGCGAATCGGGGCGCGAACGTGGGCACCGCCCCGGTGGCCGCCTCCCGGTCGATGCGTTCGGTGACCTGGTTCATGTGCTGCAGGGCCACTCCCTGGACGGTCGCCGCCAGATGGATCCGCTGGAGCAGGCGCCCGGCGTCCAGCTGGGTGCGCCGCTCGTCCGGGTGGGCGGCGGTGATGACGCCGTACGCCGCGGCCGTCGCCGTGTGCACCGTGCGGGTCTGCTCGACCCAGAACTGGTCGCCGGCAGTCCTCGACGAGGCCGGCAGCAGCTTGGCAGCGCCCAGGGTCAGGGGGCCGAGACCCTGACCGTCCAGGACCAGACCGTCCCGGTACCGCTGGATCTCGTCGTTGTTGCCTCGGAACCAGACGAATCCGTCGGTGGACTGCTGCTCGTCGGCGGTCAGTGCCGTCGCCGCGTCGACGAGCAGGCCGCCGAGCGCCGCCCGGGCGCCCGCCTCGGTGATCCACCGCACCGCGATCCCGGACGGCAGGTCGTCGTCGACGAGCGAGGCCAGCAGGTCGTCCGGCACCGGCCGGCCGTCGTAGGGTCCGCGGTTGGTGTGCCGCTCGCCGATCGCGTCGTACCGCGGGCTTGCCACGGCCGGGCCGGCGGTGAGGGCGACGTGCGCCACCCTGTCGCCGTCCGCACCGTCGGGCACCCACGCGACGGACGGCGCCAGCCCGCGGGCCCGGCAGCCGAGCACCAGGTTCTCCACCGCACAACCCAGCCCGACGTACTGTTCCCGCCCGAACGGGTCGACCGTGCCGGTCGTGCGGGTGCGGTCGACGTAGACGTCGATGGCGTCCGCGCCGACGCCGAAGATCCACGGCTGGGTGTTGTGCGGGCTCGCGGCCAGGACCGCCGCGGCGACGGCCCCCAGTGGGCCCGGGGTGTCCCGCCACGACCGCCAGGGGGCGTACGCGTCACCGCCGCCGGGGTCGAGCACGGCGGTGTCGAAGACCCGGTAGCTCAGCGCGCCGGCCCCGGCGACGACCACCGTGGCCGCACCGAAGCCCAATGCCCGCAGCATCTTTCGTCGGGACCAGCCGGCCGGTGGGGCGCCGCCCGCCGATCCGTCGGGGGAGTCCGGCTGCGGCCGGACCGTTCTCGTCGCTGTCATCATCCTGTGCCGCCTCGTCAGGGTGTCGGTGAGTGGTCGTCGGCCGTCGCCGGCTGTGCTCGACCATCGACCGCGGCCGGGTGCCGACGCATCACCCCCCGGTCGGGAGTACCCGGGGTACCCGGGCCGGTCGCGCCGCGAGGCACCCTCGATGTCGGCATCCCTACCCGGGTGATTCGGGCCCTGGGGTGCAGCGGAGCCACCCAGGGTTCGGGCACGCTGGGCGGCAGCGGAGACGGCGGAGTGGGAAGGGACCGATGGGGGTGAACGTGACCGGAAACTGTGAGCTGACGGTCGCGGGCGGCGTTGCCCGGTCGGTGCTCGACACGATCGAGAGCCGGTTCGATGTCCGGTCGGTGCGCCCGGCCGATCGCCCGGTGGGCCGGACGGTGTTGACCGTCACCGGGGTCGACCAATCGGCGGTCCGCGCACTGATGATCATGTTGTGGGACTCGGGGTACGACGTGCTGGCGATGACGACCGTCGCCGGCGGGGCGCCCGGCTTCGAACCGCGACCCGGGTGAATCGGATTGCGCCGGTCGGATCGGGCCGGATCGGGCCGGCCCGGATCGCGCCGGTCAGATCAGGCCCAGGCCGCGAGCGACCACCACCGCATCCTGCCGGGATGCCACGCCGAGCTTGCGGTAGAGGCTCTTGTTATAGGCCTTGACGGTGTTCACCGACAGGAACATCGCCCGGCCGATCTCCCGCTGGGTGGCCGAACCCGGCAGGAGGCGAAGGATCGACAGCTCGCGATCGGTCAGTTCCTCGGCGAGCACGCCGGACCGCCGGGCCGACCGGGCGGCGATCTGCCCGATCCGGGTCTGTGCCTGGTCGACCAGGCGCATCGCGTACGGGGTCACCGGCTCGTCGTCGACGGTCTCCCGGACCCGGGTCACCGTCGCCCGGGCGGCCGCCCGGTCGCCGCAGCCGAGCTCGGCGTCGGCGAGGAAGACCAACGCCAGGACGAACGACGTTCGCAGGGCGGCGATCTCGGCCATGGTGGCGGCTCGGGTGAGCCGATCCCGGGCCTTTTCGGCGTCCCCGGTGCGGTAGTCGTGTCGACCCTGCACGAGTCGCAACATCGCCACCAGCGGACCCGCGGCGTGGCCCCACCGGCGTTCCGCGTCGTCGGCGAGCGGCACCGCCTCGCGCAGCAGGGCCTCCAGGGCCGCGCCCCGGTCGAGTTCGAGCAGGCTCAGCCCCAGGTTGCCGCCGATCTGCAGCGTGACGCCGGGTGACCAGGCCATGGAGTCCCGATCGCGCCAGGTGGTGACGAGGATGTCGATCGCCTCGGCGAACCGGCCGTCCCGGGCGAGCGCGCTGCCCAACGCGGCCAGTGCGATGGGCAGTCCATCGCCACCCGCCGCGGACTCCAGCTCGACGGCCTGCCGGCACAGCTCGACGGCCCGGGCGGACTCGGGGTCAGGAGTGCCGATCACGGCTCGCAACATCATCGAGGCCGCCGGCGGACTGCTCCACCCGGGAATCGTGGCCGTCGACGCGGCGATGCCCTCGTCGCAGCGGTCCAGCCAGTGGGGCACCAGATCCAGGCGCCCGCTGGTCGCCGACGCGTAGGCCAGGCTGACGGCGAGCCGGGGCGCGACCGCCGACCGGGGGAGCAGCTCGCCGAGCGCGCGGAAGCCGGCCGCACCGCCGCGGGAGAGGAACACCGGCTCCGACGACGCCAGCAGGTCGGCGGCGGACGCCGGGTCGCCCGCGGCGAGCAGGTGGCGGACGGCGTCGTCGTTGCGCCCCTGGTCCTGGAACCAGCCGGCCGCCCGCCGCAGCGTGGCCCGGTCGGCGGTCTCCGACCGACCCGATCCGTGCAGCAGGATGTCGCGAAACAGGTGGTGGCAGCGGTACCACTCGTGGTCGTCGTCGAGGGCAACCAGAAACAGGTCGGCCCGATCCAGTTCGCGCAACACCTGGGCGGAGCCGGTGACCGCCAGCGCGGCGTCGCACAGCGGGCCGGACAGGCGATCCAGTGGTGCGGTTCCCACCAGCAGGTCCCGCTGGTGCGCCGTCATCGCCGGCAGGACCTCGGCCGCAAAGTAGTCGAGCAGGTGCCGATCCGCACCGTGGCGGTGGGCGGCTCCGGTCGGCGCCCCACCGACCCGGCGGGCGAGGCCGGCCAGCTGCAGGCCGGCCGCCCACCCCTCGGTCCGCTGCCACACCTCGGCGGCCTCCTCGTGGTCCAGATCGCCCCCCGATACCGTCCCGACCAGCGCGGTCGCCTCGTCGAGCGAGAACCGCAGGTCGTCGGCGCGCACCTCGGTCAGCTGGCCCCGGGCCCGCATCCGGGCGAGCGGCAGGGGCGGATCGGCGCGGCCGGCGATGACGAGTCGGAGCGCGGCGGGCAGGTAGGTCACGAGAAATTCGACGCTCTCGTGGATGCGGGGATCGTGCACCGTGTGGAAGTCGTCCAGGACCAGGACGTGCGGGACGTCGGACGTCGCCAACTCGTTGAGCAGCAGCGGAAGGGCCAGCGCGATCGGGTCCACCCCCGGCGCGGCCACCGCGTCCAGGGCGGCCGAGCCGATCTCGTCGTCGGTCTCGCGCAGCGCCAGGAGCACGTAGGTCCAGAACCGGGTGGACTCGTCGTCGCCCTCGTCGAGGGAGACCCAGGCGACCCGGGTCGGCGCGCCGGGGTCCGCCGCCCACGAGGACAACAGGCTCGTCTTGCCCCAGCCGGCGGGCGCCACCACCACGGTCAGCGGGGTTCCGGCGGCCCGCAGCCGGTGTTCCAGGTGGGCGCGACGCACCGCACCCGGACGGGCCGGCGGGATCCGTCGCTTGATCGTCAGCAGCGCACCGACGGGACGGTCGGAGCTCATCGCGCTGTCACCCGCGGCCGATCCACCACCCGAGGAAGTCTGCCAGCCGGGCCCGGGCCCGGACAGACCCGTCGGTGTCGGGCCGGGTCAGCCCGTTCGGCTGATGGTTCCCCGGTCGTCCGTGCGCAGCGACCGCGAGATCACCAATCGCTGGATCTGGTTGGTGCCCTCGAAGATCTGCATCACCTTGGCCTCGCGCATGTACCGCTCGACCGGGAAGTCCGTCGTGTAGCCGTAGCCACCGAGGACCTGGACCGCGTCGGTGGTCACCTTCATGGCGTTGTCGGTGGCCACCAGCTTGGCGACGGCCGCCTCCCGGCCGAAGGGCAGGCCCTGATCCCGCAGCCGGGCCGCGTGCAGGTACATGGCGCGCGCGGTCTGCACCGCGGCCTCCATGTCGGCGAGCAGGAAGCCCAGGCCCTGGTGATCGATGATCGGCCGGCCGAAGGTCTGCCGTTCGCGGGCGTAGCCGACG
The DNA here is from genome assembly GCF_044224575.1 of Nakamurella sp. Classification (GTDB taxonomy): domain Bacteria; phylum Actinomycetota; class Actinomycetes; order Mycobacteriales; family Nakamurellaceae; genus Nakamurella. The sequence continues at coordinate 74,359 of NZ_JBGAKE010000027.1, forward strand.
GCCCGGTCCAACGCGCCCTGGGCCACGCCGGTGGCCACCGCGGCGATCCCGAGCCGGCCGGAATCCAGCGCGGCCAGCGCGATCGGCAGGCCCTGACCCTCCTCGCCGATCCGCCGCTCGACGGGGACCCGGACGTCCGCCAGCACCATGGTGGCGGTGGTCGAGCCGGTCAGTCCCATCTTGTGTTCCGGTGGATCGGCGGTCAGGCCGGGGGTGTCGGCGGGCACCAGGAAGCTGGAAATGCCGGACCGGTCGGCCGAGGTCCGGGCCATGACGAGGTAGAAGTCCGCCCGCCCGCCGTGCGTGGTCCAGGCTTTGGCCCCGTTCAGGACGTACTCGTCGCCGTCCCGCCGGGCGGTGGTCCGCATCGCCGCCGGGTCGGAGCCGGCCTGTGCCTCCGACAGGCAGTAGGCGCCGAGCAGATCGCCGGCCAGCAGGTCGGGCAGCCATCGCGTGCGCTGTTCCGCCGTGCCGTAGTAAGCGAGCGGGAAGCAGCTCAGGACGTGCACGCTCATCCCGACGCCGACGCTCGCCCAGACCGCGCCGACCTCTTCCAGGACCTGCAGGTACACCTCGTACGGCTGCCCGCCGCCACCCAGGTCCTCCGGGTACGGCAGGCCGAGCAGGCCGGTCGCACCGAGCATTGCGAAGATCTCACGCGGGAACTCGGCGGTGGCCTCGTGTTCGGCGGCGCTCGGCGCCAGTTCGCGTGCCGCGATCTCCCGGACGAGTTTGAGCAGGTCCACCGCCTCGTCGGTGGGCAGCAGGCGGCGAGCCGGCACCGGGTCCTCCTCGGCGGTGGGTGTGACGTTCGCTGGATGCCCGCGACTGTACGCACCGGCCGCGGACCCGATGTGGCATCGTGCCCAGGGCCCCGGTAGGTCAGCGTGGGCCGGGCGAGCTGGGAGGTCGGGTGAGCGAGCGTCAGCGAGTGAACCATCGGCTGGGGCGCCGCTCCCGCGGCCCGGCCGGCGAACCCGCCAGGCGACACGGGCAGGGACCGGCGTGAGCTGGTGGGAGGCGCTGGCCGTGTTCGCGGCGGGGATCGGGGCCGGCACGATCAACGTCGTGGTCGGATCCGGAACGCTGATCACCTTTCCCGTGCTGCTGTCGGTCGGCCTGTCGCCGTTGACCGCGAACGTGACGAACACGCTGGGCCTGGTCCCGGGCTCGTTCACCGGCGCCTGGGGCTACCGGCGGGAGCTCACCGGGCAGCGGCGGTCGCTGATCATCCTGGGCAGCGCCTCGGTGATCGGCGCGATCGCCGGCGCGCTGCTGCTGCTCGTCCTGCCGCCGGCCGCGTTCAAGGCGATCGTGCCGGTGCTGATCGCCCTGGCCCTGGTCCTGGTGCTGGCCGGTCCGGCGATCAACCGGCGAGTGGCCGCCCGCGGGAAGATGCGGGATCCGGAGCAGCCGGGACCGGGCCTGTGGGCCGGCATCCTGGGCTGCGGCGTGTACGGCGGTTACTTCGGGGCGGCCCAGGGCGTGCTGATGATGGGCCTGATGGGGGCGCTGCGCGGCCCCGACATGCAGCGCAACAATGCCATGAAGAACATGCTGACCGGCCTGGTCAACGGGGTCGCCGCGGTGGTGTTCATCGTCGTCGCCGAGCCGGCCTGGCCGTACGTGGCGCTGGTCGCCGCCGGGTCCACGGTCGGCGGCTTCATCGGCGCCAAGGTCGGCCGGAAGCTGCCGCCGCCGGTGCTGCGCGGGGTCATTGTCGTTGTCGGCCTGATCGCGATCGCCAAGCTCGTCACCAGCTGAGTCCCGGGATCGTCCCGGGATCGTCACGGACGCGGCGGCACACCGTTCGCCGGCCGCGGGCCGGTCGGGGACGGGGCGAGACGAGCGACTCGGATCCCCGGTCGCGCTGCCGGCCGTGGATGCCATGCTCGATGTCATTCGCCATCAACTCGTCACCCACCCGATCGAAGGGATGCCCCGATGACGCCACCACCGTTCCGGTTCGGCTACAAGGCGTCGGCCGAGCAGTTCGGGCCGAGCGAGCTCGCCGACATCGCCGTGAGTGCGGAGGCGCACGGGTTCGACTCGGTGTTCATCTCCGATCACCTGCAGCCGTGGCGGCACGACGGCGGGCACGCGCCGGCGTCGTTGCCCTGGCTGGGCGCAGTGGGCGCCCGCACCTCCCGGGTGATCCTGGGGACGTCGGTGCTGACGCCGACGATCCGGTACCACCCGGGCGTCATCGCGCAGGCCTTCGCCACGCTCGGCTCGATGTTCCCGGGCCGGATCGTGCTGGGCGTGGGGACCGGCGAATCGCTGAACGAGGTTCCGCTGGGCCTGGCCTGGCCGGAACAGAAGGAGCGGTTCGCGCGGCTCAAGGAGTCGGTGAACCTGATCGAGGAACTCTGGTCGGGCGAACGGGTGACCTTCGAGGGCACCTACTACCGCACGGACAAGGCGACGATCTACGACCGTCCGGCGCAGCCGGTGCCGATCTACATCGGGGCGTCGGGCCCGGCGGCGACCCGGCTGGCCGGGCGGATCGCGGACGGGTTCATCACCACTTCGGGCAAGGCGCCGTCGCTGTACACCGACACGCTGCTACCGGCCCTGCAGGAGGGGATCGAGAAGGCGGGCCGCAGCCCCGACGCGGTCGACACGTTGATGGAGATGAAGGTCTCCTTCGACCACGACAAGGAACGCGCGCGGCAGGACACCAGGTTCTGGGCGGCGCTGGCCCTCAAGCCGGAGCAGAAGGCCGGCGTCGAGGATCCCCTGGAGATGCAGCGGTTGGCCGAGGAGTTGCCGATCGAGCAGGCGGCGTCCCGGTGGATCGTCTCGGACGACCCCGACGAGCACGTCCAGCGGATCGGCACGTACCTCGACCTGGGGTTCCGGCACCTGGTGTTCCACGCCCCGGGGCACGATCAGGAACGGTTCCTGGAGTTGTACGGCAGTGAGATCCTGCCGCGCCTGCGCGCGCGGGTCGGGTCCTGACGCAGTTGATCATGGGCTCGCGGCCGTTCTGAACCGCCTGGATTCATATGGTCGATGCAACACACCCTGACTGAGGAGTGTTGCGTGTCTTCAAGATCGATGACCGGCCCGCGGAAGCGGGTGTACGACTGGCAGGACAAGGCCGCGTTCTTCGGTGCGGTGATCGCCGGCAAGTC
>NZ_JBGAKE010000028.1:0-75068 GCF_044224575.1 Nakamurella sp.
TTGGCGGCCTCGGTGTACGTGCGCCGGTTGAGCGACGTCAGGCCCTTGGTGTTCTCCTGGACCTTGTCGTACACCACGACCGTGTCGTACAGCGAGAAGCCGAGAATGGTGAGCAGGCCGATCACCGTGGACGGGGTGACCTCGAATCCGACGAGTGCGTAGATGCCGGCCGTGATGATCAGGTCGTGTAGCACCGAGACGACCGCGCCGGCCGCCATCCGCTTCTCGTACCGGATCCACAGGAACGCGGCGACCGCGATCAGGAACACCACGACGCCCAGCAGGGCCCGTTGCAGGATCTCCGAACCCCACGTCTCGGACACCGCCGAGTCGGACACCCCGCCCGGTGGGCTGAAGGCCGAGCCCAGCGCCGCCTTCGCCGCCACCACCTGGTCCACGGTCAGGGACGCCGAGGTCACCTGGATCTGGCTGCCGACCGTCTGCACCGCGTCGACCTCGACCCCGGTCGCCGAGCTCACCGTCTGGGCCACCTGCGTGGTGGACACCGACGCCGCTCCGCCGGCCGGTTCGAACGTCAGCGTGGTACCGCCGGCGAAATCGATGCCGTAATGGAACCCGCGGAACACGATCAGCAGGATCGAGGCGACCACCAGCACGGTCGACACGATGTAGTAGACCTTGCGACGACGCAGGATGCCGAAGGCGCCGGTGCCGGTGGAGAGCCGGCTCAAGAACCCGGCCTGCCGCCCGTACTGCTTGTCCCCGGTGGCCAGCGTGCTCACCGCGGCGGGGGTCAATTCATCCGTCATGCCGACACCCTTCCCGGGCACTTCGCACGCTCGGTCGCCGCGGCAAGGGGCGACGGCCTGCAATATCGATGGTTCGTTCGCTGACGCTCACTCATGCCGACACCTCCTTGACGCCGAGCTTGGCGGCGGCCGCTCGTTGCTGTGCGCCGGCCTTGGCCACGCCACCCAGACCCGACCAGGTCGGCGACTGGAACAGCTTGGCCCCGGCGGCCAGGTGCACCAGCGGGTGGGTCACCAGAAACACCACGACCAGGTCGAGCACGGTGGACAGGCCCAGCGTGAACGCGAAACCCTTCACCTCGCCGACGGCCAGGATGTACAGGATGAACGCCGACAGGAAGGACACGGCGTCCGCGGACAGGATGGTCCGTTTGGCCCGGGCCCAGCCGCGCGGCACCGCGGACCGGAAGGTGCGACCCTCCCGCACCTCGTCCTTGATGCGTTCGAAATAGATGACGAACGAGTCGGCGGTGATGCCGATCGCGATGATCAGACCGGCGACGCCCGCCATGTCCAGGCTGTAGCCCACCCAACGGCCGAGCAGCACCAGCACCGGGTAGACCAGGCCGAACGACAGGACCAGCGACAGGATCGTGATCAGGCCGAGCATCCGGTAGTAGATCAGGCAGTAGACGACGACGAGCAGCAGGCCGATCCCGCCGGCGATGATCCCGGCGATCAGGTACTGGTAGCCCAGTTCGGCGCTGACGTTCACCGACTCCGCCCGGTCGAAGGCCAGCGGCAGCGCACCGAACTTGAGCGAGTTGGCCAGCGACGCCGCCGACGCCTGGTTGAACGAGCCGGAGATCTCCGTACCCGGGGTGGTGATCGGGCCGTTGATCCGCGGCGCCGAGATGACCTGACCGTCCAGCGTCATCGCGGTGAGCGTGCCGGTGTGCGATGCCGTGTACGACGACCAGGTCGAGTAGCCGTCGGACTTGAACGTCATGTTGACCACCCAGCCGGCGCCCTGGCTGCTCTGCCCGGAAGTGGCGGTGGAGATCTGGGTGCCCGCGATGAGCGTCTTGTCCAGCAGGTACAGCGCATCACCGGTGTCCGAGCAGGCCAGCAGCGGCTTGGTCGGGTCGTCCAGCCCGCGGTAGGGCTCCAGGTCGGCGCAGCTGATGGTGCCCATGACGGACTGGGCCGAGGTCTGCCAGGCGGTGAACGCGGCCTGGTCGGTACCCGCGGGCTGCGTCGGGTTGTCCGGGTTGCTGCCGGTCGGCCAGGTCGGACCGGCGGCCGCCGCCGTGGTGGCCGCGCCCGTGGCCGGCGCATCGGTGGCCGCCGGGGTCGCCCCGGCCGTGTCGGCCGCCGGGGTCGCCCCGGCCGTGTCGGCCGCCGGGGTGGCCCCGGCCGTGTCGGTCGCGGCAGCCGGGTCGGTGGCGGCGGGCGTGCTGGTGTCGGTGCTGTCGCCGGGTGCGGCGGCCAGCGCGGCCGCGGCCCCCCGCAGGCCGGCCGGGGGCGAGGAAGCCGCCGGGGTGTCCCCGATCGCCGGCACAGTCGTGGCCGCCGGCGCGCCGGACTCGGTCGGCGCGGCGGCGGACGGCCCCGCGGTCTCGGTGTCGCCGATCGCCGGCACCGTGCTCGGCGCCGACGAAGCGGTCGCCGACCCGGAAGCGCCGGACTCGGCGGTGGTAGCCAGCGCCGTCGAGGTGGTCGCGCCGGGCGGCACGTAGCCGGCGGGATACACGACGATCGGGTTGCCGCTCGGGTCGGTGAGCACCGGCCGGATGTTCAGCTGCGCGCTGCGCGTCAGGCCGGACAGGTCCTCGTTGCCGGGGACGGTGACGACGAGCTGCCGGGCCCCGTCGATCTGTACCTGGGCGCCGACCACGCCGGACCCGTTGACCCGGCCCTCCATGATGGTCCGGGCCTGCTGCATCTGCTCCCGGGTCGGGTCCGAGCCGTCGATGGTCCGCGCGGTCAGGGTGATCCGGGTGCCGCCCTGCAGGTCGATGCCCAGCTTGGGGCTGTTGCTTCCCGGCGTCAGGAACACCAACCCGTACAGCACGACCACGATGCCGACGAAGGTCCAGATCAATCGCCAGGGTCTGAACTGCCCGGAGGGTGTTGCCACGTCGCGCCAATCTCGTCCGTGCGACGGCACCACCCGATGGCCCTGAGCAGGTCAGGACGCGGTCGTGGGCGGGCCGTCAGCAGTGGCGGGCGATCGTCACGCCCACACGATGATGCCCCGTCCCCTAGTGGGGCCGGGGCATCGTGAGCCTAGTTCTCGCTGGGCTTGCGGAAGTTGATCCCGCCGTTGTTGCTGCTCGTGTCGGGATCGGCGTCCACGATCTCCGGCGAGACGTCGTCCCGCAGCGAATCGTCGTAGCTGTCCTCGGCCGGCGCGGGAACGACCACCTCGCGGACGGCGGCGCGCACCCAGGTGGTCCGCATGCCCGGCGCGATCTCGAGCTCGATCGTGTCGTCGGCGACGGCGGTCACCGTGCCGTGCAGGCCCGACGTCGTCATCACCCGGCTGCCGGGGATCAGCGAGTCCTGCATCTGCCGGGTCTGGGCGGCCTGCCGCTTCTGCTTCTTCATGCTGAAGTACATGAGTGCGCCGAGGGCGGCGAACATCAGGATCGGTAACAGCATGCTTTCCATGACTCAGACTCTCCTCGGTCCCGGTTTCCCGCGACACTTCTCGTCGACGTGACCCGTCTGGTGCTTCAGCTTCGCGCCGGCCGGGCCGCAGCCTTGCGCGTCCATGTCACTCACCCGGGCAAGCGCGCCCGGCCACCGCGCCGTGAACGAGGCGCGGTGGGCGTTGGTTCCCGTACCGCGAACCGGACGGTGGGGATGCCCGGTCGGTAGCGGTCACGATACCGGAATCGGCAAGCCCCCCGACGGTGCCGAGCACGGCCGCGTCACGAACGCGTGCGCTCGTCCGGGGCGTCGGGGGCGGCCCCCGGCGTCGCCCTGGCGAACGCCGCCGCCCGGCTCATGTGGGCGGCGCCGGACATGGCGGCCCGCCGCCAGGGCGCCATGCCCTCGATCTCGATCTCCAGGGAGAAGCTCAGGACTGTCCGGATGATCACGATCAGCCCCAGCACGCCGACGTTCGCGAGGGTGGGTTCGACGGCCACGGTGTGGATCAGGTCGGCGGCCACCAGCACCTCGATACCCAGCAGCAGCACGGCGCCGATGGAGCGACGCAGCGTCTGATAGGCATGCGCGCCGTCCCGGGTGCGCTGCCAGGTCCGGACCGAGAGCACCGCGCACCACACCATGCCGGCGACCAGCACCAGGGCACCGGCCACCTCGAAGCCGCGGGCCACCGTCTCCATCGCCTCGGTAAAGTGCACGCCCCGATCCTGGCCCCGACGGGCCCATTGGCGCGTTACCCGGATCGGGCGAGTCGGGCGCCGGAGCCGTCGAGCCCAGGACGGGAGCCGACACCACCGCCGGCCCGAGCGGCCGACGCAGACGGACGATCACGCCCCGTCACGGATCTACGGGGCGAGCCCGTCGAAGAGCGTGGTTTCGGCGGCGATCGAATCCTCGCGCAGCTGGGCCAGCCCGAGGTGTTCCCACGCGGCCGGGGTGGCGACCCGTCCGCGCTGGGTGCGGGCCAGCATGCCGACCCGCACCAGGAACGGCTCGCACACCTCCTCCACCGTGGTGGGTTCCTCCCCCACCGCGATGGCCAGCGTGGTCAGGCCCACCGGACCGCCGCCGAACGAGCGGCACAGCGCGGTGAGCACGGACCGGTCGAGCCGGTCCAGGCCCAACTCATCCACGTCGTACACGGCCAACGCGTCTCGGGCGACCTGCCGGGTGACCGCACCGTCGGCGCGAACCTGGGCGAAGTCCCGGACCCGGCGCAGCAACCGGTTGGCGATCCGGGGGGTGCCGCGGGAACGACGGGCGATCTCGGTGGCCCCGTCCGGGCGCAGGTCGACGCCCAGGATGACAGCACTACGCCGGATCACCGTGGTCAGTTCGTCCGCGGAGTAGAACTCCATGTGCGCGGTGAAGCCGAACCGGTCGCGGAGCGGGCCGGTCAGCTGGCCGGACCGGGTGGTCGCGCCGACCAGGGTGAACGGGGCGATGTCCAATGGGATCGAGGTCGCGCCCGGTCCCTTGCCGACCATCACGTCGACGCGGAAGTCCTCCATCGCCAGATAGAGCATCTCCTCGGCGGGCCGGGCGATCCGGTGGATCTCGTCGATGAACAGCACGTCGCCCTCGACGAGGTTGGACAGGATCGCGGCCAGGTCGCCGGCCCGTTCCAGCGCGGGCCCGGAGGTGAGCCGCAGGGCCGCGCCCAGCTCGGCCGCGATGATCATGGACAGCGACGTCTTGCCCAGCCCGGGCGGGCCGGCGAGCAGCACGTGATCGGGCGGGGTGCCCCGCAGCTTGGCACCGGCCAGCACCAGATCCAGCTGTTCGCGGACCTTCACCTGGCCGACGAACTCCCGCAGCGATTTCGGGCGCAGCGACGCCTCGACGTCGGAGTCGCCGGGGATCTCGACCGGCGCGACCAGATCGTCGTCGTCCGGGCCGTCGGTGCCCATCTGATCCGTGCTCATCGAGTCCGACCGAGCAGGGCCAGCGAACGGCGCAGCAGCACGCCGACGTCACCCGTGGCGACCGCCGGGTCGTCGGCGGCGACGACCGCGGCAACCGCGTCGTCGGCCTGTTTGGCGGTGAAGCCGAGACCGAGCAGGGCGTCGGTGACCTGCGGACGCCAGGCGGTGGCGGTGGCCGAGCCGTTCGGCGGGACGCCCCGGCCGTTGACCGGCGTGGTGGCCGGCCCCGCCGGACCTACTTTGTCCTTGAGCTCCAGCACCAGCCGCTCCGCGCTCTTCTTACCGATGCCCGGCGCCCGGCACAGTGCGGCGGTGTCCCCGGTGGACAGGGCGTGCCGCAGCTCGTCCGGGTCGAGGACGGCGAGCAACGCCAGCGCGATCTTCGGCCCGACCCCGCTGACCGACTGGACCAGCTCGAACAGTTCCTTGCCGGGGGCGGTGGTGAAGCCGAAGAGGGTCAGCGAGTCCTCGCGGACCACCAGGGTGGTCCACAACCGGGCCTGCTCGCCGCGGCGCAGCTCGGCCAGCGTGGCCGGGGTGGTGCGCACGGCCAGCCCGACGCCGCCGACCTCGATGACGGCGTGGTCGAGGTGGATGGCCAGCACGTCGCCGCGCACGGAGCTGATCATGACGTCGTCACCGGGCCATTCTCGACCTGGGCACCGACAGGGCCGTGTGGGACGGGCCGGCGGAGGTCTTGGCCGCCGCCATCCGGGCCTGCATGGGCGAGCGCCACAGGTGGCACAGCGCGAGCGCGAGCGCGTCGGCGGCGTCGGCCGGCTTGGGCGCCTCGGTCAGCTTGAGCAACCGGGTGATCATCGCCGTGACCTGCGCCTTGTCGGCGTTGCCGTGCCCGGAGACGGCGGCCTTGACCTCGCTGGGGGTGTGCCAGGCGACCGGAATGCCGCGCCGGGCGGCGGCCAGTGCGACCACCCCGCTGGCCTGCGCGGTGCCCATCACCGTGCGGACGTTGTGCTGGCTGAAGACCCGCTCGATCGCCACCGTGTCCGGCCGGTGCCGGTCCATCATCTCCTCGACCCGCTCGGCGATCTGCAGCAACCGCTGCGCCAGCTCGGCGTCGGCCGGGGTGCGCACCACCACCACATCAACCGCCCGGGGGGCCTGACCCGGCCCGCCGTCGATGACGCCGATGCCGCACCGGGTGAGCCCGGGGTCGACACCCAACACCCGCACCCGAAACCTCCCGCCGCCGTTGCCCTGACCGGACCGCGCGCACCAACCGGCGAACACGTGTCCAGGCGACGCTACCCGGCCGGCGCTGCGCGATCGGCCGGCCCGAAGCCGGCCGATCGTCCGCGGTGCCAGGGTGCGCGGTGCGCAGGCGCCTGAGCGCTGGGGCGAGCTGCCTCAGTTCGCCGCGCGCTCCAGGGTGGGTCCCCAGAGATCCGGACCGAACACCTCGTAGCGGATGTTCTCCGCGGGCACGCCCCGGTCGAGCAGGCTGGACCGCACATGCCGCATGAACGGCAGCGGACCGCAGGTGAACACCTGCAGGTCCGGCGGCAGGTCGAGCCCGGACAGATCCATGTAGCCCTCGGCCGACGCCTCGTCGTCCGGATCGACCTTCTCGTACCAGGTGAACGCGCTGAAGTTGTCGATGTGCCGGGCCACGTGCAGCACGGTCTCGCGCAGCGCGTGGTCGTCGGCGGTCCGGTCCGCGTGCGCGATGATCACCTGCCGCTCGGGCTGGGTGCGGGCCAGGTGCTCGACGATCGGCAGCACGGTGGTGATGCCGGCGCCGGCGCTGGCCAGCAGCAGCGGGGCCTGCTCGTCACCGATGACGAAATCCCCGGCCGGCGAGCTGATCTCGAGGACGTCACCGACCTTGGCGTGGTCGTTGAGGTAGTTGGACACCTGCCCGTCGGGAGCGCCGCCGACCCCCTTGACCCGGCTCACGGTGATCTGCAGCCGGGTCCCGAACGCGGTCGACGAGACCGTGTACTGCCGGGGCTGGCGGCTGCCGTCCGGCAGATCCACGAACACCGACACGTACTGGCCGGGCTGCATCTGCGGCAACGGGCCGCCGTCGGCGGGCTCGAGGACGAGCGAGACGACATCGTCCGTCTCCTCGATCCGCCTCGCGATCCGGTAGGGCCGCAGCGGACGGTGCGGGTCGACCCCCGCCTGCTGGTAGAGCTTGGCCTCCTCGGCGATCAGGATGACGGCGAACAGCCAGTAGACCTCGGTCCACGCCGCGGCGATCTCCGGGGTGACCGCGTCACCGAGCACCTCGGCGACGGCCTCGATGAGGTGCTTGCCGACGATCAGGTACTGCTCGGGGGTGATGCCCAGCGACACATGCTTGTAGGCGATGCGGGTCTTGACGTGGTCGAACGACGGCGCGTCCGGGTCGATCAGGCTGACCGCGAACGCCACCACCGACGCCGCCAGGGCCTTGCTCTGCTCACCGGAGGCTTGGTTGCCCTGGTTGAACACCCGGAGCAACTCCGGGTGCGCGGCGAACATGTTCGGGTAGAACACCCCGGTGATCGCCTCGGCGTTCGCGGCGACGACGCCGGCGGTGGCCTTGACCACCTCCGCCGACGCGGGCGAGAGCAGGGGCTGAGCGGATACGGGCGCGGACAAATCGGCCTCCATTGGCGGCGCGACGGCTCACCGGCGCGGCGTGGCGGCGGCTCGTCGGGTGCGGGCACAAACGCTGTGACACTCGTCGGCGGACGCTACTCCAGGCCAGGGCACAAAGTCCCTAGCGGCGGGCCAACCCAGCCCCGGATCAGTACGCCGACCCACCGAACGGAGTATGCCGGTGCATCAGAACGCGCGGAGCGCGGACCTGGTGGCGCTCCGCGTCGTCCCCGGGAGTCACTCGTTGTCGAGTTGTTCGGCGATCTCGTCGGAGATGTCCGCGTTGGTGTAGACGTTCTGCACGTCGTCCAGGTCCTCGATGGCGTCGATCAGCTTGACCACCTTGCGGGCGCCCTCGAGGTCGAGCGGCACCTCGACCGACGGCACGAACGACTGATCGGCCGAGTCGTACTCGAACCCGGCCTCGGTGACGGCGGTGCGCACCGCGACCAGGTCGGTCGGCTCGGCGACGACCTCGAACGTGTCGCCCAGATCGTTGACGTCCTCCGCCCCGGCGTCCAAGACGGCGAGCGTCAATTCGTCCTCGTCGACGACGGTCCCGTTCGACTCGCGCGGCACCAGGACCACGCCCTTGCGGCTGAACAGGTAGGACACGCTGCCCGGGTCGGCCATGTTGCCGCCGTTGCGGGTGACCGCGACGCGCACGTCGGAGGCCGCCCGGTTCCGGTTGTCGGTCAGGCACTCGATCATGACCGCGACACCGTTGGGGCCGTACCCCTCGTAGGTGATCGACAGGTATTCGACGCCGCCGGCCTCCGCCCCGGAGCCGCGCTTGACCGCCCGGTCGATGTTGTCGTTGGGGACCGAGGACTTCTTGGCCTTCTGGATGGCGTCGAACAGCGTCGGGTTGCCGTCCGGGTCACCGCCGCCGGTCCGCGCCGCGACCTCGATGTTCTTGATCAGCTTGGCGAACAGCTTGCCCCGCTTGGCGTCCTTGGCCGCCTTCTGGTGCTTGGTCGTCGCCCATTTGGAGTGGCCACTCATCGCTTGCCCGGAACCCCTCGATACGTCGTTCGTTCACATCGTTGCGCCGTCGCGGCTCCGCAGTCCGTGTGCGGCCCGACTGACGATCCTACGACGCCCCCCGGCCGTCACCGGCCGTCAGCGGTGATCACCATGTCCAGGAACAGCCGGTGCAACCGGTCGTCCCCGCTGACCTCGGGATGGAACGAGGTGGCGAGCACGGATCGGTGACGCACGGCCACCGGGTGCTCGCCGACCCGGGCCAGCACCTGCACATCCCGCCCGGCCCGCTCCACCCAGGGCGCCCGGATGAACACCGCCGGCATCGACCCGCCGGAAATGCCCTCGACGGCCAGGTCGGTCTCGAACGAGTCGACCTGCCGGCCGAACGCGTTGCGGCGGACCACGATGTCGATCGCGGCCAGCGGCAGCTGGTCGGGCCGGCCGTCCAGGATCGAGGTCGCCAGCACGATCATTCCTGCGCAGGAACCGAACGCCGGCATCCCCTCACCCAACCGCTTCGACAGCGGGTCGCGGAGGTCGAAGACATCCAGCAGCCGGCAGATCGTCGTCGATTCCCCGCCCGGGATGACGATGCCGTCGATGTCGACCAGCTCGCGGGGACGCCGGATCGGCCGCGCGGTGACGCCGAGTCCGGCCAGCGTGATCAGGTGTTCGCGGACGTCACCCTGCAGGGCGAGGACCCCGATGACGGGTTCGGCGGCACTCACCAGACATCGCCTCGATGAATAGGGCCGGCGCCGGCGCGGACACGATGCCGCGGAAGCGTCCGTGGCGCGGTCGGCCTCCCGGGCCTCGCGCAGCGGTCGCGATCCCGTCTCGACCCGGTCCCAAGATGCGTCTTCACACCGCAAAGGCTATCGACGCACTCATCGATGCGGACACGGCCGGCGTGCGACGATCATCGGACGGGGCGGGACGGGGCAAGGATCGATGGGGTCGGCAGTGGGGGCAGGGTGGCACCGGCGCGAACGGCCGGCGTCGTCGTCGTCGTCCGCCGGGCCGGCGTCGTCGTCCCCCGGGCCGGACCCGATCGGTCCGACCGTCGCAGTCGGCGCAACCGAACTCAACACCCGCCGGGTGATCGACGAGTACGCCGCGACGGTCCGCGGCGCGGCCGCGCTGTTCGCCGCGCTGGCCGGCCTGGCGGCCACCCCGGTCACGGCCTGGCAGCGACCGATCTGCGTCGGCGTGCTGATCTGGGCCGTCGTCCGGCTGACGTGGCGCCGGCGACCGGCCGGGCCCGTCACGATCGCGGTCGACCTGGCCGTCGGGTGCCTGGTCGGCGCGACCGCTCCGCTGACCACCTCACTGCCCGACCTGACCGTCATGCGCGGGTTCGCGGTCAACGTCGTCAACCCCATCAGCCTGACCCTGGCCTGGTACCGGCGGCGCGGACCGGCGATCGGCCTGAGCTGCACGGTCCTGGCGTGCTACCTGGCCAGCCTGTCCATCGCCTCCGGTGCACCGGTGTGGACGCTGGCGGCGACCTACGTGCTACCGGTGCAGACGCTCCTGTCCTGGACGCTGGTCGGCACCTTTCTCCCGGCGGCCCGATCGGCGGACGCGGAGGCCGCTCGACGGGTGACGACCGCGATCGAGCTCGAGGTGGCGGCGGCGCGCCGCACCGCGGAACGCGAGCACTGGGCGGTCATGCACGACACCGCGGCATCGACGCTGCTGATGGTCGGCGACGGGGTCCCGGCCGCCGCGAATGCCCGGATCAGGCGACAGGCGGCGCGGGATCTGAAGACCATCGGCGGGTCCCCCGACAGCCCGCCGGACGAGACCGGCGATCTGCCGCAGGCGGTTCGGCAGCTGGTGGCCGGCACCCTGATCGAGGTCCGCGTCCGGGTCGACGGCGTCGGCGCCCTGCCCGCCGACGTCGTTCGCGCGACCGTGAGCGCAACCCGCGAACTGCTGACCAACGTCGAACGCCACGCCGGGATCGGGCGGGCGCGGATCGACCTGGTCGGTGTCGGAACAGGTTTCGAGCTGTCGGTGCAGGACGACGGCCCCGGATTCGATCCGCGGGACCTCGGCCGAGGCCTGCGGGTGTCGGTCGTCGAGCGAATGCACCGGGTCGGTGGGCAGGTCCGGATCGACTCCCAGCTCGGGCGGGGCAGCACGACGACCATCGGCTGGAGTCCCCGGTGAGATTCGCGGTCGAGCGTTCGGCGGTGCGCGTGGACGGGCTGCGCTACCTGCGCAACTACGGCCTGGGCATGGCGCTGGTCGCGGCGGGCGTGACGCTGCTCAGTTTCACGCTCGCGCTCGGCGCCCCGGGTTTCGTGGTCGTTTCCTCGACTCTGTGCCTGGCCGGTTATCTGGGCGCGGTCGGCTCTGCCATCCGGCGCACCTGGTTGTCCCGACAATGGCGACCCGCGGTCGCCCTCGGATGGACGGTTGCCATCACGGCGCTCACTGCCGCGGTCCGCCTCCCGCTCGGCGGCGCGCATCTGGGCGGTCCGGCGGATTGGACCTTCGCCGCCTACGGATACATCGCCGTGATCATGCTGGCCGGCCAACGGCTGCGATACACCGTCGGCGCGCTGACGGCGAACCTGGTCATCGGCCTACCTGCGCTGCTCGGGGCCCTCGATGTCGACCGCGCCTTGCTGCTCTCGCTGGTGCAGACCTCCATCGGAGTCACCATTTTCCCGCTCGCGGCCGCTCTGTTCTACCCGCGGCTGGCGGTGGTGGCCCGGATCGCCCAGGAACAGGTGCAAGCCAGGCAGGAGCTGCTCTCCGGCGAGGCCAGAGCCGTCCGGCTGGCCCAGGACCGCGCCGCGCGCACGGCCGCCATCGCCTCCACCGTCGTCCCGCTGCTGGCCGCCCTCGCCGACGGTTCGGCCGATCCCCAGGACCCGGCGGTCCAGCGCGCGGCCCGGATCGAATCGGCCAGGTTGCGTCGCATCTTCGCGGAGGCCGACGACGCCGATCAACCGCTCCTGCATGAGATCCGGGCCTCAATGGCTGCCGCGGAGCGCTCCGGCGTGGCCGCCGTGCTCGAGGTACGAGGCCCGGTGCCGGCGCTGTCGGTACCGGTCCGCCGCCATCTGCTGGACGGTCCGATGTCGTTGCTGGCCGCCGCCGGGTCGCGGGCCAGGGTCGTCCTCACGGCTTCGGCCGGTGCGGTGTCGGTGAGCGTGGTGGCCGATTCGGCGGATTTCCGTCCCCCGGGCGACGCGCCCGGGATCTCGACGACGACGGTGACCACCGGAGCGACCACCTGGACCCAGAGTTGCTGGGCGGCGGAGCCGTGAGGTCGGTGACGCCCCCGGACGGGGCGACGGGCGAGCGGGGCGCGCCGATCCGGGTGGCCGTGGTGGACGACCACGATGTCGTGCACGCCGGCATCGAGGCGTGGTTCGGCCACTCGCTGCGGCCGATCGAGGTCGTCCGCACCTTCAGCGACGCGGATCCGGACCTTCCGGAACTGATCGGTGAGGTCGACGTGGTGGTCCTGGATCTGTTGTTCGACGGCGGCCGCCCGGAACTCGAGCTGCTTCGAGGCATCGTTGCGGCGGGCCACCGGGTCGTCGTCTACTCGATGACGACCGATCCGGCGACGATCCTCGAATGCCTGGAACTCGGTGCGATGGGTTACCTGACCAAGGCCGAGGGTCGCGATCACCTGGTCGCAGCCGTCCGGGCAGCCGCCGATCAGACCGGTTACATCGGGCCGAGCATGGCCGGGGCGATGGCCGACGACCGCCAACCGCGCCGTCCACGGCTGTCGCCCCGGGAGATGGAGGTGCTGCTGCACTGGTTCCGGACCGAGTCCAAGGAACTGGTGGGCGCCGCCCTGTTCATCACGCCTGCGACGGTCAACACCCATCTGGCCCGGATCCGGGCCAAATACGCCGCCGCCGGGCGGCCGGCGACGACGAAGGCCGCCCTGATCGCCCGGGCCTTGCAGGATGGCATCGTCACGTTGGAGGAACTCGAGCTCACCTGAGCACGGTTCGTCGGGCCGTCGGCACCGTCGATCACGGTGCCGACGGTGCCGGCGCTACCGCAGGGATCGGGCGATCACGTCCCGCTTCTTGATGCTCTTGGCCAGCGATGTCGAGTTCCGGCCGGACATCGTCCGGGTGAACGAGCCATCACCGAGCGCCACGAGGCGCACTGCCCGGCGGGCACCGCGGTCCTCGACATAGACCTGCACCGCCCACAGACTGCTGAAATCGACACCCCGGGCGATGACCTCGATGTCCGCACGGTCGTCGAACTGGGCCAGCGCGCCGGCGGCGCTCTCCAGGTGTTCGACCGACGACGCTTTGATGCCCGCCAACGATTCCTGCAGCCTTCGACCGATGTCCTGTACGGTGCGCGGACTTTCGAACTCGATGTCGTCATGCTTGATACCCACGTCAATGCCCCCCACTCTCGGTTCCGGTCTTCATTTCCCCCAGCCGGTTTGCCGGCTACTTCCAGAAGCCTCCGTGTTCGAGGCACACCTCACCGCTGTTCCGGCAGGTGGTACAGGTGACCCGGCCACCGAAGTGCGTCCGCCGGCCGCCGTCGCAGTCCTCGCACATCCGCAGACCCCGGTGACACTTGTGACACGTGCTCATCTCTCCCCCTTCGCGGGCGGCCCCCTCGGATCCGCCCGGGCTCGGTCGACGCGAAGATCGCCCCCACTGGCTCACTCCGGCAACGGCTCGCTCCCCTCGTGCGAACCGGTGCTGAACCGACGACCGAAAGCTTAGGTTTCACCCGTTCTGTCGCGGTATCAGTCGTTCGTACGACACTCGATCGGGCTCCCCGGGGTCCGCGACCCGTCACCATCCGTGGCCAACCATCACGGTCGGCCGCCGGTCCGACGGGTCAGGGCTTCCAGGCCATCAGCACGACAATGACCACCAGCAGCAGGGAGGCGATGCCGGAGAACATAGCCACCCGGCCGTAGGCGCGGCGAGTAACGGCGGCCGTGTCCGGGCCCGGCAGGGCCCCGGCGGGGATGGCGGCCAACTGCTCGGCCGCTGATCGCAGGGCCGGGACGACCCCGAAGATGCTCAGCGCCAGTGCGATCACGTAGATGATCAACGACGCGAGCACCCAGGGCGTGGTGACGGTGGTGCCGTACTTGCTGAACGGCAGGATGCCGAAGCCGAAGACCACGACCACCAGGGACAGCAGGCTGAACACGAAGGTGGACCGGGCCAGCACGTCCACCTGTTGACCCTGGCCGGCCCGGATCGCCCGCATCGCCGTCATCGGCAGGATGGCCATCGGTCCGACGATGAACACGGCGGCCACGACGTGCAGCGTGGCGAAGAGCGTTTCCATGCGCCCGAGGTTAATCGGGTCGGGCGGCGGCCCCGATCACCGCACCGGGCCCGACCACCGGAGACGGCCGGTGCGCACCCCGCCGTGGCTGCCCTGGACCGGACGGACTCGCCGGCGACAGGGTCGGCTCAGCCGCCGACCGTGGCCGGGGTGCGCCCAGCGCCTGGGCCAGCGCATCGCCGGCCGGGCGCCCGGCTCCGGTGCACGGATCCCAGCTGCGCCGGGCCTCGCTCGATTCGACGACGGTCAGACCGGCCCGCTGGGCGAATTCCTCGACCTGCCGGATGTCGGCCGGATCGGCCCCGAACCGGGCGGCAAACTCCTCCCGGCTCATCGCGGCCGCCGGCGGCGTTTGCGCCGACGTCAAGGATTGGATGTGCTCGACGAGTTGCGTCTGCGCCCGCGAACGGACGCGGACCGTCACTTCCAGCCTTTCGTCCGGATGCGCCGAACCGATCATTTCGGCATTCGGTACCGGACTCCGGTCACTGCGGTCCACTGCGGTCCGCGCCTGCACCATGGTCCCACCATCCCAGGCGGCCGGAGCAGCCTGATCAGACCGTCCGCCAGCTGATCTCGTCGCCTCGGCCACCGACGACGACACACCGGACGGCATGGGTCAACGGCCCGACATCAGCAGCTGCGGCAATTTGTCCCCTTCACGGTATTCCGTGCCTCGATCCGACGGCAATACGCCGACGCGCCTATTTAGCCTCGGAAAGTTCTGTGCGGAAAATGTGGAATCCGTGAGAAGCGGACCACCGAAGGGGACACCGCCCACGGGTTCCTACCGGGCTTCTTCCTGGTACTCGAGATCGTCCTCGCGCGCCGCCGCCGCCGTGCCGATCTGCACCCGCGGCAGCAGCACGTGCAGCAGCGGGCCGATCGCCAGGGCATAGACGATGGTGCCGACCCCGACGACACCGCCGAGCAGCCAACCGACGGCCAGCACGCTCAGTTCGATCGCGGTGCGGACCAGGCGGACGGAGCCGACACCACGGGCGACGAGACCGGTCATCAGCCCGTCCCGGGGCCCCGGGCCCAATCCGGCGCCGATGTACAGGGCGCCGGCCAGCGCGTTGCCCACGACCGAGACAACCAGCAGACCGATCCGGACCGGCAGATTGTCGACCGGCGGGATCAGCCAGAGCGTCAGGTCGACGGTGAACCCGATGATGGCCGCGTTCGCGATGGTGCCGACCCCCGGCCGCTGACGCAGCGGGATCCACAGCAGCAGCACGAGCACCGAGACGATGGTGATGACGGCTCCGTAGGACAGCGGCACCCATCGGTTGACCAGCGCGGTCAGCCCCTGGTGGAAGACGTCCCACGGGTCGAGCCCGAGGACGGCCCGGACCATCAAGCCCATGGTGAAGCCGTACAGCAGCAGGCCGGCCAGCAACTGGGTGAACCGACGGACCCGGCGGTCCGGCGGAATCGGGGTCAGGAAGCGCATGCCGTCACTCCCGCCGGGCCGCTCGCAGGCTTCGCGGCCCCCGCGGACGCGACGCCGCTGTGTTCATGATTCGCTCGGCAAGCCTCTCTCATGCAGGCCACCTTCCGCCGATGTGGTCTGGCATTCCAGTACCAGTTGCGACAAACTGGTCTGATGACGCAGACCACTCGGGTGTCCGCGGCCACCCTGGCCAAGCGGCTCGGCCCCCAGCCGGAGGGCCGGGACCAGCCCGCCTACCGCACCCTGGCCGACCGGATCCGGGCGTCCGTGCTCGACGGCCGGCTGGCGGTGGGCACCGGCCTGCCGTCGGAACGGGAGCTGTCGACCGCGTTGGGCGTCTCCCGAACCACGGTGAACGCGGCCTACGCCCAGTTGCGGGAACAGGGCTGGCTGGTGTCCCGGCGCGGATCGGGCAGCACCGTGCGGCTGCCGGCCGACCCGGCGGCGCCGCTGCGGACGGTCGGGAACGTGCCCGTGTCCGGCACCGGGTACGCCGCGGGCGGGATCTTCGGCTGGCGGGACGGGATCGGCTGGCACGACGAGATCGAACGCGCGGCCGGCGTGATCGACCTGACCACCGCGTGCCTGCCGGCCCCCGCCGCGCTGACCGGCGCGCTGGCCCATGCCGCCACCGGCCTGCTCCCCCGCTACCTGCGCACCGACGGGTACCTGCCGTTCGGCCTGCCCGAACTGCGGGACGTCGTCGCCGCCCGGTACACCGCGGCCGGCGTGCCCACCACGGCCGAGCAGATCCTGATCACCTCCGGCGCGCAGCACGCGTTCACCCTGGTGCTGGACACCCTGTCCGGCCCGGCCGACCGGGTGGTCATCGAGTGCCCCACCTATCCGGTCGCGCTGGACGCGGTCCGCGACCGGCGCCGCACCGCGGTGCCGATCGGCCTGGGTGAGGAGCCCGAGACCGCCTGGGACGTGGAGCTGATCGCCGCCACCCTGCGCCAGTCGGCGGCCCGGCTGGCCTACCTGATGCCCGACTTCCAGAATCCGACCGGCGCGCTGATGGACGCGGCCACCCGGGAGGCCGTGGTCGCGGCGGCCCGGCCGGCCAAGACCCTGGTGCTGGCCGACGAGTCGTTCCGCGACATGCCGTTCGACGGGGCCGCCGAGCTGCCGCCGCCGATGGCCGCGTGGGACACCGGATCCGGTGCCGCGGCCGGGGCGACGGTGCTGTCCCTCGGGTCGGTCTCCAAGTCCTTCTGGGGTGGGCTCCGGGTCGGTTGGGTGCGCGCGGCCCCCGGGCTGATCCAGCGGCTGGCGGCGACCCGCGCGCTGGGCGACATGGCCGGGCCGGTGCTCGATCAGCTGGTGGTGGCCACCCTGCTGGCCGACCCGGCCGCCGCCCTGGCCGAGCAGCGGGGTCGGCTCGCCGCCGGCGCCGCCGCGCTGGCCGGTGCGCTCGCCGCGCACCTGCCCGACTGGCAACCGTCCCGACCGGCCGGGGGCACCTTCCTCTGGGTGCGGCTGCCCGGCCCGTTCGCCACCGACCTGGCCCTGCTCGCGCCGTCGGTCGGCGTCCGGATCGCCCCCGGGCCCCGGTTCGGCCCCGACGGCACCATGGAGTCGTTCGTCCGGCTGCCGTTCACCGTCCCGCCGGACCAGTTGGTCACCGCGATGCGCCGGCTCGCCTCGATCACCGACCGGGCGGCGGCGGGCTCCCGCACCGGCCTGCCCGGCTGGGTCGCCTGACCCCGGCTCGCCCACTCGCTGTTGATCATGGCGATCTCTGCTCCGCGTTCGGCGTGTCGTCGGCGAGTCGCGCAGAGAACGCCATGATCAACTCCAGTCCAGGGGTGCGGGCGACCCCGACACGACCGCACCGGTTTCGCCCGGCTTCAGTCCAGGCGTTCCTCGGTGGCGGGGTCGGGCCGGCCGCCGTAGAACCGGTCGAGCACCTGGCCGAACACCGGCTCATCCGGGTCGGCCCGGTGGAACAGCGTCATGCTGGACCGCAGCTTGATCGCGTCGATCGATCCGAGGATCGCCTCGGCCCGGCGGGCGTCGGTGGCCAGCATCGCCTGCGCGGCGTCGACCAGCCGCGGCCCGAGCACCGGGTGCGCCAGATAGGCCGTGGCCTCGTCCAACGCCGAGATCGCGTACCGCTGCGCCATCGGGCTCGACCCGAGCCCGGCGATCTGCGGGAACACGAACCAGATCCAGTGCGAGGTCTTGCGGCCGCGGTGCAACTCGGCCAGGGCCTGGTCGTAGGTGCCGCCCAGGTCCTGCGCCTGCACGAACCGTTCGAGGTCGAATGGGTCCGCCGATGGTGTCATCACGCCTCCGCTGCCGATCAAGGACGACCCCGGGCCGTCGGTCAGTACCAGCCCAGGTGCTCGGCCAGGATGTTCAGGCCGATCAGGATCAGGATCACGCCGCCGGCGAGCTCGGCGGGCTTGCCGAGCCGGCGTCCCACCTTGTGCCCGATCAGCACGCCGGCGAAGCTGATGACGAACGTGGTGACGCCGATCAGCAGCACGATCCAGCCGATCGAGATGTCCGGGAGGAACGCGAACGAGATGCCGACGGCGAGCGCGTCCAGGCTGGTCGCCACGGCCAGCACGAACAGTTCGCGGTAGTTGATGGTGTCGACATCGACGTCATCGTCGTCGTCGTTGTGGAAGGCCTCCCACAGCATCTTGCCGCCGACCAGGGCAAGCAACGCGAACGCGATCCAGTGGTCGAAGCTTTCGATGTAGGAGGAGAACGCGGAGCCGACCAGGTAGCCGATCAGCGGCATGACCGCCTGGAACAGGCCGAACGCGAACGCGATGATCGCCGCGTTGACCAGGTTGAACCGGCGCAGGTGCAGACCCTTGCCGAGGGCCACCGCGAAGGCGTCGGCGGACAGGCCGACGGCGAGCAGCAGGGCGGGCCAGAACGTCATGACGGCACCACCGGGCGCGCGACGATATTCATGGGAGGGAGTCCTCTCGATCGTGCCGACCGAGAAGGCTGGGGATGCAGCGACCTCGGCCGGCGTGCATTCACCGGCCGAAGGTCTCGCTCGCCGGCCGCCGCTGTCGCGTCATGCCGGTGGATGACCGGGCGCCGCGGCGCCAGCATGTCGACCATCCGCACCCAATCCGGACGAGCCGGCCGGGCGGAACTACTCCCCTTCAGTGCGCATGATCTTTCCGGGTCAGGCGGACCCGGGTCAATGTCGAACGACGTGAGGCTGCTGACACTGCGACGACACTGCGCTCACCCGCCGGCCAGCAGCTCGATCGCGCACGAGAGACCCGGCGACGCGGCCAGCCGGCGATCGGCCGTCAAGAGCGGGACGCCCAGGGTCTCGGCCAGGGCCACGTAGGCCGCATCGTAGGCCGTGACGTTGCCGCGCAGCTCCCAGCAGCGGCGCACCAACGGCAGGTGGGGGGCCCGGTCAAGGGGCAGGTCGCGCAGGTCACGCACGGCCAGCGCGGCCCGCCGGGTGTTCAGCGCACCCACGCGCTCCGACCGGCGCAGCACCGAGAGCACCTCGAGGTCGATCAGCTCGGGGGCAGCCAGGTGTTCACCGCGCAACCGCACCCGAACCCGTTCGCCGTCCGGTCCGTCGTCGGCCAAGGCCACGACCAGCACGTTCGCATCGACTACTACCACGGACGACGGTCATCGTCCGCGTCGCGATCGGCCCGGACCAGTGCGGCGGCGTCGTCCAGCGTCAGCGTTCCGCCGGTGCGACCGCCGGCCCGTTCCAACACCTCGTCGAGCGTCGGGGCCGCGGCCTCGGCGACCAGTCGCGACCGCAGGTACTCCTGGAGCGACTGGTGCGCGGCCGCCGCCCGCCGGCGAAGGACGGCGTGCGTTTCCGCGGGAACGTCCTTGATCTGGATGCTCGGCATGGCGCCATAATGGCTCCACTGGCTCCATATCGCAAGCAGGCCGATGCCCCGTCCGGGAGGGGCCCGGACGGGGCATCAACGGTGTCGCATATGCAGGCTGCACGGGGCAGAGTCAACGGGGATCAGGGACGGATCAGCCGGTCTTCCGGGCGACCAGCACACCGAGCACGGCGTAGCCGACGATCAGGTGGGCGGCGGCGACGTACTGCGCCACCTCGCCGCCCAGGATGCCGTTGATCGGCAGCACGACCGCGGCCCAGCTCTCGGCGACCAGCGGCCAGAACCGGGTGAGGCCCGTCCACCGGCCGGCGATGGCGATCCGGATGCCGATGAGGAACATGCCGAGCATGGACAGCGGCCAGAACGCGTCCAGCGCGGCCCATACCGGTTGGTTCAGGTCGGACACCGCGAACGCGTCGGCCAACGTCGAGCCGATCGCGAACGTCACCAGCACGCTCTCCACGATCAGGGCCGCTCTGGCGATCCGGCCGTCGCCGAGGCCCCGGGTCCGCCAGAGCACCCGCAGCAGGCCGAGCAATCCGACCTGGAACAGGCCGGACGCCAAGCCGAAGATCAGCAGCTCGTTCGGATTGCCGACCGGGTCCACCCCCAGCGCCACGATGGACGCCGACCAGGCCAGTGCGCCGGTGGACAGCAGGGCACCGTGTGCGACGAACGGGTGGCGGCGGCGGACCGGGGCCGGATCGGCGACGACGTCGGCGGGCCGGTCGGACCGGGCGGGGGCGGGATGGCCGGACATGGTCATGACGGATTCCTTCGGGACGGGGATCGAAATCGGGGTCCGGCCGGAGCCGGCGTTCTCGGTGCTGGGGTCAACCCTGGTCGTCCCGCCGCCCCGGCCGGCAGGGTGCGGCGTCCCGAGTCCGGTCCCCGGTGATGTCCCGTCCCGGACGGGACACCGGCCTCGGGACCACGGGACGCGTCGCCGGTGATACTGACGCGATGACGACAGGCTCGGACCGGCCGCGCACCCGCGCGTACTCCGTTCCCGGGCTGGTCGCGACCGCCGGCTGCGCGGTGGTCGTCCTGGCCTGCGCCGTGGTCGACCTGACCACCCCATCCACCGCGCGGGACGTCACCGGCACCGATCCCGGTGTGCTGGGTGCCCTGATCGGCCTGCTGGTCACCGGGTTCGGCGCGGTCATCCTCGGGTACGACCGGCGGAACCGCATCGGCGTCGTCCTGGTCGCGTTCGGCACGCTGTGGGCCGTGGACGGGTTCGCCGAGTCCTGGACGGCCTACTCGCAGTCGTCCGGGGCGCCGGGCACGACCGCGGCGTTCTGGTTCTACGAGCGGGTCGGCGCGTTCCTGCTGCTCGGCCTGCCGCTGCTGCTCACCCTGTACCCGGACGGCCGGTTCATGCCGGGCGGGTGGGGGGTGGCCGGGCGGGTCGGGGTCGGGTTGGCCACCTTGCTGCCGGTCGCGCTCATCCTGGCCCCGACGTCGGCGGTCTACGAGGGTGCCGTCCCGCCGTGGATCGATGCCGACGTCCCGGCACTGCCGCTGCCGGGTGGGGCGTGGGTGGTCCTGCTGACCGTCGCCCGGACCCTGACCTTCGGCGCCCTGCTCCTGCCGATCGCGGTCGTCTTCGCCCGGCACGCCCGAGCCACCGGGCTGGACCGCACCCGGCTGCGCTGGCTGCTCTGGGCCGCGCTGATCTGCCTGCTGGTCGTGGTGGTCGGGTTGCTCGTGCCGGGCAGCACGATGGCCTATCTCGCGCTGGTCACCGCGGTGACCGTCACCTCCGCGTCGGTGACGATCGGCATCGTCCGGCCGACCCTGATCGACATCGACGCACTGGTCGCCGGCACCCTGGTGTCGGCCGCGGTCGGCTCGATCGTCATCACGTTGGACCTGACGATCATCGCGGCCGGCAACCAGGTGCTCGGCGACCAGGTGGACGAGCGCAGCGTCACCGTCGTGGTGGTGATCGTGGCCGTGGCGCTCTACGGGCCGCTGCGGCACTGGCTGGGGCACGTGGTGCGGCGGCTGCTCGTCGGGCGCCGGGCCGACCGCTACACGGTGGTGTCCACCCTGGCCCGGCGATTGGAGTCGTCCGGCCGGGTCGACGAGCAGCTGCCGGCGCTGGCCGCCGCGGTCGCCGAGGCCTTCAAGGTGCCGTACGTGGGCGTCGAGATCGTGCAGCCGAGCGGCGGCACGCTGCTCGCCGAGCACGGCACCCGGCCCGCCGACGAACCCGACCTCGCCGAGCTGCCGATCACCTACCACGACGCGCGGATCGGCCGGCTGCTGCTGCCGGCCCGCGGTTTTCGCGCGCTGATGTCACGCCGGGACCAGGCCCTGCTGCTGGACGTCGTGCGGCAGGCGGCCATCGCCGTGCGCACCGCCACCCTGGCTCGCGAGCTCCAGCTCGCCCGGGAGCGGCTCGTGCTGGCCCGGGAGGAGGACCGCCGGCGGATCCGTCGTGACCTGCACGACGGGCTGGGGCCGGCGTTGGGCGGGGTGGCGCTGCGGCTGGACGCCGCCGGCAACGCGATCGACACCGACCCGGAGCGCACCCGGCAGCTCGTCCGGCAGTCCCGGCAGGACGTCACCGACGCGCTGGCCGATGTGCGGCGCCTGGTGCACGGCCTGCGCCCGCCGGCCCTGGACGACTTCGGCCTGGTCGCCGCCCTGGAGAACCAGGTCGAGGCCGCGGCTTCGGTACTGGACGCGGAACTGGACGTCGACCTGGCCGCCGGCGAACTCGGTGCGCTGCCCGCCGCGGTCGAGGTGGCCGCCTACCGGATCGTCTCGGAGGCGCTGACCAACGTGGTCCGGCATGCGGCCGCACAGTCCTGCCGGATCACCCTGGCCGTGACGGCCGGTGAACTGGGCATCCGGATCGCCGACGACGGCCGCGGCATCGACCCCGACGCGGTCGCCGGGATCGGTCTGCGCTCGCTGCGGGAACGGGCCGAGGAGCTTGGTGGCCGCTGCGAGGTGCGCTGCCCGGAGGCGGGTGGCACGGTCGTGCAGGCCTGGATACCGATCGCCGAGGAGCTCTCACCATGACGCCACCGATCCGGGTGCTGATCGTCGACGACCATCCGGTGTTCCGGGACGGGTTGGCTGCACTGCTCGATCCGCTGGACGACATCACCGTCACCGGGCGGGCCGCCGACGGCCGGGCGGCGGTCGACATGGTGACCGGCGCAGACCCGGCCGACCGGCCGGAAGTGGTGATCATGGACATCCAGATGCCGGTGATGAACGGCATCGAGGCGACCCGCCGGATCGTCGAGGCCGCCCCCGAGGTCGGGGTGCTCGTGGTGACCATGGGCGAGGACGACTCGACGGTGTTCAGCGCGGTCCGCGCCGGCGCCCGCGGCTACCTGGTCAAGGGGGCGTCGCAGGACGAGGTGGTGCGGGCGATCGGCACCGTGCACGCCGGTGGGGTGGTGTTCGGCGCGTCGCTGGCGCAGCGGGTGGCCCGGGCGTTCGAGGCCCCGGCGACCGCCCGAACCGCCGCGTTCCCGCAGCTCACCGACCGGGAGCGGGAGATCCTGGACCTGATCGCGGCCGGCCGGTCGAACGCCCAGATCGCCGCCGAGCTGTACCTGTCCGGCAAGACCGTGCGCAACAACGTGTCCACGATCCTGAGCAAACTGCAGGCCGGGGACCGGGCGAACATGATCATCCGCGCCCGGGACGCCGGGTTCGGCCGGTCCGGCTGAGCCCCTACAGGTCCCGGCGACGGAAGGACAGCGCCGCCAGGCCCAGGACGAGCAGCACCCAGACGATCACCCACAACAGGTAGGCCGGGGCGAGCGGCGCCGGGCTCAGGAACGGGAAGCCCGCCATCTGCCGGCTGAACTGTTGCACCACGCCCGGGTCCTGGAAGGCGTGCATGGCGCCGCGCCAGAGCCCGTCGGTCGGCAGCAGCACCTGCGAGACGGTGCCCACCCGGGCCACGCCCTCGTTGCCCAGCGCCGCGCCGACCCCGCCGACGACGCCGGCGATCCACGCGGCACCGAACAGCCCGACCGCGACGATGCCCGAGGCCATCGGCGAGATGAGGGTGGACAGCAACAGTCCCAGGGTCAGCAGGACCGTGGTCTGGGCGGCCAGCAGGGCCAGTCCGAGCACCGGCTCCGGCGGCCAGTAGCCGACGGTCACCTGCACGATGACGAACTGGGCGAGCCCGGCAACGACGATGAACCCGGAACCGAAGACGACCAGTCCCAGCCACTTGCCCAGCAACACCGCGAACCGGTGCACCGGCCGGGCCAGCACCGCCAGGGCCATCCCCGACTCGATCTCCCCGGCCAGCGTCGGACCGGCCAGGAACGCGGTGCCGAGGGCGGCGATCATGCTCAACCCGAACATCACCAGGTTCAGCAGCTGGGAGGCCACCAGCCGAGCCTCCCCGCTGGTCAGCTGTCCGAAATCGGCCTGGAAGCCACCCAGCTTGGCGAACCCCCACGCGCTCAGGCCCAGCAGCACCAGCGTCAGCACCGCCAATGCCCGCAGCACCTTCCGGCGGGCCGCCTCCCGCAGGGTCAGCCCGCACACCGTCAGCACGACCCGCCCCGTCGACGCGATCGGGCCGCCGGTCCGCTCGGCCATCAGGTCGGTCATCGCCCCGCGCCCCCGTCCGCGCCGGCGCCCGGGCCCCGCAGGATCCCGAGCAGCCGTTCCTCCAGGCTGATCCGGCCGGGCTCGACCGCGTGCACCCGCACTCCCAGCCGCACCAGGTCCGTCACCAGATCCGGCACCGGGTCCGGCCGATCGTCGACCAGCAGGACGGTGAACGCGTCACCGTCGCGCGTGATCTGCCCCAGATCGGCCAACCGGGTCAGCGCCGCCGTGCCCACGCCGGTCAGGCGCAGCCGCACCTCCTGCTGGCCGAGCAGCTCGGTGAGGCTGCCGGCGGCCGCGACCCGGCCCCGGTCGAGGATGACGACCCGGTCGCAGACCCGCTCGACCTCGCCGATCAGATGCGAGTTCAGCAGGACGGCGACGCCGCGCTGCTTGACGGTCAGCAGCAGGTCCCGGACGTCGGCGCGGCCGATCGGGTCCAGGGCGCTCGTCGGCTCGTCGAGGATCACCAGCTCCGGCCGGGCGACGAGGGCGACCGCGAGCCCGAGCCGCTGTTGCATGCCCTTGGAGAATCCGCCCACCCGGTCGCCGGCCCGGTCGGCCAGCCCGACGATCGCCAGGCACTCGCGCCGTTCCTTCTCCGGGATCCCCGCTCCGGCCAGCCGGACGTGCAGCGCCAGCACCTCGGACGGCGTCAGCCACGGTTGGTACCGGAACAGTTCGGGCAGGTAGCCGACGCGGGCCCGCGCGCGCGGGTCGGTGCCGGGCCGGCCGAGCAGCAGGACCTCGCCGGCGTCCGGCCGCACCAGCCCCAGCAGCATCTTGATGACGCTGGTCTTTCCGGCCCCGTTCGGACCCAGCAAGCCGACCACTTCGCCGCGCCCCACGGTGAACGACACCCCGTCCACCGCCGTCCGCCGGCCGTACCGTTTGCGCAGGTCGGAGCACCACACCGCGGGCGAGGCCGGCAAGTCCGCAAGCAGCCGGGCGGCCTCGTCGAGGCCGGCACCGGCACCGGCCGCGGTCACCGCAGCTCCCGGGCCACGGTGAGCACCTCGTCGGCGCTGAGCGATCCACCCACCGCCGTGACGACCCCGTCCTGCACCCAGACCACGGCGGTCACCGCGCCGTCCCGGGACGTCAGCAGCTGAGCCGGCGTGCCGTTCACCTCGGCGGGCGCGCTGCTGGCCAGGTCCGCCGGCAACGGCAACGGCAACGTGGTGCCGTCCCCGGTGAAGGCGCCGAGCTGCGCCACCAGGTCCGCCGGCAGACCCGGCAGCGACAGCACGTAGTCGCGGGCCGTGACGAAGTCGATGCCCGAGGAGTACGCCGTGGGCGCGACCGCCCGGCCCACCGCGAGGGCGGGCAGACCGCTGTCCGCGGCCCACATTTGCAGCACGCCGGGACCGGCGACCAGCCTGAACCGGCTGCCGTCCAGGCCGAGTGGCGGTGCCGGCAGCGCCGCCGGCGCGACCGCCTGCGCCGCTGTGGCGGCGGAGAAGGTGAACTGCACGACGGCCTGCCCGCCCGCCAGGATCTCCGGATCGCCGGACACCCCGCCCGGCAGCTCGGCAACCTGCGGGACGGTCAGCCCGGTCGCCGCGGCCGCCGCCGCCGAGTCGGCGACCGGATGCACGCCCGGTTCGTCGACGACCGTCACATCGCCGTACGCCGACAGGTCCGGAAGGGCGACCAGGTCGTCGGCGGTGATCGTCACCGGCGCGATCTGCTCGGTGCGGAAGATCGGCAGCCAGTCCGCGGCGGCGGCAATGCCGGCGCCGGTCATCAGCAGCACGACGCCCGCGATGGCGACCACCGGAGTGCGCAGCCGGGCACTCCACCGGGGCCGCACCACCGCCGGCGGTGCCGCTGGCCGGGCCCGCTCGGTCGTCAGGCCGGCCGAGAGCCGGCGCCATCCCTCGTCGACGTCGGGGATACCGGCCGTCGACGGGGTCATCGCCACGGCGGCGACGGCCGCGTCGGAGCGCGCCTGCGCCAGCTCCGCCAGGCAGATCGGGCAGCCGGCGACGTGCGCGCGGTCGGCGTCGGACACAGCGACCGGCTCGTCGAGCAGCCGACGCAGTGTGCCGTCAGTCGGATGACGCTTCACGGTTCAACTCCTTGCGCAGGGCGGCTTCGGCGCGCCGGACGGTGGTGCCGACGCTGCCGGTGGACAGCTCGATGGCGGCGGCGACCTCGGCGTAACTCAGGCCGCTGTGCCGCAGGACCAGGGCAACGGCCTGCTTGCGGGGCAGCCGGCCAAGCGCCTCGCGGACCCGTCGCCGCTCCTCGTTGACGACGACCGTGTCGGCGGTGTCCGGGACGTGGGCGCCGGGATGCGCCGACACCTCGCGGGCGGCCCGCCGGCGGCCGGACCGGAGATGGTTGAGCGCGGTGTGCGCGGCGGCGACGGACAGCCAGCCCATCGCCTCCCGGGCGGGCACGGACGAACGCCCGAAGCTCAGGAACACCTCCTGGGCGACGTCCTGCGCCTCGTCCGGCGACCCGAGCACCCGCGCGGCCACCGCGACGACCCGCGGATAGGCGGCCCGGAAGACCTGTTCCAGGTCCGGGCGCACCGCCTCGGTCGGTGGCGCAGCGACCACGGCCACCGCCCTTCCCGTTCGACCCCGTTCGACAGTCCGGTCGGCCCGCAGGGCCGCCATCGACCCGGTCCCGCCGCTCCCGATGACCTCCACACTCCATCAAGCACCGCCGCGTGGCCGAATGTGACACCCACCGGGACCCGCCCCGTCCCGACCACACGGCCCTGACGCCGCGAGTGTGCAGAAGGTGCCCCTTGGACCGGGTTGAAGGGGCACCTTCTGCACACTCGGCGCTGAGGGGTATGTCAGGCTCGCGCCGTGGACTGGAGCCTGCGTACCTGCGGCCGGCGCGGGCACGAGACGTTCGCCCCGGACGAGCCGGACCTGCGGGACCGGCTGACCGCCCCGACGCCGGCCGGCACCGCCTGGCGGTGCCTGCGCTGCGGGGACTTCGTCGTCGGACCGCCCCGCCGCTCCGGTCCGGCCGATCAGGCGCCCGAGGTACCCCGCGGCCGGCTGCTGCGCGACCGGGTGATCATGCGCCTGCTGGCGGCCGAGCGGGTCGGCCGGGCAGTGCTGATCGCGCTGGTCGGGGCGCTGGCGCTGCATCTGCGGGACTCCCGGGCGCAGCTGCAACAGTCCTTCGACAACGAACTGGCCCTGTTGCGCCCGGTGGCCGAGCAGATCGGCTGGGACATCCAGGGCTCGGAGCTGGCCCGGGGCGTGAATCGCGTGCTGGATCTGTCCAGCACGGCCATCAACTGGGTCGCGGTCGGCCTGTTCGTCTACGCCGGGATGCTGCTGGTCGAGTCGTACGGGCTGTGGTTCGTCCGGCGCTGGGGCGAGTACTTCTCGGTCGTGGTGACCAGCGTGTTCCTGCCGCTGGAGATCTGGGAGCTGACCGAGAAGTTCACCTGGTTCAAGGTGGCGCTGACCGCGATCAACGTCGCGGCGGTGATCTGGCTGGTCTGGTCCAAGCGGCTGTTCGGGGTGCGCGGCGGCGGGGACGCCTACCGGGCCGAACACAGCGAGGAGAGCCTGCTCACCGTCGAGCGGGCCGCGCTGACGGAGAACCGCGCCCGGACACCCGCAACCGACGTGCCGGCGAGGGACGCGCCGCCGGCCGCGGGCTCGTGACGGTCGGAACTACCAACCCCGCTCGGCCAGGCGGTGCGGCTGCGGGATGTCGTCGACGTTGATGCCGACCATCGCCTCGCCCAGGCCACGGGACACCTTGGCGATGACGTCCGGGTCGTCGTAGAAGGTGGTGGCCTTGACGATGGCCTCGGCCCGCGCGGCCGGGTTGCCGGACTTGAAGATGCCGGACCCGACGAACACGCCCTCGGCGCCCAGTTGCATCATCATCGCCGCGTCCGCCGGGGTGGCGATCCCGCCCGCGGTGAACATCACCACCGGCAGCTTGCCCGCAGCCGCGACCTCGGCGACCAGCTCGTACGGCGCCTGAAGCTCCTTGGCCTCGGTGTACAGCTCGTCCGGCGACATCGAGGTCAGCCGGCGGATCTGCGCGCCGATCGTGCGCATGTGCGTCACCGCGTTGGACACGTCACCGGTGCCCGCCTCGCCCTTGGAGCGGATCATCGCCGCGCCCTCGGTGATCCGCCGCAGCGCCTCCCCGAGATTCGTCGCGCCGCAGACGAACGGCACGGTGAACGCCCACTTATCGATGTGGTGCTTGTAGTCGGCCGGGGTGAGCACCTCGGACTCGTCGATGTAGTCGACACCCAGCGACTGCAGCACCTGGGCCTCGACGAAGTGCCCGATCCGGGCCTTGGCCATCACCGGAATCGACACGGCGGCGATGATGCCGTCGATCATGTCCGGGTCGCTCATCCGGGAGACGCCGCCCTGGGCGCGGATGTCCGCGGGCACCCGTTCCAGCGCCATCACGGCGACCGCGCCGGCGTCCTCGGCGATCCGGGCCTGCTCGGCGGTGACGACGTCCATGATGACGCCGCCCTTGAGCATCTCGGCCATGCCCCGCTTGACCCGGGCGGTGCCGGTGGCGGTCAACGAATCGGGGACGTCGGGGAAATCAGCTGGCGTGGCCACGGTGGAACTCCTACTGAAGGGGACGGACGGGCCGATCCTACTCAGCGCGAGAGGCCGTCAGGACGAACTGACCGACGCGGACGACGGCACGAGCGCCACCCAAGTCTTGCCCGGCTTGAACGGAACCGGCTGCCCGGCCCCGTCCAGGAACTGGAAGATCTGGTCCGGCGCCGGACGGCTCCACGTCCCGGCCAGCACCTTGCCGTCCCGATACAGCTCGAACGATCCCGAACCCACGGTGTGCGAGATGAAGGACGGCGAGCCGACCGAGTCGCGCTCGCCGTCGGGTTCGAAGTCGACGTGCTGGATGAGCACGTTGTCGGCGACGACGGAGGTGCCCGCGGCGTCCGACAACGGGTCGCCCTGCCGGTAGACCTGGTAGTTCGACCCGGTCCACGTCCAGCCCATGCGGGCCGCCTCGTAGCTGACGGTCACTGCGTCGGCGCCCGGGGCCGCGTCGACCCGGGGGTCCGTCGCGGCGAACGCCATCCCGATGTTGCGGGCCGGCGACAGCCCGGCGGTGGCGGCCTGCACCTCGGTCAGGTCGGAATGCAGGTTGTACGGGGCGGTCCCGCTGCCCCGCCAGAACCCGGCCGCACCTTGCTCCTCGGCGACCTGGACGACCGGGGTGGCCGCGATCGCGGCCAGCGGGACGCCGCCGCCACCGGAGAACACCAGCGCCGGCACGCCGAAGGCCGGCAGCAGCTCGGCGTCGGTGGTGCGCACGCTGCGGACCGGGCCGACGTCGGTGGCCAGGGTGGTGTGGAACACCGGCATCAGCCGGGTCAGCCCGCCCTCGACCTGCTCGACGTAGGTGATGTCGGCGTCGGCGATGCCGTGCTGCGGCAACCCCGCGCTGGTGTTGTCGATCTTGACCGCGATCACCGGTCCGTCGTTGACCGGCCCGCCGGTCAACGCGTCGACCGGCGGCGGGGCCGGTGGCGGGGTGGGTTCCGGGGTGGGTGTGGGGGTCGGTGTCGGGGTGGGCGTCGGCGTCGGTGACGCCGAACTGGTGGTCGCTGACGAACTGGGCGGGGTGAGCGACCCCGTCGAGCACCCGGAGAGGGCGACGATGCCGGTCAGCAACACCGACACCATGACGGTGATCCGCGTCGATCGGCCCACAGTTCCTCCCGGTTCGCCCGGCTTCGGCGCCGTCGGCTCAGTCACGGTAGGACTCGGAGCGCCCGTTCGGCGGGCGGACCCGCCGACGCAGCGAAATTCGCTCGGGGTGCCGGTCGAGCCGCGAATCAGTCGATGTCGGGCACGGCCTCCGGCGCCGCCCCGGTCCGCAAGGCCACCAGAGCCTCCGGCAATCGGGTGGCCAGCTCGCGGGGGTGCACGTCCTCATCGGTGGACCGCAGCGCGTCCGACTCCCACCAGCGGTGCCCGGTCAGGGTCAGTCGCTCGTCCCGTGTGTGACCCGTCGTGTCCAGCTCGTCGTCCGGGCCGGCGGACGGCATCTCCGCGACCGGCGACGCCGGGGGCAGTGCGGCGGCGAAATAGAACTCGGTCTGCTCGTAATCGACGCCGGTGAAATGGAACTTCGCGACCCTGCGCCACAGCGGACCGACCAGCTGATCGGACCGCAACCGCAGCCCGGTCTCCTCGGCGAGTTCGCGGATCGCCGTCTCGGCGAGCGGCTCCCCCGCCTCGGCGCCGCCACCGGGGGTGATCCACCACCGCGAGCCGACCTGCGGGTCGGTGCCCGACAGCAGCAGCACCCGCTGCCGGTCGT
Organism: Nakamurella sp.; assembly: GCF_044224575.1. GTDB lineage: Bacteria > Actinomycetota > Actinomycetes > Mycobacteriales > Nakamurellaceae > Nakamurella. The sequence continues at coordinate 30,449 of NZ_JBGAKE010000028.1, forward strand.
CGAGCAGCAGGACCCGGGCGGCGGTGCGGCGCACCGGTTCGGCGGGGCCCCCGGGTTCGGCCTTGGCGGCGGATTCGGCGATCTCGAAGTACTCCGGCAGCGCCGCGCGGCCGGCGAGACCGAACACCCGGGTGAACCAGACCGCGCGCAGCGCCCGGGTGTCCCGGACGGCGTCGTTGTAGAAGCGTCGGGCGAGCAGCACCCGTTCGGCGGCGTCGTCGAGCTCGGCTGCCAGGTGCTCCTCGGCCGGCGGCGGCAGCAGGGTGAGCACCCTGGACAGGTCGTTCTCGGCGTCGGCCCGGTGGGCCCGTTCGGACCGGTCGGCCGCGTCGGCGACCCGACGCAGCTCGGCCGCCTGCGCCGGTGGCAGGCCGCCGGCCGCGGCGACCGCACGGGCGGCCACTACCCGCCGGGACAGCGCCCCCTCGAGTGCACCCCAGGCGGCCTCCGTGCGCACATGCAGCCGGTCCAGCCGGTTCGCGGTGATCCACAACCGGAGGGCGGCGATCAGTAGCAGGAGGACGAGGATCACGACCGTGGCGGTCATCGCAGCCCTCCCTTCGTCATCGGATTTGCGGGAACAAGCGTCCCACGGCCGGGCCGGTCGGCCGACCGGTCGGATCGCTCAACCCCACCCTCGCGGGTCAAAGCCCCAGTCAACCAGACGAATCGGGCAGGAAACGGAGCTCTGATCAGCGCACCAGGCCGGGTAGAGCGGGGCCGAGCTGGGCGGGCGGGGCCGTACCGGGCAGTGCCGGGCGGGTTTGGGCAGCGCCGGGTCACCACCGAGCCGGGCAGCTCAGTCGGCTTCGACCACGGCCCGCGGATCGGCGGCCATGACGGTCTCGTAGACCTTCACCACGGTGGCCGCCACCACCGGCCAGTCGTAGGACGTGACCACCCGCCGGCCCTGGGCGGCCAGCACCGCGCGCCGGCCCGGATCGTCGAGGACCCGGCCCAGCGCGTCGGCGAGCGCGGGGGCATCGCCGACCCGCGCGAGCACCCCCGCGATCCCGCCGTCCAACACCCGCCGGAAGGCGTCCAGATCGCTGGCCACCACCGGCGTCCCGGCGCTCATCGCCTCGGTGAGGATGATGCCGAAGCTCTCCCCGCCGGTGTTCGGCGCGCAGTAGATGTCCACCGACCGCAGCATCGCAGCCTTGTCCTCGTCACTCACCCGACCGAGCAACCGCAGGGTGCTCGCGAGCTCCGGTCCGGCGTCCTCCCGGAGATCCTTCTCATCGCCGCCGCCGGCGACCAGCAACTGCAGGTCGGGCCGGGTCGGCACGAGCAGCCGCAGCGCGTCCAACAGCACCGACATCCCCTTGCGCGGCTCGTCGTAGCGGCCGATGAAGCCGATGGTGCCGCCCGCCCGCGGGTATCCCGGCAGCGGCGCGGCCCGGGCGAAGAACTGCACGTCGACGCCGTTGGGAATGATCACCGCGTCCCCGCCGAGGTGCTCGACCTGAACCTGCCGGGCCAGCTCGCTGACCGCGATCCGGCCGGTGATCTTCTCCAGGAACGGCTGCAACATCCCCTGGAACGCGAGCAGCATCCGCGACCGCGGGTTGGCCGTGTGGAAGGTCGCCACGATCGGCCCGTCCGCGACCATCAGCGCCAGCATGGACAGGCTCGGCGCGACCGGCTCGTGGACGTGCAGCACGTCGAACCGGCCGGCCCGGATCCAGCGCCGCACCCGGGTGTAGGACACCGGACCGAACGAGAGCCGGGCGACCGACCCGTTGTACTTGATCGGCATGCTCCGCCCGGCCGGCACCAGGAACTCGGGCAGCTCCGTCGGGGTGTCGTCCTCACCCGGCGCCAGCACGCTGACCTGGTGCCCCAGCCCGATCAGGGTCCGGGCCAGGTCGGCGACGTGCGCCTGCACCCCGCCGGGGATGTCGAAGGAGTACGGGCAGACCAGGCCGACCCTCATCGGGCGGCCCGCACCGCGGCCGGCCCGCCGGGATCCGCCGCGGACCCGGCCCGCACCGGGAGCCGGACCGGGGCCGCCCCCGGATGCCCGGGCGGGAAGTCGGCCGGCCAGAACGGCTGCAGCATGTGCCAGTCCGCGGGATGCGCGGCGATCCCCCGCTCGAAGGTGTCGGCAATCTGCTGGGCGCCCGAGCGAACCTGCTCGGCGAGCCGGACACCGGCCAGGGAGAGCGGCGGGTGGATGTGCTGCACCCAGCCGCCGGCGCGGAAGCTCAGGTCGGTCGGGCACAGGTACGAATCGGTGAGCGCGGCCAGCATCGCCGGACCGGCCGGGAAGCGGGCGGGCTCGCCGAAGAAGGACACCGGAATGCCGTTGGCCGACAGGTCCCGGTCGCCGACGAGGGCGATGATGCCGCCCGCCGTGAGCCGTTCCCGCAGGATCTGGGCGGGCGGGACGCCCCCGGTCAGCGGCAGGATCTCCATGCCGAGCGACTCGCGGTAGGCCACGAATTTGTCGTACAGCGTCTCGGGTTTGAGCCGTTCCACGACGGTGGTCAGCGGGCCGAAGTTCCGGGTCACCCACAACGCGGCGATGTCCCAGTTGCCGGCGTGCGGGACGGTCAGGACGATGCCTCGACCCTCCCGCTGGGCCCGGGCGATGTGCTCACCACCGAAGGTGGTGGCGGCCACCGACGCGGCGACCGCATCCAGATCCATCGCCGGCAGGCGGAAGGTCTCCCGCCAGTAGCGGGCGTACGACCGCATCCCGTCCCGGACGGTCGGGGCCAGGGTCTCGGGAGTCGCCCGCGGGCCGAGCACCCGGCGCAGATTGCGGGCCAGCTGGACGACGGCCGGGCCTCGACGCCGGTAGGCGACGTCCGCGGCGATGCGGAACGCCCGGTCCGCCGCCCACTCGGGCATCCCCCGGACCACCGACCAGCCGGCGGCGAAGCCGAGATCGGTGAGCCGATCCACGGCGCCCGCGCTACTCACCGCAAGCCTCGCTCACCGCGGGCCCCCGTTCCGGACCGCCTCGCCGGCTCGCCGCTCCGGACCCGGCGGCCCCACTGGCGCCGATGGTTCGCTCGGCACGCCTCGCTCACAGCGCCGGCCGGCCGGTGTTGCGCCGGCCGGGGTCGGCGGCCGCCTTGACCGCGGCCCGCCGGACCTGCACGAGTCGCTGCACCACGGTGACCAGGCCGGCCGCCGCGAGCAGCCACAGCGCGACGTCGAGGGCGTACGGCACCCCCAGCCCGGCCAGCCCGGCACCGACCAGGCCGAGCACGTTGCGCTCCGCCCGTTCGGCCAGGGCCCCGCCGATCGCCAGCTCGACGCTGTCCGCCCGCGCCTTCACGTAGGAGATGACCTGGCCGCTGACCAGGCAGATCAACGCGGCGATGCCGAGCACGCGCTGGTCGGTGGTGAATGCGTAGTAGGTCAGGGCACCGAACAACGCGCCGTCGGCGATCCGGTCGCAGGAGGCGTCCAGCACGACGCCGAAGTCGGTGCCGTAGCCGCGGGCCCGGGCCATCGCCCCGTCGACCAGATCGCACAGGACGAAGAAGGTGACCACCATGGTGCCGGCGAACAGGTGGCCGGTGGCCAGCAGGGCGATCGAACCCGCCACCACGCCGATCGTGCCGACAATCGTGACGACGTCCGGGGTGAGTCCGGCCTTGAGCAGTCCGCGCCCGATCGGGTCCATCACCTTGGACACCGAGGACCGGGCCAGGGAGTTCAGCATGAAGGTCCGTTTCGGGCTGTGGGGGCTGTGGGGGCTGTGGGCTCAATCGAGTCGTGTCCGATTCGAAAGGGCGGGCGGGAACCCACGATAGCCGGACGGAGCTCTGAGTCGGGCCAACCACCCGGGCGGTCGGTCCACCCGGCACGACGTCCAGGCGGGAGAATGACGTGGTGGCCGTTCCCATGTTTCCGGACTCTCCGGATCCGGCCGCGCCGCCCGCCGATCGGCCGCTGATCGCGGGCCGCTACCTGCTGGACACGAAGATCGGGCATGGCGCGACCGGCAGCATCTGGGCCGCGACCGACCAGCTGTTGCGCCGCCGGGTCGCGCTCAAGCGGATTGACATCCCGCTCGCCATGGACCCGGCCGAGGCCGACGAGCTGCGCGAACGGACCCTGCGCGAGGCACGCGCGGTGGCTGCCCTGTCCAACCCGCACATCGTCACCGTGTACGACATCCTGGCCGGCCCGGACGCCGACCCGGTGATCGTCATGGAGTTGTTGGAGGGACGCTCGCTGGCCCGGACACTCACCGCGATCGGCCGGATGCCGCCGGAGCAGGCGGCGACGATCGGGGTGGCGGTGGCGTCCGCGCTGACGGCGGCGCACGGCCGGGGCATCGTGCACCGCGACGTCAAGCCGGCGAACATCCTGATCGGTCGGGACGGCATGGTGAAGTTGACCGACTTCGGCACCGCCCGCGGCCGGCTGGACGCCACGCTGACCGGGATCGGGCTGGTGGTCGGGTCGCCGGCGTACATCGCGCCGGAGTTGATCACCGGGTCGCCGGCCGGTCCGGCCGCGGACGCCTGGAGCCTGGGTTGCACCCTGTTCGCCTGCGTGGAGGGCCGCCCGCCGTTCCACGCCCAGACGCCGCTGGAGACCGTGACGGCCGCGGTGAACGATCCGGTTCCGCCCCATCCGCACGCCGGTGAACTGGCCATCGCCATCGCCGCCCTGCTGGAGAAGTCGCCCGGGGAGCGGGCGCCGGTCGAGGCGATCCTGCCGGTGCTGCGCGAGATCGCCGCCGACCCGTCCGGCATTCGGGTGGACCTGTCCGGCTCCGAGGTGGCCGAGCCCGCGCCGGTCGGGACCGACGACCCGGATCCGACCGTGACCACCCCGAGCGCGGTCACCCAGACGATGCGGTCGCCGGTCGCGGCGTGGCGCAGGCGACTACGGCTGCGCCGCGGGCATACCGCTAACCCGGCCACCGACACCGGACCGGCCATCGGCGAGTTCACCGACTGACGGCTCAGGCGGGCCGGTCGAGTTCCACGGCGGTTCGCCGAGCAGCTCGACCACCTGCCGGGCCCACCTCGCAGGGGTTGCCGGGCCGCCACCATCGCCTGCAATTCCGCATGGTGACCGCCGTGCCCAACGCCGAGGTGCATCGGCGCGCGGGGGCATGCCCTCCCACACTTCCGGGCCTGGCAATCCAGCCGCACCTGGACACCTCGCCAGGCATCCTCATTCTGCTCCGGAAACCACCGTCGGAATCGGCTCCCGCCCCGAGGGAGCGGGGGCCTACCAGGCGGCGGCGAGCAGACCCCGGGTGTCGGCGAGCAGTTGCGGCAGCACCTTGGTCTGGCCGATGACGGGCATGAAGTTGGCGTCGCCACCCCACCTCGGCACCAGGTGCTGGTGCAGGTGCGGAGCGATGCCGGCGCCGGCGGCCGAGCCGGCGTTGATGCCGATGTTGAATCCGTGCGGCGCACTGACCGTCCGCACGGTCCCGAGGGCGTGCCGGGTGAATTCACTGAACTCGGCGAGTTCGTCGGGGTCCAGGTCGGTGTAGTCGGCAATGTGCCGGTATGGCACCACCATCAGGTGGCCCGGGTTGTACGGGTACAGGTTCAGCACCGCGTACACCGTCACGCCACGGGCGACGATCAGCCCGTCCTCGTCGGACAGGGTCGGGATGCGGCAGAACGGGCACCCCGGGTCCGCCGCCGGCGCGGCGGCACCCGAGCCCCCGCTGACGTAGGCCATCCGGTGCGGCGTCCACAACCGGGCCAGGTGGTCGGGCACGCCGATGCCGGCCTGCTCGACCAGCTCGGGCCCGCCCGACTCAGCCATCAGCGCCGTCGGCCGGCCGCGCGTCGGCCGGCCGCAGCTGCGCGAAGGCCTCCGCGGTCGGCGGTTCGTTGCGGCGTTGCTGCACCCAGTCCACGATCGCCTCGACGGCGGCCGCGGTGGGCACCCCGTTGACCTGGGTACCGTCCCGGAACCGGAAGCTGACCGCACCCGCAGCCAGATCCTTCTCGCCGGCCAGCAACTGGAACGGCACCTTGGCGGTGGTGTGGTTGCGGATCTTCTTCTGCATTCGATCGTCGGAATGGTCGGCCTCGGCCCGGATGCCGTGCGCGGCCAGCCGATCGACCACCGCCTGGATGTGGTCGCCGAACGCGTCGGCGACCGGGATACCGACCACCTGCACGGGCGACAGCCAGGCCGGGAACGCACCGGCGTAGTGCTCGGTGAGCACCGCGAAGAACCGCTCCACCGAGCCGAACAGGGCGCGGTGAATCATCACCGGCCGCTGCTTGCTCCCGTCGGGGGCGGTGTACTCCAGCTCGAACCGGTCGGGCAACTGGAAATCCAACTGGATGGTGGACATCTGCCAGGTCCGGCCGAGCGCGTCCCGGGCCTGGACGGAGATCTTCGGGCCGTAGAACGCGGCCCCACCCGGGTCGTCCACCAGTTCCAGGCCGGACTCCCGCCCCACCTCGGCCAGGGTCTCGGTGGCCACTGCCCAGTCGTCGTCCCCGCCGACGTACTTGTCCTCGTTGCGGGTCGACAGTTCGAGGTAGTAGTCGTCCAACCCGTAATCGGCCAGCAGCTCCAGCACGAACCGCAGCAGGCTCGCCAGCTCGTCCCGCATCTGCTCGCGGGTGCAAAAGATGTGCGCGTCGTCCTGGGTCATTCCCCGTACCCGAGTGAGACCGTGGATGACGCCGGACTTCTCGTACCGGTAGACGGTGCCGAACTCGAACATCCGCAGCGGCAGCTCCCGGTAGGAGCGCCCGCGGGCCCGGAAGATCAGGTCGTGCATCGGGCAGTTCATCGGCTTGAGGTAATAGTCCTGGCCGGGCTTGCGGACCGCACCGTTCTCGTCCAGTTCGGCGTCCAGGTGCATGGCCGGGAACATGCCGTCGCGGTACCAGTCCAGGTGCCCGGAGATCTCGTACAGCCGACCCTTGGTGATGTGCGGGGTGTTCACGAAGGAGTAGCCGGCGGCGACATGCTTGGCCCGCGAGTAGTCCTCCAACTCCTTGCGGATGATGCCGCCCTTGGGATGGAAAACCGCAAGGCCGGAACCCAACTCGTCCGGGAACGAGAACAGGTCCAGCTCCACGCCCAGCTTGCGGTGATCCCGCCGCTCCGCCTCGGCGTGCCACTGCTGGTACGCGGCCAGGGCTTCCGCGGATTCCCAGGCAGTGCCGTAGATCCGCTGCAACTGCGGGTTCTTCTCGCTGCCCCGCCAGTACGCGGCCGCGGACCGGGTCAGCTGGAACGCCGGGATGTACCGGGTGGTCGGCACGTGCGGGCCGCGGCACAGGTCGCCCCAGACCCGCTCACCGGTGTGCGCGTGCAGGTTGTCGTAGATGGTGAGCTCGCCGGCGCCGATTTCAACGGATTCCTCCGCCGACTTCTCACCAGTGGCATCCGATTTCAGGTCGATCAACTCGAGCTTGTAGGGCTCGAAGGCGAGTTCGGCCCGAGCCTCCTCGCCGGTGGTGACCCGGCGGGCGAACCGCTGCCCGGCCTTGACGATCCGCTTCATCCGCTTCTCGAGGTCGGCCAGATCCTCCGGGGTGAACGGCCGGTCCACGTCGAAGTCGTAGTAGAAGCCGTCCTTGATCGGCGGTCCGATGCCCAGCTTGGCGTCCGGGAACTTGTCCTGCACGGCCTGGGCGAGCACGTGGGCGGTGGAGTGCCGGATGACCGAGCGGCCGTCGTCGGTGTCCGCCGCGACGGGTTCGACGTCGGCGTCCGCCGCCGGGGCCCAGCTCAGGTCCCGCAACCGGCCGCCGGCGTCACGGACGACCACCACGGCCTGCGGGCCGCTGCCCGGCAGGCCCGCCTCGCGGACCGCGGCGCCCGCGGTCGTGCCCGCCGGGACCCTCACGCTCGCGGCGGGCGGGGCGATGGGGGCGCTGGACACGGGTACTCCTGGGGCTCGACCGGCAGGCGCCGGGGTGAACACATGGCATCGCGATGCTAGCCCGGTTCACCCCGGCGTCTCGCGCGCATATCCCGGCGCGGAACCGACCGGAGTCAGCTGCCCAGGATCTTCGCCTTCGACGCCTGGAACTCGGCGTCGGTCAGCACGCCGGCCTCCTTCAGCTCACCGAGCTTCTTCAGCTGCTCGAGCATGTCGTCGGTGGACAGCGGTGCCGCCGCCGGGGCCTCGGCCGGCGGCGCGGCGTACTGCGGGGCCGGGGCGTACTGGGGCTGGGCGTACTGCGGCTGCGCGTACTGCTGCGGCGGCGGGGCGTACTGCGGCGGCGGCTGCTGCTCGTACTGCTGCGGCGGCGCCTGCTGCTCGTACTGCTCTTCCTGCGCCTGGTCCTTGGCCGCCCACCGGTTGGCCTGACGGCGGGAGACCCGGTTGGACACGGCGGTGGCCGTGCCGGCAATGGCGGCGGTGCGGGCGATCCCGCGGAGAAGTCCCATGATGTTGTCGTGCCTTTCGCGTCGTTGTCCGTGTCAGGTGAAGGCCGGCGGGGTCAGGCGTCGGCCGCTTCCAAGCTGTCCAGCGCGGCGATGACGGTCTCGACCGGGATCCGGCCGTCGGCCAGCACCCGGGCGCCGTGGTTGCGCATCGCGGTGACGAACGGCCCGGCCCAGGTGTTCTCGTAGATCATCACGCCGACCGCCGTTCCCTCGGGCACGAGCGCGGCCGCGTCCGCGAGGTCCTCGTCGCCGAGCAGCCCGGACGACACGCCCTCGAAGACGGCGAGGTCGAGGACACCGTCGTGGTCCAGGTCGGCAAGGGCCGCCCCGGAGAACGTGCCGTCCGGGCCACCGATCACGAACCGGAGGTCCAGGATCCGGATGATCCCGCGGTCGACCAGATCCAGCAGGGCCGCGAAGCCCTCCCCGGTGATCTTGGCCTCGGGGAATTCCAGCGCGAGATAGTCGATCGGTCCGATGTCCTGCTCTGCCATGCTCAGCATTCCTTTCCTGATGTTCCGGTCAGCCCGTCGTCTTGTCCGGGGTGGTGGTCTCGACCGTGACCTTGCTCTTGGCGGTGGTCGTTTCGGTGGCCGTCTCGGTCGCGGTCTTGGTCTGGGTGGCCGTTTCCGTCGCGGTCGCGGTCTTGGTCTCGGTGGCGGTTGCTGTCGCCGTTTCGGTGGCCGTCACGGTGGCCGGCGGCGAGGTGGACAGCACCTCCAACGCGGCGAGCGCCGCCTGGAGGGCCACCAGAGTCGCCGGATCGACCTGGCCCGTTGGTTCGACCCCGAGCGCGGTCTGGGCCGCCTTCAACGCCTGCGTCAGGGCGTCCGTCCACTGGCCGTCGACCGGGCCGTCCCAGTAGCCCATCAACTTCAGCACGGCCTGCAGCGCCGCCGTTTCCGCCGCGGTCTGGGCCGCCTCCTGTTGCCCGACGGCGGTCAACTTCGCCTGCAGGGCCCGTGCGGTCGCCTCGTCGACGAACCCGGTGACCGCGAGCCCGCTGTCCCGCTGCAACTGCTCGACCGCGGCGACGGTCTGCGGACCGTAGATGCCGTCGACCGGCCCCGGGTCGTAACCGGCCAGCTTCAGGTCGGTCTGCAACGCCAGGGTGTAGGCGTTGAGCTTGGCCGCGGCCTGCGCCTGCCGGTCGTCGGAGAAGCAGCCGGCGTCGTTCAACAGGTTCAGCCAGGCGATCTCGAGGGCCAGCGCAGCCGAGTTGTAGGCCGCGCCGGCGTCGGTGAGGGTCGTGGCGGAGTTGATGCCCTTCGCGGTCTGGGCGAGGTCCTGCTCGGCCTGTCGGACGCGGTCGATCGACGCCGCGGGAACCAGGGTGGGCGTGGTGACGGTCGTCGGCGTCGGGGTCTCGGTCGGGCTGACGGTGGCGCTCGGCGAGGCCGCGGCCTCGTTGACCGCGGCGGCCAGGGCGACCTGGGCGTCGGCGAGTTCCTGCTGCGCGGCGACCAGTTCGGACTTGGCGGTCTCGACCGTGTCGGCGCTGGTGACGACCTCTTCGCGCGGCGCGATCAGGTCGGCCCCGAGGGTCTGCACGTCACCGACCGTCGCGGCGCGATCGGTGAACACGCGGCCGTAGCGGTCGAGCGTCTGGACGTAGTCCTTCGCCGTGCTGCAGAAGCCCTGGTGCGCACTGGTCAGGGCGCCCTCGGCGTCGGCCACCGCGGTCTGCGCGGCGTCGACCTGGGCCTGCGCCACCGCCACCGGGTCCGCGGAGGTGGACGTCGTCGGCGTCGTGCCCCCGTTGCTGCCGCACGCCGCAGTCACCAGCGCGATGCTGATGGCCATGGCGACGAGACCGGGTCGGGCCCGCATCGTCATCGTCGTCGTCCCTCCCGATCGGCAGTCCGGTCGGACCGGCACAGGCATTCTGACCGAACCGTCGGCATCCGCATCATCCGATCAGCATGAGACACGCCGATCGGCCCGGTTGGCCCGCGGGGAGCTCATGCGTCCCCGGCCTGCGATCCCGGTGTGACGTCGCAAATGGGATTATCCAGCCGGCTCCGGGCATACCGTAGGCGACGTCTTTCGAACTCAAGGGGTTCCCGTGACCGACAGCCCTTCACTGAGCGAAGCTTCCGCCGCCGGGGCCCGGCCCGACAAACGCCTCGGCCTCCTGCTGGCGATGGCGATGTTCGTGCTGGTGGTCGATACCTCGCTGATGAACGTGTCGATCGCCGCGGTGGTACACGACCTGGACACCACGGTCAGCGGGGTGCAGTCGGCGATCGCGTTGGAGGCGCTGGTCTCCGCCGCGTTCATCCTGATCGGGAGCAAGGTCGGCGACCTGATCGGCCGCAAGCGGGCCTACATCCTCGGCCTGCTGGCCTACGCGGTCGGTGCCCTGGCGATGGCGCTGGCGCAGGGACTGACCGCGGTCATCGTGTTCTGGGCCGTCGTCGGCGGGATCGGCGCCTCCCTGCTGCTGCCGGCGATGCAGTCGCTGATCCACGGCAACTTCGAGGGCGCCGAGCAACGCCGGGTGTACGCCCTGGTCGGCGCGTCGGCGGCGATCGCCGCCGCAGTCGGACCATTGCTCGGCGGGTTCATCACCACGTACCTGTCGTGGCGGGTCGGCTTCCTGCTGGAGGTCGTGATCATCGCGATCGTGCTGGCGGGCATCAAGCTGGTCCGTGACGTGCCCTACACCGGTGACCGCACGGTCGATGTCGTCGGCGCCCTGCTGTCCGTCCTGGGCATGGGCGGCACGGTGCTGGGCATCCTGGTGTGGCAGGAGGGCGGTGACCGGGTGTTGCTGCTCATCGCGATCGGTCTCGTCGCGCTGGGCGGGCTCTTCTGGTGGCTGCGCCGCCGTCAGCGCCACGGGCTGGCAGCCCTGCTGGACCCGGACCTGTTCCGGATCCCCACCTTCCGGTTGGGTGCATCGGGGCAGATGCTCCAGCAGATCGCGCTGGGCGGCATGATGATCGCGCTGCCCATCTACCTGCAGATGGTGTTGGAGTACAACTCGATGCAGGCGGGGTTGTCCATGGCGCCGCTGTCGCTGAGCATGTTCGCGGTCGCCCTGCTCGCCGCCAAACGGGCCGGCAAACGTCGCCCGAGCTCCATCATCATGGCCGGCTTCGTCCTGCTCGCCGCCGGGCTGGTGGTGCTGATCCTCGTGGTGCCGCGGGCGACGTCCGGCTGGTGGCTGGCGGTCCCGCTCGTCGTCGCGGGCTGCGGCATGGGTTTGCTGGTGTCCCAGCTGAACAACTACACCCTGTCGCCGATCTCGGACGAGCGGGTGAGCGAGGCGGCCGGCGTCAATTCCGCCGCCGGCTCATTCGGCCTGTCCTTCGGTCTGGCCGTCGTCGGCGCGATCCTGCTCGCGGCGCTGTCCCTGACCTTCACCGCGAAGTCGGCGGACAGCACGGTCCTCACGGCAGGTGAGAAGGATCGGGTGGCTCAGGTGCTGGAACAGGACGCCCAGGTGATGAGCAACACCGCGCTGGCCGATCTGGTCAGCGGGCAGCCACCGCAGACGCAGGCGGAAATCCTACGGATCAATACCGAGGCCCGGCCGCAGTCGCTGCAGGTCGCCCTGGGCATCCCGGTGCTGGCGGCGCTGGTGGGCCTGGGTGTGTCGCTGCGGATGCGTCGACGGCCGGACCCGCAGAGCAACGCCTCACCCGAGTCGATCGGTTTCGGCTGAGATCTGTCCGCTCTCACCCCGGCATCTGCGAGGGTGGGACCATGCCTGCCCTCGTCACGGCGGTGTTCGGCCTGGTCGTCGTCGGCTATGTCACGGCGTCCCACCGCCTCGATCGGTGGAACGTCACCGCGCCCATCGTGTTCACCGCTGTCGGGACGGTCATCGGGATCTGGTTCTGGGACGGCACCGACACCGCGATCGTGCACGGGATCGCCGAGATCGCCTTGGCCCTCATCCTGTTCCACGACGCGGCCCAGGTGCGCCCCCGGCAGATCCAATCGGACGCCGGTGCGTGCGCGCGGCTCCTGCTGATCGGCCTGCCCCTGACGATCGTGCTGGGAGTCGTCATCGCCCAGCTGTTGATGCCCGGCGTGGGCATCTGGATGGCCCTGCTGCTCGCCGCCGCGCTCGCACCGACCGACGCCGGGTTGGGCGCGCCGACCGTGCTGAATCCGGTCGTCCCGGTGCGGATCCGCCGCATCCTGAATGTGGAGAGCGGGCTGAATGACGGTCTGGCCACGCCCATCGTGCTGTTTGCGATTGCCGCTGCGGCCAACTCCGAAGGTTCATCGGTCGGGGTAGGCAGCGCGGTCGGGGCCGCCCTGATCGAACTTGCCGGCGGGCTGGTGGTGGGCATCCTGCTCGGCGCCGGCTGCGGCCGGCTGCTCGCCTACGCCGATCGCCGCGCCCGGCTGGCCACCGAGCTGCTGACGGTGGCCACCCTGGCCATCCCGGTTGCCGCGTACTACGGGTCGGTCGCGTGGCACGCCAACGGGTTCGTCGCGGCGTTCATCGCCGGCACGGCGTTCGCCGCCGCCTTCACCCGGCCGACCGCCCGGCAGCCGGTCGTCGCTGCGGATGCTGCCGAGGAGCCCCTGCAGCTGGCGGCGTGGGTGTCGACGGCGCTCGGGTACGCGGTCTGGGCGCTGTTCGGGGTGATCGGCGTCGCCCAGCTGTTCCTCATGCTGAGCTGGCCCGGGGTGATCTTCGCGGTGCTCTCGCTGACCGTGCTGCGCATGCTGCCGGTGGCGATCGCATTGGTGGGCAGCCGATTCGCGTTCCGGACGGTGCTGTTCGTCGGCTGGTTCGGCCCGCGCGGGCTGGCCTCGGTGATCTTCGGACTGATCGCCGTCGAGGAACTGGAGATCACCGACGAGACCCGGATGATCATCGGCGCGATCACCGTCACCGTGCTGCTCAGTGTCGTCCTGCACGGGGTGAGCGCGGCACCCGGAGCGGACCGGTACGGCCGGTGGGTGCGGGCCGCGCAACCCGCGGAGGAACTGAAGTCCTCGGCGGCGCCGTCCGGTGGTCGGGCCGCTCCGCCCGCCCGTCGCCCCCGCTGACCGGCCGCGCGCCGGGTGGCCTCAGCGGCCCAGCGCGAGGGCCGCCAGCCGGCGGAAGTCGATCGGGTCCGGCAGCACCGGCACGCCCGGACGCTGGCGGGGCAGGCGCACCCGGAGCGCCCTGGGCCGGACCGAACAACGCACCGGCGCCGGCACCACGAGGGCCTCGCCGTCGACCCCGACCGGGATCTCGGCCTTCCCCGGCTGCTCGCCCGACCGATCAATGTCGATTACCACGTCACCGTCGCCGACCAGGTTGGTCACGGTGCGGAATTCGGCGCGACGCAGCAGTGCCGCCGCCTCGCCGGCGCTGGCGATGTGCCCCGCGACGATGCCGAGCACCCCCTGGTCGATCCGCTCCCGCCGGCCCATGTCCCGGAGCCGGCCGGAACCGTACGGGTTGTTGCTGATCAGGATCGCCTGCTGGTCGGTCAGCGTGCGCGCGCCGGTGCGGACGGTGAGCCGGCTGCCCTGGCTCGGATCAAGCAGGTCCGGCAGCATCGCCAGGATCGTCTTGTTCTTGTTGTCGCGGTATTCGGGGCTCTGCACGATCTCGGCGTACGCACCGAACGAGGCGTTGTTGACGAAGGGGCGGTCCCCGATCAGGCCGAGGTCCACCCGCACCTCCTCGCCGTCGGTGAGCGCGGCGAGGCAGGTCGACGGGTCGTCCCGGTCGAGTCCCAGGTCGAGTGCGAAGTGGTTGCGAGTGCCGGCGCTGATCACCAGCAGCGGCAGGTCGTGCTCGGCGCAGATGCCCGCGACCAGGGCCTGGGTGCCGTCACCGCCGGCCACGCCCAGGAGGTCGGCGCCCCGGTCGACGGCATCCCGGACGATCGCGGCCACGTCGACATGACCGGGTCCGTCCAGCAGCGCGACCTCGGCTCCCAGGTCTTCCGCCTTCCGCTTGAGGTCGAATGTGACGACCTTTCCGCCGCCGGACCGCGGGTTCATCACGATGAACGGCCGCAGCGGCGGCGGTGTGTGGACGGTGGGCATCCACTCCGGAGTCTTTCGGCGCATGGCCGCGCGGGCCGCGGCACCGCCCAGCGCCAGCAACGCCACCGTCACGATCGCGACGATCAGCGCGTCCCGCCACATGAAGATCACCAGGACCGCAACGATGGCGCCGATTGCCACGGCCAGACCCAACCATCGGCCGATCCCCCGCTTGGCCAGGAACCAGTACCCGCCCACCAGCACCGCGACCGCACCGATCAGGCCGATCACCAGCAAGGTGATGCCGATCGCTCCCTCGGTACCGATCAGCACCACGATCGCTGCGACCCAGGCGGCGAACGCGCCGCGGGCCAACCACCGCTGGGACGCGGTCGACGATTGCTGCATTGCTTGCATTCCTTCTCCGTTGCCGACCGCCGGGGTCGAACTGGCTCATGGCTGACCGGCGCTGGTCGACGGGGAGCGGCCGCCACGACGTGGTGTCGACCTGTTTCCCGCCGACCGGCTCCGGACGTCCACCACTCATCATGCCGCCCTATCCGGTGAGTCCGGTTCACCCGGCTCGAATGAAGTGTCGGCCGAAACCATGATCCGGACGATCCGGGCCCCGGCGCTGTGACAGGCTGCCGTGCGGTGCAGTCCGGCCGCGCGGACCAGTCCGGCCGCGCGGAGCAGTCCGGCCGCGCGGAGCAGTCCGGCCGCGCGGAGCAGTCCGGCCGTGCGGAGCAGTCCGGCCGTGCGGAGCAGTCCGGCCGTCCGGAGCAGTCCGCGGCGGCAGCCGCCCGGCCCAGAAGGGGAGCGCGATGAGCTCGGTCTCGGCAATCGCCCGCGTGGTACCCGGTGTCGACATGCTGCGCGACTACCGGCCGGCGTGGCTCGGCAAGGACGTCACCGCCGGTCTGGTGCTCACCGCGTTGCTCGTTCCGCAAGGCATGGCGTACGCCGAACTGGCCGGGCTCCCCCCGATCACCGGCCTCTACACGACGGTCCTGTGCCTGCTCGGCTACGCCGCTTTCGGCCCGTCGAAGGTGCTGGTCCTCGGGCCCGACTCCTCGCTCGGTCCGATGATCGCGGCCACCGTCATCCCGCTTGTCACCGCGAACGGCGACCCCGGCCGGGCGGTGGCGTACGCGTCGTTGCTCGCGTTGATGGTCGGCGCGATCACCATCGCCGCCGGTGTCTTCCGGCTCGGGTTCATCGCCGATCTGTTGTCCAAACCGACCCAGATCGGGTACATCAACGGCCTTGCGCTGACCATCGTGATCGGCCAACTGCCCAAGCTGTTCGGCTTCTCGGTGGACGGCGACGGGCTGGTCGCGGAGGCGACCGAGTTCGTCCGGGGCGTTGCCGACGGGCGCCTGGTGCCGGCCGCGCTGACGGTCGGGGTGGGTTCGCTCGCCGTGATCCTGCTGTTCAACCGGTTCCTGCCGCGGATCCCCGGGGTGCTGGTCGCGGTCGTGCTGGCGATCGGCGCGGTGGCGGTGTTCGACCTCGCCGACCGCGGCGTGAAGCTCGTCGGAACGTTGCCCGAGGGCTTTCCGCCGTTCACCATTCCGACCGTGCCGTGGTCGGATCTCGGCCTGCTGTTCGCCGGTGCCCTCGGCATCGCCCTGGTCTCGCTGACCGACACCATCTCGACCGCAAGTGCGTTCGCCGGCCGGCGCGGCGAGGACGTGGACGGCAACCGGGAGATGATCGGGATCGGCGCGGCCAACGTCGCCGCCGGCTTCTTCCAGGGGTTCCCGGTGTCGACCAGCGGATCTCGGACCGCCGTCGCCGAGCAGAACGGGGCGCGGTCCCAGGTGACCGGGCTGGTCGGCGCCGTCGCGGTCACTCTCATGCTGGTGTTCTTCCCCGGATTGCTCCGGAACTTGCCGCAACCGACCCTGGCGGCCATCGTCATCGCGGCGTCGATCTCGCTGGCCGACCTGCCGGGGATGCAGCGGCTCTGGCGACAGCGGAGGTCGGATTTCGCGCTGGCCCTGGCCGCTTTTCTGGGCGTCGCCCTCCTCGGTGTGCTGCCCGGCATCGCCATCGCCGTCGCGCTCTCCGTGCTGAACGTGTTCAGCCGGGTCTGGCGGCCGGACCGCGCGCAGCTGGGCAAGGTCGAGGGACTCAGGGGCTACCACGACACGGAGAGCTACCCGTCGGCGGCGCAGCTGCCCGGTCTGATCCTCTACCGCTTCAGCAGCCCGCTGATCTTCGCCAACGCCAATACGTTCCGCGACGATCTGCGCCGGTTCGCCGAAGCCTCCCCGCCGCCGAAATGGATCGTGGTGACCGCCGAGCCCATCACCGACGTGGACACCACGGCCGCGGATATGCTCGCCGAGCTGGACGGATGGCTCAACTCCCGCGGGATCAGCATGGTGTTCGCCGAGGTCAAGGACCCGGTCAAGGCCAAGATCGACCGGTACGAGCTGACCGCGACGATCGAACCGAAGCATTTCTTCCCCACCATCGGGTCGGCCGTGCACGCCTACCGGGAGGAGACCGGGCTGGACTGGCCGGCCGCCGATCCTCCGATCGGATGACGGCGAGGTCCTGCGTCGGGACACCCTGACTGCCTCTCGATCCACGTTCGGCGGGCGGGCGGTCGCCCGGGCCGGCCGCCTCACCCGCACCGCCTCACCCGCACCGCTTCGCCGGGTCGCGGTGTCGGTGGAGGTGCGGACAATCCCAGGCATGATCGAAGAACTACGGATCGTGCCGGCAAACGGGGCCTCCGCCGACGATGTGGACGCGGTGTTCGCCAGTGGCGACCCGGCCCGATGCCGATGCCAGTGGTTCAAAGTCCGGTACGCCGACTGGGGCGGCCTGCCGGTCCCCGAACGCGCAGCTCGCCTGCGCGCGCAGACCCGATGCGGCGAACCCGAGGCTGACACAACCACCGGTCTGGTCGCCTATCTGGCCGGACAACCGGTGGGTTGGTGCGCAGTGGAACCCCGGACCGCTTACCCAAGGCTGCTCACCGCGAAGGTGCCCTGGGCCGGCCGGAATGAGGACCGGAACGATGAGACCGTCTGGGCGGTGACGTGTTTCGTCATCCGCTCCGACTATCGACGCCGCGGCGTGAGCCGAGCGCTGACCCGGGCCGCCGTGCGGTACGCCCAGGATCGGGGTGCCCGAGCCTTGGAGGCCTACCCCGTCGTCGATGGCGCGAGCAACAACGCGGAACGGTTCGTCGGCATCGAAGGCGTGTTCGCGGACGCCGGCTTTCTCCCGGTCAGCCGACCGACGCACCATCGAGTGGTGATGCGGCACGACTTGAGGAGATAGCCGCGCCATGGTCGCGCGGGGGCCGGTTCGCAGGTTGGTCGCCCGCACCACAGTCGGACTGTCAGACTGCCGCGCTTCAATGCTCGTGCTCGTGGTCATCGGTCGGCCTCCTCGTCGAACTTGATTCCAACGTACACTTGTTTCGATGCACGTCAAGCGATAGAATCCAAACACACGTACGAGATGATGGAGGTGTCGGGATGGTCGATCAGGTCCCGCCCGCCGCCTGGCCGGATCTGGCCGCCGGACCGGCGACCGCCGCCTCGTTGTGTGCCCTGGTCACGGTGGACGCCGGCAGGTTGAGCGGCGCGCAGCTGGTGGATGCCGTCGTATGCGCGGAGAAGGCGGTCTCGCTGCTGCTCGGGGTGCAGGCGCGGCTGCTGTCCGCGCTGGCGGTGCCGTTCGTGGCCGGCGACCCGATGCGTCTGGCGGCCAAGCTGGCCCGCCGCTCCGGGCTGGGAGACGGCATGGACGACGAGCGGGACGATCAGATCGTGCAGGCCATGGTGCCGGAGGCGGCGCAGTCGCTGGCCGCCGGGGAGATCGCCGCCGCGTTGCGGATCGCCCCGGTCACCGCGGGCATCCGGGTCCGCAACGCGGTCGCGCTGACCGAGGAGTTCGCCCCGGCCCGGGAAGCCCTGGAGGACGGCGTCCTGGACCGCGGCAAGCTGCGCGCCGTCATGGACCAGGTGCAGGTCCTGCCGGCCGAACAGATCGGCCCGGTCCTGGACCAGGTGCTGCCCGAGGTCGCCGACCGCTGCACCAGCGAGATCCGGGAGATCACCGCGCAGGCCGTCATCACCGCGGACCCGGACGGCGCCACCGACCGGCACCGGCAGGCCGCCGCCCGGCGCGAACTCACCCTCAGCCCGGGGACCGACGCGATGGCCACCCTCAAGGCGTTCCTCCCGGCGGACGGCGCCGTCAAGATCTTCCAGGTCAGCGACCTGCTCGCGACCGGCACCGCCGGAGTACCCGGCGACCACCGCGGAATCGGCGCCCGCCGGGTCGACGCCCTGATCGACCTGGCCGACCGGTTGCTGTCCGACGGGCACATCGACCTCACCGGGTTCATCGGGCAACCCCTGCCCGACCCGACCAGCCCCACCCACCGGCCCCGCCGCGCCAGCCACACCCGAACACGCACCGGCCGCGGTGGTGGCCTCATCGACCCCGCCGGGACCCGCGGCGCCACCACCCGCCGCCCCACCGGCGATCATGACGATCCCACCGAGCACCACCACCCGACCGGCCGAACCACCACAGCCAACCCCGCCACGACCATCCACCTGGCGGACCCCGCACCCACCGCCAACCCCACCACGACCGACCACCCGGCGGACCCCGACCGCGCCGTCGCCGGCGGCCCCACCGAAGCCGGCAACCAGCCCACCACGGCCGACGCCGCAGCCGCCGATGACCCACCCGAGAACGCCGGCGGCAGCGGCCCCGAAATGGCCCGCCACACCCACTCGAACGGACCCGCCCGCCCCGACACCTCACCCACCACCAACGCCGACCCGCCCGAACCGCCCGACCCGGACAACCATCCGGCCGCGGACGACGAACCGGCCGACCCCGCCACGGCCCGCCACCCCACCGATCCGGACCACCCCAGCAACCCCACCGATCCGGACCACCCCAGCACCCCCACCGGCCGACCAGCCCTGACCCGGCAGGGCCGCCGACCCCACCTGACCGTAACCCTGAGCCTGGACACCCTCGCCGGCCTGAACGAACTACCCGCCGCCCTCGCCGGCTACGGCAGCATCCCCGCCGACCTGGCCCGCAGCATCGCCGCCAGCGCCGGCACCATCACCGCCGCCCTGACCGACCCGACCACCGGCGCCGTCACCACCGCCGGGGAACTGACCTACCGCCCCCGACAAGCCCTCCGCGACCAATCCGCCGCCCGCACCGACACCTGCCAGTTCCCGTCCTGCCGGCAACCCGTCTGGCGGTGCGACCTGGACCACCGCCAACCCTTCGATCACCGACACCCCGACCAGGGCGGGCGCACCACCCTGGACAACTCCGGAGCCCTGTGCCGACGCCACCACCTGTTCAAGGACCACGCCGACTGGCAACTCACCGTCGACACCAGCCGGCTCACCGTCAACTGGACCAGCCCCACCGGCCACACCTACACCCGCCGAGCCCGGCAAACCGCCCCACCCGCCGCCTGGATCCGCACCACCGCCACCACCATCGCGCAACGACTCGACGACATCGCCGCCACCCACGCCCTCCACACCGACGCCACCCTGACCGGAACCCGCTACCCCACCGCCGACCACCCAACGCCCGAGACCGGCCACCCCACCGAGCCCAACCCGACCGGGACCGACCACCCCACCGGCGACACCCCGCCGACCGGGACCGACCACCCCACCGGCGACACCCCGCCGACCGGCCAGACCGCCAGCACCAGCTCCAGCTCCAGCTCCAGCTACGACACTGCCGCCCCGACCGAGCACTGCGGCACCTTCGAGGACCGCCTCACCGACGCCGTGCTGCGCCACGCCCTGAGCAACCCCCAGCAGATCGAATACCAGCCCGGCCAAGCCGATGAGCGGCTCGAGCAAACCCCGCCGACCGTCGCGGACGCGGCCGCCGGGCCGGAGGATCCGGACGAACCGCCGTTCTGATCGCCTCGGCCAGGCCGGCCGAACGAAGCTGTTGGGGGCCAGTCGTTGCCGATCGGACGCCGACGAGCTCGACGACCCGCCACCGTTCTGACGCTCGCGAGGTCTCGGGCCCGCGGGTCGCCGCCATGCTGGTGGTTGGGCGAGCGTCGCCTCGCGCAACCCCCGCGCAGCAAGGCGCGCGCCCTCGTTTAGTCGTGTTGGACGATCTCGAACCCGTTGCCGTCGGGATCGGAGAAAGTGAACATCGGCGGCACACCCGGCCAGTTCAACAGCTCTCCCACGGTCACCCCGACCGCAGCCAGGGTGCGGTGCGTTGCCGCGGCATCGGCCGTGGTGAACCTGATGCCGATCTCCCGGCCGGCGGCACCGGCGTCGGAGGCCTGAATCAACGCGACCGACGTCCCACCGCCGGGTGGCGCCACCTCGATCCAGCGCCCGCCGGGCTGCGGCATCGGCACATCAACCCGGACGTCGAAGCCGAGCACCTTCGAGTAGAACTCCAACGCCTGGTCCTGGTCGGTGACGGGCACTCCGATGGTGTGCATCCCGTCGATCCGGTCGGTCGTCGAGCTGGTGGACGAGCCTGCAGTCGTCATCGGAGCCTCCGGTCGGAACTGGTGGTCGTTGCCGGCCGATCGATCCGACCGCCGGCCTTCACCACGTCCGACCGCATTCAAGGATCAAACTGATCGCATGCCGAGACGACCGTCCGACCTCGACGACCACCCAAGCGGCGGCGACACACCACCCCACCGCACACCACCCCACCGCGACACGGCGCCCGACGGCGACGCACACACCGCCGGCGTCAGTCGGCGCGGCGCCAACGACCCGGGGCTGGACGACCTGTCCGCGCCGAGGGGCGCCGATGACCCGCCGGAAGACTGGCCCGCCGACCTGGCCCGTCCGGTGGGCGAGGAATCGCTGGTCGGCGGCTACATCGGACGAACCACTCGCGCCACGCTGGCCGACGGACGGACCGTCGTGGTGAAACGCTGCCCCTACCCGGCCCTGCAGGAGGCCGACGGGTTGCGCGCGCTCGGCGTAGCCGGCGCACCGGTGCCGGCGGTGTTCGGGGTCGGCGCGCACATCCTCGTGTTGGAGTACGTCGCGGGTGATCCGGATTGGTCGCGGCTGGGCCGGGCCGTCGCCCGGTTGCACCGGCACACGGCCGCCCGCTTCGGCTGGCCGATCGTGAACTATCACGGGCGATTCCCGCAGGACAACACCTGGTCGGACAGCTGGCCCGACTTCTACGTGCAGCGCCGGGTCGCCCCGCAGTTGGCCCGTGCCGACCTGCCGGCGGACCTGCGGGCCCGGATCGAGACGGCCTGCGCGGGCCCACTGCCGGCGCTGCTACGGCCCGATCCCCCGGCGTCGCTGACCCACGGCGACCTGTGGCCGGGCAACATGATCGACGGCCGCTGGCTGGTCGACCCGGCGGTCAGCTACGCCGATCGGGAGCTGGACCTGGCGTATCTGAGCCTGTCCAACGATCTTCCGCCGGAATTCATGATCGCCTACCGCGACGAGTACCCCGTCGAACCGGACTTCGAGGAGCGCCGGCCGGCGCTGCTGCTGCACAAGTACCTGGTGAACGTGCGCCACTTCGGCGACCGCGCGCTGCCCCGCCTCTGGACCCTGCTGGAGCACTACGGCTGGTAGCGGCGGCGGGTCAGTGGGCGGAGAGGGCTGACCAGACCGGAGCGCACGGTCGCGCGGGTCAGTGGGCGGAGAGGGCTGACCAGACCGGAGCGCACGGTCCGCGCGGGTCAGTGGGCGGAGAGGGCTGACCAGACCGGAGCGCACGGTCCGCGCGGGTCAGTGGGCGGAGAGGGCGCTGACCAGACCGGAGCGCACGGTCCGCGCCCCGAGCAGCGGGATCAGGGCGCCTACGAGATGCCCCATCACACCCTTGGCGTGCCGCTCCAGCCGGACCTGGACCGTGCTGCCACCGCCGTCGGCGGCGGCGATACGGTAGTCCCACCGGGACCCGGCCGCCCACAGGTTCGACTCGGTGGTCACCGCGGTGATGGTCCCGGCCGCGGGGTCCCAGTCGTAGCGTTCACGCTCCCAGCCGAGTTTGTTGCCTTCCGTGACGTCGGCCCAGGTGTCCCCGACCTCGTGCACGATCAGGGTGGACTGGTCGACATTGGGGAATGCGGCCGCCCGACCGGGACCGAAGTCGGTCAGGATTCGGAGCGCTTCGGCCGGGGCCAGGTCGGTGGTCACGCTGGTGTGGATGACGGGCATGGTTCGACGGTACGGATACCGCCTTCGGTCAACGACGGCGGCAGGACAACAACGTCGGCGGTCAACGACGGCGGCAGGACAACAACGCCGGCGGCCAACAACGGCTGCGCAACGCCGACCGGGTCAGCGACACCAACCGTCAGCACCGCCGATCAACGACGACAGCTGCGCAACGCCGACGGGTCAGCGACGCTTGCGCCGACGACGGGTGACACCGCCGGTTAGCGACACCAGACGGTCAGCGACGCTTGCGCCGACGACGGGTGACACCGCCGGTTAGCGACACCAGACGGTCAGCGACGCTTGCGCCGACGACGGGTGGCACCGCCGGTCAGCGCGACACCAGACGGTCAGCGACGCTTGCGCCGACGACGGGTGGCACCGCCGGTCATCATGTCGGTCCAGGCGTTCATCATGTTGGTCTGCTCGCGCTTGGCCGACCGCTTGATCTCGTTCGTCGCCTTGCCCCGGGCGGTGTTCGCCACCCGATTCGCCGCGCTCAGGTATGCGCTCATGAAGGGGTTCTTCGCCATCTCGGTCTCCCGTTTCGTGTCGGTGTCTGCGGCCAACCCCGTCACCATCGTCGGGACCTCGAGTTGAGTGTTCCCACTCGCCGAGGCCCCGACGCGGGTCTTGGTGTGCCGCAGGTCACGTCCCCGCAGGGGGCACCGATCGGGCCGGCCCGCTCGCCGGCGCATCCGGAGATCGCGCCGCGTCACCGGCCACCCCCGCGCCCGAGCCCACCTGGACCGGGTCGGCATCGCCCGAGACCGGCTCGGTCGCCGCGAGCTCTCCCGGCTCGGCGTCATCGTCCGGCAACGGCCGCAGCAGGGACATCGCGATCGAGACGGTCAGCGCCACCACGATGACGCCCAGCGAGACCAGCGACGGGATCTCCGGGATGGCCGGGTTGATCACCTTGTGTCCGGCCTGCAGGAACAGCTTGACGCCGATGAAGGCGAGGATGAAGGCCAGGCCCTTGCCCAGGTAGTGGAACTTCTTCAGCATCCCGGCGAGCAGGAAGTACAGCGCGCGCAGGCCCAGGATGGCGAAGGCGTTGCTGGAGTAGATGATGAACGTGTTGTCGCTGACCGCCAGCACGGCAGGCACGCTGTCCACCGCAAAGATCAGGTCGGCGGCCTCGATGGCGACGACGACGGCCAGCAGCGGGGTGGCGATCCGCTTGCCCGCCTCCTTGTAGAAGAATTTGGTGCCGCGGTACTCGTCGGAGACCGGCACCAGCTTGCGCAGCAGCCGGACGGCGAAGCTCTTGCCGGGGTCGATCGTGTCGTCGTCGTCGCGGAGCAGCTTGATCGCGCTCCAGATCAGGATGGCGCCGAAGACGAACAGCACGGCGGTGAAGGTGGAGACGATCGCGACACCCAGGGCCAGGAAGATGCCGCGGAACACCAGCGCGCCGATGACGCCGTAGAACAGGACCCGGTGCTGGTATTCACGGGGCACCTGGAAGTAGCCGAAGATCAGGGCGAAGACGAACAGGTTGTCCACCGACAGCGACTTCTCCAGCAGCCAGGCGGTGGTGAAGTCGATGGCCGGACCACTGCCCATCGTGAAGAAGATGACCCCGGCGAAGACCAGGGACAGCGCCACCCAGATGGCGCTCCAGATCGCGGCTTCCTTGAACTTGATGATGTGGGCGCCGCGGTGGACCAGCAAATCGATGGTGAGCATGATCAGGACCACGGCGCCGAAGGCGGCCCAGCCCCAGAGCGGAACGGTCACGGCAGAGGACTCCGATCGGACGAGAGGATGGCCGGCGGTGGGTGCCGACCTGTCCAGGATGCCGGTGCCCGGGCTGCCGGACCACGGCAGTTTCCGGCGAACAATAGCGCCGATCAATTGCCGGTAGTCGGCAATCTCAGCGCGGTTCGGCCTCGTTCAGACCCAGCAGCCGAGCGCCGATTAGCGCGGTCTGCAGCTCCAGCCGGTGCCGGGGATCCGCCGGATCGCGACCGGTCATCGACGCGATCTTGGATAGCCTGTAGGTCAGGGCCCGTACCGACAGATGCAACGAGCGGGCGGCTTCCGTCGCGTTCCCACCCGCGGCGAAGTACGCCTCGAGGGTCTCCAGCAGAGGTCCGGCGCCACCCCGGGCGGCGCTCAGCGGGGTCAGCACGGCGGTCACCAGGTCGCGCATCGCGGATTCGTCGCGGATCAGCACCCGGTAGAGCAGTAGGTCCGCGGCATCGACGACGGCGTCCGCGGCGCCGAGCCGCCGGCCGAGGTCGAGCGCCTCCACGGCCTGGGCATAGGACTGGCCGACCCCCACCGGACCTTGGTGCGCCTGCCCGACCCCCATCCGCCAGGAGCCGACGTCGGCGACCCGGCGCAGCCGGACCCCGCCCGATTGGTCGGCCGATCGGACCGGCGCGGCGGGCAGGACGCCGCTCAAGGCACTCACCACCTGGTCGATGGCCTCACGATCGGGAGCGGCGAAGACGACGACCAGGGCACCGTCCTTGGTGGCGACCAGTGCGTCCGCGTCGGCCTTGCTGCCCAGGACGGACCGCTCCAGCGTCGACGTCAGCGGGGAGGATTCGACGAACGGACGCTCGGCCCGGACCACGGCGACCGCGTGCGGCCCGGCCAGGTTCAGCCCGAAGGCGGCCGCTCGCTCGGCCAGGCCGGCTGCGGCCTGGGCCCCGCCGAGCAGCAGGTCGTCGACGAACGCCCGACGGGCCGTGGCCTGCGCGGCCACCACCTCGCGACGGGCCAGCTGATACCCCTCGGTGAGGGCGCCGACCGCGTCGTCGACCGCGCGCAGCATCATCTCCCCCGCCCGCACCACCCCGGCCGGATCGTCCGCAGCATCCACCACGCCCGGGAGATGCGGCCACAGACGCCAGGCCGCCGACAGGTGCAGGTCGAGCAACGAGCGCAGGGCCACTCCGGCCTCCGCGGCGCGACGTCCGCTCCGATCACACCGGCGCAGCGCCGCCTTCGGCAGCCGCTGGCCCGAGACCGCGGCCACCACCAGCGCCTCGGGAAAGTCGCCCAGCAGTGCTTCGTCGAGGTTGCCGGCATCCCGGGCCGCGGCCGCGGCCACCGCCCGGATCGAGGTGGACGACACCGGCACGGTGATTCACGGTAGTGGCCGCCGGGGCCGGGGCCACTGACGCAGCGCCGGATGCGCTCCCCTCTACTTGGCCGAACTTGCGAGGCCACCATTGAGCACAGAAGGAGGGCCCGGGAAGCAATTCGGCGACGGAGGAGCCGGATTGCTTCCCGGGCGCACCAAGGAACGCTAGGCCGACGCCACCAGGGGCGACGCGCCCGTCGACGGCCGCGCGACGTCGGGGCGGACGGCGGCGTAGTCGCCGGACAGCAGCGGCGAGGAGATGAGCATGTCCGCCGTGGCCACGTTGGTGGCGACGGGGATGTTCCAGAGGGTGGCCAACCGCAGCAGCGCCTTGACGTCGGGGTCGTGCGGCTGCGGTTCCAGCGGATCCCAGAAGAAGATCATCAGGTCGATCTCCCCCTCGGCGATCTTGGCGCCGATCTGCTGGTCACCGCCCAGCGGGCCGGACAGGAACCGGCGCACCGGCAACCCGAGCTCGTATTCCAGCAGGGTGCCGGTCGTGCCGGTGGCGGACAGCTCGTGCTGCGCCAGCGTGCCGCGGTTGTACTCGGCCCAGGCGAGCAGGTCGACCTTCTTGTTGTCGTGCGCGACCATGGCGATCCGCCGGACGGTGCGGGGCGCCGGGACGGCGGTGGGGTCGGGATCGGGAGCCGGCGTCGGGTCGACGGCGGGGTCCGGATCGAGAGCCGGCGTCAGGTCGACGGCGGGGTCCGGATCGAGAGCCGGCGTCGGGCCGACGGTGGGGGGCGTCATATCGGTCTGCTCCTCGGGTGGTTGATGGTGCAGTCGGTGGTGCCTCGTCGATAGACGCCCTCGACCCTGCCGCGGACGCACCGTCCCGGCAAGTCACAGCCGATGCCCAGGAGTCTCGGACTCCGGCGCGGGACCCGTCGGCGGGCGGCCCGACCCGATGCCGCACCGAGGTCACCCTGCGGTCCGCCTGCACCGGTGGTCCCTGTGGCCCCCGGCCGATCGGCGCGACCGTGGCCGGTTCCGGCGTCACCAGCGGTCGTGCACCAGGGGCCGGATCCGGCGGTCGTACAGGTCGCCGATGGCCCGGAGCAGCTCGTCGGTCAGCGGCGGGACATCGGCGGCCCCCGCATTGGCCCGGACCTGTTCGACGGTGCGACCACCGGGGATCACCGTGGTGACCCCGCGCTGCTGGATCACCCAGCGCAGGGCCGCCTGCGCCGGTGTCACGCCGGGCGCGAGATCGGTGACCAGCGCGGCGAACTCATGCGCGGCGGCAACCCCGGTCGGGTAGTCGACGCCGGCGAACGTCTCTCCGACGTCGAACGCCTCGCCGTGCCGGTTGTAGCTGCGGTGGTCGTCGGCGGCGAAGACGGTCTGCGCGGTGTACCGGCCGGACAGCAGCCCGGACGCGAGCGGGACCCGGGCGATGATCGCCACACCCGCCGCCTCCGCGGCCGGCAGCACCTGCTCCAACGGCTTGCGGCGGAACGCGTTCAGGATGATCTGCACGGACTGGACCGACGGGCGGGCGATCGCCGACAGCGCCTGGTCACAGGTCTCCACGCTCACCCCGTACGCGGCGATCAACCCGTCGTCGACCAACGTGTCGAGGGCGTCGAAAACCCGGTCGTCGTGAAAGACGGCCTCCGGCGGGCAGTGCAGCTGGGTCAGGTCGATCCGGTCGACGCCCAGGTTGGTCCGGGACCGGTCGATCCACCCGCGAAATGCCGCCTCGGTGTACTCGGCCGGGTCCTGGGGCACCCGCCGGCCCATCTTGGTCGCCACCGTCACCGACGCATCGGGGCGGCTCGCCAGGAACCGGCCGATCAGCTGCTCGCTGCGGCCGTCGCCGTACACATCGGCGGTGTCGAAGAAGGTCACGCCCGCCTCGACAGCGGCGGTCAGCACGGCCAGCGCATCCGCCTCCGGGACGTCACCCCAGTCCGCCCCGAGCTGCCACGTGCCGAGTCCGACGACCGACACCGCGCGGCCCGTCCTTGCCAAGCTTCGTTGCTGCATGCAGCATTCCTACCGTCACCGGCAAGGCGCCGGCCGGCACAGGGGGCTCGCATGCACGTCATCCGCATCATGGCCGATCTTCGGGTGCCCGACATCGAGGCGGCCAAGGGCTTTTACACCGACTACCTCGGGCTGCGGGATGAGGAGTTCAACCTGGGCTGGGTCGCCCGGTACACCTCGCCGGAGACCGGCGCGAACGTCCAACTGGTCACCCGGGACGCCACCGCCGCCGAGGATCCGGCGATCTCGATCCACACCCCGGATGTCGACGAGGCGTACGCCCAGGCCCAGCAGCGCGGGTACGAGATCGTGCATCCATTGACCACCGAGTCGTGGGGGGTGCGGCGGTTCTTCGTGCGGTCCCCCGACGGCACCGTGATCAACATCGTCCAGCACGACGCGTGAGCCGCCGGATCGGCGACCCGGCGCGCGAGATCAGGACCGCGGCCCGCAGTAGTCGCCCGCCGGGTTCGCGTGGGTTGCCGCCGGAACCGGTGGTGCGGCAGAGCGCCGACCGCCGGGGCGACCAGGTCAGACGCGGACGGCGCCGGCCGGATTGCCGGTCGCGGTGCGCCGGCAGACCTCGTCCCACGGCGTCGGCATCAGACCCAGCACCTCCTGGGACTGCGCCGAGCTCATCACGTAGGGACGGCTGAACATGTAGGACAGCTCGGCGACCTCCCGCATCAGCGGGTTGACCAGCCCGACCGCCCGCAGCGCCGGCGCCGGGATCCCGCGCACCGGCACCGGTCCGTGCCCGGCCGCCGCCAGCACGTCGGTGATCGCCTGCCGCTGCGTCCGCGGCTCGTTGCTCGGCGCGTGCCAGATCTGTCCCCAGGTGTCCGGCCGATCGGCCACGGTCACCAGAGCCCGGGCCATGTCGGCGACGTCGGTCCAGGTGTGCGGCAGGTCCGGCCGGCCGATCACCCACGCACCCCGACCGCGCACCACGGTCGGCAGCTGGCGGGTGACGTGCCCGTTGGCGCCGACGCCCACGCCGACATAGTCCGACGCCCGGACCTCGACCGCGGTGATCCGCCCGGCCTGGTGCCGGCTCCGCGCCTGCGCCCACATCGCCGCGCGCAGCCGCCCCTTGTGGTCGGTGGCCAGATCCGGCTGCCCCTCGACCATCGGCGCGCCGGTCGGACCGTAGCCGTACAGGCAGGATGCGGTCACCAGCGTGGCGCCGGTGCGCTCGGCGGCCTGCAACAGACCATCGGCCAAGGGCGGCCACACCCGGTCCCAGACGGTGTAGTCGGTCGGGTTGGCGCAGTTGAACAGCGCCCGCGCCCCGGTGACGGCGGCGGCCAGCGCGTCCGGGTCGGCGGCGTCCACTGCCACCCGAGTGACCCCGGCCAGATCGGGTCCCCGGCCGCTGCGGGTGACGAGCACGACCCGCTCGCCCCGGTCCGCCAGCAGCCGCGCCGTCTGGGTGCCGACCGGGCCGGCACCGACGATCGCCATGATCTCGGACATTTCAGATCCCCGTTCTCGTTTGTGAGCAATGCTCTCGCAACGCGACCCAGTCTGGCACTCTGCTCCGGTCAATGCAAGAGCACTGCTCTTGATTGTCTGCACCGCTCTCATTTCTCTGGCAGACTCGTCGCCATGACCTCAGCGCCGCAGACCGCCCGCGCGATCGCCCGCCGCGAACTCACCGCCGCGATCGTCGAGCGGGCCCGCCGGCAACTGGCCGAGGTGGGCCCGGCGCAGCTGTCGGTCCGGCAGATCGCCCGCGACCTGGGCATGGCGTCGTCCGCGGTGTACCGCTACTTCCCCAGCCGGGACGAGCTGCTCACCGAGTTGCTGGTGGTGATCTACCACGAGCTCGCGGACCGGCTGGAGCTCGCCGACGCGGCCATCGACCCGGATGACCGGCCGGCGCGGTGGCGCACGCTGGCCCACACCTTCCGGGCCTGGGCCACGGCCGCGCCGCACGAGTTCGCACTGCTGTACGGCTCTCCCGTGCCCGGGTACGCCGCGCCGCAGCAGACCGTGGCCCCGGCGTCCCGGGTCACCGGGGTGCTGATCGCGCTGGCCGCGGCGGTGGACGCGGCGGGCATTGCCCCCGGCCCCGAGCTGCCGGCCGGCGCGCACGAGACCCTGAGCGACTTCCGGACCGCGGTCGGCGTCGACCTGTCCGACGAGGTGGTGCTGCGCACGGTGACCGCCTGGGGCGGTCTGCTGGGCGCGGTCACCCTGGAGCTGTTCGGGCATCTGCACCGGGCGGTGAGCGACTTCGACGCGCACTTCGACCTCGTCATCGGCCGGCTCGATCCGACGGTCTGAACCGGGCCGTGATTGCCGTCACGAATGCATGGTCGGCCGAGCATGTCGGCGCACCGGCGCGGCACCATGGGAGGCGTGTGACCATTTTGTGATCTTCAGGAGGATCGCCATGCCGCTGTCGGAGGATGAGAAGAGCCGTCTCGACGAGATCGCGGCGCACGTCCGGGCCACCGACCCCGACTTCGTGCAGCGGCTCCGGGTTGCCGGTCCGGAACGTCACGACCACCCGACCTCGGCCGCCGCGCCGGTGGGCGCCGTCGATCCGGTTCGGCAGTACAACCGCCGGCTCCTCCTGCTCAGCGGCCTGCTGTTCGTCAGCGTCTCGCTGTTCTCGAACGGACTGAGCGCCGCCCACGGGCTGATCTCGCTCGGCACGCTGGTCGCGATCGCCGGCGGCGTCCTCACCGGCTGGACCACACTGCTGTTGGTCCGGTTCCGCCGGGCGCACCGGACCCGGCCCGCCTGACCGCCGGGTCCGCCGGTTCCGCCAGAGCCGCCAGGTCCGCTACTCGACCGGCGGCGGGTCGGCCGGCTGATCGGTGTCGGCCAGGTGCGGCACCAGCTCGTACCGCCGCCCGTAGGTCTGCACGACCGACACCACGACCGCGACGATCGGGACTCCGATGATCGCACCGATCGGCCCCCAGATCGCCGCGCCGATGAACACCGCGGCCAGGGCGATCGCGGGATTGACCTCCATGGTCCGGCGGGAGATGCGCGGGGTCAGCAGGTACGTCTCGATCTGCTGGTAGACGATCGCGAACAGGATGATCCACACGGCGTCGATGGGTTGGTCGGCCAGTGCGACGACGACCGGTGCGGCCACCCCGATGTAGGTGCCGATCACCGGCACGAATTGGGCGGTGATGCCCGCCAGCAACGCCAGCGGCAACCAGCCGGGCAGCCCGAGGGCCAGGAAGAACACGCCGTGGAAGAACGCGGAAAGGGCGGCCAGCACGACCTTGGACGCCACGTACCCGCCGGTCTTCTGCTCGGCGATGTCCCAGACCTCCCCGAGGATCAGCTGGCGGCCCGGCGGCAGCCACACCGCGACCTCCTGGATCAGTCGGGGCCCCGCCGCCGCGATGTAGAAGGTGAACACGGCCACGGTCACCACGTCGAACACCACCGACACCAACGACCCCAGGTAGCCCAGGGCACCCAGCGCGAGGTCGTTGGCGACGCCCTGGATCTGGTCGGGCTCGAGCTTCAGGGTGACCAGGATCTGCGCGGAATCCAACTGCAGCCCGAAGGTGGAATTCAGTTGGGCGACGATGCTGTCCACGGTGGCCGGCGCGGACTGCACCAGTTGTGCCACCTGGTCGAACAGCATCTGCTCGAAGACCACCACCAGCCCGACGACGATCAGCACGACCGGGACGCCCACCGCCGCGGTCGCCCGCGTCCGGCGAACCCCGCGGCGCAGAAACCACCGGATGGCCGGCTCGAGCGCGATCGCCGCGAGCCAGGCCAGCAGGATCAGGAACAGGAAGTGCTGCACGACCCCGACGACCCAGGCGGCGACCAGCCAGATCGACACGATCACCAGGATCCGGATCGTCGCCGCCTGGATCTCCCGTTGATCCAGCGAAATGCGGATCCGGCGGGGACGGGCCGGCTCCTCCGGTTGGGCCGCGGCGGCCGCCGGTGAATGGTCGGGCGGCTCCCCGGCGACGCTTCCCGGCGTGGGCGTCGAGCCCGGTTCCGGCGGGAGCCGGCGGCGACGCCCCAGATGCGGCGTCACGGCGCGAACCGGCCCGACCCCGAGCGGGACCCACGACCGGATCCCGACCTGACCGTGCCCGGTGTGCTCATCGCGCTGCTCCCATCGCTCGACCGTGGGCACCTCCAGTCAACCCCTCGGCCCGGGATCTCGCGCCACCCGGGTCAACGCCGCTCGAAGGTCGCCGCAGCGGGTCAACGCCGCCCGAAGGTCGCCGCAGCGGGTCGACGCCGCCACCGCCGTCGGCCGCCGGGCCGACCGCGACGACATCACGAGACCTCGACGACGACCTTGCCGAGAGCGCGCCCGTCGCCGACCCGGGCGAGGGCGGCGGGCACCTCGTCGAGGGGGACGACGCGGTCGATGTGGATCCTCACCCGACCTGCGGTGCACAGGTCGGCCAACGGTTCGAAGTGGGCCGGGCCTTCCTTCACCGCCAGCACCCCGATCGATCGGCCGGTGAGTCGCCCGAGCACCGGGCCGATGGTGGCCACCCGCAGCAGCGTGCCCGTCGACGCGCCGACACACCGGTACCGGCCACCCGGCGCCAGCGCCCGCCGGTAGGCGAACACCGAGCGGTGCGCGACCAGGTCCAGGATCAGGTCGTAGGGCCGCGCCGGGCGCGTGAAATCCGCCCGGCCGTAGTCGATCACCTCGTCCGCTCCCACGGACCGCATGAACTCCTGCTTGGCCGCGTTGTCGACCCCGGTGACATGCGCGCCCGCATCCGCACAAAGCTGGATGGCGAAGGATCCGGACCCGCCGCCGGCCCCGTTGATCAGCACCCGGCGGCCCGCCCCGGCCGTCCGCACGCCCTGCAGCGCGATGGCTCCGGCCTGCGGGATGGTCGAGGCCTGCGCGAACGACAGCCCGGCCGGTTTGGCGGCCAGCGCCGATTCCGGCGCGAGCGCGTACTCGGCGAAACCACCTTTGAGTCGTAGGTTGTCGCCGTACACCTGGTCACCGGCCCGGAAGCGGGTGACTCCCGGGCCGACGGCGTCGACCACACCGGCGATGTCGGATCCGAGGATCCGGCGGGCCGGGCGGCGCAGGCCGCCGATCCGGGCGTAGGCCGGCGAGCCCCGCAGGCCTTCCCAATCGCTCAGGTTGACCGACGTCGCGGCGACCCGCACCCGCACCTGGTCCGCGGCGGGCGACGGGATCGGGACCTCGGCCAGCCGCAGCTCGTCGGGGCCGCCGTACCGGTCGTAGACGATCGCTTTCATGCCGACGTCCCTTCCCCGGGGTCGCCGGCCGGCCCGGGGACGCCCCGGCGCCGGCCGGGCCGGTGCGGTGATCATGCCGCCGGCCGGATGGCTCACACTCACCGGGTGTCCGCACTCGCGAAACTTTCTCTGCGGAACCGGGCGCTGGTCGCCCTGGTCGCCGTCGTCATCGCCGTCTTCGGGCTGTTCGCGATGCGCAGCCTCCAGCAGGAGCTGGCGCCGTCGATCTCGTTCCCACAGGCCGCCGTCGTCACCTCCTATCCGGGTGCGGCCCCGGAGGTGGTCGCGAACGACGTCTCCACCCTGCCGGACGGCCTCGACCCGCAGGTCGTGACCGGGTCGCTGGACGACCTGCCGATCGTGCAGTTCGCGGTCACCACCGCCGACCCGAGCCCCGGGCTGGCCGACGCCGTCCGCGCCACCGTGCTGCCGGAGCTGAACAAGATCGACGGTGTCCGGTCGGCCGACCTGGTCGGCGCGGTCGGCCAGCGGGTGACCATCACCCCGGACCCGGCCAAGCTGGCGGCGGCGGGCCTGCCGGCCGGCGCGATCCGAAGCGCGTTGCAGCAGAACGGGATCCTGCTCCCCGGCGGGGAGATCACCCAGGACGACCGGACCCTGACCGTCAGCACCGGCACCCGGCTGACCTCGACGCAGGACATCGCGGCGCTGCCGCTGCTGCCCACCACCCAGGCCGGCACCGGCCAGGGCGGGGGTCAATCGGGTGGCGGCCAGCAGCAGGCGCCCCAGATCAGCACGATCGGCGATGTCGCCACCGTTGAGCTGACCGACAACCCGGTCACCTCGATCTCCTACGTCAACGGGCAACCGGCGCTGACGGTGGCCGTCACCAAGCTGCCCGACGCCAACACCGTCGCCGTCTCGACGGCAGTCAAGGACGCCTTCCCCGACCTGCAGGCGACACTGGAAAGCGCGGTCGGCCAGCCGGTCACGTTCACCACCGTCTTCGACCAGGCGCCGTTCATCCAGCAGTCGATCGACTCGCTGGCCACCGAGGGCCTGCTCGGCCTGGTGTTCGCGATCCTGGTGATCCTGGTCTTCCTGATGTCGGTGCGGGCGACGCTGGTCACCGCGATCTCCATCCCGACGTCGGTGCTGATCACCTTCATCGGGTTGCAGGCGTCGGGCTACACACTCAACATCCTCACGCTGGGCGCGCTGACCATCGCGATCGGCCGCGTCGTGGACGACTCGATCGTCGTCATCGAGAACATCAAACGGCACCTGGACACCGGGCAGGACCGCAACGACGCCGTGCTCGGCGGCGTGCGGGAGGTCGCCGGCGCGATCACCGCGTCCACCATCACCACGGTCGCGGTGTTCCTGCCCATCGCGTTCGTCGGCGGCATCGCCGGCGAGCTGTTCCGCCCGTTCGCCTTGACGGTGACGATCGCCCTGCTGGCCTCGCTGCTGGTGGCGCTGACCATCGTGCCGGTGCTGGCCTACTGGTTCCTGCGGCCGCAGGGCGGTCGGGGCCGCCGGCGGGGCCGGCACGAGCAGCCGCTCTCCGCGGTCGATCCCGACGAGGACGGGCCGCCGACCCGGCTGCAACGCGGCTACCGGCCGATCATCGAATGGACGCTGCAGCATTCGGTGATCACCCTGGTGCTGGCCGTCCTGGTGCTGGTCGGCACGTTCGCGCTGGCCCCGCTGATGAAAACCAACTTCCTCGGGCAGAGCGGGCAGAACACCTTCACCGTCACCCAGCAGGTCGCCGACGGAGCCAGCCTGGACGAGCAGCGGGACATCGGGCTGGAATCGAGCACGGCGATCGCCGCGGTGCCGGGCGTGCAGACGGTGCAGATGACCGCCGGCCGGTCGAGCAACGCCCTGCAGGCGGCGTTCGGCGGTAGCAGCGGCGCCACCACCATCCGGTACTCGGTCACCACCGACGGCAGCGCCGACCAGAGCGCGGTGCAACAGCAGGTTCGGGACGCGCTCGGGTCGATCAGCGACCCCGAGGGCATCACCATCGGCGCGGGCGGCGGGTTCGGCGGGAACAGCGCGATCGAGGTGGACATCAAGGCCGGCTCCGAGCAGGACCTGACGACGGCGAATGCGGCGGTGGTCGACGCGCTGTCCGGGCTGCCCGAGGCGTCCCAGGTGTCCAGCAACCTGTCCGCGTCCCGCCCGTACGTCGCGGTGACCGTCGACCGGCAGAAGGCCGCCGACGCGGGGTTGTCAGAGGTGGCGGTGGGCACCCTGGTCGGCGCCGCGCTGCAGCCGACGTCAATCGGCACCGTGGCGATCGACGACCAGTCGCTGACCGTCTACCAGGCGGTCGCCGACCCGCCGGCCACCGTGGACGAGCTGTCCGATCTACCCGTCCCGACGGCCCGCGGACAGGTCAAGCTGTCCGAGCTGGCCACCGTGCAGCAGGCGCAGGGCCCGGTCTCGGTGACCGCCGAACGCGGGCAGCGGACCGCGACGATCACCGTCACCCCGGCCGGCGACAACCTGGGCGCGGCCAACTCCGCGGTGCAGACCGCGCTGAACGGGGTCACGCTGCCGACCGGGGTGACCGCCGAGCTGGGCGGCGTCACGGCCGACCAGGCCGAGGCGTTCGGCCAGCTCGGGCTCGCGCTGCTGGTCGCGATCCTGGTGGTCTACGTGGTGATGGTGGCGACGTTCCGTTCGTTGTTGCAGCCGCTGCTACTGCTCATCTCCATCCCGTTCGCGGCGACCGGCGCCATCCTGCTGCAGATCGTCACCGGGGTGCCGTTGGGTGTGCCGTCGCTGATCGGCGTGCTGATGCTCATCGGCATCGTGGTGACCAACGCGATCGTGCTGGTCGACCTGATCAACCAGTACCGGGTCGGTGGCATGACGGTGCGGGACGCCGTCGAGCACGGCGCGTCCCGCCGGCTCCGGCCGATCCTGATGACTGCCCTGGCCACGATCTTCGCGTTGCTGCCGATGGCCCTTGGCGTCACCGGGCACGGTGGATTCATCTCGCAGCCGCTGGCCATCGTCGTGATCGGCGGCCTGCTCTCCTCCACCGTGCTGACCCTGGTCGTCCTGCCCACCCTGTACCACCTGGTCGAGGCGTTCCGGCAGCGGCGGCGGGACCGCCGCGCGAGGACGGCCCACCCGGACCCGGTGGACGGCGGCGAGCAGCCCGCCGATGCCGCACCGGCGCCCACCGGCTGACCCCACCGATTCCGACCACCTCCAGGCTTGACATCAGATGTCTGATCCCTCATGCTCATGACATCAGATGTCTGAGTACTCACTGGCGAGGAGGCCGGAATGGGTCTACCGGAGGATCTAGCGGACCGGTTGCTCGATGAAGTCGTCACCGGGCGGTTCCCCGTCGAGTCGTTGCTGCCCCCGGAGGGCGAGCTCGCCGGCATCTTCGGTGTCAGCCGGCTGACCGTCCGCGAGGCGGTGCGCATCCTCCGATCCCAGAACGTGGTCGAGATTCATCGCGGCCGCGGCACCTTCGTCAACAAGCCCGAGGTGTGGACGTCACTGGAGGCCATCGTCCGTTCGATCACCGCCAGCGGCTCGGCCACCGGGGTGTCCGAGCGGCTGCTCGAGGCCCGGTCCATGGTCGAGGTGGGGGCGGTCCGGCTTGCCGCCCTCCGCCGGTCCAAGGAGGACCTGGCGGAACTGGAGTCGTGCCTGACCGAGATGGTCAACGGCGCCGACGCCGGCGACGTCGACCTCTTCGTGGACGCCGACATCGCCTTCCATGACGTGATCATGCGGGCGAGCGGCAACCTGTTCGTCCCGTTCATGTTCGAACCGTTCGGAAACCTGTTGGTGCACACCCGTCGTCAGACATCGGCGGTACCGCAGATCCAACGCAACGCGATCGCCCAACACCGGGCGATCCTGGAAACGCTGGTCGCCGGCGACGAGATCCTGGCCCGGGACGCCATGGAGGCCCACATGGCCCAGACCCGCGACGATCTCCGCCAGTTCGTGCGCGAGTCGGAAGGTCGCTGACCCCACCGGCTCTCCCCCACGCACCGATCGACCGGTTCGCCGCCCGCGCCGGCCGGGCGGGTGCCCGCTCGTCCCATTCGTTCACCGCCGTCTTCGGCGACCCTTGGAAAGGCCCTGCCATGAACACCTCTCGCCCCACATCGCCGTCGGAACCGGCCGGCCCCGTCCCGGTGGAGCAGCTGCTGGCCGGCCGGCCGCCGCTGCTGGATGTCGGGGACACCGTCGACGAGATCCATTCCGGCCGCCGGCTCGTGGTCCTGGACGACGATCCCACCGGCACGCAGAGCATCGCCGATCTCCCGGTCCTGACCAGTTGGTCGGTGGCGGACCTGCGGTGGGCGCTGCGCCAGCCGACGACCGCCTTCTTCGTGCTGACCAACACCCGCAGCCTGGCCGAGGCGGACGCCGCGCAGCGCAACCGCGAGATCGTCCGGGCCCTGGACGAAGCGGCCCGGCTGGAGCAGGTCCCCTACGTGCTCCTGTCCCGCGGCGACTCCACCCTGCGTGGCTACTACCCGCTCGAAACCGATGTGCTGACCGAGGAACTCGGCAGGACCGGGGTCGACGTCGACGGGGTGCTGATCTGTCCCGCGTACATCGAGCCCGGCCGGGTAACGGTCGACTCGGTGCACTGGATGCGCACGAACGAGGGCATGATCCCGGTCGCCGACAGCGAGTTCGCCCGGGACGCCAGCTTCGGCTACCACCATTCGGACCTGCGGGACTGGGTCGAGGAGAAGACGGCCGGCCGCATCGGTCGCGACCAGGTCGCCACCATCACCCTGACCGACATTCGCGAGGGCGGGCCGGACCGGGTCCAGCAAATCCTGTCCGAGCTGACCGGCGGGCGCCCGGTGGTCGTCGACGCCGCCGACGACGCCGACCTGCGGGTGGTGTCGCTGGCCCTGGTGCGCGCGGAGGCCGAGGGTAAGACGTTCGTCTACCGGACCGGCCCGTCGTTCGTCCGCGCTCGCAGCGGGCAGACCGCGACCCCGGCCATCGACGCGGCCCGGCTGGCGCGCATCACCGCCGCCGCCGGAGCCGACAATGCCGCCGGGGCCGACAGTGCCGACACCGGGGATGCCGAGGACACCCGTCCGGCGGTGACCCGCGGGCTGATCGTCGTCGGCTCGCACGTCGGGCTCACCACCCGTCAGCTGGATCGCCTGCGCGCCGCCGGCGGCATCGTCGAACTCGAACTCGACGTGCCCACCCTGCTCGACCCGGCCACCCACGACGCCCACCTCGCCGACGTCGTCGCGCGGGCTGAGGAACTGTTGCGGCGCAATGATTCCGGCAGCGACGTGGTGATCCGCACGAGTCGGACGCTGGTGACCGGCGGCGACGCCGCGGACAGCCTGGTCATCGCCCGGACCGTCAGCGCCGCCCTGGTCGGCACGGTTCGGGAACTGGTCGGCCGGGTCCGCCCGTCGTTCGTCCTGGCCAAGGGCGGGATCACCTCGTCGGACACCGCCACCGAGGGGTTGGGCATCCGCCGCGCCTGGTCGCGGGGCACCATGCTGCCCGGCATCGTCTCCCTGTGGGAACCCGCCGAGGGTCCGGCCCGCGGCATCCCGTACATCGTCTTCGCCGGCAACGTCGGCACCGACGACGCGCTGGCCGACGTCGTGGCCACCCTGCGGCACACCTGATCGCTCGCACCACACCTCCCGCCACCACCCACATCTCCAGCCGCCGGCCACGGGCCGGTCGGTCACCCCCACCCCCGAAGGGATCGCTTCGCCATGCCCGAAAACAACGCCACCGTCGCCGTGATCGGCCTGGGCGCCATGGGCCTACCCATGGCCACCCGGCTCGCCACCACATTCCGGGTCGCCGGATTCGAACCGTACGAACCGCGCCGCGCCACCGCCCGGGAGAGCGGGATCGAGGTGCACGCGACGCCCGCCGAGGCCGCCCGCGACGCCGACCTGGCCCTGCTCGCCGTCCGCGACGACGCCCAGGCGCAGACCGCGCTGTTCGGCCCGCACGGGTTGCTGGAGACCCTGCCGGCCGGCGCGCCGGTGGTCCTGACCAGCACCATCGGACCCGAAGCGGCCCGTGAGCTGGCCGAGAAGCT
This sequence comes from Nakamurella sp., assembly GCF_044224575.1. GTDB lineage: Bacteria > Actinomycetota > Actinomycetes > Mycobacteriales > Nakamurellaceae > Nakamurella. The sequence continues at coordinate 69,342 of NZ_JBGAKE010000028.1, forward strand.
CGACGCCGCCGGCTATCCGCTCGTCGACGCGCCGATCAGCGGCGGCCCGGTCCGGGCCGGCCAGGGCGACCTGTTGATCGTGGTCGGCGCCGCCGGCGCCGCACTGGACGCCGCCCGGCCCGTGCTCGACCACCTGTCCTCGACCCTGACCATCGTCGGCCCCCGCCCCGGCGACGGCCAGGCGCTCAAGACCATCAACCAGCTCCTGGCCGGCGTGCACATCGCCGCGGCCGCCGAGGCCGTCGCGCTGTCCCGGGGCCTGGGCCTGGACCCGGCGGTGATGATCGCCGCGCTGTCCCAGGGGGCCGCCGGATCGTTCATGTTCGCCGACCGCGGGCCCCGCATGATCGAGGCCTACACCGGGGGCGCCGAAGTGAAGTCCCGCGTCGACATCTTCGTCAAGGACATGGGAATCGTCACCTCGGTGGGCCGCTCCTCCCACGTGCCGCTGCCCCTGGCCGCGGCCGCCCAGCAGCTGTACCTGATCGCCGAGGCCGCCGGGCTGGGCGCCCACGACGACTCCTCCGTGGTCACCATCCTGTCCCCCGACACCACGAAGGCGGCCACGTCATGAGTCCCACCGGTCTGCTCCTGCTCGCCGCCGGCGGCGTCGCCGTGCTGCTGGTGCTCGTCCTGCGGTTCAAGATGCACCCGTTCGTCGCGCTCGTGCTGGTCAGCATCGCGGTGGCGCTGATCGGCGGGATCTCGCCCGGCGACCTGGTCGGCACCATCGAGGCCGGCATGGGCTCGGTGTTCGGGCACATCGCCGTCATCATCGCCCTCGGCGCGATGATCGGTCGCATCATCGAACTGTCCGGCGGCGCCCAGTCGCTGGCCACCGGGATGATCAACAAGTTCGGCAACCGGCGAACCCCGCTGGCGCTGACCGCCACCGGCTTCCTGCTCGGCATCCCCGTGTTCTTCGAGGTCGGCGTCATCATCCTGATGCCGATGGCGTACGGCATCGCCCGGGCCGCCAAGAAGCCGCTGCTGCTGTTCGCCCTGCCGATGTGCGGGGCCATGCTCGTGGTGCACGCCTTCCTCCCGCCCCACCCGGGTCCGGTGGCCGTCGCCGGCGTCTTCGGGGCGGACATCGGCCGGATCCTCATGTGGGGACTCCCGCTCACCGCCGTGGTCGCGCTGGTCTGCTACTTCGTCGCCATGCGGATGACCCGCACGGTCTACCCGATGGCCGACGACGTCCGCGCCGAGGTCTACGGTCTCGACGTCACCGACGAGGACATCGCCGACTGGAACGCCCACCCCGGCACTGCCGCCGAGGGGTCCCCCACCGGACATCACCTGCCCAGCGCGGGCGGCGACCACCCCGGGCTGAGCCCGGCCGAGGAGGTCGCGGCCAGCACCACCCTGGTCAACCAGCTGCCCGAGCGACCCGCGCCCAGCTTCACCATGATCGCCGCGCTGATCCTGCTGCCGATCCTGCTGATCCTGTCCGGCACGCTGGCCACCAGCCTGCTGCCCGACGGCAACGTCGTCCGCTCGATCCTCATCGTGGTCGGCGCGCCGTTCGTCGCGCTGCTCATCGACGTGTTGCTCGCCGGCTACCTGCTGGGCCTGCGCCGGGGGTGGAGCCTGACCGCGCTGAGCGACGTCGCCGGTTCCGCGCTCCCCGGCGTGGCCGTGGTGATCCTGGTCGCCGGCGCCGGCGGCGCCTTCGGCAAGGTGCTGGTGGCCACCCACATCGGGGACGCCGTGTCGACCACCCTGCAATCGACCGGCCTGCCGATCCTCGCATTGGCCTTCCTGTTCACCATGGTGCTGCGGGCCGCCCAGGGGTCCGCCACGGTCGCCCTGGTCACCACCGCCGGCGTCATCGCACCGCTGGTGGCGGCCGGCGGGTACGGCCCGAACCAGCTCGCGCTGATCTGCCTGGCCATGGGCGCCGGCGGCCTGGCGCTGTCCCACGTCAACGACGCGGGCTACTGGATCGTGGTCAAGCTGACCGGCCTGTCCGTCAAGGACGGCCTGCGGACCTGGACCGTGCTCACCACCATCGGCGGCGTCGTCGGGTTCCTGCTCACCGCCGCGCTCTGGCAGCTCACCTGAGGCGTCACGCACGCACCGGACTCCGGCGGGGGTCGCCGCGCACCGCGGCGCCCCCGACCGGGCGTTCCGGTTACTCCCCGGTCAGGCCGTCGATCGCCTCGCGGAGCAGGTCGGCGTGCCCGTTGTGCCGGGCGTACTCCTCGATCATGTGCACCAGCACCCAGCGCAGGCTCGGCGTGCTGCCGTCCCGCAGCGGGCGCCGGGCCAGGAACTCCAGGCCGCCGCCGCTGAGCGCCTCGGTGGTGACGGCCCGGGACCGGTCCTTGGCCTGCGCCCACCAGGTGTGCAGGTCCGCCGGGACGTGCTCGTCGGCGATCCGCCAGTCCCAGTCCGGGTCGGTGTCCCAGTCGACCTCCTCCCACAGCGGCGGGGTCGGACGGTCCAGCAGCACGCAGGTGAACCAGTAGTCCTCCACCCAGGCGAGATGGGTGATCATCCCGCCGAGGGTCATCGACGACGGCTTGAGCGGCATCATGAGGTCGTCGGCATGCAGACCCGCGCACTTCCAGGCCAGCGTGGCCCGCTGAAATTCCAGGAAGCCCAGCAAGGTGGCCACCTCACCGGCGGCCATCGGCGGCTCGGGCCGGCCCTGGGGGTCGATGACGGTGCTCATTGTGCCGACCCTACGGACCCGGGTCCGGCGCCGGCCGACGTGCCCCGAAGGGCAGTGCGAACTGCCCGCAAGTACGGACCAAGTCCTGTGCCGATCCGGCGCCGGCCGTCGCTCAATGGTGTGATGGGGATGCGACACACCCACGCGGACACGCCCCGTCCCCGCGGGCAACGGGCCGTCGCCGCGCCGCCGGCCGGCCGCGACCGGGCGTCCGACCCTCGCGTCGAATCCCTGACCTCCCGATCGGCGTTGGCGCTGCAGCAGCGGGCCGGCAACTCCGCGGTCAGTTCGCTGCTCGCCGCCGGGCGCATGGTGCAGCGGGCTCCGCTCGAGCAGGCCGATGACCCGCAGGGTTACACCCGGGCGGGTGGCCAGAAGATCGCCGGCACCGGCACCACCCGCCTCGTGGTGACCGGGCTGACGTACGGGGTGACGGGCGGCTTCGCCGGCAGCTACGGCAAGCGGACCAGCGCCGAGGCCACGATGACCAAGCAGAGCCCGGACAACACCGCGGTGGTGATCATGCCGGAGCAGGTCGCCGCCGACCGGCCGGTCCAGGTGGTGCTGCACTTCCACGGCTGGGGTTTCCGGTCCGGCAGCGACGCCCAGGACCCCTACGCCGGTTACACCGTGGCCACCGGCGGCCCGACGTCGTCGCAGGGTGCCAAGGGCACGGTCCGGGACGTCGATCAGGAGCACTGGGAGCAGCAGATCGGTGCGGTCGCCCGGGAGCGCGGCGCAACCGGCCCGCAGATCGTGGCCGTCCTGGCGCAGGGCCGCGGCCCGTCCGACTTCGGCAACGTCCCCACCTTCGACTACCTGCAGGACGTGTTCGCGCACGTCCCCGCGCTCAAGTCGATCAAGGACTTCACCATCGTGGTGTCCGGGCACAGTGGCGGCGGGAGCACGCAGGTCGCCCCCAAGGTGACGGGCGGTGACATCCGCGGGACCGACCGGTCGAAGCTGCCGCCCCCGGCCAAGGGCAAGGCGCCGATGCAGCCCTCCGACGTCGTCGTGCTGTTCGACGCCGAGGGCATCGAGTCGGTGACGGGCTGGATCGAGGGCCTGGTCCGGGGACTGGCGACGTCGACGAAGAGCGACGCCACCGCACCGGCGGCAATCGCGGCGTCGCCCAAGTTCCGCGGCTACTTCGCCACCCGTGGCAGCTACTGGGCCCGGTACCAGGCCGCCGCCCAACGCCTGGAATCCGCGCTGGCATCGGTCCCGGCGAAGTGGCGGGACCCGGACGGCGCGAACCCGACCGCGGTGCGGGTCCGCGACCTGTTCCGGTTCGTCGAGGTGACCGCGGCCGGGGTGAACCACGAGCACGTGATCAGCGGCGGCCAGGGCGGCGCGCAGGAGGCCGGGTCGCTGGCCGACTCCCTGCGGGCCTCGCTCGACCCGACGGTCGACCGGGGCCGCGCGTACGACCCGATCCAGGGTGGCAAGCGGCTGGCCGCCTGGCAGAAGGAGGTCGCCGCGTGGCGGGCCGCGCAGGCCGAGAAGCAGCGCAAGGCCAAGGCGGCCAAGGAGCAACTCAAGGCCAAGGCGGCCGGCCGGTCGACCGGCAGCCGGCCCCCGCCGGCGCCGGCGCCGGTCCAGAAGCTGTCGGCCGGCAGTCCTGACGTCAGCCCGGTCCGGCGGGTGCCCGCCCACCCCGGCGTGGCGGCGCCCGTGCCCGTCCAGCGGGCGGCGTGGAAGGCCAACGGTGCCGCCACCGAATACGCGCTCACCGCCGACGACAAGTCGCTGCTGGCCGGCTCGACCGCCGATGCGCGGCAGGCGGATCGGACCGCCTTGACCAAGGCCGCGCTGCGCCGGTTGACCAAGCTCACCGCCGCCGAGAAGCGGAAGAAGCTCAAGCCCGGGGAGGACACGGAGTTGGCCAATCTGCGGACCCTCAAGGACCGGGTGGAGACCACCAACCGGGCGCTGGGCCGGCAGGACGTCGACGAGGTCATCGCCGACGCCGGCCTGGGCACCGTCGCCCAGTGGTTCGGCGACGTCCAGCAGGGCACCTTCCTGGGTATCCAGTTGCGCGTGCACAAGTCGTTGGCCGGCCGGCTGACCACGGCGGAGACGGCGCTGGTCAACGATGCGACGGTGAACCCGGGCCGGGCCACCGCCCAGGACCTGGGGCGAACGCTGAACATGTACGCCTCGACCAGCGACCTGCGGCAGCCGGCCAAGGCGGTCGGCGGCACCAGCCTGAGCATGCACACCTTCGGCCTGGCGGTCGACCTGAACTACAAGGGCAACCCGTTCATCGGCAACGCCGGCAAGTTCGCGCCGGACGTGATCCGCCGGGCCACCGGGCTGGTGCTGGGCACGCCGACCGAGGTGACCACCAACCCGGGTGACGCGGCCGCATCGTTCACCGCGCTCAAAGCGGCGTCCGACGCGCTGAAGACCTACCTGTCCTACCGGGATCCGGCGAACCGGGCCGCGCTGACGACGGCGGTCACCGGGCACACCGCGGCGAAAGGTGAGCCGGCCGACGTCGCGGGCTGGCTCGAGCAGATCGAGCAGGACCACACCGACCTGTCCGCCGGCGGCGACTTCGACAAGCACAAGCCGCCCGCGGAGGGGTTCCTCGACCTGGACCGGTCGGTCGTGCTGGCCCTGACCGGAGCGGGGCTGACCTGGGGCGGCACCTACCCGGGGGCCAAGGACCTGATGCACTTCGACCTGCGTCAGGGCGACGGCGCCAAGATCCAGACCGCGCGGACCGTGCACACCGCGAACCGGTGAGGCCAGGCGGCGCGGGTGTCCGGCGGGCCAGACCTTACGGAATGCTGACACGCGGAATCCGGCCCGCCGCCGTCGTGTTGTGATCGGTGGCAACGAAGTGCACACACCACGACGAGAGGAGCCACCATGGCTTCGACACAGACCGCCATCCTCGCGGGCGGCTGTTTCTGGGGGATGCAGGACCTGATCCGGCGGCAGCCCGGGGTGATCGGCACCCGGGTCGGGTACTCGGGCGGCGAGGTCCCGAACGCGACCTACTACAACCACGGTTCGCACGCCGAGGCGGTCGAGATCGT
>NZ_JBGAKE010000029.1:0-67650 GCF_044224575.1 Nakamurella sp.
GCACCCGCACTGCAATGCGGTGCATTTCCTCGGGCGAATTGAATTGTTGGCAGGTCCGACTCGGTGCGTGTCAGCCCCATCATGGCCGGCCTTTGCATTCCGTTTCTATTTCGGGCGAAAGGATTCCCGACGGTGAGCTTAACCCACAATTCAATTCATTCATTTGGTCAGGAAAGCAACGACGTCATCAGCCCGCCACCGTGACCCGCAAGTCGGCCGTGCCGCTCGCAGCGCGGACGTAGCCCAGCATGCCGAACAGGTTCGACCACGGCCGGGTGTAAACCCCATTCGGCGTGATCTTGATGCCCGTCGAGCTGCTGACGCCCGGGTCGTAGTCGAAGTACACGTCAACCGCGCCGAGGTTCTGAACGTCGACCCACCCAGGCGGCAAGGCCTGGGCGGTCGTCGATGCCGTGACGGCTGCCACCGCGATCAGGTGTTCTTCAGGAAGCGCCAGGCCGAGAACGCCCGCGGCCGAGCGAGGGCGACGTCGCCGCGCCAGTGAGCGACGAAGGCCACCTGGCCATTTTCCGCATATCTTTCCGTGAGCGTCTGGATGGTGATGCCCATCCGCTGCCCGATCAGCAGCTTGGTGAAGTCGCCGGCGAACACGTCGGTCATCTGGGTGGTGGCGGTGCCCTGCGTCAGGTTGGTCGGAATCTGGTTGCTCACCAGGGTCTGGACGCCATCCAGGACGGAAGGCCGCCGCAGGGGCTGGCCGGTGGTGTCGTAGGCGTTCGCGTACTTCTGCGCGAGCTGGGCCGGCCAGACCACCGCGTTCGGCGTCTCGTTGTACAAGGTCGGCTGCGTCACGGTCTGGACAATCTCGGACCAGTAGGACCCGGTGGTCTGCACCGTCCCGTTGGTCGCGCCACCGAGCACGCTGGACGACGCAGACGCCAGCAGGGACGCCAGGACGCCACCGGTCGGGTTTGGTGACCCGAGGGTGCGGTTCAGGCCGGTGGCGCCCACCTCGGCGCCGGTGGTCATCCCGCCGAACAGGGCGACCAGGTCCAGCTCGAGGCCGATCGCCTTCCCGATGGCGTCGGCGACGATGCTGGACGAGTTCTCGGCGTCCTGGAACCATTCCATGTTGGCGACGACGAGCGCCGACAGCGTGGTGGCGGTCAGGGTGACGTTGTCCAGGGTCGGATCGGCCGGGGTGATGGTCGAGCCTTCGGTGCGGAACCGGGCGGTCGGGTCGCCGGTCAGTCGGCCGATCTGGAGCACCTTGGACTCCATGGGGACGATCTGCGCACCGGCCTGGAGCACCGCGGCGGCGTTCCGAGCCCGGTCGATGATGTCGTTGGCCCAATAGGTCGGGATGACCGCGGAGGCGCCGGTGGTCGACAGGGCCCGCAGGTACGGTCCGAGCCCGCCGTGAGCCTCGGTGATCGGCTTCTCGGCCGCCGCGTGGCGCTGCGCGTACTCCGCGACCACCGGGTGGTCACCGAACCGCTGCTCGGGCGCCACGACGGCGCTGCGGCCGTCTTCCCTGGACCATTCGGTCGCTCGCTGGCTGGTCCGGGCGCTGTGGTGGCCGGTGCGGCTCGGGTCGTTGCCGACGTTGAGGGGCAGGCCGGCGCGCTCCATCGCGGAGGCAATCTCCTGATGCTGACGCATCTCGGCGAGAATCTCGTCGCGGCGGGCCGCGACTTCCCGCATCTCGTTCGTGATCGAGTCGAATTCGGTGGCCTCCGCGGGGGTCAGCTCGCGCTTTGTCGCGTCGGCCTTGTCCAGGATGGCCCGGGACCGCGTGGAAAGGCCCTTCATCTGCTCGCTCAGGTGGTCGAGAAGTACCCAGCTCATTGTGTGTTTCCGTTCTGCGAATGTGGTGCACTGAATCACTCTGCGCTGAATACTCGAATTCTTCGAGCAGCACAAAGTAAGAGTTTCGATTTCGCCGCATGAATTGCGCGTCTACCGGTGGTTTTCTACCTGCCGGGCCGCTGCAACCTCTCGGCGCTCACGGGGACTCGCATCTGTCCGGTGGCTTTCTTCCTGCCGGACGCGACCCTCGCGCACTGCTGGGCAATCCTGGTCGGTGCATTGCGTGCTGCCGAACCTTCATGCCTTCGGCCGGCGATGCGCCTCGCGGACCTTTCGACCCGCCAGGCGCATCGGCGCCAGCCCCCACGTTCCCCGATGCAGCATCCCCGAAGCATCGTTCCCGTGACTCTTCTATCTTTCCACATTACCCCGGCTTTTCGCAAGGCGGATGGAACGAATTGCGCACCGCCTCGAATGCTGCACGTTGCTCGCTACTTACCTCGAAAAGTAGGCAGAATACTTCATTCAATACCTCGGCCATTATGTGTCGGCCTTCCTCGACCGCCACGTTCCGTTGCTGCGTGAACAGTCGCGCGCTGACCTCGCGGGCCCGCTCGTTCATGTCGGCCGCCGCGGCTCTGAGCGCGTCGTCAGCGGCCGAACTCGGGTCGTCCAGCATGTCGGCCAGGCTGAGCCAGAATCGCCGGCCACGGGGTCCGTGAGACTCCGCGTTGATGCGTGCTCCGTTGGCGAAGCCGGTGCGTTCGATGTCGTCGAGTCGGGCCACCGCCCGAGCGAGGGTCATCTGATCCGTCACCAGTCCATGTCCTTCCAGTCGGGCACGGTCGGATGCACTGGCACCCAGGGCGGAAGCTTCTGGGGCTCGGCCGGTGTCTCGGCCACCGCGGGTGTGTCCTCGCGGGCCGGCCGGCCGGTTCGGCGTCGCCTCGCCTGGTCTTCCGGCACCGGCCGCTTCTCGCGGGCGGTCACGCGGCGACCCGCTGGCCGGCGAATCGCACGGTGAACAGAATCTCGTCCCAGAAGTCCGCGACGGCAGGACTGGCGATGGCCAGGAGGTTCCGGGCGGCGTGCAGCGCGTTCGCCAGTGCGTGCCGCGTGTCGACGCTCATGTTGGCCGCCGCTGGTCGAACGGCCGCCGCTGAGTCGACGTCGGCCGATTCCAGCAGCCGGGCGACACTGAGCCAGAAGGCGCCTTCCCGTTCGCCCTCGCGGCACGCCGCGTTCAGTCGGGCGCAGGCCGCGAGGGTGGCGCGCTGATCGTTTGCGAGCGCGGCCACAGCGGTGGCGAGGTGGGTGGGCCAGGCTGGTTTGTGGGTCATGCGCGGGTCCTTCCGGGTTTGCGCTGGACGCATCCACACTCGGTGCAGATGCGGAATGCCGGACGCTCGACGAAGCCGGGTTGTCGGCAACGCGGTGCGTGGGCCGTAGACGGCCCTGATTCTGTCGCTGGCGGCATTTCGGGCCGCCGCTGATGTGATCCCGTGGGCGATTTCGTCACGGGCGATCCACGAACACGAGGCGTTCGGCGTTGACGGTGTGGATGCCGTCCTCGTCGCAGTCGATCCGCACGGCGCCGCGCTGCGAAAAGTCGATCACTTCTCCGACGTCGAACTTCTCGTGCCTGACGATGTCTCCCATTCGGAGTGCGATCGTTTCCGACGAGCCTTCCATCAGAACACGCGGAGCAGGGTTCAGCGCCTCACTGATCACGTCGCGGACCGAAATCGGGTCGACGTCGTCAGGCAAGCGGAATCCGCGGGACAATGGCCGGCCGCCATCGCTGATCTTCAGGCTCGGGAAGCGCGCGGCAATCGAGTCGAACACTGCCGCCGCGGTCGTTGCCAGCTCGGCCGTGACCGGCTCCTTGTTCTGAACGAACATCCACCGTCCATGGTCAACCCAGGTCTTCCATCCGCTCGGCCAGGTGTGCGCCACCGCATTTGAGCCTGGCGGCGTGAATCCGAACTCGGCTGGCACGCTTGGCGTCGACGAGGGTGTCCACCCGGAGCGTTCCGCGGAGGCTGTAGCGCCAGCGGAAGCCGTAGCGGAACGCGCAGGGTACGGGTCGGGGAAGACTACGTCTTCCCCTTCCCCTTCCCCTTGCGCAGAATCGTCGCAGGTCAAGGGCACATTTACCCTGCCAACAACCCTGCCAACAACCCTGCCGTCAGCCGTGCCAACAACCCTGCCGTCGGTCGGCCGTTGTGCGGCGATTTTCGGCAGCCTCCAGGCCTTCCCGCGCCCCCGCGCGGCGGCCGGAACATCGTCGGTCGGCTCGATCAGTCCGTCGTCGATCAGCGCACCGCGGGCCGCCTGGACCTCGGGCCGCGAGCATCCGACCCGGGCGGCCAGGTTGCGGTCCGATACCCAGGTGAGGCCGTGGTGGTCGCTGAAACGCGCGTAGGCCTGATAAACGGCGCGTTTCAGAATGGCCGATGCACCAGGCGACCGGCCGATTCGCTCACGGGCCGCCGCGTCGATTCGGTCGACAATGAAGTCGCCCGCCGTTTTCCGTGGTGCCCGTCGAGAACGCGCCACCGTGCCATGTGTCATTGTGTCACGCGCTCCTTTCGGGTAGGATTATGGGGAGTGGGTGGCGTGGTTCGGCGTATGCCAGTGGTGCCGGGCGAAAGTCCGATGAGCAGGGTTTCATCCCCAGCGGAGAGGGCCCCGGTTTCCGATCAGGGAATCGGGGCCCTTTCACTTTCCCGGACCGAACGATGGCGCTTCCGGTGCCGCCGCGTACTGCTGGCGTGCCCTGGTCGCTCCGTACGGGTCGATGCGGCCCTCGTGGAGCAGAACCGCGATGGCCTGGTCCTCGGACAGCCCCACGCGCCTGAGCATGCCCACGTACTGGGCATTGTCGACCCGGGCCGGGCTCGGTTCAGGCGACGACATCGGACTCGCCCAACTCAGCGATGGCCGCTTCGGCGCGCGCGGCCTCGTCGGTCAGCTCCCGGGCACGCCTCCGCGAGCGTGCCGAAGCGAGGGCGAGCCGCTGGAAGTGTGCCCGGCGGAGATGCTCGGCCCGGCGGGCGCGCTCGTGTGGCAGTAGGACGCCATCGGGGTCGGCCAGGGCCTCGAACTTGGCATCGAGGGCGGCCCTGGCGGGCGCTGTACGGGCGGAACGGTCGGGCGTGTGCGCCCAGGACTCGTGCGCGGCGATTGAGGCCGCGAGGGAACGCTCAGACGGTGGTGCGGGCATGGCGGCAGGACCTTCCAAGGGTCGTTCATCTGCCGGAGCCGCCTGGCACCCCGAGGTGACACCGCCGTCTTGCACCGGGTGTCCGCGTAGGCATGGAGTCGAACTTGTCCTCTAATCCTACGGCATTAGCGCTGTTCGATCAAGTGTTCGCTTCGCGTGGACGTTGATGTCGTCCCCGGCCCACGGCGTGAACCGCGCGAGGCCGGCCGCCGTCGACCACCTGGCCCGGTGCGCCGCGTAGTCGTCACGGGCCGCCGCGATGCGCGCCCGGTCCCGCGGCGTGATCTCCCACCCGTGCCCAGCGTCCATGCACCAGCTCTGCGCGCTCTCGCCGAACGCGTCGGGTGCCGGCGAGCCGGCACGACGCTCGACGACCGTCGGGCCGTTCGTCCACACCTCGGCGCCGACCAGGTGGTCGTGCGGGCAGCGGATGCGTGCGATGCGCTGCCACGGTCCGTCCATCAGATGTCCCCCAGATTGAGTGAGCGCGCCTCCGCGGCAGCCCGTTCGGATGCTCGTGCTCGGGTGTACCGCATCAGCATGTCCGGCTGCGACCACCCCGCGACGCTCATCAGACCACCCTCGGAGCCGCCCGCCGAGAGCCACCGGTCGGCCATCGTATGGCGTAACCGGTGCGGGTGGAATCCCTCGATCCCAGCGGTGGCCGCGCGGCCCTTGAGCGCCCAGTGCAGGCCGTAGTACGACAGGCCGCCGCGGTTGCGGTCGCCGAGCCAGAGCGCGGGGGAGTCGGCCAGCCGATGCGTCCGGCGGACCCGGATGTACCGGTCGATCGACCGGGCGGTCTGCGAGCCGAACGGCACCAGTCGACCCTTGGCACCCTTCCCCCGGCGGACGACAGCGATGCCCTTGTTCAGGTCGACGTCGGCGACCTGAAGCGCCACCACCTCACCGGCCCGGGTGCCGGTCTCCACCAGGAACCGGACCAGCGCCTCATCCCGCCGGTCCCGGTAGTCGGTGCCCTGGCACGCCTTGATCAGCGCCCTGATCTGATCCTCGTCCAGCGGGTGGATGGTCTTCTGGTCGAGCTTGGGCGGCTTGATCCCTAGGAGCGGGTCGGCCGGGATCTCGCCCTCCTCGGCCAGCCATGCGGAGAACCGGCGGACGCCGAGCTGCCGGGACCGGACGGTGGCGCCCTCAGCGCCTTGATCGATCAAGTCGACGACGAAGGCATTCACGGTCGGCTTGTCCAGCACGGCCGGGGTGCCAGTCTCCTCGGCCCAGGCGAGGAAGCGACGGACGCCGTCGGAGTAGCTCTTGACCGTCTGCGGGGACTTCCGCTCAGCACGCAGCGCCAGTTGCCAGGAGGGCAGCAGGGTAGCCAGATCGGGCGGTTCCGCAGGCGGCATGGAACCAATCGTAACCGATATCTTGAGTGGGAGCGCTGTACGGTGCTACGCTCGTCCCGTCCAAGGCTCCCACAGGGCCTGTGACCTGCACAAACTCCGTGAGAGCCACGGGCGGTCTACTCCAGGTAGTCGCGCAGCACCTGGGAGCGCGACGGGTGCCGCAGCTTGGACATGGTCTTGGACTCGATCTGCCGGATGCGCTCGCGGGTGACCCCGTAGACCTGCCCGATCTCGTCGAGGGTGCGCGGCTGGCCGTCGGTCAGGCCGAAGCGCAGCCGGACCACGCCGGCCTCCCGTTCGGACAGGGTCTGCAGGACGGCCTGCAGCTGATCCTGCAGCAGCGTGAACGACACGGCGTCGACCGCGACGACGGCCTCGGAGTCCTCGATGAAGTCGCCGAGCTGCGAGTCGCCCTCGTCGCCGATGGTCTGGTCGAGCGAGATGGGCTCCCGGGCGTACTGCTGGATCTCCAGCACCTTGTCCGGGGTGATGTCCATTTCCTTGGCGAGCTCCTCGGGGGTGGGCTCGCGGCCCAGGTCCTGGAGCAGCTCGCGCTGGATGCGGCCGAGCTTGTTGATCACCTCGACCATGTGCACCGGGATGCGGATGGTGCGGGCCTGGTCGGCCATGGCGCGGGTGATGGCCTGCCGGATCCACCAGGTGGCGTAGGTGGAGAACTTGTAACCCTTGGTGTAGTCGAACTTCTCGACGGCCCGGATGAGTCCGAGGTTGCCCTCCTGGATCAGGTCCAGGAACGCCATGCCGCGGCCGGTGTACCGCTTGGCCAGGGAGACGACCAACCGCAGGTTCGCCTCGAGCAGGTGGTTCTTGGCGCGCTCGCCGTCCCGCTTGATCCAGCGCAGGTCACGCCGCATCTGGTTGGGCAGGCGTTCCCCCGCCTCCTCGAACTGGCGCATTCGCTCCGCGGAGTACAGGCCCGCCTCGATCCGCTTGGCGAGGTCGACCTCCTCCTCGGCGTTGAGCAGCGCAACCTTGCCGATCTGCTTGAGGTAGGCCCGGACGGAATCCGCGGAGGCGGTCAGTTCGGCGTCCTTGCGGGCCTGCTTGAGCGCCTCGGACTCCTCCTCGTCGTCCCAGGTGAAGTCCTCGGATTCGCCGGGCTTGTCCGGCGCGCCGTCCTTGCCGGCCGGCTTGGCCTTGGTCACCGCCGGTGCGGCGGTTTCCTCCTCGTCGTCCTCGTCGTCGAGCTCGACGACCTCGACGACGCCCACCACCAGGACGTCGCCCGCGGCCGCGGGGGCCTCGTCACCGGCCTCGTCGACGTCGATCAATTCGACGTCCACGCCGCCGATCAACTCGTCCTCCGGGGCCTCCGGACCGTTGGTGTCGATGGCTTGATCCTGAGGATCCGGCACCGATTTGGCGACCGGTTCGGGAGCACCCCCGGGGGTCGTGTGCCGGGGTCGGGTCGAACTGGGAGAGATTGCTGCGCCTGCCACTGATGCCCTTTCGCGTCAACGAGCCGCATAGAACTGGCGGTTCGCAACCCGCCCACGCCGATGTGCAGCAGAGCTGACCGACGCGGCGGATCCGAACTCGAGACCGTGGTCCTGCCGGAAAGCGACCGCTCCAGTGTAACTGCGACCCATCCCGGCGCGGACCGAAAGCGAACCAAAACGAGCCCGAAGCGGGCACCGAACCCGGTCTGGTCAGTCCAGGACGAGGGACTGGGTCGATTCGGCGGGCGATTCCACCGAATCGCGCTCGGCCTCGCTGGCCGCCAGCGCCGCGCCGACGATGCCGGCATTGTTGATCAGCTGGGCCACCACCGTCGGCGTCCGGTTGCGCAGCAGCGGTACCCACTTCTCCGGCTTCTTGGAGATGCCACCGCCGAGGATGAACAGCTCCGGCCAGAGCAGGTTCTCCAGGACGCGCAGGTACTTGGACGCGCGCTTGGCCCACTGTTCCCAGCTCAGCCCGTCCCGCTCCCGGGCCGAGGCGGCCGCCTTGGTCTCCGCGTCGTGGCCGTCCAGCTCGATGTGACCCAGTTCGGCGTTCGGGACCAGTTTGCCGTCGTTGACCAGGGCGATGCCGATTCCGGTTCCGAAGGTGACGACGATGACCAGGCCCCGTCGGCCGCGGCCGGCGCCGTAGCGGGCCTCGGCCAGCCCGGCGGCGTCGGCGTCGTTGAGGACGGTGACCGGGCCGGGGAGTTGCGGCGTCATCGCGTCCTTGAGCGAGGTGCCGATCCAGCTCTTGTCCACGTTGGCGGCGGTCTGCACCACCCCGTCGAGGACCACGCCGGGGAAGTCAACGCCGAACGGGCCGCTGTAGTCGAAGTGGGCGGCCACCTGGCCGGCGATCGCGGCGACCGCGCCCGGGGTGGCCGGCTGCGGGGTGGGCAGCCGGAACCGATCGCCGATCAGCACACCGCCGCGCAGGTCGACCACGCCGCCCTTGATGCCGGTGCCACCGATGTCGATGCCGAATGCCGTGTCGGGCGCTGTGGTGGACACGCGAGCTCCTCGCTGATCGGGGTCGACCGTATTGCCGCCCGACGGGGGCGCCGGACGGCCTGGTGCGCAAATCGTACTGATTCGATTCCGTACCGGCAGCCCGATCCCGATCTTCCGCCGCGGCGTGCCGCGGGGACGGAGTGGGTCGGCCCCGTCAGGTGGAGCAGGCGGCCGTCGGCAGCGCGGGGATCGGCGGCAGCGGCCGGGCCGCTGCGGTCTGACCTTCGATCACGGCAGGTGGCGTCGCCGCGTCCTTGATTGCCTTGAGCTGATCCTTGACGTCCTGGCCGACTGAGTCGTAGATGTACCGGCCGCCGAGCGCGAGGTCGACCGAGTCGTCGACCCGGGAATCGACGACGAGTTGCGCACAGGGGGTGACGAGCAGCACGGTCCGGGCGGCCGCGGCGCCGGCCGGGCCGAATCGGATCTGGGCCACACATCCCAGGTCCGAGGCCGGATAGAGCGGATCGTTCCCACTGGCCAGCATGGACTCGAAGCCGGCCGCCCGCAGCTCGTCCGCGACGGCCTTGGCCTGCCCGCGGACGGTGCTGGAGTTGAACACGGTCAGCAGGATCGTCGACGGGTTCGCCGGCCGGACGTTGGCCAGGCTCTCGTGGTCGGCGTAGGCGCCCAGCGACGTGACGATCTGCGGCGTCGTCTCGGTCGGGGTCGCCGCCGGGGCCCCCTCGGTCGTGGTCGCGGCCGGCGTGCCATCGCCGGTGGCCGGGGCCGTGTCGGTCCCCGACCCGGCCGCGCTGCTGCGGGTCGTCGGCGCCGTCCGTACCGGCGCGGGCCCGGGCGCATTGCACGCGCCGCTGTCCGCGGCACTGGACCGCAGGCTCGGGAACCACACGATCAGGCCGAGAACGAGCAGCACGATGAGCACGATCAGAATCGGCCAGTACCGACGCCGACGGTACCGATCCGGTGCGGATGCGAGACTCACCGCTGAAGTGACCTTCCTGTCCATGACTGCCGACGGGCCCCGATGACCGTGACCGGTGGTGCACGCCGCGAATCGGGTGTGCGCACGCCGGGCTGACCCGTCGTCCGGGCAGCGACTGGCGCCATCATGTCCGCCGCGGCATGGAACCAGGGTAAAGCCACGCCGAGATGTGACCAGGCCCGCGCTCGACCGGACGGCGGGTATCGGCTACTCTGCGCGCGCCGATCGGAACGCCCGGGGTCAATGGTGATCCTCCGGCGGGCGGTGATGTCGCGGGTGTGTCAAGGACGCGAGGTGCCGTGACGGGGACGTGATCGTGGCCGCAGTGGGCACAAAACGGGCCTCGAATGCGTTACCTGGGTCGCAGTGAACGGAGCAAGTGCAACCCGGGGTTACTCCTGGGGTAAGGAAAGAGAAAATGGCTACCGACTATGACGCTCCACGACGGAACGAGTCCGACGAACCATCCGAAGATTCGCTGGAAGAACTGAAGGCTCGACGCAACGAGGCCCAGTCCTCGGTGGTGGACGTCGACGAGGGCGACACCGCGGAGAGCTTCGAGCTGCCGGGGGCCGATCTCTCGGGTGAGGAACTGACCGTCAAGGTCATCCCGAAGCAGGCCGACGAGTTCACCTGTTCGGTGTGCTTCCTGGTCCAGCACCGCAGCCGGCTCGCCGCCGACAACGGTGGTCGGTTGGTGTGCGTGGACTGCGTCTGATCGTGCCGCGTGCCGTGGTGCCGATCGGCAGGAGGATCTGACATGGAGCCGGTGATCGACGACACCGAGCTCGACGGACGTTCCGGGTCGAGCCGGGCCCGCGGACAGGTGGGGGACTTCCACCGGGCGTACGGGCTGCCGATCCGGCACGAACCGACGGCCGCGATCGGCCCGGATCAGGTGAGTCTGCGGCAGGCCCTGATCGACGAGGAGGTCCGTGAGCTGGCCGAAGCCGCCCGCGCCGGGGACGTGGTCGGCGTCGCCGACGCCCTCGCCGACATCGTGTACGTCGCCTACGGCACCGCGCACGTGTACGGCATCGACCTGGATGCCGTGCTGGACGAGGTGCACGCGTCGAACATGACCAAGCTGGGTGCCGACGGCCGGCCGGTGCGACGCGCGGACGGCAAGGTGCTCAAGGGCCCCGGGTATCGGCCGCCGGACGTGCGGGCGGTGCTCGCCCGGGGCGCGGGTCCCCGCACCGGGGTTACCCTCGATACCGGCGAGGTGGTCGTGGTACCCGCCGGCGGGACGGACGACACCATCGGCGACGGACAGGAGGGACGGCCATGGGCGGAACCTTCTCCACCTGGTTGAAGAAGCTCAGCCGGGACGACGACGAGGTCGATGCAGACCGGCTCAGTGGCGAGGCGGATGCCTCCGGAGCGGTCCGGGCACAGATCTGCTGTCAGGGCGAGCGGGTCATCCTGCAGGGCCGGCTGCGGTACGTCGACCTGCGCCCGACCGATTCGCTGGCGACGCTGGTGGCCGAGCTCTACGACGGCACCGAGGGGGTCCAGCTGATCTGGCTGGGCCGCCGGTCCATCCCCGGCATCGAGCCCGGGCGGACCGTGAAGGTGCGGGGCCGGGTCGCCATCCGGGACGGTCGCAAGGTGATCTACAACCCCGACTACGACCTGCTCCCGGCACACGCGTGAGTGCACGGCGGGCCACCCGCCCCGCGAGCCGGTCGGGGGAGAAGTCGGCGTGACGCAGTCCGACTCCGACCCGTACCGTCCGGCGGCCGAGGTGTCGCCATCGGTCGAACCGCCGACCGCACCATCCGAACCGGACCGCACACCGATGCCGACCATCTGGGACCAGATGGGCGGCGTCATGGGCATGGTCGATTCCGGTCTGCCCGTCGTGGTCTTCATCGTCGCCAACATGATCGGCGGGCTCGGCTGGGGCATCGGCGCCGCAGTCGCCGCGGCCGTCGTGATCGCGGGTCTGCGGATCGCCCGCAAGCGCCCGGTCACCCAGGCCGTCGGCGGCCTGTTCGGGGTGGGGATCGCCGCATACATCGCGTACCGCACCGATTCGGCCAAGGGCTACTTCCTGCTGGGCATCTGGAGCTACCTGCTGTACGGCGGGGCCCTGCTGCTGTCGATCGTCGTCCGGTGGCCGCTGATCGGCGTCATCTGGGAGGCGATCAACGGGCGCGGGGTGGCCTGGCGCAAGGACCGGGCCCTGGTCCGCAAGTACGACTGGGCGACGTTCGTCTGGGTCGTGGTGTTCGGCCTGCGGTACCTGGTGCAGAACTACCTGTACGACACCGATCAGGTCGGCTGGCTGGCCGCGTTCCGGCTGATCATGGGCTACCCGCTGTTCATCGTCGCCATCGCGGCCAGCGTGCTCATCGTGGCCCGGGGCACCTGGCCGGAGGGGCTGACGTGGCGGGAACGCATCACCCACCTGCGGCAGTCGGGCCGGCCCGGCTCCGGAGGCGACGGCCGACCCTCCTGAGCGCCGCGTTGCTGCCTACCGAAGGGCCTCGCGGACTTCGCTCTCCACCTCGGTGGACGCCACGAACAGCAGCTCGTCCCCGGGTTCGAGGGGCTCGTCCGGCTGCGGCACGATCACCCGGCCGCCGCGCAGGATCGTCACCAGGGCGGCGTCCCGGGGCAGTTTCAGGTCGCGCACCGGCCGCCCGGCGATGCTCGTGGTCGGCGGCAGGGTGACCTCGACCAGGTTCACCTGGCCCTGCCGCAGGGTGAACAGGCGGACCAGGTCGCCGACCGAGACCGCCTCCTCGACCAGCGCGGCCAGGATGCGCGGGGTGGACACGGCGACGTCCACCCCCCACGCGTCCGTGAACAGCCATTCGTTGCGCGGGTCGTTCACCCGGCCGACCACCCGGCCAACGGCGAACTCGGTCTTGGCCAGCAGGGCGACCACCAGGTTCACCTTGTCGTCCCCGGTGCAGGCGATCACCACGTCGCAGGTCTGCAGGCCGGCGTCCTCCAGCAGGGCCACCTCGCAGGCGTCCGCGAGCACCCATTCGGCGGCCTCGATCCGGCCCGGCTTGATCGCCTCCGGGTCCCGGTCGATGAGCATGACCTGATGGCCGTTCTCGACAAGCTCACCGGCGATGGAACGACCCACCGACCCGGCCCCGGCGATGGCGATGCGCATCAGTGTGCTCTCTCTGGGAGGTCGCCGGAAACCTCACCGGCGATGGAACGACCCACCGACCCGGTCCCGGCGATGGCGATGCGCATCACAGACCGTCCACCGGCGAGATCGCGGCCTTGTCGGCCACGTCGTGGATGTCCCGGGACAGCACCGAGGCGTAGACGAGATCGCCATCCTGCACCACCGTCTCGGACGACGGCAGCAGCCCCCGGCCGAACCGCACGACGAACGCGGCGTGCACGCCCACCGCGGCCTCCAATTCGGACAGTGGCCGACCGATCCAGTGCCGGTGGTACGGCAGGTTGACGATGGTGACCGTGCCGGACGGATCCCGCCACTCGCTGATCAACCCCTCCGGGATGATCATGCGCAGCAGCCGGTCGGTGGTCCACGGCACGGTGGCCACCGTCGGGATGCCGAGCCGCTCGTAGACCTGGGCCCGCTTGGCGTCGTAAATCCGCGCGACCACCGTCTCCACGTTGAACTGCTCGCGGGCGACGCGGGCGGCGATGATGTTGGAGTTGTCCCCGGAGGACACCGCGGCGAACGCGTGCGCCTCCATGATGCGGGCGGCCAGCATGACGTCGCGGTCGAAGCCCATGCCGGTGACCTGCTGGCCGTGGAATTCGGTGCCGAGCCGGCGGAACGACGACGGATCCCGGTCGATGACGGCGACCGAGTGCCCGGCGCGGCCGAGCTGCCGGGCCAGCGACGACCCGACCCGGCCGCACCCCATGATCACGATGTGCACGCCGTTGCCCCTTCGTGGTGCCTGGTGTCACCGAGCAACCTACAACGACCGGATGACCGGCCCGGTCAACCCCCGTTCGCAGGGCCGAAACGGCCCGGTCGGGACCGCCGTGTCGAACCCGGCCCGCGGGCGACCTACGCTTTGGCGTTGTGTCCAAGCTGACCACCGCCACCAAGCGCCTGCTGGTCGGCCGGCCGTTCCGTAGCGACAAGCTGGCGCACACGCTGCTGCCCAAGCGGATCGCGCTGCCCGTCTTCGCCTCCGACGCCCTGTCCAGCGTGGCCTACGCCCCGCAGGAGATCTTCGCGGTGCTGTCCGTGGCCGGACTGGCGGCCTACGCCTACGCCCCGTGGGTGGCCGCGCTGGTGGCCCTGGTGATGATCGTGGTCGTCGCCTCGTACCGGCAGAACGTGCACGCCTACCCCAGTGGCGGCGGCGACTACGAGGTCGTCACCAAGAACCTCGGGCCCACGGCGGGCCTGATCGTGGCCAGTGCGCTGCTGGTCGACTACATCCTGACGGTTGCGGTCTCCACCGCGGCCGGGGTGGCCAACATCGGGTCGGCGATCCCGATCGTCGGTGAGCACCCGGTCTGGTTCTCGATGGGCGTCATCGCGTTGGTCTGTGCGGCGAACCTGCGCGGCATCCGGGAATCCGGCTCGGCCTTCGCCGTCCCGGTGTACGCCTTCATCATCTCGATCGCGGCGATGATGCTGACCGGGCTGGTGCAGTACCTCCTGGGCACCGGGGTCCAGGCGCAGAGTGCCGGGTTCCACATGCAGGCCGAGCATGCGTTGACCGGCCTGCCGCTGATCTTCCTGTTCGCCCGCAGCTTTTCCTCCGGATCCGCCGCGCTGACCGGGGTCGAGGCCATCTCCAACGGTGTGCCGGCCTTCCGGAAACCGAAGTCGCGCAACGCCGCGACGACGCTGGCGCTGATGGCGGCGCTGTCGGTGAGCATGTTGATCGGCCTGGTCCTGCTGACCTTGTCCACCGGGGTGCAATACGCGGACGACCCGGCCACCCAGCTGGTCGGCGCGCCCGACGGGTACTACCAGAAGACCCTGATCGCGCAGATCGCCGAAACCGTGTTCGCCGGTTTCCCGGTCGGGTTCTACGTCGTCTCGTTCACCACCGGTCTGATCCTGGTGCTCGCCTGCAACACCGCATTCAACGGTTTCCCGGTGCTGGGCTCGATCCTGGCCCAGGACCGGTTCCTGCCCCGGCAGCTGCACACCCGCGGCGACCGGCTCGCGTTCTCCAACGGCATCGTGTTCCTGGCCGTCATCGCGCTGATCCTGATCATCGCGTTCCAGGCCGACGTCACGGCCCTGATCCAGCTCTACATCGTGGGCGTGTTCGTCTCGTTCACGTTCTCCCAGCTGGGCATGATCAAGCACTGGAACAAGCTGCTGCGGGTCGAGCAGGACGGGGCGGTCCGCCGCCGGTACCGCCGTTCGCAGACCATCAACGCCATCGGGTTCTGCTTCACCGGCGTGGTCCTGGTCATCGTGCTGATCACCAAGTTCGTGGCCGGTGCGTGGATCGCCATCCTGGCGATGGGGATCATCTTTGTCACCATGCGGGCCATCAAGCGGCACTACGAGCGGGTCGCCCGGGAGATCGCCGCCGACGAGGACGACATGGTGCTGCCCAGCCGGGTGCACGCCATCGTGCTGGTGTCCAAGCTGCACCTGCCGACCATGCGGGCGTTGGCCTTCGCCCGGGCCACCCGGCCGGACACCCTCGAGGCGGTCACCGTCAACGTCGACCCGGAGGACACCGCCGACCTGGCCCGCGAATGGGAGGACCGGCAGATCCCGGTGGCGTTGAAGGTCATCGACTCCCCGTTCCGGGAGATCACCAAGCCGGTGCTGGACTACGTGCGGCGCGCCCGGAAGAACTCGCCCCGCGACGTGGTCACCGTGTTCATCCCCGAGTACGTGGTCGGCCACTGGTGGGAGCACATCCTGCACAACCAGTCGGCGCTGCGGCTCAAGGGCCGGCTGCTGTTCACCCCCGGCGTGATGGTCACCTCGGTGCCCTGGCAGCTGTCGTCGTCCGAGGCGCTGGACGAGCGGATCCGGCTGCGGGCCGAGCGCACCCCGTCCATCCGCGGTCGCAAGCCCGGGTCGCTGATCCCGCCGGACGGGGCGTCGGACACCGGCGCCTTCGGGATCCGGTACAGCGATGAATAGCCACGGCGGGCGCGAGCATCCGCCCGCAGCCGCGCCGACCGCCGACGAGCTGGCCCCCGGGGTCGAGATCGAACTGGACATCGGACCGGTCGCCCACGGCGGGCACTGCGTGGCCCGGCACGACGGCCGGGTGATCTTCGTCCGGCTGGCGCTGCCGGGGGAGCGTGCGCTGGTGCGGATCACCGAGGCCCGGCCGGGCTCGTTCTGCCGGGGCGAGGCGATCGCCGTCCGGTCGGCCGACCCGCGCCGGGTCGACGCGCCCTGCTCGCACTTCGGCCCCGGCGGTTGCGGTGGCTGCGACTTCCAGCACGCCGCGCCGGCGTTGCAGCGCGAACTCAAGGGCGCGGTTGTCGCCGAACAGTTGCGCCGGTTGGCCGGGCTCGACATTCCGGTCGAGGTGGAGGCGCTGCCGGGCGGGGAGTTCGGGTGGCGGTCGCGGGTGCGGTGGGCCCTCGACCCGGACGGTCGGATCGGTCCGCGCGCCGTCCGGTCGCACCGGGTGGTGCCGATCAGCGAGCGGCAGCCCTGCCTGATCGCGACGCCGGAGATCACCGCCGCGGTGGACGTGCTGGACGTGCCGCCCTGGGTGCGCAGGGCGGCCCCCCGGCCGCCGCGGGCGTCCCGAGCCAAGGGGCCGGAGCGCCGCGGCGGCCGGCGCGCGGCAGCGTCCGCGCTGCCCGAGGTGCTGCTGGCCCGGGCCGCCGACGGTGCCGTCACCCCGACCTGGCCCGGGCGCGGCGCGCCGGAGAGCCCGGTGCTCACCGAGCACGCCGCCGGGCAGGATTTCGTCGTCGCCGCCGACGGGTTCTGGCAGCCGCACCGGGCCGCCGCCGACGTGCTGGCCGACGCCGTCGCCGAGGCGCTGACCGGCATCGACCTGGCCGGTCGGGTTGTCTGGGACCTCTACGGCGGGGTCGGACTGTTCACCGCGGTGCTCGCCGACGCGGTCGGCCCGGACGGTGCGGTGGTGTGCGTCGAATCCGACGAACGCGCCGCCGCGCTCGCCGCCGACAATCTGGCCGGACACCCCGGGGTCGGTGTGCGGGCCGCCGACGTGCGGACCGTGCTGCCCGAGCTGGACCCGGATGTGGCTGCCGTGGTGCTCGACCCGCCGCGCAGCGGCGCCGGGCCGGGGGTCTGCGCCGATATCGCGGCCCGCCGGCCGGACGTCATCGTGTACGTGGCCTGCGACCCGGCCGCCCTGGCCCGGGATACCGCGGCGCTGCTTGCCGGCGGCTACCGGCTGGCCGGGTTGCGGGCGTTCGACACGTTCCCGCAGACCCACCACGTGGAGTGCGTCGCGCGGTTCGTCCCCGCATCGTCGTAGGCGGACCTCGACCCGCCGGCTCGTCCGACCCCGACTCGGGCCGACCTTGATCGGCCGCACGCTCCTCACGCGACCGGCCCCACGCGCCGACTCGCGCCGACTCGCGCCGACTCAGGCCGACCTCGCGCGCCGCCTCGGGCGATCGGCAGGTTCAGGATCGATTCAGAACCTGCAGGTGGTGCGAGTCGGCGGCTGGTGGCCCGTCCCGCGGTCCTCGAAGAACCGGATGCCGGCCGGGTCCGTATGTATCCGTGGCCGCCGATCGGTGCTCTTCTCCGCATTGCAAATACTTGCCGTGTGCGTCGTCGAGGAGTTTTGTATGTCTATGTCAGCTGATGTCCGTCCAGTCGACGCGATCGCCACCCGTTCGGCGACGATCGAAGCGGCAATGATCACGCCCAGTCTCGAACCGGTACGCATCGACGTGCTGTTCCCGCTCATCGACGACGAGGAGTGGCCGCCGTACCCGGCCGAGAACATCGAAGCGGAGCTCCTGGCGCACGATCTGGCCGAGATCGTCGGTGTGCCCTGGTTCATCACCAACCTCTCCCGCGGCGACATCGTCCGGGTGCACCACGACGGCATCGGCTATGTCGGCGGCGTCATCCTCAGCCGCGGCGGCCACTCGACCGTGCATGTGATGGCTGCCTCCGACGACGAGCTTGCCCCGGTCGTGCGGGACCTGATCGCGCTGGGCGCGCAGGTCAGCAGCGGGCTGGAACCGCCGATGCTGGCGATCGACGTGCCGGAGCATGTCTCGCTCACTGTCGCGGTCGAGCGGCTGACCGCCGCCGAATCGATGACCTGCGCGTTCAGCGTGGCCTGCGACCAGCACCAGGCCCGGGTCGCGCGCACCGCGTGCGCCTGACGCTCGGCCACCCCGGCGCGGCTGGCCGTCCGCATTGACTCGCTGCGGGATGATTCCCGCTGCGACTGGGCCCGGCGACCGGCACCGGGTCCTCCACCGGTTGCTCTCCCGGCCGGGTTCGCGCCCGCTTGTGGCCAGCACGGATCGAGCTTCGGCGCGAGCACGGATGTCCCTCGCCGCCCACGTCCGTAAGTTCGACGGCGGACGAGGGGAGCAAGCGTGAAAACCCAGATCGGAGCTGCAGTTGTCCTGGTCGTCGGGCTCGCCTGCGGCGGTTGTGCGGCCGCGACCGACAAGGCCGGCGGGGATGCGGACGCCATCACCCTCACGTTTGCCAACCCGTACTCGCACCTCACCTATGTGCCCCAGGTCGACTCCTTCCTGGACGCCGTCGAACGCGCTTCCGGCGGAACCATCGCCATCGAGCTTGTCAATGAGTGGCGCGGCGCGCCCGGCTCCGAGAAGGGCACGATCGACGATGTCGCGAACGGCGCGGTCGACCTGGCATGGGTGGGGACCCGAGCCTTCGATCTGACGGGCGAGACCGCGCTGCAGGCACTGACGGCGCCGCTCCTGGTCGACAGCAACGAGCTCCAGCAGGCGATCATCGATTCCGATCTTCCGGCCCGGATGATCGACGCCGTCCACATCGACGGCGTGGAAACCCTGGCCATCCTCGCCGGCGGACTTCGCCGGCCGTTCTCGGTCGACGGGCCGCTCACGAATCCATCGTCTTTCGAGGGAATCTCATTCCAGGCCTTCGAATCCGCGCTCAGCAGCGAGACGGTCCGCGCCCTCGGCGCGCAGCCGACCAATTCCGGGAGCGTGACGGATGGGTCGTTCTCGGGATTCGAGAAGCAGTTCTCGACGGTCATGCTCAATGGAACCAACGTGGAGGCCCCGTACGTCGCCGCCAACGTTGTCCTCTGGCCCGAGACGATCGCGCTCGTCGGGAGTGCCGAGCGCCTGGGCAAGCTGACCGACCGTCAGCGGGCCTGGATCGAGCAGGCGGCTGCGGAAGCCGCGCACAACTCCGTCCACAAGCTGCCGGCCGACGTTGCGAACCTGGCGGCCTTCTGCGCGGGCGGCGGGCGGGCCGGTCTCGCATCGGCGAGCGATCTGGCGGCGTTCCGCGCCGCCGTCGAGCCGGTCTACCAGCGGCTCCGCGAAGATCCGATCACGGCCGGCTTCCTCGCGGACATCGATGCGATCAAAGCGGCGACGGCCTCGACCGAGCTGGCGGTTCCGGCGGGTTGTACCGGTGTCGCGGTGTCGGCATCGGCAGTCCAGGCGTCACCGGATGCCGCGGCCGACGCTATCGATGGCGTCTACCGTTGGGAGCTGACCGCCGCCGACGCCGATGCGGCCGGGCAGCGCGAGGACCCGCGATACCCGTTGCCGCATGTGTTCACCATGACGCTTGCGGACGGCCGATGGTCGCATCACGTCCGCGACGCGAAGCAGGAGGCGGACTACGGGGGAGGCCGGTTCACCGTCCAGGGGCAGCGGCTGACCCTGATCTGGGACCACGGCGGCAGCATGGAGTTCACCTTCGATGTCCTTCCCGGCGGCAACCTACGCGTGTTGCCGACCGCCTCGCTGATCGCGGAGGACGCGTTCGTCATGACCACGCACGAGTGGGTCCGCATCGGCTGACCATCGTTGCCCCGGTACCGAGCGGTCAGCCCCTGAGGTAGGCCAGGACCGCCAGGACACGCCGGTGATGCTCCGGGGTATTGGCGAAGTCGAGCTTGTCGAACACGCTCCGGACATGCGCTTCCACGGTTCGCTCGGTCACGGTGAGGCGGGTGGCGATCGCGCGGTTCGACAAACCCTCGGCGAGCAATGCCAGCACCTCCAGTTCCCGGTCGCTCAAGCGATCGAGGGGATTGTCTCGGCGCAGCTTTCCGAGCAATTGGGCCACGATCGTCGGATCCACGAGCGTCTGACCGTCCGCGACGCGGTCCAACGCATCGATGAGCACCCGGGCGTCCAGAATGCGGTCCTTGATCAGGTAGCCGACCGAACCGGGGTTGTCCTGCACGAGTCGAAGTGCGTAGGCGGACTCGACGTACTGCGAGAGGACGAGCACAGCCACTTCGGGGCGGTCGGCGCGTATCCGCCGCGCCGCATCCAGTCCCTCGGTCGTGTGGCTGGGCGGCATCCGGATGTCGATCACGGCGACATCCGGTCGCTCGAATTCGACGGCCGCCCAGAGGGCACGGGCGTCACCGGCCTCGGCGACGACCTCCCGCCCGGCCGCGCGGATTGTCTCAACGATGCCCCTGCGCATCAGGACCGAGTCGTCGGCGACCACCACGCGCATGGTCCAAGTCTAGGGATCGTCGATCCCGACCCGATCGACGTCCGCGCCGGGCCCACCGCCCTCGGTCACCGAGAGGCTTGCGCTCAGGCCGTCCGCCGCGACGACGCCACCGAGCGCGCCGATGCGATCCGCGACGATCGGCGGAAGGATCAATTGCTGGTCCGGATGCGGATCGAGGACGGTGACTGCCCGCCCATCGGACACCGTGAGATGGATGTCCACGCTCGCCACCCCGGCGCGCGTCAGCGCGTCGAGCGCGGCGGTGGCGAAGAAGTACATCGCCGATTCCGCTTCATCGGCGAGACGCGGCATCGTCCCCAGCACCTGGACCGCCACCGGTGTGGTGAGTGCGTGGGTCCGCAGGGCCCCACCGACGCCCTCGTTCGCGAGGACGGCCGGGTGAATCCCGTGGGCGACGTCGCGAAGCTCGCCCAGGGCCGCGCGGGCGTCATGCACGGCGTGATCGACGATGGCGGCGGCCGCCGGGTTGCCGCCCTGACGGAGGTCATCGGCGGTCGACTGCATTCGCCAGATGAGGGCGATGAGTTCCTGCTGCGCGCCGTCGTGGAGGTCGCGTTCGAGCGATCGTCGGCGGGCGTCGCCCACCGCGACGATCCGGGCGCGGGACGCCCGCAGCTCACGAAGACGATCGTCCAGGTCGACTCGTAGGCACTCGTTCTCCAGCGCCACCCGCAGAGCGGGGCCGATCTGCGACCCAAGATCGCCCGAGTCGGCGTGATGAAAGATCAGCGCAACCTCCTGTCCCCGCCGCTCGACCCTGGTGATCCGCTGCGGCGTCCTGCTCGCCTCCGGTCGGATGGCATGACCGTTCGCGTCGACGAGGCGTTCGCCGACGCGGTATCCGACCAGCAGGTCGGGGTCGCGCAGCGCCTCGGCGAGGATCGAGTCGATCGTGTCGGCATGGACGCCGGTCGCGACCGCGCGGAGTCGGGCGACCCGAGATGCCCTGGTCGTGGCCCCGGCGACATGGGCTGCGGCCACCAAGACCAATCCGGCCGACACCAGGGCGAGCGCGACGGCGGGCAGCGGCTCCGTGGGGTTGCCGCGGGAGACCGGCAACCCGACCACCTCGACGGCGAGGCCACCGGCGACCGTCGCGGCGGCCACCGTCGCGAGGACACCCGGCCGGCCGGCGGGAACGGACTTCGACCGGCGCTGAACCACGATGCCGGCCAGGACGACGGCACCGGTTCCGGCCGCGATTGCCGTTGCGCCGGGGCCGGCCAGATCCGTCGGCGCAACTGCGAACGGATTCGGTCGACAGTCGGCCCAGCACTGCCGATCGCCGAACGGGTCGTAGGCGAGCGTTCGCAACCCGGCAGCGATCGTCGCCCCCGCATACGCCAGGGGGACAAGCTCGCGGTGCCCGTTGAGCATTCCGTCCGGAAATCCGGCAACGAGGTGAGCGGTCAACGCCGGCACGAACAGCGATACGGCCGCGGCGATGGAGCCGAGCGCGGCCGGCGCGGGCTGCCAGCCGACCCACACCGGCGCGAACCACAGGGCGGCGAGGACGGCCAGGAAAGGGCCCGATGGCCATCGCGGCTGCAGCGCCACGACCACGAAGGCGCAGATCAACATGCAGATGCCGGCGCCGACGGCCACCGGCCCGATGATCGGTACTCGGCCGGCGAAGGCGAAGGCGCCGGCCGATCCCGTCACGACCACCATCGATCCGACGACGATGGCCGATCCCGCCAGGAGCGTGAACGCCGAACGGATCGACGGTCGATCGAAGCCGTTCATGACGACGGTCCCGCCGTCGTCGGCAGAGCCACGGTGAGCGTCGTTCCGTGTCCCGAGGGGCTCTCGAGCAGGATCGAGCCGCCCGACACCGCGACCCGATCCCGAAGTCCGCCGAGGCGGGCCCGGGGATCGGCTCCGCCGATGCCGTTGTCCCGCACGGCGATCGTCAGCTGGTCACGATGTCGCGCGGTCACCTGGATCTGCGTGGCATGTGCGTGCTTGGCAGCGTTCGCCAAGCCTTCGAGAGTGACGTAGTACGCGGTGAGCGTCAGGCCTTCGGGCAGCCCGTCCACCGATTCGTCGACGACGAGATCGACGGGGATCGGGAAGGAAGCGACCACCTCCTCCAGTGCCCGCGTCAGGCCCGACTCCGCGAGCCGGCGAGGGTAGAGTCCGGTTTGAAGCCGGATGACCAGATCCCTGACCGAGGAGAGCCCGGTCGCCAGCTCCTCGATGGCTCGCCGGTCGTCCGCCCCGGTCACGATGGAGGCCTCGTCCAACGAGGTTCCGATCCGAGTCAACCGGGCGCCCGGGCCGCAGGCCAGCCGATCCTGTAGTCGTCGCTGCTCGTCATCGGCGGCTGAGACGATCCGGCGGCGAGAGGCCGCCACATTCGCCACCTGCTGCGCCACCTCCGCCCGTAGATCCGCGTTCCGGGCATTGATCCGGACGGCGCTGTCGAGGGTGTCGGCCAGTTCGGAGTCGGCGAGCACCCCCGCGGCGACATCGACCATGGCAATGGCGCGGTCGCCGTCCCGCACGACTCGATGCTGACGCCCGGGGGCGGCGGCGAAGCTCCGGCCGTCGGGATCGGCGAACCCTCCGTCCGGCTCCATCCGGCCCAGGCGCAGGGCGGGATCGCCCACCGCCCATCCGAGGGCGTCCTGCATCGTGCGCCCAGGTGCATCCGCAGCCTCGATGACGGTGTCCGCCGCCACGTTGTCCCGCACCAGGGCCGCGGCCGTGATCAGAACCGCGCTCAGCACGAACGTGCCTTCGTACCCGGTCAGCGCAACTGCGGTGGCGGCCGGTGTCGGTGCGATGGCCCGGACCAGCGCACCAAGGATGATCCCGGCGGCGAGTGTCGCCGACGCCCAGGCACCGAATGCGGCGGATCGGCGGGCCCGCCCGGGCGCTCGCGCAGCGGATGCCACGACGCCGATCGCAAAGGCGGCGCAGACCACTGTCGTGGCCATCACGTTCGTCCACAGCGGCGGAATCAGGCAGATCACATAGCCCACCAGTACCGCTGCCCTCGCCGCGGGTGTCGCAAGCCGGCCGGTCGGCAGGGCGATGATCGCGTGCGCCATGACCCCGCGATGCAGAAAGGTCAGGGCTGCGGCGGCGGCCCCGATGTCCCCGGGAACGACGGTGAGACCACCGAGGAACCACGCCGCACCGGCCGCGGTCAGCACCAACCCGATCTGCCGGCGTGGCCTGAGCAGGGCCAAGGACAGGCCCAGCCCGATGACGACGACGCCGGTCGCGCCGTCGGTCACGATCGGCCAGAGAGCCTGGCTCGGTCGAGCAGCGACTGCGGAACCGGTCATCAGGAGCCCGCCGAGCAGTGCGACCCCGCACGCCGAGCGCCGGCCGTCCACGGGTCAGCCGCCCGACGAATCCGCGTCGCGCCGCAGCTCCGGACCGTCGGCCGACCCAGGTCGGCGTTCACTCGGCTCCGCGCCTCCCGCCGGCCGGCAACGAACCGCAAGCCTGGCGGGGTGGGAGACGAGTCCGGGGGTCCTGCGGTCGGCCCCCGTCGACACCATGCCGGACTCTTACTCCTCGATGCGCCCGAAGTCCAGGTCTGCCGCCATGGCGGGGCCGGGAGGTGCTCGCCCGGCCCGGCGGGTCAGCGGCGCCGCTGCCAGGTGGCGAGCTCGGTCGGGCGGTTCGTGATGATGCCGTCCACGCCGGCTCCGGTCAGGGCCGCCCACTGGCCCGGATCGTCGGCGGTCCAGCAGGCGACGCCGATGCCGGCGGCGTGCAGGGCGGGGACGACGTCGGGCCGGCGCAGCAGGGCCCCGGCGGACGGGTGGTAGTAACCGGCGCCGAGGTCGCGGCAGCGGGCCACCGGGTCGGCGTCCAGTTCGGTGACCAGCAGGCCGAAGGGCCGGTCCGGGTCGGCCCGGTGCAGCTCGCGGAGCACCTCCACCTCGAACGACTGGAGCAGCACCCGATCCGTCACGCCGGCCTCGTCGATCTCGCCCAGCACGGTACGGACCTGGGCGCTGGTGTGGTAACCCTTCAGCTCCAGCAGCAGCGCCCGGGTCGGCGTCAGCATCGCCAACAGTTCGGCCAGCCGGGGGACCCACTCGCCCGGCCAGCCCCGGACGGTCAGCCGGGCGACGTCACCCCGACGGGCCGCCCGGACCGGTCCCCGCCCGGTCGTGGTGCGGTCCAGGTCGCGGTCGTGCAACAGCACCGGCACGCCGTCCGCGGTCGGCTGGGTGTCCGCCTCCACCCAGACCACCCCGGCATGCCAGGCGGCCAGGAACGCGGACAGGGTGTTCTCGGGACGCCGGGCGCTGGCGCCGCGGTGAGCGATCACCCACGGCGGGCCGCCGTGGTGGCGCAGCGTGACGGGCAGGCGCACCGGATCGGGTGATGTCGCGTCCACCTCGGGGAATGTACCGCTCGGGGTCCACGGCGTCAGAACGACGACCCGCCGGACCGGCCACGAACTGATCACGTTCGGCGGTGCACGACAACCGTGCCGTGCGTGGGACGTCGGTACCTGGCGGTACGGTCGGGGAAGTTCGGCACAGCGGCAAGGAGGCGTCGGTGACACAACAGGGGCGCGCCGGCACGTCCGTTCCGGATGAGCGGCCGCCCGACGGGCTGCCGTCCGAGCGGCTGCGCGACCTGTCGCCGGCCCGGCTGCGGGCGATGACGCCGGCCGAGCTGACCGCGCTCGCCGGGGAGATCCGCGAGCTGCTGGTCACCCAGACCGCCAAGCGGGGCGGCCACCTCGGACCGAACCTGGGCATCGTCGAGCTGACCATCGCCCTGCACCTGGTGTTCGACTCACCGGCCGACCCGATCCTGTTCGACACCGGCCATCAGGCGTACGTGCACAAGATCGTCACCGGCCGGGCCGATCGGTTCGAGCGGCTGCGCACCCGGGGCGGCCTGTCCGGGTACCCGAGCCGGGCCGAATCCGAGCACGACTGGATCGAGAACTCGCACGCCTCCACCTCGCTGTCCTACGCCGATGGGATGGCCAAGGCCATCGCCCTGAGTGGGGAGAAGGACCGCACCGTGGTCGCGGTGATCGGCGACGGCGCACTCACCGGCGGGATGGCCTGGGAGGCCCTGAACAACATCGCCGGCGCCGACCGGCCGATCGTCATCGTGCTCAACGACAACGGTCGCTCGTACGCGCCGACCACCGGCGGCATGGCCCAGCGGATGGCCGCCCTGCGGCTACGGCCCGGCTACGAACGGATGCTCGGCCGGGTCAAGCACACGCTGCCCCGGACCCCGCTCGTCGGGCGGCCGCTGTACGCCGCGCTGCACGCAGCCAAGTCCGCGGTCAAGGACTGGTTCGTGCCGCAGACGATGTTCGCCGACCTGGGCCTGAAGTACGTCGGACCGGTGGACGGGCACGACGTCGAAGCCGTGGTGCAGGCGCTGCGCGGGGCGCGGGCCTTCGGTGGTCCGGTGGTCGTGCACTGCGTCACCCGCAAGGGTCAGGGGTATCACCCGGCGGAGAACGACGAGGCCGAGCAGATGCACTCGCCGCCCGCGTTCGACCCGGCCACCGGCAAGCCGGTCGCCGCGACCACCACGACCTGGACGCACGTCTTCGGCCGGGAGATGGTGGTGGCCGGCGCGGAACGACCCGACGTCGTCGCGATCACCGCGGCCATGTGCGGCCCGACCGGTCTCACCGCGTTCGGCACCGCTTTCCCCGACCGGATCTTCGACGTCGGCATCGCCGAGCAGCACGCCCTGACCTCGGCGGCCGGACTGGCCATGGGGGGCATGCACCCGGTCGTCGCGGTGTACTCCACCTTCCTGAACCGGGCGTTCGACCAGCTCCTCATGGACTGCGCGCTGCACCGGCTCGGCGTCACCGTCGTGCTCGACCGGGCCGGCGTCACCGGTGAAGACGGACCCAGTCACCACGGCATGTGGGACATGTCGCTCGCGGCGATCGTGCCGGGCCTGCGGATGGCCGCCCCCCGGGACGCGCTCACCCTGACCGAGGAACTGCACGAGGCGCTCGACGTCACCGACGGGCCGACCGTGCTGCGCTTCCCCAAGGGTGCGGTCCCGGCCACCGTTCCGGCGGTCCGCCGGGTCGTCGCCGACCCCGGATCCGGTCCCGGATCGGGCGTCGACGTCCTGGCCGAGCCGGCGGAGAGCGCCGGGGCGCCGGACCGGGACGTCCTGCTGGTCGCCGTCGGCGCGTTCGGCGCGATGGCCGTGGACGCCGCCCGGCTGCTCGCCGCCCAGGGCATCGGCGTCACCGTCGTCGATCCGCGGTGGGCGTTGCCCGTCCCCGCCGAGATCGCGACCCTGGCCGCCGCGCATCGACTGGTGGTCACCGTCGAGGACGGCGGCCGGTCCGGTGGCGTGGGCGCCGCGGTCGCCGACCGCCTCTCCGGCACCGGCATCGGCGTGCACGTGCTCGCGCTGCCGCAAGAGTTCCTGGAGCCGGCCTCCCGGGGCGAGCTGCTGGCCGAACTCGGATTGACCGGCCAGGCCGTGGCCCGCGGCATCACCGAACTGATCGCCCGGCGCAGCAGCGAGCCGGCCCGAACCGGTGAACCGGCCGGTCAGCAGTGACCGAGTAACACAGGGGAGAGCATGCGGGTCCTGGTCGTTGAGGACGCCCGGCGGCTGGCGGATGCGATCGCCCGCGGCCTGCGGGCCGAGGGGATGGCGGTCGACGTCGCCTACGACGGTGTCGAGGGGCACCAGAAGGCGATGCTGACCCGGTACGACGTGGTCGTGCTGGATCGCGACCTGCCGGAGATGCACGGCGACGACGTGCTGTCCGAGATCGTTGCCGCCTCGGATACCACCCGGGTGCTGATGCTCACCGCATCGGCCGGCGTCGAGGATCGGGTCGACGGCCTGTCGCTGGGCGCCGACGACTACCTGACCAAGCCGTTCGCGTTTCCCGAGCTGGTGGCCCGGATCCGGGCGCTGGGTCGACGCTCGTCGCCCGCCGCACCCCCCGTGCTCCGGGCCGGTGACCTGGAACTCGACCCGGCCAAGCGCACCGTCGCCCGGTCAGGTCGACCGCTGGAACTCACCCGCAAGGAGTTCGGCGTGCTCGAGGTACTGCTGGCCGCAGGCGGGACGGTGGTGTCCAGCGAGGAGTTGCTGGAACGGGTCTGGGACGAGAACGCCGACCCGTTCACCACCACGGTGCGGGTCACCATGATGACGCTGCGCCGCAAGCTCGGTGACCCCGGGATCATCGAGACGGTGGTGGGCTCCGGGTATCGCGTGGGCGCCGGCTGACGAAGGGCAGCAATGAGCGAGGCTTGCCGAGCGAACCCGTTCGAGCCTGCGAGGAGCCCCGGGGGAGCGTCAGCATGACCGAGGAGGACGACTCGAGAGGTCCGGCCCGCAGTCGGGGACCGATCGAAGCGCGGCAGAGCCTGCGGCTGCGGCTCACGCTGCTCTCGACCGCCTTGCTGGCCCTGTTCGGCGCACTCCTGCTGGCCCTGTCGTACCTGGTGGTGGGCCGGGTGGTGGCGGCGTTGCCGCAGTTCCCGCCGGGCACCTTCGTGGAGGTGGACGGCCGGCTGGTCGAGGCCTCCGCGGCGGCCTCCGCGATCGCCGGGCAGGGCCGGCAGACGGTGCTGATCGCCGGCCTGATCGCCTTCCCGATCCAGGTGCTGGCCGGCGCGATGCTGTCCTGGCTGCTGATCGGCCGGACGTTGCGCCCGCTGTTCACGCTCACCCGGACGGCCCGGGTGCTGTCCGAATCCTCCCTGGACAGCCGGATCCGGCTGACCGGGCCGCGGGACGAGGTGGCCGACCTGAGCGACACGTTCGACGACATGCTGGACCGGCTGCAGGCCGCGTTCGACGCGGAACGCCGGTTCGTCGCGAACGCCTCGCACGAGCTGCGCACCCCGCTGTCGGTGATCCGGACCGAGGTCGAGGTCACCCTCGCCGACCCCGCCGCGGACGCCGCCCAGCTGCGGGAGATGGGCACCGTGGTGCTGGAGGCCACCGACGGGGCCAACCGGCTGCTCACCTCGTTGCTGGTGCTGGCCCGGACCCAGGCCCGCGGGGTGTCGGTGCGGCAGGAGGTGGACCTGGCCGAGCTGGTCGGGCCGACCCTGCAGGTCAACGAGGCGGCGATCGGCGAGCGCGGTCTATCCGTGACGGTCTCCGGCGGCCCCGCGCCGGTGTCCGGCGACCCGGCGCTGCTGGGCCGGCTGATCGGCAATCTGGTGGAGAACGCGGTGCGGCACAACGTGCCCGGCGGGTGGATCACGGTGACGACCGGCCGCGCCGACGACGGGCACGGGGACTCGATCCTGGAGATCGCCTCGTCCGGCCCGGTGATCGACGCGGCGACCGTCACCGAGTTGTTCGAGCCGTTCCGGCAGGGGCAGCGGCCGCGGACCGGCCAGCGGGGCACCGGTCTGGGCCTGTCCATCGTCCGGGCGGTCGTCGCCGCCCACCACGGGACGGTCGACGCGGCGCCCGTGCCGGACGGAGGATTGCGGGTGCGGGTCCGGCTGCCGCCGGCCGATCCGGCGCCGGCGGCCGCGGACTGATGGGCCGCGGAGTGAAGGGAGACGCGCCGTGTTGCTGACCATCTCGGTGGCACAGGGCATCCGGGACGGCTCCGTCACGGCCGTGTTCCGGCGCTGGGACGCCCCGCGGGTTCGGGTCGGCGGCACCCAGCGGACCGGTGCCGGCGTCATCCGGTTCACCTCGGTGGACCGGATCGACGACGAGTCGCTGACCGAGGCCGACGCCCGGGGCGCCGGGATGGCCTCGCTGGCCGCACTCCGGGCGGCGAACCAACGGGGTCGCGGCGCCGACCTGTACCGGATCGGGGTGGCGTTCGACCGGCCGGACGAGCGGGTGGCGCTGCGGGCCGCGATGCCGTCCGCGGCCGAGATCGCGCAGATCGCCGCAACCCTGGACCGGATGGACCGGGGCCGGCGGACCGGGCCGTGGACCCGGGCCATCCTGCGGCTGATCGAGGCCAACCCGGCGGTGCGGGCGCCCGACCTGGCCGCCTCCCTCGGCCGGGAGACCAAGCCGTTCAAGCTGGACGTGCGCAAGCTCAAGGAGCTCGGGCTCACGCACAGCCTGGTCGTGGGGTACGAGCTGTCGGCGCGCGGCCGGGCCTTCCTGGACACCGAGACCGCCCGGTAGACCGGAAACGCTCCGGTCGAGTGGCGCGTCACCGGCGTACATGTCGCTTCGTCCGTTTCTCGGTCAGGCGAAGGTGTGAGCCACCACGCACATGGGTGAACGAAAGGTCAACGTCAAAGGCCGGATGAGTGGCGGCTCAGCTGATGGATCCAGGGCACTGCGTCGGCCGCCGTCGGCAGCGCGGCGCAGGCCGCCCGCCAGGGCTGCGCGGCCGCCCGGAATCGCGGGTCCTGCAGCGCTGTCCGGGCCGCCCTGGCCACCTGCTCCGGGGTGAGCCGTAGCGGGTCCAGCACCGTCGCGACGCCCAATGCGGCGCACCGGTCGGCGTTGGCCGGCTGATCCGCCCCCATCGGCACCAGGAGCATCGGCACCCCGAACGCCAGTGCGCCGAGCACGCTCCCGGACCCCGCGTGGCAGGCCACCAGGTCGCAGCGGGGAAGGAGGAACTGTTGCGGGACATAGCGTTCGACCCACACGTTCGGCGGGGTGGGGCCGAGCTCGGCGGGATCGAGCTCCCGGCCGACGGTGACCATCACCGAGGCATCGAGCCGGCTCAGCCCGGCCGTCATCCGACCGAACAGATCGCCGGACTCCTGGTGGAAGATCGTGCCGAGGGTCAACCAGACGACGGGCCGGTCCGGGAACTGGTCGAGCCGGCCGAGCACGCGCGCGGTCGCGGGGTCCGGATCGCCGAGCGGGACATCGAGCGCGGCGGGGCGAATGCGACGGACGGTCCCGATCAGCGGATCGGTCGGGTCGCGAAATCCCGGGGGAGCGGGTTCGAGGGTCAGGGTGGCCGCCCGCGGTCCGGCCGGCAGCCCGAATTCGGCGCTGGTGCGGGCCACGCTGCTCGCCAGCCGGTCGCGGTCGACGGTCCCGCCCGCCGGGAGCACGACCAGCTCGACCCGGGGCAGCCCCAGCACATCGGCGGCGATCGCGGCACCGAAATCGACCTCGTCGTGCAGGATGACGTCGGGCCGCCAGGTGCGGCCGATCTCGATCAGCCGGGTCGCCCGGCCGCGGGCGATCCGGCCGGCGAAGACGTCGTTGATCACGGCGGCCTCGGCGGCCCGATCCACCGGGGCCAGCGGTCGGCGGGCGGCCGGATCGGCCAGCGTCCGCCCGCCGCTGTCCACCACGGTGAAGCCGGCCGCGGCGACCACCGGCAGCATGGCCGACTGGCCGGTGACCAGCACCCGGTCGCCCGCCGCGGCGGCCGCCCGGGCCGGCGGCGCCAGCGGCAGAAAGTGCCCGGTACCACCGACGAAGCTGACCAGCAGCCGCACCGCGGTCAGTCCCGGGTCAGCCGCTCGGCAACGCCGCGGACGTAGGCTGCCTGACCGGCGTGCTCCAACCCGTCGGCCAGCACGCTGACCAGCCGGACGGCGAGCGTGACCGGCGGATCCCAGCGCTCGTCGACGACGCGGTCCAGGTCGGCGTCGGTGACGCCGCCGAGCAGCTCGACGGACCGGGCGTGGGTCGCCTCGAAATAGCCGAGCAGATCGCCCGCCGACGGCTGGACCAGCGCGACGTCGGCCGGCGTCTGGCCGTACCCGTGCACGTCGTCGGGGAACGGCAACGCGAACCGGGCCGCCCACCCGTCGGCCATCCAGACCTGCTCGGTGCCGAACGCGCCGGACAGGTGGTCGTCCTCGATCCGGGTCAGGTGCCAGATCAGCCAGGAGATGGTGTTCGCCGACGGGTCGACGCGGTAGGTCAGCAGGGCCGGCGGCAGGCCGTCCAGGACCGCCCGGGTCGTCTCGGCGATCCGTTGGTAACCGTCCAGCAGCAGATCGGCGGTGTTGGCCATGGCAGCCCCTTCGCGAACCGGTGAACCATCCGGCCGCGAGGTTAGCCGACCAAGCGTGCTCGGTGCGTTCCCGGACCGAGCGTGCGGGGTCCCGGACAGGCCGTAGGGTGCGGGCCGGAGACCGATCGGAACGGAGCGTCAGAATGCACCCGAACGCGCAGAACGTGGCCGACGCGCTGGCCGCGGCCGGGGCCCAGGGTCAGGTGCGGATCCTGGCGGACGCGGTCCGCACGGCGAAGGACGCCGCCGCCGCGTTGGACTGCGAGCCGGCCGCCATCGCCAACAGCCTGATCTTTCTTGCCGGCCCCACCCCGGACGCGGCCGAGCCGGTGCTGATCCTCACCAGTGGCGGGCACAAGGTCGATACCGTGCACGTGGCCGCGCTGCTGGGGGTAGGCCGGCTGGGCCGGGCGTCGCCGGACCAGGTCCGGTCGGCGACGGGCCAGCCGATCGGCGGGGTGGCGCCGGTGGGACATCCGCGCCCCGTGCGCACCTTCGTCGACGTCGCGTTGGCGCCGTTCGATGTCGTGTGGGCAGCCGGTGGCATCCCGCACGCCGTCTTTCCGACCAGCTACGCCGAACTGCTGAGGATCACCGGCGGCGAGCCGATCGCCGTCACCGCCGAGTGAGTCGCTGACGAGACCGCGACCGACCCGACCCGACCGCGGCCGACGGACCGGGCCCGGAACGACGGAACCGCCCGTCGGCCGATGCCGAGCGGGCGGTCCCGGAGTGCAGTGCTCAGGCGGCCTTGAAGTCCTCGATCGACAGCCCGCGGATCCGCCGCGGGTTGCCGACGAGCGTGGCCTCCGGCTCGGTGGCCGGCTGGGCCAGCAGGGCGGCGTCGAGGCCGCGGGTGCGCTTCGGGTTGCCGACCATGCCGGAGTCCGAGACGTGGGTCGCGATGGCGGAGACGTTCATGACAATCACCTTCTGTTCGCTGGTAGGTCGTGTGCTCGCTGACCGCGAACGACTGTGGTCGCGTCTTCATTGTGAACGACGTGAGAGGGCGATTCGGGATCACCCACTGTGGCCTTGTTCACGATCTTAGGGTCGATGCTAGGCCAAAAGAGTGAGAAATTGCAAGGGGGTATCCGGCCAGTACCGGCGAAGCGACAGGAGCATTGCGCCGATGTGACGAAGATCCGAACCGAATGCGAACAACCCCCCGCCGGGATCGGATCCGGACGAGGGGTTGTTCGACGGCAGGGTGCGGGCAGGCCGGGTTGGGCCGGCGGGGTCAGGCCGGCAGGGTGGCCACGCCGGGCGGGGCGAACCGGCGGCCGGTGGCCCGCTCCGAATAGCCCTCCCGATCCAGGTACGGGGTGATCCCGCCGAGCCAGAACGGCCAGCCGGCGCCGGTGATCAGCCCGAGGTCGATGTCGGCGGCCTCGGCCACCACGCCCTCGTCCAGGATCAGCCGGGCCTCCTGGGCCAGCGCCAGCAGCACGCGGTCGCGCACCTGCTCGGAGGTCGACGGCCGGTCGCCCTGCACGAGCAGCGCGGCCACCGTCGGGTCGAGCACCTGACGACCTTCGCCGTCCCAGCTCAGCAGGGTGCGGTGGCCCGCATCGGCGATCCGCCGCAGGCTCTGCGACACCGGGAACCGGTCGCCGAATGCGGCGTGCAGGCTCTCCTGCACGTGCGCGGCCACCGCCGGACCGGACAGCTGCAGCAGCATCAGCGGCGACATCGGCATGCCCAGCGGGGCCAGGGCGGCGTCGGCCACGTCGGCGGGGGTGCCCTCGTCGATCGCCGCCAGCACCTCGCCCATGCTGCGCAGCAGCAACCGGTTGACCAGGAAGCCGGCCGCGTCGGCGGTCAGCACCGGTCCCTTCCGCAGACCCTTGGCCACCGCGAAGGCGGTCGCCAGGGCGGAATCGTCGGTGTCGGCGGCCTTCACGATCTCCAGCATCGGCAGCACGGCCACCGGGGTGAAGAAGTGGAAGCCGACCACCCGCTCCGGGTGCTCCAGGTCCCGCGCCATTGCGGTCACCGACAACGACGAGGTGTTGGTGGCCAGCACTGCCTCCGTGCTGACGTGCTTCTCCAGCTGGGCGAACACCTGGCGCTTGACGTCCAGCTCCTCGAACACCGCCTCGATGACGAAGTCGGCGTCGGCGAACGCGGCGTAGTCCAGCGACCCGGTGATGAGCGCGGTCAGCCGGTTCGCCTCGTCGGTCGAGATGCGCTTCTTGGCCGCCAGTGCGGCGATCTCCCGGGCCACGCCGGCGAGTCCCTTGTCCAACCGGGCCTGGTCGACGTCGGTCAGCACCACCGGTACGTGCAGGTTCCGGGCGAACAGCAGGGCGATCTGACCGGCCATCAGGCCGGCGCCGATGACGCCGACCTTGGTCACCGGGCGGGCCAGCGTCGGGTCGGGCGCGCCGACCGGTCGGCGGGCCCGTTTCTGCACCAGGTTGAACGCGTAGCCGCCGCCGGCCCGGAACTCCTGGCTCATCACCAGGTCGGCCAGCCCCTCGCGTTCGGCCCGCAGGCCCTGCTCCAGGTCGGCCGTCCGCGACAGCTCGATCAACTCCAGCGCCCGGTAGGGGGCCGGCGCGGCGCCGTGCGTGCGCATGTCGGCGATGATCTTGCCGCGCTCCAGTGCGGCCGCCCATTCCGCGTCGGAGGCGCCGGCGAACTCGGTGCGGGGCACGGTGATCGAGCCGGCGACGACGCCGGCCGCCCAGACCAGTGACTGCTCCAGGTAATCGGCGGCGTCCAGCACGACGTCGACCAGGCCGAGGTCGGCGGCCGGCCGCGGC
This sequence comes from Nakamurella sp., assembly GCF_044224575.1. Lineage (GTDB taxonomy): Bacteria > Actinomycetota > Actinomycetes > Mycobacteriales > Nakamurellaceae > Nakamurella. The sequence goes on from NZ_JBGAKE010000029.1 coordinate 34,097, forward strand.
TTGAGCATCCGGTTCTGGTTGAGCGGGTTCTCGATGATCACCGTGACCGCGTTCTCCGGGCCGACCAGCCGGGGGAGCAGCTGGGTGCCGCCCCAGCCGGGCAGCAGGCCCAGGAAGACCTCGGGCAGGGCGATGAAGCCGGCGTTGGACGCCATGGTGCGGTAGTCGCAGTGCAGGGCGAGTTCGGTGCCGCCGCCCAGGGCCAGCCCGTTGACGAAGGCGAACGACGGGATCCCGGAGGTGCCCAGGCGCCGGTAGACCCGCTGGCCGAGCTCGGCGACGGCCAGCGCGATGGACCGGTCGGTCGCCCGGCCGATCTGCGACAGGTCGGCGCCGGCGGCGAAGATGAACGGCTTGCCGGTGACCGCGATCGCGTCCGGCGCGGCGTCGACGGCCACGGTGATCGCGGCGTCCAGTTCGGCCAGCCCGGCCGGGCCGAGCGTGCTGGGCCGGGTGTGGTCGCGGCCGTTGTCGATGGTGATCAACGCGATCCGGGTGCGGCCCGGCGCGCCCGGGGTCGGCACCTCGACCACCTTCACGAAGGCGTGCGTGACGACCTCGTCGGCGGCGAAAGCGGTGAGATCGATGGTGTTCTCGGCGGTGCTCACTGGTCGCTCCCGGTGGTCTGGCTGCCGTTCGTGTGGTCGTGGTGCGGGTTCTCCCAGATGACCGTGCCACCCATACCCAGGCCGACGCACATGGTGGTCAGGCCGTAGCGGACCTCGGGGTGCTCGGCGAATTGCCGGGCGAGCTGGGTCATCAGCCGCACGCCGGACGAGGCCAGCGGGTGGCCCATGGCGATCGCGCCGCCGTACTGATTGATCCGCGGGTCGTCGTCGGCGAGTCCGAAGTGATCGGTGAACGCGAGCACCTGCACGGCGAACGCCTCGTTGATCTCGACCAGGCCGATGTCGTCGATCGTCAGACCGGCCTTGGCCAGGGCCTTCTTGGTCGCCGGGATGGGCCCGACGCCCATGGTCTCGGGCTCGACGCCGGCAAACGCGTAGGACACCATGCGCATCCGCACCGGCAGGCCCAGCTCGTCGGCGACATCGGCAGCGACCAGCAGGCAGCCGGTCGCGCCGTCGGTCAAGCCGGAGGAGTTCCCGGCGCTGACCCGGCCGTGCGGCCGGAACGGCGTGCGCAGGTGATCCAGGGCCTCGAGAGTCGTTCCCGGGCGCGGCAACTCGTCGGCCGTGGCCAGCCCCCAGCCCTGTTCGGAGCGGGTCGCGACGGGCACCAGGTCGCCGGTGATCTGACCGTTGGCCAGGGCCTTGGCGTACTTCTCCTGGCTGGCCACCGCGAACGCGTCGGCGCGCTGCTTGGTCAGCTCCGGGAAACGGTCGTGCAGGTTCTCGGCGGTGGAGCCCATGTTCAACGCGGACGGGTCGACCAGCTTGTCGGCCAGGAACCGCGGGTTCGGGTCGGCGCCCTGGGCCATCGGGTGATGACCCATGTGCTCGACGCCGCCGGCGATGGCGACGTCATAGGCGCCGACGGCGATGCCGGACGCGACGGTGGTGACTGCAGTCATCGCGCCGGCGCACATCCGGTCGATCGCGAAGCCGGGCACGCTCGTGGGCAGGCCGGCCAGGATGGCGCTGGTCCGGCCGATCGTCAGGCCCTGGTCACCGGTCTGGGTGGCCGCCGCGACGGCTACCTCGTCGATCCGCTCCGGCGGCAGGCCGGGCTGGCGGCGCAGCAGTTCCCGGATCACCTTGACGACCATGTCGTCGGCCCGGGTCTGCGCGTACTGGCCCTTGTCACCGGCCTTGCCGAACGGGGTGCGCACGCCCTCGACGAACACCACGTCGCGCAGGGTGCGCGGGCCCGGCGGCACCGGGCGAACCTGCGTTGTCGATTCCGGAGATGACACGGCCATGGATCACTCTTCCCGGGTCGGAACTGATGGATTCACGAACCGGCGGCCACCATCGGCGGCATCCCCTGCCGGCCCGTCACACCCATCCTACCCATAAAGTTACCCGTGGGTAACTTACGCTCGTGAGGCGTCCACGATGGCCTTGCGCAGCACCGGCTCGGTCAGCTCGATCTGCCACGGCCGGGCGCCGCGGTCGGCCAGGACCTGGGACAGCGCGGCGTCCAACCCGGCGCCGTCGCTGTCGGGCGGGGTCCACAGCACCCGACGGACCAGGTCCGGGGACATCAGGTTCTCCACCGGGGTGTGCACCCGCTCCGACAGCTCGACCAGGCCGGCCTTGGCCGATTGCAGCCGAGCGGCGGCCACCGCATCCCGCGAGGCCCATTTGGCCGGCGCGGGCGGTCCGTCGCCCAAGAAGCGGGACGGCGGCAGCTCCTCGGCGGGCAGCGCGAGTGCTCGGGTCACCGCGGTCAGCCACGCGTCGGCGTTGCGTCGCTGCATCCGTCCGGAGAACACGGGCAACGCGACCAGGGTGGTGATCGTGGTCGGCCGGGCGGCCGCGGCGGCGATGATCGCGGAATCGGGAAGCACCCGGTGCGGCGCCACGTCTCGGCGCCGGGCGAGCGAATCCCGGGCGAGCCACAGTTCGCGCACGATGGCCAGCGCGCGCCGATCGGTGATCTTGTGCACGCCGGAGGTGCGGCGCCAGGGGTCGGGCCGCGGGGTGGGCGCCGGCGCGGCGACGAGCGCGGCGAACTCCTGCTGGGCCCACTCGAGCTTGCCCTGCCGGGTCAGCTCGGCCTCCATCGCGTCCCGCAGCTCGACCAGCACCTCGACGTCCAGCGCGGCGTAGACCAGCCAGTCGTGCGGCAGTGGCCGGGTGGACCAGTCGGCGGCGCCGTGCCCCTTGCGCAGCTGCAGGCCGAGCATGCGTTCCACCAGGGGGGCCAGGCCGACCCGGGGGAACCCGGCCAGCCGGCCGGCGAGTTCGGTGTCGAACAGCCGGCGCGGGCGGATGCCCGCTTCGGCCAGGCAGGGCAGGTCCTGGGTCGCCGCGTGCAGGACCCATTCGGACCGGGCCAGTGGCTGGTCGAGCACCTGCAGGTCGCCCAGCGCGATCGGGTCGAGCAGGGCCGTGCCGGTGTCGCGCCGGCGCAGCTGGACCAGATAGGCGCGGCCGCCGTACCGGAAGCCCGAGGCGCGCTCCGCGTCGATCGCCACCGGTTCGGCCGGTCCCGCGGCGAGCTGCCGCGCCCACGCCAACAGGTCGCCGAGACCGGTCACCGGGGCGACGACGGGGTCGCTGGGCACGAGCAGCGGGACGGCGGTCGATTCCGGTTCGGCGATCGCGTCCGGCTGGGCGGTCGTGTCCGGCTGGGCGGTCGTGTCCGGCTGGGCGGCCGCGTCGGGCCGGCCGGTCGATCCGGTCGGGCTCGGTGGCTGCGCCCCGGGTACCGAGGACGCGGCGACGACGCCGTCGCCGTCAACGTCCGTGGTGGGGGCCATCAGCGGAATTTACCGCGCCGGTGCGGCAGGAACGGGATCAACAGTCCGGACGGGGTCAGGCGATGACCCCGGCCCGCATGGCCAGGGCAACCATGTGTGCTCGATCACCCGTGCCGAGCTTGCGGCCGATGCGAGCGAGGTGGCTCTTCACGGTGAGCGCGGACAGCGACAGTTGCTCCCCGATCCACTTGTTGGAGCGGCCGTCGGCCACCAGCCGGATGACCTCGATCTCGCGGCTGGACAGGTCGTGGATGGTCGCCGGGATCGAGGCCGCGGCGGGGTTGGCCCGCCGCCCGATCAGCACCCCGCTGACGCCGGATCCGACCGCGTCGATGACCGGGCCGATGTCGGCCGTCGGGGCGAGTGCGATGGTGCGTGACCACCCGGCCTCCCGCAGGAGCTGCACCAGCCGGATGGCCTCCGCGCCGAGCTGCAGGCTCACGAGGGCGAGTTCGCCGACGATCTGCCGCTGGACGACCTCCTCGGCCGCGGCGATCGACGGCGCTTCGACGACCCGGCCGATACCGATCTCCACCAGGCTCGCCTTCAGCGGCTCGCGGGTGGCCCGATCGGGGTCGACCAGCAAGACGGTCGAGGTCCGCAGCGCGGACCGCGGCACCTGGGCGCCCGGGGTGCGTTGGGTCGGCAGCAGGATGCCCTGCTCCACCTGGGTACTTCGGTCCACTGCCCCCACCACGGTCGATACCGGCCCGTAGGCCACCGAAAAGTCACTCACCGGACATCCTCCCCACCCGGCCGCGCCAACGCGCGACGTGCCAATTGTCCGGGTTCCGCCGGCAACCGTCGAGTCAAAGGATCGACCCGACTCCGGGAGGCCCTGTCGTTCCGTTGTCACACATAGTGTCGACCCTTCCGCCGTCCGTGGTCAAGCACCCATTACGAGTAATGGTTACGAATCGTATCTGTCCGTTCGCGCTGCGAAAGCATCCGCCCTTTGAAGGAGCGTCACGCCTTCGGGCGGAAGACCCGCGGCCGCCGCCAAGAAACCGGCGAACGCCTGCAGATGCAGGTCGGTGTGCTCATCTGCCGTCCAGGATGCCCGCATCTCCAGGTCATCCGCGCGCTGGGGACCGGCGATGTCGCCGAACCGCGTGGAACAGGTCGCCGTCACCGTGCCGCCGAGCGCGCTGTAGCCGGCGCCGCTGGCCTCCAACGACTCGGTCAGCCAGCTCCAGGCGACCTCGGGAAGCAGCGGATCCTGGGCGATCTCGGCGTCCAGCTCACATGTGGCGAACGCCACGATTCTCAGTTCCCCGCCCCAGGCCGGCACCCCGTCCGGATCGAACAGCAGGACCAACCGCCCGGAGGCCGTCTCCTCCTCCGACCCGGCTGGATAGACCGCCGCCGACACCGCGTGGCTGTACGGCGCGAGCCGGGCCGGCGCGGGGAGTGGGCCGACTTCGATCTCCCTGCGCAGCCGGGCGAGAGCCAGCCGGGACACCGCCCGGCGGAAGGCGGCCGGCCCGGCCGTCGTCATGGACCCCGTCATGCCCGCGACCCTACGACCGGGCACCGACAGTGCACCGCCACCACGCCGGGCGGGCGGTCTGCGGCGGGCTGCCTCAGGGCGGGCAGAGGGTGCCGACCGGCGGGAGTTGTTGCCTGATCAGGTAGTCGTCGACCGCTGCGCCGACGCAGGCGCTCGCCGGATAGCTGCCGTGCCGGCCCGACTGCCAGCTCAGCAGCGTCGACGACGAGAGCTGGCCGGCCAGGGCCCGCACGGCCGGGTAGGGCGCGACCGGGTCGGCGACGGCGCCGACGACCAGGATCGGTGCGGCGCCGTTGGCCTTCACCCCGCCGAGCGCGCTCTCCGGGGCCGGCCAGGACCCGCAGAGTCCGGCCAGGCCGACGGTGTAGGGGCCGAACAGCGGGGCCTGCGTGCGGGCGCCCTCGACGGCGGTCGTCAGCGAGTCGCCGGTCAGCCGGACCGCGTCGTCGTTGCACGCGTAGATGAGGGTCGGCTCGAACCAGCCGGTCGAGTCGCGGGCGGCGGGGTCCTGCGCCAACGAACTTTCGACCAGGTCGGTCAGCGGTCCGGTGGTGCCCTGGCCGGCACTCGCCAGCGCCGTGGCCAGTTGCGGCCAACTGTCCGGGTCGCCCAACCGCAGCAGCAGGGCGAGCAGGACCGTGCCCCCGGTGGTCCGCCGGGTGCCCGGATTGGTGCTCGCGTCGAGGCGCTCGACGAGCTGCTCGACCGCGGCCCGAGGGTTGTCACCGAGGGGGCACCCGCCGGTGAACGTCGGGCAGGCGGCGGCGAAACCGTCCAACGACTTCTCGGCGGCCACGGCCACCGCGGTGGCCCGGGAATCGGCGGAGTCGAGCGGGTTCGACGGCGCATCGAGCACGGCCGACTGCACCCGCCCCGGGTACCGGTCGGCGTACACCGCGCCCAGCGTCGCGCCGAATCCGCGGCCCAGCAGGGCCATCCGGTCGGTGCCCAGAGCGGCCCGCAGGTGGTCCAGGTCGTCCGCCGCCTCGGTGCTGTTGACCAGCGGCAGGTCCGGGCCGCCGGCGTCGGTGCAGGCGAAGGTGATCGAGCGGGTGACGTCGGACAGCGCCGCGGCCGCCTTCGGCTCGGCCGGGTCGGCGCCCAGGTTGGTCACGGTGCTCAGGTCGCTTCCGGAGACGCAATCGATCGGGTCGGAGTCCCCACTGCCGACCAGGTCGACGGTGACCACGGCGAAGTGTTGGCGAACGGCCGCGGAGAGACCGGCGGCAACGGCGGCGACGTCGCTGCGGCCGTGCGCCCCGGGTGAGTCCTGCAGGACCAGCAGGACCGGGGCGTCGTCGGCGACCCCGGCCGCGCGGGCCCGGGCGACCTCGATGCTGCGCCGCCCGGACCCGCCGACCGCCCGCCCGTCGGTGAGCACCGTCGCGCAGTCGACGTCGAACTGCTGCCCGGTCGCCGGATCGGTGTCGGCCACGTCCGAGCAGCGTTCCCACCGGATCGGTTGAGCCCGCTGGCCCGGGCCACCCGGCCCGACCGCGCTGCTCCCGGGCGGTGCGGTGGTGGCCGGGGTGGCCGGCCCGCTTCCGTAGACCGCGAGGTCCGGCCGCTGGGAAGGACCCAGGGTGCAGCCGGCGAGCAGGGTCAGCGCCGCCAGCCCGCCGGCGACCGCGCGCCGGGTCGTCGTGCCGCTCATCGGCCGGACCGGTGGTAGCGGGTGAACAGGTGCGCGCCGCCGATACGGACACCGTCCGGCACCCAGCCGGCCGGTTCGGCCAGGACGGTCGGCAGCAGCCGGGTCGAGTCCGACCCGAGCAGCAGGGGGGCGATGGTCAGGCAGCATTCGTCGAGCAGGTCGTCGGTGACCAGCTGTCCGAGCAGGGCCGGGCCGCCCTCGCAGTGGATCCGCCGGAATCCCCGGTCGGCCAGCGTCCGGACGGCGGCGGCCAGGTCGACCCGCTCCTCGCCGGCGATCAGCGGTTCCGCGGCCGGCGGGACACGGCCCGCCGCCGCCCGCGGGGTGATGACGATCGGCTTCGTCTCGAAGTCGGTGAACAGCGGCAGGTCGGCGTCCAGGCCGCGCCCGGTGACCACCGCGATGGGCGGCGGGGACGCCGGCCGGCCCCACCGCCGGCGGCGGGCCCGGCGGTCGCCGTCGAGCTCGACGCCGGCGTACTGCTCGGCGCGAACGGTGCCGGAGCCGACCAGGATGACGTCGGCCAGGTCGCGCAACACGGCGAACAGGTGCTGGTCCGCCTCGTTGCCCAGGCCGCCCGAACGGCCGTCCAGCGCGGCGCCGCCGTCCAGGCTGGTGATCATGTTGGCGCGGACGGTCGGACCCGGGGCGTCCGGCCAGGCGTAAAGGGCGGCGAGTTCGTCGTCCCGACCGGGTCCGTCGGGCAATCGCTCGACCCCGGGTGTGTCTGCGCGCACAACCCATCCGTACCAGACGGCGCGTGCGGTCCCGATACGCTGCTCCGTCATGCCCATCCAACTTCTCGACCGTGACCCCGTGGTGGACGCGGACGAACTGATCGACGGGCTGGTGCCGCCACCGAGGTTTCGCGACGTGCGGTTCGCCACCTACCGGCCCGCGCCCGACGAACCCAGCCAGCAGGCCGCGGTGGTCGCGCTGTCCGCCTTCGCCGAGCAGGTCGGCACCCCGCCCAAGCGCGGGTTGTTCCGCCGGTCCGCCCCGGCCGCCGCCGGCGGCTACTACCTGGACGGTGGGTTCGGGGTCGGCAAGACGCACCTGCTCGCCTCGCTGTGGCACGCCGTCCCCGGGCCGAAGGCGTACGGCACCTTCGTGGAGTACACGCACCTGGTCGGGGCGCTTGGGTACGCCGAGACGGTGCGCCGGCTGTCCGGGCACAAGCTCGTCGCGGTCGACGAGTTCGAGCTGGACGACCCGGGCGACACCATGCTGATGACCCGGTTGCTCGGGCAGCTGTGCGACGCCGGGGTGTCGCTGGTCGCGACGTCGAACACGCTGCCGGACAAGCTGGGGGAGGGGCGATTCGCCGCCGAGGACTTCCGCCGGGAGATCCACGCGCTGTCGTCCCGGTTCCAGACCCTGCGGGTGGACGGGCCCGACTACCGGCACTCCGGGCTGGCCCCGGCGCCGCCGCCGCTGCCCGAGGCCGACCTGGTCGACGCCGCGCAGGCGCCGGGGGCCAGCCTCGACTCGTTCGCCGCGCTGACCACCCGGCTCGGCGCGCTGCACCCGTCCCGGTACGGCCGGTTGCTGGACGGCGTGACGTCGGTGCAGCTGTCCGGGGTGGCGCCGCTGGAGCACCAGTCGGCCGCGCTGCGCTGGGTGGTGCTGATCGACCGGCTCTACGACCGCTCCATCCCGGTCCGCGCATCCGGCACCCCGCTGGACGAGATCTTCACCCCGGACATGCTCGCCGGCGGGTACCGCAAGAAGTACAAGCGCGCCACCTCCCGCATCCTCGCCCTGGCCCGCGACGCCGCGCCCGCCTGACCCCGCCCCCCGCCTGACCCCGCGCCCGCCTGACCCCGCCCCCGAGCCCCGCCCGACGCCGCGTCCGCCTGACCCCGCCTGACCCCGCCCCCGCCTGACCCCGCGAGTGTGCAGAAAGTGCCCCTTCCGCCGCGTTCAAGGGGCACTTTCTGCGCACTCGGCGCCGGCGGCGGGGGCGGATGTGGATAAGTCCGGGCACGCGGACCGGAGTCGGTCACGCTGATCGGGTGCCGCGCCCACCGGACGACCTTCCGCCCGACCTGAAGGCGATCCCGTTCACCCTCGCCCAGGGCCGGGCCCTGGGCCTGAGCAAGAAGCGCATGCGCCGGCAGGATCTGGACCGACCGGCGCGCGGCGTGCGGAGAGCGGTCAGGCCGGAGGACCGGACTGCCGAATCGGTCTGGGCCAACGCCGACGCGGCCCTTCGCGAGCGCTGTTCGGCGGTGGAACTGGCGGTGCCGGACGGCGCGTTCTTCTCCCACCTGACGGCGGCTCGGCTCTGGCCGCTGCCGCTGCCGGGATGGTCGGCCGGGGCGGGCCCGGTGCACGTGGCGGTGATGGAGCCGGCGATGTCGCCGCGCCTGCCCGACGTGGTCGGCCATCGGCTGAGCCACCACCTGATCAGCACCGTGCAGCGGAACGGGTTTCGGCTGGTCGACCCGGCCACCCTGTTCTGCCAACTCGCGGCGGTCCTGGCCCTGCCGGACCTGGTGGCGGTCGGCGATGCGCTGATCCTGGGCCCGCGATTCCCCGATCCCGTGGACGAACGGCCCTACCTTGCCCTGGCCGACCTGGTGGATCGGGTCGATCGGGCGTGCGGCCGCGGCACGGTCAAGGCCCGGCGGGCGGTCGGCCTGGTTCGTCAGGGCGCCGAATCCCGCCCGGAAACGCTGGTGCGGCTGGCGATCGTCGAGGCCGGGCTGCCCGAACCGGAGATCAACATCGACGTGCGCGCGGCGGATGGCACATTCATCGGGCGCGGGGACATGGTGTACCGGCGGTACCGGGTGATCGTCGAGTACGACGGCGACCACCACCGGACCGATACCCGGCAGTACGACCGGGACGTCGGCCGGCTCGACCTGTTCGCAGCGCACGGGTGGCGGGTGGTCCGGTTGACCGGACGCGCGTTCTCCGCGGACCGCGGGGCGTGTCTGGCCCGGATCGAACAGGCGCTCACCGCGGGCGGCTGGCGTCGTGCCCCCGCCAAGCCGTCGAGTGTGCGGAAGGTGCCCCTTCCGCCGGGTTGATGGGGCACCTTCTGCACACTCGCCGGGCGCCGGGCGCCGGGGTCAGGCGCCGGGTTCAGGGGAGCACGGCGGCGAGGGTGTCGACGGCGTGGTCGATCTCGTCGCGGGTGATCACGATCGGCGGGGCGAAGCGCAGGGTGGTGTCGTGGGTCTCCTTGACCAGGATTCCGCGGCGGGCGAGCTCCTCGCTGACCGGCCGGCCCAGGCCGATGTGCGGGGCGAGTTCCGCCCCGGCCCACAGGCCCCGGCCGCGGACCTCGGCCAGCCCGCGACCGACCAACTCGCCGAGCCGGGCGTGCAGGTGAGCGCCGAGATCGGCGGAACGGGCCTGCATCTCGCCGGTCCGGAGCAGCGCGACGACGGCCCGGCCGATCGCGCAGGCGAGCGGATTCCCGCCGAACGTCGAGCCGTGCTGGCCGGGCCGCAGCACGCCGAGCACGTCGCGCCGGCCGACCACCGCGGACACCGGCATGATCCCGCCGCCCAGCGCCTTGCCGAGCGTGTACAGGTCGGCCCGCACGCCCTCCTGGTCGAGCGCCAGGGTCGACCCGGTGCGGCCCAGCCCGGACTGGATCTCGTCGGCGATCAGCAGCACGTTGTGCTCGTCGCACAGGGCGCGGACCCCGGCCAGGTAGCCCTCCGGCGGCACGACCACGCCGGCCTCACCCTGGATCGGCTCCAGCAGCACCGCGGCGGTGTCGGGGGTGATCGCCTCGGCGATCGCCGACAGGTCGCCATACTTCACCGTCAGGAAACCCGGCGTGTAGGGGCCGTAGTGGTCACGCGCATCCGGGTCGTCGGAGAAGGAGACGATGGTCAACGTCCGGCCGTGGAAGTTGCCGCCGGCGGTGACGATCTGCGCGCGGTTCTCCGGGACGCCCTTGACCTCGTACGCCCACTTGCGGGCGACCTTGATCGCCGACTCCACCGCCTCGGCGCCGGAGTTCATCGGCAGCACCATCTCGGTGCCGGTCAGCGCGGCCAGCTCGGCGCAGAACGGGCCGAGCTGGTCGTGGTGGAACGCCCGGGAGGTCAGCGTGACCCGGCCCATCTGCTCGACGGCGGCGGCGATCAGGTCCGGGTGCCGGTGCCCGAAGTTCAGCGCCGAGTACCCGGCCAGCATGTCCAGGTAGCGGCGGCCGGCGACGTCGGTGACCCAGGCGCCCTCGGCGGAGGCGATCACCACCGGCAGCGGGTGGTAGTTGTGCGCGCACCACCGCTCGTCCAGGTCCAGGAAGGTCTGCGGATCGGTGCCGTCGACGTCCGTCATTGCGCTGTGCTCTTTCCCTGGGCCCTTCGATGACCGGCGCCGTCGGCGCCCGAGGTCAGCGTATCGACGGCCGGTCGGGCCCGCGCCGGTTCGCGCGAACCGGGCGGGTCACCGCGGGATCCCGTACGGTCCGCGGTCCTGGTCGCCCGGACCGGGCGACGACGGACCGGGCCATTCGTCCTCGGGGGGAATCGGCCACTCGTCGGGGTCGCCCCACGGCCCGGCCCACCCTCGACCGGGCCCGTCCGGCCCCTCGCCGTACCGCCCGGTCTCGCGGTATCGCTCAGCTGCGCGGGACGGCCAGTACGGTTCGTCGGGCCCGTCCTGGGGATGCCGCCGGTCCGATCCCCGGGGCGGCGCGACCGGCTCGGGCCACCGGGCGGCGACTCGGGCCCGCGACGCGGCGACGTCGGGCGACCGGCCGTCGGCGAAACCGATCGCGGTCCGGGCCTGCCCGATGCCGGCCGTGCCGAAGGCCCGATCGAGCGCCGCCTGCAGCTCGGCCCGGGACACCAGACCGTCCCGCAGGGCCGCGTCCGCGCAGACCACCGTGGTCGATCGGCCGGCCCAACGACCCAGGTCCACCAGGGTCCGGGCGACCGTGGTGACCGGGACCCCGTCGAGCAGCATGGTCTCGTCCGGGGTCAGCCGGGCGGGTCGCACCGTCAGCGTCACCCGGTCGATCCGGGTGCCCGGCCCGGGTCTGGTCGCCTGCACCGGCCCGGTCAGCAGGGGCACGTCCCAGATGGGCAGGGCCAACAGGCAGGCCGCCGAGACGTGGCTCAGCACCCCGTCGTCGGGCAGGTCGGCGACCGCCGCCAGCGCACGCGACCGGTGCGCGTCCAGTTCGCCGGTGGGGGCCACCTCCTCGGCCCGGTCGCGACCGCCTTCGATCAGGAAGAGCTCGGGTGGGGCGACGCCGTCGTCGGGTTCGGTGGTGGCCATGCCGACAGCCTGGATTCGCGGCGACCGGTCCGTCGACGCCGATCCGCCGATTGTGGATGGAATTCGGACATGTGGATGGTTGGCCCGGCGCGTCCGTGGGACGGTGGGGCGTGGCCAAGAACAAGAAGTCCGCCGGCGCATCGCCCGGCCAGGCGTTCCGCGCCCCGACCGGGCCCGGCGTCGACGTGGACGTCGCGACGATCAGCACCGACGGCATGCCGATCGGTCCACAGTCCCGGGACGATGCCGAGAAGGCGCTGGTCGAGATCGGGGAACGGCTCGCCGTCCAGCAGGAGATGCTCTTCGCGCAGGGCACCGCCGGCGACCCGCGCAGCGTGCTGCTGGTGCTGCAGGGCATGGACACCGCCGGCAAGGACGGGGTGATCAACCACGTGGTGGGCCTGGTCGACCCGGGCGGCGTCAGCCTGGTCTCGTTCAAGAAGCCGACCGCGGAGGAGTTGGCGCACGACTTCCTCTGGCGGATCGAACGGGCGACGCCCCAGCCGGGCCGGCTCGGCGTGTTCAACCGTTCGCAGTACGAGGACGTCCTGGTCGTCCGGGTGCACGACCTGGTGCCCGAGAGCGTGTGGTCGACCCGGTATGCGCAGATCAACGACTTCGAGAGGCGGCTGGTCGACGGCCACACGGCGGTCGTCAAATGCTTTCTGCACGTGTCCAAGTCCGAGCAGACCGAGCGGCTGCTGGCCCGGTTGGACGACCCGACCAAGTACTGGAAGTACAACCCCGGTGACGTCGACGAGCGCGGTTACTGGGACGCCTACCAGCAGGCGTACTCGGCCGCGATCGGCCGCTGCAACACCGACGCGGCGCCCTGGTACGTCATCCCGTCGGACGCCAAGTGGTACCGGAACTGGGCGGTCGCCGCGTTGCTGCTGGAGGCGTTCGAGTCGCTGAACCTGACGTACCCGGACGCCGACTTCGACGTCGAGGTGGAACGGCGACGGGTCCGGGACAGCTGACCCGGGCGCCCCTCGGCCTCGGCGCCGGTGACAATGGCTCGGTGAGTCTGCCCTCGTCCCGCCCGTGGACGGTCATCGTGCCGGTGAAGGCGTCGGTGCGGGCCAAGAGCCGGATCCGGCTCGATCCGGCAGTGCGGCGCACGTTGGCGTTGATCATGGCCGAGGACACGGTGTCGGCGATCGTCGGGGCCGCCCCGGTCGGCCGGACACTCGTGGTGCTCGAGGATCCGCGTGACGGCACGACGTTGGCCCGGGTGCCCGGGGTCGACCTGTTCGTCACCCGGACGAACGAACTCAACGCCGCCATCCGGGACGGACTCGCCGCGCTCGATCGGGACGGGGTCGGACCGGTCGCGGTGGTGCCGGCGGACCTGCCGTCGCTGACCTCCGTCGAATTGGCCGACGCGCTCACCCGGGCCGCGGCCCATCCGCGCAGTGTGGTCGCCGACCGGGCGGGCACCGGCACGACCATGCTGGCCGCGCAGTCGTCCGAGCTGCTGGACCCGCGGTACGGCGCCGATTCGTTCCTCGCGCACGTCGCGGGGGGTGCGGTGCCCCTGGACCTGCCGGGCCGAAGCGGCCTGCGTCGCGACGTCGACCGGGTCGACAATCTGCGGTCGGTGACCGGTCCGCGGACCCGCGCGATCCTGCAGCTGCTGGCCTGGCCACCGCCCGTGGGCCCGGAATTCGCCGGCGGCTGAGCCCGGCGGTCGCGCCGGGCAGGGCGGCGCGAGCGGTACCGTCAGGGGGTGGACCGTCGTTACCTGCGGCCCGGCTGGATCGCCGGGCATGTGTTGGTGCTCGCGGCCGCCTTGACCTGCCTGCGCCTGGGCTGGTGGCAGTGGGGGAGGGCGCACGAATCCGACGGCACGGCCCAGAACCTCGGGTATTCCCTGCTGTGGCCCGCGTTCGCGGCCGCGTTCATCTACATGTGGATCCGGTTCCTGAAGCTGGAGACGATCAAGCAGGCCGAGGACGAGGAACAGGCCGGTCGTGACCTGGCCGAACTGCTCGGCGAGATCGACCCCGACCCGGTCGCCGGCCCGGCCGGCGACCCCGCCGCCGACGGGCCCGCGTCGTCGGGTGACGAGTCCGGGGCGGCCGAACGCCGCGATCGGCAACGGCCGAGCGAGGGCATCGTGCTCAGCGTCGCTACCGTGGACGAGGAAGATCCCGACGATCCCGAACTGACTGCTTACAACCAGGCGCTGGCCGCCCTGGCCGAGGAGGACCGCCGCCGTGCCCGTCGACCCCGCCGGTGACATCACCGACACCCCGACCCCGGTGACCGCCCCGGCGGCCGGGCCGAAGCCCGCGAAGCCGAAGTCGGCCAAGGTCATGGCCGCGTTCAAGCGGTACAAGATCGCCGCGTTCGTCGTCGGCTGGGGTCTGTTGCTCCTGTGCGCCACGATGGTACTGAAGTACTTCTTCGACCTGCCGCAGTTCGTCGCGATCTGGGGGCCGATCCACGGCGCGCTGTTCGTCGGGTACGTCATCATCGCCTTCGACCTGGCCTACAAGGACCGCTGGTCGCCGCTGGGCACGCTGTGGGTGCTGGTCGCCGGGACGATCCCGTTCGTCTCGTTCGTTGCCGAGAAGCAGGTGCAGCGCAAGGTGCTGGCCGGCGGTCGGATGTAGTGACGGCCGCGTCGGGCCGCCCGGCTGCGCCGTGCCGCCCGGGCTGCGGAAGCGTGACCGGCCTGGGCCCGGCTGAAGTTCCGCGGGGAATCCGGTGCGCGCCGGGCGCGCCCAGGCCGCGGCGACCTGCCGGGCTGCGGAAGCGTGACCGGCCTGGGCCCGGCTGAAGTTCCGCGGGGAATCCGGTGCGCGCCGGGCCCGCCCAGGCCGCGACGCCCTGCCGGGGCTGCGGAAGCGTGACCGGCCTGGGCCCGGCTGAAGTTCCGCGGGGAATCCGGTGCGCGCCGGGCGCGCCCAGGCCGCGACGCCCTGCCGGGGCTGCGGAAGCGTGACCGGCCTGGGCCCGGCTGAAGTTCCGCGGGGAATCCGGTGTGCGCCGGACCCGGGGTCTAGCGTCGGCCGCATGGCGACCTGGGACGACGTGCGGCGGCTGGTGGCCGAGCTGCCGGAGACGGCGGAGGGCACCAGCCACGGCACGATGGCGTGGAAGGTCAAGGGCAAGCTGATGGTCTGGGAGCGACCCCTGCGCGCGGCCGATCACGCGGCCCTGGGCGACGCGGCGCCGGACGGCGAGATCCTCGGCGCGGCGGTCGGCGATGAGGGCGTCAAGCACGCGCTGATCGCCGACCGACCCGACGTGTACTTCACGACACCGCATTTCGACGGCTACGCGGCGGTGCTGGTGCGGCTCGACGCGATCCGCGGGGACGAACTGGAGGAACTGATCACCGAGGCCTGGCTGGTGAAGGCGCCGAAGCGGATGGCCGCGGCGTTCCTGACCGATCGGGACGGCTGACCGATCGGGACGGCTGACCGATCGGGACGGCTGACCGATCGGGACGGCTGACCGATCGGGACGGCTCGGTTGACCGAGCGGGGCGGCCGACCGAGCAACGTCCGTCACCCAGAACACTGCCTGAATTGTCACCGATCAGATACTCTGGGTCACATGGCTGGGCCGAACGTGGCTGCAGCCCGGGGGAACAGGGGCGGCTCATGGTGAGGCTGGTCGGCATTGCGGTGACCGTCGTGCTGGCGGTGGCCGGACCCGGCCCGACCACGGCCCAGGCGTCGACGACGCCGGCCACCGTCGCCGCGACGGTGTCCCGCCCGTTCGCCGACACGAGCCCGTTGAACGTGCCCGTCGTCGGCGCACCGATGATCGACCCGAACAGCCCCGCGATGGTCGCCCGGGCCGCCCGGGCCGGGCTCGGCTACGCCAACCTCGTCGAGTTCGGCATCCCGGTGTACGAGGCGACCCCATCCACCCCTCGGCAATCGGTCCGGTGCACGATCACGGACTGGGGCCCGTGCCCGTTCGGCGGGGGACCGCGTCCGATCCCCGTCGACGCCAAGCCCAGCGCCGGTAGCGACGGCGCGATGGTGGTCGTCGACCGGACGACCGGCACGATCGACGAGTACTGGCAAGCCGCTCCGGCAAGCACGGGGTGGACCACCAGCTGGGGCGCGATCAACTCGATGTCCGGCTCGGGCTGGGGCGGTGGCAGCACCGGGGCCGGTGCCTCCCGGCTGGCCGGGGTCGTCCGGGTCGCCGAGATCCAGGCCGGCGTCATCCCGCACGCCTTGGTGGTGCAGACCGACACCGTGTGCGCGACCACGTTCCGGCCGCCGGCGCTGAAAACCGACGGCGACTCCACCCGGTCCGACTGCATTCCGGAGGGCGCCCGGCTGCAACTCGACCCGGCCATCGACGTCGCCGCCATCCCCGGGATCACCCCCGGTGAGCGGGCCGTGGCCCGGGCGTTGCAGGTCTACGGCGCCTACCTGATCGATCGCGCGGGCACGTCGCTGGCCGTCAGTTTCGAAGTGGCGCCCGACGCGAGCGCAACCGGTCCGGGCTCCGTGTACACCAGTGCCGGGTTCGGCTGGGACTACGACGGCATGCCGCACATCCCGTGGAACCGGCTGCGGGTGCTGCAGGCCTGGGACCGCTGACCAACCGGTACGACCCGGTGGAAAACCCCACTACATTGAGTAGTCGTACGGTACTGTGTGTGATCGGGTGGCGTCTCCGGGACGCCGCCCACCGGGGGGTGTCTGATGCGACGGTGGTCCGTTCGGATGCTGGCGGTGGCGGTGGCCGCGTCGGCCACGGTCGCGTGCTCGGCGACACCGGAGCAGGTGCCCGAGTCGGCCGGGTCCGCGCCGAGCGGGACGCTCGCCTCCGCGCTGGGCGGCACGGCCGGATCCGCCCCGGTCGAGTCGCCGGCGTCCACATCGGCCGACGCTGCGGGGTCGACGGCGGTCTCGTCGCCGGTGGGGTCGGCCGCCGGGACGGACCCCGCCACCGTCCTGGCCGATCGCCCGTTCGCGTCCACCAGCCCGTTCAACGTGCCGGTGGTCGCCGCGCCGGCCGTTGACCCCGACAGCGCGGCCATGATCGCCCGGGTCAGCCGCGCCGGGCTCGGCCACGCCAACCTGGTCGAGTTCGGCATCCCGATCTACGACGCGACGCCGGACACCCCGCGAAAGTCCGTCCAGTGCACGATCACCCAGTGGGGCCCGTGCCCGCTGGCCGACGAGAGCCCCCGGCCGATCCCCGCGAACGCCGAGCCCGGCGTCGGCCGCGACGGCGCGATGGTCGTCGTCGAACGCGCGGCGGACACGGCCGACGAGTACTTCCAGGCCGCCCCGGATGGCACCGGCTGGACCACCGGGTGGGGGACGATCACCTCGCTGTCCGGGTCCGGATGGGAGGGCGGCACCACCGGGGCCGGTGCCTCGCGGCTGGGCGGCATCATCCGGGTCGCCGAGATCCAGGCCGGCGCCATCCCGCACGCCCTGGTGCTGGAGAGTGACACCGCATGCGCCGGGTCGTCCCGGCCGCCCGCGGTGAAGACCGACGGCGAATCCACCCGGCCCGACTGCATTCCCGAGGGCGCCCGGCTGCAACTCGACCCGACGATCGACGTCACCGCCATCCCGGACATCACGCCGGGCGAGGTGGCAGTGGCGCAGGCGTTGCAGGTCTACGGCGGGTACCTGATCGATCGGGCCGACACCTCGCTGGCCGTCGGCTTCGAGGTGGCCCCCGACGCGACACCGGCCAACCCGGGCGCGGTGTACACGCAGGCCGGACTCGCCTGGGACTACTACGGCATGCCGCACATCCCATGGGACCGGCTGCGGGTGCTGCAGACCTGGGACGGCTGACGGCTGACGGCCCGGGGAGGGCTCAGCCGCGGTGGCCGATCACCGCGTCCCGGTAGGCCGGGACGGCCCTGTCGACGACCGTCGTCCAGGACGCCGCGTCGTCGACCCGCCGCGCCGCCTGCGCGCCCATCCGGTCGGCGGCGTCCGGGTCACCCAGGACCTGGACCAAAGCGCCGGCGACCGCCGCCGGCTCGGGAGCGGTGAGCAGACCGGTCACCCCGTCCTGCACCGCGTCGCTCATCGAGCCCACATCGGTGGCCACCACCGGCCGCCCGAAGGTGTAGGCCATATGCACGCTGCCGCTGATGTTCACCGTCGCATAGGTGAACACGACGACGCGGTGCGCGGCGAACAGGTCGGCCACCTCGTCCATCGGCACGTAGCCGGGATGCAGATCGACATGGCCGATGTCGGTGGCCCGCCGGGTGATCGCGGGCAGATCCACATCCGGCATCACCGGTCCGGCGATCGTCAGCCGCGCCGCTGGCAGCTCCCGGCGAACCAGGGCGAAGGCGTCGAGCAGCAACGGCAGGTTCTTGTACTTGGTCCACGCCCCGAAGAACAGCGCGTGCGGCGGCGCGGCCGACGGGGCCGGCGTCCGGTCGGCGGCCAGCACCGAGGAGTAGTCCCCATGCCCGCAGACGGCGACCCGGCGCAGTCCCGGGAAGGCCGACTCCAGGGTCGCCCGGGGCCCGTCACCCAAGACGAGGACGAGATCGCAGGCCCGGTAGGCCCGATCCAGCAGCCACCGGGTCAGCCGGCCGCCCTTCTCGACCGACCCCGACGCGCCGTTGACGTCGTAGGGCAGCGGGTTGTGCGCCACGTCGACGAGCGCGGTCCCCGGGCAGCGCCGCGCGAGGAGCAGGAACAGCGCGCTGTCCAGCGGGTAGCGCAACTCGCCGAACTGGGCGACGTCGGGCCGCATCCGCCGGATCGTCGCGATCGCCTGGCGCCAGGACTCGACCAGCCGCAACGCCCGGCCCACCCGCCTGGCCTTGCGCCGGAGCCCGGAGCCGCCCAGCTCCACGTTCGGATCCCAGGTCGGGAAGATCTCCACGACCTCGAATCCCGGGGTGGCCGAGCGCAGTTCCGGGTCGGGCCCGGTGAACAGGAGCACCCGGTGCCCCTGCCGGGCCAGGGCCTCACCGAACTGAAAGGTGAACTGGAACATCCCGCCGGTGGGGAGGAATTCGACCAGCACGATCGTCAGGGGCGGGTCACCGGCGGGGGAGTCGCCGAGCGGGCGGGCGAACTCCGCCGGGGCCGGCGGAACCAGCGGGGTCAGTGGTGCCGAATCAACGGCCATGCGGGCCCACCATGCTTTCCTGGGCCCGGCCGCCCGGCCGGGCATCATTCCGGTCATCTCCGGGGGATCCGTTGCCGGCGGGCACGTCCGCGTCAACCGGGTGCTCCGCGCCGGCCGCGGCGGCCGCGCCGGCCGAGTCGGTCGGGTCGGCCGCGCCGGCCGGGTCGGTCGGGTCGGTCGGTAAGGCTGGGAGGGCCGGGTCGACGGCGTCGACCGGGTCGGCGCGGTCGGTTGCGTCGGCCGGATCGGATTGCCGGGCCTTACGCTCCTTCGACGATCGCATGGTCACCATCAGGTGGTAGACCGCCTGCTGGACGCCCACCCCGACGATCAGGGCGACGACGACGGACAACGCCAGCAGCACGAGCGGTGACGTTCCCGTCGCGGTTGCGGTGCCTTCGGCACCGTGCACCAGGTCCGTCCGGTAGGGCTCGGACAGCCCGGCCAGATACGTGGTGGCCAGCGTGGTGGTGGCGTCGGCCACCTGCTCGGCGACGGCGGCCGACCCTGCGGTCGTCCGGACCAGGATCACCGAGGTGTCCGGCACCACGCTCACCGTGGTGGTCACTCCGGCCCGCTGGGCGTCGGACAGTTGCAGGTTCTGCTCGGCCTGGTCCTGGAAGCGCAGGTTGTCGGCCACCTCGGCGAAGGTGGCGACAATCTGTCCCCGGCTGAGCGTTTCGTAGTAGGCCGCCGAGTCGGAGGTGTCCAGGGCGGCGCTGGGCAGCACCACCAGGACGGATTCGGCGGTCCATTTCGGCTTCGACAGCACGGCCAGTCCGGCGCCGGCGACCACGACGAGCAGGGCGGCGACCACCCCGGCCAGCACGCTGATCCGCACTTCGCGCCGGGCGAACCGGCCGCGGCCGGTCATGGTCGGCCGATCGGCACGGACTCGTCGGTGGTGGTTCGCTCCCCGGCCAGCACCGCGCGGTACAGGGCACCGAGCCGCGCGGACAGCCGGTCCAGCCCGTGCCCCTGCTCGGCCCGCTGCCGGGACGCCCGGGACATCCGCCGGCGGGTCGCGCCGTCGGCGATCACCTCGCCCAGCGCGTCGGCCAGGGCCGCGTCGTCGCCCGGCTCGACGATCCGCCCCTCGATGCCGTCCCGGATCAGGTCGGGCACCGCGCCGATCGAGGTGCCGACGACCGGCAGGCCGGACGCCATGGCCTCGATGATGGCGATCGGCTGACCCTCGAGGAACGATGGCAGCACGAAGATGTCGGCCTGGGCCAGGCGGGACTTGATCTGGTCGCCGTACTCCGGGCCGACCATGGACGCCCGCAGCCCGGCTGCGTCGAACTCCGCGACGATCTCGTCGTACTCGGTCTGCGGCGTCGGCCCCTGCCCGCCGACCACGACGAGCTGCCAGTCGCGGGTGCCGCGTTCGCGCAGCGCGCGGGCGGCCCGGGCCAGTTCGAGCAGCCCTTTGCGCCGGCAGATCACCCCGACGAACAGCACGGTGGGCGGTTCGCCGCCGGCGTCGCCGGCCGGGAAGTCGTCGAGATTGACCGCGTTGTCGACGGTCTCGACCCAGGTGCCGGGGGCCAGGGATCGCATCGTCGCGGTCCCGACGGTGGACACGGTGCACACCAGGTCGGCCAGGCCGAGGGTGCGCAGGGCCCAGCGGTCGGTCCGGCCGTAGGCGGCGAACTCGGGACGGCCGGCATTGCCGACCGCCGAGTGCACGTGGGCGATGAGCTTGGCCCGGCCGGCGGCGGCGGCCAGATTCAGCGCGGCCGCGCGCAGGGCCGGCAGGCCCGGGTCGGCCACCAGTTGCAGGTGCACGATGTCGGCCGTGCGGGACGCGACGAACACCCGCCAGGCGTCGGCCAGCGCGTATCGCACGTTGGCCAGGTTGAACCGGCCGCCCTCCCGGGTGGCCACTCGCGCCGTGTTCAGCAGCTGGACGTCGAAGTCCTTGGCCAGAATGGGGTCGGCCGTGATGGTCTCGGCGAAGGTGGCGATGCCGCCGCGCATCGGGCGCGCCTCGGCGACCACCACGACCGTGGGCCGATGGCCGGCCGCGGTCATGCCGTCACCGCGACGCGGCCGCTGGTGTCGATGGCCTTCTGGTAGACCACGTGCAGCGAGCGGGCCCACAGCCGCGCGTCGAACAGGCGCTCCATCCGGCGGCGACCCGCCTGGCCCATCCGCTCCCGCAGGTCGGGGTCGGCCAGCAGCCGCAGGATCGCGGCCGCGATCCCGGGGGAGTCGCCGGGCGGGACCAGCAGGCCGGTCTCGCCGTCGGCGACGATGTCGCTGATGCCGCCGACGTCACTGGCGACCACGGGCCGCCCGCAGCCCCCCGCCTCCATCAGCACGGTCGGCAGGTTCTCCCCGTAGATCGACGGCAGCACCACCAGATCCGATCCGCGCAGCACCTCGGGAACGTCCGACCGCATCCCGGCGAACACCACCGACCCGGTCAGCCCCAGCCGGGCCACCTGCGCGCGCAGCGCCGGCTCCTGCTCGCCCGAACCGACCAGCAGCAACCGCGCGGTGGGCTGCTCGGCCAGCACCGCGGGCCAGGCGTCGATCGCATGGGTGATCCCCTTGAAGTCCCGCAGGGCGGCGAGAATGGTGACCACCGGACCGTTTCCGGTGGGATCGAGGCCGGCGCCGAGACCGGCCGGCAACGCCGTGACGCCACCGTCCGGGGCGGGGGTGAAGTAGTCCAGGTCGATCCCGTTGTGCACCACCGTCCAGGACGCCGGCACGGGCTTCGAGCGCCGGTAGCGATCGGCGAACGAGACCAGCGACGCCTGCGAGACGAAGATCGCCGCTGCGCTGCGGGTGGCGATCTCCACGGCGAGCCGCTCCCGGCCGGATGCCCGGCCGGACAGGGGGCGGTGCACGTGATGGAAGGTGCCGACGGCCGGGATGCCGGCCCGCCGGGCCGCCGGAATGGCCATCGTCATCGCCATCTCCAGATGGGCGTGCACGATATCGGGCTTCGTCTGTTTGAGATAGCCGACCAGCCGGCGGAATCCGGACACATCGAGGGTCCGGCGGACGTCCAGGTACTCGGGCTCGACCCCGGATTCCCGCAGCAGCGGCTCCAGTTTGGACCGCTCCGGGGACCGGCCGTGCAGGCTGAGCACCGACAGCTCGATACCGGCATCGGCGCTGACCCGGCCGAGTTGCGCGATCAGGGTTTCGGCCCCGCCGAGCTTCAGGGCGTCCACCACGGTGAGCACTCGCACGCGCGTCTCCTTCGATCAGTTCGAGCCCGTCATCCACGGCAAGCCCGCGCAACGCGGACCGATCAGCGCCCATTACACCCGATCAGACTATACTCAAAGCCAGTTTCGAGGTGGAATCAACAATGCGTGATTGACGTGTCCATCGATGGTGAGCTTTCGAGCCTTTGCCTCCCGAATGCTCACCGGCTGTGGCGAGCCGGCGGTCCGGGTGACCCCCGGAGGGCTGATGAGTCCCAAAGGGGGGATCCACCATTCGCACTCTCGGCAACGAGGACCCGGCGCCGGACGTCCCACCCGACCTCCCGCCCGACATTGACGCGAGCGAGCGGACCGACACCGATGCCACCGGCGCGCTGGCCCGGCGCTCGGTCGGTGGATTCCTGTGGACCACCCTGGCCTGGGGGTCCAACCGCATCGTCATCCTCGGGCTCACCCTGCTGCTGGCCCGGCTGCTCACCCCCGAGGACTTCGGCGTCGTCACCGCCGCGGTGACGATCATCGCGATGCTCGACGCCGCCTTGGATCTCGGCGTGGGTGCGGCCGTGGTCGCCCGGCAGGAGCAGGGCATCACGGCGGCCACCCGCATGGCGATGACGATCAACCTGGCCATCAGCGCGGCCATCAGCGTCGCCGGCATCGCGGCCGCGCCGTGGATCGCCGACCTGTTCGACGCCGATGCCCAGGCCAACGTGTTCGCGTTGCTGTTCCTGTACCCGTTGTTCCGGGGGGCCGGTCAGGTCAGCGACGCCGTGCTGAAGCGGGACCTGCAGTTCAAGCGGCGCACGGCGATCGACCTGACCCGGGCGGCGGTGCGGGTGGCCATCTCGGTGCCGCTGGCGCTGACCGTCGGTGGCGCGGTCAGCATTGCCGCCGGCATCGTCGGCGGCGAGCTGGTGGCCATGCTCCTGTTGTGGATCCTGGTGCCGATCCGCCCGGCGCTGCGGGCGCACTGGCACCTGGCCCCGGATCTGCTGCGGTTCGGCGGTCTGGTCACCGTCATTCGGGTGCTGGGATCCATCCGGGCGTCGGCCGACTACCTGGTGGTCGGCGCGATGATCGGCACGACGGCGCTGGGCTTCTACGGAATGGCCTACAAGCTGCCCGAGCTGATCATCGAGAACGTGCTGTGGATCTTCTCCGCGGTCGCCCTGTCGACCTACTCCAAGGCCCGGGTGATCAGTGCCGACGTGCTCACCTCGGGCATGCTGCGGGCCACCCGCATCCTGTCCATCTACGGGCTCACCGCCGGTGCGGCGCTCGCCGTCATCGCGCCGGAGGCGGTGCCGGTCCTGTTCTCCGCGCAATGGGCGCCGGCGATCACCCCGATGGTGTTCATCTCCCTGGCGCTGGGCCTGATGGCGGTCGGCTGGGCCAGCGGCGACGTGTTCACCGCCACGGGACGGCCGGGAACGCTGGTGGCGCTTGACGTCCCGGCCACCGTCGCGCTGATCATCGGCTTCGTGATCGCCGCCGACCACGGGTTGGTCGGCGTGGCCGTCGCCCTGCTGATCTTCAACCTGCTGTATTGCGTCGCCCGGCTCGCGCTGGTCCGCTACGCGCACGGGACGTCCTGGCGGCGGCTGCTGACCGCGGTGGCACCGGCCGTGGCCATCGCCGCGGTGACCGGCGGGGTGGGTCTGCTGGTCCGCTCGTTCCTGCCCACCGGCCAGTTCCTCACCCTGGTCGTCGTCTCGTTGGCCTGCGCGGTCGCCGCGATCGGCGCCGGCCTGGTGTTCGCCCGGTCCACGGTGACCGACACGGTCGCCCTGCTCCGCCGGCGCCGGGTCGGTGCCGGATGAACCCGCCGCGTCCGCCGGCGCCGACCCGACCCCGGCCGACCCGCAGGAGGACCCCATGACCGCCACGGCGTCGAGCGCACCCACCCGACGGGTCGTGCTGATCACCGCGACCGAGCCCGAACCACGGTCCTTCGGCAAGCAGGTCGTGCTCGGCGGGCTGTTGGACCACCTGTGCGCCCGGCTGGGCCCGGACCAGGTGCACGTGATCCTGGTCGGCCGGACCGGGATCGACCGGCCGGCCGTGCCCTACCGGTTGCACGTCATCGCCAAACCCTCCAGCGTCGAGCAGCTCACCGCCGTCGCCCGGCGGGTGATCGGGCCGCCCCATTCGTCCCTGCAGGAGGCGGCCCTGTGGTCCGGCCGCACCCTGGCCGCGATCGCCCAGAAGCTCACGGAAATCCGCCCCGACCAACAGATCTGGGACACGATGCGGACCGGTCAGTACGCCCGCCGGTTGGGTCGCAAACCTCGGGTGCTCTACGCCGACGACCTGTTCTCCAAGCGCTACGCCAGCATGCTCGAGCGGATCGACCGGGACCCGTCAACGATCTCGGATCCGTTGGGCGAGTTCGGCAAACTCCTGCCGGGCGCCGTCGGCCGGGTGGTCGGGCGCAAGGGCGTCTACCGGCGACTGTTGCAGCTGGAGCGGGTGCTCACCGCCCGGTCGGAGGAGCTGGCCCCGGCGGAGTTCGACGCGACCTACCTGGTCAACTCCCAGGAGGCCGCCGAGCTGCACGAGCGGACCGGCGACCCGACGATCGGCACGCTGCTGCCGCTGCTGCGCGAACCCGCGGCGCGCGAGCGACGCTGGGACGGCCGCCCCACCTTCGTCTTCCTCGGCGGCCTGGATTTCGCGCCCAACCGGGACGGGCTGACGTGGTTCCTGGGCGCCTTCCGGGACGAGGTGCTCGCCGCCATCCCCGATTTCCGGCTGCTGGTGGTGGGCCGGGGATCGACCAACCTGCCGGCCGAGGCGGCCGCCTGGGGGGAGCACGTCCGGGCGTTGGGCTGGGTCGACGACCTGGACGAGGTGCTGGGCTCGTGCACGGCGCTGCTGTCCCCGTTGCGGGTCGGCAGCGGCACCAAGATCAAGGTGCTCGAGGCGCTGGCCCGCGGGCTGCCGGTGGTGGCCACCCGGGCCGGCGTGCTCGGGCTGCCGGTGGGCCGGGCGGACGGGTGCCTGGTGGCGTCGTCCCCGGCGGAACTGCCGGACCTGCTGCAACAGGCCGCCGATCCGGCGGCCAACCCGGCGCTGGCGGCGGCGGCCCGGGGCAGCTGGGAGCGGCACTTCTCGCCGGCCGTCGTCGGGCCGACCTACGACGCCGCCTTCGGCCTGCGACCCGCCCGGGAGCCGGTGCCACGGTGAGGTCGGGTCGGCGATGAAGGACCTGATCCTGGTGGCCGGCGGCGTCCTGCTGCTGGCCTTCGTCGTGCTCGCCATCCGGTTCCCGCGGGTGTCGTTGCTGACGCTGGTCGCGCTGGACGTGTCCAACATCAACGGCGTCATCGCCGATCAGCTCGGCACCAGCCCGTACAAGCCGCAGCTCGCCCTGGCCGTGATCGCGGTGCTGGTGATGGTGCGGCGCAGGATGTTCCGGTTCGCCTGGTCCCCGGTGCTGCTGGGGTTGATGGTGCTGGCCGCCGGGTTCTGCCTGAGCTTCGTCGCCGCGGCCGACCCGGTGACGTCCCTGGACCTGCTGCTGTCCTACGCGCGGGACCTGCTCTACTTCCTGGTCGTCTACGCCCTGCTGCTGTCCACCGACTCGCTCAGGACGACCACCATGGTCGCCGTGCTCGTGCTGGCCGGCCTGGCCGGGCTGACCGTCATCCACGAATTCGTGCTGCACAACGCGGGCAGCCTGTACGGGCTGAGCCGGGTGCCGCTGGTCCAGGAGGGCGGCGCGCTGACCCCGCGGCATGCCGGCACGTCGTCGGACGTCAACTTCTGGTCCCGGCTGCTCATCCTGTTCACGCCGATGGCACTGTCGCTGCTGGCCATGAGCCGGTCGGCGCGGGACCGGCTGCTGTGGGCCGGCGCGACGCTCGCCCTGCTGCTCGGGGTCTACCTCACCCAGTCCCGCGGCGGGTTCATCGCCCTGTTCGTCGGCCTCGTGGTGTGGGCCGTGCTGGCCGGCGGGTGGTACCGAAAGTCGTTGCTGTTCCTGCCCGTTGCGCTGCTGGTGATCGTGCCGCTCAGCGGGATCGGCAGCCGGCTGGGCACCCTGACCGCGGTCCTGTCCGGCTCCACCACCACCGCCGATCCCTCGGTGGTCACCCGCAAGCGGCTGCAACTCGACGCCTGGAACATGTTCCTGGACCGGCCGATCACCGGGCACGGCATCGGCAGCTATCCGGCGCTGTTCCTGCAGTACGACCGGCTGGCGAACTTCGACGACCGGGTCGACATCGTGGTCGCCGCGCACAACTTCTACTTCGAGCAGGCGGCCGACGGCGGGGTCGTGCTCCTGCTGTGTTGGGCCTTCTTCTTCGGCACGGTCCTCTTCGTCGCCCTGCGGACCATGATCGGCGCCCGGGGGACCGGCGACGACACGAGCCGATTCCTGGCCCTGGGCGTGATCGGCGGGCTCACCGGCTGGTTGCTGGCCAGCGTCTTCCTGCACCTGTCGGACTTCCGGGCGTTGCTGTTGATGGCCGCCCTCGCGGCGGTCGCCGACGTCCGCCAGCGGGCCGCCACCGGTCCGCCGATCGCCCCGGCGGGGCGGGAGTCGTTGGTGGGGAAGGACTCCGAAGCCGGGCCGCGCCGGCCGGGCCGGGGTGCGGTGGTCGGCTGGGCGGGCGCCGCCCTGCTCGGGCTGGTCGGGGTGATGGCGGCCGGGCTGACCGGTCACACGGTCTACACCAGTTCGACGACCCTCGGGGTGGTGCCGACCGGCGCGGTGGGCGGCGCCACCGCCTACGAGCTGGACGTGGTCAGCCGCGGGCTGATCGTGCCGACGCTGGCCGAGGTGCTGGACCGGTCGATCGACGTCGGTGCCCTGGCGCAGCAGGCTGGCCGGTTCCCGGCCGGCGCCGAGACCACCAGCGCCAGCGTGGATGTCGCGCCGTCCCGGCTGGGCGGCGCGGTGGTCGTCACCGTCACCGCCGACCAGCCGGCCGTGGCGACCGATCTGACCCGGGCCGCGGTGGCCGCGAGCAAGGCCACGGTCGACGACCTGCAGGCGGGCTACCGGCTGACCGGTGAGCCGGCGGAACCGCAGCCGGTGTCGTCACCGCCCTGGTGGGCCGTCCCCGCGCTGGCCGTGGTGACGGTGCTGTCCGGGGTCATGGCCCTCGTCACGGCGCGGCGGCGGGTGCGCCGGCGGGTGGACCGGCGGGCGCCCGCCGCCACGGTCGACGTGCTGGACGTTCAGAGCGGTAGGCCTATAGGGTGATCCCACGTGGTCCGTATGGGTGTAGACACCCGAGGAATATGATCTAGTCACTCGCTACGTCATTGCAGGCAGGCCAACGATGACCTCACTACGCGCTAATCCGGCAGTCAACGACACCGATCCCGAACCCAAGCCTTCGGAACGACGAGGGTCCCGGACCCGACGATTCCTCTGGTTGATCCGCGCGTGGATGATCGTCCTGCCGGTCGACGCCCTCATGCTGATGTCCCCGATGCTGTGGGCGCCGGACGAGTACGCGGCCACCATTGCGATGACGCTGCTTTCGCTGTTCTTCATCGTCGACCGCGGCCGCTACCACGCGCGGCTGCACATCAGCGTGCTGGACGAGCTGCCGAGCCTGCTGGGCAGCCTGCTGACCGCCGCTGCGATCGTGGCGACCGCCATCGTGATCATTCCGGACCAGATCCCGGTCAGCAGCTTCCTGCGGAACACGGCGATCGCCGTCGCCCTGGTCGTCGTCGGGCGCATCATCACCTCGCAGCTGATCATCTTCAGCCGGCGGCGCCGGTACAGCCACCACCGCACCGTGGTCATCGGCGGCGGCCCGACCGCGGCCGAGCTGATCCGCATCCTGAAAGAGCATCAGCGGTACGGCCTGTCGGTGGTCGGGTTCGTCGAGGACACCGACGACTGCGCGGCCGGCCCGGTGGCCCAGCGCCTGGGCAACATCTCCGATCTCGACTTCGTCGTCACCCGGCGTCGGGTGGACGTGCTGCTGGTGGCCGACTCGGCGACGCCGGAACGGACCCTGGTCGAGGAGGTCCGCGCCCCGGCCAGCTCGAAGTGCGACCTGCTGGTGGTGCCCCGCATGCACCAGTTCCGCACCGAATCCGGGGGGTCGGACCACATCGGGTCGATCCCGATCATGCGGATCGGCAACCCGCGACTGAGCGGGCCGGCCATCGCGATCAAGCGAATGTTCGACATCCTGGTCTCGGGCGTCGCCCTGATCCTGGTGTCGCCGATCCTGGCCGTCTGTGCGTTGGCCGTCCGGATCGACGGCGGGCCGGGGGTGATCTTCCGGCAGCCCCGGGTGGGCCGGAACGGCGAACTGTTCGACTGCCTCAAGCTGCGCTCGATGCGGCCCGCCACCAGCACCGAGTCGGCCACCAACTGGTCCATCGCCACCGACAACCGGGTCAGCAAGGTCGGCCGGATCCTGCGCCGGACCTCGCTGGACGAGCTGCCGCAGCTGTGGAACATCCTGCGCGGGGACATGTCGCTGGTCGGGCCCCGGCCGGAGCGGCCGCATTTCGTCGAGCAGTTCTCGGACACGTACGACCGCTACGCCTACCGGCACCGGGTGCAGGTCGGGCTGACCGGCCTGGCCCAGGTGAGCGGTCTGCGCGGGGACACCTCGATTGCCGACCGGGCCCGGTACGACAACTATTACATCGAGAACTGGTCGCTCTGGCTGGACGTCAAGATCATCATCCGGACGTTCTTCGAGGTCGTCTTCGCCCGCGGCCGGTGAGTTCGTCCCGCGACCGGATGCGGCCGCGGACAGCCGGCCGGATCCTGGGTCGTCGTGGTGCCAGGGCAGGAATCCCGAAGGGACGGGTCATGAGGGCAGCGCGGGCCGACCGTCGGGCCGTCTCCGACGCCACGGGCCTGACCCCGGTGGCCGCGGCGACCGAACCGGACGGCGGGCTTGCGGTCCGGGTGGTGCCGGCCCCGGGGCTGGTTCGCGGACCGGATGCCCCGGAGCTGCGCCGGCGGGCCGCCGAGCCCGGCGACCCGCTCGGCGGATCGCCGGTCGACGCGCAGGTCGGGGGAGCGCTGGCCCGGTTGCAGGGCGCCGGCCGGCCCCTGCCCGACAGCGTCGCCGGCCCGATGGGGGAGGCGATGGGCGCCGACCTGGGCGGCGTCCGGATCCACACCGGCCCCGAGCCGGCCCGGCTGGCCCGCTCGGTGCAGGCGACCGCCTTCACCCTCGGCCGGGACATCTTCTTCGGCGCCGGCAGTTACGCGCCGCAGACCGCCGACGGGCAGCGCCTGCTGGCCCACGAGCTGGCGCATACCATCGCGCCGGCCGGCGGGGCCGGGGCGGGCTCGGGTTCCGGTCCGATCATCGGTCGCGCCGCGGATCCCGCGGAGGCGCAGGCGGATCGCGTCGCCGACGACGCCCTGCGGGTGCTCCGGCGCCGGTCCGCGGCCCCGGCCGAGCCGGCCGGCGTTCCGGCCGCGGAATCGGCGCCGTTGTCGTTGCTGCGCCACCCGGCTCCGAACCCCGGGCGCGACCAGCTGCGGCGCAAGGTCGGCATCGAGGCCGAGCTGATGGTGCCCAGCCTGGGCCCGAGCGCCAACGGGCTGACCTACGTCAAGGAACCCGGCAAGGTCACCGACTCGATCAAGTCGTTCCTGGACGGCGGTGTCGCCTACGGCACCGACATCGGCGGCAAGGCCGGTGGCGCGGACGTCCGGCTGGACAGCGATCACGGCGGGTCGATCGACCGCACGCCCATCGTGAACAAGCTGATCGACCTCGGCTGGGTGACCGGGAAGCCGTCCGAACCCCGGACCAAGATCGAATTCGTGACCACCGCGATGGACGAGTTCGCGCCGGGGGCCAACCGCCGGATCCGGACGGTCGGGCTGGAGCTGCGCAGCCAGCTGACGGCGGCCCTGACCCAGGCCCAGAGCGGTGAGCTGCGGCAGCTCGGGGCGCCGGCGAAGGCCGGGTACAAGACCGGCGTGCCCGTCGCCGACCTGAAGGCGTGGCTCGGTGGGGACTACGCCGCGCTGGACGCGACCATCAAGGAGTACCTGACCAGCGGCGTCAAGGACGACGTGTACCTGCAGGCGACGGTGGGGATCCTGCCGTCGTCCCTGCTGGCGTTCTTCGCGCGGACCGCCCTGACCGGCGGGAAGGTGGAGGTCGCGCCACCGTCGGCGGCGCGCCAGCAGATCCTCGGCATCGTCGCCGAGGTAATCGCTGCGCTCGACACCACGTTCGCCGCCGCGCCGGAGGACCACTGGATCAGCAAGCTCGGCGCGACGTCCAAGAGCGCCTTCATGGGGATCCTGGGCCTGATCTACAGCTATCTGCTGGGCGACACGTTGCATCAGACCTCCGGGGGCACCCTGTCCACCGTCAAGAATGCGGTGCCCTTCCTGATCAAGATGAGCCCGTACGGCCTGATGGGCCGGACGGCGACGTCGGCGCTGGTCGACGACCCGCCGCCCCGCGACTTCGTCCGCAGCATCGGCGCGGCGTTCAAGAGAACCAAGTACCTGCAGCTGCCCTACTGGGTGGAGGAATCGCGCAAGGATCAACCGACCGCGGTCAGCGACGGCAAGCTGCCGGTCAAGCTCGACGCCCGGCCGACCGCGACCCGGCTGATCACCGGCGACTACACCGACTTCGTCGAGCAGGTGCTGCTGGACTCGGGTGGGGACATCCGCGTCGTGGTCGGCAAGGAGCTGCCGGCGCCGGACAAGCCGCCGACCGACGCCGGCGGCATCGACGTGTTCTACGAGCTGTACAACCAGCAGGGCATCCCCCTGGAGTACCGGGCGATCACCAAGCGGTACAAGATCTCCGAAGTGCTCCCGGCGGTCGAGGAGATCATCAGTGACGTCCGGCTGACCAATATGGGCGGACTCACCGAGGAGCAGAAGGCGACCGTGACGGAGGCGTTCAAGTAGCGATGGCGCAGCAGCTGCGACTGACGGCGGCCGACTCCGACGGCGCGCTCGACGCGTCGATCCAATGGAGTGCGGAGGACGGCCCGGAGCCGATGCTGGTGCACGCCATCACGGTCCCGCTGGGACCCGTACGGCTCGGTGAGCAGTCCGACGACGAGTCGGTGCTGCGCCTGCATTCCATCCGGTTCGACGTCCGCAGCTGGCGCGAGCTGGCCGGCCGCAGCTTCTCCTTCCGCCACGTCGTCCGGGAGATCGAGGCCGAGGGGGAATCGCTCCCCATCTACGACATCTACGGCAGCCTGCGACTGGGTGACGCCTACCACGAGGTCATCGCGAGCGGCATCACCTTCGGCCGGTACGACGGCTGCCGGGTCACCGCCACCCTGGAGGGCCGCGTGGAATCGATCGACCACCCGCCGGGGTTCGACCCGACCGACTTCACCTGCGACGCGACCCTGACGCTCGGGCCCGTCACCGTGCGGGGCGACCTGGGCTCGACCACGGTGCCCGCGGCCGCCGAGGCGGAGCGGCTGGCGCAGCAACTGCTGCGGACCGATGACTACGGGGAGCCCCGGGACCGCCGGGGCGTGGTGGTGCTGGAGCCGTCCTGCTGAGGTGAGTGAGGTCACCCGACATCCGGGACCGGTGTTTACTGCAGGTCCCGGCCGCGCGATCGCGGGCCGGCCGACCGACGGAGGTTCCCACGAACGACGCACCGCCGACCCGCTCGACGGACGAGACGACGGGGGCCCGGGTCCCGCCGGTGGTGCGGGCCGGCAACCGCGCGCTCGAAGTCGCCGAGGGCATCGTCTACGCCGGGATCGCGGTGTTCCTCCTGGTGCTGGCGCTCGGCGCGTTCGTCATCGCCGCGCGCTACGTCCCGTCCCTGTTCGGCGAGGAGAGCGCCGCGAAGTCGGCGTTGGAGATCCTGGACACCCTGCTGCTGGTGTTCATCGTGGTCGAGCTGCTGTTCGCGGTGCGGATCACCATCGCCCGGCGTGAGTTGATCGCCGAGCCGTTCCTGCTGGTCGGCATCATCGCCTCGATCAAGGAGATCGTGGTGCTCTCGGTCAAGGCCGCGGACGAGATCGGCACCGGTGCTCCCTTCTCCGACGCCATGTGGGAGGTAGGCGTGCTCGGGGTGCTGGTCCTGCTGCTCGGCGCCACCGCCCTGCTGCTGCGGCGCAAGGAACGTGAACCGGGGGAGGGTGACGATCAGGGGCCGTTCCGGGCCGACCAGGCCGGGGAGCCGACCGGCTGAGAATCCCGGCCTCCGGACCTGAGGCGTCGACGACAAAGGCCCCGATTCGTGTTCGAATCGGGGCCTTTGACCTGGTGGGCGATACTGGGATTGAACCAGTGACCTCTTCCGTGTCAGGGAAGCGCTCTCCCGCTGAGCTAATCGCCCGGGCCGTCTTGGGGACGGTAGAGGTGGGAACGGGATTCGAACCCGTGTACACGGCTTTGCAGGCCGTTGCCTCGCCTCTCGGCCATCCCACCATCGGAGGATCCGGAGGTGCATGTTGCCGGGACCTCTTCCGAGCGGACGACGGGATTCGAACCCGCGCACCGCCGATCTCCCGGCTGCGTGAGCCCGGCAACTCTATCCGACACGGTGCGCGGCAACCAAACCGGGCACCACTCCCGTGTTGTCGACGACCGTGTCGGGTCCGGGTGCCGCCCGCGCCGAGCCATCCCCAGATGGCTGCCCAACCCCTCGATGGGCCCGGTCCGAGTGGCTCGTCACCATCGGGTCCGGCTGGCGCAGGCGGTCACGGCCTGCCCGCGGCGATGGCCGGTGCGACCGCCGCGGATGTGGTCGACTCAGGCCTCGAAGGCGTCGTGAATCGGAAGGTTGCGCAGATCGGACTCGACCTCGAAGTACGCGGACTCGGACCCGGTCGGGACAATCTCGACGGAGTTGTCCAGGAAATCCAGCAGGTCGGGGGTGTGCGACAGCAGGCGGGCGGAGTGCTCGCCGGAGCGCAGCTCGATGACGGTGCCGTCGTAGACCGGGAAGATCTGCACGTCGCCCATGCCGGCCGGCCCGCGGACACCCTCCACCAGCAGTTCGCGGCCGAACACCCAGGTGATCGCCGGGCTCTGATCGATGGAGAGCAGCAGCTGGACGGCGAACGGGTCGTCACTGCGGTACCGGAACTCGGCATGCACGGGCGGCAGGGTCGGATCCGAGATCAGGATCATCTCGGTCACCGCGGCAGTCATGCGGTACTCCACCGTGTTGAAGTCGAACATCTTCGTTCCCCGCTGTCCGGTGGCCTGTGCTCGGGGGCTCCCTTGCAGTGGTGTCAGGCCGTTCCTTGTGCAGTGGGGACGGTCCATCCCGGGACTCATCACGCAGACTTTTCGAGTTCACCCGTTTGGAGTACAAACAGATTGTGACGACCCCGAACCGGTGGCCGCCGGTCGTCGGGAGCGGCACCCGGTGGGGGTGTGCGGACAGGCCTGCCGGATCGGGTAAGGTGGCTGCTGCTCGTCACGACGAGATCCCGGGCGATTAGCTCAGCGGGAGAGCGCTTCGTTCACACCGAAGAGGTCACTGGTTCGATCCCAGTATCGCCCAC
>NZ_JBGAKE010000005.1:0-266382 GCF_044224575.1 Nakamurella sp.
AGGCGGGTTCGCCGATCCGCAGATCGTCGCCGTCTTCCCGGACCGCCCGCGGGAACACCCCGTCGTCCAGCCCGAGCAGGCAGACCACCCGGTGCGGCACCGACCGCATCGGCATCATGGTGCACACGGTGAGGGTGCCCGTCCGGAAATTGGCCCGGGTGGGACGGCCGGCCAGCGCACCGGCCAGCAGCGCCCGGATGTCGGCCAGGCCCAGCGGCAGCTCGGTCGAACCGGCGGCCGTGGCGTGCCGCTCGACGGCGGCGAGCTCGGCGCGGAGTTCGGCCACCTGCCAGGACATCCGGGGCGGAACCGAGGTCAGGCTCAGCACGGCGTCGAGCACGACCGTGCACCACCGGGCGACGGTGT
The DNA here is from genome assembly GCF_044224575.1 of Nakamurella sp. GTDB lineage: Bacteria > Actinomycetota > Actinomycetes > Mycobacteriales > Nakamurellaceae > Nakamurella. The sequence goes on from NZ_JBGAKE010000005.1 coordinate 367, forward strand.
GCCGGCCGGCCAGCGCGTCCACCGCGGCGCCGAGCCGGGCGATCAACTCGGCCAACCGGCCGGCCAGATCGACGTCGGAACTGCCGATCTCGTCCAGCGGCAGGGCGGTCCCCAACCGGTTGCAGGGCTCCTGCGCCATGCATACGCCGAGCAGGACCCGATCCAACGCCGCCCGCCAGGTGTTCTGCTCGAAGCCGGCCAGGCCATAGTCCTCGCGGTGCGCGGCATCCAATCCCCACCGGGCACCGGCGTCGGCCACCCAGTCGGCGAGCGTGCTCAGCTCGTCCTCGTCGAAGCCGAACCGGTGCCGGACCGGCGCGAAGGTGGCGAAATCGAGCACGTCGGAGGCGGTCATCCGGCCACCGGACAGGTCGAGCAGCCGTTCCAACGCGGCGAGCAGCGGATTCGTCTGGCGCAGCGCCCGGTCGGCGAGCCGGACCCGCAGCCGGTGGGCCGGGTGCCCGTCCGGCACCGAATCGGCCAACCCGAACGCCCCCTGCAGCAGCGGGGCGAACGCCTCGATGTCCGGGCACATCACCAGGATGTCGGCCGGTTCCAGTGTCGGGTCGTCCGCCAGCAGGCCGACGATCACGTCCCGCAGCACGTCCACCTGACGGCCCGGCCCGTGACAGGCGTGCACCCGGATGCTGTCGTCCGCCGGGTCGAGCGGCCCCGGCGGCCCGGGCGGGCGATTGCCGGCGAGCTCCCGGTGCAGCCGATGCAGCACCGTCGGGCGCTCGGCCGGCAGTGGCGACCCCGCCCCCGCCGCCGACCCCGATGCGGGGCCTGCTTCCGTCGGGTGGTGGGTGTCGGTGGCGACCCGACCGGCCAGCATGACCTGCAACTCCCGCACGTCCCGGCCGAGCGAGGCGAGCAACGGATGCCCGGCCGCGCCGGCGGTCGGGTCGGCGCTGCGGCGGACCGGCCGGGCGCTGCCGTCGAGCCGATCACGGACGCGGTCCCAGAGCGCCGGCGACGGGTGCGGCAACCACAGGTGGACCTGCCGGTGTTCGGCCAGCGCCGACACCAGGCGGACCTGCACCGTCGGCATGGCGGTCGGACCGAACAGGCTGAGCCGATCGGGCAGGTCGACCGTCCCGGGCTCCGTGGTCAACCGGGTCACCACCGCGGCGAGCGCCTGCACCGGGTCGGGCCCGTCGATGCGCTCGCGCAGCCGCCGCCACAGCTCCGGCTGCCAGACCAGATCAGGGGGAACCGGGTTGCCCCAGCCGTCGGTGTCGAGCCCGGCCGTCCAGCCGGCGAGCATGTCCGGGCGGTAGTCGGCGTAACCGGCGAACAGGCCGGTGACACGACGGGCCACCGCGTACCGGCGGCCCTGCCGATGCGGGTCGGCGGGGTGGTAGCCGAGGTGCCCGGCCAGCAGCCGACACCACGGCTCGTCGGCGGCGGCGTCGATCACCGACAGCAAGGGCCACACCGCGGCGTCCGGCGCCCAGGGGTCGTCCGTGCGATGACCGGTCAACTCGGCGATCAGCGCCGTCGGGCTGGGAAACCGGACCGCCGCACAGATCCCGTCGGCCCGCCCGACGCGTGCGCCCAGCCGGTGGGACATCCGCTGGGTGAGCCACCGTTCCACCCCGCGGGTCGGCACCGCAACCACGTCGACCGCGAATGGATCGGCCGGCGGAACCGCCAGCAGGTCGCCCAACGCCGTCGCCAGGGCATCGGCGCGTTCGGCCCGGTGCACGTGCAGCGCCATCCGTCACCCCCTCCGCACGACTGCCGGCTGTCCGGCCGCATCCACCAGCGGCGGTCCAGCCAACAGCCACTGCCGGCGGTCCGGCCAACAGCGACCGCCGGCAGTCCGGCCCACATTGTGACGGACGGGTCCGACAGCGCCGGACCCCCGGCGTTCAGTAGGAGGCGAGGTCGGGAACGCGCAGGTGGGGCATGACTTCGTCGAACTCGCGGACCTGGATGACGTTGTGCTCCAGCAGCCGCCGGCCCTCGGATCCGTTGATCCGCCGGTCCATCGCGTCGGTGCTGTCGTAGGCGATGGACACCGCGGCCCGCCGCCAGGCCGGGTTGATCATCAGGCTGGTCGAGCAGAATCCACGGGTCGCATCCAGTGCGGGCAGCGTGGCCGCGTTGAACTCCGACACGAAGTTGTCGAAGAGCCCCGATTCGACCCGGAGCCAGACCACCCGGGCACAGACCGCATGTCCGGCGTGGTGCCGGCGGTGCATCGCGGCGATCTCCCATTCCTCGAGCTCGGCCGTGCCGCCGCCGATCGCTTCGGCCGTCTTCTCCCGGATCGGCCGGATCTTGACCACGCTGGCGTGCATGTCGGGTTTGGATTCCCAGGCCGTGCTGATGATCGCCAGGCCCGATTGCCTACTGGCCAGGACGGACATGCCCACACAGGTCGGCATGCCCAGAATCGCCGGGACGGCGACATCCCGCAGGTACGCGAGACACGAGTCCACCTTCTCCGGACGGCCCTGATGGGACGCGGTGCGCGCGAAGACGGTCAATTCGGGACCTCACCTCCACTCGGGTACGCCTACTGTTCCCTACCGGCGCGGTTAAAGCCACGGTAACCGCACACCTTCGTCGGCCGCTCAGGGGATTCTCAGGTTTCCGGCCCGCCTCCTCCGCCCAACCCACGCCGGACCTGACCCCTCTGTAGGTCAGTCAGCCACAATCGAACGCGCAAATGTGTGTGACGCGGACATAGATTCGACGCCCAGGCCGCGTAGCGTGCTGGCCAGACCGACCGGCAGGTGCCCCTCCGGCGGGTGCGGCACCCACATCCGGCACGACACGGGTCCGCGACACATTGTTGCGACTCGATTACCATCCGCCACCACAAACCGTGACCCTCGACGGGGAGGACCCCTACCATGAGTCGCCGACGATTCACCGGCCGTCTCGCTGCCGGCACCCTGGCCGCCGGGCTATTGATGACCGCGTGCGGCAGCCCCGGCTCGTCGTCCACCGCCGAGAGCACCGTGACCACCCCCGCCAGTGGGTCGGCCGGCGGTTCGGCCGGGCCGTCGGGCAGCGCGACCGCCACCGGCGAGCCGATCAAGGTCGGCCTCGTCACTTCGCTCTCGGGTCCGCTGCAGTCCTACGGGCAGATGTACCTGGACGCGTTCAACGTGTGCCTGGCCAACGCCACCGACAGCACCGGCGCGGTCAACGGCCGGCCGATCGAGGTGTCCACCGCCGACGACGCCGGCGACCCGGCCAAGGCCACCACCGCGGCCACCGACTACATCGGCCAGGGCTACAAGATCATCGCCGGCTCCGCCTCCTCCGGCGTGGCGCTGCAGGTCGCGCCGCTGGCCGCGGAGAACCAGGTGCTGTTCATCTCCGGGCCGGCCGCGACGGACGGGATCACCGGGATCAACAAGTACACCTTCCGGTCGGGACGCCAGACCTACCAGGACATCCAGACGGCCGCGTCGTTCATCGGCGACCTGCAGGGCAAGACCGTGACGATCTTCGCGCAGGACAGTGCCTTCGGGCAGGCCAATGTCGCGGCCGCATCCGCGGTGTTCGGCGCGGAGGGGGCCACGGTCACCCCGCTGCTGGTGCCGGCCACCGCCACCGATCTGGTGCCGTTCGCCAAGCAGGCCGCCGACGCCGACCCGAACCTGCTGTTCGTGGCCTGGGCGGGGACCAACGCGACCCAGATGTGGGAGGCGATGAGCCAGCAGGGTGCGTTCGACGGCACGACCGTCGTCACCGGCCTGGACATCAAGCCCACTCACGCGGTTTTCGCGCCCGTCGCGGACAAGCTCTCCCTGCTCGCCCACTACTTCGACGGCGCCACTGACAACGAGGTGGAGAAGTCGATGGTCGCCGGGCTGGCCGCGGAAGGCAAGACGCAGGACCTGTTCTCGCCGGACGGCTGCAACGCGGCGCTGATGGTGGTGCACGCGGCCCAGGAGTCGCCGGACGACGTGGACGGCATGATCACCGCCCTCGAGGGCTGGGAGTTCGATGGACCGAAGGGCGCGATGACGATTCGCGCCGAGGACCACGCGATGCTGCAGCCGATGTTCCAGACCAAGCTGGTGGACGTCAACGGGACCCCGACCCCGGAGCTGACCAAGGCACTCGCGCCGGCCGACACCGCCCCGGCTGCCAAGCCCTTCCAGTGAGCTCGCCTCCGGCACCGGCCGGCCCCACCACCGGTGGGGCCGGCCCGGTCCGCACGTCCGATCCCGCCGTCCGGGTCCGCGACCTGGGATTCACCGTCGGCGGCGCGGTGATCCTCGCCGACATCGACCTGACCGTCGACCATGGTGAGCTGCTGGCCGTCATCGGGCCCAACGGTGCGGGCAAGTCGACGCTGGTGAACATGATCTCCGGCGTGGCCCGGCCGACGTCCGGTCAGATCCTGTTGGACGGAGCGGATGTCACCCGGATGTCGGTCCGGCACCGGGCCCGGGCCGGGATGGGCCGGACGTTCCAGACCTCGTCGCTGTTCAACGGGTTGTCGACCGTGCAGAACGTCTGCTTCGCGGTGCAGTCGGCGGCTCCCGGCGCGCTGAATCCGTTTCGTCGGGCCGGGTCCCGGGCCGTGGTCGATGAGGCGATGCGGCTGCTCGAACGGGTCGGCATGGCCGCGCGCAGCAGCTGGCCGACCGCGGCGCTGTCGCACGGGGACAAACGCAAGCTGGAGCTGGCGGTGGCGATGGCCCGCCGGCCTAGCCTGCTGCTGCTGGACGAACCGATGGCCGGGGTCGCGATGGAGGACGTGCCGTCGCTGACCCGGCTGATCGGCGACCTGAACGCGGACGGGGTGACGATCTGCATGGTGGAACACCACATGCACGTGGTGCTCGGCCTGGCCGACCGGATCGCGGTGCTGCACCACGGCCGTGCGGTCCGGTGACGACGCCGGTGCTGCGCCTGGCGGGGGTGACGGTCCGGATCGCCGGGTCGCACATCCTGCACGGCATCGACTGCTCGGTGGCGCCGGGCGGGGTCACCGCGCTGCTCGGCCGTAACGGCGTCGGGAAGTCGACCACGCTCAAGGCGATCCTGGGCATCGTGCCCGCGGCCGGCCGGATCGAGTTCGAGGGGCAGGACATCATCGGTCGGCCCACCCACCGGATCGTCCGGTCCGGCATCGGCTACGTGCCCGAGGATCGCGACGTGTTCGCCGGTCTGACCGTGGCGCAGAACCTGGAACTGGCCCACCAGCCCGGCGTCGACCCCGACTACGACACCGTGCACGAGCTGTTTCCCGAACTGCTGGAGCGGCGCAAGCAGCGGGCGGGCACGCTGTCCGGTGGCCAGCAGCAGATGGTGGCGCTGGCCCGGGTGATGCTCAATCCCGCCCGGCTGCTGCTCATCGACGAGCCGACGAAGGGCTTGGCGCCCAAGCTCGTCGAGCAGGTCGGCGACGCGCTGGTGCGGATGGCCGAGCACACCACGGTGTTGCTGGTGGAACAGAACCTGCCGCTGGTGCGGCGGGTCGCCCGGGACGCGGTGGTGCTGGACACCGGCCGGGTGGTGCACACCTCGCCGGCCGCGGATCTGTTGGCCGACGAGACGTTGCTGGACTCACTGCTCGGCGTGGCGGCGGTCCCCGGTCCGGGAGGGGCACAGCGATGAGCACCTTGATCCTGATCCTGGTCACCGGCGTCGGGCTGGGCGCGTTGTACTTCCTGGTCGCGTCCGGACTCTCGCTGATCTACGGGCTGATGCACGTGCTGAACTTCGCGCACGGCGCGTTCCTCACCGCCGGTGCGTACGCGGCGTGGGTGGCCATGGGGCGACTGTCCGGGCTGGGCGGTTGGGCGTTCCCGCTGTCCATCGTCATCGGCATGGTATTCGGCGCGATCATCGGGGCGGCGGTGGAGTTCTGCCTGATCCGCCCGCTGTACCGGCGGCACATCGAACAGGTGCTGGTCACTGTCGGTCTCGGGCTGATGGCGGTTGCCCTGTTCACCGGCATCTGGGGCGCCGACCCGCAGCCGTTCCCGCGGCCGGACTGGACGCGGGCAACCACCGACATCGGCGGCGCCGCGATCCCCAACGACCGGTTCCTGCTCATCGCGGCCGCCGGGCTGCTGCTGGCCGGGCTGATCGCCTTGCTGCGGTACACCCGGATCGGCCTGGTGATCCGGGCCGGGGTCGAGAACCGCACCATGGTGCAGGCTCTGGGCATCGACGTGCGGCGCACGTTCACCCTGGTGTTCGCGCTCGGCGGGGCCGCGGCCGCCCTCGGCGGCGTGCTCGGCTCGGTGTACCTGGGGTCGGTGTCGCCGGGGCAGGGCACCGCGCTGCTGATCTTCGCGTTCATCGTCGTGGTGATCGGCGGGTTCGGCTCCATCGGCGGCACCGCGATCGCCGCGCTGCTGGTCGGGCTGGTGCAGCAGATGGCCAACTATTACGTGGGTTCCGGGATCGGTGACGTGTCGGTGGTGCTGCTGCTCGCGGCGGTGCTGCTGGTCCGACCGGCCGGGTTGACGGGCAGGACGGCATGACGGACCTCGCACAGCAACTGACCGATCGGGCGGCCAGGTCGACGGGCGCACCACCGAGCCGCCGGGCGGGGGCGGCCCGCTGGTTGCCGGTGGCGGTCCCGCTGGCCGTGCTGGCCGTGCTGATCTTCCTGCCGTGGATGCGGTTCTCGATCCCGGGCGTGCTGCCCGGGGTGGTCAACTCCCCCGGGTCGATGCAATTGCTGGCCCTGTGCCTGGTGACCGCCGGGATCGCGCTGTCCTACGACGTGCTGTTCGGCCGGACCGGGCTGCTGTCCTTCGGGCATGCACTGTTCGTCGGGGCCGGTGCCTACTCGGCCGCGATCGCACTGGGCAAGTGGGGCACGTCGTTACCGGTGGCCATCGCGGTGGTGCTGGCGTTCGCGGTGGTGCTGCCGCTGGTGATCGGGGCGATCGCCCTGCGGGTCAAGGGAATCGCGTTCGCGATGGTGACGCTGGCGTTCGCCCAGGCGGTCGCGATCACCGCGGCCCGCAACCCGGGCGGGCTGACCGGCGGCGAGGAGGGCCTGCCGCTGAACCGGTCGGCGCTGCCGGCGATCCTGTCCGGCGTGGTCAACGCGCCCTACCGGTACTGGCTGGCGTTGGCGTTCCTGGTCGTCTGCGTGCTCGTGGTGGCGTGGTTGACCACCGCGCGCACCGGCCACGCGTGGGCCGCGGTGCGCGAGAACGAGGACCGGGTCGAGGTGCTCGGCATGTCCGCCTACCGAACGAAGCTGACCGCCGTCGTCGTCGCCGGTTTCCTGGGCACCCTGGGCGGGTTCATCCAGCTGATCATCATCGGTGGGGCCAACCCGCACCTGCTGTCCACCGAGCTGACCCTGTCGCTGCTGATCATGGTCGTGCTCGGCGGCGCCGGCAGCCGGTGGGGCGCGGTGATCGGCGGGGTGGTCTACGTGCTGCTGGACAACCGGCTGCAGGAGCTGTCCACGTCGTCCACCATCGCGGAGCTGCCGTCGTTCCTGCGGATCCCGTTGAGCCAGCCGGTGTTCGTGCTCGGCCTGCTGTTCGTGCTGGTGGTCTACTTCGCCCCCGGCGGGCTCACCGCGATCGGCGGGCGGGTCCGGCGCCGGGTCGCCGGGCGACGGGCCCGGTCGGCCGGCGCGGACTCGGCCGACTGACCCACACACCCGCCGACTCGCCAGACATGCAGGTTCCCGACCCCGCGGAACATGCATTTCTGGCGAGTCGGCGACAACGGGGGTGGCGAAAACGGGGGCGGCGCCGGCACACGCGCGGCCGGCGGGCGATCAGGCCGGTAGGAGCTTGCGCAACTGCAGCGCCAGCTGGATCTGCAACGCCCGGTCGGGTGCCGACCAGTCGTCGCCGAGCAGGGTCGCGACCCGGGACAGCCGCTGGCCCACCGTGTTCGGGTGCACGTGCAGCGCCGCGGCGGTGCGGCCGAGGTGGCCGCCGGCGGCAAACCACGCGTCCAGGGTGGCGGCCAGGTCGGAGCCGCGGGCCGCGTCGTAGTCGACCACCGGACCGAGCAGGTCCCGGACGAACCGCCGGCCGGAATCACCGGCGGACAGCAGCACCCCGATGAATCCGAGATCGGCGGTAGTGGCGCCCTCACCCTCCCGGCCGAGGGCCAGCATGGCGGTCAGCGCCTGCCGGGCGGACCGGTGCGCGCGGCCCAGCTCGGCCCCGCGCGACGGACCCGTCGCCACCTGCTCACCGGCGGCGGTGACCGGCCCGCCGAGCACCCGGGTCAGCGCCGTGACCGCCTCGCGGGCGGCGGCCCCCGGATCCGTTCCGGGCACCAGCAGCACGACATGCCCGTCGACCCGCGCGGACAGGCCCCGCCGGCGGCCGGCGTAGAACGCGGCGGCCTGCTCCGAATCGACCCGGTGCCGCGGTACCGCACAGGCCAGCACCACCAGGTCACCGGTCAGATCGGCATCGAGATCCGCGGCCCGCGCCCTGATCTCGTCGGTCTCGGTGACCGAACCGGTGAGCATGTCCTCGAGCAGGTCACGCCGACCCCGGTTGGCCATCTCGGCCAGGTGCCGGTTGAACAGCAGCAGCAACGCGGTGACCACCGCGCCCCGCTCCAGCACCCGCAGATCCGCCGGTCGGGCCTGGTCCTCCCGGGTCAGCACGAGCCGGCCGAGCAGCTCCGAACCGGTGGCCACCGGGACGCTGGATTGGTGGGCGCCCAGCGGATCCGACATCTCGGATGGTCCCTGGAGCTCGACCGCGCCGCCCAGTACGTCGGCCAGCTCGGCAGCCACCTCGGCCACCCCGCCGCCGCGCAGCACCAGCTCGGCGAGCCGGTCGTGGGCGATCACCGCCAGTTCGATGTCCTGGCTCTGCTCCCGCAGCGAGGCGTTCGCCTGTTCGAGGCTGATGAGTGCGGAACGGGTCTCGGCCAGCAGCCGGGCATTGTCCAGGGCCACCGCGGCGTGCGCGGCCAGCGACGAGAGCAGCGCCACCTCGTCCCGGGAGAACGCGCGTCGGTGCCGGTCGGCGGCGAAGAGCACTCCGATCACCTGGGCGCCGAGCTTGAGCGGCACGCCCAGGATCGAGACCAGGCCCTCCGAATGCACCGCGGAGTCGATGGTGCCCAGGTGGTTGAACCGGTGGTCGGTGAAGTAGTCGGCCGACGCGATCGGCACGCCCTGCTGGGCGACCAGACCGCCCAGCCCACCGCCCAGCGGCAGGCGCACCGCCTGGAACTCCGCGGACACCGAGCCGTCGGTGACCCGCATGTAGGTGTCGCCGCGTTCGTCGTCGTTGAGGCACAGGTACGCAATGTCGCGGCCGAGCAGCGTCCGGGCCCGCCGCACGATCGCCACCAGCACCTCATCGACGCTGTTCAGCGCGGCCAGATCGGACGCGGTCTGGAACAGGGCCGCCAGTTGGGCCTCACGACGCCGGTGCGCCTGGAGCTGCTCGCGCACGCCGAGGGCGACCTGCTTGGCCCGCTCGAGCGTGTCGATCTCGGCGCCGGGCCGCCCCGCGGTGCGGGCGTCGACGACCGGGCGTTCGAACTCGACCGCCGACGCGTCCCGGGCCAGCAGATCGAGCAGGTGGGCGATCCCGTCGGCCACGCCGAGATGCCGGCCCGGTGAGTCCACCTCGGTGGTGTCGACCGCCGTCGCGACCGGGCGGGGCGGATTCAGCGGGCGCCCCAACCGCCGTCGATGACGATCTGCGAGCCGGTCATCGAGTCGCTGGTCGACGAGCACAGGAACGCCGCCGCCGCGGCGACCTCGGCCGGTTCGATGAGCCGCTTGACCGGCGACGAGGTCAGGATGACCTTGGCCAGCACCTCGTCCTCGGGCAGGCCGTGCACCGCCGCCTGCTCGGCGATCTGCTTCTCCACCAGCGGGGTGCGCACGTAGCCGGGATTGATGCAGTTGCTCGTCACGCCCTTGCCTGCGCCCTCCAGGGCGATCACCTTGCTCAGCCCTTCCAGGCCGTGCTTGGCCGTCACGTAGGCGGACTTGAACGGGCTGGCCCGCCGGCCGTGCGCGGACGAGACGTTGACGATCCGGCCCCAGCCGCGCTCGTACATGCCCGGGAGCACCGCCCGGGTCAGCACGAACGGCGCGGTCAGCATGATCTTCAGGATCGTCTCGAACGTCTCGATCGGGAAGTCCTCGATGCGCTCGACGTGCTGGATGCCGGCGTCGTTGACCAGGATGTCGACCCGCGGGGCGACCGCGGCGATCGCGTCCGGCAATCCCGCGATGTCGGACAGATCGATCACCAGCGGCGTCGCTCCGGTGTCCGCGCAGGCCTTGCCCAGCCGGTCGGCGTCGCGATCGACCGCGATCACCTCGGCGCCGTCCTCGGCGAACCGCTCGGTGATGGCGCGACCGATCCCGCTGGCGGCGCCGGTGATCAGGGCGGTGCGCCCGGACAGTGGCCGGTTGGGTTGATTCGTGGACGGCTGTGTCATACGGGTGAGCGTAGGCCCGCCCCCCGGGGATCAGCTATGGGAAGTCCACACACCTCCCGCGATCGGCAGTGGTCCGCGGCCACACATCACATCAGTTGTCGGCGAGTGGGACCGCCCCGAACCGCACACCCATGTCCGGGTCCGTCACCCGGTACACCACCACCCGACGGCCGGAGCCAGACGGCACCACCAGTTGCGTCGGACCGGTGAACCCGGCCGAGGTGTCGGTGGGCACGCTGCCGTCGAGCGTGTACCGGACCTGGGCGTCGGCGGGCACGACGATGGTGAGGCTGCCCGGGTGGGCGGCCACCGGCGCACCGGCTGCCCTGGCCGGGGCCGGGGCGGCGGGGCGACTCGGATCCAGCACCCAGTCGCCACCGACCAGGTACAACGTGAACGGCGCGAAGAAGCCGAACTGATCGGCATAGGCCAGGAACTCGTCGACGTCGATCCGGCCGGCCACGAAGTGGTCGATGACGGTGCCGGTGACCTGGTCGTCCCACGGGATCGCCTTGGTGAACTGGCGGGCGGCGACGGTCGACGCCACCCCGTTCGGGTCGATGGCGACGAACGAGACCACGGCGTCCGAGTTGATGGTGACCGACGCTCCGGGCGTCCAGCGCTGCCCGTCGAGTGAGTGGTAGATCGTCGCGACCTGGCTGGTCGAGGTGGCGGTGACCAGCAGGCTGTTCTCGAACGGCTCGGCGTTGTCGGTGACGATGTCGACCTCGACCGGGCGCACGCCGACCCAGTAGGTGGCCCGCTGCGGGGTGGCGCCGTCGGCGCTGGCCGACACCTCCCAGACGCCGGGGTCGGTCAGGGTCAGCCCGCCGCCCGTGCGGACGTTCGCGGTGAGCGTCTGCTGCACCGTGCGGTCCAGGAAGCCGTTGGTGAACACGGTGACCACCCGTTCGGCCGTGACGGTGACGTCGCGGTCCGGGTCCACCGTCACCGTGACGTCGACACCGGGGGGTTGCGCACCGGCGCCGGGCTGCAGCGTCAGCTCGACCGGCGGAGCCGGCGGGACCGAGTTCAGCAGCGGCCGGAAGTCGTCGAAGACGGCCTGGCTCTCCTTGATCGCCTGATGGCCCTGGGTGCCCGAGCCGAGGTTGTAAGAACGGTTGACCGCGCCGTCGAGCCGGCCGGTGCCGGGGTTCTGCGCATCGACGAAGTCGCCGGCGGCGGTGGCGCAGAAGTAGGTGATGGTGTGCGGCGGCTCACCGTCGGTGGGTGGATCCCCGGCGCCGAAGGGGGTTTCGCCACCACCACCCTCGGTCTCGGCGAGCAGCCCGGTCATGAAGGCGCCGCCGGTGACCCACTCCCCGAGCGACCCGGTGCCCAACCCGTGGAACGCGCCGGCCAGCGAGACGAACGTGCCGAGCCGTCGCCACTTCTTGGGCCGGTCCCAGACGATCGGCGACGTCTGCCGCTTGAGCCCGCGGGCCAGCGCATAGGTCAGCGTGCAGCCCAGGGAATGCGCGATCACGTCGACCACCTCGACGTCCAGATACGTGCAGACCGCGTCCAGGTAGCTGCGCAGGTCGTCGATGTTGTTGGTGTGCGGGGTCTGCAGATCGACCGAGCCTGATCCGAGATAGCTCGGCGCCCAGATGATCTCGTCACCGTAGCCGGCGGCCCGGAGGAACCGGCGCTGGTCCAGCAGATCCCAGGGCCGGACGTCGGCCGCTCCCCCGTTGCCGTGCACCAGCAGCACCGGCGCCTTGGCCAGCTCGGCGACCGCGGCCCGGTGCGCGTCCCGGTCGGCCTGCGGGTTGCCGCCGAACCCGCCGATGGGCGAGCCGGCGCCGGGGCCGCCGGAGTCGGTGGGCACGGGGAAGTCAACGGGGTAGGTCACCGGGCCAGTCTGGATCATCGGTCCGACAGCGATGGCCCGGGGGCGGCCAGGATTCCGGTTTGGCCCGGTCCTCGGCGGTGAACCTGCACCCGTGAGGCGGGGCACCCATCCCCGCCCGCTCGCCCGCCTACTCGGAGGACACACCATGACCGTCACCGGCATCATCTCGGCCATCGTCATCGGCGCCATCATCGGCGCCCTCGGCCGGCTCCTGCTGCCCGGCAAGCAGAACCTGCCGATCTGGCTGACCATCGTGGTCGGCATCGTCGCGGCACTCGTCGGCACGTTCATCGCGCGAGCGCTCGGCATCCCGACCGAGACCAGCGGGATCGACTGGCTCGAACTCGTCGTCCAGCTGATCGTGGCCGTCATCGCGGTGGCCCTGGTCGCCGGCCTGTACACCCGTCGGGCGGGTGTTCGCGGCCCGCGATAGCGATCGTCGTCCGCGGTCGGCGGGACCCGCAGCGCGGGTCCCGCCGGCTCACCGGGAATTTCCGGTGCGGGCATCCGGCTCGAGGTGCATCCTCGGACCAGCATCCCGACACCAGACCCGACCGCGGAGTGGGCCGATGGCGACAGTTCCCGGAACGGCCGGCGTCCGTCCGTTCGTCCTCGGGCCCAAACTGCGCCCCGGCGACCGGGTGGCCGTCGTCTCACCGTCCGCCGGGGCGCCCGCGACCTTCCCCCACGTGCACGAGCGCGGCCTGCACCGTCTGGCCACCGAACTGGGCCTGGTCCCGATCGAGTACCCGACCACCCGGGCCGCCCACGCCACCCCCCGGGAGCGCGCCGTCGACCTGATGGCCGCCTTCGCCGACCCGACGATCGGCGCGCTGCTGGCCACCATCGGCGGCGACGACCAGATCACCGTCCTTCCGCACCTGGATCCGGACCTCGTCCGGGCCAATCCCAAACCGTTCGCCGGGTACAGCGACAACACCAACCTGCTCAACTGGCTGTGGCGGATCGGCGTGGTCGGCTACCACGGCGGGTCGACGATGGTGCACCTCGGGCGCGCGGGGCGGCCGCACCCGGTCTCCCTGCGCTCACTGCGGGCCGCCCTGATCGACGGGGGCGATCTCGTGCTCACCGCGCCGGACGAGTTCGGCGAGGACGAGGCCGACTGGTCCGACCCGGCCGCCCTCGCCGGCGAGCCGCCCATGCAGCCCCATCCGGGGTGGACCTGGCACCGGCCGGACCGCGTCGTCACCGGTCACACCTGGGGCGGCAACCTGGAGATCGTGCACTGGCAGCTGGCGGCCCAGCGGTGGATGCTGCCCAACGAGGCGTACCGGAACTGCATCCTGTTGCTCGAGACGTCCGAGGAGCGGCCGTCCGCGGACGAGGTCTTCCGGATGCTCCGGAACATGGGCGAACGCGGCCTGATGCAACAGTTCGCGGCGCTCGTCGTCGGCCTGGCCAAGGCCGGGTCGTTCGGCCGGGAATCACCGGACGAACGACGCACCTACCGGGAGCGGCAGCGAGCCGCGATCCTCCGGGCCCTCGCCGACTACCACCCGGACGCGATGGTCGTGTTCGACGTCGACCTCGGTCATACCGACCCGCAATGGGTGCTGCCCTACGGCGGACGGATGACGGTGAACGGTCCGGCCCGCACGATCACGGCCCACTACGGGGCCCGGGACGGCATCATGTGATCCCGGGCACCAGCGCTTGATCGAGTTCACCCGGTCGCCACGGCCGGCGTATCAAACCGCACCCGTCGTGGCTCTGTTGTCACAACCCCGTGACCTGCGCGTCATCTCGAAAGCCCTTAGCACTCAGGGGGTCTTGTGTGCTAACAGGCGTGTCATTCACGATGGGCCATCCGGTGAGCGGGAGGCGACGACATGACGAGCGAGCGCGAGGGCGTGTCGGTGGAGGTGGCGCCCTTTCATGCCGAGGGTTTGCTGAGCGGGTTCCTGGTCTCGGGCCGGTGGCCGGCGAACACGGTCGAATGGGCGCGATTCCTGCTGCTCGCGGTCCGGGTGGCCAGCGTTCCCGGCATGCTGCACACCAGCACCGTCTTCCGGGTCCGCGAGGAACTACCGGACGAGCCCGCCCCGGGAACCGTCGGCCTGGTCATCGCCGAGGGCCCGGTGGTGGGTGAGAACGCCGTGCTGCCAGGGCAGTTCGCGCAGCACCAGCCCCCCGGACTGATCGTGCTGCACCCGCCGAACGAGATCCGGCCGTCACTGCCCGAGCAGGACGAGGTCGCCTCGGGGTGCGTGCTGCTACCGGGGATCCCGCACCTCGGACTGGACCACCGCGCCGCCTGGGTCGAGGCCGACCACCGCGGCAACATCACCAGCATGGTCAGCCGGGCCGGCATCAACCCCTACGACGACGCCGACACCGCGGTGCTGGCCCTGTTCCTGGCCGCCTGAACCCGATCCCTCGGCCCCGGTGGGGCGATCGAGCGTGCAGAGAACGTCCCCATTCCCGGGGAGTGCGGACGTTTGTGCACACTCGGCATGGGTGCGTGGGCCGGTGGTGAGGCCGTCCGTCAGCGCACGGTCACCAGGGTCGGGTCGGAGATGTCGTACTCCGTGCCGTCCCGGGCGGCGAGCAGGGCCGGCAGCATCTGCATCTTCTGCGCCGACTGGGTGGGCTCGCCCCATATCACTTTCTTGCGGTCGATCAGCGTCAGTTCGATGTCGAACTCCGTCCGCGCGGACAGCACCGCCACCTGCGGCTTGAAGTCGGGGGTGAGCGACTCGACCACCGCCAGCGCCGCCTTGGTCGCCGGGTCGGTGCGGCCCGGGGCCGCCAGCTGCACGGTGACCAGACCGGCGGGGACCGACGCGACGGTCAGGTACGGATCGCCGTCCGCGTCGAGGAGCCAGAGCTGGCCGTTGGCCGAGGTCACCGCGGTGGGCACGCGTGGGGTCACGGTGATCCTGAGGGTGTCCGGCCATTCGCGGGCCACCACCACGTCCGCGACCTCGGGCACGGTCTGCGCGGAGGCAGCCACCGCATCAAGGTTCACCCGGGCCAGCGGGATCCCGACCGAGTCCGGGACGACCGACCGCACCTGCGCGTTCAGCGCTTCGTCGGATCCGGTGATCGTCACCGACTTCACCGCCAACAACGGGCTGAAGAACACCGCGTAGACCGCGGCGGCGACCAGGGCGAGCACCGTGACGAACGCGACGATCCACGGCCAGCGGCGGCGCCGCCGGCCCGGGAAGGTCTTGGGCTCGGACGCCGCACCGCGTCGGGACCGTCGCCCCCGGACCTGCGCGGTCGCCTCGGCATCGGTCGTCGTGCTCACGTCGGCCGTCCCCCTTCCGAATCCTGCAAACGGGTCAGCAGCTCGGGGCCGATGGCGGTGACGTCGCCGGCCCCCATGGTGATCACCAGATCCCCCGCCCGGAGCACGCCGGCCACGTAGGCGGCCGCCGACCGTCGGTCCGGCTGGTAAAGCACGGCCGTCCGGTCGCCGATGGCGGCGGCGACCAGCTCCCCCGTTACCCCCGGCTGCGGGTCTTCCCGCGCTCCGTAGACGTCGAGCACCACCGCCAGGTCCGCCGCGGCCAGGGCGTCACCGAACTCGGCGGCGAACGTCGCGGTCCGCGAGTAGAGGTGCGGCTGGAACACCACCACCAGCCGGCCCGCGCCGACGACGGCGCGGGCCGCGGCCAGCTGGGCGGCCACCTCGGTGGGGTGGTGGGCATAGTCGTCGTACACCGTGACGCCGGCGGCCAGGCCCTTCAACTCGAAGCGGCGGCGCACCCCGGTGTAGCCGGCCAGGCCCGCGGCCAGCAACTCCGGGTCCACGCCGAGCTCGACCCCCGCAGCGAGGGCGGCTACCGCGTTGAGCAGCATGTGCTCGCCGGGCACGGTCAGCCGCAACGACACCTGCCGACCGTCGGCCAGCACCACCAGGTGCCCACTGAGCCGAACCGACGCGGTGGCCGAGCGGCCGTAACGGACGATCCGCCGCAGCTGGACCCGGTCGGCCAACGCGGCCGTCCCGGGGTCGTCCGCGCAGACAACGAGGAACCCGCCGGGTTCGATGCGGTCGACGAACTGGTCGAACACCGCGGTGTAGGCCTCGGCGGTGCCGTGGTGGTCGAGGTGGTCGGGCTCGAGGTTGGTGACCACCGCGCCGTGCGGGCTGAACGACAGAAACGACCCGTCGGACTCGTCGGCCTCGGCGACGAACACGTCACCGGTGCCGTGGTGGGCGCCGAGCCCGGAACCGGTCAGCTCGCCGCCGATCGCGAACGACGGGTCCAGCCCGGCGTGCTGCAGGGCCACGGTCAGCATCGACGTGGTCGACGTCTTGCCGTGGGTGCCGGCCACGCACACCGACCGCCGACCGGCCATCAGCGCGGCCAGCGCGTCGGCCCGCCGCACGACCGGGATGCCGGCGGCCCGGGCGGCCACGACCTCGGGATTGTCCGGGCGGACCGCGGTGGACACCACGACCGCCGTCGGCCCCCCGGGCAGCAGCGCCAGGTTGTCCGCGGCGTGTCCGACGGCGGTCCGCACGCCGCGGTCGGCCAGGCCGGCCAGCACCGGTGAGTCGCGGGCGTCCGACCCGGACACCGCGAACCCCCGGTCGGCCAGGATGCGGGCAATGCCGCTCATTCCGGCGCCACCCACCCCAACCAGATGGGCACGCTCGAGCGAGACCCCGTGTTCGGTCACCGGTGCGCCGTTCATCTCCGGCCTCCGGCGGCATCGAACACCATCCGGGCGACCCGTTCGTCGGCCCGCTGGGTGGCCAGGCCGGCCGCGGCCGCCGTCATGGCGTCCCGCCGAGCGCCGTCGACGACCAGCGGGAGCACCCGGTCGACGACGGCCGCCGCATCCAGCGCGCCGTCCTCGATGATGACCGCCGACCCCGCCGCCACCTGGGCGGCGGCGTTGAGCCGTTGCTCGCCGTTGCCGTGCGGGAGCGGCACGTACACGGCAGGCAGCCCGACCGCGGCGATCTCGGCGACGGTCATCGCGCCGGAGCGGGCCAGCACCAGGTCAGCGGCCGAGTAGGCGAGATCCATCCGGTCCAGGTAGGGCACCGTGACGTAGGCCGGTCCGGCCGGCAGCTCCGGCAGGGTCACCGTGTTCTTCCGGCCGTGCGCGTGCAGCACGCCGACCCCGGCGCGGACGAGGTCCGCGGCCGCCGCACCGACCGCGCCGTTGATCCGTAGCGCACCCTGCGACCCGCCGAACACCAGCAGCGTGGGCGCGTCCGGGTCGAGGTCGAAGAACTGGCGGGCCTGCGCCCGCAGCGCCGGCCGGTCCAGCTCGGACAGGGCCCGGCGCACCGGGTTGCCGACGACCGTGGCGCCGGACAACCCGGAGCCGTCGACCGCGGCCGCCACGGAGACGGCCCACCGGGCGCCGATCTTGTTGGCCAGCCCGGCGGTGGCATTGGCCTCGTGGATGACCACCGGTACCCGCGTGCGCGCGGCCAGATAGGCGGGCAGCGCGACGTAGCCGCCGAATCCCACGACGACGTCGACGGCACGCTCGGCCATCACCGCCCGGGTGGCCCGGACCGCGCGCCGCATCCGGGCCGGCAACGTGACCAGGTCCATCGACGGCTTGCGCGGCAGCGGGACCGCCGGGATCAGCCGGAGCTCGTAGCCGCGGGCGGGTACCAGGGTGGACTCCAACCCGCGCTCGGTGCCCAGCGCGGTGATGGTGACGGACGGGTCGGCGGCGACGAGGGCGTCGGCGACCGCGAGCGCCGGCTCGACATGGCCGGCAGTACCGCCGCCGGCCAGCAGGACGCTAATTCCCACGCCGGCGATCCCGGGGATCGGCTGAACCGGCGGACCGGCGGCCCGATTGCCCCGGCGGGCGGGGCGGGTTCCGCCGGGGCGGCTCCGATGACGGTCGCCCGGCCGTCGCCGGTGGAGAGCCCGTCGCCGGTCGAGAGCCCGTGGCCGGTCGCGAGCCCGTGGCCGGTCGCGGGTTCGAGGCCGGGCGCGCATTCGAGGCCGGGCGCGCATTCGAGGCCGGGCGCGCATTCGAGGCCGGGCGCGCATTCGAGGCCGGGCGCGGGTTCGAGGCCGGGCGCGGGCCCGTCGCCGCCGTCGATCGCCGGGCCGACTGGCCGGCCTGCGGTGGCGCCGCCTTCTCCCGCCGCGGGGCCGGGGCCGGGGCGGGCCGCGCCTTCCGGACCGCGGGCTTGCGCCGGCGCAGCACCTTGCGGCCCTCCGGTCCGGCCGGTGTGAGACCCAGGAAGCGGGCGACCCGGCTGCCGCCGGCCGCCGCCAGTGCGATCTCCGCCTCGCGCTCCCGGCGCGCGAAGTTGGCCAGCAGGCCGAACACGGCCATGGTGATCAGCAGGGACGTCCCGCCGGCCGAGATCATCGGCAACGGGATCCCGGTCACCGGCAGCAGACCCACCACGTAGCCGATGTTGATGCAGGCCTGACCGACCAACCACACGGTGGCGGCCGACGCGACGATCTTGACGAACGGGTCCGAGTTGCGCCGGGCGATCCGCAGCCCGGTGTAGGCCAGCAGCGCGAACAGCGCGATGACCAGAGCGGTGCCGATGAAGCCGAGCTCCTCGCCGATGATCGCGAAGATGAAGTCGGAATCGGCGTTGGGCAGGTAGTTCCACTTGGCCCGGGACTGGCCCAGGCCCACCCCGAACCAGCCGCCGTTGCCCATCCCGTAGAGGCTCTGCAGCAACTGGTAGGAGGTGTCCGGATGCGACTCCGGATTGATGAAGGACAGCATCCGGGCCAACCGGTAGTTCGCCGACACGGCCAGGTAGAAGACGCCGGCCACCCCGGCCCCGGCGAGCGAGGCGAACATCCACCAGGGGGCGCCGGCGAAGAACAGCACCGCGAAGAACACGATGGCCAGGGACACCGTGGTCCCCAGGTCGGGCTGCATCATGATCAGCGCCGCCATCAGCGCGAACACCGGCAGCACCGGGATCAGCAGGGCCTTCGGGGAGCCGAGCGTGGACCGGCGCGCGGCCAGCACCTGGGACATCCACAGCAACAGCGCGAGCTTGGCGATCTCGCTGGGCTGGAACTGGAAGCCGCCGATCCGGATCCAGCTGCGAGCACCGTTGACCAGCGCGCCGACCCCGGGCACGAGCACCGCGACGAGCAGGGCGATCGAGACGATCACGGCCAGCAGCGAGAAAGTCTTGAGGAACTTCACCGGGACGTACTGCGCACCGAAGAACCCGAGCAGGCCCACCGCGGCGTAGATGGCCTGATTGGTGAACACCGAGAACGACGAACCCAGGTTCCGGTACGAGGTCACCGCGGACGACGAGAGCACCATCAGCAGCCCGATGCCCAGCATCAACGCGAAGATCGCCAGGATGAGATGCAGGGAGGTCATCGGCCGGTCCAGCCAGTCGACGGTCGCCCTGCGGGCCGAACCGACCCACGACCGGAGGTGCGCGGACACCCCGTTCGGCGACTTCTCGGACTGCTTCCCGGAGCCACCTGCGGACCGGGTCTTCGGCGCGGACGTCACTGTCACGCCGGCTCCGGATGATCGTCGGGCAGCGCGCGGGCGGCGGCCGCGAAGGCGTCGCCGCGAGCCGCGTACGAACAGAACATGTCCAGCGACGCGGCGGCCGGCGCGAGCAGGACCACATCACCTTCAGCGGCCATCCGGGCGGCCGCGCTGACCACTGAGCGCATCACTCCATCGTCCTTCCCGGGCACCGGCAGAACCGGCACATCGGGGGCGTGTCGGGAAAGGGCGGCGTGGATGATCGGCGCGTCCACGCCGAGCAGGACGGCACCGACCAGCCGGTCCCGGACGGCGCACACCAGATCGTCGACGGCGGCCCCCTTGAGCTGCCCGCCGGCCACCCACACCACCCGGGGGTAGGCCTGCAGCGAGGCCAGCGCGGCGTGCGGGTTGGTCGCCTTGGAGTCGTCGACGTACCGGACGCCGCCCCGCTCCGCGACCGGCACGTTGCGGTGCCCGCCGGGGGTGAACGAGGCCAGCCCGGCGGCGACGGCGGCCGGCTCGACGCCGACCGCCAAGGCGAGCCCGGCGGCCGCCAGCGCGTTGGTGACGTTGTGCGCGCCGGGCGGCCGGACCGCCTCGACCCGGGCCAGCGGTCGGGCGCCGTCCCCGAACGCGGCGTCGGTCAACACGCCGTCCACGACCCCCAGAGCACCGGCGGCCGGCGCGGCCGACTCGATCGGCACCGTCCGGGCGGCGGATGCCCCGGCCAGCAGGTACGCCGCCCCGGGGTCGTCGACCACGGCCAACGCGACGTCCCCGGACAGCGCCCGCGCCTTGTCGGCGCCGTACGCCTCCATCGACCCGTGCCAGTCAAGATGGTCCTCGGCCAGGTTCAGCACCACCCCGGCCGCCGGCCGCAGGCTCGGCGCCCAGTGCAGCTGGAAGCTGGACAGCTCGACGGCGATCACGTCCTGCCGGGGGGCGTCGTCCAGCGCGTCCGGGCCGCCGGCCAGGACGGCCGCCAGCACCGGCCAGCCGATGTTGCCGCAGGCGGTGACCTGCCGACCGTCGGCCCGCAGGATCGACTCGAGCATGCCCGTGGCGGTCGTCTTGCCGTTGGTGCCGGTGACCACCAGCCATTGTCGGGCCGCCGTCGGCGCGGCGGTCGGGGCGGCAGTCGGGGTGGCAGTCGGGCCGATAGAAGGGCCGGCATTGTCGATGCGCCAGGCCAACTCCACCTCGCCGATCACCTCGATGCCGGCGGCCGCGGCGGCGACCAGCAACGGATTGCTCGGCGGGATACCCGCCGAGGTGACCACCAGGGTCGTGCCCGGCGGCGGCTCGGCCAGGTCGCCGCCGAACGACACGTCACCGGCGATCGCGGCCAGCTCGGGCGGGGCGGCGCGGTTCGCGGTGACGACAACGCGGGCGCCGCGACCGGCCAGCCACCGCACCACCGGCAGGCCGGTCACCCCGGCGCCGGCCGCGACGACCAGCTCACCGGGACCGGGCAGGGCCAGGGTGCTCATCCGCCGGTCAGGGACAGCCACTCGGCGTAGAACAGGCCGAGACCCAACGCGGCCGACATTGCCGCGAGCAGCCAGAACCGGATCATCACCGTGGTCTCGGTCCAGCCCGACAGCTCGAAGTGATGATGGAACGGGGCCATCTTGAACACCCGGACGTGCCGGGTCCGGAAGACCGCGATCTGGATGACGACGGAGAGCATCTCGACCACGAACAGGCCGGCGATCACGACGAGGAGCAGCTCGGTCCTGGTCAGGATGGACAGGCCGGCGATGAGCCCACCCAGGGCCAGGGAACCGGTGTCGCCCATCATGATCCGGGCCGGGTGCGCGTTCCACCACAGGAACCCGATGCAGCCGGCCAGCGCCGCGGCCGCGATGACGGCCAGATCCAGCGGATCCCGGACCTCGTAGCAGCCGGCCTGGGCGGCGCTCGACAACGGCATCCAGCAGGCGTTGCGGAACTGGAAGAAGCCGATGGCGACGTAGGTGCCGAGCACCATCACCGACGACCCGGCGGCCAGCCCGTCCAGCCCGTCGGTGAAGTTGACCGCGTTCGACCAGGCCGAGACCAGCAGCCAGCACAGGAAAACGAAGCCGATCGCCCCGATGGAGAAGAAGGTCAGGTCGCGCACGTAGGACACCGACGTCGACGCCGGGGTGAGGCCACCGACCCCCGGGAAGAACAGGGCGCCGATGCCGAAGCTGACGGCGACGAACGTCTGCCCCAGGAACTTCATCCGCTTGTTCAGGCCCAGGTTGCGCTGCTTGCGGAGCTTGATGAAGTCGTCGAGGAAGCCGACCAGGCCCATGCCGGTGGTCAGGTAGAGCAGCAGCAGGCCGGACGCGGTGAACCCATCGCCGCCGCCGGTGATCCAGTCGACCAGCTTGGCGCCCAGGTAGCCGCACCACATGGCGATGAGGATCGCGGTGCCGCCCATCGTCGGGGTGCCGCGCTTCTTCTTGTGGTGTTGCGGACCGTCCTCGCGGATCTCCTGGCCGAAGCCCTGGCGGGAGAACACCTTGATCAGGTACGGCGTGAACAGGATGGAGACGGCCAGGGCGACCAGCGCGGCGACCAGGATCGCCTTCACTGCCCCATCACCTCGACCCCGTCGATCCCCGCAGTGTCGATCCCCGCAGTGTCGATCCCCACGCTGTCGATCAGCCGCAACGCAACCCGCTCCAGGCCGGCCGACCGGGACGCCTTCACCAGGACGACGTCACCGGGGGCGAGTTCGGCGAGCAGGACCTCGACCGCGGCGTCCGTGTCCGGCACCAGCTCCGACTCCCCGCTCCACGAGCCCTCCAGGTGCGCGCCCAGGTGCAGCGCGCGGGGCGCGGTGCGGCCACCGACGGCGGCCCCGGTCGCCGCGCCCGGGCCCTCCACCACCAGCAGCCGATCGATGCCCAGCCGCACCACCAGGCGGCCGATCCGGTCGTGGGCGGCGGTTGCGTCGTCACCCAGCTCGGCCATCTCCCCCAGCACCGCCCAGGTCCGGCGACCCCGGCCGATGGTCGCCAGCGAGTGCAGCGCCGCCTTCATCGAGTGCGGGTTGGCGTTGTAGGCGTCGTTGATCAGGGTCGCACCGTTGGCCAGATCGGTGACGTCCATCCGCCACTTCGACGCGGGTTCGGCCCGGCTGAGGGCGGCGGCCACGTCCTCGGTCGACATGCCGACCGCCCGGCCGACGGCCGCCGCGGTCAGCGCGTTGCCGACCTGGTGGGCGCCGACCACCCGCAGCGCCACCGGGGCCGATCCCTCCGGGGTGACCAGGGTGAACCGGGCCCGGTCCGCCGGGTCCTGGCCGATGCCATCGGCCCGGATCGTCGCGCCGGGCGCCTGCCCGACGAGCACCACCTGCGCCGCGGTGACCTGCGCCATGTCGGCGACCAGCGGGTCGTCGGCGTTGAGGATGGCCACCCCGCCGGCCCCCGGTTCGGTCCCGGACCCGGCCGCCGCCGCCGGCAGCGCCTGCACCAGCTCGGACTTGGCCTGCGCGATCTTCTCGACCGAACCGAATTCGCCCAGGTGGGCGGACCCGACGTTCAGGACGGCCCCGATCCGCGGCGGTGCGACCCGGGCCAGCGCGGCGATGTGCCCGACCCCGCGGGCGGACAGCTCCAGCACCAGGAACCGGGTGGACTCGTCGGCGCGCAGCGCGGTGTAGGGATGGCCCAGCTCGTTGTTGAACGACTCCGGCGGGGCGACCACCTGGTCCGGGTCGGTGACGGCGGTGCGCAGCACCGCTGCGATCAGGTCCTTGGTCGAGGTCTTGCCGGACGACCCGGTGACCCCGATGACCTGGAGCCCGTGGTCGGCGGTCAGCGCGGTCACCGACGCGCGGGCCAGCCGGGCCAGCGCGTCCAGCACGCCGGCGTTGTCCGGCCGGTCGGGCACCACCAGCATCGGTAGCTCGGTGGAGATCGGAGCGGGTCGCGAACCCAGCACCGCCACCGCGCCGGCCGCGGCGGCCTGCGCCACGAAGTCGTGCCCGTCCACCCGATCGCCGCGCAGGGCGACGAACAACGCGCCCGGCCGGACCCGGCGGGTGTCGAACTCCACCGACCGGACGGGGACCGACTGCGCGGCCGGGTCCAGGCCCGCCGGCAGATCGACCCCGATCACGGCGGCGACCTGGGCCAGGGTCATCGCGATCATGAGGCGGCGTCGTCCTTCGGATCGGGGTCGGTCACTTCGAGCAGGCTAGTCGGCCGGTCGGACACCGTTGGAACGGCCGGTGGCTCGCGGCGCTCGGCCATCGCGGACCGTAGCGCCTGCGCCAGCTCCGTTCGGTCGGAGAAGGGGTGTACCACGCCGCCGATGTCCTGACCCAGTTCGTGGCCCTTGCCGGCGATCACCACCGCGTCCCCGGTGCCGGCGAGCTGCACCGCCCGCCGGATCGCGGCCCGCCGGTCCCCGATCTCCTCGATCCGGACGTCGCGGCCGGCGGCGGCCGGGCGGGCCCCGGCCAGCACCTGCGTCCGGATATCCGCCGGCACCTCGGACCGGGGATTGTCGTCGGTGACGATGAGCACGTCGGCCCGTGCGGCACATTCGGCGCCCATGAGCGGACGTTTGCCGGTGTCCCGATCGCCCCCGGCGCCGACGGCCACGATCAGCCGGCCGGTCAGCCCGTCCCGGATCGCGTCGAGCACCGCGGCCAGCGCCCCGGGCTTGTGCGCGTAGTCCACGACGGCCAGGAAGTCCTGGCCCGCGTCCACCCGCTCCATCCGGCCGGGCACGGTGACGCCGCCGATCGCGTCGGCGGCCTGTTGCACGTCCCGGCCCAAGGCGTCGACGCAGGCGATGGCGACCGCCGCGTTGCTGACGTTGAACGCACCCGGAATGGCCAGGTCCACCCGCACGGTCCGGTCTCCGGGCCCGGCCAGCAGGACCGCCTGGATCCCGTTCGCGGCGACGTCCACCGACGTCACCGACCAGTCGGCGGCGCCCGCCCGGCTGCTCACCGTCAGCGTGTCCGGGTGATCGGCAGCCAGCCGGGCCCCCCACTCGGTGTCCACGCAGATCACGTGTCGCGCCGCGCGCCCGTCGAACAACATCGACTTGGCCCGGAAGTAGTCCTCCATGTCGTGGTGGAAGTCCAGGTGGTCCTGGGACAGGTTGGTGAACGCGCCCACCGCGAACCGGGTGCCACCGACCCGGCCCAACGCCAGGGCGTGCGAGGAGACCTCCATCGCCACCGCGCCGACCCCCCGCTCGACCATCACGGCCAGCAGCGCCTGCAGGTCGGGCGCCTCGGGGGTGGTCAGGGCGCTCGGCGTGACCACGCCGTCGATGCGGGTCTGCACCGTGCCGATGACGCCGCTGCGCGATCCGTCGGCGGCCAGCGCGGCCTCCAGCATGAAACAGGTGGTGGTCTTGCCGGACGTGCCGGTGACGCCGACCACGGCCAGGTGGCTGCTGGGATCGCCGTAGATCAGCCGGGCGACCACACCCAGGTGCGCGCGGGGGTGGTCGACGATCAACTGGGTGGTCGTCGTTCCGGCCAGCAGGGCGGCCCCGGCGTCGTCGGTCAGCACCGCCCGGGCGCCGAGTTCGATGGCCTGACCTGCGTACTGGGCACCGTGCGCCCGGCTGCCCGGCAGGGCCGCGAACAGGTCACCCGGCCGGACGTCCTGGGCGCGCAGGGTGACACCGGTCAGCCGCAGATCCGAGGCCGGTTCGTCCCCGGGGGCCAACCGGGCCCCGATGAGCGCGGCGACCGCCGCCAGGGTGGCCCCGACCGGGTCCTGTGGTCGTGGTGCGGACGGTACTGCGGAGGAACCCACGGCCGGCAAGGCTACCGTCCCCGGCCCGGGTGACCCGCGGTGCGACAAAGTTGCGCGGCAGCCGGACCGCGGCCGTCAGTTGTCCACATACAGGTCGTAGATCGGGGCCTCTTCGGCGGACGGCGGCACGTCGGCGGCCCGCATGGCGTAGGCGGCGACGTCGTGGAACAACGGTGCGCAGCTGGTCGTCCCGGCCGGGGAGTCGCCCTTGGGGTTGTCCAGCATGATCGCGATGACGTACTTGGGGTTGTCAGCCGGCACGATGCCGGCGAACGTCGAGGTGATCAGGGTCTTGGAGTATTCCCCGGTGTCCTCGTCGACCTGCTGCGCCGTTCCGGTCTTGCCGGCGACCTGGTAGCCGGTGATCGCCGCCGCCGGGGCGGTGCCGCGGTGGTACTCGTCACCGCTCTGGATCGGGCCGTGCAGCATCTGGATGAGCGTCTTGGACGTCTGCGGGCTCATCGCCACGGTTTGGGCGCCCGCCGGAGTCGGCGTCGTCACCCCGTTGACGGTGGTCGAGGCGACCAGGGTCGGGGTGATCCGCACGCCGTTGTTGGCGATCGCCTGGTACATGCCAGCCAGCTGCAGCAGGGACTCGGACACGCCCTGACCGATGGGCAGGTTGCCGAAGGTGCTGGAGGACCAGGTGGACTGCTTGGGGAGGTAGCCGGACGTCTCGGCGGGCAACTGGATGCCGGTCCGGACGCCCTGCCCCAGTTTGCGGGCCATGTCCATGAAGGGGTCCGGGCCGAGCTGCTGGGCGATCATCAGGGTGCCGACGTTGGACGACTTGCCCAGGATGCCGGTCGCCGTCATGTTCTGCGGTCCGTGCGCCCAGGCGTCCTTAATTGTCGCGTCGCCGATATCGATCTTGCCGTCGACGTTGAACACCTTGTCGGGGGTGATCAGCCCCTTCTCCAGCGCCGCAGCCATGGTGACGACCTTGTTCACCGATCCGGGCTCGATCGCGTCGGTGACCGCCTTGTTGCCGGTCTCCCGGGACGTCTTGCCGGGTTCGTAGCAGGCCATCGCCGGCACCTGCGCGTCCGCCACCTGCATGATCACCACGCAACCGGACTTGGCGGCCGACTTGTCGACCCAGGCCGACAGCATCTGCATGGTCGTGTACTGCAGGTCCGCGTCGATGGTGAGCGCGACGTCCATGCCGTCGACCGCGTCCGTCTCGTCCCGCGCGCTGCCCGGGATGATCAGGTGGCGGGCGTCGACGTCGACGACCCGCTCGCCGTCCTTGCCGGCCAGCTTGGTGTCGAACTTGGCCTCGAACCCGGACAGGCCGTTGCCGTCGTAGTCCGTATTGCCGACCACCGCCGACGACGCCGAGCTGTCCGGGTGTTCCCGCACGTCCTGCCGCTCGGTGACGACCGCGTCCTGATGGTCCTTGTCGAACAGCGGGGTGATCTTGTCCATGATGGCGTCGGCCTGCGCGGGCATCAGGTCACGGGCCAGGTACACGTACGTCTTCCCGGAGGTCAGCTTCGTCATGACCTGGTCCTGGGTCAGACCGTTGCCGACTCCGGCGGCGAGGATGTCCGCCACCGCCTTGCGCTGGCCGTCGTCGGTGAACAGCGCCGGTCGGGCGGCCACCGCGCGACCCTCGACGGTGAGCGCCAGTTCGACACCATTCCGGTCGGTGACGGTCCCCCGCTGCGCGGTCAGCGTGATGGTCCGGGTGCGCTGGGCCTCGCTCTTGGCCGCGTAGCCGGAAATGTCCACCACCTGGACGGTGACGAGCTTGAGGGTGGCCACGGCCAGAATCCCCAGCATCACCACCATCGCGATCCGGCTGCGCTGGCGCGGGTTACCGACCGCGGACCGCGGCCGGCGGGTGCGCCGACCCCTGATCGAACGCGGCTTGCCGGCCGACTTCGGGCGGGGCGCACCGGCATTCGGATCGCGCCGGCCGTCGGCCGGACCGGCCGGGCGGGCACCGCGGGGCGGCCGGCCGGTGCGCGGGGCCGCCGACGTGGCGCCCGGTCGACCGCTGGTGGTGCCGCGCGGGGTGGCGCGTCGACGATCCGACGAGGTGGATCGGCGATCCTGCTGATCGGTCACCGGGGCGCCCCGAGGGGACACATCCGAGGCCCGCGCGCAGGCTCCGTGGCCGGGTTCCGATGGTTCATGGGCGAAGGCTGTCGCATCGGCCCGCGTCGCGACCTCTCGACACGCCGGGCCGACCCGGATGATCGGCCGGCGACGATCATCCGTTGGCGCCCTGGGGCTCGCCGGCATCGACCACCGTGGCGCCCTGGGCCGGCGCGGCCGCGCTCGGCGGAGTCGGCTCGGCGGGCGCCTGCCCGGCGGGTGCCGTTCCGACCGGGGCCGTCCCGGCGGGGGCCTGCCCGGCCGCCGATTGCTCGGCCGGCGCCGCCGGCTGGCCCGCCGGAGCGGCGGCCTGGTCGGCGGCCGGCGGAGCGGCCGCCGCGGGTGACGTCGGCGCCGTCGGCGCGGTGGCGGAAGGCGCCGTGGCGGGAGGCGCAGTGGCGGGAGGCGCAGTGGCGGCCGGAGCCGGGGCCGGGACGTAGGACGGTTCGCCGACCACCGTGCCCTGTCCCGAGCCGTCCACGATCAGCATGGCCGAGTCACCGGCCTGCACCATGCCCAGCGCTTTGGCCTGGTCGGCGATCCGCGGGGTGGCGTCCAGCATCGCGACATCGTGCCGCAACTGCTCGATCGTCAGCCGCAGGTCGGTCGTCCTGCTCTTGGCCGTCGACGTGCGCATGCCGGCCTCGTCGGTGAGCGTGTTCAACCAGAGAACGGCGGTGACGCCGAGGCCCAACAACGCGATCAGCCCGACGACGAACGGTGCCCGGTTGAAGGCGGTCGTCGACACCTTCCGCCCGGGCCGCACGAGCCGGTCGTCGGACATCTTCTGCCGACGACGGATCCGCCGTTCGTACGCGCGCCGTGATGATGCCGTCGATGCCGACGACCAACGCCGGGTCTCGGAGCCCAGGGCGTCGGCGGCCCCGCCGGGGTCGCCGTCCGCCCGGACGGTGCGGTCGGCCCGGGCCCTGGTCTTGGTCGCGGTCATGAGTGGGCCTCCCGGATGCGTTCGGCGGCCCGCAGCCGCGCGGACGCGGCCCGGGGATTCGCCTGGATCTCAATGTCGGTGGGGGCCTGTGAGCCCCGGATCAACCAGCGGAATTCGGGCTCGTGGCCGGGCAGTTCGGTCGGTAGGTCGACCGGGGTCCGGGAGACGGTCAGCGGGGCGATCGCGCGCTTGACGATCCGGTCCTCCAGGGACTGGTACGACATCACCACGATCCGGCCGGCCACCGACAGGTGCTGCAACGCCGAGGGAATGGCCCGGTGCAGGGCACCCAGCTCGTCGTTGACCTCGATCCGCAGGGCCTGGAAGGTCCGCTTGGCCGGGTTGCCGCCGGTGCGCCGGGCGGCGGCCGGGATGCTCGCCTTGACCAGCTCGACCAGCCGGGCGCTGGTGGTGAAGGGCCGCTTGGCCCGCTCGGTCACCACCGCGCGGGCGATCCGCTGGGCGAATCGCTCCTCGCCGTACTCCCGCAGGATGCGGGTGATCTCCGCGCCCGGGTAGGTGTTGATCACCTCGGCGGCGGTGATGCCGGCGGTCGGGTCCATCCGCATGTCCAGCGGGGCGTCCTGGGCGTAGGCGAAGCCCCGTTCGGCCTCGTCCAGCTGGACCGACGAGACCCCCAGGTCGAACAGGACGGCCTGGACCCGTCCGGAACGCACGGTGGCGGCGATGATCTCGCCGATCCGGTCGTACACCGCGTGGATCAGCTGCACCCGGTCGGACAGGCCGGCCTTGGAGATCCGTTCGTCGGCGATCGCCAGGGCCTGCGGGTCGCGGTCGATGCCCACGACGGTGAGCGCCGGATGCGCCTGCAGCAGGGCCAGCGTGTGACCGCCCATGCCCAGGGTCGCGTCGACCAGCACGACATCGGTGGCACCGTCCGCGGTGGCCGCCCGAATGGCCGGCGCCAACAACTCGTCGACGCGGTTGACCAGCACGGGAATGTGCCGGCGATCGTCCGGCACGGCTGCATCGGACGACCCCCCGCCGGTGTCCGGATCTTGCGCGTCGGCCCGGTCCCGCATCGGCGGTGTCCCTTCTGGCCTCGGCCGCCGGTGGGCTGCGCCTGGTGGATCTACGAACGGTGGGGGGTGACATCGGGTCGGCGGGGTGCGGGGCCGGGGCGTTGGGCGGTGTGTCGGGTCCTGATTCCTGGTCCCCATCCGCGGTGGTCCTGGCACGGGGGAAGTCGTGTCAGGGCCGGGTGGTCCTGGCACGGGGGAAGTCGTGTCAGGGCCGGCGCGGATGTGGGCCGGGCGCCAGGAACCGCGTGGCCGGTTCGCCGGGCGCGGGTCAGCTGTCCAGCAGCCCCCGTTCCGGAGCGGCATAGGCCGCCTCCTGCTCCGCCTCGTAGGTCGCCCATTCGTCGGCGTCCCAGAGCTCCATGCGCAGGCCGATGCCCGTGATGACCAGATCCTTGGTCAGCCGGGCGTATTCGCGCATGCGCGGGGTGATGGTGATCCGGCCTTGAGCGTCCGGCCGCTGCTCGTCGGTGTTGGCGAGCATGTAGCGCTGGTAGCCGCGGGCCCGCTCGTCGGTGATCGATGCATTGATCGCCGACTCGGCGAACTCCTCGAAGCCCTCCGGGGTGAAGAGGTAGATGCAGTGATCCTGACCCCGCACCAACATCACCCCGTTCTTGAACGACTCCCGGTATTTCGCCGGCAACGTCACGCGACCCTTGTCGTCCATCCGTGGCGTGTAGGTGCCGTAGAAGCCCTTGGGCATCTGCCAGCACCTCCTCGCGACGGCGGCCGATCCGGTACCGCTCCCGCCCGCCGGAGGTTTGAGCTCGTTCTCAGGCTCGCTCCCCCAGGCTCCTCCACTCTAACCCACTTTGCGCCACCGTGACCCCTCCGTGACCAAGATTTGTGGAGTGTCGCGACAAAAGCGCACGTCATGGCGGTGGGTGAAGGTGGGGGAAATCTTCCCGGGCTCGGCCGGCGCGGCCGTGAACCTCGCGCGGGCCGGCCGCGGGCCGCGGGCCGTTGTGCTCGTCGTGCGCTCGTCGGCGGGAGAATCCGCAGGTCGGGACGCATCCGTCAGGCAGCCCGACCCGGCGGTCGGGGCCACGGGTGGGGGACGGTGGGGGGACGGTTGGGGGAGACGGTTGGGGGGACGTCGCCGCTGCGCGGTGGCGCTTCTCGGGGTGTCCGGCCGGGGAACGGTCAGCCGCGCGACGCGACCGGACGCTCGCCGGGCTCAGCGGGGCGGGCAGTGGGGCGCAGTGGCGGCCTCGTCATGCCCGCGTCGCCGGCCGTCCACCGGCCCCCGGCCCCGCCCGGCGAGCGCGCTCAGGCGAGGCGCGGCTCGGCCTGGTGGGTGAAGACGAACCGCTTGTAGGCCCAGAAGCGGAAAGCGGTACCGGCGACCAGGCCGACCACGTTTGCGGAGATGTTGTCGGCGAGCGGTGAGGTGAAGCCCAGCAGGTAGTGGGACACCCACAGGCAGGACAGCGCGATCAGCAGGCCGATCGTGCACATGATCAGGTAGAGCACGAACTCGCGGACGCGGTCCGGGCGGCGGTTGTGCCGGAACGTCCAGTAGCGGTTGCCCAGCCAGGCCACGACCGTGGCCACCCCGGTGCTGGCCACCTTGGCCAGCAGCGGCTGACCGGCCAGTAGAGGTGGCGACCCGACGTAGCTGAGCAGGTTGAACAGCCCGACGTCAACGACATAGGCGACCGCGCCCACCACGCCGAACTTGGCCAGTTGGGCGATCAACGCGGCGGCGGCCGCGCGCAGGCGCCCGGGCGCGCGGACCTGACGATCGGCGGTAGCCATTGGGCACATTCTACCGACGGCATGGTGACGCCCCGGTCACCACCCACCGTGACCAACGGTGGCGTCGACGACCACGCACCGCGGCGGGCGCGAAATGTCGACCGTGCCCGCGGACCCGGACTGGCAGACTGTTTCCAGGCGCTCGCCCCGGGCCGCGCGCCGGTCAGGAGGATCAGCCGTGGCACAGGGCGTCGACCTCGGTCCCATGCAGGGACCGGGTGGGGGTTCGACGACGGAGACGGCGCGGCCCGACCTGGAGACCGTCCGTCGGGTCGGCGGTCAGATCGCGGCAGCCATCGGGCAGGTCGTCCTCGGCAAGCCCGACGTCATCCGGCTGGCGACGATCGCGCTGCTCGCCGAGGGCCACCTGCTCATCGAGGACGTGCCCGGCACCGGCAAGACGGTGCTGGCCAAGGCGCTGGCCAAGAGCGTCGAATCGACCGTCAGCCGGGTGCAGTTCACCCCCGATCTGATGCCCAGCGACGTGACCGGGGTGAGCGTCTACGACCGGCAGACCTCGCAGTTCGAGTTCCGGCCGGGCCCGGTGTTCGCCAACATCGTCGTCGCCGACGAGATCAACCGGGCCGCGCCGAAGACCCAGTCGGCGCTGCTGGAATGTATGGAGGAACGGCAGGTCACGGTCGACGGCACCAGCTACCGGTTGGCCCGGCCCTTCCTCGTGCTGGCCACCCAGAACCCGGTCGAGATGGAAGGCACCTACCCGCTACCGGAGGCGCAGCGCGACCGGTTCCTGGCCCGGATGTCCATCGGGTACCCGGACCGGGCCGCCGAGGTCGGCATGCTCGCCGACCGCGACCGGGTGGACCCGTTGGATGCGCTGCGCCCGGTGACCGACGCCGCCACCGTGGCCGCCCTGGTCGACGCGGCCACCGCCGTCCACATGGCCCCACCGCTGCGCCAGTACCTGGTGGAACTGGTGGCCGCGACCCGATCGGTGCCCGAGGTCCGGCTGGGGGCCTCGCCGCGGGCGGTCCTGCACCTGGCCCGCGCATCCAAGGTCGCCGCCGCGCTGGACGGCCGGGCGTTCGTGGTGCCGGACGACATCCAACGACTGGCCATCCCGGTGCTGGCCCACCGGCTGCTGCTCACCGTGGAGGCCCATGCGGCGCGCCGGTCGGCGGAGGAGGTCGTCCGGGTCCTGCTGTCCCGCCTGCGGGTGCCACGCGGTGGCTGACCGCCCCGGCCCGGCCTGGAGCGGCGCGGGAACGCCCGGCCCGGGCGCGGCGTCAGGTGGCCGCGCGCTCGGTGCGCAGACGGGCAAGTCGCCCCGGGGGCGGGCCCGACCGGCCGGGTTGCGCGGACTGACGACGCGGGGGCGCTGTCTGCTCGCCGGCGGGATCGCCGCGGCGATCTGCGCGCTGTTGCTGGACGAGCGCGACCTGCTGCGGGTCGGGATCTTCGCCGCCGTGCTCCCGCTGCTGGCGATGCTGGCCTGGTCCGTCCGCAGCGTCCGGCTGTCGGCCGATCATCTGGTCGCGCCGGCCCGCCTGGTCCCGGGCAGCCGGGGCACGGTGCAGCTGACCATCACCAACACCGGGTCGACCAGGACCGCCGCCCTGGAGGTCACCGAGCCGCCCACCCCGGAACTGACCGGCGGGCTGCGCTGCCTGATGCCTCCGTTGCGGGCGTCGCACCGAGCGCAGACCGAGTTCGGGCTCCGGCCGCTGCGGCGGGGCCGGTTCGTGCTCCGGGCGCCGACGATCCGGGTCGGCGACCCGTTCGGGCTGTGGGAGGACATCCGCACCCTTGACGTACGGACCACCGTGCTGGTGGTGCCGACGCTCGTCGACCTCGCCGGCATGCCGCCGAGCGCGGGCAGCCGGTCCGCCGCAGCCGACCGGGCCGTCGCCGGCGTCTCCTCCGGCGATCCCGACGTCGGCATTCGCGAATACCGCAACGGCGACGACATCCGGACGGTGCACTGGCGGGCGTCGGCCCGGCACGACGAGCTCATGGTCCGGCTGAACGAACCGGTCTCGCACGGCGGCGCCGTGATCATGCTGGACCACCGGGCGGCCGGCCACGCCGGGGAGGGAGCGACCTCGAGCCTGGAGACCGCCGTCACCCTGGCCGCCTCGATCAGCGTCCACCTGCTGGCTGCCGAGCACCAGATCCGGTTGACCACCCATTCCGGCGGCGTCCTCGCCGCCGGGCGCGACATCGAGGACGACGTGCTCGCGGCACTGGCCGTGATCGAGCCGGACACTCGGGCGTTCAACGCCTCGTCCATCGGCGGCACCGGTCTGGTCATCGCGATCCTGGGGGCGCTGGACCGCCCATCGGCCGCGCTGCTGACCGCCGCCCGCCGGCGGGGCACCACCGGCATCGCGTTCGTCCTGGACACCGCCACCTGGCCGGACACTCACCATGCGCGCGGGCGCAGCGCGGTCGGCGACCCCGCCGCCGTGGCCGGTCTACAGGCCGCCGGTTGGCGGGTGGTGCCGATCCGGCGGGGCGACAACCTCGCCCAGGCCTGGACGCAGGCCTGCCGGGGCGGCATCGGTGCCGCCCGGCCGCCCTCCCGGGCCACCCCGATTCCGGTCGTGACATGACGACGATCTCGCCGCCGCGCGGCCCGGCCCAACCCGGCGCGGTGCCGACCCCCCGGCCGACCCCGCCGCCCCCGGGCCGGCCGCCGGCCCCGGCGCCGCCCACCCAGGCCGTGCCGGCCCTCCTGGGCGCGCTGGCCGTGCTGTGCGGCACGTTTGCCATCCCGCCGATGGTCAGCGGTGGCACCTGGTTCTGGTACACGGCCGAAGTGGTCGCGGTGATCTGGCTGGTCGGGGTCGGCGCCCGGCTCGCCCGCGCACCCGCCGCGCTCGTGGTCCTGTTGCAGCTGGCCGCCGCCGTCATCGCGATGACGGCGCTGTTCACCGTCCGCGGGTTCGGCGGGGTCATCCCCAACGGTGCCGTGCTGACCGAGGTGGGCGACCTGCTGACCGGGGCCTGGACGCAGATCCGGAGCACCGTCTCGCCCGCTCCGTCGTCGACCGAGCTGTCCTTCCTGATCTGCCTGTCGGTGTCGGCGACCGCACTGATCGTCGACATGCTCATCGCCTGGTGCCGGGCCCCGGCCCTGGTCGCCCTCCCGCTGTTGTGCCTCTACGCGGTCCCCGCCTCGATCGACGTGTCGATGCTGCCGTGGCCGGCGTTCGCCGCCCCCGCCGTGCTGTACGCGATGCTGCTCGTCTCGACCGGGCTGACCGGCCGGCAGATCGGCGCCGGGGCGGGGGTGGCCCAGGTCGCCTCCGGTCTGGTGGTCGGGTGTGTTGCTGTCGTCGTGGCGCTCGTCGTCGCGGACGGTGTCACCGGCATCGGCACCACCGGGCGACTCCCCCGAACGACTAACGGGGCCAACTCGGCCGTGGGACTGTCCCCCTTCACCTCCCTGCGCGGAAACCTGGACCAGGGCACCCCGGTCGACCTGTTCCGGGTCGGCGGCCTGCCCGGACCGGCGTACCTGCGGACCGTCGGATTGCAGAAATGGACGCCGAACGACGGCTGGTCGATCGACGAGCTGTCCAGCGGACCGTTGCCGGAGCAGCCGATCGCGGTAGGCCAGACCCAGGTGACCGTCACGGCGCTGAGCTATCAGGACCAGTTCCTGCCGATCTACAACGGCGTCACGGCCCTGGGTCGTCTCGACAGCGGCTGGTCGTTCGATTCGACCCTGGAATCGGTGCACCGACCGGACAAGATCACGCCGAGCCCCTACGTGGTCACCGCGGCCTTCGGCCAGCCGTCCGCCGACGATCTGCGGGCGGACACCACGTCCGAGGGTGGCGAGCTGCTGGACACCGGCAGCCTGCCGCCCCAGGTGATCGCCAAGGCCGTCGAGGCGACCGCCGGCGCGACGACCGCCTTCGACAAGGCGGATCGGCTGCGCAACTACTTCACCGATCCGGCCAACGGCTTCGTTTACTCGCTGGAGGTGCCGGCCGGCAACAGCGGCGATCTGCTGCTCGACTTCCTCACCCTCAAGCAGGGGTACTGCGAGCAGTACGCCACCGCCATGGCGGTCATGCTCCGGGCGGTCGGCGTGCCTGCCCGGGTCGCCGTCGGATTTACCCAGGGTGTGCCGGACGGCAGCGGCGAGTACCTGATCAGCAGCCATGATGCGCACGCGTGGGTCGAGGTCCCGTTCGACAAGGCCGGCTGGGTCGAATTCGACCCCACTCCGCTCGGCGGCGGTCAGGGCGGACAGCAGGGATTCACCGGCGGAACCGGCGCGACCCCGACGGCACCGACGACCGGTCCCGGCGCCGGCAGCACCCAGACCCCGGACGAGGAGCGGCTCGGTCAGGGCCGGGTACCGACCGCGGCCGCCACCACCGAGCCCGGCGCCGCCGCCGGGTCGACGGGCAGCGGCGGGCCGGCCGTCCCGGCCGGGCTGTGGTGGGTGCTCGGGCTCGCCGTCGCGCTCGGCGCTGCGTTGGCCGGGCCGACCGCCGTCCGGCGTCGACGACGACACCGTCGATTGGCCACGGCCGACGCCGGTGGCCCGGATGCGGCCGGGGCGGCCTGGCGGGAGGTCGAGGATCTGGCGATCGACCACGGCGTCACACTGGACTCCTCGCAGTCGGCCCGAGCCTGTGCCAACCGGCTCGCCAAGACCGCGCAGCTGACCGAGACCGGGCGCGAGCAGCTTCGGGGGTTGGTGGCCGCGGCGGAACGCGGTTGGTACGCCGGGTCGGACCCGGCGATCACGACCGACCCGGTGACGAACGTCCGGGCCGCCACCAACGGTCCGGAAGCGTCAACCGGCACATCGGTCATGACCGGCACATCGGCGATGTCCGGCACTGCGGTGACAAACAGCACTGCGGTGACAAACAGCACGGGGGTGACAAACGGCACGGCGGTGACAACCCGTCCAGCCGCGCCGGCGGCCCAGCGACTCGGTGACGCGCCGCGGACACTGGCCACCGAGCTCGCGCACGCGGCACCGCTGTCGCTGTTGGACCGGCTGCTGCCCCGGTCGGTGCGGCCGGCCTGGTGGCGCGGCTGACACCGGACGGATCCGCCGACCGCTCCTCCCGGCTCCGGCTTGGCCGGGGCCCGGACTCCGGCTTGGCCCGGGCCCGGATTCCGTCCGGCCACCGGCAGCATCGCGGACGAACATCACGAATCACTGTGTTACTCGCCGGTTTCCGCGGGACGCTCGTCCGCGAAGCCGGCGCACCGTTCCGGTGATGTCGAGCAGGCACCGGCGAGAGCCGGTGATGCGCACACGACAACGCCGCGGCTGCGGGGCCGCGGCGTCGGTGTACAGAAGTTACTGGTTGGGCTCGTCGAAGCGACGACGGAAGCGTTCCTCCATACGGTTGCCCAGGGACGGACCGGCCTTGTCGGCGCCCTTGTCCATCCCCTTCGCGGCCCGCGCACCCGGCTGCCCGAAGACGAATAGACCGACGGCGGCCACCATGGTCAGGAAGCCGACGACGCTGACGATGACGCCGACGGCCAGCAGGCTTTGAGTCGCGATCACGCCGACGACCAACGCGACCAGACCGGCAACGAACAGACAGCCGGCGACGATGGGACGGCGGCGCCGGATTCGACTCACGTTGACGCTGGTCGCGAACTTGGGGTCGTCCTCGTAGAGCGCGCGCTCGATCTCGTCAAGCATCCGCTGTTCGTGCTCGGAGAGCGGCATTAGGTCCCTCCTCCGGCACAGGGGCCACCAGAAAGTGTGGTCACATCCTACGGCCGCCAACCGGCGACCTGAAACCAGGATACGAGCACTCGAGGCAGACCACTAGCGGGCTGCGCAATCTCCCACGCCAATCACCCTGATGTGACCAGAGTCACCCGACCGCGGGTCCCTCCGCTCCCGGTCGCCGGGCCACCACATGCAGATCGGACGCGATCCGTAGCAATTCGGGGTGAACGGCCGCCGCCGCTTCGAGGTCGGCCAGGTCGGCCTCACCACCGGGTGCGGCCTGGCGGGCCGCTCCGGACAACAATCCGGTGAGGACCCCGACACCGGTCACCGATTCGACGGTCAGGCCCGCCGTCTGCAGCAGCGTGCGGAGCTGGTCGACGTCGAGCCGGCGACGCAGTGGATCGGCCTCGCCGGTCCGTCCGTCGGCGCCGTCAAGCACGTGCCGGGCCTGCTCGAACCGACCAACCAGCGCCTGACTGAGCACGGCCCCGATCCGGCCGACGGCCAGCACCGAAACGGCTCCTCCGGGACGAACCGCCCGGACCACGCCGGCGAGCACGACCTCCGGGTCGTCCACTTCCTCCAACAGGTGGTGGCACAGGACGAGGTCGACCGATCCCGCCCCGGTCACGGTGTCCAGCCGGTCGGCGTCGGCCTGGATGCCGACCACCCGATCGCCGACCCCCGCATCCTCGGCGCGCCGGTGCAGGATCGCCAGCGAGTTGGCCGACGAGTCGATCACGGTGACCTCGCAGCCCCGCAGCGCCAACGGCACCGCGCGGGTGCCGCTGCCCCCGCCGACGTCCAGCACCCGCACCCGTGCCGATTCCCCCGGACCCGGACGGGCGAGCGCCGCCGCGAGCGCAGCCAGGGCCTGCTCGACCGGCTCGCCGGCCGCCGCCCGGAGTTGCTCCACCATTCGGTCCCTCCAATCCTGGGCCAGGTTGTCCCGAAGCGTATCGGCGCGCCCCCCGGATACCGGGGATGTGCGCCATCGGCCGGTACGGTTGTCCGGTGCTGGTTGCCAGTGTGCTGAGCCTCAAAGGCGGAGTCGGAAAGACCACGGTCACGCTGGGATTGGCCTCGGCGGCCGTGCACCGCGGCCTGGACACCCTTCTGGTCGATCTCGACCCGCAGATCAACGCGACGGCGACGGTCGCCCCGGAGCTGGACGGCGCCGTCGACGGGCGGCCACGGTGGTCCGTCGCCGAGGTGCTGGACGACCCGTCGGCCAAGGTCATCGGCAAGGCGGTGCAGCCGTCGGCCTGGGGTGAGCAGCTCCGGATACTGCCCGGCAGTGAACGCACCGAGATTCACAATCACCCGGACCCGGGATCCAAGCGGCTGTTCCGGCTGGCCTCGGCACTGGAAAAGGTGCGACCACTGCCGGAGCTGGTGCTGGTCGACTGCCCACCCTCGCTGGGCCAGCTGACCCGCAGCGCGTTGATCGCCGCCGACCGGGCCGTACTGGTCACCGAACCCTCCCTGTTCGCGGTCACCGGGGTGCAACGGGCGCTCGAGGCGGTCCAGACCGAGCGCTCCGCCCACCGGCCCGCCCTGCAGCCCCTTGGCGTGGTGATCAACCGGTTCCGGCCTCGGGTCACCGAGCAGGAGTACCGGCTTGCCGAGCTGCGCGACCTGTTCGGGCCGTTGGTGCTCAGTCCGGTCCTGCCGGATCGATCGGCCGTCCAGCAGGCCCAGGGGGCGGCCGTGCCGATCCATCGGTGGCCGACCGCGGGTGCCCGGGAGATCGCCCAGAGCTTCGACGTATTGCTCGACCGGCTGCTGCGCTCGGCGCGGTCGCGCGCGCGCAAGTAGCCGCTGATCGGCGGCCGGCCGTGCAGTCGGGCCGGCCACCGTCCCGGCGGGCGGCCGTCGAGTGTCTGCGCGCGCCCGGTACTTAGCGCCCGGCCGCGGATCCGATGCTCTCCCCCACCAGGGACAGGAACAGGGCGACCTGACGCACGAGGTCGTCCGCTTCGCGAGCGGTGACGCGCGCCGGCAGGCCGGCCTGGACGGCCTGCCGTGTGGCCGATCCGGCGGCGAAGAAGGCTGCCCACTCGGCGAACTCCGGGGCGACCCGGGTCATCAGGGTCCACACGCTGCCCTGGCGACCTCGGGTGGGTCGCGCCCGGGCGGCCACCACGGCGGCCGCCCCACGCAACGCGGCCAGGTGGGCGGTCGCATATCGGTCGGCAGGTTCACCGGCCGAGCAGGCACGGCCGAGCCCGAGTGACGCATCGGCCAGCAGGCTCCGGGCCGCCGGAGCCACCGGCGCCGTGGGCCTGGCCGTGCGCTGCCGCGTGCCGGCCCGATCGTCGCCCATCGTCGCTCCCCTTCTGCCACCGGAACTCGCGCCGGGCACCTCGCTGCGGTCGAACAACGCCGGCGGCCGCGAGCGGCCATGGCCGGACCGGCGGGCGGGCGATCCCGGCGCTGCCCGCCGGAGGTCCCGGGCCGGTCCGGCATCGATGGCGTTCGGCATCCGCACCGGCGCCTTCGTCGGCCTCGTCATCTGCGTCGTCATCTGCGTCGTCACTGGCTCGTCGTCAACATCATCGAACTCCCATCTTCGAACTTACGTTCTATCGTACGCGCGTTCGTATGACCCGTCCAGAACTGTGGAGCGGCGAGATCTTCCGGCACGGCGCCGGCACGACGCAGGCGGGGCAGTGGCGCACCGCCACGTCATGTCCGGAACGGCGAACCGCATGATGTGATGGAGTCATGTCGATTCCCACCACGTTCGACCGCACGGGCGGCCCGACCGGGCGCGTTGAGGTCCGGCGGCTGGACGCGGCGGCCTTCCGGGGCCACCTGCGCGAGCTGATCGGCATCTACCTGACCGCGATGCGGTACCCCGGCGAGTTGGCCGGCGCGCGGTCGGCCCTGTGGGAGGAGCACAGTCACCGGGCCGGGTTCGACTGCGTCGTCGCGGTCGGCCACGACGAGGCGGTGCACGGACTGGCCTACGGCTACCGGGGCGCCCCCGGTCAGTGGTGGTATTCCGAGGTGCGCCGCGGGGTCACCGCGACCGTCCTTCCCCAACTGTCCGACTTTTTCGAACTCACCGAACTGCATGTGCATCCGGCCTGGCAGGGGCGCCGGATCGGGGAAACTCTGCTCCGGCGACTCGCCGACGACCGGCCCGAGCGGCACATGCTGCTGTCCACCCCCGAGGGCGAGAATCGGGCGTGGCGGCTGTACCGGCGGCTGGGCTTCGGCGACGTGCTGCGCAACTACCGGTTCACCGGCGATCCCCGACCGTTCGGCGTGCTCGGCCGCGAGTTGCCGCTGGCTCCGCCGACCTTCTGACGGCACGCCCGCGGGCGCTCCGCCCTACAGCCGGGCGAGCCGCTCGGCCAGCAGGTCCAGGCCCATGGGTCCCATGTTCAGGGCCGCGGTGTGGAACGCCTTCAGGTCGAAGTCGTCGCCGTGCCGCCGCCGCGCGCCGTCCCGGCCCTGCAGCCAGACCCGTTCGCCGACCTTGTAGCCCGGCGCCTGGCCGGGCCAGCCGAGGTACCGGTCGATCTCGTACCGGCAGTGCCCAGGGTCACTGACGGTGCGGGTCAGCAGGAATTCCAGGCCCAGCTCGGGCGTCCACCGCTCCCCCTCGTGGAAGCCGGTGCCGGCCGGGATCGGCAGTTGCAGGTGCATGCCGATGTCCAACACGACCCGAGCGCTGCGGAACAGCTGGGAGTCGAGCAGGCCGAGCAGTTGCCCGTCGTCGGCCAGGTAGTCCAGTTCACGGACCAGCCGTTCGGCGTACAACGCCCAGCCCTCGGCGTGCGCCGAGTAGTCGGCCATCAGCCGCCGGAAGTCGTTCAGCGTGTCCCGCCGGGACACCGACGTGGCGATCTGCAGGTGATGGCCCGGCACGCCCTCGTGGTAGACGATGCTGGTCTCCCGCCAGGTGTTGAACACCTCGCGCCCCGGCTCGACGCCCCACCACATGCGGCCCGGCCGGCTCAGGTCGTCACTGGGACCGGTGTAATAGGCGCCGATCATGCCGCCGGGCGGCGCGATCAGGCACTCGAGCCGGCGGATCGGCTCGGGAATGTCGAAGTGGGTGCGACCGAGTTCGGCGACCGCTCGGTCGGACAGTCCCTGCATCCAGGCCTGCAGCGCGTCCACGCCGGCGAGCTGGTGGGCCGGGTCCCGGTCGAGGACGGCGGCCGCACCGGCCGGCCCCGCCCCGGGCGCGATCCGTTCGGCGACGGCCCGCAGCTCGGTCTCGATCGCCAGGAATTCCGACCAGCCCCACTCGTAGGTCTCCTCCAGGTCGATCACCGCGCCCAGGAAGTCCCGCGACGCCAGCTCGTACCGGTCCCGGCCGACCGCGTCCAACTCCGGTGCCCGCGGCCGGAGCCGGGTGCGCAGGAAGTCGGCAAGGTCGCCGTAGGCCGAGTCGGCGGTCCCCGCGGCAGCCGTCAGATCCGCGGCCAGCGTGTCCGGCAGGCCCGCCGTCCCGGTGCGGAGCCGGTCGGCGAAGTCGGTGAAGAAACCGGCGTCGTCGGCGCGGCCGGCGTAGGCGTCACACTGCTGCGCGCACTGGTCGACCTGCCGGACCGCGGCGACCTTGCCGTCGTCCGCGGCGGCCAGCAGGCCTTCCCGGTATCCCCGCAACGCCGCCGGCACCGCAGCCAGCCGGCGGGCGATGACCTCGACGTCGGCGACCGTGTCGGTCGGCATCAGGTCGAACACCTCACGCACCTCCTGAACCGGGGAGGCGAGCACGTTCAGGTCGGCCTGCGCCCAGCCGGACCGGTACCGATCGGCGTCGGCCGCGAGCCGCTCGGCCAGCACGGCCCGGGACAGATCGTCCCGCGGCCCGGTCGACGGCAGCTCGGCCAGCCGCCGTTCGGTCGCGGTGACGAGCTCGTGCAGGTCGCTGCGGCCGGCCGGGGAGAAGTCGTCCAGGCGATCCTGCTCGATCGGCACACCGATGTACGTCGCCATCATCGGTCGCCGGCGGGCGTACTCCAGGACGTAGGCGTTCGACAGCTCGTCGATCGCGGAGACGGAGGTCGTCGCGGCCGGGGCGGAAGGGGTGTCGGGCACGCGCCGGACGCTACCCTCGCGCGTCCGGCTTTCCGGCGTCCTTTTCGGGCGTGGCCGGGATCCCACCGTGGTCGACGCCGGTCCCGTCGTCGATGCTGCTGCGGTACGCCGATCGCACGGTCAGGTGCGCGGACACCGGGGCGGTGACGAACTGCAGGATGACGATCAGCACCAGCACGCCGACCACCGCGAGCGACTGCAGGACCAGGCCGACCCCGAGCATGAGCAGCATGATGCCCAGCACCTGCGGCTTGGTCGCGGCGTGGATGCGGCTCATGGTGTCCGGGAAGCGCAGCACCGCGATTCCGGCCAGCAGCGACATCAGCGCGCCGAGCACGATCGCCGCCGAGGCGATCCAGTCGACCAGGGTCATGGCGCCGCCGTCCATCCCGTTCATCGCCCGGTCACCGCCGATCCCGTGGGAGCAGCCGAGCGAGGCTGGCCGAGCCGAGGAAGCCGAGCAGGGACACCACCACCGCGATGACCAGGGTGATCGAGCTGTCCGACACCGCGGCCAGCAGGACGATGACGCCGACCACGATGGCCAGCAGCACGTCCAGGGCGACCGCCCGGTCGATCTGGGTCGGACCCTTGACGAGCCGGATCGCGGCCAGCATGGCCCCGATGCCGAACATGGACCCGGCGATCAGCACGGTCAGCGTCATCGGCGCCCGCCCCCCTTGCGGTTGACCTCACGGGCGGGCGACGTCCGGTCGTCGTCGCCAAGGGCCCGGCGGATGCGATCCTCCTGGGCCAGCACCTGGGCGACGAACTGCTCATCGGACTGCTTGTCCGCGTCGAGCACATGAATGGTCAACGTGCGGGTGCCGGAGTCGGCGTCGACGATCAGGCTGCCGGGTACCAGGGACACCGCCAGTGCGGTGAGCGCCTCCAGCAGGTCCGAGTCGGACGCGAGCCGGACCTGGGCAATCCGGGGTTGCGGCGGGCGGGGCCGCACGGCCAAAGCGCCGACGTGCACGCTGGCCACCACCACGTCCCAG
Organism: Nakamurella sp.; assembly: GCF_044224575.1. GTDB lineage: Bacteria > Actinomycetota > Actinomycetes > Mycobacteriales > Nakamurellaceae > Nakamurella. The sequence goes on from NZ_JBGAKE010000005.1 coordinate 43,441, forward strand.
AGGAAGCGGCCGATCAGCACCAGCGTCCGCCAGGGGTGCACGCCGAACCGGAAGTGCATGGTCGGCAGCGGGAACAGCAGCAGGATGACCGCGCTGACCACGACGCCCAGCAGGATCACGATCAGCGACGCCGATCCCCATAGCGCCATCCAGACCAGGACGAGCGCGACCAGGGTCATCAGGTACGGGGCCCAACCCCCGCTTCCGGGGATCCGGGCGCCGCGGATCTCGACGGCCCGCCGCCGCAACCGGCCGGGGCTCATCCGCCGGCCCCCGTCCCGGGCGTGGGTGGGACGCCCGGAGCGGCACCCGGCGGCGCCGGCACCCCGGCGCCCAGCACCGCGTTGACATAGATGCTGCGGTCGCTCAGGCTCGCGCCGGCCCGGGCGGCGACGTCGTAGATCGGGCCGCCGGCCACGGTCAGCAGCACGCCGACGGCGACGATCGCGGTGGTGGCACCCACCATGCCCATCGGCAGCCGGGCCGTCTCCTGCCGCGCCAGCCGGCGCTGGGCCTCCCGGTGGACCCGCCGCCGGGTCAGCAGCGAGCGCCCCGACTCGGTCTCTAACGGATCGCCGCCGATCGGCGCCGACTCGGGCACCGGGCGCCAGAACGCCCGGCCCCAGACGCGGATGATCGCGTACAGGGTGAGCAGGCTGGTCAGCGCGCCGCCGGCGACCAGGACGTAGGCCAACACCCGGCCGTCCTGCACGCCGGCCTCGAACAGGCCGACCTTGCCCAGGAATCCGGACAGCGGCGGGACCCCGGCCAGATTCATCGCCGGGATGAAGAACAGCACCGCCAGCATCGGCGCGGCCGAGGCCAGCCCGCCCAGCCGGGCCAGCACGGTGGTCCCGGCCACCCGCTCGACCAGACCGACGGCCAGGAACAGCGCGGTCTGCACGAGGATGTGGTGGGCCACGTAGTAGATGGCGGCGGACAGCCCGGTCTCCGACCCCAGCGCCACGCCGAAGAGCATGTAGCCGATGTGCGAGATCAGGGTGAACGAGAGCATCCGCTTGATGCCGGACTGCGAGATGGCGCCCAGGATCCCGATGATCATCGTGGCCAACGCGGCGATCATCAGCAGGGTGCCGAACGAACCGGTCGGGAACAGCAGCGTCTGCACGCGGATGATCGCGTAGATGCCGACCTTGGTGAGCAGGCCGGCGAACACCGCGGTGACCGGCGCCGGCGCGCTGGGGTACGAGTCGGGCAGCCAGGCGGACATCGGGAAGACCGCCGCCTTGATGCCGAACGCGACCAGCAGCAACGCCTGCAGGGTGGCCACGATGCCGGCCGGCAGCGCCGGGATCTTGGTGGACAGGTCGGCCAGGTTCACCGTGCCGGTGGCCGCGTAGACCATGGCGATGCCGGACAGGAAGATCAGCGAGGACAGCAGCGAGACCACGATGTACGGCGCCCCGGCCCGCAGCCGCTCGCGGGTTCCGCCGGTGGTCAGCAGCACGAAGCTGGCGGTCAGCAGGATCTCGAAGCTGACGAACAGGTTGAACAGGTCGCCGGCGACGAACGCGTTGGACACGCCGGTGATCAGGATCAGGAACGTCGGGTGGAAGATCGAGATCGGCACCTCGGGGCCGACCTCCCGGTCGGCCATGCCCTGCGAGATCCCGTACACGAGAACGGCCAGCGAGACCACGGTCGACACCACGAGCATGAACGCGGCCAGCTCGTCGGCGACCAGGGTGATGCCCAGCGGTGCGGTCCATCCGCCGATGTGCGTCACCATCGGCCCGTTCTGGGTGACCTGGGTGATCATGACCAGCTCGACGAGCAGTTGAATCGACACCACGGTGACCGAGATGGTGCGCTGCACCCGGGGGCGTCGGCTGGCCACCAGGGTCAGCGCGGCGCCGGACATGGGCAGGATGATCGACAGCGGCAGCAGCCAGGTCCAGCTCATCACTCCTCCCCCGCCCCGGCCTCGGCGTCGGCGAACTCGTCCGGTTCCAGCTCGTCCTCGATCTCGGGATCCCTGGTGTTGCGGTAGTTGCGGTAGGCCATCGCGAACAGGAACGTCGAGACGGCCAGGCTGATCACGATCGCGGTCAGGATCATGGCCTGCGGCAGCGGGTCGGCCAGCTGCTCGCCGTTCTGCGCCTCACCCACGATCGGCGGTACCCCGCCCTTCCCGCTGGTCAGCAGGAGCAGGTTGACGGCGTGCCCGGCGAGCAGGAAACCCAGGATGACGCGGATCAGGTTGCGCGAGAGCATCAGGTAGACGCCGGCGGCGAACAGTCCGCCGATGGTCAGGGCCAGGGCCAGGTTGGTGGTCACCGGGCGCCCTCCCTGTCCCGCGCGCCGACCGGCGGATCGCCGCGCTCGAGCATGCCCTGCCGGTCGAGCTCGGCACCCATGGCCCGGAGCACGTCGAGCACCAGCCCGATCACGATGAAGTACACCCCGATGTCGAAGATCGACGAGGTGACGAACTTCAGGTCGCCCAGCAGCGGCACGGTGGCCTTGAGGATGGTCGATTCCAGGGCGGCGCCGCCGGCGATCACGCCGTAGATCGCCGTCGCCGACGCGATGAACAGGCCGATGCCCATCAGGATGCCGGGGTCCCAGGGCGCGGCCTCGCCGAGCTCGTAGGCGCCGCCGGCGATGTACCGAAGGGCCAGCGCCAGGCCCACGATCAGCCCGGCGGCGAACCCGCCGCCCGGCTCGTCGTGCCCGACGAACAGCACGTAGACCGAGAACACCACGATGACGTGGAAGATCATCCGGGTGACGACCTCGAGCAGCAGCGAGCGCCGGGGCATCCAGTTGGTGGCCAGCCACGGCGACGGCTCGTGCGGCCGGCCGGCCTGCACCTCGGGCGTCGGCCGGCGGGGGGCCCGGCCGGTCCGCCGGACCAGGAAGATCATCGACGCGACGCCGGTCGCCGCGGCGATCAGCACGGTCAGCTCGCCATAGGTGTCCCAGGCCCGGACGTCGACCAGGATGACGTTGACGATGTTGTACCCGCCGCCGAACTCCACGGCCGGCCCGGCCAGGCCGGCGGACACCGGTTCGGCCACCCGGGCGCCAGGGATGATCAGCGCCAGCATCGTCATCAGCGCGCCCGCGGACACCGCGATGACGGCGCGGAAACCGTTGCCCCGGTGCTTGGCGAACAGCACATCGTCGGGCAGCCGGGTGAGCACGAGCAGGGCGGCGACCAGCGTGATCGTCTCGACCAGGATCTGGGTCAGGGCCAGGTCGGGAGCACCGCGGATGATGAACAGCACCGCCACGGAGTAGCCGACCCCGCCGACCATCAGCACCGCCGGCAGCGCCTTGCGGGCCCGCAGGGTCGCCGCGGCCACCGCCAGGATGACCACGCAGATCACCAGGGTGGCGGGTTGGCCCAGCACCTCGACGTCGGCCGGTCCCACCCCCGAGGTCAGCAGCATGGAGCCGGGAAAGAGCACCAGGACCATCAGGATGGCGCCCAGGGAGACCGGCAGCGAGCCGCGCTGGGTGGCGGTGGTGACCCCGTCGGCGATGCTGTCCACGCCCTTGATGGCCACCCGGTACGCCACCCCGGGTTCCACCCCGGGCCGGGCGATCCGCTCCCGCCGCCGCTCCCACGCCCGCTGCCCGGCGAACAGCCCGGCTCCCACCAACCAGCCGGCGGCGGACAGGGCCAGCGGCAGCGACCAGCCGTGCCACAGCGCCATCGCGTCGTCGTGGGTGGGGCCGGCGGTCTGCGCGTACGACTGCAGCAACGGCTCGAGCAGGCCCGGGAACAGGCCGAGGACCAGGCCGATGGCGACCATGACCGCCGCCGGGCCGACCATGAGCGCGCTGGTCGGCGCCGGGTCGGCGGCCGGCACCCCGGACTTCGCGGCGAATGCGCCCCAGATGAACCGGGCGCTGTAGGCGACGGTGATCGCCGACCCGACGGCCATCGCGGTGACGGCGACCAGTCCCCAGGTGCCGCCGTCGAGCAGGCCCGCGTAGCCGGCCTCCTTCGCCGCGAAGCCGAGCATCGGCGGGATGCCGGCCATGCTGACCGCCGCCAGGGTGGCCAGGACGGCCAGCAGCGGGGCCTTGCGGCCCAGGCCGGACAGCTTGGTCAGGTCGCGGGTGCCGGTCGAGGTGTCGATGATGCCGACGGTGAAGAACAGCGGCGCCTTGAACGTGGCGTGGGCGATGAGCATGGCCAGCCCGCCGAGCAGCGCGTCCGGGTTGCCCGACCCGATCAGCAGCGTCATCAGGCCCAGCTGGGACACGGTGCCGTAGGCGAGCAGCAGCTTGAGGTCGCGTTGCCGCAGGGCGATGACGGCACCGAACAGCATGGTGGCGCCGCCCAGGGTGACCAGCAGCGGTTGCCAGATGCCGAGCACCGCGAACGCCGGCCCGAGCCGCAGGAACAGGTAGATGCCGGCCTTGACCATCGTCGCGGCGTGCAGGTACGCGCTGGCCGGGGTCGGCGCGGCCATCGCCCCGGGCAGCCAGAACTGGAACGGCACGATCGCCGACTTGCTGATGCCGCCGACGATGAGCAACACCACCGATGTGGTGATCAGCGGTCCCTGCGGCGGGTTCGCCAGGATCTGCGAGATGGTGAAGGTGCCGGCCAGCGTGCCCAGCATGACGGCGCCGACCAGCATGACCAGGCCGCCGCCGGTGGTCACCATGAGCGCCTGGGAGGCGGCCATCCGGGACGACTTCTTACCGGCCCGGTGCGCGATGAGCAGGTACGACAGGATGCCGGTGAGTTCCCAGAAGATCACCAGCAGGATGAGGTTGTCGGCCCAGACCAGGCCGAGCATGGCGCCGGCGAACGCGACCAGCGAGCCGCTGTACTTACCCAGTCCGTCGTCGTCGGGTGGGAAATATCGGGCCGAATACAGCAGCACCAGCATCCCGATGAACGCGATGATCAGCGTCAGTGCCATCGCCAGCGCATCCATCCGCAGATCGATGGCCAGGTCGATGGCCGGCACCCACCGGGTGCTCGACGTCAGGGCCCCGCCGGCCATCACCGACGGCAGCAGGGCCGCCGCCCAGACGGTGGTGGCGGCCGGCAGCAGCGCGAGCACGATCAGCGCAGCACGGCCGAGCCGGCGGCACAGCGCCGGCGCGACGATCGCCACCGTCAGGTACAGCAGCAGCTGCCATGGCGCCAACGCGAACAGACCGGTCGGGCTCGTCATCGGGCCGCCCCACGGGGCGTCGGCTCGCCAGGGCGTGGCGGGTCGGACGGGCGCACGGGTCTCCCGAAAGGTTGGTGGGCTGAGGTATCCACCCTACCGAGTGCCCGTGACAGTCCGGTGTCGCCGCGGCGCCCCTCCCCCGTCGCCCCTGCCCGCGCGGATCAACTGCGGCTGCGCGGATGAAGTCACCCCGGATGTGACGCGTGGGACGGAAGTCGACGGGTTCGTCCGCGCCGTCATCCACACCGTCGTCCACACGGCGGGACGCCGGGCGCTGCTACAGCATCGCGCGGGTGCGCGTGGCGTCCGCTTCCAACTCGGCGAAGACCACCCGGATCGCGTCCAGCGAGTCGTTGACGTCGGCGGCCCGGCTCCCGGCATCGGTCTCCACGCCGACCAGGCCGGCCGTGGTGGACAGCTCCAACAGCCGGGCGTACAGCTCGCCGACCTCGCCGACCGCGTCGTGCAGCTTGGTCAGCAGCTGCTCGCGGCGCTCCCCGATCCGCTGCACGGTCGCCTGCACGTCGGCCGACCCCGGTAGTTGCCGCGCCACCCCACGGGCCCGCACCAGGGCGTCATCCACGGCGTCGACGGCCAGGGACACCGAGCGGGCGACCCGTTCGGCCTCCGCGGCCGCGTCGGCGGCCTCTCGAGCGGTCACCCCGACCGCCGGTGCCTGCGGCCCCGAGGTCAGCCGGTTCAGGTCGGCCCGGTAGCCCTGCAGGGTCTGCAGCATGTCGTACTGCACCGTCCCCGGGCGCAACTGCACCGGCGGCGGTGCGTCGTCCTTGCGCACCGCGCCGCCCACCACCGCGGCCACGCCCAGCATCCCGGCCCCAACGAGCCCGGCGGCCCCCACCGGCAGGCCCACCGCCCATGCCGAACCCGCGCCGATGCCGGCGACCACCAGACTCCAGGGGTCCCGGAGCGAGCGCAGCGCGCGAGCGGCGAACGAAGCCATGCCCCGATCATCTCTCGTCGGCCGACCCGGCGATGCCACCATCACGCGCCGCCGGGCACTGTCCTAGAAATTGGACAGCACGTCAGAGAACACCTTGTCGATGCTCGTCGGATTCCGTGCGTCGTAGGCGGCGGCCCGGGACGCCTCCGAGATCTCCTGCAGGGTCGCCAGGTCGGCATCGGGTCCGTAGGCGATGGTGAACACCCGCACCCCGTTCTCCTGGGCGCTCGCGTTCAGCTCGCGCAGCAGGCCGTCCAGGTCGTTGTCGGTGTACTCGTTGCGCCCGTCGGTCAGGACGACCACCGCGTTGATCGAGTTCGGGTCGTTCTGCGCGTTCATCGCGTCCGCGGCCTCGCGGGTGGCCGCGTACAGCGGCGTCCCGTTGAGCGGGGTCAGGCCGGCGATGGCGGCGACGATCGGCTGCCGGGTCTGCGCCAGCGGGCCCACGCCGACCAGGTCCGCGGTGATCGTGTCGGGGGTGGGCAGATCGGTGGTGAACGCCCACAGACCCATCTGATCGGTGTCGGTCAGCTGGCTCAGCGCCGACGTCGCCGCCTTCTTGGCCAGTTCGAGTTTCGACTCGCTGCCGTACCCCGACTCGCTGGCCATCGAACCGGACACGTCCATCACCACCAGGACCCGGGCGGGCTTGCGGACCTGCGTCCACACCTGCCGGACGTCCCGCAGCACCGTCGGCCCCGGCGGGTTCAGGGTGATCGTCACGCCGTCCGCGATGAGGTACGGGCTGGCGGTGATCGGCTCGCCCGGCTGATGGTCGGCGGTGCGGAAGTTTGCGTCGGTGAACACCTTCTGCTGCTCGGGAAGCAACAGGAACTCCATGAAGTCCTGCGCGCCGGCCTGCTTGTCCGGGGTCGACCACGATGCGTCCAGGATGACGAACGGGCTGTCGCTGTAGAGCGTGCCCTCCTTCGGGTACACCGCGACGAGCGGCACCTTGGGTGGTGCATGGTCGCCCAGGGTCGCCGGGTTCCCGCTCGGGTTGCCGGCGTTGTAGTCGAGCACGCTCTTTTCCTCGACGGCGACCGCGGACACGTAGCCGAGGGCGGATCCGGAGTCGTCGGCGTGCTGCAGGTTCGTCAGGTAGGTCAGGGTCGTGTCGCCGTAGTGGATGACGGCAGACTCGACGTCTTTGAGGTATTGCTGCACCTCGGGTCGCTGCAGGGCGGCCTCGGTCAGGTCCGACGAGGTGCCCGTGGCCGCGACCAGGGTGCCGATCGTGGCGGCCAGCCCGGAGGTGGACACCGTCGGGTTCGTCTTGCCCAGCGTGAACTTGCCCCATTCCGGGTGACCCTTCGCGGCCCAGCCCTGGGGGTCCTTGGCCAACGCGAGCACGTCCGACCAGCCGATCTCGGCGTCCGGCCACCCCAATGTCCGGGCCATCGGTTCGGGCATGGCCAGGACGAGCGGCGTCGAGACGATGGAGGGCGACTGGGCCGGCAGGATGTTCGGCCGGTCCTGGGCGGTCAGATCGCTGGCCAGCAGGCTGACCCAGGTCGATGCGGCGGGCGTCCAGGCATCCGGCGCGGGCCCGTCCAGCGATTCGTCCCAGCCCCGCGCCAGCGTGGCCTCGGCGGTGCCGGACGCCACCGAGTTCACCTGGATGTCGAAACACTTTCCGTCCACGGTGCGCCCGGACGAGTTGTACGTCTGCGCCATCTGCTGCATCAGGGCCGCCTTCTCGCTGGAGGCGGCGACCGTCACGCGGGTGCAGCCGTCCCGGGGCGGCGCGGCGGTGGCACCGGTCGACGCGGCACCCGAGCCGGAGCCGGACGAGTCGTCGTCCCGGGTGGTGAACCAGCGGATGCCGATGATCAGCAGCACGCCGACGATCACCGCGGCGATGATCGGCACGACGTTGCTGCGCTTGCGCGTCGGCCCGGCCTGACCCGGCGGATAGCTCACCGATGACCCTCCCCTGCTCCGGACCCCGGAGCGTCGGGGCCAGCGGTCACATCGCCGACCGGTGACCTATTGTGCCGGGTCACCTCGGCCGATCGGGCTACGTTTCGGTGACGGCGTGGGTCAGCGCCGGCCCTCGTCCCGGTCGACCTTGCGCCGGGCCAGCGTGGCGACGATCTTGTCGATCCACCCCATGACGGTTTTCATCTCGCACTCCTCTCGTTTCCTCCAGCGTGCCACCGCCGGCGTCAGGCGACCCCGATCGGCCGGAACTGGATGCTGACCCGCGGGCCGACCGGTTTCGCCGTCTTGGGCACCGCATGTTCCCAGGTGCGTTGGCAGCTGCCGCCCATCACCACGAGGTCGCCGTGGCCGAGGTGGAACCGGCGGCCCCGGACACTCGAATGGCCCCTGGGGTGGCGGGGTCGCAGGCTCAGGGTGCGGGCGCTGCCGACGGACAGGATGGCGACCATGGTGTCGCTGTGGGCACCCCGACCGATCCGATCGCCGTGCCAGGCCACGCTGTCGGCGCCGTCCCGGTAGAGGCAGAGCCCCGCGGTGACGAACCGGTCGTCCGGCGCCGGGTGGTAATGCCGGTTGAGGGCGGCCCGCGCCTCGTCCAGAACCGGATGGGGGAACGGCGCGGCACCGGAGTACCAGGACAGCAGCCGGGGCACGACGACCTGACGGTCGTACATCTGCCGTTCCTCGGCCCGCCACGGCACGTCGCGCAGCAACGCGTCAAGGACCTGCTCGGACCCGGTCAACCACCCCGGGCGGTGATCGACCCACGCACCGTCCGACAGTTCGGTCCGGGTCAGCGCGTCCAGCGGCCCCAGAGCCGGCCCCCCGTTCGGCCCGACGACACCGGCCGCCGGGTCGGAACCGGCGTCGGAACCGGCGTCGGCCACGGTGTCGAAGAGCTCGTCGAACATCGAGGGCTGATGGAACACCGTCATGGCGCCCATCCTACATTTGCTCGAACATCTGTCCAAGGGTCATCCGGTCGGTGTCGTGATTGACCGAGCCGGTTGACTGGACCGCATGACGGACGACACCGACCTGCGGTTCGAGACCCTGGCCATCACCGCGGGGCGACCGTCCGCCTACCCGGGCAACCCGCTCAGCACGCCGATCGTGCTCGCGTCGAACTTCCGGGCCGACGGCGCGGTGGAGTACGCCCGGGACGGCGGCACCGATACCTGGCAGGCGTTGGAGGCGGCGGTCGGCGTGCTGGAGGGCGGCGACGCGATCGCGTTCGCCTCGGGCATGGCCGCCGCCGCGGCGATTCTGGAGTCGTTGCCGACCGGCGCGTCGGTCGTGGTGCCGGCCGATTGCTACGCCGGGGTGCGGACGCTGCTCAACGACGGTGCCGCGCACGGCCGGTGGAAGGTCAGTGCCGTCGACATCGCCGACACCGCGGCCACCGAGCAGGCGGCCTGGGCCGCGGATCTGCTGTGGCTGGAGTCGCCGACCAACCCGCTGATCGACGTCGCCGACCTGCCCCGGCTGTGCTCGTTCGGCCGAGATCGGGGGGCCATGGTGGTGGTCGACAACACCTTCGCCACCCCGCTGCTGCAGCGACCGCTGTCCTGGGGCGCCGACTACGTGGTGCACAGCGCGACCAAATTCATCGGCGGTCACTCCGACCTGCTGATGGGGGTGGTCGTCGGGCGGGACCCGGCGACGTCCGCACCGATCCGGCGCCGTCGCCAGCTCGCCGGGGGAACGCCGGGCGCGCTGGAGTCCTACCTGGCCCTGCGCGGGCTGCGCACGTTGCCGATTCGACTCGAACGCTCCCAGGCCTCGGCCGGGGTGCTGGCCGAGCGCCTGGCCGCCCATCCCGGAGTGTCCCGCGTCCGGTACCCGGGACTGGCGACCGACCCGGGCCATGCCCGGGCGGCGGCCCAGATGGCCGGGTTCGGTTCGATGCTGGCGTTCGAGGTCGCCGGTGGTGCGGCGGCGGCCGACGCGGCCTGTGCCGGCGTGCGCGTGGTGGTGGCCGCCACGTCGCTCGGCGGGGTGGAGACGACCATCGAACGACGCGCGAAACTGCCCGGGCAGGAGCACATCCCGCCCGGGCTGATTCGGATGAGTGTCGGGGTCGAACACGTCGAGGACCTGTGGGCCGACCTGGACCGGGCGTTGCGCGGCGCGACCGGCTGACCGCCGGTTCGGTCCGGGGCCGCGTTTACTGCCGCCGGGATCGACGGGCGCCGACCACGATCAGGGACACGCCGCCGACCAGCAGGAACGAGCCGACCCCGATCAGCAGGATCCACAGGCCGGTGGAGTCGGGCAGCCCGGCACCGACCGAGGCGGTGGTCAGCAGGCCCGGCGAGCCGTCGGCGTTCAACACGACGATCTCGAAGTCGCCGTCCTGGATCGGCCAGGTGACCTCGGCCCGGCTCGCCCGGTCGTCGCCGGATTGCGCGGCGGCCACCCAGAAGTCCTGCACATCCGGCGCCGCAGCCCGGGCGGCCCCGTCGTCGCGGGTGGTGTCCAGCCGGAACGGAACGGTCTCCACGTCGGTCACCCGGTCGATGCCGACCCCGTCCAGGTAGCGCTCGACGTCGGCCGTGCGGCCGACGCCGACGAACACCGCTGTGCCGTCCAAGTTCTGCGCGGTCACCTGGAGGGTCGGCTGCCCGGTCAGGAAGCGGAAGCCGTCGACCGTGTGGATGGTGCCGAGGTCCGCGACCACGGCCGCCGACGACGTCGTGACGATGTGATTGCCCGAGGCGACGGCGTGCCCGTCGCCGAAGACCGCGAGCAGCGCGGCGCCCGAGATCCCGGTGAAGAAGCCGGAAACGGCCAGCACCGCGCCGATCACGATGGCGACGATGCGGCCACCGGTCCGGGCCCGGCCAGCCGGTGGTGGGGTGGAGACGGGGACCGTGGTGGTGTCGGTGATGGACATGGTGGCTCCTCGGTGCCTGTTCCGGAGTGTCTCCCCGGGAACTGGCCCAACCGTAGGAATTCCGGTCCGGGCCGGTCAGGGCGTCGGCCGCCGGCTTGCGCGGGGTCGATCCCCGGCTCGCCGGGGTGGTCCCGGCGACCGGGTGGGGTCAACCCACCCCCGGCGTGCGGTCGGCCCACCCGCCGCGGGCCGGGTTGCTCAGCGAGCGGCGGCCCCGAGGGCAGGCAACCCGTCGATGCTGAGCGCGTTCTTCTCGGCCGACCCGGTGTCAGATGCCCGGCCGGAGACGCTCGGAGCCGCGCAGCATCAGGCTGGTCGGCAGCACGACGGTGCGGAAGGGCGAGTCGTCCCCGGCCAGCCGGGCCAGCACCAGGCCGGCCGCGGCCCGGCCCATGGCCGCGATGTCCTGGGTGACCACCGAGATCGGCGGGTTGACCAGCGCGGCCGCCTCGAATTCGTCGAAACCGACCAGCGGCAGAAAGGTCTCGCCCAATCGGAACGCGCGCAGCGCACCGAAGGCCGCGCGGTTGTTGGCCGCGAACACCGCGTCGGCGTGGCCGCGCCCGAGCAGGTCCAGCACGACCCGCATCGCCTCGTCGGTGGTGTGCGCGGTGTCGACGACCACGGCGTCGTCCAGGCGCAGGCCACGCTCCTCGATGGCCCGCCGGTACCCGGCGAGCCGCTCCCCCATGGTGAAGATCTCCACCGAGTCCCCGACGAACGCGATCGACCGGGCACCGGCGTCCAGCAAGGCTCGGGTGGCCGCGTGGGCGCCGCCGGCGTTGTCGGCCAGCACCGTGTCGGCGGCGAAGTCGGCCGGCCGGTCGACGAACACCAGCGGCGGCAACGGCGGCGGGATCTGCGCCCACGTCCGGCCGGGCGAGCGGGGCGGCACGTCGATGATCGCGTCCACCTGCTGCTCCAGCAGCCGGTCGACCAGCCGGTCATGCCGCTGCCCGTTGTCCTCGGAACTGGCGATGATCAGCATGTAACCCGACTCCGCGGCGCCCAACTCGATCGCCCTGGCCAGCGCGGCGAAGTACGGGTTCGACAGGTCGCTGATGATCAGCCCGATCATCTTGGCGCTCTGCCCCGGCCGGATCCGGGCCGCCGCCATGTTGCGCCGGTAGCCCAGTTCGTCGATCGCCAGCCGGATCCGCTCGGCGAAGTCGGGCCCGATGGTGGGGTCGCCGTTGACGTACCGGGACACGGTCTTGAGGGCGACCCCGGCCTGCCGGGCCACGTCGTTCATCGTGGGCTTGCGCTGCACAGGCCTCTCCGCACCGGCTGTCGGGACCGGTCTACCGGGTGGGTCAGATGGTAGTGCCCTGAGCTCAGGTCAGCGTGGCCACCGCCGCGGCGCGGGCGCCGCGGTCGGCCAGGTCGGCCCGGGCGGTCACGAACGTCCGCCGGAACAACGGATCTCGACCAAGGTCGCCGAACACCTCCGGCTGGTCCAGGAACGCTCCCGGGGTCTGCCGTTCGGCGAGCACGGCCGCCTGCAGCCCGGCGTGGCGCCGGTCCGGGGAGGTCGCGAGCGGCGCGCCTGCGTCGGTGATCCCCTCGAGGTACCTGCTCCAGGCCGCCACGGCCAGGGTGGCCCGGCGGATGTCGCCGCCCGCGGCCAGCCGGGCCCGCAGCACCGGCAGCACGAACGTGGGCACCCGGACCGAGGCGTCGACCGCCTGCCGGGCCAGCGTGTCCAGGATGGCCTCGCTGCCGAACCGCTCGATCAACGAGCGGCAGTAGGCGGTCAGATCGACGCCCGGCACCGGGTCGAGCGTCGGGATGGCCTCGGCGTGCAGGTAGCCGAGCAGGAACTCGGCGAACTCGGGGTCCCGGCAGAACTCGTGCACATAGGTCAAGCCGGCCAGCGCGCCGAGATAGCCCATCACCTGATGGGAGGCGTTGAGCAGGCGCAGCTTCATCTTCTCGTACGGGGCCACGTCCGGGACGATCTGCACGCCGACCTGTTCCAGGGCCGGGCGGCCGGCACTGAACCGGTCCTCGATCACCCACTGGCGAAACGCCTCGGACCGCACCGGCCAGGCGTCGGTGACGCCGTACCCGGCCACCGCTTCCCGGACGGTGTCCGTGGTGATCGGGGTGATCCGGTCGACCATCGAGTGGGGGAAGGCAACCTCGGCGTCGATCCAGTCGGCGAGCTCGGAATCCCGGGACCGGGCGAACGCGGTGATCGCGGCCCGGGTGACGGCGCCGTTGTGCTGGATGTTGTCGCAGCACAGGACGGTGAACGGAGCGGTGCCGGCGGCCCGCCGCGCGGCCAGCGCCGCGACGATCAGCCCGAACACACTGCGCGGCGGCGACTGCCCGGCCAGGTCGGCCAGCGTCAGCGGATCGGCCGGCTCGAAATTCCCGGTGGCGTCGTTGATCCCGTACCCGCCTTCGGTGATGGTGAGCGAGACGATGCGGGTGGCCGGATCGGTCATCCGGTCGATCACCGCCTGCGGATCGTCCGGGGCGTGCAGGTGGGCGACGTGCGAGCCGACCACCCGGGCGGTGGTCGTGCCGGCGCCGTCGACGGTCAGCAACGTGTAGAGGCCGTCCTGGGCGGCCAGCACGTCCCGGATCGCGCTGTCCTGCGGCAGGACGCCGACCCCGCAGATGCCCCAGGTCGGGTCGCCGGCCGCGAGCACGTCGTCGACGTACACCGCCTGGTGCGCCCGATGGAAGGCCCCGACTCCGATGTGCACGATCCCGACGGTCACGGCGGCCCGGTCGTAGCCGGGAACGGCGACCCGTGGGTCGAGAGCGGCCAGGGCGTCGGCAGTGAGCTCGGCGGTGAGCGGTGGCATCGGGACTCCGGGGGCGAGAGCCGCGGACCGGACGGGCCCGGGACGCGAGGAGGGCGAGGAGGGTCGCCTCGCCGGCGGCGCGACGACGCGGAACATCGTGCGGTCACGGACGGGCCGCTTGATCTACGGCCACGATAGGAGATGCGTGTCACGCGTGTCAAGAGATACGGAACGGCCGCCCGGGTCGTCCGGCGCCGCCTCCGAGTGTCGGAAAGACACGCGTGACATGAAGCCCACGGGCCGCTAGGCTGATCCGACCGCACGCGGGCCCGACCACCGGCCGCGGCCGCCATGGCGTCCCCGAACAATTGCCCCGCCAGCACATTTCAACCCATTGGGAGCTCTCATGACCGACTTCGACGGGCGCACGATCCTGGTCACCGGCGCCGCCGGCGGCATCGGCGGCGCCGTGGTCCGCCAGCTGACGGCGGCCGGTGCCCAGGTCATCGCGGCCGGCCGCGAGGCGGCCGGCCTCGAGGCTATCGCCACCGAGACCGGCTCCCGGACAGTTGTTTTCGACGTCACCGAGGAAGGCAACGTGCGGGATGCGCTGGACGGGCTGGACCTGTACGGGGTCGTCAACTGCGCCGGCTTCGGCGGCGAGATCGCCACCCCAATGGACACCGACATCTCCGTGTTCGACAAGGTCATCAGCACCAATGCGCGGGGAGCGTTGCTGGTCACCAAGTACACCTCGCGGTCGATGATCCGGCTGGGTCGCGGCGGTTCGATCGTCAACGTCTCCAGCCAGGCGAGCCTGGTCGCGCTGGCCGGGCACATCTCGTACGGCTCGTCGAAAGCGGCGCTGGACAACATCACCCGGGTGTCCGCGCTCGAGCTGGGCCGGTACGACATCCGGGTGAACAGCGTGAACCCGACCGTGGTGATGACCCCGATGTCGGCCTGGTACTGGGGCCGGGAGGACGTCGGCGGGCCGTTCCTGGACGCCATGCCGCTGCACCGGTGGGCCACCGAGGACGAGATCGCCGCCCCCATCGTGTTCCTGCTCGGCGACGGGGCGTCGATGATCTCCGGCGTCAGCCTGCCCATCGACGGCGGCTTCACCTGCCGCTGAACGACCGGCGGGCGGACAGCAGCGCGGACTGATGGAGAGGGGCGCGGTCATGGCGACCATGCGGGACGTGGCCGCCCGGGCCGGGGTCAGCGCCAAGACCGTGTCCCGGGTGTTCAACCAGGATCCGCATGTCAGTGACGCTACCCGGCAACGGGTTTCGGCCGCGCTGGACGAGCTGAACTACGTGCCCAACGCGATCCCGACCACCCTGCGCAACGGGCGGGCCCCGGTGATCGGGGTGGCCGTGCCGGACATCGTCGACCCGTTCTTCGCCCAGCTGGCCCGGGCCGCCGAGCGGCACGCCGCCCGGCGGGGCATGTCGGTGATCATCGCCAGCCTGGGCAGTGCCGAGCGGGAGCCGGAGGTGGTGCAGGCGATGCTCCGGCAGGCGCTGACCGGCCTGATCATCGCCCCGATCGGCGACGACCATGGGTACCTGCGGGCCTGGGTCGACCGGATCCCGGTGATCTTCGCCGACCGGCCACCGGTGGGCCTGACCGCCGACCTGTTCGTCGCCGACGACCAGCGGGGGGCCCACCTGGCCACCACCCACCTGGCCGACCACGGCCACACCCGGATCGCTTTCCTGGGCGACACTCTCGCTCTGTCGACGACCCGGGACCGGCTCGCCGGGTACCGCCGGGCGATCGACGACGCCGGGCTCGCCCTCGACGAGCGGCTGATCGTGCTGGGGGCGACGGACCGGGCCGGCGCGGCCGGCGCGGTCGCCACGCTGTACCGGCTCGACGACCGGCCCACCGCCCTGTTCTGCACCAACGCGCGCGCCGCCGTCGGGCTCGTCCCGGTGTTGCGGTCCCGGGCCATGGCGGTCACCACCTTCGGCGACTTCCCGCTGGCCGACCTGTTGCGCCCCTCGCTGACCGTCATCGACCAGCATCCGGACCGGATGGGCGAGCTGGCCGCGCAACGCATCTCCGATCGCCTGCACCAGCCACGAGGTCGCTGGCCGCGGCGCACCGTCGTGCCGGTGGAACTGGTCGAGCGTGAGTCGTGCCGGGTCACCACCACCCCGGGCGTCCCGGTGCGCTGACCGTGATTCGCAACTCGTGCCGGCGCACCCCGCCGACCGGCACCAGCGGGGCGCCCGCGCCGGGCCGCGACCGGTCCGGGCCGAACAGCGGTGCACTGGCCGGTTCGATGCCCAGCGCCCAACGGCGGCGGGTCGGCAGCGTCCACTGGTAGGCGTACGGCAGGGTGTCCGCCGACCACGCCAGCTCGACCGACGGGCCGTCCGGCGCGGTGACCAGTACGCGGACCAGGCCGTCCGGGTCGACCAGCGGATCGTGGTGGGCGACGACGGACTCGGTGATCTCGTCCGTCGGCCCGGGCATGGTCGACGGGTCGGGCACCGCCGGGCACGGCTCCCGCTCGACCCGACGGGTGCCCGGCCACCGGATCGTGGTGCCGGGGAGCAGAACCGGGGCCCCCAGGTTCAGGTGGTAGAGCAGCGCCGCCGGGAAGGCCCCCGGGCCGTCGTTGGACAGGTCGTCCACCACCCGCAGGACGGCGGCGCCGTCAGAATCGACACTCGACTCGATCACCCGCTCCACCCGCGCGCTCGGCCCGAAAACAGCGGCGTACTCGATGGTTCCGGCCATTCGGGCGAAGGGCACGCCGTCCCGGACGCCGGCGCACCGCTCCAGCAGGCGGCCCGGGCGGTGGTGGTGGCTGCCGTGCAGCCCGGCCCGGCCGGTGGCCGGGCCGATGTTCTCCGGCCCGCAGGTCACCAGCAGGCCCCCGACGAACCGGTCCAACCAGGCATCGCCGGCGGGCACGTCCAGCGCCCGGTGATCGGCCACCGGCGAGACCCAGGACAGCGGCCAGCCGCCGACGGTGACCCGGCCGATGTCGAACCCGCGGTCCGGGAGCACCTCCAAGTCCAGGCCGCCGGCCACCCGGGCCCGGATCGTCCGTCCATCCGGGCCGTCGTGCTCGGTGACGGCGGCGATCGCGTCGGTCCGGGCCAGCAGCCCCTGGGCCAACAGGTCCGCCGCGCCCGGCGGACGGCCCGGCCGCCGCGGCGACCCGGCCCCGGGCCCGGCCGGTGGGAGGACCGGGGGCAGCGGGAGGGGCATCGGCGGGCCGGGCGAGGCGGTCACGATCGTTCACCGGCCGCGGGCGGGCGGGCCTGCAGCAGCCGGCCGGTGCCGTCCACGGTCCGCTCGGTGCACCCGGCGGGGAGCAGGACGGTGCGGCCGGCCGGCAGCGACACCGGGCCGGCGGGGCCCAGCAGCCGTAGGGGCCCGTCGAGCACCACGAGCACGGCGAACCCGTCACCCAGCTCCGTCGGGCCGGCCACGTCGATGCGCTCCAGCCGGAAGTACTCGTCCGCGGCCGCCGGGAGGCCGGCCGCGGTGTCGTCCGCGCGCACGATCAGGGCGTCGATCTGCGCGGCGGTCCGTCCGGCTCGCTCGACCGCCAGCAGGGCCTTGTCGAAGCCGAGACCCAGGTGTCCGTCCACGGTTCCGTCCAGGTCGAAGTCCCGCCACTCGAGCAGGATCGACAGATCCTCGGGCTCCTGGACCTCGGTGAGCAGCACCCCCGAGCCGATCGCGTGCAGCACCCCGGGTGGCACGTAGACCCGATCGCCCGGGGCCACCGGGACCCGGTGCAGCAGGTCGAGCAGTGTCTCGCTGTCCTGTCGATCGACCAGCTCGCGCAGCTCGGTGAACTCGACGTCGCGCCGCAGGCCCAGGTAGACATCGCCGCCGGTCATGATCGACCACGCCTCGGCCTTGCCGTGCGCCGCACCCAGCTCGGCCAGGGCGAACGCGCCGTCCGGATGGGCGTGCACCGGCAGCCGCTGGCCCGCGTCGAGCAGCTTGACCAGCAGCTTGGTGTCGACGCCGAACCGGTTCAGGTGCGCCTGGCCCAGCCAGTAGCGAGGGTCGGCGGCGATCGCCGCGGCCAGGTCGGTGCCGTCCGGCAGCACGGTGCGGCCGGTCGGGTCCTGCCCCCGCACGCAGGTGGTGGAGCCGACCCAGTCCTCCGGGGTGTTCGGCGGCGCCGCCGGGTCGCGGCGGAAGTCCGAGATCCGGCGGCCGCCGCGGTAGAACCGGTCGCGCGGTTGGTTGGCCGGCAGCACGATCGGGCCGGTGAACCGGTCCCGGCCGGCCGGCACCAGGACCGCCGCCGCGGCCGGCACCCGAGCCACCACCTCGACCGGGGTGGCCGGCCGACCGGCCACCGCGGCCGCCGCCGCGCCGACGGCCACCTGCGCCGCCGCCCGCGGGTCGGCCCCGCCGGCCAGTGCCGTCAGCAACCCGGCGGTGCAGGCGTCGCCGGCGCCGTTGGTGGTCACCACCGCGTCAACCACGGCCGGCGCCTGCCAGAGCGCGGCGCCGCCCCAGCGATCGGCCAGCGGACGCAGCACCCGCCCACCCCGCGCGAGCCGGTCGGCGCCGGCCGCCCGCAGCCGCAGCCCACCGGGGCCGGACGACACCGCGGCGACCCCGACCCCCCAGTCGACCAGGCGATCGGCGAGCGCCTCCACCAGCTCCGGCGTGACCGGCTCGGTGATGGCCAGCGCCGAGACCAGGTCGTCGACGCTGGGCGTGATGACGTCGACCAGCGGCAGCAGCCGGCGCAGGATGCCCGCCCAGTCCAGCCGGCCCGCGGGCGAGGCGGGGTCGACCACGGCCAGGTCGACCGACGTGGTCAGCCCGGCCGACCGGGCCCGCCGCAGCAGCGCGACCAGCTGGGCCGCGTCGTCGGCCAGCAGCCCGGGCAGCAGCGACGGGTACCCGACGTGCAGCAGGTCGGCACTCTTGAGATCACCGTCGAGATCGACCGACTCGGAAGTGAAGTCGTCGTTGACCCCGGTGTGGTGCCAGAACGTGCGGTCGGCCCCCGGCGGCTCGAGGACCAGGCTGTAGGAGGTCCCCCGGCCCGGCCGGACGGTCAGCCGGCTGCGCACGCCGGGCAGCTCGGCGACGGCCCGCACGGCGTAGCGGCCGAGTTCGTCGTCCCCGACCAGCGCGCAGGCCAGGACCGGGGCACCCAGCGCACCGAGCGCCCGCGCGGTGTTGGCGACGCAGCCGCCCAGGCCCAGGGACAGCGGGCCGACCTCGATCAACCGGCCGGGGGTGAGGGCGGCCGAGGGGCCAAGAGTGGGCGTGACGTCGACGCAGATGTGCCCGGCGACAGCGATGGAATGCACGGGGTGGTCCTTCCTCGGCGGTGAGGGTGCCGACCGGCACCTGAAACAACGTTGTTCCGGAGTCTAGACAACGTTGTTTCATTCTGGCTACCCTCTTTTCGGACGGCGCCCCACGACCCAGCGGCGCCCTGAACACCAATCTTGGAGACGACAAAGATGTCCCTGTACCGACTCAACCGGCTGTTCAACCCCACCTCCGGGCGCGCGCTGGACGTCGCGGTCGACCACGGGTTCTTCGGCGAGGCGTCGTTCATCAACGGCATCGAAGACATGCCGGCGGTCGTCCGGACCCTCGTCGAGGTCGGCCCGGACGCGGTCCAGCTGACCATCGGCCAGGCCCGCCACCTGCAGTCCGTGCCCGGCAAGGCCAAGCCGTCACTGGTCCTGCGGACCGACGTCGCGAACGTGTACGGCAACCCGCTCGACGAGCACCTGTTCAGCCACCACGTGCCCTTCGCGATCGAGGAGGCCGTGCGGCTGGACGCGGTGGCCGTCTGCGCCAACCTCATGCAGCTGCCCGGCCATCCGGCCATCCGTGACGCGAACATCCGCTCGATCATGGCGCTGCGCGAGCAGGCCACCCGCTACGGCATGCCGCTGATGGTCGAACCCCTGGTCATGCAGGACAACGCCACGGCCGGCGGCGGCTACATGGTCGACGGCGACACCGCCAAGGTGGTCACCCTGGTCCGCCAGGCGGTCGAGCTCGGCGCCGACCTGATCAAGGCCGATCCGACCACCGACATCGCCGACTACCGCAAGGTCATCGCCGTGGCCGGCGGTATCCCGGTCCTGGTCCGCGGCGGCGGGCGGGTCGACGACCGCACCCTGCTCGAGCGCACGGTGGCCGTCCTGGACGCCGGCGCCAGCGGAATCGTCTACGGCCGCAACATCATTCAGCACCCGTCCCCGGCCGGCATCACCGCCGCACTGATGGCCGTGCTGCACGACGGGCTCGGCGTGGACGCCGCCCTCAAGCTGGTCACGGAGTACAGCAAGTGACCCCGCAGACGGTGAACGTCGCCATCGTCGGCGGCGGGCTGATGGGCCGCGAGATCGCCGCGGCGCTGCAGCGCTGGCCGGCGCTGATCGACCACCCGGTGCGGCCCCGGCTGACCGCGGTGTGTGACGTCAACCCGGCCGCGATGACCTGGTTCGACCAGATCGACACCGTCACCACCACGGTGACCGACTACCGCGACCTGCTGGCCGACCCGTCGATCGACGTGCTGTACGTGGCCGTCCGGCACGATCTGCACGAGCAGATCTACACCGACGTGATCAACGCCGGCAAGGACCTGCTGGCCGAGAAGCCCTTCGGCATCGACGGTGCCGCCGCGCAGGCCATCATGGCCGCGATCGGGGCCCACCCGGAGAGCTTCGTCCGCTGCTCCAGCGAGCTGCCGTTCTTCCCGGGCGCGCAGTGGGCGGCCCGGTACGTGCAGTCGGGCGCGCTCGGCCAGATCATCGAGGCGCGCAACGCGTTCCTGCACTCCAGCGACCAGGACGTGCACAAGGGCATCAACTGGAAGCGGCAGATCGCCACCTGCGGCGAGGCCGGGGTGCTCAACGACCTGGGCATGCACACCTGGCACCTGCCGCTGCGGCTGGGTTGGGCCCCGGAGCAGGTCTACGGGGTGCTGCAGAACATCGTGCCCACCCGCCCCGGCCCGGACGGCACCCCCGTGGCCTGCGACACCTGGGACAACGCCACCCTGCACAGCCGGAGCCGGCACGAGGGCCAGGAGTTCCCGCTGACCACCCAGACCAAGCGCATCGACCCAGGCCAGAAGAACACCTGGATCTTCGAGGCGATCGGGCTGGACGGCGGGGTCCGCTTCACCACCAAGAACCCCAAGTCGGTCGAGGTCTTCGGGGTGCGCGACATCCCGGGCATCGGCCGGGAGCAGGTGTGGCACCAGCTCGACGTCGGCAGCCAGTCCGTCTGGCCGACCGTCACCGGCGGCATCTTCGAGACCGGTTTCAGCGACTCGATCCTGCAGATGTGGGCGGCCTTCCTGGCCGAGCGGGCCGGCGAGCTGGGCGAGCGGTTCGGCTGTGTCCGCCCGGATGAGGCCGCACTGACGCACGACATCTTCCGTGCGGCAATGACTTCGCAGCGCGACGGCGTCGCAGCGCAAGTCCGCTCCACCACCCGGACCGGCTGACCGCCGGTCCCCCGACCGACCGGACGGGCGACCCTCGGGGGGTCGCCCGTCCGGTTGTCGCCATCTGCCGCCCCGTCGCCGTCGCGGCCCGCGGGGCCACTCGATCGACCCCGCACCCGGGGTTCGGAACCGGTCGAAGAAATCCGCATGACACCCGTGACATGGACCGCCCCGATGCTCTACAGTTCATCTCAACGACGAGCGCCCGGCCGGCTGCCAAGCCCGCGCCGAACGCCTCGCAAATGCTCTCCCCCAAGTCTTTTCGGTTCGTCAACCGGCAGCGGTCGCTGCCTCGGCGGATCCACCCTCCCGGGCTCCGGCCCTACTACCCAAAGGCGGTGTAGTCATATGAGTCCGGTGCTCCAGGCCCGCGGACTGTCCCGAAGCTTCGGCAACGTGCAGGCCCTGAACGACTGCGACTTCGACATCGAGCCGGGCGAGGTCGTCGCTCTGATCGGCGACAACGGCGCCGGCAAGTCCACCCTGGTCAAGGCGCTGTCGGGCAACCTGGCCCTGGACACCGGCCAGATCGAGTTCGACGGCCGGCCGGTCACCATCACCTCGCAGCAGCACGCCTCCGAGTTGGGCATCGAGGTCGTCTACCAGGATCTGGCCCTGGCCCCCCATCTGGATCCGGCGCAGAACGTCTTCCTCGGCCGGGAGATCCCGGCCAAGGGCGTCCTGGGCACGTTCGGCTTCATGGACAACCGGGCGATGCGGCGCCAGGCCAAGGCCGGCTTCGACGAGCTCGGGGCCACCATCCGCTCCATGATCGCCCCGGTCGGTTCGATGTCCGGCGGTCAGCGTCAGTGCATCGCCATCGCGCGGGCCGTGACCTGGGCGAACAAGGTCGTCTTCCTGGACGAGCCGACCGCCGCGCTCGGCGTGGTGCAGACCAAGAACGTCCTGGACACCATCAAGCGGGTCCGGGACAAGGGCATCGCCGTGGTGTTCATCTCGCACTCGATGCCGCACGTCCTCCAGGTCTCGGACCGGGTGCAGGTGCTGCGGCTGGGCCGGCGCATCGCGACCTTCCGCGCCGACCAGACCCACGTGGAAGAACTCGTCGGCGCCATGACCGGCGCTCTGGACCAGAAGGACGCGGCATGAGCTCCGTCAAGAACTCCCCGACCACCTCAGCGGCCAAGCCGGCCGTCGACCTGGGCGAGGACAACGGACCGCTGCTCGCCCGCATCTTCAAGCTGCAGTCCGTGTGGATCCTGTGCGTGCTGATCGGCATCTGCCTGATCTTCTCGCTGGCCGCCGGCAGCAAGTTCTTCGCCTGGTCCAACATCGCGACCATCACCCAGAACGTCTCCATCTGGGCCGTTCTCGGGGTCGGCATGACGTTCGTCATCATCACCTCGGGCATCGACCTGTCGATCGGGTCCGTCCTGGTCTTCTCCTCGGTCGTCTCGGCCAAGGTGATGGAGGCCATCGGCGGTGACGGCGTCGGCGTGGCCCTGGCCGGCATCGTCGCCGCGGTGCTCAGCGGCGTCGCCTGGGGCGTCATCAACGGTGTGCTGATCGCCAAGTCCAAGATCCCGCCACTGATCGTCACCCTCGGCACGTTGTCCATCGCCCTGGGCCTGGCCCAGATCATCACCGGTGGTCTGGACATCCGCGCGGTGCCCGACTCGCTGTCCGACACCATCGGCTACGGTCGCGTCCTGGGCATCCCGATGCTCACCCTCATCGCGTTGATCGTACTGATCATCGGCGGGATCGCTTTGCACAAGACGCGTTTCGGTCGCTACACCTACGCCGTCGGGTCCAACGAGGAGGCCGCCCGCCGGGTCGGTGTCAAGGTCAGCCGGCACCTGATCAAGGTCTACGGGATGACCGGCATGCTCGCCGGGTTCGCCGGCCTGCTGTCGCTGGCCCAGTACAGCACCACCACCATCGCCGGCCAGTCGCTGACCAACCTGAACGTGATCGCCGCGGTCGTCATCGGCGGCACCTCGATCTTCGGCGGCGAGGGCTCCATCTTCGGCACCGTCGTCGGCCTGTTCATCCCGGCCGTGTTGCTCTCCGGCTTCACCATCCTCGGGGTCACCCCCTACTGGCAGACGGTCGCCGTCGGTACGGTGCTGATTGCCGCCGTCTACGTCGACCAGTCGCGGCGGTCCGCCGCCTCCCGGGGGGCCAAGTCCGCGCGGCGCAAGGCCAAGCCGGCCGCCGCGGAGCCGGCGACAACACCGGCCAGCGCTTAACTCTCCCGTCCTGTCAGTTCGGCCCCTCGTTTCCCGTCAGCTCGCCCCTCCCTGCTCCGCCGTGCCCGCGCCGCGTCGCACGGTCCGTTCCCCCACCCCACGTCCCGGGTCATCCCGCCGTGAAAGGAAAGCAATGAAGCGTTCCAAGGTCCTCACCACCACCGCGGTCGGCGCGTTCGCCGTCATGCTCGCGGTGACCGGGTGCTCGTCGTCCAAGCCCGATTCGAGCGCCGGCGGCTCGCCCGCCTCCGCCGCGGCGGCCACGGCCAGTGCGGTGACCGGCTCGGTGGCCGCCCCCACCAAGGCGGGCAAGGACTACAACGTCGCCTTCATCCAGGGTGTGGCCGGTGACGAGTTCTACATCACCATGCAGTGCGGCATCGAGGCCGAGGCGGCCAAGCTGGGCGTCACCGTGAACACCCAGGGCGGGCAGAAGTTCGACCCGACCCTGCAGACCCCGATCCTGGACTCGGTGGTGGCCAGCAAGCCCGACGCCATCCTCATCGCGCCGACCGACGTCACCGCCATGCAGAAGCCGCTGGCGAACGCCGCCGCCGCCGGCATCAAGGTCGTGCTGGTGGACACCACCACCGAGGATCCGTCGTTCGCGGTCTCCCAGGTCTCCTCGGACAACCAGGGCGGCGGCGCCGCGGCGTTCACGGCCATCAAGGACAAGAACCCCAAGGGTGGCAAGGTTCTGGTCATCTCGACCGACCCGGGCATCTCCACCGTCGACGCCCGCGTGAAGGGCTTCGAGGACGCGGTCGGCCAGGACTCCTCGTTCCAGTACCTGGGCGTGCAGTACTCGCACAACGATCCGGCCACCGCCGCTCAGCTGGTGACCGCCGCCCTGCAGAAGGACCCCGACATCGTCGGCATCTTCGCCACCAACATCTTCTCCGCCGAGGGCTCGTCCACCGGTGTCAAGCAGGCCGGCAAGAGCGACCAGATGACGATCGTCGGCTTCGACGCCGGACCGAACCAGGTCAAGGCGCTCAAGGACGGCACCGTGCAGGCGCTCGTCGCCCAGCAGCCCGCCACCATCGGCACCGACGGCCTGGACCAGGCCATCGCCTCGCTGGACGGCGGCACCGTGACCCCGAAGATCCAGACCGGCTTCACCATCATCACGCCGGAGAACGTCGACTCCTCCAACGCGGTCTACCAGTCCTCCTGCTGATCGGCTCGTCGCAGTCCCACCGCGGTACTTCGCGAACGGCCCCGGCAGCGTCACACTGCCGGGGCCCTGTGCGGTTGCTGTGGGTGCCGGGCGCCCGCGGCGGGGCGCGCGGCCGGGACCGCGACCGGGCGCGTGCGACCGGGCGCGTGCGACCGGGCGCGTGCGACCGGGCGCGTGCGACCGGGCGCGTGCGACCGGGGCGCGCGACCGGGGCGCGCGACCGGCGCACCACCCGCTCAAGTAGACCGGCCCCGCGCCACTCGCACATCGGCCGGAGCGCGTGCGCTCACCTGGGCCGACCGGCCGCGCCACCGGCGCACCACCGGCCCAAGTAGACCGGCCCCGCGCCACTCGCACATCGGCCGGAGCGGGCGCGCTCACCACGGCCGACCCGGGCGCGCGCCACCGGCGCACCACCGGCCCAAGTAGACCGGCCCCGCGCCACTCGCACATCGGCCGGAGCGGGCGCGCTCACCACGGCCGACCCGGGCGCGCGCCACCGGCGCACCACCCGCTCAAGTAGACCGGCCCCGCGCCACTCGCACATCGGCCGGGGCGCGTGCGCTCACCAGGGCCGACCCGGGCGCGCCACCGGCGCACCACCGGCCCAAGTAGACCGGCCCCGCGCCACTCGCACATCGGCCGGGGCCGAGCCGGCCCACCCGGCCACGACCGGCCGGGCCGACGGCAACGCCCCGGGTCGGATCGACCCGGGGCATCGTGAACGGCGGTGCCGGCCGGCGGTGGGCGCGGGCGGACCGGGGGCGCGTCAGCCGGCCGGGACCACCCGAAATGCGTCCCCGCGGCGGACGAGGGTCAACCGGTCCAGCCCGTCCACGACCAGCTCGGCCCCGGTGAGCTCGGCGGCGGGCGAGGTGCCCAGGACTGCGATCACCCGGCAACCGGCCGCTCGGGCCGAGGCGATCCCCGCGGGCGCGTCCTCGAAGACCAGGCAGCGGGCCGGGTCGACCCCCAGGCGCCGGGCGGCCAGCAGATACGGCTCCGGGTGGGGCTTTCCGTGCTCGACGTCGTCGAAGGTGACCATGATGCCGGGCACCGGCAGGCCGACCGCGCCCAGGCGGGCCGTCGCCAGGTCGCGCACACCGGACGTGACGATGGCCCGCCGGTCGTCCGGCACCGACGAGAAGAACTGGTGCGCACCGGGAATCGGATCGATGAACGGGGCGTCGGCGATTTCCAGCTCGCGGATACGGGCCCGGCCGGCGGCCTGCCGATCGGGTCCGACCAGCGTGCCGACCAGGACATCGGACGGCTGACCGTGGTTCTCCTGGATCAGGCGCGGCTCCGCCCCGAACTCGCGGGCCAACCGATCCCAGCAACGAGCCACCGACGCGGTCGAATCGGCCAGGGTGCCGTCCAGGTCGAACAGCAGCGCATCAACCTCGATCCCGCCGGCCGGCGGGCCCGGCGCGACGCCCATCGGCTCGCCCAGTGCCCGCAGGACGCGGAAAACCTGTTGTGCGGTGGTGAGTTCGGCGTCGATGGGGAGATGATCGACGGCCGGCGGAACGGGTTCGGGCGTGGGCGGGCGGTGGTCGTCCCGATCGGCCGCCCGCTGCACCCGCCGGCGCGCGAAGAGTTGGGCGTCACCCCGGATCCAGACCACCACGGGGTCGGTCGGACCGAGGGCGGCCCGCAGCCGGTCCCAGGCGGCGGCGCCGGCCAGTTCGGCGGTGAAGGGCGCGACCAGCACCGCCGCCCCGGCGGTCGCCGTGACCTCAGCGGCGACGGCCGTCAGGGCGGCGTAGCGTGCGTCCCGGATCGCCGGGCCGTGGGCCGGCGAGAGCCAGTGCTCGGCGAGGGCCGAGGCCGGCAGCCCGTCCAGCAACGGATTGGTCAGGGTGTCCAGGTCCAGCAGCGGCAGCCGCAGCTGAGTAGCCAAAGCCTTTGCCAGGGTGCTCTTCCCGCTACCGGCGGGGCCGGCGACGAGGACGCAGCGCGGCGATGGGGGTTGACATTCAGTCGTCACCCGCTCAGGATAGACCCATCGCGACACGCGTGTCATGCTTCCAGACGACATCGGTGTCATCCCCTTGGACGAGAGGCCTGCCCGTGTCAACGCGCACCCCCCTGGTCGCCGGCATGGACCTGGGCAGCACCGGCCTGAAGCTGCTGGTCCGCGACGCCGACGGCACCGAACTCGTCGTCGAGCAGGTCCCCACCCCCTGGCGGTCCGGCGCCGACGGCACCGCCGACATGCCGGCCGATCGACTGCTGGCCGCCGTGCAGGAGTTGCTGATCGCGGCCGCCGCCCGGCTCGCCCCCGTGACCACCGAGCCCGTCGCCGCGATCGCCATCTCCGGCATGGGCGAGAGCGGGATGCTCATCGACGCCCGTGAGCGGGCGGTCGGACCGGCCTTCGCGTGGTTCGACCCGCGGGGCGCCGCGCAGGTCGCCGCCTTTCCCCGCGTCGTGCGTGAGGAATTCGCCGGCCGGACGGGACTGCCGCTGGGCAGCCAGGTCTCGGCGGCCAAGCTGGCGCTGCTGCGGGACGAGGGCCTGGACCTGCGCGGCCTGCGCTGGCTCAACCTGCCGGAGTTCGTGGCGATGTCGCTGGGCGCCCGGCCGGTGGCCGAGTACTCGCTGGCCTCGCGAACCGGTCTGCTGGACCAGGATTCCGGAGCCGCGTGGGACGAGATGCTCGCCCACCTGGGCGTCACCGACAGCCTGCTGCCGTCGCTGGTGGCGGCCGGCACGGACCTGGGCCGCACCGGGGCCTGGTTGCCGGGGCCGTTCGCCGGGGCCGCGATCACCGTGGCGGGCCACGATCATCTCGTGGCCGCCGAGGCGGCCGGACCGATCCCCCTTGGGCGCTACCACGTCTCGATGGGCACCGCCGAGGTCCTGCTGCGGGTCGTCGACGCACCACTGGGCTTCGATGCGCGGACCCGGCTGGCCGGCGGGCTGATCAACGAGGTCCGGCACATCGTGCCCGGACGGCACGTGTTGGTGGCCGGGGTCAAGACCGGGCTGGTGCTCCGCCGGGCGCTGCAGCTGTGCGGGATCCGCGACCGGGCCGGCCGGGACCGGTTGGACGCGCAGGTGATGGCCCTGCCCTACGCCGGTGCTCTGCCGGCCGGCGGGATCGCCGTCAGCGGCGCGCGCAACGACGACGGGGTGCTGCGGGTGACCGTGCGGACCGATGAGGTCAGCCCGGCCGAACTGTTCGGGGCCGTGCTGCGGCACAGCAACGACGAGATCGCCCGGCTCATCGAGGCGATCGACGCGGAACTGCCGCCGGCCGGTTCCGCACTGCTGACCGGCGGCTGGGCCGACATGGCCGCGGTGCAGCGGGCCCGGGCCGAGGTGCTGCCCCGGCTTGCGATGTCCACCCGCTCGCAGGAGACCGCATTCGGCGCCGCGCGGATCGCGGCCACCCTGCTCGACCCCGCCGCGCAGCACACCGCACCGGATCGGACCGAGCCGGATCACACCGCACCGTCGCACACCGCACCGCCGCACACCGCACCGCCGCACACCGCACCGCAGCACACCGCCCCGACCGACCGGCCGGAGCGGGCGCGGGTCGGCTGACCCGTCGCTACCGGCCCGTCCGGCATCCCCCATCGACCCATCCATCACCTCACCGGAGGAACCCCATGAATTCCCTGACCACCCTGGAACGCCGCGGCATGAGCGCGATCTCGACGCCCGGCGGGCACATGTTGATCGTCGCCGCCGACCAGCGCAATGGTATGAAGGCGGCCATGACCGACGCGCCGGGTGGCGCCACGGGCATCAGCACGGCCGAGCTGGCTCACGCCAAGGCCGACCTGGTCACGTACCTGGCCAACAACGCGCCGGCGATCCTGCTCGATCCCGAAGTGGCGCTGCCCGCGATCGTCGACCAGGGCGTACTGGGCCGCAACACCGCGCTCGTCGTCGGCATGGACGCGTCCGGTTTCGAGACCATCGACGGCCTGCGCTACACCCGGTACGTCGACGGGGTCACCCCGCGCCGGGTCCGCGAGCTGGGCGGCGACGTCGCCAAGATGCTGTTCTACACCCGGCCCGACCGGCAGGGTCCGGATTCCCTGGTCGCCGACCAGATCCGCGAACTGGTCAAGGCCTGCGCCGCCGAGGGGCTGCTGCTGATCGTCGAGCTGCTGACCTACCGGCTCGAGGACGAGTCCGACGAGGACTACCGCGCGGCCTTCGGAACCCTGGTCGCCGACGGCGCCAAGCTGGCCGTCGAATGCGGCTCCAAGGTGCTCAAGCTGCAGTACCCGGGCTCGGCGCAGGCGTGCCAGGCCGTGCACGAGGCCGCCGCCGGCGTGCCCTGGGCCGTGCTGTCGGCCGGGGTGGACCACGAGACGTTCATCGACCAGGTTGCCGTGGCGATGGCCAATGGGGCCAGCGGGGCGATGGCCGGCCGGTCACTGTGGAAGGACAGCCTGTCGATCTCCGCCGAGACCCGGCAGGACTACCTGACCAACCGGGCGCTGCCGCGGCTGCGGGAGCTGAACGCCGTGATCGACGCGGCCAACTGACCATCCCGGCTCCCGGTCGACCAGGACCGGGGGCCGGGGTGCCGAGGCGGAGTCGAAGGGCCACTGGCCTGACCGGCCGCCCTGGGGGCCCATCCGCTCGACTCAGCCGTGGGTGGTGGGTCCCGCCTGGCAGGACAGCCGCTCGACCAGGTGCACCGACACGACCGTCCGACGCCGGTAGCGCCGATCGGGCGCGTCGAGCCGGTCGAAGATCCGCTCGGCGGCCAGTCGGCCGAGCCGGTACGGGTCCTGATCGATGACGGTGACCGCGGGGCTGACCACGTCGGCCATCGGGAAGTCGCCGAACCCAACGAGCGCGAACTCCAGCGGTCGCAGCGCCGGCAGCAGATGCATGGTGCAGCGGGCGTTCGACGAGAAGATCGCGGTCGGCGGGTCGGGCAGCCGGCGCAGCACCTCCAGCGCGTCCCGGGCGCCGGCCCGGTCGTCCACGCCCAGCATCACCAGGTCCGGGTCCTCGGGCAGCCCGGCCCGGGCCAGCGCGGCCCGGTAGCCGGCCAACCGGCCGGCCGCGGTGCGCAGCAGCGGGCGCTCACCCAGCAGCGCGATCCGCCGGTGGCCGTGCTTGATCAGGTGGGTCGTCGCAGTGTCCGCCCCGCCCTCGTCGTCCTCGGTGAACGAGTCCGCGGCCAGCTTGGTCGGCTGCCGGTCGACGAAGACCACCGGCAGCCGGACCGACCAGACCGACAGGTACGACTGGTCGGCGGTGATCGGCGCCAGCACCAGTCCGCTGAGTCCCCGCTTGAGCAGGCCCTCGACCATCGGCCGCTCGATCTCGGGATCCGCTCCGAGACTGATCACCAGCGTGAACATCTCGCGCTCGAAGGCCAACCGCTGGATGGACTGGGTGATCGCGGCGAAGAACGGGTCGACGATGTCGGGCACCGCGATCCCGATCACCGGCGCGCGGCCCGCCCGCAGCGTCGACGGCAGGTCGCTGGGAACGTAGTTCATCTCGCGCAGCGCGGCCTGGACCCGCTCCCTGGTGTCCGGCAGGACGTGCGGGTCGTCGTTGAACACCCGGGACACCGTCTTGACGCTGACCCCGGCGCGGGCGGCGACCTCCCGCATCGTGCTCATCGTGTTCGTCCTTCGGCGCGGTGGTCTGTCGGAGCCGGCGCCCGGCCGACCCCGCGGGCCCCCGGAGGGTACCCGCCGGGCCGTGCCAGACCACGAACCCGAGCCAAGGCCCCCTGGCATCCCGACCATCGGGTGCCAGGGACCGGACAACGGCCCGGGAGCACATCGATCTCGATGAACTGCGCGTCGACGGACGGCGCCGGCCCCCGCTCAGTCGCGATCCGCAGCTTGCGAAGAATGCGACGGCCGATGCTGTCGGGCACTTCGGTGCACCTTCTCGAGTGGGTAGCCAGTCAGGATCTCCCCTGCGGCACTCGAGTTCCACTGCATTGATCCGCTGGTCGTGTCGCCGCGCGCGGAATGAATCCCGATGTCCGGCGACGAGGCATCGGTGCTCAGCGACCATTGCGTGGGCACCCGGTCGTACCCCCAGCTACTCGCTGGTGTGCGGCCGCGATGCGGATGCTGACACCAGCGAATGGACGTCACCGTCCCTGCCACGCCGCAAGCCCGATCGCCCACGCGATCGGGCTTGCGGCTTCCTCGTGCCGGTTCCGGCCCAGGTCCTCGAGGCAGCGCCGCCCTGACCCCTTCTGGGGCCAGGGCGGTGCGCGCCGCATGGTGCAATCGGGTGCAGTCCCCGCTCTCGTCAGCTGCAGCCGCTGGTGGAGCCGCAGCCCTCGCAGAGGTAGCAGGCCCCGGACGGCCGCATCTTCGTGCCACAGGTGAAGCAGAGCGGGGCGTCGGCGGACTTGCCGATGACCAGTTCCAGCAGCTCGGTCGATGACCCGGCCCGGCCGGCGTCCCGGCCCGCGGCCGAGGCCGGCGCCGGGGTGCCGCTCTCCACCGCCGGGCGGATGACCGGCGAGGAATCCACGGTCGTCCGCAGGTTCTCCACCAGGTCCTCGTCCGCGTCGGCGGCGGTGGCCGTCGAGACTTCCGAGCTGCCGTAGCTCGACGACACCTGGGCACGGCGCTCCTCCGCGGAGAAGATGCCCAGCTCGGCCCGCGCGTCCAGCGGCAGGTAGTCAAGCGCGATCCGGCGGAACAGGTAGTCCATCACCGAGGTGGCGATCCGCACGTCCGGATCGTCGGTCATGCCGGCCGGCTCGAACCGCAGGTTGGTGAACTTGGCGACGTACGACTCCAGCGGGATGCCGTACTGCAGGCCCACCGACACCGCGATCGAGAACGCATCCATCACGCCGGCCAGGGTCGAACCCTGCTTGCCCAGCTTGATGAACACCTCACCGAGGCCGTCGTCGGGGTACGACCCGGTGGTCAGGTACCCCTCGGCACCGCCCACGGTGAACGAGACCGTCTGCGACGGACGCTTCTTCGGCAGCCGGCGGCGAACGGGCCCGGTGACGACCGGCGCGGCGACCGCATCGGCACCGGCGCCGGCGCCGGCCGAGACGTCGGCCGACTTCTCGCCGTGGTTCTTGTTCGACGCCGACAGCGGCTGGCCGACCTTGCAGTTGTCCCGGTAGATGGCCAGCGCCTTGAGGCCCATCTTCCAGCCCTGCTGGTAGATCTCGGCGACGTCGGCGACCGTGGCGTGCTCGGGCATGTTGACGGTCTTGGAGATCGCCCCGGAGATGAACGGCTGCGTCGCCGCCATCATCCGCACGTGGCCCATCGGAGCGATCGACCGCTCCCCCATCGCGCAGTCGAAGACGCTGTAGTGCTCGCGCCGCAGACCCGGCGCATCCACCACATGACCGTGCTCGGCGATGTACTCGACGATCGCCTCGATCGACTCCTGCTGGTATCCCAGCGCCTTCAGCGCCCGCGGCACCGTCTGGTTGACGATCTGCATGGACCCGCCGCCGACCAGCTTCTTGAACTTGACCAGCGCGAGATCCGGCTCGATGCCGGTGGTGTCGCAGTCCATCATCAGACCGATGGTGCCGGTCGGGGCGAGCACGCTGGCCTGCGCATTGCGGTAGCCGTTGCGCTCACCGGTGGCCACGGTGTCCTGCCAGACGGTGGTGGCCAGCTTCAGGGTGGCGGAGTCGTTCCGGCCGACCGAGCGGATGTAGTCGTTGGCGGCGGCGTGCTTGCGGATGACCCGCTTGTGCGCGTCGGCGTTGCGGGCGTACCCGTCGTACGGTCCGACGACGCCGGCCAGTTCGGCCGAGCGGCGGTAGGCGACTCCGGTCATCAGCGAGGTGATGGCGGCGGCCAGCGACCGACCACCCTCCGAGTCGTACGCGTGCCCGGTGGCCATCAGCAGCGCACCGAGGTTGGCGTAGCCGATGCCCAACTGCCGGAAGGCGCGGGTGGTCTCGGCAATCGGCTGGGTCGGGAAATCGGCGAAGCAGATGGAGATGTCCATCGCGGTGATGACGAACTCGACCGCCCGCGCGAAGGTCGGCGCGTCGAAGGTGCCGTCGGCCGACAGGAACTTCAGCAGGTTCAGCGAGGCCAGGTTGCACGAGGAGTTGTCCAGGTGCATGTACTCGCTGCACGGGTTGGACGCGGTGATCCGACCCGACTCGGGGCTGGTGTGCCAGTCGTTGATCGTGTCGTCATACTGGATGCCGGGATCCGCGCACTCCCAGGCCGCCTGCGTGATCTTGCCGAAAAGCTCACGCGCATCGATGGTCTCGATGACCTCGCCGGTCTGCCGGGCGCGCAACCCGAAGGCCGCACCCTCGTCGGAGGTGGCCTCGACGGCTCGCATGAACTCGTCCGAGACCCGGATGGAGTTGTTCGCGTTCTGGTACTGCACGGAGATGATGTCGTCGCCGCCCAGGTCCATGTCGAACCCGGCGTCGCGCAGCGCGCGGATCTTGTGCTCCTCGCGCGCCTTGGTCTCGACGAACTCGGCAACGTCGGGGTGGTCGACATCCAGCACGACCATCTTCGCGGCCCGCCGGGTGGCGCCGCCGGACTTGATGGTGCCGGCGGACGCGTCGGCGCCGCGCATGAACGAGACCGGGCCGGAGGCGGTACCGCCCGAGGACAGCAGCTCCTTGGAGGAGCGGATGCGGGACAGGTTCAACCCGGCGCCGGAGCCGCCCTTGAAGATCAGCCCCTCCTCGCGGTACCAGTTCAGGATCGAGTCCATCGTGTCGTCGACCGACAGGATGAAACACGCCGAGACCTGCTGCGGGGACTGGGTGCCGACGTTGAACCAGACCGGGGAGTTGAACGCGAACACCTGGTGCAGGAGCATCCAGGTCAGTTCGTGCTCGAAGACCTGGGTGTCCTGCTCGGTGGCGAAGTAACCGTGTTCGACCCCGGCCCGGGTGTAGGTGGACACCACCCGGTCGATGATCTGCCGCAGGCTCGCCTCCCGAACCGGCGCCCCGACCGCGCCGCGGAAGTACTTGCTGGTCACGATGTTCGTCGCGTTGACCGACCAGAAGTCGGGGAACTCCACGCCGCGCTGCTCGAAGTTGACGGTGCCGTCGCGCCAGTTGGTCATCACGACATCACGGCGCTCCCACGTCACCTCGTCGTACGGATGCACCCCGGCGGTGGTGTACAGCCGCTGCATGGTGAGCCCCTGCCCGGCCGCTCCGGTCGTCGCCGCCTTGGTCTTGCGGGCCTTGGCGGATCCGTTGGTGCCGTTCCCGTTGGCGGACCCGGGTACCCCGATGGTCTCGGTCATGCGCTTCCTTCCCCTGAAGCAAATTTCATGGACAAGTCTGGATAGGCACCTGACTCGGGTCAGGCACCTGCGGGTGGGTCGGGTTCAGTTGACGGCGACCGGCGGCGATCGATCGGGCGACTCTCCCCGATCGGCGCTGCGATCGGCCTGCTGATCGGCACCCTGCCGCATGCTGGCGATCTCGGCGGCGAAGTCGTCGGCCGAGGTGAACGAGCGGTACACCGAGGCGAACCGCAGGTAGGCGACCTCGTCCAAGTCGCGCAACGGACCGAGAATCGCCAGCCCGACCTCCTGGCTGGGTACCTCGGCCTGCCCCGACCCCCGCACCGTCTCCTCGACCCGCTGGGCGAGTTGGGCGATCGCGTCCGGGTCGACCGGCCGACCCTGGCAGGCACGGGTGACGCCGGCGATCACCTTGCTCCGACTGAACGGCTCGGTGACCCCGCTGCGCTTGACCACCGACAGCAGGGCGCCCTCCAGCGTGCTGAACCGACGATTGCACTCCGGACACGCGCGGCGGCGGCGGATCGCCTGACCGTCGTCCACCTCGCGGGAGTCGATGACCCGGGAATCGGGGTGGCGACAGAACGGGCAACGCATGGCGATGACCTCCCGATCTGTCCCCCACCGCGACCCAACCTGGGCACCGAGGTTGTGGATGTGGATGGATGTGTGGACGGCTGTGTGGATGACCGACGTCTGTGGATCGTGATGTGCACACCGCGTGGGCAACCGGCTTGTTCTGTGGACAACTACCCGACGGTGGTGGCACAACCTGTTGATATCTTACATCCATGTAAGTACTAGATGTAGGGGTAGACGCTAGATCCGTCACCACGGATGCGCAAGCCGGCCCCGGCGTGTCGGCCGGCCTCATTCCGCTGATCCCCGATCGGAGGACACCGGCACCCGCATGATCTCGCCGACCCGCACCAGATCACCCGAGACCTGGTTGAGGTGGCGGATCTCGTCGATGACCGCCCGGGGGTCACGGTCGGGGGCGGCCTCGGTCGCGATCGACCAGAGTGTGTCGCCGGGACGCACGGTGACGTCGACCGGCTCCACGGCGCCGGCCGACAGGCCGGCGATCAACCGGGCGGCGAACAGGGCCAGGGCGGCGAGCGCGAGCACCGTCAGGGACAGCCGCGCCCACCGGCCGATCCGGTACCCCTCACGTTCGACGGGCTCGACCACCCGACGGGGCGATGTCGCGCCGGGGGACCATCCCGCCGCGGGGCCGACCCCCGAAGCCAGGCCCTGCCGGCGGCGACGACGCCGGGCCAGGTCCCGCTCCCGAGCGATCCGGGCCGCTTGGGTCCGCCGCGGACGCCGCCGGTGCACGTGATCCACCGACCGATCGGCCGGGCCTTCGGCCGGGAGTTCCCCCGGATCGCCGGCGGCATCCCGGCCATCCACCGGGCGGCGGGCCAGCCAACCGGTCGGATCGACCCGGGGCATCCGCCAGGACTCGTCGTCGAGGTCAATTACCCGCGCGATCTGCGTTCTCATGTCACACCTGACCGATCCACCGGGCCCACCGGACCCGATCCGCCTGGCGTTCGAGCCCTCCCGGGTCGAACGGACGTTCTATCGAACATCTGCACGAGTTCTACACCGAGGGTCTGACAGTGGGAAGATCTATCGGCGTGTTGATCGAACGGGTGTTTGAATTGTGACGTCTAAATCCCTAGGCTGGACTCGAACGGATGACCGGCGTAGTTCAGGAGGGTGCAGCAGCATGACCGACGATTCGACCGCAACCCCACCCGAGCCCCCGGAAGCAGCCGGCGACACCGGTGGCTCCGGCGATAACGTCGTCGACTTCCCCGATGCACCGGCCAAGCCGGGCCGGGTGTTGACCATGCGGCAGCACAAGATTCTTCAGGTCATCCGCGACTCCGTGGAGCGACGGGGATACCCGCCCAGCGTGCGCGAGATCGGCGACGCGGCCGGCCTGAAGTCACCGTCGTCGGTCGCCCACCAACTGAAGGTCCTGGAGAAGCGCGGCTTGCTGCGGCGGGACCCGAACCGGCCCCGCGCGGTGGACATCCGGCCATTGGAAGAGGCGATGCCCGACTCCGAGGCGACCAATCCGCTGCCACGCCCCAGTTATGTCCCCGTGGTCGGACGGATCGCCGCGGGCGGCCCGATCCTGGCCGAGCAGGCGATCGAGGACGTGTTCCCGCTCCCGAAGGACCTGGTCGGCGAGGGCACGCTGTTTCTGCTCAAGGTGGTCGGCGATTCGATGATCGACGCCGCTATCACTGACGGTGACTGGGTGGTGGTTCGCCAGCAGCCCGTCGCCGAGAACGGCGACATCGTCGCCGCCATGATCGACGGCGAGGCGACTGTGAAGACGTTCAAGCGTAAGGACGGGCACGTCTGGCTGATGCCGCACAACCCGGCCTATGAGCCCATTCCCGGCGACGACGCCGTGGTGCTGGGCCGGGTCGTCACCCTGCTGCGAAAGGTCTGACCGGGCCGATCAGGGCCGCCGCTCCTCCGGCACACCGTTCACCAGGGGCGGCGGAGGGGTGGCGGCGGCCAGTGGTGGCTGGCCGGTGATCTGAGCCGTCGGGGTCGGCTGCGCCGCCGTCACATCGGTTTCGGCGCTCACCTTCTTTGCTTGTTCATCGTCGTGCATCGCGCTGACCTCGGACTTGAGAATCCGCAGGGAACGGCCGACGCTTCGCGCAGCGTCCGGCAGCCGCTTCGCGCCGAACAGCAGGATGAAAGCCGCAATAATGATCAACCAGTGCCACCACGACAGGCCGCCCATGTTGATGGTCCTCCTTCTGTCTCGCGACGGTGCGTCCGCGCAGGTGCCGCCTGAAGTTCCGATCTCCGGGATGCGGTCGACGTCCTCCATGGTGCTTCGGAGCCGCGCCGCCCCCTGATGGGCGAACCACGGATCTCGGCACCGACGAACGACCACCGGCTCCTCTCAGGCTACCTGTGCCGTTCGCCCCGAGACAGGGTCGGCTCGGGCCGATGCCGTCGATCCTGACGCGTAGGGCCCGGTTCGGGGGATGGGCTACCACCGCCCGCGGCGCCGACCGATGTCGACGCCGCGGGCGCATCGACGGTCAGCTCACCAGGGCGAACGGGGCCAAGGCCCCGGCCAGGTCGGGGTACACCCGGGCCTGCAACAGCGTTCCGTCGGGTGTGTGCTCCGCGCCCAGCACCGTGCCCTCCGCGTGCACCCGGGA
The DNA here is from genome assembly GCF_044224575.1 of Nakamurella sp. Lineage (GTDB taxonomy): Bacteria > Actinomycetota > Actinomycetes > Mycobacteriales > Nakamurellaceae > Nakamurella. Next base: position 80,476 of record NZ_JBGAKE010000005.1, read on the forward strand.
CACCAGGGCCCCCTCGCTGAACGGCATCAGCACATTCACCGCGACGGCGGGGTCCGGCAGCGCCTCGGCGATCCGGTCCCGGAGCACGTCGATCCCGGCTCCGGTGCGGGCGGAGACGAAAACCGCGCCGGGGAGCGCGTGCCGCAACCGGGTCAGCGTCATCTCGTCGGCCGCGTCGATCTTGTTGACCACGATGATCTCCGGCACGCCCAAGGCATCGATCTCGCCGAGCACTTCCCGCACGGCGGCCACCTGTGCTTCCGGGTTCTCGTCCGACCCGTCCACCACGTGCAGCAGCAGGTCGGCGTCGGCGATCTCCTCCAGGGTCGACCGGAACGATTCGACCAGTTGGTGCGGCAGGTGCCGGACGAAGCCGACCGTGTCGGTCAGCGTGTACACCCGTCCGTCCAGCGTCCGCGACCGTCGGGTCGTGGGATCGAGGGTGGCGAACAACGCGTCCTCGACCAGCACACCGGCGTCGGTGAGCCGGTTGAGTAGCGAGGACTTGCCCGCGTTGGTGTATCCCGCGATCGAGACGGCTGGCACCAGGTTCGCCCGCCGCTGCGACCGCTTGGTGTCCCGCACCCGCCGCATGGCCTTCAGATCGGACCTTAGTTGCGAGATCCGCTTGTGAATCCGCCGGCGGTCGATCTCCAGCTTGGTCTCGCCGGGGCCGCGAGAACCGATTCCGGCGCCGGCGGCGACCCGGCCACCACGCTGCCGGGACAGCGCGCTGCCCCACCCCCGCAACCGGGGAACCAGGTAGTTCAGCTGGGCGAGCTCGACCTGAGCCTTGCCCTCCCGGGACCTGGCGTGCTGGGCGAAGATGTCCAGGATCAGCGCGGTGCGGTCGACGACCTTGACCCGCAGCTTCTCTTCGAGGTTCCGGAGCTGGCTGGGCGTCAGCTCGCCGTCGCAGATGACCGTGTCGGCCCCGGTGACCTCGACGATCTCCTTCAGCTCGGTGACCTTGCCGGAACCCACGTAGGTGGCGCTGTCGGGATGGCTGCGCCGCTGCATGACCGCGTCGAGGACGACCGATCCGGCCGTCTCGGCGAGGCGGGCCAGTTCGGCCATCGACTCTTCGGCGGCGACGGCGGTGGACGCCGCGCCGGCCCAGACGCCGACCAGCACCACCCGCTCCAGCTGGAGTTTGCGGTACTCGACTTCGGTGATGTCGGTGAGCTCGGTGGACAGCCCAGCCACGCGGCGCAGTGCCGCCCGGTCGGCCAGATCACGATCGCCTTGCGTATTCGCGTCCAGATCGGTCTCGATCAGGTTCGGCCATTCGTCGTGGATCGGCGTGCCACCGTCACCGGCGTGGTGAGAGGGCTCTACTCGCACAGTTGCTTCCTTCTTGGTCGTCTGAGTGGTGAGTCGGGTGGGTTCGCCGTTACCACATGTGACCCAGCGTGCCACGAGTGGCCGTCCATTTCCGGTCTTTTTCCCTGGGCGGACGGTCGGGTCAACGGTGGGCGGCCCAGAATCCGGAGTCGACCCGGCCTCGCGCGACGAGGACAGCGGGTCCGGTGAGCGTCGAGCCATCCGTGCCGATATCCACGGTGACCCGGCCGCCGGGCACCCGGACGGCGACCCGGCCGGCGGTGCGCCCCGACGCGGCCAGATGGGCGGCGGCGACGGCGACCGTGCCGGTGCCACACGACCGGGTCTCCCCCACCCCGCGCTCGTGCACCCGCATCGCCACCTCCTCGGAGCCCAGCGCGGAGACGAACTCGACGTTGACCCCGTCCGGGAACACCTCGGGGTCGAAGCCCGGTTGCCGGGTCAGGTCGAGGGCGGCCAGCGCGTCCTCGTCCTCGACGCCGGCGCAGACCAGGTGCGGATTGCCGACATCGACGGCCACCCCGGCGAACTCCCGTCCCCCGACCAGCACCCGGGAACGGACGCCCAGCACCGCGGGGCCCATCTCGATGGCGACGTCGCCGACCTCCCCGAGCCGGGCGAGCCGGGTGCCGCCGCGGGTCCGGAACACGATCGACCCGGGCTCGGCCCAGCCCGCGTCGACGAGATAGCGGGCGAACAGGCGGGCGCCGTTCCCGCACATCTGCGCCATCGAGCCGTCCGCGTTGCGGTAGTCCATGAAGAACCGTTCCGGACCCGGGTCGCGGAGCGGGACGACCCGGATGACACCGTCGGCCCCGATTCCGGCCTTCCGGTCGCACAGGGCCCGGACCCGGCCGGCGGTCAGATCGAGGACGTCGTCCGGGTCCGGGAGGAGCACGAAGTCGTTCTCGGTGCCGTGACCCTTGAGGAACTCGGGGGCCGCCGCGGGACTGGACACCGCTCTAGCCTACGGAGGCGCCAGCCACCGCATCCACTGCGCGATCGAGCAGGTCGGGGCGGGCGGCGTCCAGATCGATCATCCGCGGATCGCGCCGGAACCAGGAACGCTGCCGGCGGACGAACCGTCGGGTGGCCTGCGCGGTCGTCGCCACCGCCTGATCCACGGTCGCCCCACCGTCCAGCACCTGCAAGAACTGCGCGTAACCCAGGGCCCGGGCGGCAGTGACCCCCCGTCGCAGACCCTGGGCGTCGAGTCGACGCACCTCCTCCAGCAGGCCTGCGGCGACCATCCGCCGCACCCGGTGTTCCAGGCGCCGGTCGAGTTCGCCGGTCTCCTGGTCGAGCAGCAACTGCACCGCGCCGTAGACGGGCGCGTCGTACCGGGGCATCGTGGCGCTGAACGGTCGACCCGTGAGCTCGATGACCTCGAGTGCCCGCACGATCTTGCGTCCGTTTGCCGGGCCGATCATGACGGCCGCCTCCGGGTCGGCTCGGGTCAGTCGCTCGGCCATGGCCGCGGCCCCCACCGCCGCGAGTTCGTCCTCGAGACGGGCCCGGACGGCCGGGTCGGTGGCCGGGAACTCGATGGAGTCGACCACGGCGCGGATGTACAGACCCGATCCGCCGACCAGCAGCGGAGTCCGCCCGCGGCCCAGGATCCCTTCGATGGCGGCACGGGCATCCCGCTGGTAGGCGGCGACGGAGGCGGTCTGGGTCACGTCCAGCACGTCGAGCAGGTGGTGGGCGACGCCACGCCGGTCCGCCGGCGGCAGCTTGGCCGTTCCGATGTCCATCCCCCGGTACAGCTGCATCGAGTCGGCGTTGACGATCTCGCCGTCCAACCGCTCGGCCAGGGCCAGGGCCAGTTCCGACTTGCCGGTGCCGGTGGGACCGGCCACCACCACCAGGCGTCGACCGGTCACCGTCCGGCCCAGTGCCAGGACGCGACCACATAGCCGACGCCGTACGGGCTGCCCCGGAACAGCAGGTCGGTGGCCGTCGGCGGGTCACCCTGGGTCAACCGGGCAAGGACGCGCAACGGTTCAACGACGGCCAGTAACGCGCCGGCGACGTCCCGATCGGCGCACGCCCGACCGAGAGCGGTCGGGTCACCGCCGGCGAGGGCGGCGGCCAGCGCGTCGTCGAACGGTCCGGCCCGGTCGTCCCGCCGGCCCGGCGCGTGATCGCCGTGGGTGGCGGCGCCGTCGGCGATCACCAGCACCGCATCCCGCTCCTGGGCGCCGTGCCGGGCCGCGGCGTCGTCGGCCTCCGCCTCGCCGCCGGTCTCGACGACGTCCACCGGCACTGGGACCCCGTCCGGAAACGCTCGGGCCAGCAGGGCCTGACCGACGATCGTGCCCACCGCCAACACCGGCCGGCAGCCGCGCGCGACCAGGTCGCTCCGGCCGACCGGCGGGGCCGCCACCTGGCTGGCGACCTGGCCGGCGGGATACACGATCGAACGCCGTCCGGCCGCGATCAGCACGATGCGATCGGCCCCGGCCAGGCGCCGCACCGCGGCCAGGCACGCGGTGACCAGGGCGGCCGATTCTCGGGCCAACGGCTCGGCCACATCGGGAATGAGAAAGGGTGCGCCCGGGCACACGGCGGCTCCGACGATCACGTCCCGATCACCCCAGCAGGTTAGTCGGCCGAGCTTGCGAGGCCGCCAAAGAGGCAGCGGGACCGCGCGCGGGCAATCTGGCGACACCGGAGCCTGATTGGTCAGCGCGGTCCCAGTCGGCCGAGCTCGCGAGGCCGCCATAGAGGCAATGGGACCGCGCGCGGGCAATCTGGCGACACCGGAGCCTGATTGGTCAGCGCGGTCCCAGTCGGCCGAGCTCGCGAGGCCGCCATAGAGGCAGGAGGACCGGGCGGGCGGAGCCGGAGAGGATGGCCGAGGCACCGCGGCCGACGGCGGACCGGGACCCCCTCTCGCCCGCCCCATGGGCAGCGGGCACACTGGACGTGATGTCGGCCACGCCGACCAACGCAGCTGAAGGGGCGTCCGATGGACGCCCGGGAGCCACCCGGCTCCCATCGAGCGGTAGGAGGGTCCGACCGATGCCCGACGACGTCACGACCACCCCCGACCACGACACTCCCGGCGATCCGGCGGCGCGCACCGCGCCCGGCCTCGCGGGCGACGATGCGGTCGCAACCACGTCCTCTATTCCGGAGCCCCCGGACTCACCCGACATCCCGACGCCAGATCCGGGAGCCCCATCCCCCGCCCCCAAGGTTCCCGACCTGCCCGAGATCCCGGACCTGCCGGACGTGCCGGGCGCTCCCAGCCCGCCGACGACCACGGTGGCGTCCGAGGGGTCGGAGCCGACCGAGGATGCGGTGTTCGCGGGCTCCGACGAGGCGGATCCGGAACCGCCGGGTTCTCCCACGGTCGAGCCCGCGCCGATACCGGCGGTGGCACCCGCCACCCCGCCGGTCGCCATTCCGACCGTCGCCCCCGCGGCACCTCCGGCCCAGATGCCCGCCGTGCCGCCCCACCGCCCGACGACCGACCCGGTCGAAGCCGTCGAGCCGACCGCGGCTGAGGGCCCGTCTTCCGGCGACGCCCCGACGGCCGCCGAAGCACAGTCGCCCGACGAGGCGCATTCGCCCGACCAAGGCCCGCCTTCCGGCGTAACCGCGTCATCCGTCGCGACGGTGCCGCCCGGCGTGACAGCACCGGACGCCGAGACAGTGCCGGGTGCCGAGAAAGTGCCCGGTGCCGAGAAAGTGCCCGAGGCCGAAACAGTGCCCGAGGCCGAAACAGTGCCGCCGGCCGAGACAGCTCCGAACGCCGGGACAGCCGCCGGCGCCGCGCCCGAGGACCCCGCAGCGCCGGTGCAGACCACCGCGCCGGAACGCGGCGAGCAGCCGGCGGCGGCGAGTCCGCGGTCCGGCTCCCGGCCCCGGGACGGGCGGTCGGGTCGGCCTGGCGCGCGGCCGGGCGGTCGCCCCGGCGGCGGTCGACCGAGCCCGGTGCCGGCCACGCCGACCCACGCTCCCCCGCATTCGGCCGTCGTCGAGCCCGTGGTGGAGAACGTCGACCCGCATGAGTGGGGTCGGATCGACGCCGACGGCGTCGTCTACGTCCGCACCGCCGCCGGCGAACGGGCGATCGGCAACTGGCAGGCCGGCGACGCCGAGGCCGGCCTGGTCCACTTCGGACGCAAGTTCGATGACTTCAACACCGAGATCGCGCTGCTGGAGGCGCGGCTGGCGTCCGGAACCGGCGACCCGAAGGCCACCAAGGCCCAGGCGATCGCCCTGCGCGACCAGGTCGAATCGTTGGCCGCGATCGGCGACCTGGACAGCGCCGCGGTTCGGTTGGAGATTGTCATCGGGGTGGCCGACGCGGCTATCGCCGGCGCCTCGACCGCCCGGATCGCCGCTCGCAACGCCGCGATCAAGGCCAAGGAGGACCTGTGCGTTGAGGCGGAGGCCCTGGCCGAGTCGACGCAGTGGAAATCCACCGGTGACCGCCTGAAGTCCATCGTCGAGGAGTGGCGGACGATCCGCGGGATCGACCGCAAGACCGACGATGCCCTGTGGAAGCGCTTCGCGAAGGCGCGGGACACGTTCACCCGTCGCCGCGGTTCGCACTTCGCCGAACTGGACAAGCAGCGAGGTGCGGCGAAAGAGGCCAAGGAAGAACTCATCAAGCGGGCCGAGGCGCTGTCCGAGTCCAACGAATGGGGTGAGACCGCGTCGAAGTACCGGACGCTGATGGACGAATGGAAGGCCACCGGTCGCGCACCCCGGGACGTCGAGGACGCGCTGTGGGGACGATTCCGGGCCGCCCAGGAGAAGTTCTTCTCGCGCCGGAACAAGGTGTTCTCCGAGCGGGACGCCGAATTCTCGGCGAACGCGGCGAAGAAGGAACAGCTCATCGCCGAGGCGGAAAAGATCGATCCGGCGGCCGGCCTGGAGCAGGCCAAGGCCAAGATGCGCGCCATCCATGAGCGGTGGGAGGCCGCCGGGAAGGTGCCCCGGGAACGGATCCGTGAGCTCGATCAGCGACTGAAGACGATCGAGGACCGGCTCAAGGCCGCCGAGGATCGCCACTGGCGGCGCACCGACCCGGAGACCGAGGCCCGGGTGGCGCAGTTCCGAGCACGGGTCGAGTCGTTCCAGGCCCAGGCGGACAAGGCCAGGGCGTCCGGCGACGAACGCAAGGCGAAGCAGGCCGAGGCCCAGGCCAAGCAGTGGGAGGAATGGCTCCGGACGGCTCAGAGCGCAGTCGAGCGGTAGCGAGCCGCCCACCCCCGGACCGCCCACCGACCGACGGCAGCACGCCGTCGGTGGGCGGATGGCCGTGCGCAGCACCGCGAACCGTCGGTGCCCGACCGCGAGATGCCCGGATGTGCGACCGGCTCGTCCACCGGTCGATCGACCGTCTCGGGGTGTGGGAGATCCACATCAGCTGCCAACTTCGCCTGCTGGTGCGGATCTCACCCAGCCGGTCGGCGCGCCTGGCCGTGCCGCACTCGGGCGCGGAGCTGCTCTTCATCACCGGTGCGGACCGCGCGGTCGACACCGTGCCGGGCGGCGCGGCAGGAACGGTCCTGCGATCGGGCCCGACCGAGGGACCGGGTCCGACAGCGCCGGCCGGACCGGATCAGCCGCAGGCGGCGACCGGCTCGGGCCGGCGAGCGGGGGCACCCACCGCGGGCATCCCGAGGCCCACTCCCGGCGTCAGCAGCGCGGTGCCCTCCTCGGAGCGGTCGCCGGCCCGGGTGCGGCGGTGAGTCAGCACTCCATCGTCGGCGACGAGGTGGTGGGGCGCCGCGTGGGTCACCACGGTGGTGATCACGTCACCGGGCCGGATCGACCGGTCGACCCTGCCGCCGTCGCCCGCGGGCTGGGGCGCGAAGTGCACCAGCCGCCCGTCCCGGCCGCGACCGGTGAGCCGGCCGCTCCGGGCGTCCTTCCGGCCCTCCCCCGCCGAGACCAGCACCTCGACCGGCCGGCCTACCAGGGCCTGGTTCTCGGCCAGGGTCGACGCGGTGACGACCTCCGTCAGCCGGGCGAACCGATCGGCCACGACGTCGGGTGGCACCTGATCGGGCAGGGTGGCGGCCGGAGTCCCCGGGCGGGGTGAGTACTGGAACGTGAACGCACCGGCGAACCGGGCGGTCCGCGCGACGTCCAGCGTCTGCTCGAAATCGTCCTCGGTCTCACCCGGGAAGCCGACGATGATGTCGGTGGTGATCGCCGCATCCGGCATCGCGGCCCGCACGTCGGCCAGGATCGCCAGATACCGCGCCGACCGGTACGAGCGGCGCATCGCCTTGAGCACCCGGTCCGATCCCGATTGCAGCGGCATGTGCAGCTGATGGCACACGTTCGGGGTCTGCGCCATCGCGTCGATGACATCCGGGGTGAAGTCCTTGGGGTGCGGCGAGGTGAACCGGACCCGCTCGAGACCCTCGATGCCACCGCAGGCCCGCAGCAGTTTGCCGAACGCCTGCCGGTCGCCGAACTGCACGCCGTAGGAGTTGACGTTCTGTCCCAGCAGGGTGACCTCGAGGACCCCATCGTCGACGAGCATCTGCACCTCGGCCAGCACGTCGCCGGGCCGCCGGTCGGCCTCCCGGCCGCGGAGCGAGGGCACGATGCAGAACGTGCAGGTGTTGTTGCAGCCGACGGAGATCGACACCCACCCGGACGAGTGCGAGTCCCGCTTCGCCGGCAGCGACGACGGGAAGACCTCGAGCGCGTCCAGGATTTCCACCTCGGCCTGGGCGTTGTGCCGGGCCCGTTCCAGCAGGATCGGCAACGAACCGACGTTGTGGGTGCCGAACACCACGTCAACCCACGGGGCCCGCCGCACGATCTCGCCGCGGTCCTTCTGCGCCAGACAGCCGCCGACGGCGATCTGCATGCCCGGGTGCCGGGCCTTGACCGACGCCAGATGGCCGAGGTTGCCGTACAGCTTGTTGTCCGCGTTCTCCCGGACCGCGCAGGTGTTGAACACCACGACGTCGGCCGGGTCACCGTCGCCGGCCGCCCGGTACCCGGCCTGCTCCAGCAGGCCGGACAGTCGCTCGGAGTCGTGCACGTTCATCTGGCAACCGAACGTGCGGACCTGATAGGTCCGTCCCACGTCGGTCGGCTCGGCTACTGCGGCGGTCACGACCTTCAGGGTAGTTGGCGTGGACGGCAACGATGTCCGGCGCCGGCAGGGAACCGGCAGCGCACCGTCACCACAGCCCCCGGTCAGCCGGGACAAAAGTCACCGATTGCGTAAAGGTTCGATGACAGCTGGTCCATGCGGCGCACATGTGACCGCTGTGTGTGACAGTCTCGAACGACATGTGAGCCACACCGCACCGACCGGGGAGGATATGTGGGCGCTGACCCGACACCGACGGGCACGGGACAGTCGATGATCTCGATGCGCGACGTCGAAAAGCATTTCGGGTCGTTGCACGTGCTCAAGAACATTCAGTTGGAGGTCCCCGCCGGCCAGGTGGTGATCGTCATCGGACCGTCCGGGAGCGGCAAGTCGACCCTGTGCCGGACGATCAACCGGCTGGAGTCCATCGATTCCGGCCACATCGAGATCGACGGCACCTCGCTGCCGGAAGAGGGCAAGGCGCTGGCCCAGCTCCGCTCCGATGTCGGCATGGTGTTCCAGTCGTTCAACCTGTTCGCCCACAAGACGATCCTGCAGAACGTCACGCTGGGGCCGATCAAGGTCCGCAAGATGAACAAGGGCAAGGCCGAGGAGCTGGCCCTGTCCCTGCTGCGCCGGGTCGGGGTCGAGACGCAGAAGGACAAACTGCCCGCCCAACTCTCCGGCGGACAGCAGCAGCGGGTCGCGATCGCGCGGGCCCTGGCGATGCAGCCCAAGGTGATGCTGTTCGACGAGCCGACCAGCGCCCTGGACCCGGAGATGGTCAACGAGGTGCTGGACGTGATGACCTCGCTGGCCAAGGAGGGCATGACGATGGTGGTCGTCACCCACGAGATGGGCTTCGCCCGCAAGGCCGGCGACCGGGTGCTGTTCATGGCCGACGGCGAGATCGTCGAGGACGCCAAGCCGGACCAGTTCTTCACCAGTCCCAAGTCCAACCGGGCCAAGGACTTCCTCAGCAAGATCCTCACCCACTGAGCGACCCACCCGGCTCAACCCAGCGGCCCGGGACCGCCCCGGCGCCGAGTATCACCGGAAGGAAGCACCGCATGAAACTCCGCAGAATCGGATCGGCGATCGCTGGCGCAGCCGCGCTGGCCCTCGTCGTCACCGGCTGCAGCAGCGGTTCCACCACGTCGGCGACCAGCGCGGCGGCCAGCGCGGCGGCGTCCGCGACCTCGGCCGCCGGCAGCGCCATGTCGGGGGCCGAGAGTGCGATGTCCTCCGCCGCCGCGGGGGCCAGCAGCGCGGTGGCCGGGGCCACCGGCGACTCGCAGGTCCTGACCAACGCCGGCGAGGGCAAGGTGACCGTCGGCATCAAGTTCGACCAACCCGGGCTGGGACTGAAGAACCCGGACGGCTCGTTCAGCGGTTTCGACGTCGAGGTAGCCAAGTACGTCGCCGGCAAGCTGGGCGTGCCCGAGGGTGGCATCACGTTCGTCGAGTCCAAGTCGGCCGAACGCGAGGGTTTGATCGACCGCGGAGAGGTCGATTACATCGTCGCCACCTACTCGATCACCGATGCCCGCAAGGAGAAGGTCAACTTCGCGGGTCCGTACTTCGTGGCCGCCCAGGACCTGCTGGTCAAGTCGGACAACACCGACATCACCGGACCGGAGGCGATGGCCGGCAAGATCCTCTGCTCGGTGACCGGGTCCACATCGGCCCAGAAGGTCAAGGACAACTACGCCGCGGACGTGGCGCTGCAGGAGTACGGCACGTACACCGAATGCGTCGAGGCGCTCCGCTCGGGGGCGGTGGACGCGGTCACCACCGATAACGTCATCCTGGCCGGCTACGCCGCCCAGTACCCGGGTGAGCTCAAGCTCGTCGGCAAGGGCTTTTCGACCGAGAACTACGGCATCGGTCTGAAGAAGGGCGATACCGCCGGCACGGAGTCGATCAACGCGGCCATCGCCGCGATGATCGCCGACGGGTCGTGGAAGCAGGCACTGGAGGACACCGTCGGTCCGTCGGGATTCACCATCCCGGCCCCACCGACCCCCAGCAGCTGATTCGCGCGACGGCCCCCGGGGATCGACCCGGGGGCCGTCCGAACTGATGTGTGCCGCAGCCCGCCCGACCCCCGAGGGGTGAACGTGGATTTCAGCTTCCTGACCGACCCCCGGTACGACATCCTCGGCGCGTTCTGGATGACGGTGCAACTGACCTTCTGGTCGGCGATCGGGTCGTTCATCCTCGGCGTGATCCTCGCCGCCATGCGGGTCAGCCCGGTGCCGCTGATGCGGTCGTTCGCCGGCGGATTCGTCAACGTCGTCCGCAACATCCCGCTGACCCTGATCATCATCATGATGTCCCAGGTGGTGGCCAACCAGCTCGGCCTGCGGCTGGCCGTCCGCGAGGCCGGCGTCAATCCGCAGGCCTTCCTGAACTCGCAGAACTTCCGCCTGGCGGTCCTGGGCTTCATCATCTACACCTCGACCTTCGTCTGTGAGGCGATCCGGTCGGGCATCAACACCGTGCCGCCCGGGCAGGCCGAGGCCGCCCGCGCCATCGGCCTGAAGTTCACCCAGGTGCTCGGCATCGTGGTGCTGCCCCAGGCGATCCGCGCGGTGATCGCGCCGCTGGGCTCGGTGCTGATCGCCCTGACCAAGAACACCACAGTGGCTTCGGCCATCGGGGTGGCGGAGGCCGCCCTGCTGATGAACACCTTGCTGGAGAATGAGGCGGACAAGTTCACCGCCGTCTTCCTCGTCATCGCCGCAGGGTTCATCGTGTTGACGTTGCCCACCGGCCTGATCTTCGGCGGCCTCGCCAGCAAATACCAGGTGAAGCGATGAGTGAGCGCGCGACCGTCCTCTACGACATCCCCGGCCCGAAGGCGCGGCGACTCAACCTGGTGCTGAGCGTGGTCTTCGGGATCGTGCTGGTCGCCCTGGCCTGGTGGGTCATCAGCGTCCTGATCGACAAGAACCAGCTGACCGCCGAGAAGTGGTCGCCGTTCCTGGAGGTCCAGAACTGGACCACCTACCTGCTCCCGGGCCTGTGGGCGACGCTGGAGGCCGCGGCGCTGAGCGTGGTGATCGCGCTGCCCATCGGCGCGATCTTCGGCATCGCCCGGATGTCCGACCACACCTGGCTGCGCTGGGTGGCCGGCGTGGTCGTGGAGTTCTTCCGGTCCATCCCGGTCATCATCCTGATGCTGTTCGCCTTCCAGCTCTGGTTTGCCGTGCTCGGCACGTCCAGCCCGTTCGCCGCCGTGGTCATCGGCCTGGTCCTGTACAACGGCTCGGTGCTGGCCGAGGTGTTCCGGGCCGGCATCCTGGCCGTACCCAAAGGTCAGTCCGAGGCCGCGTACGCCCTGGGCCTGCGCAAGACCCAGCTGATGACTCTGATCCTGCTGCCGCAGGCGATCACCTCGATGCTGCCGGCGGTGGTCAGCCAGCTGGTGGTCATCGTCAAGGACACCGCCCTCGGCGGCATCCTCGTCGGGTACGTGGAGCTGCGCCGCGCGGCCAATACCTCGGCCAGCAACTACGGCAACCTGCTACCCACCTACGTCGTCGTCGCGATCATCTACATCCTGATCAACCTGGCGCTGGGCGCCTTCTCGCACTGGCTGGAGCGCAAGCTGCGCACCCGCCGCGGTGGCGGCAAGGTGGTGCGGATCGATCCGGCCGCCCAGAGCGACCTGATGGCCGCCCGGCAGCAGATCGAGATCGTGACCGACGCCGGGACCGGCCGGTCGCAGGGCAGCGGGTTCTAAACCGTTCCGGACCACCCAGGACCCGGGCGCGGTAGCCCTGCCCCTATCGGGCAATCTCCGTCGCCCGGGACTCGCGGATCACCGTGACCCGCACCTGACCCGGATAGGTCAACTCTTCCTCGATCTGCTTGGCCACCTCGCGAGCCAGGATGTGCGCCTCGACGTCGTCGACCACGTCGGGCTTGACCATGACCCGCAGTTCGCGACCGGCCTGCATGGCGAACACCTTCTCCACGCCCTTCTTCGCCCCGGCGATCGCCTCGATGCGCTCCAGCCGTTGCACGTAGGACTCCAGGGATTCGCGTCGAGCCCCGGGCCGACCACCCGAACAGGCGTCGGCGGCCTGGGTGAGGACGGCCTCCACCGTGCTGGGTGGCACCTCGTCGTGGTGGGCCTCGATGCAATGCACGACCGCGTCGGACTCGCCGTACTTGCGCGCGAGCTCGGCGCCGATCAGCGCGTGGGAGCCGGGTACCTCATGGGTGAGGGCCTTGCCGATGTCGTGCAGGAAGGCGCCCCGGGTGACCACGGTCGGATCGATGCCCAGCTCGGCGGCCATCGCCCGGGCGATGTGCGCGGTCTCCACCAGATGGCCCAGCACGTTCTGGCCGTAGGACGTCCGGTACTTCAGCCGACCGATCAGGGCGACCAGCTCGGGATGCACGTCGGTGATCCGCACATCCAGCAATGCGTCCTCGGCGGCCCGCTGGCACAGCAGCTCGACCTCGTCGCGGGCGCGCTCGTGCGCCTCCTCGATCCGGTGCGGGTGAATCCGCCCGTCCTCGATCAGCATCTCCAGGGTGATCCGACCGATCTCCCGCCGGACCGGATCGAAGCACGACAGCAGCACCGCTTCGGGGGTGTCATCGATGATGACGTTGACCCCGGTCACCGTTTCGAAGGCGCGGATGTTCCGACCCTCGCGGCCGATGATGCGGCCCTTGACCTCGTCCGCCGGCAGGTGCACGACGGAAACGACGGTCTGGGCGGTCTGATCCGAGGCGACCCGTTGGATCGCCTCGGCGACGATGGCCCGGGCGCGTTGCTTGGCCTGAGTCTGGGCTTCGGACTCGACCCGACGGATCATCATCGCGGCGTCGCGCCGGACCGCCTCCTCCTGGCCGGCCAGCAGCTCGGCGCGGGCGGCCTCGATGGTCAGCCCGGAGACCCGGACGAGCTCGGCGTTGTGCGCGGCGTTCGCCGCCGCCAGTTCGCGTTCCCGCGAGTCGAGCGCGGCGGCCCGGTCGCGAAGCTCGGTCTCCCGGTCGGCCAGCCCGGCCGCCTTGGCCTCCAGCGCCTTCTTCGCGGCGGCGACCTCACTCTCCTCGGCACCGATCCGGCGCCGGTCCGCCACCAGGGCGCGTTGCTCCTCGGACAGTGCATCACTCGCTGCCCTTAAACGCTGCTCGGCTTCCTGCAACTCCCGACGGTCCTGCGCCAATGCGGCGGTGGCCTCGGAGGCGATCCGCCCGCGTTCGTTCTCCAGTCCGGCGCGCAGTTCGGCCGCCTGCGACCGCGCCGCGGCGATCGTCCGCTCCGCTTCCGCCTGCGCGGCCGCCCGCAGCTGCTCGGAGTCCCGCCGGGTTCGATTCGACAGCTCCTCGGCCGCCTCGGCCGCGGTCCGGCGCACCGCATCCGCCGCCTCGGCCGCGGCCTGCGCCTCGTGGCTGAGCAACGCGAAGCGCCCGAGATCGGGCTCGGCCGGCCTGGCGTCGGCGACGCCGCGGCTCACCGCCTCGTCCAGCAGTCGGCGCAGCGCGTCCTCGTCCACCGGCGCCGGAGCCACCGACGGCCTGCGCCGCACGACGACGAGCAGGGCGCCGACCGCGACGAGCACAGCAATGATCAGGACGACGACAAGGGCATCGGACACGTCACGACCTCCCCTCGTCGGAACCGTCGCTCAGAGCACCCGGCGTGGATGCCCGTCGCGATGGACGGCAGGAGGGTCGCCGACAACGCGTACTCGTCGCTGCGCGATGCAGAGCATCGACACATTCGGGTCGACCCGGGCACGTCAACGTGCCGGCCGGGCCGGTTCGGGGTGCGGCCAACTGCACCGCTATCGACCGCGCAGCCGAGGCGTGCGCGTGGTGGTGACTCTCCTGTTATGTCCGAGGTTAGGGAGCGCCGTCCCGGGGGTCAAGCCGACCCGCTCGCCCGGGCACGACCCCGCTGACCCGATCTACCTGGGACCGTGCGGATGCGACCTGACACCGACCGTGATCGGGTGCCCGATCACGGTCGCCGAGCCTCGGCACCGGCTCGACCGACCTCGACGGCAGGCCGGCGACGGAGGCCGGGCGACGGAGGCCGGGCGACGGAGGCCGGCGACGGAGGCCGGCAATGGCGGGCCGGCAATGGCAGGCCGGAATGGCAGCCCGGTGATGGCAGGCCCGTGCCGGCGGGTCCGGCGACCGCTCATGGCGGGCCTATCTCAGGACCAGCCGGCGTCGGTTTCGGCGCCGTACGCGGCCATCGCCTCCTGGACGACCCGGTGGGCGAGGTCGGCCGGGTAACCGCGGCGGGCCAGCAGCCCGAGCAATCTCCGCCGAGCGGTGTCGGCGCCGTGGGCCATCGCCGAGTCGACCCGACGTTCCAGGAATGCCTTTGCGCGTTCGTACTCGGCGTCCCGGTCGACCACGGCGACCGCCGACATCGCGGTCTGCGGGTCGACACCCTTACGCCTGAGCTGATCGCGCAGAGCGTCGGCGCCCAGTGCCCCGTGCCGGTGCCGGCTGGCGACGAACGACTGGGCGTAGGCCTCGTCGTCGATGAGTCCCACCTCGGTGAGCCGGTCGAGCACGCGCTCGGCGACGTCCGGCGGGATCCCCTTGCGGGCCAGTGCTGCGGCCAGCCCGGCCCGGGGCCGTGCCGCGGCAGCGAGCAGTCGCAGGCAGATGGCCCGGGCCACCGCCTCCGGGTCCCCTGGATCGTCCTCGGGATGCCCCGGCGCCGTGGCCCCGGGCGTGGGCGTGCGGCCGCCGGGACCCGGCGCTCTTCGGGTGGCCGATGCGCCTGCGCCGGACCGCGACTCCTCGGAGACCGAACCGACGCTCCCCCGCCGGTCGATCGGAGGGGCCGCCGGCGCCGGGTGGGTGATCCGCTGCATCTGCTCGGTCAGCTGGGCCAGCGTCACCGACCGGTCCGCCGATGGACCGGCCGGTTCGTCGATCGTCATGCCGCCGACGACCGATCAGAAGTCGACCGGTGCGGGCAGGGCCTCGTCCTGGTCGATGCGCGCACCGACCCCGAGCTTCTCCTTGATCCGCTTTTCGATCTCGTCGGCGATGTCGGGGTTGTCCCGCAGGAAGGTCCGCACGTTCTCCTTGCCCTGCCCGAGCTGCTCGCCGTCGTAGGTGTACCAAGCACCGGCCTTGCGGACCAGCCCCTGCTCGACGCCGACGTCGATGAGCGAACCCTCTCGGGAGATGCCGCGGCCGTAGATGATGTCGAACTCGGCCTGCTTGAACGGCGGGGCCATCTTGTTCTTGACCACCTTGACCCGAGTGCGGTTGCCGACCACGTCCGTGCCGTCCTTGAGCGCCTCGATCCGGCGGATGTCCAGCCGCACGGAGGCGTAGAACTTCAGCGCCTTGCCACCGGTGGTCGTTTCGGGCGAACCGAACATCACACCGATCTTCTCCCGCAACTGGTTGATGAAGATCATCGTGGTGTTGGTACTGCTCAACGCGCCGGCGATCTTGCGCAACGCCTGAGACATCAGCCGGGCCTGCAGACCCACGTGGCTGTCACCCATCTCGCCCTCGATCTCCGCGCGTGGCACCAGCGCGGCCACCGAGTCGACCACCACCAGGTCGATGGCCCCCGAGCGGATCAGCATGTCGGCGATCTCCAACGCCTGTTCACCGGTGTCCGGCTGGGACACCAGCAAGGCATCGGTGTCCACGCCCAGCTTCTGCGCGTACTCGGGATCCAGCGCGTGCTCGGCGTCGATGAAGGCGGCAATCCCGCCGTTGGCCTGCACGCTGGCCACCGCGTGCAGGGTCAGCGTCGTCTTGCCGGAGGATTCCGGGCCGTAGATCTCGATCACCCGCCCCCGCGGCAACCCGCCGATGCCCAGCGCCACGTCCAGGGCGATCGATCCGGTCGGGATCACCTCGACGGGTGCGCGGCCCTCGTCGCCCAGCCGCATGATCGAGCCCTTGCCGTACTGCTTCTCGATCTGCGCCAGCGCGATGCCGAGCGCCTTCTCACGATCCGGTGCCGACATAACCCACCCCGTACCTTTCGCTGGTTGTTTCCGTTGGTTGGCTGCTGCTGTCTGCCTGTGGGATCGACGCTAGATGGCCGCTCCGACAGTCACCCCGAACCAGGCCGGAATGTGGATGGGATTCGGGCATGGGGACAACTGTAGACGTACACCTGTTCGAGCCAAAGCTGCGTCACCGCGTGTCGCGGGACACGCCCGGACGATCACCCGGAGGCCGGACCCGCACGGCCGGCGCCGAACAGGCGAGGCAGACCGGGTCAGTCGGGCAAACCGTGCCGCAGGGCTTCGGGGACCTCGAAGTCGTCACAGACGGCGAACCAGACGACCTTGGGATCCTCGCCGGCGTCGACCGCCTGGTCGACCGTCCGGCCCCCGAGCGCGGAGAAGACGTGATCCGCGGCGACCGAGGACGCCCGCGCCGGTCCGAAATGGCCGGCCATCAATCCGCGGAGTTCGGTCAGTCGCACGCCAACACCCTACTGAGGCGACCGGCCGACGACTGTCGGACCCGGAGGGCACACTCGCCGCCATGGATCCCACCGGCCTGTCCAGCCCGCTCGGCCAACTCGTCATCGGCGCCGGCCTGCTCGCCTCGATCGTCGTCGGCATCGTGGCCCTGCGCCGGCGCAGGCGATGACAGGCACTGAAGCACCCCTCGAAGTAACGATACGGAACGGTTGCGTTTCGCAATGACGTGGAGCAGAATCGACTCGGCCCCGGTCAGTGCCGACCCCTGCCACCGCCTATCAGTCCCCACCACGGGCCCGGTCCGGCCCATCCCGCACCAGTCCTGACGTCATCGTCGAAAGTCATCGCCATGTCCGATTCACCTGCCACCGGCCCGGGCGGTTCGCCCACCGGCGCCCACATCAACTCCCCCACCAGCCCCGGCCCGGGGGGCCTGTACCCGCAGCGCTGGAAGGCACTGTCCGTCCTGGTCGTCGGCCTGCTCGTGGTCATCCTGGACAACACCATCCTCAACGTCGCACTCAAGACGATCCAGATCGATCTGAATGCGACGCAGAACGAGTTGGTCTGGGCGATCAACGCCTACTCACTGGCCTTCGCCGCCCTGCTGTTCACCTGGGGCGTGCTCGGTGACCGCTTCGGCCGCAAGCGGATCCTGATGATCGGCCTGGTGCTCTTCGGCGTCGCCTCGGCGTTGTGCGCGTTCGCGGACAGCCCGGGTGAGCTGATCGCCTACCGCGCGCTGATGGGCGTCGGCGGCGCCTCCGTGATGCCGGTGTCGTTGTCGATCGTCACGGTGATCTTCCCGCCGCAGGAGCGAGGCCGGGCGATCGGTATCTGGTCGGCCGCGGTCGGCGGCGCGGTCGCGATCGGTCCGGTGCTGGGCGGCCTGCTGCTCGAGCATCCGAATTGGTTCAGCTGGCTGACCGGCAACGACTGGGGCTCGGTCTTCTTCATCAACGTGCCGATCGTGATCGTCGGCCTGATCGGGATTTTCTTCCTGGTCCCGGAGACGAAGAACCCGCGACCCGGGCGCCTGGACCCGATCGGTCTGCTGCTGTCGGTCTTCGGTCTGTTCACCGTCGTCTACGGCATCCAGAATGCCTCCGAGGTCGGCTGGGGCGCTCCGTCGACCTGGGGTTTCATCGTGCTCGGGATCGTCGTGCTGACCGGGTTCGGGGTCTACGAGTACCGCAGCACCCACCCGTCGATCGACCTGTCGCTGTTCAAGATCCGGTCGTTCTCGGTCCCGTTGACCGGGGTCACCCTGGCCTTCGCCGCGATGCAGGGCACGCTGCTGTTCCTCACGTTCTACTACCAGATCGTCCGCGGCTGGACTCCGCTGCAGGCCGGACTGCTGGTCCTGCCGTTCGCGGTTGGCCAGTTGCTCGGCGCGCCGCGCAGCGCCGGGATGGTCAAGCGTTTCGGCGCGCGCGTCGTCATCCCGGTCGGCCTGGCGTTCGCCGCCACCGGCATGGTCTTCTTCAGCCTGGTCACTCCCGAGACCCCGGTCTGGATGCTGATCGTGCTGGGCGTGGTCTTCGGTTTCGGCCTGGGCAACACCATCGCCCCGTCCACCACCCGGATGACCCTGGCCACGCCGCCGGAACGATCGGGTTCCGGATCGGCAGTGCAGAACACCGTCCGTCAGGTGGGCGCCGTGTTCGGTGTGGCGATCCTGTCGTCGATCGTCACCACCGTCTACAGCAACAACATCACGCCGCTGCTGGAGGGAAAGGGCCTGCCGCCGGAGGCATTCGCGGCGGCCACCGAGTCGATCGGCGGCACCAACGAGGTCGCCGATCGGCTGAGCGCATCCGGCCAGGCGCCGGCGCAGGCCGTCGACCTGCTCCGGCAGGCAGCGACCGACTCGTTCATGCCCGCACTGCATACGGCCACCGCCTTCGCGGTCGGCCTGCTGGTCCTGGCGATGCTGATCGTGGCGATCTGGCTTCCGAGCAAGGCGCAGGCCGCGGCCTGGTCGGGCACCGGCGGAGCCGATCCCGCCGGCCCGACCGGCACTCCGGCCGTCGGTGACAGGTCCGCCGACGGCGACCAGGCCGGTCCGGCGGACGGCACCACCGCAGACCTGGTCCCGGTGCCCGCCCTCGCTCAGCCGAGGCCACAGCACCTGGCCGGTGGACGGCACGCCGCGATCGACGACGACCCCCGGTCGGCGGTCGGCACGGCCCGCGGCGGTCGGCACGCCCGGCCCGACCCGGATGAGATCGGTCCAGATCGGTGACGCTGGCCGTTTCCGGCGCATCGGCCCGGGGCGCCACACGTCCCGGGCCGGGCGCGGGGCCCGCGGTCGGGCCGCCGGCCGCCGACGGCCCGACGGCCGACGCGGACCCGGTGGCCGACGCGGACCCGGTGGCCATCGCGGACGCGGACGCTGACGAAGCGGACCCGACCGCCGACGTGGACCCGGAGGCTGATGAAGCGGACCCGACCGCCGACGTGCCCGGCGAGGCGAACCCGGCGGGCGACCCGGACCCGGCGGCCGACGTCGTCGACCCTAGGTGCATTCCGGCTCGCCGGCCGGGCCGCCCACGCGAGCGACGGACCGATCGGGCCATCACCGACTCGGCCCTGCAGATCTTCGCCGAGGACGGATTCCACGCCCTGACCATCGAGGCCGTGGCCGCCCGCGCCGGCGTCGGCAAGACCACCATCTACCGGCGGTGGCCGGGCAAGAAGGAACTGGTCATCGACGCGTTGGCGACGATCAACGACGAGCTCATGGCGGCCAAGGCACAGTTACCCGTCGCGGCGGCCGACCGGATCCGGGCCGTGCTGCACCATCTGACCACCCGCGACAATGACAGCCTGCTCGGCCGCATTACGCCCCGCATGCTGGCGTACAGCGAGAGCCAGCCCGACCTGTACGCCGAGTACTTCGACCGGGTGATCATGCCCCGACGCCGCTGGCTGCACAGCGTGCTGCAGGAGGGCGTGGACCGCGGCGAACTCCGGGCCGACCTGGACATCGAGGTCGCCGCCCTGGCCCTGATCGGACCGGCCCTGATGCCGGCCCGAGGGCTCAGCCTGGACCCGGATGCCGCGGACCTGGGGGACCGCCTGTTCGACGTGTTGTGGCCCGCACTCCGGGCCG
The DNA here is from genome assembly GCF_044224575.1 of Nakamurella sp. GTDB lineage: Bacteria > Actinomycetota > Actinomycetes > Mycobacteriales > Nakamurellaceae > Nakamurella. The sequence goes on from NZ_JBGAKE010000005.1 coordinate 100,466, forward strand.
GCGCCGGATCCGCCGTCAGCGGGTGAGTTCGCGCATCCCGGCCGCGAGCGCGTGGAGCTGATCGATCCGCTCGGCCAGTTCCGGTGCTCCCCAGGTCGGCACCGCGGGGGGCGCGGCAGTCTCGGGGGCGACCGGCGCGATCGCCGGCGGCCGGGTCTGCCCCGGGGCACCCTGGGCCAGACTCCTGGTGGCGTGCACGGCTTCGTTGGCTGCGACCACCAGAGCGCCGTACCCGGCCACCCCGTCATCGATCTCCCGGCGCATCGCCGCGATGGTGCCGTCCAACTGGCCGCCGACATCGGCGGCGGCCCGTCGGCGGGCGCGGATCAGCGTGGACGCCTCGGCGGCCCGATCGCGCAGCCGCAGTTCGGTGGCGTCGGCCGCGGCGATCACCTCGTCGCGAACGGACCGCACCGTGCCGTCCTCGATCAGGCCGATCATCCCGACCAGCCGCCGCAGCCCGTCTGAGTAGCCGTCGAGGCGCGTCATCGGCGCCCGCAGCTCGCCGACCACGGCCGTCCGTCGCGGCGAGGGCGGCGGCAGCGCGTTGACCACCCGGTTCCGGTTGCGCAGGTCGCCGGCCGACCGGGATCCCCCGCACGACGCACAGGGTCAGCACCAGCGACAGGAAGACCAACGCCACGATGACCGGAGCGGACAGTCCGCCGACCGCGACCACCCCGGCCCCGCCGGCGACCGTGACCACGGTGCCGGCCGACCAGGCCCGCAGCCGTCGTCGGGCGGCGCGCTGCCGACGCCGCGCCACTTGCGCCGGCTCGCGGCGCGAGCGCACCGCCTCGGCGGCGGTGGCCCCGACCTGGGCGGCCAGGTCGAGGCCCGGTCCGACGACGGCGCCCGCGTTCCACACCTCCATGGCGGTCTTGCGCATGGGAATGGCCGTGATCAGGTCTGCTGGTTGGGCAGCGCCGCCGGCTGCGCGGCCGGCGCGGCCGGGGTGGCGGTCGTCCCGGTGGCGGCATCGATGGATCGGGGCTGCTGGGCCGCCAGCTCGGGATGCATCTGCGCCCGCAGCTGATCGAGCCGGGCCGCGCCGGCCATGTCGAGCGTCGACTTCTGCACCTCGAGCATCCGGCCTTCGACCGAGTCGGAGTGCAGCTCCGCCGCCCCGAGAGCATTCGCGTAACGGCGTTCGATCTTGTCGCGAACCTCGTCCAGCGACGGGGTGTTGCCCGGCGCCTGCAGCGCCGACATCGACTGCAGGGAGGCCGAGACCTGCTCCTGCATCTTGGCTTGCTCCAGCTGGGAGAGCAGCTTCGTGCGCTCGGCCAGCTTGGACTGCAGCTGCATGGCGTTGTTCTCCACCGCCTTCTTCGCCTGCTGCGCCGCCTGGAGGGCCTGATCGTGCATCTTCTTCAGGTCCTCCATCTGCTGTTCGGCGGCCACCAGCTGGGTCGCGAACGCCTGGGCGGTCTGCTCGTACTTGTCGGCCTCCGCCGCGTTGCCCTTTGCCCGCTGCTCGTCCGCCAGGACCAGCGCCTGCCGGGCCGACGACGACATTCGCTCGACGTCACCCATCTGCCGGGTCAGTTTCATCTCCAGCTGCCGCTGGTTCCCGATCACCGCCGCCGCCTGCTGGGACAGCGCGGCGTGCTGGCGCTGGGCGTCCTCGATGGCCTGCTGGATCTGCACCTTGGGATCGGCATATTCGTCGACCTTGGACGAGAACAGCGCCATCAGGTACTTCCACGCCTTGGTGAACGGATTCGCCATGATGATGTCCTCTCGCCAGTTGCACGCTCCCGCGCCCCCGCACGTCCGCGGTGATTCTCATCGTTCCAGGTCGGCCGCCGAGGTTCCACCCGCCGCGATCAACCCGGGGATCATTTCGGGCGGCCCCCGGACCGTGCGGGCACGGAAATAGGGGTTCACCCGGAGTCGTGACCCCGGAAGGGGACCACCCCGGGCCGACCCCACTGGCCAGCTCAGGTCGGGTGCGTCGACCCGTTCGGAGCAGGCCCCGCGGTGGCTCTTGGTTACAGTGGCGGTCCGCGCCCGTCGTCCGGTCAGCGGGGAGCCGACGGCCCCGCCGACGTGTTCGTCGGCGCGCACCCGGCGACCAGGAGGCTTCATGACGTCACGCCACGGATCGGGCACCGGCGGCCGACGGGTCGCTCCGTGGATCATCGTGACCGCTGTCGCCGCCGTAGTGGTCATCGGAGCGGTGACCGCTTTCGTGCTGATCACCCAGGACGACGAGCAGGCGACCTGTTCGAGCCAGGTGGTCCTGCAAGTGGTCGCCGCCCCCGCCGCAGCACCGTCGATCGAGGCGGCCGCGGCGGCATTCGACGCGACCGGCCCGGTGGCGCGGTCGGCCTGCGTCACCACCGATGTGACGACGGTGCCCGGACCGGACGCGGCGACTGCGCTGGCCGGAGGGTGGGTCGGCGAGCCGAGCCAACCCCCCGCAATGTGGTTCCCGGACAGTGCGGCCGACCTGGCGAGTCTGGAGTCGACCAATTCGGCGATGACCGCGGGTCGGAACCCCGCTCCGATGGCCGTCTCGCCGGTCGTGCTGGCCATGAGTTCGGCCAACGCGAACGCGGTCGCCGCGGCGAACCTGCAGTGGCGGGATCTGCCGACCGCGGCCGGGCCCACCGGGTCGATCACTCTTCCCGACGGCAGCAAAATGATCGTGGCGTTGCCGGACCCGACGATGAACCGGGCCACCAGCTACGCCCTGCAGTCCGTCGTCGCCGGGCTCACCGGAGCGCCGGCCGACCCGGCGGCCGTCGCCGCAAACGCGGGTTCGCTGGCCGCGGTCGCCGCCGGCGGACCGGCGGTCCCGCCGACCACCACCTTCGACGCGTTGGACCAACTGGCGGTCGGCGGTGCGGGGTTTGCTGCGGTTCCGGTCGTCGCCGCCGACTTCGCCCAGGTCCAGGGCCAGCATCAGGGATTGGCCACGGTCACCGTTGGCGGCAACGCCGCCGGCGACCAGATCTTCGGCGTGCCCATCACCGCCAGCTGGGTCGATCCGACCATGGACGACGCGGCCAGCACCTTCCTCGCCTACCTGCGCGGATCGTCCGGAACAGCGGCCTTCACCGACCACGGGCTGCAGGTCGGCGCAGGCACCGGCGTCCAGCTCGCCGATGCCGGACCCGCGGTGGCGACCGCCCTGGCCACCGCCATCGGCAGCCCCAGCGGCGCGCCCGCTGCCACGTCCCCGGGTGCCACCGCCGGACCCGACGCGTCGGCCGGCCTGCCGAGCGCGCCGGCGGGTCCCACGCCCTCGGGCTGACGCCATCGGCGGCAACCGGCCCGACGCCGGGCCGCGTGCCTGTCCCGCCCCGCCCCGCCCCAGGTGCCCGCCCCGCCCCGCGCCTCGACTCGCCACATATGCACTTTCTGAATCGATTCTGAACCTGCGTATGTGGCGAGTCGACGGGTCCGAGGGGCGCGGCGCGAGTCGACGGGTCCGAGGGGGCGGCGCGAGTCGACGGGTCCGAGGGGGCGGCGCGAGTCGACGGGTCCGGGGGGGCGCGGCGCGAGTCGACGGGTCCGAGGGGGCGCGGCGCGAGTCGACGGGTCCGGGGGGGCGCGGCGCGAGTCGACGGGTCCGGGGGGGCGCGGCGCGAGTCGACGGGTCCGGGGGGGCGCGGCGCGAGTCGACGGGTCCGGGGGGGGCGCGGCGCGAGTCGACGGGTCCGGGGGGGCGCGGATCCGGGCGACGGACCGACGACCGCTACGCCCTACCCTGCGACCAGCGGCAGCGGCCCGTCGCCCAGGCCGAGCAGCGTTCCGGTCAGCCGTTGTGATCCGACCACGCGCACCCGGCAGGTCGCCGCAGACTCGGGGTCGGCCAGGCCCACCTCGAGCCGCCCGCCGCCGGTGGGGTCGGTCATCGACGTCAGCCGGCCCACCAGGGCCCGGCAACTGTCCAGGGTCGGCGTCGCCCCCGCCAGCAGGGTGCCGAAGACCTGCTCGCCATGGGCCGCGCCGCAGGAAACCCGCCGGTCCGGCCGCTGTCCGGATCGGCAGGAACCGAAGGGTGTCGGAGCGGCGGAATCCGCCATCGACCGCTGGTACGACCCCTGGTATCGCTCCAGGCCGGGCGCCAGGACCGCACAGACGGACCACCCGTCCGGGCCCGGCGCGCTCGGCACGGCCACGAACCGCTGCACGATCGCGGGTGACCACACACCGGCCGCGACCGCGGCGACCTGCCACCGCAGGTGCTCCCGGTAGGTCGCAGCGACGTCGGTGCACCACTGACCGGCCGCGCTCGCCCGGGCGCCGGCATCCGGGCCGGAGAGATCCCGGCGGAAGGCCACCACTTCACCGACGTGCGCGCCGACACAGGTCGAGAAGACCACCGCCCCCTCGTCGACGACGGCCGCGCTGATGCCGAACACCAGGGGCATCAGAGGTGGGGTGGGTCCGTCCAGCGCCGCCACGCAGTCCCCGACACCCGGCACGCCGACGGTCCGGGCGACCACCGCCGACCCGGCGATATGCAGCCCGTTCCACCGGGCGGCCGCGGGCAGCCCCAGGGCGACCAGAAGCACCAGTCCGATGCCGAGCAGGCGGCGGGCCGAGGAGCCCCGGTCGGCGGTCACGACGCGAACGGCAGGGGTCCGTCACGGATGCCGGTGACCAGTCCGATCAGCGGCCGCCGGTCCGCCGACGTCACGAAACAGCCGAGTGTGGAGGGATTTCCACTCCACTGCGCGGCGACCACGCCCATCCGGTCGGCGACGAAGGTCAGCTGCCCGCCGCGGGCCGGGTCGGCGGTCTCCATCACCCGCGCGGCCACCCGCTGGCAGGAGGAAACGACCTCGGCGTCCGGGCTCGACCCGTAGGGTCCGGTCCAGCCCGTCGCCAGGAGCTGCGCGGTGTGCGGCCGCGCGCACTCCGCCGGGCCGGCGAGCTGTCCCGACGGGTCGGAGGTCCAGCACGAGCCGAAGCCCACCGGAAGCGTGCCGATGCCGAACGAGCCGGCCAGGCTGCCCCGGTACGGCTGCCCGCCGGCCGGGGCGATCACGCACGCCGACCAGGCGCGGCCGGCGCGGCGTTCGAGGTCGGTCGGCGCGATCAGGAAGGACTGGTAGGCCAGGGTGGGCCGCCACGACACCGGTTCCACCAGCCAGGGTTCGGCCGCACCGGTGGACCTGGCGTCCAAGGTGAGCCCGGCAAACTGGGCCAGCGGGGAGTAGCAGGGGCCGGCCCGGCGCGATCGCGGCGCGTCGACCAGGGCGGCCTCGTCCGGCCAGTACGCGACCACCTCACCGGCGATCAGGCCCTGGCACGGGCCGAGCAGCACCCGATCCATCGACAGCTGCGGCGGCGCCTGCCCCGAGTTGGTGACGTCGGCCGGCAACCGGGCGACGCAGTCGCCGACCGCCGGCGGGGACGGCAGGGCGATCGGCACCGCCGTGCCGATCGACCTGATTCCGGACAGCACGGGGGCGACCATCACCGCCGCGAGGGCGACGACGACCAGGGCAACACCGACCAGGCGCCGGTCCATCACTCAACCGTAACCTCGCCGTGACAATTCGGCCGTCGAACGGCAGCGGAGCGAGGACAGACGGTCGAACCGATGGTCCACGGGCGGGCCGGGTCAGGTCGGCCCCGGCTCAGGCGTAGGCCTCCGGCGACGGGCACGAACAGACGAGGTTGCGGTCCCCGAAGGCACCGTCGATCCGGCCGACCGGCGGGAAGTACTTGTGCGCCGGCGACACCCCGGCCGGGAAGACCGCCTCGGCGCGGGAGTACGGGTGCTGCCACTCCCCCACGAGTTCCGCCGCGGTGTGCGGGGCCCCGCGCAGCGGGTTGTCGGTCACCGGCCATTCGCCGGCACCGACCCGGTCGATCTCGCCCTTGATGGCGATCATCGCGTCGCAGAACCGGTCGATCTCGGCCAGGTCCTCGCTCTCCGTCGGCTCCACCATCAGCGTGCCGGCCACCGGGAATGACATGGTCGGCGCGTGGAAACCGTAGTCCGCCAGCCTTTTCGCCACGTCGTCGACGGTCACACCGACGCCGGAGGTGATCGGCCGGAGGTCCAGGATGCACTCGTGGGCGACGAATCCGCCGGCGCCGGTGTACAGCACCGGGTAGTGCTCGTCCAGCCGCCGGGCGATGTAGTTGGCCGCGGCCACCGCGGTCAAGGTGGCCCGGCGCAACCCGGCGCCCCCCATCATCCGCACAAAGGCCCAGCTGATCGGCAGGATCGACGCGGACCCGAACGGCGCGGCGGCGATCGCCCCGACACCGGTGGCCGGCCCGGCCGCCGGGGCCAGCGGGTGGTTGGGCAGGTACGGCGCCAGGTGCGCGGCGACCGCGACCGGTCCGACGCCCGGCCCGCCGCCGCCGTGCGGGATGCAGAAGGTCTTGTGCAGGTTCAGGTGCGAGACGTCGCCGCCGAACGCACCCGGCCGGGCCACCCCGACCAGCGCGTTCAGGTTGGCGCCGTCGACGTAGACCTGCCCACCGGCGGCGTGTACCAGGTCCGCGAGCTCGGTGATGGTGTCCTCGTACACGCCGTGCGTGGACGGGTAGGTGACCATGATCGCGGCCAGCTCGGCGGCGTGCTTGTCGATCTTGGCGCGCAGGTCGGCCATATCAATGTCACCAGTTGTCGACGTCCCCACGACGACCACGCGCATGCCGGCCATCACCGCGCTGGCCGCGTTGGTGCCGTGCGCCGACGCCGGGATCAGGCAGACGGTGCGAGCGTCGTCACCGTTGGCCCGGTGGTAGGCGCGGATAGCCAGCAATCCGGCGAGCTCGCCCTGCGACCCGGCATTGGGCTGCAGGGAGACGGCGGCGTACCCGGTGATCTCGCACAGCCACGCCGACAGCTGCTCGATCAGTTCGAGGTAGCCGGCGGCGTCCTGAGCCGGCGCGAACGGGTGGATGCCGGCGAACTCCGGCCAGGTGACCGCCTCCATCTCGGTGGTGGCGTTGAGCTTCATCGTGCAGGAGCCGAGCGGGATCATCGACCGGTCCAGCGCCAGGTCCATGTCCGAGAGCCTGCGCAGGTAGCGGAGCATCGCCGTCTCGCTGCGGTGGGCGTGGAAGACCGGGTGGGTCAGGTAGTCCGTGGTGCGAGTCGCCCAGCCGGGCAGGATTGTGGCCGGCTCCCCCAGGTCCGCCGCGGCGCCGAAGGCGGCGAGCACCGCGGACAGGTGCTCCGGCGTGGTCGACTCCCCCACGCTGATCTGCACCGCATCGTCGCCGTCGGCCCACAGGTTGATGCCCCGCTCGCGCGCCGCGGCCAGCACCGCGGCGGCCCGGCCGGGCACGGCGACCCGGACGGTGTCGAAGAAGTGCTCGTGCTCGACGGTCAGCCCGCCGTCCCGCAGCGCCGCAGCGAGCAGCACGGCGTCGGTGTGGATCCGCCCGGCGATCCGGCGCAACCCGTCCGGCCCGTGGTAGACCGCGTACATCGACGCCATCACGGCGAGCAGGACCTGCGCGGTGCAGATGTTGCTGGTCGCCTTCTCCCGGCGGATGTGCTGCTCCCGGGTCTGCAACGCGAGCCGGAACGCGGTCGTGCCGTGCGAATCGTGCGAGACCCCGACCAACCGGCCGGGCAACTGCCGTTGCACGTCGGCCCGGACGGCGATGAACCCGGCGTGCGGACCGCCGAAGCCCAGCGGCACGCCGAACCGTTGCGCCGAGCCGACGGCGACGTCCGCGCCGATCTCGCCGGGCGGGGTCAGCAGGGTCAGCGCGAGCAGGTCGGTCGCGACGACGACCTTGGCCTCCCGCTCGTGAGCCGACGCGATCAGCTCCCGGTGGTCCCGGATCGCCCCGGACGCGCCGGGGTAGGACAGCAGCAGCCCGAAGAAGTCGCCGACGGGGAGGTCCGGCACGCCATCACTCAGGTCGGCGACGACCACCTCGATGCCGATCGGTTCGGCCCGGGTCCGGATGACGGCGATCGTTTGCGGCAAGGTGTCGGCGTCCACCACGAACCGGTTGGACTTGGACCTGGCGGTGCGCCGGATGAGAGTCATCGCCTCGGCCGCCGCGGTGCCCTCGTCGAGCATCGAGGCGTTGGCGATGTCCAGGCCGGTCAGGTCGGCAACGGCGGTCTGGAAGTTCAGCAGCGCCTCCAGCCGGCCCTGCGAGATCTCCGGCTGGTAGGGCGTATAGGCGGTGTACCAGGCCGGGTTCTCCAGCACGTTGCGCTTGATCACCCCGGGGGTGACCGTGTCGTGGTAGCCCAACCCGATCATCTGCACCATCGGGCGGTTCTTCTCGGCCAGCGCGCGGAGCTCGACCAGGGTCTGCGCCTCCGACGCCGGGGCCGGCAGATCGAGTCCCCGGCCGTCCCGGATGGTCGCCGGCACGGCCGCGGCCTCGAGTGCATCGAGGTCGGCCTGGTCGAGCAGCTCCAGCATCCGCCGCAGGCCGTCGGCGTCCGGACCGATGTGCCGGTCGGCGAACGTCGCGCTGGTCCCGGTCATCGCGCTTGACGGAGGGGTCGAAACAGTGGTCATGAGGGTCACCTTCCCGTAGGGCCGAGAATCCGCCTCCCCCTCAGTCGCCCGGCAAGTGGTACGCCCGGTTCCAGAGGTGTCTCGCCCCGGCGGTTCGGTGGCCTGAGAGATTGGCGGGGAGGCTTGCTCCTTCGGCGGCCCGGCGCGCGCGGTGACCTGGTTCGGTGCGGCCGGACACTCTCCCGCAGGGGGTCGGTGACGGCACCGAGGTTACCAGCGCGGCCGGGCGCCGGCCGGCGGCCACCTGCGGCGGTGGCCCTCCCACCGGTTGTCGCGCGGCGTCGCGACCGGGCGACCGGCCTCAGCAGTTCGCGATGGCGGTCACGGGGCGCAGGTCCGACGTACCACCCGCGCCGCGCCCGTCGAGTTCGCCGAACCCGGTTGTTGCCCGGTAGCTGTCGCTGAAGTACGCCGACGCATAGACGTAGGACACCCCCCAACGACCGTTTCGGCCGGAGGTGGACGTCTCACCGATGTAGGCGCCGGCGCGGGTGACGACGACCTTGCCGCTGACCACCTTGCCGACGTTGCTCGCCGCCACCAGCTGGATGCGCCAGACGGGGCCGTACCCGCCGTATTCGAGGGTCTTGCACGCGACGACGACGCCGTAACCGGGATAGTTGGCCAGCTCCGAGACGGCCGCCTGCGCGGGCGCGGCGGTGGCGACGGACACCGCCGTCAGTGCGAGGACGGTTCCGACGCCGACGAGAGCGCGGCGCACGCGACGATGCCGGGTTCGGGCTTCGTTGCTCATCGTCGGATGGTATCCGCGCCAGTCGCTCGTAGCGGTCCGTCAGGGACGCGCGCGGGCCGGCCGCGGATCGAGCCGGGCCAGCAGCACCCAGGTCAGCGCGGTGAAGGCCGCCGCCAGCAGGACCAGCGCGCCGGCGTCGAACAGCCAGGTCTGGACGGCGTGCTCCCAGGTCGGGTCCGCGGTGCCGCGCACGATCGGGCTGAGGTCGACGGTGGCCGCCGCCATCGAGAACGCCCAGCGGGCCGGCACGAACCACGACAGCTGCTCCAGGACCGGCCGGTCGTCGACCGCGAAGAGGCCGCCGCACAGGACGAGCTGGACCATGATCACCAGAACCAGCAGCGGCATGCCGCGGTCGGCGTTGTCGATGCCCGCGGAGATCGCCAGCCCGAGGATCATCGACGTCACGGTGACGGCCAGCACGGCGAGCCCGACCTCGACGGATCCGGACCCCAGCAGCACCGCCGAGTCGGGGGGCTCACGCCCCAGGGTGGCCAACGCGACGAACAATGCCGACTGCATCGCGGTCACCAGCCCGAGGACGACGATCTTGGACGCCAGATACGGTCCGATACCCAGGCCGATGGCCCGTTCCCGCAGGTAGATGGGACGTTCCTTGATGAGTTCGCGGACCGCGCCGGCGGTGCCCATCAGGCAGCCGCCGATGATCAGCACGAGCAACAGCTGTTGCGGTTGGGGGTCGTCCCCGGCGACCGCGGCGCTCACGGACAGCCCGGCCGAACCGGGAACGGCCCGGGCCAACAGGCTCAGGACCAGCGGCAGCGCGGCCAGGAAGATCGCGTACTGCCGGTCGGCGGCGATCACCGCCAGGTAGCGGCGGCTGAGCACGCCGAACTGACGCCCGGCGCCCTGCTGCCGGTGCGCCATCACCCCCGCCCGGCCGTCGACGCCGGTCATCGACGCACCGGCCACCCGGCGGGCCGGATCCGCCCGCGCACCGTGCTGGCCGGCGGCGGAGCCGGCGAAGCGGGTGGCCCAGAACTCGCCGTCCCGGGCCGGCAGCAGCTGGAACACTTCGGCGAAGTCCGCCTGGCCGAAGTAGTGCAGCGCCTCGTCCGGCGGTCCGTAGTACGCCACCCAGCCGCCCGGCGCGAGCACCAGCACCCGGTCGCACAACGCCAGATTGGCCACGTTGTGGGTGACCACCACGACGGTGCGGCCTTCGTCGGCAAGGTCCCGCAGGGTGTGCATGACCGATCGATCCATCCCGGGATCGAGCCCGGAGGTGGGCTCGTCGAGGAACAGCAACGAGGGCTTGGTCAACAGCTCGAGGGCGACGCTGGTCCGTTTGCGTTGCCCACCGGACAGACTGGAGATCCGCTGGTCGGCGTGCGCGGTCAGGCCGAGTTCGGCCAGCACCTCATCGATCCTGGCGCGGCGATCCGATTCGGCCGTATCGGCCGGGAAGCGCAGCCGCGCGGCGTACTGCAGCGCCTGCCGGACGGTCAGCTGGGTGTGCAGCACGTCGTCCTGCGGCACGACGGCGATGCGGTGCCGCAGCTCGTCGTAGTCCCGGTACAGATCGCGGTCGCCGTAGTGCACGCTGCCCGAGTCGGCCGGCCGCGACCCGGTGAGCGCGCCCAACAACGTCGACTTGCCGGCGCCGCTGGGCCCGATGACCGCGAGCAGGCTGGTCGGCGGCAGCTCGAATCCCACTCCCTGCAGCAGGGTTCGACCCTTGCCGGTCGTCACGGTCAGGCTGTCGGCGGCGAACCCGGGACCGCCCCGGTCCGCCGTCTCGATCAGGGTGTCGCCATCGAGTCGAAGCAACGATCGGCCCACGCCGATCACGTCGGCCGGGGTGATCACGGCCGAGTCGATCCGCCGGCCGTTGACGAAGGTGCCGTTGCCCGAGCCCAGATCGGTCAGCTGCCACTGCGACCCGCGCCGCTCCAGCACGGCATGGTTCCGGGACACCAGCAGGTCGTCGAGGACGACGTCGTTGCCCGGCAGGCGACCCACCGTCACTCGCTTCCGGCCGCGCACCGTGTGCACCTGGGTCGGCCCCGGATCCGACGGCGACGGTCCGGCGTCCGGGACGCCGCCGAGCAGGACCTGGAGCACGGCCCCGTCGTCCGCGCCGCCCAGCCGCAGGACCAAGGGCTGACGAACGTCCAGCCGCTCGATCCGGTGGGGCCCGACGTAGGTGCCGTTGCTGCTGTGGTCGGTGATCACCCAACCGGCCCCGGTCGCCACCAGCACGAGGTGCCGCCGGGACACCTTCGGGTGCGCCAGATCCAGGTGGGCGCCGGGCCCGCGACCGACCACGAACGGCGCCCCGGCCGGCACCGGGACCCGCCGCCCGTCGACCACCAGGAGCAGCCCGGGTGCCGCTCCCGGGGTCAGCACTCGATCGCGGATTCGTCCGGCCCGACGCCCGTGGCCAACACCTTCACGTAGCTCGACGCGGTCGGCCGGGCCGCACACGCGGCGTCGTCTCGGCCGAAGGGCCCGAGATAGACCCCGTAGATGGGGTTCCCGTTCAGATTCGGGGCCAGCGAGCCGCAGGAGGCATCGGTTCGCAGGTAGGACGAACCGGGGAAGGCGGCCAGCATCGAGGCCACCTCCTGCTGGTACGCGCCGGGCGTGGTGGCCGAGTGCACGAACGTCAGGTACTGGCTGGTACAGCCGACGTTGGCGATGGGCGTGGCCAGCCCGAGATCCCCCGACCCGCGCACCGGCTCCGGCAGTGGTTGCGGGGCCGGGGTGAACGGCTGGGCCTGGGTGACGGTCTGCTGCACGGTGCTGGTCACCACCACCGTGCCCGGCGGCGCCGAGGTCGGCGCGGACGAGACGGGCGGCGCCGGCGCCGGAACCGGCGATGGCCCCGATGGCGGGGCCGAGGCTGCGGCCGGTTCCGTCGCCGCCACCGGGCCGGCGGTCTCCCGCCCGCCGGCCGTCGTGACGCCTCCGGTCAGCCGCCAGACCAGGATGCCGGCAACGGCGGCAACCACGATGACCGACGCAGCGGCCACCAGCCAGACGGCCGCGCGGGGGCGCCGGCCGTCTGGGCCACCACCGGCCGGGACGGTGACGGGCGCGCCGAAGGTCGGCGGAGGGGGCGGACCACCCGGGCGTGCGGGCGCGCCCGGCCCGAGCAGGGTCGGCGGGGCAGGTGGACCGCCCCGGCCTGGGGTCGCGCCCGGCCCCAGCAGGGTCGCCGGGGCGGGGGTGCCGGCGCCGGCGTCGGGCGACGGGATGCGCGGGTCGGTTGGCGGATGGGTGATCCCGACGCCCGGCAGGGTCACCCCTACGCCGGGTGCGTGCGCGGCTCCGTGGACCGCCTGTGTGGCGGCGCGAGCCAAGTCCCCGGTGCTCGGATACCGCGCCGCCGGGTCCTTGGCCATCCCGATCGCGATCACCCGGTCCAGTGCGGCCGGCACGTCCGGCCGGACCGCGCCCGCTCGCGGGGCCGGGGAGTCCAGGTGGGCGTGCATGAGCGCGGGCAACCCGTCCACCGGGTAGGGCCGTTGTCCGGTCAGGCTTTCGTAGAGCACGCAGGCCAGCGAATACACGTCGGCCCGGGCGTCGACCTCACCGCGGCCGGTGAACCGCTCGGGCGCCATGTAGTCGAGCGTCCCGATGGTGGCGCCCGTCGCGGTGAGCGCCTGGCCGCTGGTCGACATGCCGAAGACGTGCGCGATCCCGAAGTCGACCAGGTAGACGAAATCGTGCCGGGTCACCAGCAGGTTTGACGGCTTGACGTCCCGATGGACCAGATTGTCGGCGTGCGCCGCGTCCAGTGCCTCGGCCGCCTGGGCGATGAACGACACCGCGCGGGAGACCGGCAGCGGGGCGTCCTGCTCGATCACCTGGCCCAGGTCGCGCCCGCGGACCAGTCGCATGTCCAGGTACAACCGGCCGTCGATGTCCCCGTAGCGATGGATCGGAATGACGTGCGGATCGGACAGGCGGGCCGCGGCGAACGACTCCCGGCGGAACCGCTCGACGAAGCCCTCGTCCTGGATCAGCGCCTTGGGCAGCAGCTTGAGCGCGACCACCCGGTTCTGCTCACGGTCGAACGCCTCGTAGACCACGCCCATGCCACCGCGGCCGAGCAGGCCGCGCAATTCGTACGGACCGAAGCTCGCGTCTTCCATGGGCCGGATCCCCCCGGAGTGTTCAGGCGTCGGAGCACATCGGGACGACCACGACAGTGCGGCACCGCCCCCGGGCATTGATCAACGCTGAGTATACGAAGACGACCATCAGCAATCGGATTCGGCCGGCTTGTTCGCCCGAAAGGGCTACAACCTGGGTGCGTCGATATGCACTCTGAGTCATGGATTGGTGTGGTGATGGTCATTCTCGCCCGACGTCACACGACCAGCGGGTCGTCATCCGTTCGGGAACCACGCCCCGCCGTCAGTGGGCGAGCCGCGCCCGACCGGCCACCCGACGCACCGCCGCCGGCACCCGGATCCGCAGCGACGAACCCTCCGACCGGGCCGCCAACACCGCCGCACCGACCGCGGCGAGCAGGCAGATCAGGCCCGAGACGACCAGGGCGGTCGGCGCCCCCCATTGCTGGGTGATGGCCCCGACGATCGGCGCGCCGATCGGCGTGCCGCCCATGAAGACCAGCATGTACAGGCTCATCACCCGGCCGCGCAGCTCCGGGGAGCTGGACAGCTGGACCGTGGCGTTGCCCAACGTGTTGAAGGTGACGGAGACGAACCCGACCACGACCAGCAGGATCAAGAACGGCCAGAACCACGGGGTCAACCCGAGCACCACCAGGCCCAGGCCGAAGCCGGCCGCCGACGAGAACAGCACCGGCAGGCTCGCCGACGTTCGCCGAGCGGCGAACAAGGCCCCGGTGACGGAACCGGCCGCCATCGCCGTATTCAGCAGGCCGTACAGGTCCGCGCCCGACTGGAAGACGTTCTGGGTGTACGCGGACAGGATGATCGCGAAGTTGTAGCCGAACGTCCCGATGAAGAAGACGAGCACGATGGGCCACAGCAGGATCGGGTTCTGCCGCACGTAGCGCAGCCCCTCCCGGAGCTGGCCGCGGGCCCGGGTTGCGTGCGGCAGCCGTTGCAGCTCGGCGGGTCGCATCATCAGCAGGGCGACCAGCACGGCCACGAAGCTCAGCGCGTTGAACGCGAATGCCCAGCCGATGCCGACGGCGGCGATGAGCACGCCGGCGACCGCGGGCCCGAGCATCCGGGCCAGCTGGAAATTGCCTGAGTTCAGCCCGACGGCGTTGCGGACCAGCTCGGTCGGCACCATCTCGTTGACGAACGTCTGGCGGGTCGGATTGTCCACCACCGTGGCGAGGCCAAGGCCGAACGCGATCACGTAGACCTGCCACACCTCGACTGCCCCGGTCAGGGTGAGAACGGTCAGCAGCACGGCGAGGGCGCCCATCGACGCCTGGGTGATCAGCAGCAGCCGCCGCTTGGGGTAGCGGTCGGCGATCAGCCCGCCCCACAGCCCGAACAGCAGCATCGGCAGGAACTGCAGCGCCGTCGTGATGCCGACCGCCAGCGGCGACTTCGTCAACTCCAGGACGAGCCAGTCCTGGGCGATCCGCTGCATCCAGGTACCGGTGTTCGACACGATCTGGCCGGCGAAGAAGAGCCGGTAGTTGCGCACCCGCAGCGCGGCGAAGGTGCTGGGCCGGGATCGTTCGGTCGGTGTCGCCCCAGTCGGCGTTGTCGTCCCTGTCGGCTCTGCCGTCGGTGCCGGCGGCGGCGGTACGGGTGGGGCGACGGAGCCCGCGGGTCGGGCATTCATCGCCCGGCCGACTTCGTTCGATCGCGCGTCGTCCGGGGCCGGGCGCCGATCAGTCGGCCGGTCGACACCGGCGACCGGGTACGCCTCGTTCGGCGGCCGGACACCGGTGCTCGATCCCCTCCCGGCAGCATTGTTCGGCCCCGGCCCGTCGGTGGTGTCGATCATCCGATCGAGCGCAGCCGCCGTCCCGCCCACCGGCCCGGTCGGACCCGTCGCGGGGCACGACCCGCCGCCACGGCCCGCTCGATGGTCCGGGCGGCGTGGGGCGTTCGACCGACCGGCGTCGTGCCGGCGGATCTGGACGCGTCGGGTCGTCATGGCCGGTCCGCCAGCAGGTCCAGCACGGGCCCGGCCGCCAGCAGCGTCGCGCGCTCGTCCGGGGAGAGCTCACTCATCTGTTGCGCGAGCCACGCGGTCCGCCGTCGACGGGTCTCCAGGACGAATGCCTCCCCCTTGTCGGTGCGGGAGATCAGGCACTGCCGTCGGTCCGTCGGATGCGGGTCGCGGCGCACGAGGTGGCGTTCTTCCAGGCTCTCGATCACCTTGGTCATCGACGGCGGCTTGACGTGCTCGGCCCGCGCCAGCGCGCTGGGGGCCATCGGTCCGCACCGGCCGATCCGGCCGAGCACGGCCAGTTCGGTCGCGGACAGGTCGCCGTCGCCCAATGTCTGGTAGCGCAGCCGACGACCCAGCCGGAGCACGGCGCCGCGCAGGGCGGCCACCGACTCCAGGTCCAGCGGGGGCAGGCCCGGCACAGCCGGGTCCGGCCCCTGCGGCACGGAGTGGTCATCGGTCATGTCATTAGTTTACCTCATTAGTTGCGCGAACGAAAGTGGCGCCCGACCGGGGGACGGCTCATCGAACCTGACCTTGGCCGGGAGCGGGGCGCCACCGGCGCCGCCTGGATGCCGACGGCCCGCAGCGCTCCGCGGGCGCGCAGCACCGGCGGAGCAAGCCGCGCGCTCCTCGTCCGTGGGCGCGCTCTCGGCGCCAGCTCGACCCATACGACCCGGGCTGGCGACCACCACTGGCCCACCACCGGCGTCGGAGAGCCGGCCGTCGGCCATGAAGGGGTGGGTGGGATACCTGACACCGGCGTTGCCGCGGAAACGCAGTCCGGCCGGCCGTCCCGCTGGGTGGCCGCGCCGGATGGAGGCGGTCAGTCAGCCGGCGGTGCGGGCGCGCCGGCGCTCGGACAGCTCGTCGCGCTCGACGGGGACCACCCGATCGCCCTCGACCCGCTCCTGCGGGAACTCGGCCAGCGAGCCGGTGATCTCCTTCATGGTGCCGCCGACGGCGATGCCGAACACACCCTGGCCGCCCTGCAGCAGGTCGACGATCTCCTCGGGCGACGTGCACTCGTAGACGGTCGTGCCGTCGGAGAACAGGGTGACCCCGGCCAGATCCTCGACCCCGCGGGCCCGCAGGTGCTCGACCGCGACCCGGATGTTCTGCAACGAGACCCCGGTGTCCAGCAGCCGCTTGACCACTCGGAGCACCAGGATGTCCTTGAACGAGTACAGGCGCTGACTGCCCGAACCCTGGGCGCCACGCACGGTGGGGACGACCAGGCCCGTCCGCGCCCAGTAGTCGAGCTGCCGGTACGTGATGCCGGTCGCGCTACAGGCCGTCGGCCCGCGGTAACCGACGTGTTCGTCCGGCAGGGACGTGTTCGGGAACAGAGCAGCCTGCTCCTGCTCGACCATCCCGCCACCTCTCCAAGGAAGAACATTCATCGGGACCGCTGTCGCGGCCGGAATCACATGTGCGTGACTTGATGACGGTAGGCCCGTGCCGGGCCGGGGGTCAACGTCCGGGGCTGGCGTGTCCGCCGGCTGCGCCTGGGGTTATCGCTTTGTGACCTCCGCGGCCGAGCGCACGATGCCCGCCAACCACCGAGCAGACCCGCCAACCACCGCGCAAAGGGCGCGCCCGGCAAACCCGGCGGGGTCGGATTGCCCGACGCCGTCCACGGCACCCAGCCGGTCAGGGCTTCTGCTCGCCGCCGAAGTCGTCGGGCGACACGGAATCGAGGAACTCGCGGAACCGTTCGACCTCGTCCTCGGCGTCCCCGACCTCCGCCGCGTCGTCCGAGCCTTCCTCTTCCGGGCTCTCCGGGATGACGATGCCGGCCTCGGCGAGGACCGATTCCTCGACGAACACCGGAATGTCGACCCGCACGGCCAGGGCGATCGCATCGGAGGGCCGGGCCGAGACCGTGGTGCCGTTGTCGAAGGCCAGCTCACCGAAGAAGGTGCCCTCCCGGAAGTCGACCACCCGCACCTGGGTGACCGAGCGACCGAGCGCGGCAATCACGTTCCCGAGCAGGTCATGGGTCAGCGGACGCGGCGGCCGCACCCCCTGCTGATGCATCGCGATGGCGGTGGCCTCGGCGGAACCGATCAGGATCGGCAGGCTGCGCGGACCGTTGACCTCGGTCAGCATCAGAATCGGCTGCTGGGTCGGCATTTCGACCCGGACGCCGACGATCCGCATCTCGATCATCTCGGTGTGCCTTTCTCCGTCACCTCGAAACGCTACACGCCCGACGAGGTTCGCCGCGCAGGCCGTGGCCGGCCGGAAAGCAACGCCGTGGGCGCCCGGAGAAGGGTCATCAACGGCCGAGATCCCGACGCAGTCCGGCCTTGACCAGCTGCGAGTGCAGCCGCAGAACGGTGGCCGCCAACTGCGCGGCTTCGGCCCCCGCCCGTTCCCGGGCATCGGGGTCGCGTTGCCGGGCCTGCGCCGAGACGAGCTGGGTGATCAGGGTGGCCTCCCGGTCCGCCGCCGTCCGGAACGACCGCAGGTGCCGAGGCTCCAGCCCCACGGCCAGCAGCTCGGCCGAGGTCGACGCGACATGCGCGGCGTCCGCGTCGAAGTACCCGCCCGGCCCGGCCGCCAGCAGACCGAACTGCTCCAGTTCGGCCAGCGAGGTCGCGCTCAGGCCCGAATGCACGAGCAGTTCGGCCCGGGTCATCCGAATCTCGGTGCCGGTGGCGAATTCCCGCGGCGTCGGCGCCTCGGCGGCATGCAGGGCCGCCGGCATCCGGGCCTCCGGACGGGCGGGCTCCAGACCCCGATCGATGGCGTCCAGATGGTCCTTGATCACCTTCAGCGGCAGGTACTGGTCGCGCTGGGCGGCCAGCACGTAGCGCAGCCGGCCGACGTCGGCCGGGCTGAACTGCCGGTAGCCGGACGGCGTCCGGTGTGGGGTGACCAGGCCCTCGGACTCCAGGAACCGGATCTTGGAGATGGTGACCTCGGGGAACTCCGGCTTGAGCTGGGCCTCGACGGCGCCGATGGACAGCCGGGTGTTCGTCGGTGGATCGGACTCGGCTAATGACGTCGACATCGTGAACTCACCCGCACCCGTTCGCGATCGGCTGGCCAGACCCGGGCACCACCGGTCGCCCGACGAGCCGCCCCACTGCCCCCAACGCCATCGGCCCGGTCGGTGGACCGGCTTCGCTCATGACCTGGTGTCGCCCTGGGCCTGGTCGCCCGACAGGAACACCAGCCGGAACTTGCCGATCTGAACCTCGTCGCCGTTGGTCAGCGGGGACACCTCGATGGGCTCGCGGTTGACATAGGTGCCGTTCAACGAACCTATATCGGCAACCTCGAATCCCTCGGCCGTCCGGCGGAACTCGGCGTGTCGACGGGACACCGTCACGTCGTCCAGGAAGATGTCGCTCTCCGGATGCCGACCGGCGGTCACCTTGTCGCGGTCGAGCAGGAAGCGTGAGCCGGCGTTCGGTCCGCGCTTGACGACCAGCAGCGCCGTCCCCGACGACAGGCCGTCGACGCCGCCGATGACCTCATCGGCGGAGTCTGGCTCCGTGACCCCGAACAGACCACCGGCGAAGATCGACGTCGAGTCCGACGCCGCCGACGACCCGGCCGCCGCGGACGCGGGCAGAGGTCCGGACCCGCGGTCGCTCTCAGTCACCAGTCACTCCTTCGCTTCACCGTGGCTCATCGGCCCGATCAACGACGTTTCCCGTTCTGTCGACCGTACCGTGCCGTTCCGGCGTGTCGCAGCGCGGGCACCGGTCAGCCCTCCCCGATCAGCTCCGCGTAGGCGCTCCCGTCGAGCATTTCATCCAGCTGGGCGGGATCGGTCAGCTCGATCTCGAGCATCCAGCCGTCGCCGTAGGGGTCGCTGTTGACCAGTTCCGGCGACGAGTCCAAGGCGTCGTTGCGAGCCACCACCGTGCCGCCGAGCGGGGCGAAAATCTCCGACACCGACTTGGTCGACTCCACCTCGCCGATCGCGTCACCCGGTTCGACGGTGGTGCCCGGTTCGGGCATCTGCACGAAAACGATGTCGCCGAGCGAATTCTGTGCGTAGTCGGTGATGCCGACCCGGGCGACGGTGACACCGTCGGTCGCCTCTCCACCGTCCCGGGTTCGCACCCATTCGTGCTCGGAGCTGTACCGCAGGTCCTCAGGGATCACGGTCGGCGGCCTTTCTGCTGATGGGGAGCGGTGTCCGGGTCTTTCTGGGTCACTGAGCGGGGCGAGCGTAGAGCGGTTCCCGGGGCTGCCGCAAGGCGTCGACGGTCACCCGGTCGGACTGCGTCACGTCCATCGTGCCGCCCGCCCGGCGCACGGTGTCCAGGACCCCGCCCGGGATGGCCAGCGCGGCGGCCAGGGTGGGTGGGTCGCCGACGGCGGTGATCGTGTACGGGGCGGTCAGGGCCCGGCCGTCCAGCACGACCGCGCCGCCCGAACCGGTGAACGCCGAGTCCACGCCGATCCGGACCGGACCGACCTGGAACGCTTCGGCTCCGGCGTTCCGCAGCTCCTGGATCGCATCCAGCAGCACCTCCGGCGGCACCCGGCCGTCCGGATCGTTGATCACGATGCTCACCCCGGGCCCGGTCGCCGGGACGGTGCCGGTCAGGATGCCCAGCGCCGCGGACTGCCGCTGGGCCTCGGCCAGGGCCTCCTCGCTGGACTCGCCACTGCGCTGCAGCCGGCCCAGGCTCTCCTGCAGGCCGGCGATCTCGGAGTTCAGGTCGTCCTCCCGCCGTTGCAGCTCGTCCAGGATCTGCACCAGGTCGTCGGGGCGGGCGGCCGCCAGGGTGTCCCCGGCGGCGGTGCGCTGCACCTGCAGCACCACCGCGAAGCCCAGCAGCGCGCACAGCGCCGCGATCAGCACGTGCGCGCCGCCGCCGCTCCACCGGGACTGTGCGGGCGGTTCGGGATCGGGTTCGACCGGGGCGTCGGTCATGCCTTGAAGATGTGCCGGCGGATCGCCGCCGCATTGCCGAAGATTCGGATGCCGAGCACGACGACGACCGCCGTGGACAGCTGGGTACCCACGCCCAGTTGGTCACCAAGGAACACGATGAACCCGGCGACCAGCACGTTCGCCACGAACGACACCACGAAAACCTTGGCGTCGAAGATGTTGTCCAGTTTTGCCCGCAGCCCGCCGAACACCGCGTCGAGCGCGGCCACGACGGCGATCGGCAGGTAGGGAGCCAGCCATTCGGGCACGGTCGGGTGCACGAGCAACCCGACGGCCACTCCGACGATCAGGGCAAGGACCGCGTACACCGTTCACTCCTCGTTGGATCCACCGGGTGGATCCGGTCGTTCGTTTCGCTCGGTGGACCCGACGGATCCGGATCACTCCCCCGCCGGGGCGGATCATCCGGTGGGTTCGGGCGAGGCCGCCGTGGTGGCCGGTTGCGCGTGCAACAGGTCGGGGGCGGTGCCCCCCGGCAGGCTCAACGACTCGACCGCGGACCGGTCGAACTCTATTCCGTACAGCTGGGCGAATGAGGAGAACCGGCCGTACGACGGGGTGCTGATGAATTTCACCTGCATGGCCGATGGATCGCCGATCGCCTCGACGGACAGCGGCCAGAAGACCGGGCGGTTGTCGACCAGGATCGCCCCACCCGCCTGCCGGATCGCGCTGCGCGTATTGAGCCGCACCCCGCCGATGGCGACCGCTTCCGCCCCGGACGCCCACAGGTCGTTGACCAGCAATTGCAGGTCGCGATCCAGGATGACGCTACGGTCCTGACCCTGCGCCGGTCCCTGCCCGGCCGACGGCTGGTCCAGGGTGATCCGCAGCCCGGGCCCCGTCACCGGGGTGAGCTGCCCCTGGTTCTCCAGCGCCGTCACCTCGGCGACCGGGCCGGCCGCGCCCGCCGCCGATTGGCTGGCTCGCAGCTGTTCGGCCAGCTGGGTCGCCGACAGGGCCAGCTGGGACTGCCGCTCCTGCGCCGCCTGGATGTCATCCAGCAGCGCCGCACGGGTGTTCTCCGCCCGCGGCGCGTTGCTGTCCGTCCGCCACGCGGCGATGCCCAGGATGAGGCCGGCGACCAGGCAACCGACCACGAGCAGCACCAGCGTCCGGCGGGACCGGCCGGGTCGGCCCGGTCCGTCCGGCGCCGCGCGCGTGCGGGCGGCCGCCTCTGCGTACCCGGGGTCGAGATGGTCGGTGCCCAGCGATTCGAGCAGTGGGGCGATCGGGTTCCGGGAGGGTTGCTCGGCCATCAGGACCGGTACCTCGGCGCCGGCGGGCAGTGCCGGACGATCCAGGCCACCTGACCCAGGTAGATCGCCCCCGCCCACAGGTACATGACGGTCCCCCAGGCGATGAACGCGTAGGCGATCGGCAGACAGACCTGTCCCAGTACCGTCCCGCTGGTGCTCTGCCCGAGCAGCAGGAACGGAAGGCCGTACAGCAGGCAGAACGTCGCCGCCTTGCCCAGGTAGTGCACCGGCAGCGCGGTGTAGCCGTACCGCCGCAGGATCGGCAGGGTGGCGAAGAGCACCACGTCCCGGCCGATGATCAGGACGGCGACCCACCACGGGATGAAGCCGCGGATGACGAACCCGACGAGGGCGGCCAGGATGTACAACCGGTCCGCGGCCGGATCGAGCAGCTCGCCGAGCCGGCTGTACTGGTCGAGCAGCCGGGCCAGCTTCCCGTCGGCCCAGTCGGTGATCGCGCTGACCGCGAGGACCACCAGCGCCCAACCGTCGCTCTGCACCACGAGCAGCAGGTAGAGGAACAGCGGCACCCCGAGCAGCCGCAGGAACGACAGCAGGTTCGGGATGGTCCAGATCCGGCCCCGGCCGTCGGTCGAGGAGCTGGGGGCCGCAGCGGCGGGATCGCCGGTCACACTGCCTCCCTGCGTCCTGGGGGCCGGACCGGTCGCCCCGCCCGGTCCCGCTGTCCGGAGTCTACGGATGGGCGTCGGCCGACAACCGCAGCACCGCGTAGGCGGAGATGGTCGGCGCGTCGAAGATCCGGCCGTCGCTGACCATCCGGCGGAACTCGGCCTCGGTGACGAACGCCTGCTCCATGTCCGCCTCGGTGATCTCTCGCCGGTGCTCACCGGGCGTCAGGTCGGTGGCATGCCAGATGGCGAAGCCCTGCGAACAGAACCCGGTCGAGCCGTGCAGCCGCTCTCCCAGCCGTCGCCAGGTCGCCGCGGTGTACCCGGTCTCCTCGAGCAGTTCATGGCGGGCGAGATCGGCCGGATCGCCCGTCCTCCCCGGCGCCCAATTGCCCATCGGGAACTCCCAGGACCGGCGGCCAACCGCGTGCCGGAATTGTTCGACCAGATGGAAACCGCCGTTCTCCTCCGGGATGACCAGCGCGTAGTCGTCCCGGTCGACGATGCCGTAGATGCCGGTCGAGCCGTCGGCCAGCACGAGGGTGTCCTCACGCACGCTCATCCAGGGGTTTCGGTAGGCGATCCGGGTGCCCAGGCGGACCGGCGGCTGGATCGATTCGGAGGACATGGGGAGCAGTATCTCCCGGCCGGTCGGCACGGCGGCCGGCCGACCCGCTGGTCGCGCCGCGAGGCCTCCATCACGCACGGCCGAAGGGCACGGGAGGTACGTCGGCGACGCGGGGGCCGACGTGCCTCCGGCGACCTCCTACGCTGAGCCGCGATGACGATCGACCCGCCCTACGCGCACCTCGGCGGCTGGCTGGCCACCGACCTGGTCGCGGTGGCCGATCTGGTCGCGGACCCGTCGGCGCTGGACCGGGGCTGGTGGGTGGTGGTCGGCACCTTCGAGGGCGCGCTGACCGGATACCGCTTCGACCGGGTCGTCCGGACCGAATTGCCGGCGCCGGCCGGCCCGTGGCTCGGGACGGACGGGTCCTGGCGGTCGAGCCTGGACCGGTCGTCGTTCCTGGACGGGGTGGCACGGATCCGCCGGCACATCGAGGCCGGCGATGTTTATCAGGTGAACCTGTGCCGGATGTTGACCGCCGGGTTGCCGGGGCCGGCCGATCCGCTGCCGCTGGCGCACCGGCTGGCCGCCGGCAATCCGGCGCCGCTGCAGGGTGTGCTGCACCTGGGTGCGGAGTGGGTCGTCAGCGCGTCACCTGAGCTGTTCCTGTCCCGCGACGGCGACGTCGTCACTTCGTCACCGATCAAGGGCACCACCCGGCCGGGGGAACCGTTCGCGGACAAGGACTACCCGGAGAACATCATGATCACGGATCTGGTCCGCAACGACCTGGGCCGGATCGCCCGACCCGGTTCGGTGGTGGTCACCGAGCTGTTGGCCCGGCAGGAGCACCCGGGGTTGGCCCACCTGGTGTCGACGGTGACCGCCCGGCTCGCGCCCGGTGCCGGTTGGGCGCAGATCCTGGCCGCGACCTTTCCGCCTGGGTCGGTGACGGGGGCGCCCAAACTTCGCGCCCTCGAGGTGATCGCCGAACTGGAGCCGGAGCCTCGCGGGATCTACTGCGGCGCCTTCGGCTTCGTCGACGGCGAGCGGCAGCAGGCTCGGCTGGCCGTGGCCATCCGCACCTTCTTCGGTGGCCCCGACCGGATCCACTTCGGCACCGGCGCGGGCATCACCTACTCGTCCGACGCTGCGGCCGAGTGGGAGGAGACGGAGCTCAAGGCGGCCCGCCTCGTCGGCCTTGCCCACCCGTCCCCGCCCCCTCCCCCCGCGCGGATCAACTAGGCCGGCGCGGCTGCAATCACCGCGAATGTGACCGGTGTGACGGCTGTCAATTACTTCGTCCGCGCGGCCGTCCACAGGTCATCCGCGCGTCACCCCCGCGGCCACGCCGGGTCCCGCCCGGCCAGGCCCAGCACTCGATCGAGCAACGGAGCGTCCCCGGGCACCGCCACGATGGGCCCGAACAGCCGATTCTGGGCGTCCGGGTCCGGGTCGAAGGACGCGACGAAGCCGTGCACGGCGGTCAACAGGTCCGGTTCGACCTGGAATCCCTGACCCGTCGCGACCGCCAGATCCCAACCATGCAGCACGATCTCGTCGAGCGCGACCAGGCCGCCGACCTCCCCGGGCAGGTCGACGCCACCGGCCCTGGTCATTCCGGTCCACGCCTCCGGCTGCTGCCAGGCCACGGCCAGGGCGGTCAGGTCGGCCGAGATCCGAGTGCGCCAATCCGGTGTCAACCGGGCCGCGTCGGGCTGTGGCGCCGAGTTCGTGAACGCGCCGAGATCCTTCTGCGCAGCCGCGGTGAAGGCCACCGCCAGCCCGCCGATGTGCTCGACCAGGTCGCCCACGGTGTAGTCGGGGCACGGCGTCGGGTCGCCCAATCGGTCGTCCGGGACCTCCTGCACGAGGAGGCCGACGGCGGTGGCGGCGGGCATCAGGTCGAGCTGGGGCATGGCGGGCTCCTGCGGGTCCGAGGCGGGGTCACTCGGGTCGACCGGCCGGCCGCCCCGAATTCATCGGTGAACCGGCCCGGACGCGCGAACGCCCGCGCGGATGAAGTGGTTGACAACCGTCACCCCGGTCACATTCGGGGCTACTTCATCCGCGCGGGCGTAGATGATCCGCGCGGGTCAGGAGGTGCCGACTGGGTCAGCCGCCCAGGACGGTGCCGTCGGCGATGGTGCCGGGCGAGCCGTCGGCAGACACCGAGGCCACGCCGACCGCCCGGACGTCGCGACCGAACGTCCAGTCACCCTTGACGGTGAGCTTTTCGCACTCGACCAGCGAGGGGGCCCCGTGCGGGAACCGGGCGTCGAAGTCGCCGACCAGCTTGTACGGTTTGTCCAAGTCGACCAGCGGGGCCGCGGACCGGGACGGGGCCAGCCGCACCTGCGCGCCGTCGACCAGCTCGTAGGCGTCGGAGCGCAGCACCAGCAGATCGCTGGTCGCCTTGACCGGCAGGAACCGGGACCTCGGAACCTCGATGGCGGCGGCACCCTCGAACACGCCGATCGCCGCCCCCATCGCGGTCTCGATCTGGATCACCTCGGGTGAGGTCGGATCCGCGGGGTCGACGGTCTTGACGTTGCGGATGATCGGCAGGCCGAGCACCCCGTCGTTGGCCTGCATCACCGCGTCCAGCGCGACCAGATCCAGCCACAGGTTGTTGGTGTTGAAGAACTTGTGCCGCTCGATGTCGCCGAATGCGTCCTCGTCCTCCGGACGGGTCTGCGCCGACTCCCGCAGCACCAGCTGGCCATCGGCCGCCCGGCGGGCCAGGTGCCCACCCTTGCGGTCGGCCGCGGTGCGCCGGCAGAACTCGGCCGCGAACGGCGCGCCGGACGCGGCGAACCAGGCGGCCAGCGCCGGATCCGGGCGTGCGCCCAGGTTGTCGGCGTTGGAGACGAACAGGTACCGGTAGCCCTTGGCCAGCAGCGACTGCAACAGGCCGCTGGCGTCGAGCGCGGTGTAGATGTCACCGTGCCCGGGTGGGCACCACTCGAGCGATGGGTCGGCCGGCCAGCTCACCGGGGTCAGGTCGTCCGAGCGCAGCTTGGGCTCGCGGTTCTGCAGGAAGTCCAGCGGCAGGCCGTCGGTCTCCAGGCCGGGATGCGCGGCCAGGGCCGCGAGAGTGTCGTCCGACGTGCGGAAGCTGTCCATGAACACGACCGGCAGGCCAACGCCGTACTCGGCCCGCAAGGCCAGGATCTGCTCGGCGATGATGTCCAGGAAGCTCTTGCCCGGTCGCACCTCGAGGAGCGACTTGGCCCGATCCATCCCCATGGACGTGCCCAGGCCGCCGTTGAGCTTGACCACGGCGGTCGCCGCCATGGCCGCCTTCGCGGCCTCGGGGTCGGTGTTCAGGTCGGCCAGCCGAGGCAGCTCGGCGATCGGCTCCAGGTCCGGCTCCGGCAGCAGGCCGGTCTCGCCCGAGGCCAGAATCTCGTACGAATGGGCAAAAACCGCGATCGCGCGCGGGTGCACGCCGCCCTCGGCCATCAGGACGCGCGCAGATTCCAGTCCGTT
Source organism: Nakamurella sp. (assembly GCF_044224575.1). Lineage (GTDB taxonomy): Bacteria > Actinomycetota > Actinomycetes > Mycobacteriales > Nakamurellaceae > Nakamurella. The sequence continues at coordinate 126,662 of NZ_JBGAKE010000005.1, forward strand.
ACTCACCATGCACAGATCGTATTGCCGCCGAATCTTCGCGGCGCGCGAAGAATAGTGAACGACGACTGACGAACAATGCGCCCGCCGATGTGGGCGGGCGCATTGTCGCAGGTCACAACCGGGGTTGCTCAGGCCAGGGCGGCATCAAGGGTGATTGTTGTCCCAGTCAGCGCCTTGGAGATCGGGCAGCCGGCCTTGGCCGCCTCCGCCGCCTTGACGAACCCGTCGTTGTCCAGGCCGTCGACCTGGCCCCGAACGGTGATCTTGATGCCGGTCAACCGGAACCCGCCGGCCGGATCCGGGCCCAGCGAGACGGCCGCCTCGGTGACCAGGCTGTTGACCGTGCCGCCGGCCTGGGTGAGCTCGTTGGACAGCGCCATCGAGAAGCAGGAGGAGTGCGCGGCCGCGACCAGTTCCTCGGGGCTGGTGACGCCCTCGGCGTCCTCGGCGGCTCGCCGAGGGAAGGAGACGTCGAAGGTGCCGGTGCCGGAACTGGTCAGGGTGACCTGCCCGGAACCGTCCTGCAGCCCGCCGCTCCATTGCGTGCTTGCCACACGAGTAGGCATGAATGACTCCTGTCGAGCTTGTGGCCCGCACCGCGGCGCGGAGCCGTCATGGATGCCGGCGCAGTTCGCTCCGCCCCGGGACTGGCCAGGCTAGCGCAGCGTCGCGGCGGGCCCCCGAACCGGCCCGGACCCCGTCCGATCAGGGCCGGAACGACCGAAATGAACGACCGGCCGGGCCCCCGGGGCTCCACCTCAGGTGAGCTGCCCCATCATCCGCACGACCTGGCGGACGGTCATGTTCGGCAGGTAGGCGCGCGAGATGGCCAGCCCGATCCGCGGCAGCGCCGCCGCCTCCGGGTAGCACAGGTACATCGGCCGGTACTCCGGCTGGAACTTCGCCTTGAACCGCAGCAGGGAGCGGAACCCGTAGACCGGCTCCATGGTGCCGCCGATCACCTGCAGCAGCCGCTGCACGCCGGCCTGCTCGTCGTCGGGGTGGGCCTGCGCCAGCGGCGCCCCGGACAGGCTCAGGAACTGGGCCCCCTGGGCCTGCAGGTCCAGCGCGGCGGTGCCGATGAGGAACTCCATCACACCTTTGACGCCCGCCGCCTCCGTCCCGGTGCGGCGCCGCATGAAGTCCAGCGTCCACCCGATCGGCTCGCCATCGGCGTAGCAGGGCATCCAGCTGGTCACCCCGTGGATGGTGCGTTCGGCGTCCACGGCGATCAGGCAGCGCACTGTTGGATCCTCGAGTTCGTCGAGCCCACCCAGGGTGAAGCCCATCTCGGGCAGCGCCTTGTCCGACACCCACTCCTCGCTGATCGCCTCGATCTGATCCCGGATGGACAGCGGCGCCGTCCGGTAGGTGATCCACTCCGCGGTGATCCCGCTCTTGCCGGCCCGGCTGATGGCCGTGCGGATGTCCTGGAACTTCTTGCCGGTGAAGGCGAGCGAACCCAGCGGCAGCACGGTCTCCTCGGCCACCTGCAGGCTGGGCCAGCCGAAGTCGTCCGTCACCTGCCGGACGGACTCGGTGACGGAGTACAGGCAGACCGTCCAGTGGTGAGCAGCGCAGAAGGCGACGAACTCCTCGATGACCGCGGGCAGCTCGGCCGCGGGCCCGACGGGGTCCCCGGTAGTGACGGCCACACCGCCCTCCACCCGGTAGGCGACGAACGACCGCTCCCCACTGGCGAACCAGTAGCTGTTGCCGTCCCAGGTGGTCAAGTGGGACAGCGACGAGGTGCCGTGGCGCTTCAGGATGCGCTGGGCCCGGGCCCGGTCGGTGCCGGCGGACTCCACCCGCGCGGAGACGAAGCTGCGCAGCAGCCCGACCAGCACGACCGCCCACACGGCCACCGGGATCCAGTCGCCCAGGAACCGGCCCAGGCCGTCGGCGGGCTCGAAGGCCGGCTCGATGATCGAGAGGTACCCGTTGGGCAGCAGCCGGGCCGGAAAATCCACGGTCAGGTCGGCGATGCCGACGGGCGGGTCGAAGTCGTCCGCCACCAGCGACCCGAGGACGACGAACGCCCCCCACAGGCCGGCCACGAGCCCGACGACGGTCAGCCCCAGCCGGCGGTACACGCCGGCCGGTGCCTGGACCGTGAACGAGCGCCGGGTGACGAGCAGCAGCCCGATGATCAGCACCGGCAACAGCACCAGCGGGACCAGCCAGGCGACCCAGCTGGTGCCGTCGTTGATCAAGTCGTTGTCGACGGCCCACTGGTAGTAGTCGACGGCGTAGAACGCGCCGACCGTCAGCAGCAGGGTGTGGAACAGCAAGGTCGCCCACCAGGCGAAACGGCGGCCCCGTCGCAGGCCGGCGGCCAGCACCAGCACGATCAGCGCGGGCACCACCGAGAGCAGGATCTGCGCCAGATCCCGACCGGTCCCGGCGTCGCCGTAGGCGCTGGGGCCGACGTAGAGGTCGGCCAGCGCCGACAGCGGTCCCTCGATCTCGCCGGTCACCGCGATCAGGATCGGGCCGAGGGCGGTCGCCGCGAGGACCACGGCAACCAGCACGCGCGTCTCGTGCCGGCTGGCGTGCACCTGCATCCGGCGGTCGCCGCGATGCAGGAAGACCACCCCGGCCAGCAGGCCGATCAGGGCCGTGCTCAGCCGCAGCACGTCCTGCAGCTGCCCGCCGTAGAGCAGGGCGACCAGGCACACCGTGAACAGGCCGACCCGGAGGCGCCGCCGCCACAGCACGGTGGAGCCGGCGCTGTAGGCCATCAGCAGGCCGGCGACCAGTGGCGTGGCCCCGTCGGCCGCGCCCGAGGCCAGGTAGTCGGCCCATTGCCAGTCGAAGACGGCATCGGCGACGGCCACCGCCCCGAGCCCGACCACGACGCCGAGCACCTGGACCAGCAGGGCGATGCCGGCCATCCGGGCGCTGCCCCACCGCAGCTCGCACAGGACGCCGACCACCAGCAGGGCGATCGTGACGAGCAGGTAGGTGACCAGATCGTCGGCGAAGAAGGCCGAGGTCACCGGCGTCCACCAGGCCCCGTCGGTCAGCGCCGGCAGCCCGACCGCGACCATCTCGTGCAGCTCGTCGGAGGGGCCGTGCAACAGGCTCCCGGTGATAGCGCCGACGATCCAGATCGCCGCGACCAGCAGCACCGTCACCGGGGCGCGCCGGGCCTGGCCGAGCTGGCGCCAGACCACGGCGGCCCAGGACCGCCAGCGGGCACCGCCGGCCGGCGGTGCCGGCACCGTCGCCGGTGACCTCACGTCCACTCCCGTTCCCCACCCGAATCGTCCCTGGAAATCCCGGAGTACCGCACCGATCGACCATCCAACCCGGCCCACCGGGCCCGGCCGAACGGACCGGGTCAGGCCGAGGCCCGGATCACCAGCTCCGGCGGAAAGATCACCCGCTCGGCGACCGGTTCCGCCGCGGCGCCGGCCCGGCCGATGCGCTCGAGCAGGATGGTGCCCGCCGTCCGGGCCATCGCCGCGACCGGATTCACCACGGTGGTCAGCGGCGGATCGGTGACGGCAGCGACCGCGGAATCGTCGTACCCGACCAGGGCGATGTCCGCCGGTACCTGGCGGTGCGCGGCCCGCAGCACCGCGAGCGCACCGGCCGCCATCAGGTCGGAGGCGATGAACACCGCATCCAGGTCGGGATGGGCCGCCAGCAGCCGGCGCATCGCCTCGGCACCGCCCGCCGTGGTGAAGTCGCCGTATTCGACGGCGCCGGCCGGCCGGCCGGCCCTGGCCATCGCGGAGCGCCAGCCGATCAGACGGTCCTCGGCCGCCGTCATGTCCACCGGTCCGGCGACGGTGCCGATGCATCGTCGGCCGCGGCCGACGAGGTGCTCGGTGGCCAGCTCACCGCCCAACCGGTTGTCGGTGTCGACGTAGCTCAGCCGGTCCGGCAGATGCCAGGGCCGACCCAGGGACACGCTCGGCAGCCGGGAGTCCACCAGCGTGCGTTCCAGGTCGTCGGCCTGATGGTGCGAGGCGATGACCGCACCGTCCACGTGTCCGCCCCGCAGGTAGCGGACGGTTCGTTCGGGCGACCCGCCCATCCTGGCCATCAGCAGGACCAACTGCAGGTCGGATTCGGCCAGCGCGAGGGACAGACCCTGGATGGCCGCGCCGAAGAACGGGTCGGCGACGATTCGCTCGTCCGGCTCGGGGATGACCAACGCCACGGCATTGGTGCGCTGGGTGACCAGCGTTCGGGCCGCCTGGTTCGGGGTGAAGCCGAGCTGCAGCACCGCATCCGCGACCGCGGCCCGCGCCTGCGGGCTCACCTTGGCCTCGCCGTTGATCGCCCGGGACGCGGTCGACCTGGACACCCCGGCGACGGCGGCGACGTCCTCCAGGGTCGGCTGACCACGCCGGACAGCGGCATCCGCCATCCCCGGGAGCGAGCCGACCATGGTCGCAGGGTAGTGCGCGCGGATCGGATCCGGTGGGCATTTGCGCCGCGGGCCACGGCCCGTGCCGCCCGGCGCGAGGCTCGTCACGCTCCCTCGGCGCCATCACCCGCGGCCGGATCGGGCACAATGATGCGCGCCGATGACCGCAGCCGGCGGACTGGGCAGCCGGGAGGACACCACCATGTGGACCACGACCTTCATCCTGGCCGGGTGCATCATCGTGCTCGGCGCCCTGGCCATGCTGGGTACCGACAGCTACAAGCGGCCGGTCACCGCCGTCCTGATGTACCTGATCCTGCCGGTCATCGCGGCCGCCGGGTTCGTCACCCTGTCCAGCCTGTCGGGCTGACCGCCGGGGGCCGGGGCCGGCTCACCGTCCGATCCGGCCCATCCACGGATACCGGCCCGGATCACCCCGGCGCGGGCCGGTCCGTCAGCCAGTCGGCGACGATCCGGGCCACCTCGTCATAGCGCCGCGGGTCATGCCCGCCCGGCAGCCACACGGTGGTGACCGGACCCGGGATCGCCGCCAGCTCCCGGTCGAACTCCTCGGGCGTGCCGAACGGGTCGCCCCGCCCCGACACGATCAGCACCGGCACCCGGATCCCGGGAAAGTGCTCCGTCCGCAACCGGTCCGGTTTGCCCGGCGGGTGCAGCGGATAGCTCAGCAACACCAATGCCGCGGCCGGCAGGCCCTGGGCGACCGCGATGGAGCACATCCGCCCGCCGTACGACCGGCCACCGAACGCCAACCGGTCCGGCGCGATCCCGGCCCGGGCGGCCAGCGCGGCCGCCTGGTCGGCCAGATGCGCGACGGCGACCTCGGGTTTGTCCGGCATCCGGGAACCGCGCAGGCGGTACGGGAAGTCGACCCGTTCGCACGGCAACGGGGCGAGCGCCCGCTCGACCGCCACCAGCGTGCGCTGGTTCCGGTCGGCACCGGCGCCGGGGGTGAGCAGCAGGGCGCCGACCCGTCCGGAGGCGATATTCATTCGCCACGCCTACCACGGGAAGACAGCGATGACGGCACGGGGCTAGTGTCACCGACATCACTCTCGCTTCGCCGACCGGGAGACTCGATGACCGATTCCGCGCTCCAGTCCCTGCAACGCTCCATCGACGAACTGGCGTCCGCGGTCGCCGTCCTGTCCCATGCGCACGGCAAAATCCCGATCGTGGCGCGGCTGTGCAACGACCTCGAGCGGCTCAAGTTGGACGCCACCGACGCGCAGACGCTGCGCACCCCGGCCATGGTCACCCCCGGGAGCCCCGGCGCCGCGCCGACGATGTTCACAGTCAGTGACGAGCCCTACGATCAGTCCATGTGGGGTGACGACGCCGATCAAGAGGGTGTGGGCGGCTATCACGGGAAGAGCCGTTGAGCGGGGTCAACACCCCGGGCCGGGCCCGGATCGCGGCCCGCACGCTGCGGAAGGACAACTGGCGGCGGGCACCGCTGATCACATTCCTCGGGCTGAGCCTGTTCGTCATCTACGGCACCGTCCGCGCGTTCTGGGCCGTCAACTACTACGCCTCGCCCTACCTGTCGCCGTTCTACTCGCCCTGCATCACCACCAAGTGCGTGCCCGACGCCAGCGACTTCGGCCAGCCGATCTCCTGGTGGCCGCTGTCCCCGGCGCTGCTGATCCTGATCTTCCCGCTGGGCTTCCGGCTCACCTGTTACTACTACCGCAAGGCCTACTACCGGTCGTTCTGGCTGTCACCGCCGGCCTGCGCGGTCGCCGAACCGCACCAGCGGTACACCGGCGAGACCCAATTCCCGCTGATCATGCAGAACGTGCATCGCTACTTCTGGTACGTGGCGATGATCTTCGGCGTGATCCTGACCTACGACGCCATCCTGGGGTTCCGCAACCCGGCCGGCGAGTGGGGTCACATGGGCCTGGGCACGGTGATCCTGCTGATCAACGCCGGCCTGATCTGGGCCTACACGCTGTCCTGCCATTCGTGCCGGCACATCATGGGCGGGAAACTGCGGCACTTCTCCAAGCACCCGATCCGGTACAAGGCCTGGCAGCAGATCTCCAAGCTCAACGCCAAGCACATGCAACTGGCCTGGGCCTCGCTGATCTGGCTGGCCGTCACCGACCTCTACATCCTCGGGCTCGCCAGCGGCACCATCAGCGACCTGCGCTTCTTCTGAGCCCGTGCCGCATCACCCCGACCGATCCTTGTCATTGCTGCCAGGAGGCACCGTTTCGTGACCGACCTCGAGGAACACCGCTACGACGTGGTCATCGTCGGAGCCGGTGGGGCCGGCCTGCGCGCCGCGATCGCCGCCCGGGAAGCCGGCCTGCGCACGGCGATCGTCTGCAAATCGCTGTTCGGCAAGGCGCACACCGTGATGGCCGAGGGCGGCATCGCGGCGTCCATGGGCAACGCGAACTCGAACGACAACTGGCAGGTGCACTTCCGGGACACGATGCGCGGGGGGAAGTTCCTCAATCACCCGCGGATGGCCGAGCTGCACGCCAAGGAGGCCCCCGAGCGGGTCTGGGAACTCGAGACGTACGGCGCCCTGTTCGACCGCACGCCGGACGGCCGGATCAGTCAGCGCAACTTCGGCGGCCACGAATACCCCCGGCTGGCGCATGTGGGTGACCGCACCGGGCTGGAACTGATCCGCACGCTGCAGCAGAAGATCGTCTCGCTCCGGCAGGCCGAGGACGCCGCCGCGGTCGCCGCCGGCCACGAACCCACGGCCGACGAGGACGCCGGCCTGCGGGTCTTCGCCGAGGTGACGATCACCGAACTTCTGCAGGACGAGAAGGGCGCGATCGCAGGCGCTTTCGGCTACCGGCGGGAATCGGGCACGTTCGTGGTGTTCCGCGCGCCGGCGGTCATCCTGGCGACCGGCGGCATCGGCAAGTCGTTCAAGGTGACGAGCAATTCCTGGGAATACACCGGCGACGGCAACGCGCTCGCGCTGCGGGCCGGCTCGACGCTGGTCAACATGGAATTCATCCAGTTCCACCCCACCGGAATGGTCTGGCCGCCGTCGGTGAAGGGCATTCTGGTCACCGAATCGGTGCGCGGTGACGGTGGTGTGCTGCGCAATTCCGAGGGCAAGCGGTTCATGTTCGACTACGTGCCCGACGTGTTCCGGTCGAAATATGCCGAGACGGAGGAAGAAGCGGACGGCTGGTACAAGGACCCGGAGAACAATCGCCGCCCACCCGAACTGCTGCCCCGCGACGAGGTGGCCCGGGCGATCAACTCCGAGGTCAAGGCCGGCCGCAACACCCCGCACGGCGGCGTGTTCCTGGACGTGTCGACCCGGCTGCCGGCCGAGGAGATCAAGCGCCGGCTGCCGTCCATGCACCACCAGTTCTCCGAACTGGCCGACGTCGACATCACCAAGGAGCCGATGGAGGTCGGCCCGACCTGCCACTACGTGATGGGCGGCATCCAGGTCGACCCGGACACCGCGGCGGCCGCCCGGGTACCCGGGTTGTTCGCGTGCGGCGAGGTGGCCGGCGGCATGCACGGTTCCAACCGGCTCGGCGGCAACTCACTGTCCGACCTGCTGGTCTTCGGCCGGCGGGCCGGGCTGGGCGCCGCGGCCTACGTCGAGTCGCTCGGCGGCGCCTACCCGGAGGCGATCCCCGGGTCGGTGCCGGCGGCGGCAAAGACCGCGCTGGCCCCGTTCGACCGGGAGGACGGCGAGAACCCGTACACCCTGCACCGGGAACTGCAGCAGACGATGAACGACCTGGTCGGGATCATCCGGAAAGAATCTGAAATCGAACGAGCGATCCAGTCGCTCGAGCAGATGAAGCCCCGGGTGGCCGCGGTCAGCGTCGAAGGACATCGGCAGTTCAACCCGGGGTGGCATCTGGCCCTGGACCTGGTGAACATGCTGCAGGTCAGCGAGTGCGTCGCCAAGGCGGCCCTGCTCCGGCAGGAGAGCCGGGGCGGGCACACCCGGGACGACTACCCGGCGATGAGCGCGGAATGGCGCCGGCGGCTGCTGATCTGCTCGCTGCAGCCCGACGGATCGATTGACGTGGCCCAGGAGCCGATCACCCCGATCCGACCCGACCTGCTGGAGCTGTTCGAGGTGAGCGAGCTGGAGAAGTACCTGACCGCCGAAGAATTGACCACCGAAGAATTGACCACAGGGGAACCACCCGCCGAGAACGCTGGAGCCCGGGAGGCCGACGATGGGGCGTGACGCGCATTTCCGGGTCTGGCGGGGTGACGCGTCCGGCGGGGACCTGCAGGATTACACCGTCGAGGTGAACGAGGGCGAGGTCGTCCTGGACATCATCCACCGGTTGCAGGCGACCCAGGCCGGAGACCTGGCGGTGCGGTGGAACTGCAAGGCCGGCAAGTGCGGCTCGTGCAGCGCCGAGATCAACGGACGTCCGAGACTGCTCTGCATGACCCGGATGTCGACCTTCCAGCCGGACGAGACGATCACCGTGACGCCGATGCGGGCGTTCCCGGTGATCCGCGATCTGGTCACCGACGTGTCGTTCAATTACCGCAAGGCCCGGCAGATCCCGGCGTTCGAGCCGCCGCCGGACCTGGCCCCGGGCGACTACCGGATGCAGCAGGTGGACGTCGAGCGGTCCCAGGAATTCCGCAAGTGCATCGAATGCTTCCTGTGCCAGAACGTGTGCCACGTGACGCGCGACCACGAGGACAACAAGACGGCGTTCGCCGGTCCGCGCTTCCTGATCCGCGCGGCCGAATTGGACATGCACCCGCTCGACGCGCGCACCGACCGGGCCGAGTTCGCCCGGGAGCACCAGGGCATCGGGCTGTGCAACATCACCAAGTGCTGCACCGAGGTCTGCCCGGAACACATCAAGATCACCGACAACGGCATCATCCCGATGAAGGAACGTGTCGCCGACCGCAAGTACGACCCGCTGGTCTGGCTGGGCAGCAAGCTGTTCCGGCGCAACCGCGACTGACGCCATGGAGGTGTCCGCTCGCTCGCGGACATGTCACCCGGCGTCATTGCGCGGCCAGGACACCGAGGGCGATCAGGACGACCAGCACGGCGAGCACGGTCAGCAGCACCTTCAGCTCGCCACCGGTCGACGGGTTCGGCGGGTTCGCCGGGTTCGGCGGGTTCGGCGTACTCGCCGGTCGTTTCCCGGCCGGGATCCAGGTATTCGCACCGATCGGCCGGGTTGCGCCGGCCTCGGCCGGCCGCTTCCGAGCGCCGGCGTGACCGGCCGGGCCGGCCGGAGAGCCGGCCGGCCGCGCCGGCCAGGTATTCAGCGTCCGTGACGCACCGGCGAAGCCCGCGCGAGGCGGCCGATCGGCCGGGGAGAGCGAGCCCGGGGCGGGTCTGGGTGGCCACACATTGACCCGGGCGCCGCGGGATCCGGTCGCCCCGATCGCCTGGTCCAGCGAGCCATGCCGATCGGGCGGGCCGGTCACCCAGTCGAGCGTGGTCCGGGCGAGCGAGGCCACGTCGCGGTCCGCACTGGCCAACAGCGCGACCCAGACCGGCCGGGTCGGATCGAGCAGGTCGGCACGGTCGAACAGCAGGCCGTCGTCGACCCGGTGGTGCGTCCACAAGCCGGGGTCGACGGCCAGCGCGATTAGCGAGAGGTAGGTCAGGGTGTTCGGGAAGGCGTCGATGGCCGGCCCGGGGGGCAGTTCGGATCGGCGCGGATGCGTGAATGCCGGGTGGCCGGTCTCCCGCGCCGGCGCGGTCGATCCGGGGTACCAAACGCTGTCGTAGTCCACCAGTCGAAGCCGGGTCTGCCCGCCGCCCAGGTCACTGACCATCGTGTTCCCGGCATGCACGTCACCGTGCCCCAACCGGGCCTGGGCCAACGCTCGGCAACCCGCCTGCCACTGGGCTGCCAGCCCGGCGATCGCGGTCGCCGATCGTCCGGCCAGAGTGCCCGACAAGTAGTTGTCCAGACTCGTTCCCGGCACCCAATCCATCGTCAGGATCGGAAAGTGGTCGGCCCCCAGGCGGAGCCCGTTCTCCTGCCAGGTCGCCGAGACCAGGAAGTCCAGCGAGCAGGTGGCCAGGAATCGGCTCAGGCCCAGGTACCGCGCACCGGCCTCGTCGTCCGCCTGCCGGGAGAGGCGGACGGCCACCGGGCCTCCGGCGCCCCGATTGGCGCGGATCACGGTGGCCCGGCCTCCGCTCCACGCCTGGATGCCGCCACGCCGCCGGTCCGGTTCGAAAGTCGCGGTCCGCAGGGCGGGGTCGGTGAAGTGCCGGTCCGGATGTTGGGCACACGCCTGGAACATCGCGCCGTCCGGCCAGGTCGTGGTCGCCATCGTCGATCTCCCTACACGAGCGCCCGGAAAAGGGTCATGTCGTCGTTCTTGGCCTGGCCCCGGGCACGCAGATCCGCGCACAACGCCTCGAATCCGGTATGGCCGATCCGGCGCAGCAGCCGCCATACACCGTCGTCCGTCCGGTTCCGGACCAGCCACTCGGCCAAGGCGTCCGTCGCGACGAAGATGGCGTCGCCCGGCGTGACCCGGGTGCGGAACCGACGGACAGCTTGCCGCAGACCGCGGTCCTCGGCCCGCACCTGACTGGGCACCAGCGCCGGAGCCGAGCCGAAATCACCGGCCGCCATCGCCGGGAACACCTCGACGCGGTCCGCACCGCAGTGGAACAGGCAGGTGTCGCCGACCGCGACCGCGTCGACCGTGTCGCCGACCAGTCGTCCGGCGAGCAAGGTGGCGTGCGCCCCTCGCACGGCCGAAGCGGCCCGCACCCACCCCGGGGCGCGGGAGGGCGGGAACTCGGGCGCCGCCGGATCGAACCCGGCCCGCACCTGTCGGACCCAGTCCACCAGGCCGGCACCGTCGTCGTAGATCCCGGCCGGCCGGTCGGTCAGCACAGCACGGGCGAGAGCGTAGGCCCAGGAGCGGGAGTCGCTTCCCGTGGAGGCGCCGTCGGTCACCGCGAACCATCCCGACCCCGGGCTGTAGGCGGCGCCGTCCTCCCAGTCGGACCGTGCCGTCCCCTCCTTGGCGGTCCAGTAGGCGACCATGTTGCGCGTCATGCCATCGACCTGGTCATCGGTCGAGCACCGAGACCTGGGTCCCGACATTGAGGAATTCGGTGAGCTTGGTCGGATCGGCGTTGAAGACGAATCCCCGCGCCCCGGCCTGTACCGGAATGCCCAAACCCGAGGCGGCGTTCATCATGTACGGCGTCAGCCGGCTGGACATGTCGAAAAGGCACCGGGCGTAGCGGCTGTGCAGGCCGGCGGCCGAGTTCGGATACTCGATGGGTTCGCCCCGGTCGGCCGACAGGTTGATGTTGAACAACAGCAGCGTGCCTTCGTCCGTCGAGATGCCTCGCAGTTGCTCGGCGATCGGCCGAGGGTCTCCGTCGGTCGACTCGCCGTCGCTGAAGTTGAGCACGATCGGCGGGAACGACTGCTGATGCCCGTTCGCCCAGTCGACCAGGAACGACCCGGCCAGGTCGATCGCCGCGGTCATCTGGGTCGGGCCGTTGGCGACCGGATCCACCCACACCGGTCGATCGAGGCTCAGGTCGCTGCCGGGCAGGGTCTCGGTGGCCATCCGCAGCGGGTAGTCGGCGATCGTGCTGATCGGCACAAGCTGTTGGTCCTTCAGGCTGCCGCCCCAGGCGGGTCGGGCCCCGGCCGCGTAGCCGATGAAGGCCAGGTCGTAATAGTCGCGGATCTCCTCGCCCCGCTGGCACTGCAGGACGAGATTGCGAACCAGGTCGTTGACGGCCCGGGCCACCGCAGCCGCCTTGCTGGATCGGGTGCCGGCGCACGAGTCTTGCATCGACGTCGACTGATCCAGCAGGAAGACGATGCATCCGGGGTGGTGGCGATCGATCGGCTGGTCGTACATCACGTGCTCCTCATTGTGGACGTGGGTTCTCTCGGGACAGCCAACTTCGGACGATCACGTCGGGGTGGGACATGCCGTCGCCGACGGGCCAGGCGAAACAACAGACTTCGCATCCTGCGTCGACCGATCCGTCAGTTCGGCCCGGGGCGACCGCGAAGGACCCGCACCGGGGGCACTGCATCTCATCCGGGCGGGCCGACGGATACTGGTCGCCGGCGAACTGAGCACCGTCGACCTGAGCACCGTCGGACTGAGCACCGTCGAACTGAGCACCCGTCCGGGACGGTGGCACGATCACCGGCCGCGGTACCGAACGATCCGCCCGGGTGCCGGTCACCGGTCCCCCGGTCGAACGACTCGATGCATTGGTGCGGGTGAACGGCATGACGGCCGGTCCCCGCCGACCCGGGTCGATGACGCGGGAAACATAGTCAGACGACGGCCGACCCACCCGCACGGTCACCATCGCCAGCACCGCCGCCGAGAAGACTCCGATCGCCGTGCTGACCAGGAGTGCGACCATCGGTTCCGGAAGTCCGCGCCGGCCCAGGACGTACAACGGCGAGATGGCCAGCCAGGCCGCGCTCAACTGGGGTGGCACGCCTCGCGCGAATGCTCGCACTCCGGGACGGGTCGGGACGCGGTGGAACCGCGCGGGACGGTGCCCAGGGAACGTGTGCGTTTGCCGATCGACGAACGGGACCGGGGATCGATCCGTGGTCATGGCGACGCTCCGGCCGTCCGCGTGACCGATGAGCCGCATTCCGCGGGGATCCCGGCTCCCGTGACCTCCGTCGGTTCCGCGCTTGAGGTCACCAGGCCCGACGTCACCAGGCCGGACGTCACCAGGCCCGACGTCGGCACACCGGACGTCGGCTCGCCGGGTGCGCTCCGGCCCGTCGGACCGGAGGCGCCCTGGTCGCGTGGCCACCACGGGTTCCACTCCGGGCTCGTCGTCGGATCGTGCGACGCCGGACCGGAGCCCGCGGACGTCGTCGAACGCGCGACTGTCGCCGTCACACCTCGGCAGTCGATCTCCGCGGCCGGCTCGACGGCACCGACGAGCAGGACAAGGGCCACGGAGACCATCCCCGTCGCCATGGCGGCGAACAGCCCCGCCGACTTCATCGCTGCTGCTCGATTCCGATGTGCGCCGATGGCACCGATTGCGCAATGGTCGGGCGCTCCCAGGCGACGAACGAGGCGAGCAGCAAAGCCAGAGCGAGAAGCATGATCGCCAGTGCGACCAGCAGGCGCATCGTGGCGGTCCGGTTGCTTGCATCATCGGCCGAGGTGACCGGCGCCGTCCGCGGTGAAAGTGCAGACCACTCCACCCGCTCGACCCGCTCGAACCGGTCCGTCGTCGGGTTGGGCGACCGCCACGCCTGCTGCGTCTGTGCCCCCCTCACCGACGGGGATGACCCGGCGGAATCGGCCCGGGCGACCGGCCGCCACACGTTGTGCCCCGGCGAACCCGCTGCCCCGGTCATCGGCGCGCCTGCCGCCCCGGCGCGGACCGACTCGGGTCCGGGTGACCGAAGCCGTTGAGCCACCAGTGGTTCGGCGCTTCCGTCGGGGCGCCGGACGTGGCCGGTGGGTCCGACGGCCAGCCGTTGGGTTTGGTCCCGTGCTCCTGATACCAAAGGCGCGCAGACCTCGACGGCGACTCGGTCGGCCGGGGCGGGGTCGGCAGCAGGGGCGAGCCGGGCCAGATCTGGGCGGGTCCGGCATCACCCCCGCCTGACTCGGGTTCGACCGGTCCCGGCGCCGAGCCGGCGCGCTGCGGCGACGCCGGTTCTACGCCCGGCACTCCGGTCGGCACCGTCCGCTCGGACCGCCGATTCTGGGTCGCGTGCGCGAGCGCGGCGATTGCGCCCAACGCCGAAGCAACCGCGCCCACCACGCCACACACTTGGATGAGATTGTTCCAATCCACGTTCGGCTACCTCCGGCCGACAAGTCGGGACCAACGAAGATCGGATCAGGGCGGGCAGCGATCAGATACCCATCAACCGGACAAATGCGAAAATTCATCCAGACGCTCGACCCCGGTCGCCGATCGGCCCTCGTGAGGTGCAGGGGGACGAGCATCCGGCACCGCTCCGGCCACCGCAGAAGTCAGGTGCGCCCGGGAACGGCCGTTGACGGGGTGTCGACTATCGGCCCGTGCCGGTGACTCGACTCCAGAGCCCCCGTTTGCGCCCCGACGCAGCGTCCGCCGGCTCGGCCGATTGCCCCCGAGTGGAGGGCGCACCGCGCTGCAGGTCCTGTTCGGTCGGCTCCGGCACCTCGACCTTGTCGTCGAGTACGACCCCGATGAGCCGGCCGTTCTCCACCACCGGGGTGCCGACCGCGGCCGCGGCAACGTCGGCCTTGCCGACCGGCGTGCGCGGAGATCGGCCGGCGAGGTCGAGCACCTCGCCGAGCGGGGTCGCCGACAACTGATTCGTCAGCGCCGTTTGCAGTTCGGTCATCGTCATCACGTGATAGTCGGGACCGGATGTGCCGTCGGCCACCACGACGACCGGCAGCTTGCCGGTGCGTGCGGTCAACAGCCGCAGCCGTGTCGGCCCGACCGTGTCGGACGCCGGAACGGCGATCACCGATTCAACCCGCACCACCCGAACCTACAAGAGCAGGCCGCCGCCGGCAGGACCATCCGGGGCTCGCCGCCGCCCGACCCCGACCGCGGAACATCCGCCGGCCTCAGCCGCGCCGGAGATCCGCAGCCCTTCGGGTCGGGTGACCGGGCGACATCGTCGTCGCGGCGCTCTCAGCCCTCGATCTCGACCGCGACGGCGGTCCCGGCCTCGACCTCGGTCCGTTCCGACGGCCGCTGGTACACGATGGTGCCGGTGGGTCCCTTGTCCGTGTCCACGGTGGTCACCGCACCGAGGTCCAGTTCCTTGTCCTTCAACACTGCGCTCGCCTGGGCGATCGTCAGGCCGGTGACGTTCGGCACCGATACCTTGGCCGGCGGCGGCGGCGTCGTGATCACCACCAGGGTCAGCCACAGCGCCACGACCAGCGCCAGGGCAAGGCCGCCGAGGCCGATATAGGCCCACCGTCGGCGCTGCGCAGCCTCCCGGGCCGGGTCGATCAACTCGACCTCGTCCAGCACCGGCAGGGTGAGTCCGGGGGCCATCAGCGGCGAGCTCAGACCCGGAACCGGTTTGGCCGGCGGGACGGTGGTGCGCGGCTTGGCCGCCGCGCGGGACCGCGCCGGGCTCGGCGCCGGCGCGCCGGTTCGCTCCGGCGCCTGGAGCTGCTGCCGGGCCTGGGCCGGCCGGCCGGCACCGGCCCGCTCGAGGTCGGCCCGCATCTTCTCGGCCGTCTCGTAACGGTTGGCCGGGTTCTTGCTCAGCGCCTTCAGCACGATCGCGTCGACATCCGGAGGGATCGACCGGTTGTACTCGCTGGGGGCGCGCGGCGCTTCACGTTGGTGTGCCTCCGCGATGCTGTCGGGAGTCACCCCGATGAACGGCGCCCGACCGCAGAGCATTTCGAACAGCACACAGCCGATCGTGTACTGGTCGCTGCGCTTGTCCGGCAGTCCGCCCCGGATCTGCTCCGGCGAGAGGTACTGCATGGCCTTGGCGCCAGGCGTCTCGGGCGTGCGTTGCCCGATATCGATCACCTTGACCTGGTCGCCCCCGGCCTGCGGATCGACCAGGACGTTGGCCGGAGTGATGTGGCACGGCAACAAGTTCCGCCGGTGGGCGTGGTCGAGCGCGGCGCACAGTTCCGCAGCGATCCGCAGGGCGCGACGCCAGGGCAGCGGCCCCTGCCGGTCGAGCAGGGTGCGCAGCGAATCGCCCTCGACGTACTCCATGACGACCCACGGCACGCTGCCGGCATCGGTCAGGGTGTCGCCGGTGTCGTAGACGGCCACGAACGCCGGATGGTTCAGCGCGGCGGCATGATGGGCGAACGACCGGAAGCGGCTGTGCACGGCCGGCTCCTGAGTCAGGTCGGAGCGCAGCACCTTGATCGCCACGTCCCGGTCCATCAGCAGGTCGCGGCCACGCCGGACGACCGAGATCTCGTCCTGACCGATCACGTCGGCCGCTTGATACCGGTTCGCGTACCGATACCCGACCATTGGTCCTCCCCTGCACGCCCAGGCCTTCCCGGATGATTCGAGGTCTACCAGGCCGACCAGGCAGAACCCGGCAGGACGTGCCCGACGACCGGAAAACGTTACGAACCGGCCGGCGCATGTGGCCTAGCATGGGCCCGATGACCTGGGCCGAGGACGTCATCTGGTGGCACGTGTACCCCCTCGGCTTCGGTGGTGCGCCGATCCGGGAGTCCCCGACCCCCGGCCACCGGCTTCGCCGGCTGCTCGGCTGGCTCGACGACGCCGTCGACCTGGGCTGCACCGGCCTGCTGTTGGGTCCGGTGTTCGCCGCCGAGACGCACGGCTATGACAGCATCGACCAGTTCCGCATCGATCCCCGGCTGGGTGCCGACGGCGACTTCGACGACCTGGTCACGGCCTGCCGCGAACGCGGGCTGCGGATCGTGCTGGACGGGGTGTTCAGCCATGTGGGCCGCGGCCACCCGCTCGTCGAGCAGGCCCTGCGCGAGGGACCGGACAGCGACGCGGCCCGGTCGCTCGACATCGACTGGGGCCACCCGGACGGTCCGCGGCCGCGGGTGTTCGAGGGGCACGACTCCCTGGTCCGGCTCGATCACGCCGCGGACGCCGCCGCGGACTACGTCGTCGACGTCATGACGACCTGGCTGCAACGCGGCATCGACGGGTGGCGGCTGGACGCGGCCTACTCGGTGCCCACCGACTTCTGGGCCCGGGTGCTGCCGCGGGTTCGTGGGAACCACCCGCAGGCATGGATCCTCGGGGAGGTGCTGCACGGCGACTACGCCGCGATCGCGGCCGCCTCCGGTCTCGACTCGGTCACCCAGTACGAGCTGTGGAAGGCGATCTGGTCGTCCATCAAGGATCGCAACTTCTTCGAGCTGGACTGGTCCCTGCAACGGCACAACGATTTCCTGCAGCATGTGCGGCCCAACACGTTCGTCGGCAATCACGACGTCAGCCGGATCGCCAGCGAGGTCGGTCCGGAACTGGTGCCGATCGCCGTGGTGATCCTGCTGACCGTCGGCGGGATCCCGTCGATCTACTACGGCGACGAGCGCGGTTTCACCGGGGTCAAGGAGCACCGGTTCGGCGGCGACGACGCCGTGCGGCCGGCCTACCCGGACTCCCCCGCCGACCTGCCGCGCACCGACATCTGGCAGGTCCACGCCGATCTCATCCACCTGCGCCGCGCCCACCCATGGCTGGGCGCGGCGACGACCCGGCCGCTGGAGCTGACGAACACCACGTACGTCTACCGGGCCACCCACGGGGAACGGCACCTGGACGTCGAGTTGGATCTGGACGCCGGCCGGGCGGTGATCCGCGGCGCGGATGGCGGCGTGCTCTGGCGCTACCGCTGACGCCCGGCCGCACCCGGCTCCTCGCCCTACTCGGCGATGTCGGTGCGGCCCGCCCGCCAGCGGATCACCAGCACCACGTCCGCCGGCGCGTCGCCCAGCGCCTGATAGGCATGCCGGCGATCGCTCACCCAACTGGTGGACGTACCCGTCGCCAACACCTGCTCGGCGCCCACGACACCGGCCGCGACCCGCCCGCCGACCACGAGCAGGTGCTCGACGACCGCCGGCCCGTGCGCATCCGACTCGTGCCGGCTCCCGGCGTCCAGCCGGATCGCGTAGACCTCGACGGTGACGCCGTCGACGTCCGCCACGTCGAGCAGCCGGGTCGCGATACCCGGGCCACCGACCTGGGCCCCGACCTGTTCGGCCAGCAACCAGGACATCGGCCGGCCGAGCGAGTTGGCCAGGGCGTAGAGCGTGCTCAGCGTCGGGTTCCGGGTGCCGTTCTCGATCTCCGACAGGGACCCCTTGCCGATCCCGGCGACGTCGGCGAGGTGGCCCAGCGACCAGCCGCGGACCGCCCGCGCGGCCCGCAGTCGCTCACCGATCAGCTGCGGAAGGTCGGGAGCGTTCATGCCACCTCCGCGCGGCGTCGGTCGAGCGCGCGGGGTTGTCGACACCGCCGGGTACCGATCGTAGCCACTGTTCCGTCAACAGAACCATCGGTGTTAGCGTTCTGTTTATGGAACGAGGATGGGGGCAGCCGGTCGGGATCGGCCTGGTGACCGCGCTGGTGGGCTTCACCAGCTCGTTCGCCGTGGTCCTGGCCGGCCTCCGCGCGGTCGGCGCCAGCACCGAGCAGGCGGCGTCGGGACTGGCGACGCTGTGCGTCCTGCAGGGCGCCGGCACCCTGTGGCTGAGCCTGCGGCACCGCCGGCCGCTGACCCTGGCCTGGTCGACGCCCGGCGCCGCCTTGCTGGTCACCGCCGCCGGCCTGCACCTCGACTGGTCGGCGGCCGTCGGCGCCTTCGTCGTGTGCGGCATCCTGCTGGCCGTCACCGGCCTGTGGCCGTGGCTGGGCCGGACGGTCGCCGCGATCCCCGCACCGCTGGCCCAGGCGATGCTTGCCGGGGTGCTGTTGACCCTGTGCGTGCAGCCGGTCGTGGCACTGACCCGGACCCCGCTGCTGGTGGCCCCGGTGGTGCTGCTCTGGCTGGTGCTGCAACGCTTCGCGCCGCGCTGGTCGGCCCCAGCCGCGTTCGCCCTCGCCCTCGTCCTGGTGATCGGGGTGGTGACGGTCGACGGGGCGGGCGCGTCGGTCCAGGCGCCGACCCTGTCGTTCACCGCGCCGACGTTCTCCTGGGCGGCCGTCGTCGGCCTGGCCCTGCCGTTGTACGTGGTCACCATGGCCGCGCAGAACGTGCCGGGCGTCGCCGTGCTGGCCGCGGCCGGCTACCGCGTGCCGTGGCGGCAGACCCTGCTGCTGACCGGGGCCGGCACGGTCGCCGGGGCCGGTGCGGGGGCGCACGCGGTCAACCTGGCCGCGATCACCGCCGCCCTGCCCGCATCGGCCGAGGCCGGTCCGGACCCGGAGCGCCGGTGGATCGCGGCGGCGACGGCCGGCGTCGCCTACCTGGCCCTGGCCCCGGCGGCCGCCACGCTCACCGCACTGATGGCGCAGGCGCCGCCCGGCGTCATCGAGTCGGTGGCCGGGCTGGCCCTGGTCGGCACCCTCGCCGCCAGCCTGACCGCGGCCACCGCCGACCCGGCGGAACGGATGCCCGCCGTCGCCGCGTTCCTGGTCGCGGCGGGTGGGATCACCGTCCTCGGGATCGGGGCGGCGTTCTGGGCGTTGCTGGCCGGGTTGCTGCTGCGGCTGGTGCTGCGGCCTCGCCGCCGGCTCGCGGCGCCGGTCTGACCGCGGTCACGGTCGGTCCGGGTACGTTGCCGCGTGGCCGGCCGGACGGTCCGTCCGCCCACCGGGGACGCACCCGGTGGAGTGCCGGACCGAAGCCGCGCCGTCAGCCGGCGAACGCGGTCCGGGCCACCCGCCGGGCGTCGGCCGACAGGGCGTGGCCGTGGTCATCGAGGAAGGCCGTCAACCGGGCCGGATCGATCCGGCCGACCTCCCGCAGGGCGGTGCCGAGCGCGGTCTGCACGAACTTCTCCGGGTCGCCGGCCAGTTGCATGCAGATCGCCAGCGGGTCCTCGAGGTCGCCGGCCCGGATGATCAAGAAAGTGGCGACCACCGCAGTGCGGCGGTGCCACCGGTCGGGTGAGGCGGCCAGTCGCCGCAACGGGTCGCGCGGCTTGTCGAGCAGATACAGACCGAGCACCCGGGGTGCGGACCGGTCGATCAGGTCCCAGATGTCCATCCGGTCGATCCGGCGCATCCAGAGTTCGTAGAGTTCGCGCCGGCCCGCGTCGTCGATGCGCCGGGCGCGGGCCTTGAAGTCCAGAACGGCGACCGCGACCATCCGCGCCTCGTACTCGTCCCGGTCGAGCAGCCGCTCGACCTCGCCCAGCGGCAGCGCCGTGTGCGCCTTGGCGATGTCGAAGACCGCGCCCATCCGGACTCCGATCACCGGCACGGCCGGATCGGGCAGCCGGCGCCGGATGCGGTCCCGTTCGGCCGTATCGGCGTGCGCGCGCAGCGCGGCCAGCACCGCGACGGCATCGGGCTCGGCGGCCTCGCGCTCGGACACCGCGCCAGCATGCCGGTCCGGTGAGTGGGCAGCCACCCGTGGACGTCGGGACACCCGACCGCCCATAGGGTGCGCGCATGGCGGTGGACGGCTACCTGGCGACCCTGTTCTCCCTCGACGGGCGGACGGCGATCGTCACCGGGGGCAGTTCGGGGATCGGGCGGGCGATCGCCGCCGCCCTGGCCGGGGCCGGCGCGCGGGTCATCCTGCTGGCCCGGACCGAGTCCGCGCTGCGAGCCGCCGCCGATGACATGACGGCGTCGGCCGGCGAGGTCGCCTGGGTGGCCGGTGACCTGGCCACCCGGGACGGCGCGCGGGCCGCCGCCGAGGCCGCCACCGGGCCGTTCGGCGAGCCCGACATCGTCGTGAACTCGGCCGGGATCAACCTGCGCCCACCGATGGGTGACCTCGACGACGACACCTGGGATCACACGATGGCGGTCAACCTGACCGCGCCGTTCGTGCTCGGTCAGCGGTTCGGCCCGGGCATGGCCGATCGAGGCTTCGGCCGGTTCATCCACATCAGCTCGCAGCAGGCCCACCGCGCGTTTGTCGACAGCGGCGCCTACGGGGTGTCCAAGGGCGGCCTGGAATCGTTGGCCCGGTCGCAGGCCGAGGCCTGGTCCGCGTCCGGGGTGACCAGCAACGTGCTGGTGCCGGGCTTCGTCCTGACGCCGCTCAACGCCCGGCTGTCCACGGACCCGGATCGGGTCCGCGCCCTGGCCGAACGCACGATGGTCGGCCGCAACGGTCGGCCTGACGACTTCGCCGGGGCGGCGGTGTTCCTGGCCGGCCGGTCGGCGGGCTACGTCACCGGGCAGTCGATCTTCGTCGACGGCGGCTTCTCCGTGCATTGACCCGGGACACGGCCGGCCGCGACCCGTCCGATCCGGACGATGCCGGCCCCGGGCCCGGCAGGCGATGCTGGCCGCAGCCCGCGTTCGAGAGGACTCGCCATGTGCCTGTTCGTCATCCTGCTGTTCTTCGGTCCGCGTGCGGCGATCGCGCTGTGGTGGTTGTTCGAGCCGCTGCGCTGGGACGCGACGTTCTCCAGCTTCTGGCTGCCGTTCCTGGGCTTCCTCCTCGCCCCGTGGACCACGCTGATGTACGTGCTGGTGGCGCCGGGCGGGGTGACCGGGTTCGACTGGGTGTGGATCGGCCTGGCGATCGTCATCGACGTGGCCAGCTATAGCTCCGGCGGGGTGTACGGACGCCGCCGGCAAAGCGTCGCATCCTGATCGGTCCGCCCGGCTCACGACCGGGCTGTCGGTGGGTCACGACATGATGGGGCCATGACCGGATCCACCGCGCTCGTCCCCGCCGCCGATGTGCTCGCGCGCGTCATCACCACGGTCGCCGGGCCCGATGCGCGACCCCGGGCCGACCAGATCCACGCGGTCGAGGAACTGGTCGAGCACCACCGCCGGGTGCTGGTCGTGCAGGCGACCGGGTGGGGCAAGTCGGCGGTCTACTGGGGGGCGACGGCGGCCCTGCGCGGGCGGGGTGCCGGGCCGACCCTGGTGGTCTCGCCGCTGCTGGCGCTGATGCGCGATCAGATCTCCGCCGCGCAGCGGGCCGGGCTCAAGGCGGCGACCATCAACTCGACCAACATCGACGCGTGGGCCGCCGTGCTGGACGAGCTCCGCGCGGACCGGCTCGACCTGCTGCTGGTCTCGCCGGAACGGCTGGCGAATCCCCGCTTCGCGGCCGAGCTGCCGGACCTGCTGGCCCGCTGCGGGCTGCTCGTCATCGACGAGGCCCACTGCGTCTCCGACTGGGGCTTCGATTTCCGGCCCGACTACCAGCGGCTGACCCGGATCCTGCTGCGCCTGTCCCCCGACACTCCCGTCCTGGCGACCACCGCGACCGCCAACGAGCGGGTGACCGCGGACGTCGCCGCCCAGCTCGGCGACGACACGGTGACGCTGCGCGGATCGCTGGCCCGGGCATCGTTGCGGCTGTCCGTGGTGCCCGGGCTGAGCACGTTGGAGGGTTACGCCTGGGTGGCCGACGCGCTGGCCGCCCTCCCCGGCTCCGGGATCGTGTACGTGCTGACGGTGGCCGAGACCGAACGGCTCTCGGCCTTCCTGCGCGAGCGCGAGCACGACGTCGCGGCCTATTCCGGGCAGACCGAGAACCGCGAGGAGCTCGAGGACCGGTTGCGGCGCAACGAGATCAAGGCCCTGGTGGCCACCTCCGCGCTCGGCATGGGCTACGACAAACCGGATCTGGCGTTCTGCCTGCACCTGGGGTCGCCGTCGTCGCCGGTCGCCTACTACCAGCAGGTCGGCCGGGCCGGCCGGGCCCTCGACGATGCCTCCGCCGTGCTGGTTCCGGCCGCATCGGACGAACGGATCTGGGAGTACTTCGCCACCGCCGGCATCCCCACCGACGACCTGGTGCGCAAGGTGCTCGGTGCGCTGGAAGACGGTGGTGGATCGCCGCAGAGCCTGCCGGCGCTCGAGACGGCGACCGGCATCCGGCGGGGCCGGCTGGAGACGCTGCTGAAGATCCTGGCCGTCGACGACGTCGTCGTCCGGGACGGTTCCGGCTGGCGCGAGGGCGAGCGGCCGTGGGTCTACGACGAGGCGAAATGGTCGGCGCTGCGCCGGGTCCGGTCGGCCGAGGCCGATCTCATGCGGCGGTACGCGCACGGCGAAGGGTGCCTGATGCAGTTCCTGCAGCTGGCCCTGGACGACCCCGACCCGCAGCCCTGCGGTCGGTGTTCGGTCTGCACCGGCACCCTGCCCGCACCGGGCGGCACCCCCGACCCGGACACCGTGGCCGCGGCCCAGCGGTTCTTCCGCGGCCAGGACGTGATCGTCGAGCCGCGCAAGCTGTGGCCCAGCGGGACACCCGGCCGCAAGGGTCGGATCGCCGGGCTGCAGCCGGGCCGCGCGCTGGCCTTCGCCGACGACCCGGCCTGGGCCGAGGTGCTGGCCACGCTGTGGCGGGCCGACGCACCGGCGCCGCCGGAGGTGCTGGACGGGATGGTCGAGGCACTGCGCCGGTGGTCCCGCTCCTGGCGGCGGCCGTCCGCGGTGGTGGCGATGCCGTCCCGGCGGTACCCGCAACTGGTCGGCTCGGTCGCCGACCACCTCGCGCGGATCGGCCGGCTGCCGCTCGTCGACGCGCTGGAGGTGACCGGCCCACCGCCGTCGGCGGAGGTGTCGTCCGGGGTGCGCGTCCGGGAGCTGCTGGCCCGCACGGCGTTACGGCCGGGCATCGCGTTGGACGGGCCGGTGCTGCTCGTCGACGATGTCATCCGGACCCGGTGGACCGTCACCGTCGCGTCGGCCCTGCTGGTCGAGGCCGGCGCGACGGCGGTGCTGCCCCTGGCGGTGCATCAGCTGCCGTGACCGAGCAACCTTTCTATACCCACGGTGGTACCTTTCTAGATATGGCGCTCAGCATCAAGAACCCCGAAGCGGAGCAACTGGTTCGCCGGCTCACTGCCCAGACCGGGGAGACGACCACCCGGGCGATCATCGTTGCCCTCCGGGAGCGGCTCGACCGCCTGGAGCGACTGCCCTCGGACGCCCGCGCCGCGCGAGCCGCGCGCCTGCACCGCATCTCGAGCGATGCCGCGGGTCGCTGGGTCGAACGGTATCGAAGCACCTCGCACGGCGACCTGCTGTATGACGAGATCGGGCTACCTCATTGATCATCGATACATCGGCGATCGTCGCGATCCTGCTCGGTGAGCCCGAGGCGGCAGACTTCATCGACGCGCTCCTGGACGCTCCGACAGCAAGGATGTCGGCCGCTACCTATGTCGAAGCGGCGGTCGTTGTCGACGCCAATCGCGATCCGGTCCTCAGCGCCCGATTCGACGAGCTGGCGGCCGAGATCGAGGTCGTGCCGATGACCGGGGACCACGCGAATACCGCACGGCAGGCCTATCGCGACTACGGCCGCCCCACCGGACACCCGGCTCGACTCAATCTCGGGGATTGCTTCGCGTACGCGTTGGCGCGGACCTCCGGCGAACCGCTCTTGTTCAAAGGGAACGACTTCGTCCATACGGACCTCCTTCCTGCCCGCTGAGAAGGCGACCGTCCCGACTGTCACTCATGACTGGCCCGCCCCTTGACCTTGACGCAGCGTCAAGGTCTTCACTGGTGACATGCAGATCGGCGAACTCGCGGACCTGGTGGGCGTGTCGACCCGGACCATCCGGCACTACCACCACGTCGGCGTGCTCCCGGAGCCCGCACGGGCGGGCAACGGGTACCGGGAGTACGGCCTGGCGGACGCCGTGCTGCTGGTCCGGGCCCGGCGGCTGACCGATCTCGGGCTGTCGCTGTCCGAGGTCGGTGACGTCCTGTCGGGCGACCGGAACCGCGAGTTGGACGAGATTCTCGCGGAGATCGAGGCCGATCTGACGCAGCGGGAGACCGACCTCCGCTCCCAACGGGAACGAGTGGGAGCGCTGCGCGCCCGGCTCGCCGGGGCCGGGTCGGTGCCGGACGCCATCGCCGAACCCGGGCTGGTGTCGTACCTGGCTGCGGTGCGGTCGGCCGGCGCGGCGGGGCCCGCGGTGGACCGCGACGGCGAGCTACTGTCGTTGATCGGCGGCGGCGACGCGGCCGAGCTCGGTGCACTGCTCGGCGCGGCCGGCGACGACCCCGCCGCCGCCGCGAAGGCCGCCGAGATCTACTGCCGGTTCGACGCTCTCGCCGCCGATCCGGCGCCATCACCGGCCGTCGTCGACGCCCTGGTCACCGACCTCCTGGGGTCCGTCCCACCGGAACTCGCGGCCCGGGCGCGCGGTCAGCTCGGCTCGGTCGGCGAGGCCCAGCTCGCGTTGATGGTCGACGGTCTGAGCGCCGGTCAGCGCCAGGTGGTCGAGGCACTCATGCGCCGGCTCGACGGATCACCGGACGCCGGCTGATGGGCCGGTGGGTGCTCGTGGCCGTCGCGCCGGCCGAGCTGGTCCTGATCGCGCTGCTGGCGGCCGGCGTCGAGGTGCCGGCCGGGGTGCGGGCAACGCTCGGTCTGCTGATGATCGCCGTGCTGCTCGTCGAGGCGGGGCGCTGGAGTCGGGGCTACCGGCGGGGGCGCCGTCGCGGGCTCGGACGCCGGGCCGCGGCGACGGTCGCCGCCGCTGAGCTGGTCCCGCCACCGGTGACCACCGCCCTGCGGTGGGAGGCCCGCGTCTGGACCGGCCTGGTCCGCGGGCTCGGCCGCCGCCCCGACATCCCACCGGGGGCGGCGGCGTTCACCCATCACCGGGCGATGCGCGCGGTCCGCTGGACGTTCGTCGGGGTGCTGGTGGTCGAGGTCGCGGCCGTGCACCTGCTGGTGCCGGCCGGCGCCCTCCGGGTGACGCTGCTGCTCGTCGGCCTGTACAGCCTGGTCTGGGTAGTCGGGTACGTGCTGGGCGCCGGGCCGGTCCGGCCGCACCTGGTCACCGCCGACCGGGTCGTGCTGCGCTGCGGACTGACCACCCGCATCGAGGTGCCGCTCGCCGCGCTGGCCGACGCCCGGCCGGTCCGCCGTTCCCGGGACCGGACGGCCAGCCGGCAGCTCGCCGGCCGCACCCTCCATCTGGTCGACAACGGCGGCACCTCCTTGGATCTCGACCTGCGGTCGGCCGTCACCGTCCCGCTGCCCCGCGGCCGCTCCGCCGAGGTCGACGCGCTGCGGGTGTGGGTGGACGACGCGCAGGCGATGGCGCGGCAGGTGCGCGCCGCCGCCGGGATCGGCCCGGGCGCGCCGGCCGAGCTGCCGCCGGGGCGATGAGCCGACCGGCGGCCGGCGTCAGACCTGATGGGCCAGCAGCTCGGTCAGCGCGGAGTCGACCTCGTCCAGGTACGTCTGCTCGAAGCCGAACAGCCCGAAGTGCCCGGCGATGCTGTGCAGCATGCGGACCTCCGCGCCCGGTGTCAGCGCCGCCTCGGGCTCGCAGTCCTGCGGCGGGAAGAACATGTCCTGCTCGATCGGCATGACGAAGACCTTCGCCGTGATGCGGCCCAGGGCCGCCGCGAGGTCGCCACCGGTGAGCCGGGCGACGTCGCCGCGCTGCCATTTCCAGCCCATGGTCAGCAGGGCGTTCGGGTCCATCAGCCCGAACAGCAGCCGGGTGAAATTCTGCTGGAAGTCCTCGAAGGTCTCCCAGCCCAGGCCCTCCACCACCGGGGCGATGGTCTTCCAGTAGCCCGACTTCCAGAAGTCGGTGGTCAGGCCCATGATCGCCCAGATATCGGCGTGCCGCCGCAGGCCGTCCGCGACGTCGGTGTGCGCGGCGTAGTCGCCCCCGGCCCACCCGGGGTCGCTGGTCAGCGCGTCCATCAGCGTCCGGACGAAGAGGACGTCGTGCGGTGTGATCTGCGCCGTCCCGGCGATCGGCGCCGCGCGCAGCACCTTGTCGGGGAAGCGCACCGCCCACTCCCATGTCTGCTGGGCTCCCATCGACCCACCGACGACCAGCGCCAGCCGCTCGATGCCCCACACCTGGCGGAGCAGGATCTCCTGGGCGCGGACGTCGTCGCCGATCCGCACGTGCGGGAACCTCGACATGGCGATCTCGGGATCGTCGGTCGTGTGCGGTGACGTCGACAGCCCGTTGCCGATCTGGTTGACGACGACGATGAAGTACCTGGTCGGATCCAGGGCACGGCCCGGCCCGATGTAGACCTGCCACCAGGTGGCGTGGGTGCCGGAGAACCAGGTCGGGATGAGGATGACGTTGTCCTTGGCCTCGTTGAGCTCGCCGTAGGTCGCGACCGCGAGCTCCAGGTCGGGGATGACCCCGCCCTCCGCCAGCTCGAAGCGCCCGATCGAGACCAACTCGTACGGCCCCTGCTGTTCGGCGGAGTAGAACGGGTTGTCCAGCGGCATGGAGTGCTCCTTGATCGCGTCGGTGCGGACATGCACCGTAGGGTCTGGGCGCACCGATCGGAACCGCCGTTCTCACGGACTGAGGTCGCCGATCGACGAGCCACGCGCGAACCTGGTGACCGGACGCCGTCTCACCAGTCGCGACGGCCCATCCGGGCCAGCAACACCACCTGCCGGGACGCCCCGGCGGGCGGCTCCAGGCCGGGCTTGCAGATGCCGTCCATGTACATCGCCTCGCCCCACGACTCGATACTTTCCGCGGTCCGGTCCAATTCCACCTCCGAGAGCGTGGTGTCACCGCCCACCGCGGCGGCGATGTCCCAGCGGTGCACGACCATGTCGGGTACGTAGAACTGGACGAGGGTCTGCCCGACGGTCGTCGGACCGAACCAGCCGTCGTAGCCGGTGTCCGGTACCTCCGGCCGGGCCAGCAGCTCGCCGACGGCGGACGTGTGGGCGCGCCACGCGGCGGCCGGGTCGGCATCGACGTCGGGCGCGGCACCGGGATCGAACCCGCGACCGGTCAGGAAGTCCCGCTGGGTGTCGATCAGGTGCCGCACGACGTCCCGGGCGGCCCACCCCTCGCACGGGCTCGGCCGGGTCCACGCCATGCCGGGCACGGCGTCGAGCACGGCGGTCAGCGGCCGGTTCGCGTCCGCGTAGCGTGCGGATGTCTCGTTGCGGGTGCTGGTGTCCATGACGTCGAAGGTAGGTCGGCCGGCCGGTGAGCGATTGATGAAACCCGACCGGATCGAACGCGCCCATCTGCGCGATCCCCGGGATCTGTCGCACACCATGCACCGATACCCCGCGCCGACCGAACTGGCCGGCCTGGCCCAGCGCTTCTGGATCCCGGTCTGGTCCGTCGAACCCGGCCGGGAGGCGACCCAGCGGGTCCTGCAGTACCCGTGCGGGCTGGTCGTCATCACGGCTGAGTACGCGCGCTTCTACGGGGTCGTCGCCGGGCTGTCGTCCACCACGTTGACCGGGGACGGCTGGGCCGTCGGCGTCATGCTCGAACCGGCCGGCGGATTCCTGGTCGCCGGCCGGTCGATGGCCGACTTCCGGGACCGGCACGTCGATCTGGCCGAGATCATCGGCGCCGCGGCCGACCTGGTCGACGCGGTCCGAGCGGCGATGCAGCGGCCACTACTGCACGCTGCGCACACCCGGGCGATGCAGGTGATGACCGCCGCGCTCGGGCGTTTCGCCCCGGTCGACGACGAGGGCCGCCTGATCAACGACGTGGTCGCCTTCGTCGAGGGCAGTCCCCAGGTGGTGCGAGTGGCGCAGGTCTGCGAGCGGTTCGACCTGTCCGAACGGTCGCTGCAGCGGCTGACCCGGCGCCGGGTCGGGCTGTCGCCCAAGTGGCTCATCCAGCGGCGCCGGTTGCAGGAGGCGTCGGTGCGCCTGCGGGACGACCCCGGGTCGCTGGCCGACGTCGCCGCCGACCTCGGATATGCCGACCAGCCGCATTTCACCCGCGACTTCCGTGCGGTCACCGGGATGACGCCGGGCGAGTTCGCCGCCCGCTACTCCTGAGCCACCGTTGGTGCGGTGGCCGACGCTGCGTCGACGCGCTGCTGTCCCACGACGGGGTGCTGGCCGGACGGCTGGCCGCCGCGGGAGCGGGGCCCACCACCACCCTGCTCGGCGTCACCCGGCTTGGCGGTCCCGGGCCAGCTGGTCGAACTGGACGGCATCGCCGTGACCTGACCGGGCCGGCTGGGTGATGGGCCCGGCCCGGGCTACCGGGTCGGGCTGCCGGCCGCCCGTTCGATGCTGGCCACGTCCCGGACCGCGCCCCGATCGGCCGAGGTGACCATCGCCGCGTAGGCCCGCAGCGCCGTGGTGACCGACCGATCGCGGGTGACCGGCCGGTAGCCTCCGGCCGCCTCGAGCCGGGCCCGGCGCGCGTCGAGTTCGGCCTCGTCGACGTCGAGCACCAGGGACCGCGCCGGGATGTCGATGGCGATGCGGTCGCCGTCGCGGACCAGCGCGATGAGGCCGCCGGCCGCCGCCTCCGGCGAGACGTGCCCGATCGACAGCCCCGAGGTGCCGCCGGAGAACCGGCCGTCGGTGACCAGCGCGCACACCTTGCCCAGGCCACGGCCCTTGAGAAACGAGGTCGGATACAGCATCTCCTGCATGCCCGGGCCGCCCCGCGGCCCCTCGTAGCGGATCACCAGGACGTCCCCGGCCCGCACCCGACCGCCGAGAATCGCCGCGACCGCATCCTCCTGGGACTCGCAGACGACGGCGGGCCCGGCGAACGTGTGGATGGACGGGTCGACGCCGGCGGTCTTGACGACGGCGCCGTCCACCGCCAGGTTGCCGCGCAGCACGGCGAGCCCACCGTCGGCCGAGTAGGCGTGGGCGGCGTCGCGGACGCAGCCGTGGGCGGCGTCGAGATCCAGCGTGGCCCAGCGCTGGGACTGCGAGAACGCCGTCGACGAGCGGGTTCCGCCGGGCGCCGCGTGCCACAGGTCGCGCGCGGCGGTGGA
This sequence comes from Nakamurella sp., assembly GCF_044224575.1. GTDB lineage: Bacteria > Actinomycetota > Actinomycetes > Mycobacteriales > Nakamurellaceae > Nakamurella. The sequence continues at coordinate 156,364 of NZ_JBGAKE010000005.1, forward strand.
CGCGGAGCCGCCCCGCACGTCCCAGTCCGCCAGCCAGGCGTCCAGGCTGTCCGCATGCACGGCGTGGACGTCCTTGGCCAGCAGGCCGGCCCGGGCGAGCTCGCCCAGGATCGCGGGAATGCCACCGGCCCGGTGCACGTCCTCGACGTAGTAGGTCCGTTCCGGTGCGGTGTTCGGGGCGACCTTGACCAGGCAGGGCACCCGCCGGGAGACCGCGTCGATGTCGTCCAGGCCGAAGTCCAGTTCGGCCTCGTGCGCGGCCGCGAGCAGGTGCAGGATCGTGTTGGTCGAGCCGCCCATCGCGATGTCCAGCGCCATCGCGTTGCCGAAGGCGTCCCGGCTGGCGACCGCCCGGGGCAGCACCCCGGCCTCGTCATCGTCGTAGAAGCGGTGGGCCAGCCGCACGATCAGCTCCCCGGATTGCTCGTACAGCGCGCGCCGCGCGGTGTGGGTGGCCAGCACCGACCCGTTGCCCGGCAGCGCCAGCCCGATCGCCTCGACCAGGCAGTTCATCGAGTTGGCGGTGAACATGCCCGAGCAGGAGCCGCACGTGGGGCAGGCCGCCTCCTCGATGCGGGCCAGGTCGGCGTCCGAGACGGCGTCGTTGGCCGCCTCGGTGATGGCGTCGATCAGATCGAGGGTGCGCACCCGGCCGTCGACCAGCGTGGCCCGGCCCGACTCCATCGGGCCGCCCGAGACGAACACGGTCGGGATGTTCAGCCGCAGCGCGGCCATCAGCATGCCGGGGGTGATCTTGTCGCAGTTGGAGATGCAGACGAGCGCATCGGCCCGGTGCGCGTTGACCATGTACTCGACCGAGTCGGCGATCAGGTCGCGGGAGGGCAGCGAGTAGAGCATCCCGGCGTGGCCCATCGCGATGCCGTCGTCGACGGCGATCGTGTTGAACTCCCGCGGGATGCCGCCGGCCCGCGAGATCGCCTCGCCGACAATGCGTCCGACCGGCTGCAGGTGGGTGTGCCCGGGGACGAACTCGGTGAAGCTGTTGGCCACGGCGATGATCGGCTTGCCGAAGTCCTCGCGCGCCACGCCGGCGGCCCGGAGCAGGGCGCGGGCGCCGGCCATGTTGCGGCCGTGGGTCACGGTTCGGGAGCGCAAGGGGGTGGGCATACGGCCAGCGTGCCGGCGGTCCGTCGGGCCCGGAAGACGGCATCAACACTAGTAGTGGCGGTACTAGTGTTCAGCCATGGATGACGACCTCGGTCGGCCCGGCTCGGCGTCGACCGTCGAGCAGCGCCGCGAGCTCGGCGGCTTCCTGCGCGCCCGCCGTGAGCGGCTCGACCGGGCGGCGTTCGGTCTGCCGCCCGCCGGTCGCGGGCGCACGGTCGGCCTGCGCCGCGAGGAGGTCTCGTTCCTGTCCGGGGTCAGCGTGACCTGGTACACCTGGCTCGAGCAGGGCCGCGACATCCACCCCTCGCGTCAGGTGCTGGACGCGGTCGCCCGCTGCCTGCGGCTGTCCGAGCCGGAACACGGCTACGTGCTCGGTCTGCTCGGGCTGGCCCCGAGCCGGCCCCGAGTGGTCGGCGACACCGCGGCGGCGCCGGCCCACCTGCAGCGATTCCTCGATGCCCTCGGCGAGCACCCGGCCTACGCGCTGGCCCCGGACTGGCGGCTGGTCGCCTGGAACGCGGCGTACGAGCTGCTCTATCCACGCATCGCCACCACCGATCCGGCCGACCGCAACCTGCTCTGGCTGGTCTTCACCGACCCCGGCGTGCGGGCCCTGCTCGACGACTGGCAGATCACCAGCCGACGCTTCCTGGCGGAATTCCGCACCGAGGCCGGTGCCCGGCTCGGCGACCCCCAGGTGCGGGCCGTCGTCGCCCGGCTGCGGGCGGCGAGCCCGGAGTTCGAGGACGGGTGGGAGCGACATGACGTGCAGGGCTTCGTGTCGCGCGAACGGGTCTTCCACCACCCCACCGACGGCCGGTTGGTCTACGAGCACCACCAACTGCGACCATCGGACCGACCCGACCTGCAAGTGGTGGTGTACACCCGGGTCGAGTGATCGCTCGACCCATCGCGCGGCGGCCGGACCCGGCCACCCCGATTGCCCGGCCCCCCGATCAGTCGAAACCATCGGCGACCGATATGCCCGACATGCACCGTCGATGCGCAGGCTTGTGTGGGTGCGGGGCCGATCAGCCGCAACCTACGGTGACCGATATGTTCGTCTCGCGCCGTTTCGTCCGGTCGGGCCGACGGGTTCGCTGATCAAAGTCCCGAAATGACGCCCAATTTGTCCGTGTTGATGGGACTTCGATCAGCGCAGCCGGCCGGCGGCCGCGAGGCCCGAGCCGCACATGGTTCCAGGCTGAGGGGACACCCGCTGCGGGGCCGGCCCGCGGTTCAACTCGGCACAACGCGCCCGAGATGTCGGACTTGCTGCCGAGTTACTAGCCCGACGCAGATTCCGTCCCGCATACGGTTTCAACCTTGCGGCGGTACCCGCGCCGGGCGGCTGGTCGACGAGATCGACGTCAAGACCTATCTCATCCTGGCCGGCGGCGGAATCCCTTTGGTGGTAGGCGCTTTCCGTCCGGCGCGTTTCGCGTCCGTCGGGCCGGCCGGTCCGGCCCGGACATCGCCGAATTCGTCGACGACCGAGTCAGTCGCCGGTCGACCCGCGAGACGCCCGACCGGCCGGTCCGGGCGGGTCGGTGAGCGCCCGGACGGCCGGGGCGGCGAGGTCGAGCAGCTCCTCGGGCGGGCACGCGCGCAGCGCGTCGAGCTCGACGATCTCCCGGGCGATCGTGACTCCGAGGTTGATCGCGAGCAGCAGCGCCGCCCGAGTGTCGGCCTGGTCGCCGGTGAGCCGATCGGCCAGGCGGCGGGATTCGTCCTCCAGCGCGGCGCGCGCCCGGACGGTGGCGTCGGGATGGGTGAGCATGGACCGCAGTCCGGCCAGCGTCCGGTCGTTCATCCCGCCCAGCTTGACGGCCAGGGACGCCAGCACGAGTGCGGTCGGGTCGGCGCCGCCGGGCATCTCCGGGTCGCTGTCGGTCGGCAGCCGGACGGCGGCGGCAAACAGGTCGCGTTTGGATCCGAAGTAGTGCATGACCAGGGCCGGGTCGACCTGGGCGTCGGCGGCGACCCCGCGGATGGTCGTGCGGTCGTAGCCGTCGGCAGCGAAACGACGCCCGGCCGCCTCGGCGATCCGCGCGCGGGTCCGTTCGCGTTGCTCGTCCCGCGACGTCCGTGGCGCGCTCATCGATTGATTCTACAAACGTTGACCGAGTTTCATCTTCGTTCTACGGTCGTTGAATGACGGATGCGCACGAACCGCGGGAGCTGCTCGCCCGCTACCACCAGGCCATGATCGACTTCGACGCGGACGCGCTGGCCGAGCTCTACGCCCCGGACTGCGTGCACGAGTTCGGGTTCCTCACGCCAGGCCACGCCCCCTCCTACCGCAGCCGGGAGGAGGTCCGGACCGCCTACCGCGCCGCCTGGCGATCGCCCGGTGTCCGCCTGCTCGAGATCCACAATCTCGCCGTGCACGAGACCGCCGATCCCGCCGTCGTCGTCGCGGAATGGGCGGCCACCGGCCGACTCCCGGACCGGGGCGAGATCGGCCTGAACGGGGTGCTGGTCCTGCGCGCCCAGGGTGGACAGCTCACCCATGTCCGCGACTACATGGACGTCCTGGGCCTGGCCCACCGCACCGGCCGCCTCCCCTCACTCGCCGCGGCGCTCGCCGAGTCCGAAGCGCGATGATCGGCCCCGAGCGCCCCGTCACACCGGGGGCGGGTCCGGGCGTGTCCGTGCATCCGCCGGCGTCAGGAAGGCTCGGGGGGCGGTGCCGAGCTCCCGGCGGAAGGCCGCCACGTACGCGGACGGCGTGCTGTAGCCGGCGTCCATCGCCGCACGGGTGACCGATGCGCCCGCGGCAAGCTGTTCGATCGAGCCGAGGATGCGGGCTCGCCGACGCCACACTCCGAGCGAGAGTCCGGTCTCGGCACTGAAGAGGCGCTCCAGCGTCCGGGGTCCGGCGCCGGCGTGCCGGGCCAGGGTCGCGGTCGTGGCGACCGGGTCGCGGAGCGCGGCCTCGGCGAACGCCACGGCTCGCCGCTCGGTCGGGAGGGGCAGCCAGAGATCGGCGGACGGCATGGCCCGCACCTGATCGATGACCACGGTGATCAGCGCCGCATGGTGGTCGTCATCGGCGCGCAGCGGGCACACCCGCACGACGTGCCGCACCAACTCGCCGGCGAATCGGCCGACCTGCAGCACCCGGGCCGGCCCGTCGAGCACGTCGAACTTGTCCGACACGTACAGCGTGCGAACCGACACGGCCGAGCGGTTGGTCACCGTGACCGGCTGCCCACCGGGGAGCCACAGCGCCCGATGCGGCGGGAGCGTCCAGCTGCCCGACGCGGTGCTGACCCTCATCGAGCCCGACCCGGCGTGGACGAGTTGGTTCCATGCCGGTCCGGTGGGCAGAGCGGCCCGGCCCGGCGGATGGGTGACCGCGTAGCCCCGGACATCCGGCTCCGGGTCGCGTCGCATGCTCGACACCATAGGGCGCAATCGAGGATGTACGACAGGGTGGGCGAGCGACACCGTTGCGTCCGGGACCGAACCTCGCCCCGTCGTGGCCGGCGACGCGATCCGGTTGGGGCCCGGCGCTGTTCGGCCGCGGCGATTGCGGCCGACCGGCACGAGTCGTGTGCCGATGGGGTGCCGGTGCCCTGGCTGGTGCGGTCCTCGGCCCGCCGGCGTCGGGTTCGTCGCGGGAGGTGCCCCGCCCTCAGCGATTCCAGGTGTGCCGGTTCTCCTCCCAGGTCGGCGCGGGTCCGTGCAGACTCGAGGTGGCGCCGTGACGCAGCCCCGGCAGGAGCAGGTCGAGGTAGCGGAGCCGGAGCTCCTCGTCGCGTTCGAAGCTGCCGACGTTCACCGCGCGCAGCATCTGGAACACCTGCATCAAATCGAGCGAGGTGATGTCGGGGCGCACCGCTTCCCGGCGCTGCGCCTCCGCCAGGAGCGCGGACATGGCCTCGCTCAGATCAAGACCGGCCCGATTGAGCTCGTCGCCCGGATCGAAGGTGCCCGCGAAGGCCGTCATCGATCCCGCTCCGCAGCCGAGCGCGGCGGCGATGAAGTCGACGAACGTCGGCCACGGCGCGGACGGCAGCCGTGACAGGTGCGCTCGGGCCTCGGCCGTGATCCGGGTCATCGCGTGCAACGCCAATGTCCGGACCAGTTCGTCCCGGCTGTCGAATCGCCGGTACAGCGACGCGACCCCGACCCCCGCCTCGGCGGCGATCGCCGTGATCGGCGCATGTGGATCGGCGATCAACACGCGCAGCGCCGCGCTGATGATGCGCTCGTCGTTGGCCGTGGCCTCGGCCTGCCGCCCGCGCGGCGGCGCGGACGCTTCCGAATCGGACATGCTCCGATCATAGGGAATTCGGAACGGAATGGTTCGTTCCGTTTCATGCTACGGTCGACGCAACCGGCGATTCTCGAGGGAGCCGTGCCGAAGGGGGACCACCATGCGAGGCACCGTCACCTCCGCGGACGGCACCGAGATCGTCTTCGACCGGGTCGGTCAGGGTCCGGCCGTCATCGTCGTCGGTGGCGCGCTGATGAATCGCTCGAGCCCGCGGGAGACGGTGCAGCTGCTGGCCGAGCGATACACCGTGCACAGCTACGACCGGCGCGGCCGGGGTGAGAGCGGCGACGTGCTCCCGTACTCCCCCGAGCGCGAGATCGACGACCTCGTCGCTCTTCTCGACGAGGCCGGCCCGTCCCGAGTGTTCGGCATGTCATCGGGTGGCTTCCTTGCGCTGGGCATCGCCGCGCACGATTCGCGGGTCGTGAAGGCCGCCGTGTACGAACCGCCCTACCTGACCGGGGACGGACCCTTGGCCGCAGCGGACTACCGGGCCCGGCTCGATGAAGCGGTGGCGACGGGCCACCCCGATCGGGCGGTCGAGCTCTTCCTCCGGCAGGTGAGCGGGGGCCGATTCGACGATTCGATCAGGTCCGCGCCGTGGTGGCCCGGGATGGTCGCGATGGGACCGTCGCTCCGTTACGACGCGGCCCTCACCGGCGACGGATCCGTTCCGGTCGACACGCTGTCCCGGATCAGTGCGCCGGTGCTGGCCATGTACGGCGGAGCAAGCGACGAATGGGCCGAGCGGTCCGTCCGAGCCGTGGCCGCCGCTGTCCCCGAGGGCGCCGCGCGCCGCTTCGACGGGCAGAACCACCAGGTGGACCAGGGCGTGCTGGCCCGGGCGCTCGCCGAGTTCTTCGACGACTGAATCGCGGTCCGGCGGGCGGGCGGCCGGCCCGCATGGTTGAGCGGGTGGCCCCCGAGGTGCCGCTCCGGGCCGTGTCGCATTCTCGACATCATCAGTCGGAATCAAGGAAGCACGACACCATCTGCGAGTGACACCGTTGCGCCCATGACCGAGCACACGTCACCGAACCTCGCCCACTTCGCGATCAACGCCGACGACGTCGAGGCCAGCCGCGCCTTCTACGAAGACGCGTTCGGCTGGCGCTTTGCGGCGTGGGGACCGCCCGGCTTCTACCGGATCCACACCGGCGACGACACCCACCCCGGCGTCGAGGGAGCACTGCAACAGCGACGAGAGCTGGCCCCGGGCAGCCGGATCACCGGGCTGGAGTGCACCTTTGCCGTCCCCGACGTCGACGCCTTCGCCCAGCGAGCCCGCGCAGCCGGCGGCACGGTGCTGATGCCCCGATTCACCATCGCCGGGGTCGGACATCTCGTGTTCGTCGCCGACCCGTCGGGGAACCCCGTCGGCGCCATGCAGTACGACGCGGACGCGGAATGACGACGCGCACCTCGAGCCGTGACCGAGCACCGACCGCGGCGACAGGGGTAGGGCGCATCGTTCAGCGGGCCCTTGACGGCCTGCGGGTCGGGCAGGATGTGCCCGACCTCGGCCCCGAGCTGCGTCGGCAAGCCTGTCCGGGCCGGCGCGCCCGCCCGGGCCCACCGGATCATTTCATCGACGCGACGCTCGACGACCGCAGGCCCGCGAGCAGCACGTCGAGGTAGACGTCCCGGTCGCGACCGGCGTTCAGCCGCACCGCGTGCTCGATCCCGCAGACCAGGCGCTGCACCCCGGCCAGAGTGAGTTCGCGGCGCACGGCGCCCGCCGCGTGCGCCCGGGCGAACACCCGCTCGGCCGCTTCGAGTACCTCGGCGCGCAGCCCGGCAAGCTCGGGAATCGCCAACTCGTCGGCGAGGAGCACGGTCTGTAAACCCGCGTCGGCGAGCTGCAGATCGAGCGCGCCACGCAGCAGCCGGTCGAACGCCCGGCCCGGATCCGGTTCGGCCGCCGCTTCCCGGGCGATGTCCCGCAACCGCTCGACCGCCCCCTGCGCCAGCGCGGCGGTCAGCGCCCCCACGGTCGGGAAGTGCCGGTAGACCGTGCCGACGCCGACGCCGGCGCGTTGGGCGACCTCGTTGAGCCGCAATTCCGACAGCTCGCACTCGCGGGCGGCGTCCAGGATGCGCGCGCGACTACGCGCGGCGTCCGATCGGAGAGCGGCCATCGCCCGATCATAGCGAAACGGATGAGTCATCCGTTTCCCGTGCTAGCTTGAAGCGGATAGATCATCCGTTTAGGAGGCACACGATGAACTGGGATCCGAGCGTCGTCCCCGACCAGACCGGCCGGACGCATGTCGTCACCGGTGGAAGTGCCGGCATCGGCTACTTCGCCGCCGAGCAGCTCGCCGCCGCCGGCGCACACGTGGTGCTGGCCGCCCGCTCACCCGAACGGCTCGAGGCGGCCGCCCGCTCGATTCGCGAGCGCTCGCCCGAGGCTTCCGTGGCGACGCTCGTCGTCGACCTCGCCTCACTCGACTCCGTCGGCCGGGCGGCGCAGCGGCTCGTCGCCCTCGATCGACTCGACGGCGTGTTGCTCAACGGCGGAGCGATGAAGGGGTGGACCACTCGGACCGTCGACGGCGTTCCGCTCGTGCTGGCCACCCATGTGGTGGCCAACGCCGCGTTGATCGCACATCTGCTGCCGACGCTGGTCGGAAGCGGCACTGCGGACCGGCCCCGCCGAATCGTGCACACCTCCAGCGGTTTCGCCGACCGCGCCCGACTCGACGCGCGCGATCCCCTGCGCGCCCCGCGGCTCGGCGTCGTCGCGTACTCGCGGGCGAAGGCCGTCACTGAAGTGCTCGCCTTCGAACTCGACCGGCGGCTGCGCGAGCAGGCTCTGCCCGTGCTGTCGCTGGTCAGCCGCCCCGGCGTGGGCGTCGACGCGAAGACGCCCGAACGACCCGGGGTGCACGATGCGTCCACACCGCGCCGCCGCAACCCCTACACCCCCTGGGCCCAGGGCAAGGATGCCGCCGCATGGTCGGCGGTCCGCGCTCTCACCGACCCGGCCGCACGCGGCGGCGAACTGTATGCGCCCGCGAACGGCATCGCCGGTCCGCCCGTGCGTATCGAGCCGCCCGCGCACACTGTGCACCCGGATTCGGAACTCGCCGCGCTCGTCTGGTCCCGCACCGTTGAACTTGCTGGCGTCGGACCTCTCGACTTCACCAAGAACTGCGCCATGCCCGCTACCTGACCGCGCGAAGCACGAGCCCTCGACAGCGCCAATGAGCGGATCGACTGGGTACCGAGAACACCACCAGCGCTGTCGGGGCACGGCAAGGGTGACACCCGGAGCAGACGGCTATCGGAGGAGCACGGCGATCTGGCGTCTGATCTCGGCGATCAGGTCGTCGACGGTGCGCGCCGCGTTCACCGTGGGAGCCAGGCAGGCCAGCATGATCGCCGAGACGATGCGGGCCAGTGTCGTGGCGTCCCCGGAGCGGAAGCGCCCGTCACGCTGCAGCACCTCGGCGATCGCGTTCTCGGTCTGGGCGTTCATCGCCAGCGCCTCGCGATGATGGGGCTCCGCGGGATCGCCGAAGACCATCTCACGCAAGTAGGTTCGCCCGTTGTCGACCCGCACCCGGTTGCAGGCCACGATCGGCCCGATGATTGCCACGACGGCGTCGAGCACGTCGGGAGCGGCGTCGGCCGCTGCAGTGCCCCGAGCGAGAGCGTCCGCGTAGTCGGAATTCTGAACAAGCATCAGCAGCTCGCCCTTGGTCCGGGCATAGAGAAACAGGGTGCCTGAGCCGATGTCGGCGCGGTCGGCGATCTCCTGCGTGGTGACGTCGTCGATTCCGCGTTCGGTGAACAGTTCGCGCGCGGCGACGGTGATCCGGTCGAGCTTGTCCTGCTTGTTCCGTTCTCGCCGTCCGACGGCCCGCGGGCTGCTCGTCGACATGAGGGTCACCTCCCGAAGACCTCGCTGACCGTGCCGGTTGCGAGCCTAGTCAACGGCTGGTTGCTCAACGGCCCAGGAACTCGACCGCGACCGGGGCGAACCGTTCGTGGTATTGGAAGATCGCACCGTGCCCGGAATCCGGGTAGATGATCAACTCGGAGTTCGGGATCCGGCGATGCAGGTCGTCGGACAGGACGGAGGGAACCATTCGATCGTGATCGCCGTTGGCGATCAGGGTGGGTGCGATGACCTTCGTCAGGTCATCGGGCGCGCCGCGTCCCCACCGCTTGATGGCCGTGAGTTGCTGTTGGAATGCCCTGAGTGTGATGGGGGCATCGCGGTCGACGGTTCGCTCCTGCAGTCGTTTCACGAACGCCTTGCCGGCCTCCTTGCCGCCGGCATCGCGATTGAAGAACAGGAATTCCTTGGGGTCCGACCTGGTCAGCGTCGCTCGCATCACGTCCCGGTAGGTGACGCCGGCGACCTTGTCCATGTCCTTGCCGCCCTTGGGGCCGGTTCCCGTCAGAACGAGCTTGCGGACCAGGTCCGGGCGCTTGACGACCAGCGACTGCGCGACCATGCCACCGAGCGAGAACGAGACGATGTCGATGGTGTCGAATCCAAGAGCCCCGATGAAGGCCAGGGCGTCGTCGGCCATCTGCTCGATGGTGTCCGGAACCGAGCCGGTGGACGAGCCCACGCCCCGGTTGTCGAACGCGATGACATGCCGGTGCTGCGCGACCGGGTCGATGATCCGCGGATCCCAGTTGTCCAGGGTCCCGGCCAGGTGCACGAAGAAGACGACGGGAACGCCCCCCTTCGGTCCCAGTTCACGGTAGGCGTAGGAGATGTCACCCACGTCGATGCTGAACTGCGGCGCCCGGGCGTAGGACGTGATCACTGGTTCGTTACCGATGCCTTCACTCATGGGGTCTCCTGGCGGTGGATGGGAAGGGACTGGGTTGGGGCGGCGCTCAGCCGCTCGCCGGTCCGTGGGCGACGGCCTTGCCTCGGGTTCCGGACGTCCCGAGCGAGGCCAGAGCCTGCGGGATCTCGTCGAATCGATGAACCTGCCCGACGACCGGGCGCAGCGCCCCGGCATCGACCAGGTTCGCAATCTCCCGCAGTTGGTCGCCGCTGGCGCGCATGAACAGGAACTCGTACTGCACACCCAGGGTGCGGGCGGCCCGGCGAACCTTGCGGCTCATCAGGGTCAGCGCCACCCGCAACAGGGGATTGAGCCCCATCTCGCGGGCAAAGGCAGGATCGGGCGGGCCGGCGATCCCGATCGCCCGGCCACCCGGTTTGAGGATCCGGAGCGACTTCTCCAGATTCGTTCCGCCCAGACTGTCCAGGACCAGGTCGTAGCCGCTCAGCAGCTGCTCGAAGTCCTGATCGCGGTAGTCGATGACGACATCGGCACCGAGTCCCCGGACGAAGTCGGCGTTGGCCCCACTGGCCGTCGTCGCCACGGTGGCGCCGAGGTGCTTGGCCAGCTGGATCGCGATCGATCCCACCCCTCCGGCACCGGCATGAATCAGCACCTTGTCCCCCGCCTGCACCCGGCCGCGCTCGACCAGCGCCTGCCAGGCGGTCAACGACACCAGCGGCAGCGAGGCCGCCTCCAGCATCGTGACCGACGCCGGCTTGATGGCCAGATCAGCCTCGGCGACGGCGATTCGCTCGGCGAAGGTGCCGATCCGGTCCTTGTCCGGTCGGGCGAACACCTCATCCCCCGGCCGGAACCGGCGTACCTGGCCGCCGACTCGAAGGACGGTCCCGGCCAGATCGTTACCCATGATCGCCGGCAACGAGTACGGCAGCACCTGCTTGAACTCCCCCAGGCGGATCTTCTCGTCGAGCTGGTTCAACCCGACGGCATCGACCCGCACCAGCACGTCGTGCTCACCCACGACAGGCTCCGGTACGTCCGCCTCATGCAGCGGCTCCCGATACTTGGTGACGACGAACGCTCTCATGTGTGGGGCTCCTCGAACGGCGACTGACTCGATTCCATCGAACCGACTGCCCTCAATATTGAGGCCACTCAGTTTCTGAGTCAAGGCGCCCCAGGTGTGCGGGTGGTCACCATGGCCGCCCGCGGGAGCACGGAATATCAACCCGGACACGCCGGCCGGTCGGTCGCCCTTCGATGACCTGACCCGGATCGCGGCGGACCGGGCGGTGATGGCGCGATCGAGCGCACCGCCTCGGCGGGTCGGTAGCAGCACAGCCAACGTGTTCCCGGGCGCGCCCGGGTCACCGATCCGATCACTGGGAAGGCCCCGTCGCTCCGCATCATCGATGGTCGATGCCAGAACGAAAAACGGCTCCCCACCTGTGGTTCAGATGAGGAGCCATCACGCCGGGATGACAGGATCTGAACCTGCGACCCCTTGGCCCCAGGTGATGGGCAGATCCACATCGACTGTAGTGCAACGTATTTGACAAGTCCTGGGGAGTGTGCCGAGTGCGGCATGAGTATCAGGGGGATGGCGCTTGGTCACTGCCATGGTCATTGTCTGACCGCAAGCCTGCGAGATCTCTCATGGCCCACAATTGCAGACTTCGGTGCCCTTCCTTCAACGCGAGCATGCCGGCGGACAGCGAGTTTCAGGGCCTATACACCCCGCCCCCCTGGTAGGGACGTTCGGCTCTTCCGGCGTCGGTGCCTTGTCCCCTATGTTGGGTAGTCAGGAGGGCGGCTTGTCCGCTTCCGACCGACTGGCCACCCTGCTGCACGCGGTAGGCCGCCATGGTCGCCATCTCCGCCGCCACTCCGATTTGTGGTGCAGCGGAGTCCCCCACGTGGCCGCCCTACCCCTTGAAGGGAAGGTGGTTGAGATGCCAGTCGCCAACCGGGCACGGGAAGGGTTCCTCCATGGCCGGGAACCGGCGGAGTCCTCGCGGGTGAACGCGGTGGTCGCGGGTGTGCTGTTGATTGTCGCAACCGTGGCGAGCCTGATCAGCGGACGGTTCCTTGCCCCGGTGACCGACTCCAGTTCTCTCGGTGACGCCGCGGCGCAGCAGGGCCAGGTAGCGACGGGTGTGCTGCTCGTTTTCATCGCCGCGCTCGCGGCGCCGGGCATCGCGGTCGCGCTTTACCCGGTGTTGCGGAGGTTCGGTGAGGGCCTGTCGCTGGGGGCTGTCGCCTTCCGGGTGATGGAAGGGGTGTTCTACGCCCTCGGCGTGATGGTGTTGTTGTCGTTGTCGACGCTGAGCGGCGCCTTCGTCGACGCCGGATCGCCTCCTGACCAGCACTTCACAACTTTGAGCCAGACGATGCTGGCCCAGTATCACTGGCTGGTCGATGTGGGACTGCTGTTCGCCTTCAGTCTCGGGGGCCTTCTCTACTACTTGGTGTTCTACCGCAGCAGGCTCATTCCGAGATGGCTGTCGGCGTGGGGCATCGGCGGAGTGATGCTGTTGATGATCGCCGCCGTGCTGCTCATCTTCGGCGTCATCACTCCCCTGTCGCCCGGCCAAATCGTTCTTGCCGCTCCCATCGGCGTGCAGGAGATGGTGCTGGCGGTATGGCTGATCGTGAAGGGATTCGACCGGTCGGTGCTGGCTCGCCAGTGATCACAGTCTCGCCTCGAGAAGGAGCAGTGCAGCGATGATCCGCAATGGCGTGGACACGTCACCCTCGGTCGGTGGCACGACGGTCGCTGCTTCGCCGACAGGGCGGCTGGACACGGGACTGGCCCTGACGACCAGCATCGTCGGTCTGGTAGCCCTGGTCACCGGTTTCACCACACCCCCGCGGTCCGGACCGTTCTGCCGTACCGACTGTCTCAGTTATCCATACACCGATGCTGCGGCCTTCGTGACCCGCGACTACTGGTGGCTCTACCCGCAGTCGGTGCTCGTTCTGCTCGTGCTGGTCCTGCTGGTACGCATACATGCGGTTGGCCCGCGGACTGCGCAACAGTTCAGCGGGATCGCCGTGGCCCTGGGCTCGGTTGCCGTCGCGGTCCTGCTGATCGACTACGCGATCCAGGTGGCGGTGCTGCAACCTAGCCTGACGCTGGGAGAAACCGCAGGGCTGTCATCGATCTCGCAGTACAATCCGCATGGGGTGTTCATCGCTCTGGAAAACCTCGGATATCTGATCCTCGGGCTCGCCATGCTGACTATCGCCGCGGTGTTCAGTCGCCCGTCGCGACTCGAACGCGGCCTGCGGTGGCTGTTCCTCGTCGGTGGGGCGCTCACCGTCGCGGCACTGCCAGCCCTTGCCATCACGTACGGAGCCGATTTGGAGTACCGCTACGAGGTCGCGGCGATCGCAGTCTTCTGGATCACCGCCATCGTCGGTGGTGTGCTGCTGGTCCGGTGGTTCGGCAGCCCGGTGAAGGCCCCGCCGAGGGCCGCGGTCCCCGCTCGCGAACAGGCAGGACCGCTACCGCCGCGGTGACCAGGAAGGACAGCACCATGACACATATCCGCGGTGAGGTTCTGATCCGCCGGCCGGTCGAGGAGGTCTTCGACTTCGTCGCGGACCAGCGGAACGAGCCAACGTACAACCCCGACATGGTGTTTTCGGAGAGAGTCTCCACGGGACCTATCGGGGTCGGTAGCCGGTTCCGGGCTGCCGTCGGGTCGGGACGTCGACCGGTTGAAATGCGGATCGAGTACACGGCATTCGACCGTCCACACCTGATCGCCTCGACCACCACGATGGCGGCGGCCGAGTTCAGCGGAACCCTGACTTTCAAGTCGACTCCAGCCGGCACCGTGCTCCGCTGGTCGTGGCAGGTGCGGCCCAAAGGCGCTCTGCGGCTCATGGGGCCGGTGTTCGGCCCTATCGGCTCCCGACGCGAACAACGAACGTGGGCTCGGCTTCGAGACCACCTCGAGGCCGCGGCGAAACCGCCCCTGCGTCCTGGTCCGGTGCCGACCCGATTTCGACGCGCGGCAACGTCACACCCGCCGGCCGCATAGTCGGCGGCCGGCGCCCGCTTGTTCAGTCGCGGGCACCGGCGATCACTGCAACACGCATCAAAGAACCTCATACGAGCGAACAGAAGGCATCGCCTGAACCACTCCGGGTTTGGCCGAAGACTCCACCGCATGGGAAGGATGGAGTCATGGGGAGAAGTTCGGGGAGCTACCCGAAGGAGATGTGCGAGCGGGCGGTGCGGCTCGTTCAGGAAGTCCGAGCGGAGCCCACGTCCGAGTGGGCTGCGATGGAATCGGTCGCTGAAAACTTGGGATCGGGTCTACGCAGACCATTCACAACTGGGTGAGAAAAGCAGATGCGAGCCGGCCAGCGTGCTCACCCGCTCCGCCTCCCGGATGTGACGGGCGCCCGCCTCCCCGTCGCCGCGCAACCGTCGACAGGTCAACGAGCAGTCCGGCTTCGGCCCGTCCGTACTTGATTGCCTGCGCCGACACCCGGCAGCTGACCGACGCCGCGAGGGCCGTCAACGCCTTCCTGAGCGCGTCCGGGTCGCAAACCGGTCATTCGGGCGGTCCGACGCTGCGCGTCATCGACAGTCGCCGTTAGTGCGGAAAAAGCTCCCCACCTGGGGTCACAGGTGAGGAGCTCCGACGTCGGGATGACAGGATTTGAACCTGCGACCCCTTGACCCCCAGTCAAGTGCGCTACCAAGCTGCGCCACATCCCGGTCACTACCCGGGCTGCCCCGGGCGTTGAAGACAATACCGCACCGGCCCGCGGCGTCCGACCGCTCTTCGAGCGACGACCGGCCGGACGCCGACTTCTCGGCGGCTCACACGGCGGGCGGCGCCGCCAGCAGGTCGTCGGTGGCGCCGGCCCCGGCCGGCCCGTCCCAGCGCAGGCTGACTGCACCGGAACCGAGGTCGACCTCAGCACTCGCCCACGCGCTCGGCACGGCGGCGCCGCGGCGGGTCAGGGTGAGCACGGAGCCGTCCAGGGTGGCCTCGACGTCGCCGTCGAAGGCGGGCAGCGCGTTGCGCCAGGCGCACAGGGCGAGCAGCGACCGGACCACGGGACGCTTGGTCTGCTCGGTGATCTCGGCGCGGTCGTAGTGGTGCCGGTTGATGTCCCGGCCGACGCCGGTCCGCTGCAACAGGTCGACGTCGTTGCCGGTGGCCAGCGCACCGACGTAGTAGATCTGCGGCACCCCGGGGGTGAGCAGCTGGATCACCCGGGCGGCCAGGTAGCGGGTGTCGTGGGCGCCGAGCGCGTCGTAGAAGGTGCAGTTGACCTGGTACAGGTCCAGGTTGCTGGCGGCGGCGCCGGTGGCCAGCCGCGAGGTGCCGCCGGAGTGGGTGTGGATGCCTTCGACGAGCTCGTCGACCTGCTCGGGGGTGAGCAGCCCGGGTCGCGGTTCCTCCCCCGGTTCGACCGTCTGGTCCGGGCCGACGTCGATCACGCCGATGCCGTCGTGGGTGTCGAGCACGGTGATGGCGTTACGCGGCCGTTCCCGCAGCCAGCGGGTCAGCGCGACCCCGTCACCGGTGTACAGGGCGTGCAGCACGAGCGGTGGCAGGGCGAAGTCGTAGACCAGGTCGACGCGCTCCGCGATCTCCAGTTGCCGCCGGTAGTACGAGTGCACCTCGACCAACACCTCGATCCCCCGCTCCCGCGCGAGCGCGGCGAACGAGGAGATGAAATCGAACGTCTCGGGCGTCATGAAGCAGGTGGTGCCGGCGGTCTTGACCGCGTAACCGACCGCGTCGAGGCGGACCAGCCGAACCCCGGCCGCGGCGACCGCGTCCAGGATCGACAGCAGGTAACCGTGCCCGTGCTCGGAGCGGATGTCGATGTCGATCTGCTGCGGGGTGAAGGTCGTCCAGACGAACCGCAGTTCGCCGCCGAGCCGGTACGGGGTGAACGGCAGGCCGGGTCGGGGCCGGTAGATCCGGGCCAGCTCGGCCTCGCGAGCCCCGTCCGGGAAGACCGTCGACATCGTCATGAACAGCGGCCAGTGCGGGGACGCCGCGCCCCGCTCCCGCACGTCCTGGAACGCGGCCGACTCCGAGGAGACGTGGTTGACGATCAGGTCGACCATCACCTCATGGGTCCGGGCGATGTCCTGCACGTCGGCCCAGCCACCCAGCCGGGGGTCGACGGCGGTGTGATCGACGGGGTCGAACCCGGCGTCGGCACCGTCGTACGGGGTGAAGAACGGCAGGATGTGCACGCCGCCGAACGCGCCGGCCAGGTCGGTCCGCAGCACGTCGGCCAGGCCGGGCAGGTCGCCGCCGAACCGGTCGGCGTAGGCGATCAGTTGTACCTCGTTGCGCATGGTCACTCACCCTCGTCGGTGGGCAGGCAGCGCGGCATGGGTCACCGCTCGCCACGGATAGTAGCTGAACCGATTCAGCACTCTCAACCTTTTGCCCGATCCGACCGACATTGCCGCCTTCGGGCGTTGGCCGGATGATCCACTCATGGATCCCCGAATGCCCCGCCGGTGACCGCGGTTCTGCTCGTCGCCGCCGGCCTGGCCCTGCTGATCGTGGGCGCCGAGGTGCTGGTGCGCGGCGCATCGGCGTTGGCCGCGGCGCTCGGCGTGCCGCCTGTCGTGGTCGGGCTCACCGTGATCTCGGTCGGCACCAGCGCACCGGAACTGGCCATCGGCATCGACTCGGCCCTCAACGACGCCGGGCCGCTCGCCATCGGCAACGTGGCCGGGACCAACATCGTCAATCTGCTACTCGTGCTGGGCCTCTCGGCCGCGATCGCACCGCTGGCGATCACCGTGCCGACGATCCGCCGCGACCTGCCGATGATGGCCGTCATCGCCGTCCTGCTCCTCGCCCTGTGTTGGGACGGCACCCTGAGCCGGCTGGACGGCGCGGTCCTGCTGGCGATCGCGGTCGGCTACACGATCCTGATCGTCGTCCAGGCCCGGCGCGATCCGGTCGCCGTCGAGATCGCACAGGACGAAATCCGCCGCCCCCAGGGAAAGACCTGGGTGCACGCGCTGCTCACCGTCGTCGGCCTGGCGGTCATCGTCGTCGGCGCCGATCTGATGGTGAGTGGCGCCGTCGACCTGTCCCGGTCGTTCGGCGTCTCCGAGGCGGTCATCGGCCTGACCGTGGTCGCGATCGGCACCTCCGCCCCGGAACTGGTGACCACCCTGGTCTCCACCTTCCGCGGCGAGCGGGACATGGCCATCGGCAACCTCATCGGTTCCAGCACGTACAACATCGGTCTCGTGTTGGGCGGCTCCGCGCTGGTCGCCCCGCTGGGCGTCACCCCCGAATTGATCCACGTCGACCTGCCGGTGATGGTCGGCGTCATGCTGCTGTGCATCCCGGTGTTCCTGACCGGTCGGCGGATGAGCCGGATCGAGGGCATCGGCTTCGTGCTCGGCTATGCGGTGTATCTCGGACTGCTGATCGCCTTCCGGACGTGAGCACCTTCAGGACGCCCGGAAGGCTGGCGCACTAAAGGTGCAAATGGGATAGTAAGGCATGATTCGCGCACACCCGCGGTGGTGGGCAGCGGTGAGCGTCGCGGCGATGGTCCTCGGGGCGTGCACCTCGACCGCGGGCGGTTCGGCGGAGATGGGTGCGCCGGTCTCACGCGATGCCGACAAGGACGGGCTGCGCAGCGACACCTGGCTGTCCGACGCCACCCGCGGGCTCAAGGCCGGCTGTTCGGCCGCCGCCGCGGTCGATGGCACGGTGGTCTGGGCAGCCGCCGACGGCCTGGCCGACATCGACGCCGGCCGATCGTTGACCACCACGACACGGTTCGACATCGCCGACGCCGGACATCAGTTCATCGCGACCTCGATCCTGCTGCTCGCGGAGGATGGCCGGCTGCGGGTGACGGACCCGCTGTCCGGCCATCTCTCCGGACTGCCCGCCTGGGCCGAACAAGTCACCCTGAGCCAGCTCCTGCACCAGAACAGCGGCGTCCCGGCCGTCCAGATGGTGCTCTCGGACGCCGGCTTCACCGGCGTCAACCCCGCTACGGAGCAGGACGCTCTCCAGCTCGTCAACTATCTCCCGGCCAGATTCACCCCGGGTGCGTTCTTCGAGTCCAACGACACGAACTACCTGCTGCTCGCCGAGGTCGCTCAGGCCGTGTCCGGCCAATCCATGCCCACCCTCCTGCGGTCGCGGGTCTTTGCCCCGATGAGTGTCGACATCGCCGTCAGGCCACAGGATCCCGGGGAGGTGGCCACCGCATACGGAACCGTGCTCGGCCAGCTGCAGCCGTCCGCGCCGAACGGATTGTTCCTGGCCGGTCGCGGCCTGATGTTCGCCTCCCCGAGCGAACTCGTGAGATGGGCGGACAACTATCGCACCGGCACCGTCGGCGGTCCCGAGTTGCCGGCCGCCGCCACCCGCGACACGGTCCCGATCGGTCCCAAGCCCGGCGTCCCCAGCTTCGGCGCGGGCATCTACGTCCGGTCCGACGGTTCGCTCGAGGTCGATGGTCCGACGCCCGGTGGTGAGACCTACCTCTCCGTCTCGCCCGATCGGCACACGGCGGTCGCCTTCAGCTGCAACCAGCAGGACCGACCGGACCTGTGGGATCGCAGGATCTCCGACCTGCGCCAGATCTGGTTCGGAATCTCGTGACGGCCCGCAGTGCCGGATCTCCCCGTCGTCGCACCGTGGCGAGCGAGCAAAGCACGGTGGTGAGCAGAGCAAATAGTCGCAGTTGGGTAGGATCAATGCGACAGTAAATCATGATTCGGACACTGTGCGGCCCCGCCCGCGCGGTGGTATCGATCGCTGCCCTCCTCGCGATCGGCTGCGCCGCCTGCACGTCGGCGATCCCCGGCGCCGCAACGACCACCACCACCGCGGCGCCGTCCGGGATCGTCGCGGTCGACGATCGGATGCAGCGAAGCGAGGAGTGGCTTGCCGACTTCACCCAACCGAATCGGCCCGGCTGTTCGGCCGCCGCGGCGGTCGATGGTGAGGTGGCCTGGGCCGATGCTGCTGGTCTGGCCGATCTCGATGCCGCTGCCCCCCTGACCACCGCCACCCGGTTCGACCTCTTCGGCGTGAGCGACCAGTTCGTCGCGACGGCGATCCTGCTGCTGGCCGCCGACGGCAAGCTCGCCTTGAACGATCCGCTGTCCGCGCACGTGCCCGACCTGCCCCCCTGGGCCGACCGGGTCACCGTCGAGCACCTGCTGCACCACACGAGCGGCGTCCCCGAGATCTGGTCCCGGATCCAGGCGGCAGGCTTCTTGGCCGCCCACCCGGCCACCCAGGCCGATGCGATGGTTCTGATCCGCGGCGTGCACGAGCTGAATTTCGAGCCGGGCACGTTCTTCGAGGGCAACGGATCCAACTATCTTCTGCTCGCCGAGGTGGTTCAGTCGGCATCGGGGCAGTCGCTCCCGGACTTCTTTCGTGATCGGTTGTTCGCCCCGGTTCAGCTCGATATCGACTCTTCCGCCCAGGCCGCCGGCGACATCGCCGTGAACTACGCCGAGGTGCTCGGCGAACTGCAGCCGGACCGGTCCAACGGGCTGTTGGTCAACGGGCCGGGCCTGCAGTACGGCACCCCGACCGACCTCGTCCGGTGGGCGGAGAACTACCGCACCGGGTCCGTCGGCGGACCGGCGCTGCTGGCCGCTGTCGAACACGGTGCCGTGCCGATCGGACCCAACCCCGGCGGCCCCAGCTACGGGGCCGGCATCTTCGTTCGAGTGGATGGATCTCTCGAACACGGCGGGTGGGCGCCGGGTGAATTCAGCTACTTCTCGGTCTCGCCCGACCGGCACACCACCGTCGCCATCGTCTGCAACCATGCAGGTCAGGGCCAGGGGGAACGGATGATCCAGGGCCTGCGCCAGATCTGGTTCGGAATACCCTGACGGCCCGCAGTGCCGGATCTCCCCGTCGTCGCACCGTGGCGACCGAGCAAAGCACGGTGGTGAGCAGAGCAAATAGTCGCGTTTCGGCGGCGGCAATGCGACAGTAGAGCATGATTCGGACGTCACGCCGGTGGTGCTGGATAGCGTTCGGTGCCGTTCTCACGCTGGGTACGACCGTCGGTTGCACCACGACCACCGTCGACTCGGCCGCCACCCAGGAAGCCAGTTCAATGCCGCGGGCCGATCGCGGCGCGGCCAGTACCGCGCTCCTGGACCAAGCGCTGGCGGCGGATGCACCCGGCTGCTCCGCCGCGGCCGGCGTCGAGGGTGCCGTCGCGTGGACAGGTGCCCGCGGAGTGGCCGATACCGACGCCGGCCTACCGTTGACGACCGACACCCGATTCGACACCGCGTCCGTGGGCAAACAGTTCACCGCCACCGCGATCCTGCTGCTCGCCCAGGACGGCAAGCTCGCCCTGACCGATTCCCTCGCCCGGCACGTCCCCGGCCTGCCGGCGTGGGCGGAGCAGGTGACCCTGCAGGACCTGATGCATCACACCAGCGGTCTGCGGGACGTCCTGAGCCTCCTGTACGGCGCGGGATTCACCATGGATGATGCGGTGCGTCAGCCGGATGCCCTCGCCGAGATCGCCCAGATCGAGGAATTGAATTTCACCCCCGGCAGCGTGTTCGAGTACTCCAACACCAACTACGTGCTGCTCGGCGAGATCGTGCGCACCGCCTCCGGCATGGCCCTGCCCCAGTTCTTGCAGGAGCGGGTGTTCGGGCCACTCGGACTGGTCATGAGCTTCGGTAGGGACTCCGTCGCCGACCTGCCCAGCGGACACACCACCACCCTGGGTCAAGTGGAGCGTTCGGGGGCGGCCTGGCTGCTCGACGGGCCCGGGTTCATCGTCACCACACCGAGCGAACTGGTCAGGTGGGCCGACAATTACCGCACCGGCGAGGTCGGTGGTCCGGCCCTGCTCGATCAGGTGACGAGGGACGCCCATCCCGTGAGCTCGGCGCCGGACGCCGATCGGTACGGTGCCGGCGTCGACGTAGCCGCCGACGGCACCCTTGTCCACAGCGGAGAGTGGGCCGGGATGCTGAGCCTGTTCGCGGTGTCGCCCGACCGGCGCGCCGCGGTCGCCATCACCTGCAACCGGGACGACATCGGCCCGGCGCTGACCGATCTCGGCAAAGCGTTGACATCGATCTGGTTCGGCCCGTCCTGAGTCGGACCGGCGGCGATCAACCGGGGAACACCTCCGGCAGCCCGAAGCGCGGGAAATGGCGCTTCTCGAACACCACGATCTCGTCGATCCGGCCGTCGACCAGCCGGATCACGTCCAGGGCCACGGCCAGGAACTGGGTCTCCCCCGGTCGCTTGAGGTAGTTCGCGACGGCCGGATGCCCGTTCGACCGGCCGGCCGGCAGCAGCCGGAACTCGCCGACCGGGGTGGTCACGAAGAGCTCCTGGAAAAGGTCGGCGGCCGCGGCGCGGCCCAGGAAGAACTGCGGGTCCGGCGGCATCCAGATGCGGACCTCCTCCCGGAGCAGCTCGACGATGGCCCCGGGGTCGCCCGCCGCGTGCGCGTCGACGTACCGGCGGACCAGCTCCCGTTCCGCCGCCGACGCCGCCGGCACCCGCATGGTCTCCCGGTCCTGCCGGCGGGCGATCTCCCGCAGCGTCGCCTTGGCCCGCTGCTGCGCGCTGTTCACCGCGGCAACCGTCATGTCCAGCGCGGTCGCGGTATCGGCAGCCGACCAGTCGACCACCTCCCGGAGGATGAGCACCGCCCGCTGCCGGGGCGGCAACTGCTGGACGGCGATGAGGAACGCCAGCTCGATGGTCTCGGTGGCCACCGCGGCGACATCCGGCCGCTCCTGCAGGGGCGCGGCCGGATCCGGCGTACCGGCCGCCAGGGAGTCGGGGAACGGTTCCAGCCAGCCGATCTCGACAAACTCCGGCTGCCCGGCCCGGTCCACCACGGCACTGGGCTGCCGGGGCCGGCGCCGCAGCTGGTCCAGGCAGGCGTTCGTCGCGATGGTGTACAGCCAGGTCCGCAACGACGACCGGCCCGCGTACGACTCGCGGTGCCGCCACGCCCGCAGCATCGTCTCCTGCACCAGGTCCTCGGCCTCGTCGAACGAGCCCAGCATCCGGTAGCAGTGCGCCCGCAGCTCGCGCCGGTGCCGTTCGGTCTGCTCGGCGAACGTCGCCTCTCGCGCATTGCCTCCGGGACGCCTCGCAGGCTCGGCCGTCCGGTCATTCATCGGTCGACGGTGTTCATCGTCGCTCGGCAAGCCTCGCTCCCTGGTGATCTCCATGCTGGTGGTGACGATGCCAGTGCGTCGCGCTCATCGGAAGAGGCAGGATCGGTGATGTGCCCGCCCCCGCCGACCTGACCGCCGCGCTGCGCGCCGCGGTCCGCGGCACCGTCGACGACGGCGCCCGCCGCCGGGCCGAGTACTCCTCCGACGCCGGCAACTACCGGGTGCGGCCCAGGGTCGTCGTGCAACCCGTCGACGCCGACGAGGTCGCCGCCGTCGTCGAGGTCGCCCACCAGC
The DNA here is from genome assembly GCF_044224575.1 of Nakamurella sp. Lineage (GTDB taxonomy): Bacteria > Actinomycetota > Actinomycetes > Mycobacteriales > Nakamurellaceae > Nakamurella. The sequence continues at coordinate 179,018 of NZ_JBGAKE010000005.1, forward strand.
AGCAGGTGCCGGTGACGGCCCGCGGCGCAGGCACGTCCATCGCCGGCAACGCCGTCGGCCCCGGGATCGTGCTGGACGTCGGGCGGCGGCTGACCCGCATCCTCGACGTCGACCCCGACGCCCGGACCGCCGTGGTCGAACCGGGGGTGGTGCTGTCCGACCTGCAACGGCGCGTCGCCCCGCTCGGGCTGCGGTTCGGGCCCGACCCGTCCAGCCAGGATCGCTGCACCATCGGCGGGATGATCGGCAACAACGCCTGCGGCGTGCACGCCGTCTCCTACGGCCGGACCAGCGACAACGTCATCGACCTCGACGTCGTCGACGGGCACGGCCGCCGGCTCACCCTCGGGGCGGGGCCCGGTCGGGTACCCGGCCTGGACGCCCTCGTCGACTCCTCGCTGGCCACCATCCGCACCGAGTTCGGCCGGTTCTCCCGGCAGGTCTCCGGCTACGGCCTGGAGCACCTGCTGCCCGAGCACGGCCGGCAGGTGGCGCGGGCGTTCGTCGGCAGCGAAGGCACCCTCGGCGTGGTCACCCGGGCGACGCTCCGGCTGGTGCCGATCAGCCCGGTGCGGCTGCTGATCGTCCTGGGCTACCCGGACATGGCGCATGCCGCCGACGCGGTCCCCGCGCTGCTGGCGCACCGGCCGCACGCGATCGAGGGCCTGGACGCGCGGATCGTCGACATCCTGCGCCGGGCCCGCGGCGCACACGCCGTGCCCGAGCTGCCCCGCGGCGCCGGCTGGCTGATGGTCGAGGTCGGCGGCGACTCCCCTACCGAGGCAGCCCATCTCGCGGATGCGCTGGTTCGGGACGGCGGCGCGGTGGGCAGCATGGTGCTGCCGGCCGGCCCGCACGCGACCGCCCTGTGGCGGATCCGCGCCGACGGGGCCGGGCTGGCCGGCCGCACCCCGGACGGCCGGCCGGCGTGGCCCGGCTGGGAGGACGCCGCCGTGCCCCCCGAGCGGCTCGGCGGCTACCTGCGGGAGTTCGAAACCCTGCTGGCGGACGCCGGTCTCACCGGCGTGCCGTACGGGCATTTCGGGGACGGCTGCGTGCACATCCGCATCGACTTCCCGCTGGCGACCGGCTCGAGCGAGTTCCGGGCGTTCATGCTGGCCGCGGCCCGGCTGGTGGTCGCGCACGGCGGGTCCTGCTCCGGCGAGCACGGCGACGGCCGGGCCCGCGGCGAACTCCTCCCGCTGATGTACTCCCCCGCCGCGATCGAGACGTTCGCCCGGTTCAAGACCCTGTTCGACCCGGACGACCTGCTGAACCCCGGCATCCTGGTCCGGCCGGCCCCGCTGGACGCCGACCTGCGCCGGCCGGCCGCCCGAACCCTGCCGTTGGCCGGCGGTTTCGCGTTCGCCCACGACGCCGGCGACCTGACCTCCGCACTGCACCGGTGCGTCGGCGTTGGCAAGTGCCGGGCCGACACCAGCGCCGCGGGCGGGTTCATGTGCCCGTCGTTCCGCGCGTCCGGCGACGAGAAGGACGTCACTCGGGGCCGGGCCCGGGTGCTGCAGGAGCTCGCGCAGGGCTCGGGCCCGGTCGACTGGCGCGATCCCGCCGTGCACGAATCGCTGGACCTGTGCCTGTCCTGCAAGGCCTGCGCCAGCGACTGCCCGGCCGGGGTCGACATGGCCCGGTACAAGTCGGAGGTGTTGTACCGGGCGTTGGCCGGCCGGCTGCGGCCCCGGTCGCATTACACGCTGGGCTGGCTGCCCCGGTGGCTGCGGCCGCTGGACGTGCTGCCCGGCGCGGCCGGCGTCGTCAACGGGCTGCTACGTCTGCCCGCGCTGCGGGTGGCGGCCGGGATCGACCGACGGCGCCCCGCCCCGGCCCTGGCCCACCGGACCTTCCGCCGGGGGTGGCGGGCCGGTCCGGTCCACCAGATCCTGCCCGGGGTGGCGGGCCGGCTGCGCCGGTCACCGGCCTCCCGGCCCCGCCGAGGAGCCGTCGAACTCGGCGATCCGGTCACCGATCCCGCGCCCACCGTGCTGTTGTGGGTGGACTCGTTCACCAACGCGATGGACCCGGACGCCGGCGATGCGGCCGTGGCGGTGCTCCGCGCGGCCGGGTACCGGGTGATCACGCCCGACGCGGCCGCCTGCTGCGGGCTGACCTGGATCACCACCGGCCAGCTCCCGGCGGCCCGCCGCCGGCTCACCCGGCTCATCGCACTGCTGGAACCCCATGCCCGGCGGGGAGATTCGATCGTCGGGCTGGAACCGTCGTGCACCGCGGTGCTGCGCGACGACCTGCTCGACCTGCTGCCCGACGACCCCCGCGCCGCCGTCGTGGCCGGCGCGACCCGCACGGTCGCCGAGGCGCTCACGGTGGCGGCGGAAAGGGGCTGGCAGCCGCCGGATCTCAGCGGCGTGCAGGTGATCGCCCAGCCGCACTGCCATCAGCACGCCGTCATGGGCTTCGCCACCGACCGCGCGCTACTGGAGGCGGCCGGCGCGACGGTCACCACGCTCGCCGGCTGCTGCGGCCTGGCCGGCAACTTCGGCATGGAGCGCGGCCACTACGAGATGTCCGTCGCCGTCGCCGAAACCGGCCTGCTGCCGACCCTGCGGGACGCGCCCGCCGGTGCCGTCGTCCTGGCCGACGGGATGTCCTGCCGCACCCAGATCCATCAGCTGGCCGGCCGGCCCAGCCTCACCCTGGCCCAGCTGCTGGCCGCGCGACTCTGACCCGGCCCGACGAGCCGGGTTCGCTGATCATTTCCGTGCTCCGGCGCGGGACCAGCCCGGTTCGCTGATCATTTCCGTGCTCCGGCGCGGAAATGCCCGATTCGACCCGGCTTTGATCAGCGAACCGCGCCGGGAGCCTCCCGAACCGCGCCGGGAGTCGCGCCCGGCCGCGCGGCACCCGCCGGGCGCCCGGCGGCTACTTGGTGCGGGCCGTCCGCTTCTCCCGCACCCGGACGTTCACCCGCACCGGGGACCCGGTGAACTCGAAGTCCTCCCGCAGCCGGCGCTCGATGAACCGGCGGTATCCGGCCTCCAGGAAGCCGGTGGTGAACAGCACGAACGTCGGCGGGCGGTTGGACGCCTGGGTGGCGAACAGCACCCGCGGTTGCTTGCCGCCGCGCACCGGCGGCGGGGTCGCCGCAATCAGTTCGCCCAGCCACGAGTTCAACCGGCCGGTCGGGATGCGCCGGTCCCACGAGTCCAGGGCGCGCTCCATCGCCGGCGCGATCCGGTGCACGCCGCGACCGCTCTGCGCGGAGATGTTGATCCGCTGCGCCCACGCCACCCGGGACAGGTCGCGCAACACCTCGTCGTCGACCTCGGACCGTCGGTCGGCGTCCACCAGGTCGGCCTTGTTCAGCGCGATCACGAGGGCGCGGCCGGAGTCGATGACCATGCTGATCACCCGCTGATCCTGCTCGGTGATCGGGGTCGACGAGTCGATCAGGGCGATCGCCACCTCCGCCGACTCCAGCGCGGTCTGCGTTCGCAGCGAGGCGTAGTACTCCATCCCCTTGGCCTGGTTGACCCGCCGCCGCAGCCCCGCGGTGTCGACGAACCGCCAGAGCTTGCCGTCGATCTCGACCAGTGAGTCGACCGGATCGACCGTCGTCCCGGCGACCTCGTGCACCACCGACCGCGACTCGCCGGAGAGCTTGTTCAGCAGGGAGGACTTGCCGACGTTGGGCCGGCCGATCAACGCCACCCGGCGGGGCCCGCCGACCGCGCCGATGATCTCCCCCGGCGCCGACGGCAGGGCCTCGAGCACCGCGTCCAGCAGGTCACCGGAGCCGCGGCCGTGCAGCGCCGACACCACGATCGGCTCGCCCAGGCCCAATGACCACATGGCCGCCGCGTCCGCCTCGGCCCGCTCGTCGTCGACCTTGTTCACCGCGAGGATGACCGGCACCTTGGACCGCCGCAGCACCCGGGCGATCGCCTCCTCGGTCTCGGTCGCGCCGACCGACCCGTCGACGACGACGAGCACCGCGTCGCTGATCTGCATCGCGCGTTCGGCCTGGGCGGTGACCGCGGCCTGCAGGCCGCTCGCCGTCGGGTCCCAGCCGCCGGTGTCCACCACGGTGAACCGCCGGCCCCGCCACAGCGCGTCGTGGGTCACCCGGTCCCGGGTCACGCCCGGCACGTCCTGGACGACCGCCTCCCGCCGTCCGATCAGCCGGTTGACCAGGGTGGACTTGCCGACGTTCGGCCGGCCCACCACGGCGAGCGTGGGCGCCGGACCTGCGTCGACGCCGTCGGCGCCGGAGGCGGCGCCGTCCTCCCACCCGGTGAATTCGCTCTCGTCGCTCCAGGTGCCGTCGGTCGGCTCGCCGCCGCCGTCAAGTTCTTCCGTCGTCATGCTGCCTTCGCTCCATCGCTACGTCGCGCCAACTGCGCGTCCAACTCGCCCACCAGCGCCGCCAGGTTGACCCGGATCGCCTCGGTCGCCTCGGCGACCGGCTTGCGTCCGCCGCCCGCCGGCACCGCGAACGGTTCGCCGACCAGCACGGTCACCGCCGGCCGGAACCGCCGGCGCCGCGATCCCGTCGGTCGCACCGTGCCGCGGATCGCGACCGGCACCACCGGCGCCCCGGCCCGGGCGGCCAACCAACCGGCCCCGGCGAAGACCGTGTCCACGTTGCCCGCCCCCCGGGTGCCCTCCGGGAAGATGCCGATCGCCCCACCGGCCTTGAGCTGGGCCAGGGCGTGCAGCAGCGGCTCCCGGTCCGGCACACCGCGGACGATCGCGTACTGGCCGACCGCGGTGAGCAGCCACCCCAGCGCACCCTTCACCGCCTCCGCCTTGACCAGGAACGAGACCCGCCGGGGCAGGCAGCCGAACAGCACCGCCCCGTCCAGCAGGTGCTGGTGGTTGGCCACGACCACCACCGGTCCGTGGTCCGGGATCCGATCGGCGTGCCGCACCCGCACCCGGTACAACGTCGTGTTGACCACGATGCCGATCCGCCGGCCCCGATCCATCGCCTTCGGTGACGAGTGCGGCGCCGACGGGTCGTCCGACCCGCCCAGGTGCCGCCACCTCACGCCGGCCCCCTGCTCACCGAATCCCGCGCTCGGCGGCCAACGCCAGCACCCGGGCCACCGTCTCCTCCACAGCCAACTCCGACGAATCGACGACCACCGCGTCCGCGGCGGCCTGCAGCGGAGCGTGCGTGCGGCTGGCGTCCTTGGTGTCCCGGCGGTGCAGGTCGGTGACGACGGCCGCCAGATCGGCGCCGGCGTCCCCGGCCGGGCCGCCGACCAGCGCCGCGTTCTGCCGGTGCCGGCGCCGGGCGCGTTCCTCGGCGTCGGCGGTCAGGTAGACCTTCAGATCGGCGTCCGGAACCACCACCGTGCCGATGTCCCGGCCCTCCACCACCATCCGCCCGGACCGGGCCAGCAGCCGCTGCCGGTCGAGCAGCCAGGCCCGCACCGCGGGATTGGCCGACACCGGGGTGACGGCGAGCGTCACGGCCGGCCCGCGGATGTCGGTGCCGACCTCCGTTCCGGCCAGCGAGTGACGTTGCGGGCCCGCGTTCGTCGGGCTGTCGAAATCAAGTTGGGGCAGCAGCGCGGCGACGGCGGCGTCGTCGGTGGGGTCGACGGCGGCCTTCAGGACGGCGAGGGTGACGATCCGGTACATCGCACCGGTGTCCAGGTAGCCGGCGTCCAGCGCCTGCGCCACCCGGCGCGCCACCGTCGACTTGCCGGTCCCTGCCGGCCCGTCGATGGCGATGACGAAACCACCGGTCACTGGCCCGCCCTCCCGGAATGCCTCGCAAGCTCGGCCATTCCGGCTCGGCCGACCCATCGACCATCACTCTGGTTCGCTCGGCTGTCCCGAGCCCACCCACCCGCCCTGTTCACAGCCCGACCGCCTTGTACAGCTGCCCGACCTCGACCGGGTTGAGCTTGCGCAGCGTGCCGGGCCGTTGATGGCCCAGCTGGATCGGCCCGATCTGGGTGCGGACGAGCCGCGACACCGGCCGGTCCACCGCCTCCAGCAGCCGCCGCACGATGTGCTTGCGGCCCTCGTGGATGACGACCTCGACCACGGCCCGGTTGGCGTGCAGGTCCATCACGTCGAACGAGTCGACCTTGGCCGGCCCGTCCTCCAGCTCGACGCCGGCGCGCAGCCGACGCCCCAGGTCCTTCGGGATCGGCCCGGGCACCTCGGCCACGTAGGTCTTGGCCACCCCGTACGACGGGTGGGTGAGCCGGTGCGCCAGGTCGCCGTCGTTGGTCAGCAGCAGCAGACCCTCGGATTCCATGTCCAGCCGGCCGACGTGGAACAACCGCTCCGAACGGTCCTCCAGCATCTGCCCGACGTGCGGTCGCCCCTGGTCGTCGGACATCGTCGACAGCACGCCGCGTTCCTTGTTCAACGCCAGGTACACCAGGTCCGCGCGGGTGGTGATCCGGGTGCCGTCGACGTGCACGACGGCCTTGTCCGGGTCGATCCGGGTACCCATCTCCCGCACCACGATGCCGTCGACCTTGACCCGGCCGTCCCGGATCAGCTCCTCGGCCTTGCGGCGGGAGGCGACGCCCGCCGAGGCGAGCACCTTCTGCAGACGAACGCCCTCGTCGGCGCCGGGCTCAGACATCGTCCAACTCCCCGATATCGGGCAGCATCGGCCCCAGCGACGGCAACTCGGCCAGATCGTCCAACCCCATCCGGTCCAGGAACAGGTCGGTCGAGCGGTAGAGCGTGCCGCCGGTGTCGGCGTCGATGCCGCAGTCCTGGATCAGCCCGCGGGACATCAGGGTGCGGATGACGCCGTCGACGTTGACACCGCGCACCGCGGCGATCCGGGCCCGGGTGACCGGCTGCCGGTAGGCAACGACCGCGAGGGTCTCCAGTGCGGCTTTGGACAGCCGGCTCTGCGCCCCGTCGAGGACGAACCGCTCCACCACCGGGGCGAACCGGTCGCGGGTGTAGAACCGCCAGCCGCCGCCGAACTCCCGTAGCTCGATGCCCGAGTTCGCCGCGGTGTAGTTGTCGGCCAGCTCGGCCAGCAGCGTCCGGACGTGGCCCGGGGTGTGCCCGACCGCGGCGGCGATCTGCGCCTCGGGGAGCGGGGTGTCGGCGACCAGCAGCACCGCCTCGATCGCGCCGGCCAGGTCGTGTTCGGGCACCTGGTCGACCGGCTCGGCCGGCCCCGGTCGCGCCTGGGCCCCCGGCGCCGGCGCCGGATCCCCCGCAGCGCCGGTCGGCTCGACCTCATCGGGCGTCTCGGCGACGGCCTCGCCGGTGACCGCCTGGGTCATGTCCGGCACGACCAGCTCAGTCTCGACCACCTCGGCGTCTAGTACCTCAGTCTCGACCACCTCAGCGTCGACCACCTCAGCGTCGACCACCACAGCCCCGATCACCACAGCGTCGACCGCCGCAGCGTCGACCGCCTCAGCGTCGACCACCGCAGGATCGGTCCCACCGGACTCGACCACCGGGGCGTCCACCGGCGGCCCGCCGTCGGCGACCGGGGTCTGCACTTCGCCGCTCACTCGTATTCCTCTTCCACCACGTCTGCATCCCTGCTTCCGCCGGTCGCGCCGGCGTCCCCGCCAGCCTCCGGTGCCATCCACCGTACGGTCAACTCGCCCAACGGCTGAGGTTGATCGAAGGCCACCGCCGACTCCCGGTACAACTGCAGCAAACCCAGGAACCGGGCCACCACCTGGAGGGTCGCCGTGCAGTCGGCGACCAGTTCGCCGAACGTCAGCGCGCCGCGCGCCGCCAGCATCTCCCGCAGCATCCCGGTGTGCTCGACCACCGACACCCGGGGCGCGTGGATGTGGTCGACGTTCACCGTCGGCTCCGGTTTGGGCGCGAATACGTTCGCGGCCAGATCGGCGAACGCCTCCGGGGTCAGCCCGATCGTCACCTCCGGCAACAGGCCGAGGTAGCGCTCCTCGAGGGCCACCGCCCGCGGGTAGCGGCGCAGCGCCCCGGCCTCGAGCTCCGCGAACAGCGCGGCCACCTGCTGGTACGCCCGGTACGCCAGCAGCCGGGCGAACAGCAGGTCCTTGGCCTGCAGCGGTTCGTCCGGGTTGAGCGAATCGTCGGCCGGCTGCGGCAGCAGCCGGGCGGCCTTCATGTCCAGCAGGGTGGCCGCGATCACCAGGAATTCGGTGACCTGATCCAGGTCCCAGTCGTCGCCCATGCCCCGGACATGGGCCAGGAAGTCGTCGGTGACCCGATGCAGGGCCACCTCGGTCACGTCCATCCGGTGCTGGTTGATCAACTGCAACAGCAGATCGAACGGGCCGTCGAAATTGTCCAGACGGACGTGAAAGGACCGCCGACCACCACCCTGATCGTCCCCCGGCTCGCCCACCGACGACCCCGGCAGTTGCCGGTCGCGGGGGGTCACGGTCACCGAGCGATCACTTCACGGGCCAACGCCCGGTATGCCTGGGCCGCCGGGTGGGTCGGCGCGTACGACGTGATCGGCTCGCCGGCGACCGTGGTCTCCGGGAACTTCACGGTGCGGGAGATGATCGTGTCGTAGACGGTGTCGCCGAACCGCTGGTCGAGCATGCCGACGACCTCACGGGAATGCACGGTCCGCCCGTCGTACATGGTGACCAGCACCCCGGCCACCGCCAGGTCCGGGTTGATCCGCGCCTGCACCTTCTCGATGGTGTCGACCAGCAGGTGTACACCGCGCAGCGAGAACCACTCGGCGGCCAGCGGGATGATGACGCCCTGGGCGCAGGTCAACGCGTTGATGGTGAGCAGGCCGAGCGAGGGCTGGCAGTCGATCAGGATGTAGTCGTAGGCGTGCAGCAACGGCTTGAGGGCGCGGGTCAGGGTGTGCTCGCGGCCGACCTCGTTGATCAGCTGCACCTCGCCGGCGGACAGGTCGATGTTCGCCGGAATCAGATCGACGCCCTCGATCCCGGTCGGCACCAGCACGTCGGTCAGCTGGGTCGACGGCTCGAGCATCAGGTTGTAGATCGTGTGGTCCAGCTCATGCGAGGCGATGCCCAGCCCGGCGGACAGCGCCCCCTGCGGGTCGAGATCGACCAGCAGCACCCGCCGGCCGTAGCCGGCCAGCGCGGCACCCAGGTTGATCGTCGAGGTGGTCTTGCCGACCCCACCCTTCTGATTGCACATCGCCAGCACGGTCGCCGGGCCGTGCGAGGCCAGCGGCGCCGGCTCCGGGTCCCGTCCGCGCGTCGCCCGCAACGACGGCGACAGCGATCCGGCGACGCTGTTGTCGATCGGTCGGGGCGCGACGTCGGCGGCGGGCGGTGCGGGGTCCGCCGCAGGCGACACCGGCCCGGGTGCGGTGGGCGGCGCCAGTGCGGCCGGGTTCTGGTCCGGTCCGGCCGGCGACTGGTCCGCCGGCGCGTCCGGCACCGCGTGGACCGCCGGCGTCACCTGCTCGGTGCCCGGCAACATCGGCGTCTCGTAGCGGGCGGCCGTGGCCAGGGACCCTTCGACCCTGGCACCTCCGGCTGCCATCCACACCGCGTCATCCGAGTCGGTCATGCCCTCACCCCGCTCGGGGCGCTCGCAGGCTGCACGCCCCTCCCGGCGCGCCGGCCGCAGCTTCGATAATTCGCTCGCTGTCGCTCGCTCATGCCAGGCCACTCCCCTTGCGTCATCCCGACGATCCGCGCTTCAGGCTAGGCGGGCGCGACGGCCGAACCTACGCGACCCGCCCGGCGAGCCGGCGGTTCAGGACGGCTTCTGGGGCGATTCTGAAACGGGTGTGACTGGTGTGACAGAAGTGTCGGTCGGTCGGTCCGCCACGTTGCCGGTCGACCCGCCCAGGGCGGCCCCCACCGGCAACGGCGTGGTCGGTTGACCGGCCCCGGCGGCACCGGACGAGCCGTCCGCCGGGCCGCCCTCCGCATCGACGTCGTCCTCGGGCCCACCGGCTCCGGGGCTGGCCGCGACCACCACGAACAGTCCGGCGATCAGCACCAGCAGCACCGCGGTCAGCAGCCGCGGATCGTCCATGGACAGCAGCCAGATCACCAGGCCGGCGGCCACCACGCCGGACCCCAGCCGCACCCACAGGTACCAGCGGGCGTCCCGCACCAGGCCGGCGGTCTCCCGGGTCTGCCGGCGCAGCGCCCGGGCACTGCGGGAGCGCCCGAACAGCCAGGCCGCGACCGCGACGATCGCCGCGACCAGCGCCAACGCCCGGATCTCGTCCCGCATGCCGACGAGCAGCTGCTGGGTGAACGCCTGGGTGACCTGCGGCTGCAGTGGCGCCTGCGAGACCAGCCAGGACTTGCCCACGGCGAGCCCGATGACCAGCACCAGGAGCGAGATGAGCACCCAGAACCCGGCTCGGGCCAGCCCGGACAGCCGGCTGGGCGCGATCAGGATCGAGACCAGCAACAGCAGGGCGACGATCCAGGGCAGCCAGCTGCCCAGGGTGTTGATCAGGTTGTAGTACTGGGCGATCTGCGCCAGGTCGGCCTGCCCGGTCAGGTTGAACACCACCGGGACGTCCGGGATCTGGTTGGCCCAGGACACCCCGGCCGAGGCCAGCTTGGTCTTGACGGCGGCCACGCCCTGGGTCAGGTCCAGGTTGATCGAGTGCAGCTTCTGCAGGTCCTGGTCGTAACCACCCTGCATGGCGGTGACGAAGGTCTCGTGCGCCTTGGCGTTCGCGGCGTTCCACAGCTCGGCGAACTTCGGGCTGGTCACCAGCTCGTCGACCATGTTGTGGATGGCGTTGGTGATGTCCGACCGGAAGGTCGCCAGGTAGCCGGTGGCCAGCGTGGCCAGCTTGGGCGGCAGGCCGAGCGACTGCAGCTCGTCGCCGATCTTGTCGGCCAGCTGCAGGTTGGTGATCTGCTCGTCGATCGCACTGGAGACCCGGTTCTCCAGGGCCGACACGATCGCCGGGTCGGTGGCCAACGGCTCCACCGCCGCCAGGTACGCGTCCTGGTCGCTGACCATCGTGCTGGCCCACTTCGCGGTGACCGCGACCGGCGTCAGCACGCACCCGATCACCAGCAGCGTGATCGACAGCGCGCGCCACACCCGCTTCTGCGGTCCGTGGTCGATCGTGTGCCACACGGACCCGGCCCCACGTTCGACCCGGACCGTCGACGTCGTTGCGCCGCTCATGTGTGCCCCTCCGCATCGGCGGGCCGCCGCGCTGCTCGCCCGAACCCTCGTATCGAAATCATTGAGATCCGATCACATTCAACGGTGCGCAGGCGGCACGCACTTCATCCGTCCGGGATGATGTCGGCGAAACCGGCCATCCGGCACGGTCAGTAGTGTCCCGGCAGCGCTCGCCGTGCCCCTTTGCATTCACCCTGGGTGCTCCGTGGGCACGACGCGCCGCCGTGCTCGAAGAGAACGGAATCGTGATGGCCACAGCGCCCGACAGCGACCCCGCCCCGGCACCCCAGCCGGCCGCGCCCGAGGTCGACCAACTCACCCCGCACACGGTGACGGCGTACGGGCTGCCGCGCGGCCTGATCATCACGCTGATCCTGGCCTCGGTCGTCGTCATCGCCGCCGGGATCCACTCCGTCCCGAACCTGATCGGTCCGATCTTCCTGGCCCTGGTGCTGACCATCACCGTCGACCCGCTGCGCGGCATGATGATCCGCCGCGGCGCGCCCCGCTGGCTGGCGACCCTGGTGGTGGTGATCGGGGTGTACGCGATCATCTTCGGCCTGGTCATCGCCGCCGCGGTCGGCGTCGCGCAGTTCATCGGGCTGATCCCGCAGTACGCCGATCAGCTGCAGAGCGAGCTGTCCGGCCTGAAGAGCTGGCTGGCCGGCATGGGGGTCACCCAGGAGCAGATCCAGAGCACGCTGTCCGGGCTCGACAAGAGCTCGATCCTGTCCTCCATCGCCTCGCTGCTGTCCAGTGTGATGGGCGTGTTCACCTCGCTGTTCTTCATCATCACGCTGCTGATCTTCCTGGCCGTCGACGGCTCGGTGTTCGGCGAACGGATGGTCAAGCACCGTCCGGGCCGGGAACCGGCGCTCAACGCCCTGGGCAGCTTCGCCCAGGGCACTCGCAAGTACTTCGGCGTGGCCACCATCTTCGGCGGCATCGTCGCCGTGCTGGACGGGGCCGCCCTGGTGATCATGGGCATCCCGGCCGCCGGCCTGTGGGCCCTGCTCGCCTTCGTCACCAACTACATTCCCAACATCGGGTTCATCATCGGCCTGATCCCGCCGGCCCTGCTGGGGCTGCTGACCGGCGGACCCAGCCTGATGATCTGGGTGATCGTCGTCTACTGCGTGCTCAACTTCGTCATCCAGTCGGTGCTGCAGCCCAAGTTCGTCGGTGACGCGGTCGGGCTGACCACCACGATGAGCTTCCTGTCGCTGATCCTGTGGGCATTCCTGCTCGGCCCGCTCGGCGCGATCCTGGCCATCCCGGCCAGCCTGCTGGTCAAGGCGATCATGATCGACGTCGACCCGAACGCCAAGTGGCTGCAACTGTTCCTCGGCGACGAACCGGTGCTGACCAAGAAGGAGAAGGCGCCGAAGAAAGGCAAGCATCCGGAGAAGCCGGCGGTCGAGCCGGCCTGACCGGCCTCGTCATCGCGAAAGGCCGCGAACCCGTTCGGGTTCGCGGCCTTTCGCGTTGCTCGCCGCAGGGGCTTCGGTGCTGCTCGGGTCAGCGGGCCTGGAAGGTGAGGCAGTCGGCGAGGTCGGCGCCCGGGCCGATCTTGACCGAGCCGGCCGTGCATTCCAGGGACTCGTTGTGCGTGCACTCGGCGCGCTGACAGGCACCGACATGTCCGGTGACCTTGGCCAGGCCGCCCTTCGCGGACAGCGGGATGAAGGTCGCGCACTCGGCGTCACCGTTCTTGCCGCCCACGGTGATCGCGATGGCGTGGCAGTTCGAGTGGTCGTTGTAGGAGCATCCGGCCACCGTGCATTCGACGATCGGCGGCATTTCCAGCGCTGCGGTCATGTTCCCTCCAGGACGACGGCCGAGCCGGCTCGAACGGGGGCGGTGCGTTCGGGCGTTGACGGCATCGCGGCCCCGGCCCCGGGGTCGGCGTTGCCCGGAGCAGGATTGACGGTAGCCCTCGACACGTCCGCGCGCCAGGAAGGTAGTACTGCCTTACCGCAGGTCAGCGAATAGATGAGCGATCATGAACAGCGGCGCCGGGATCAGGCCGCCGCGCGCAGCTCCCGCATCTCGCGCGCGTACTGCTCCTGGCCGACCATCTTGTAGAGCAGCCGCGCCGGCGCCGGCACCTTGCCCATCAGATTGCGGCGCTCGGCGTCGGTCGCGTCCTCCAGCATGGCCCCGAGCATCCAGGCCATCCGGTTCAGCGGGATCCAGCTGGCGGCGCGCAGCCCGAGCGTCAGCCACTCGCGCTGGGTGAAATAGCGGTCGACCTCGGGCAGCACCCGCGTCTCGATCATCTCCAGATGGGCGATGACGTGCCCGGCCAGCTCGGTCAGGATGTCGACCAGCAGATCACGCACGTCGGGATCGGCGACGGTCACCCACAGGTCCAGCATGCCGTCGAGTTCACCGAGCAGGTCGTCGTGCCGGCGGTGCCCCTGCCGCATCCGCTCCTCGAGGGCCGGTGCCAACTGCGTCCGTTCCGCCAGCCGACCCCACAGCAGGTCCCGTTCGGCGCGGTGATGGTGGCGCAGCGCGGTGGCCAGCTCGCGGTAGTGCTTGCCGAGGAGGGCGGCCCGCTCGACGTGCCCCGGTTCGACGGCCGCAACCAGCGGCGGCAGCATCCGCAGTTCACGGCGAAACACCTTGTGCACCAGGACCATGTCCGAGGCCAGGCAGGTCCCGCCGGCCCCGGCGGGGTCGGGGCGGGTCATGGTCATGGTCACGGCTGTCCCTCCACGGTCACCCATCGTTGCGATGACCCAAGGAGTGGTGAGCCGCCTGATTGATACGTCGGAGAACCGTGCGTACCGACCGTGACCGGCCGGTCTCAGCGCGCGCGTGGGTGTGACGTCGCGTAGACCTCCCGGAGCGCGTCGACCGTGACCAGGGTGTAGATCTGCGTGGTCGTCACCGACGCGTGTCCGAGCAACTCCTGGACGGAGCGGACGTCGGCACCGCCCTCCAGCAGGTGCGTCGCGAACGAGTGCCGCAGGGTGTGCGGCGACACTCCGGCGGCCGGCAGCCCGGCCCGACGCGCGGCGTCGGCCAGCACCTGCCAGGCACTCTGCCGGGACAACCGGCCGCCGCGGATGTTCAGGAACAGGGCGCCCCGGTTGCGGGCGGCGGCGGACCCGGCGGCCAGCGCCGGCCGGCCGCGGACCAGATACGCCGCCAGGGCCCGCAGTGCATAGGACCCGACCGGCACCAGTCGCTGCTTGGACCCCTTGCCGTGCAACCGGACCACCGACGTGATCGGGTGGGCCACCGGATCGACGTCGCCCGCCCCGGGCGCCCCGCCCAGGTCGATGTCGTCGACGTCCAGACCGACGGCCTCACTGATCCGGGCACCGGTGGCGTACAGCAACTCCAGCAGCGCCCGGTCCCGCAGCCCGCGCGGTCCGGCCGGGTCCGCGGAGCCGGCGGCGTCCAGCAGCCGGGTGACCGACTCGACCGGCAGCGCCTTGGGCAGCCGGCGGGCCGGCGTCGGCGGTCGCACGTCCCGGGACGGGTCCGCGTCAGCCGTGCCTTCGCGGAGCAGGAACCGGTGCCAGCCGCGGGCGGCGACGACGGCCCGGGCGGCCGATGAGGCGGCCAGCGGCGGACGGCCGTCGGCGCCGGTGCGCAGGCAGATCAGGAAGTCCGAGACGTCGGCGGCGGTGACGTCGGTGACCCGGGTGCGGTCCGCCGCGGCCAGGAAGAGCAGATACCGCTGCAGGTCCCGCCGGTAGGACAGCAACGTGTTGCGGGCGACGCCGCGCTCCACCGCGAGGTGGTCGAGGTAGCCCCGCAACGCGGCGGTCAATTCGGCGGACGGTTCCGGCGCGCTCGTGGTGTCCATCGCGGTCGGCGGCGGCGGCGCGTGGACCGGCTCCGGCGCGGCCACCGGCGGGTTCACCGGCGGCGCCCGAGGGCCGCGGAACATCCACCGGCCCCAGCCCGGCCGACCTTCCGCAGCCTCTCCGATCCGCCCCCCACACCCCCGGGTCGCGGAACACCCACCGGCCTCACAGCTCCCGCGCGCCGTCCAGTGGCGGCGCGCTCGGTGCCCCCGGGCCGCGGTGCACCGTCCAGGCCGCGTCGACCGCGGCCGGCGCATCCGGCCGGTCGACCTGCCGGACCGTCCCGCGCAGGACCGCGTCGGCGGCCAGCAGGCCGGCCACCGCCATCACGTTCACGATCGATCCGGCCAGCGCGGCCTGGACCGCCACCCGCAAGGGCACCCACACGACGCGGAGCTCGGCCTCCTCGTCGTCGTTCCCCGCCGGCCGGCCCTCGAAGGCCAGATCGGTGGCCAGGTAGATGCGAACGGTCTCCTCGGAGAACCCGGGCGAGGTCGCCACGTCCAGCAGCACCGACCAGGTGTCCGCCCGGTACCCGGTCTCCTCCAGCAGCTCGCGCGCGGCGGCCGGCTGCGCCGGCTCCCCGGGCACATCGAGCAGACCGGCCGGCATCTCCCACAGCCGCCGGCCCACCGCCGGCCGGTACTGCTCGATCAGCAGCACGTTCGCGGTGTCCGGATCGGACGAGTCCACCGCGGCCACGGAGACCGCACCGCCGTGCCCGACGATCTCCCGTTTCGCGGTGCCGCCGCCGGGCATCCGCACGTCGTCCACGCGCAGGGTGACGACCCGGCCCGCGAAGATCGGCGTGCTGCCCACGACCTCGAAGTCGTGCAACCCGGACGTCATCCGGCGACCAGCTCGGGCCGCTCCCGGACCGGCGGGGCGGCCGCGTCGTCGTCGTCGGTGCCGTCCAGCAGCGGCAGGCGTTCGGACTCCAGGTAGTCCAACGCGGCCCGGACGAACGCCGCGAACAACGGGTGCGGGCGGGTCGGCCGGGACTTGAACTCCGGATGCGCCTGGGTGGCCACCATGAACGGGTGCAGCTCGCGGTCCAGCTCGACGAACTCGACCAGCGAGGAGTCCGGCGAGGTGCCGGACAGGTGCAGGCCGGCCGCCTCCAGCTTGTCGCGGTAGGCGTTGTTGACCTCGTAGCGGTGCCGGTGCCGCTCGGACACCGAGGTGCTGCCGTAGATCTCGGCGACCAGCGACCCCGGAGCGAGCCGGGCCGGGTAGGCACCCAGGCGCATGGTGCCGCCCATGTCCTTGGCCCCGGCGACGACGTCGTGCTGGTCGGCCATCGTCGCGATGACCGGGTCGGCGGCGTTCGCGTCGAACTCGGCGGAGTTCGCCCCGCCCAGGCCGGCCAGGTTGCGGGCCGCCTCGATGACCATGCACTGCAGGCCCAGGCACAGACCCAGCATCGGGATCCGGTTGGTGCGGGCGTAGGTGATCGCGCCGATCTTGCCCTCGATGCCCCGCACGCCGAACCCGCCGGGGATGAGCACCCCCTGCACGTCGGCCAGCGCGGCCGCCGCCCCGGCCGGGGTGATGCAGTCGTCCGAGGCGACCCAGACGATCTCGGTCCGCGCGTTGTTGCCGAAGCCTCCGGCGCGCAGCGCCTCGGTCACCGACAGGTAGGCGTCCGGCAGGTCGATGTACTTGCCGACCACCGCGATCCGCACGGTCTCGGCCGGGTGGTGCACCCGCTCCAGCAGCCCGCCCCAGGTCGTCCAGTCCACATCGTGGAAGCTCAGGTTGAGCCGGCGGACCACGTACGCGTCCAGGCCCTCCCGGTGCAGCACCTTGGGAATGTCGTAGATGCTCGGGGCATCCGGGGTGGAGATGACCGCCTCGGCGTCGACGTCGCACATCAGCGAGATCTTGCGCTTGAGGTTCTCCGGGATGTCCCGGTCGGAGCGGCAGATGAGCGCGTCGGGCTGGATGCCGATGTTGCGCAGCGCGGCCACCGAGTGCTGGGTCGGCTTGGTCTTGAGCTCCCCGGACGGCGCCAGGTAGGGCACCAGCGACACGTGCAGGAAGAAGACGTGCTCGCGGCCCAGGTCGTGGCGCACCTGGCGGGCCGCCTCCAGGAACGGCAGCGACTCGATGTCGCCGACCGTGCCGCCGATCTCGGTGATGACGACGTCGGGAACGGATCGCCCGGACGGGTCGTCCGGATCCGGTTCGGCCATCGCCCGGATGCGTTCCTTCAGCTCGTTGGTGATGTGCGGGATCACCTGCACGGTGTCGCCCAGGTACTCCCCGCGGCGCTCCCGGGCGATCACCCGCGAGTAGACCTTGCCGGTGGTCACGTTGGCGTCGGCGGACAGGTTCCGGTCCAGGAACCGTTCGTAGTGCCCGATGTCCAGGTCGGTCTCGGCGCCGTCCTCGGTGACGAACACCTCGCCGTGCTGGAACGGGTTCATCGTGCCCGGGTCGACGTTGATGTACGGGTCCAGCTTCTGCATGGTGACCCGCAGGCCGCGTGAAGTGAGCAATCGTCCGAGGCTGGAGGCCGTCAGGCCCTTACCCAGGGAAGACGCGACACCACCGGTGACGAAGATGTGTTTGGTGATTCGCGGCGATGGCGCCAAGTCGGCTCCCGTGTCTGCTGCGGCCGGTTCGGTGGCATCACCGATCGGCTGGCCGGGTTCCTGACGGGACCCCTCCACGGAATTTCACCCTAACATCCACACCCCGGCGGAGCCGCCTCGCCGGCGCGCCCCGATCCGGTGGAACCCGCCACCCCACGCAGCGACGACCGGCGCCCACCCCACCCCTCGCCGCCCTGACGCGCGGATCAACGACGCCGGCGCGGATCAAATCGCACTCTCCAGCCCCACCCGTCACATTCGGGGCCGGTTGATCCGCGCGACTGTCCACCGGTCAGTGGGGATTCCCGCACGGATGAAGTCAACGACTCCCGTCCCACCCGTCACATTCGGGGTTGGTTCATCCGCGCCTGCGTCGTTGATCCGCGCGGGACGGGGAAGACGGGGATCCGGGGGCGCCCCGGTCGGTGCCCTTGCGGAACGACGAGATCCCCGCCGGTCGCGCCGGGCGGCGCGATCGACGGGGATCTCTTGCTTGTCAGGCTCAGTTGTCGGGCTCAGCCAACCGCGAGGGTCGGCACCTGCGCGGACGCGTTGGCGCCGAAGCCGTACTGGCCCTGCCCGCCGCCGTTCTGCTCAACCAGGGCGAGCACCGTGGCGACCCGCCCGGTGTCCGAGTCGACGTTGTCGACCGTGCTGACGGTGCCGGACAGCGCGGTATCGCCTCGGATGACGCCGACGGTGCCGGTCGGCCCCTCGGACCCGGAGCGGCCCGCGACCACCACGCCGGTTGCGGTCTGCGCCAGCTGGTTCGAGAAGTACGCGACCGCGCCGGCCTTGTCGGCCTCCGACCCACCGGTCGCCTCGGCGCCGGTCAGCACGACGACCGACTGCCCCGCGACCGGGGTTCCGGTGACGGTGACGAACCCGGCCGACTGCAGGGCCGCCAGCACCGCGGCGCCCTGTTCGGCGCTGGCCACCGGCGCTCCCCCGGCCGGGGCCAGCAGCACCGAGGAGAGCAGCCCACCGGCCACCGCGCCGGCCTGCGGGACCTCGGGCAGGGTGGCGCCGGTCGGCAGCGTGGTGGCGGCGACCTGCCGGAGCTGGTCGGCCCGCAACGGATCGCTGAAGTCGTTGGTCAACTGAATCTGCCCGGTCACCGTGGCGCCGGCCCGGCTGAGCAGCGACAGCACGGCGTCCCGGTCGTTGGGGTCCGCGGATGCGGTGGTCACCAGCACCACGTTGGTGTTGGGCAGGGTGCCGCGGACGGTGAGCGCGCCCACCGATCCGGCGAATTTCTCGTCCGCGCCGATCCGCTGGTTGAGCTGGTCGTTGCTCGTCGACAGCTCGCTCTGCTGGTTGTTGAGGTCGGCGTTGTCGCTGCGCAGATCGTTGAGCAGCGGCGACGACAGCTTGGTGGCGCCGAGCACGATGCCGAGGGCCAGCGCGAGGAAGATCGCCGCCAGCGAGACGATGTGGTACCGCATCGAGATCATGCGAACAGTCCCCTGACCCACTCGACCAGTTGGTTCCACCATTGCCGGATCAGATCCGCGTAGACCCCACCGACGTCGGCCACCATCAGCGCGGTGACGATGGCCGCCGCGGCCGCGAGGACCAGCAGCATCACCACCCACCAGGAGACGCGCGCCTTGTACAGCGACGCGACGACCGGCGATTCGACCACCTTGTTGGCCACCCGCATCCGCACCAGGAAGGTCGATGCGGCCGTCGATCCCCGGCCCTTGTCCAGCAGGTCGACCAGGGTGGTGTGCAGGCCGACGGTGACGATCATCGACGCCCCCCGGCCGTCGGCCAGCAGCAGCGCGAGATCCTCGGACGTGCCGGTGGCCGGGAAGGTGACCGCGCCGACGCCGAGGTCCTGCAACCGTTCGAGCCCGGGTGCGTGCCCGTCGGTGTGGGCCGGGATCACCACCTCGGCGCCACAGCGCAAGGTCTCGGAATCGATGTGTTCCGGGTTGCCGATGATCAGCTCCGGTTTGTGGCCCGCGGCCCGCAACGCGTCGGCGCCCCCGTCGACACCGACGAGCACGGGCCGGAAATCAGCGATGTACTTCTTGAGCGCCTTGAGCTGCTTGCGGGTGTCGGCGGAGGCGGCGACCAGCAACACCTGCCGACCGTCGAGTTCGGTGCTCGTTTCGGGGATGCCGACGCCGTCGAGCAGCAGGGTGCGTTCCCGCTTCATGTACTCGATGGCATTGGCGGCGAACGCCTCGAGCTGGGCGGACATGCCCGTCTTGGCTTCGATCATCAGGTCGGCGATGGACTCGGTCGTCTGCTCGGTGCCCTGCCCGATCGATTCCTCGCCCAGGAAGACCGAGCCGCCGTCGATCCGGATCTTCGATCCGTCCTTCACCTTGCCGAAGATCGTGTCGCCGACGCCGTCGACCAGCAGGACACCCGAGGCGACGAGGATCTCCGGGCCCAGGTTGGGGAAGCGGCCGGAGATGGACTCCGATGCGTTGACCACGCCCGTGACCCCGGCCTTGACCAACGCGTCGGCGGTGGCCCGGTCGAGGTCGACCTGGTCGATCACCACGATGTCCTTGTGGCCTACGCGGTCGAGCAACGCGTCGCTGCGCCGGGAGACCCGCGCCACACCGGTGACGCCCGGCAACGCGCGTGACTGACGTGACAGGAGTTTCATAGTCCGATCGTGTCAGCCGAGCGGGTGATCGGGCGGTAGCAAACCGGTCGTGTCGCGTCCGGACTTTGCCGAAACCCGGCCGGCCGAGCCGGCCCGGGCAGCGCAGTCTCCCCGCTGGTCCGCGCCTCAGCCGGCCCGACGCAGCGGCGTCACCTCCGGCCGGCGGGCCGCGGCCAGCAGTTCGCGCGCGTGGGCCCGCGCGGTGCTCCCGTTGGTCCCGCCGAGCATCCGGGCGAGCTCTCGCTCCCGGTCACGCCCGGTCACCAGGCGCACGTTCGATGTGCCGATCCGGCCGGAGGAGTCGGCATCCACGACGTAATGCCGGTCCGCGTGCGCGGCCACCTGCGCCAGGTGCGTGACGACGATGACCTGATGGCTGCGCGCCAGGGCCGCGAGCCGGGCGCCGATCTCGGTCGCGGCTCGGCCACCGACGCCGGCGTCCACCTCGTCGAAGACCATGGTCGACACCGGGTCGGCGTCGGCCAGGACCACCTCGAGCGCCAGCATCACCCGAGACAGCTCACCACCGGACGCCCCCTTGGCGATCGGCAGTTCCGGCGCCCCCGGATGGGCGACCATCACGAATTCCACCTGATCCACCCCATCGGGACCGGCCAACCCCCAGCCGTGGTCGATCGGCACCGACTGGGCCTCGTCCCGGACGGTCGTCCGCTGGATCACCCGAACCCGCACGGTGGCTCGGGCCATGGCCAAGGACGCGAGCTCGGCGGTGACCGACCGGCCCAACCGGTCCGCGGCGGACGACCGCGCGACGGACAGCCGGGCCGCCGACCGGCCGACCTCGCCCCGGAGCTCGTCGAGCTCACGCTGCCGCTGCGTCAGCCGATCCTCGGAGCAGTCCAGCTCGGTGAGCTCCTGCACCGCGGATCGCGCCCAGTCCCGCACGGCATCGACATCCTCGCCGTAGCGGCGGGTGAGCGCGCGGAGCGCGGCCTGCCGCTCCAGCAACCCGGTCAGCCGTCCGGGATCGACGTCCAACGCGGCCAGATATCCGGACAACTCGGCCGCGACGTCCGCCATCACCACCGCCGACTGCCGGAGCTGGCCGGCCAGGTCGACAAGTCGGGGATCGCCGGACCCATCCAGGAGCTGCTGAGCGCCGTGGGCCAGTGCGGCCGCCCCCGACGCCGGCGCGGACTCGTCCGCGCCCCGCAGTGCGTCCTGGGCGCCCGCCGCCGCGGCGCGTAGGCCGTCCAAATTCTGCAGCCGGCGCACCTCGTCGATCAGCGCCCGATCCTCGCCGGGCTGCGGATCGACGGCCTCGATCTCGGCCAACCCCATCCGCAGCAGCTGCTCCCGCTGGGCCCGCTCCCGCGCCCGGAGGCGGGCGTCGGCCAGTTCCGTGGCCAATCGTTGCCAGCGGGACCGCAGATGGCGATAGGCGCCGACGTCAGCGGTGAGGCCGGCGAACCGGTCGAGCACCGCGCGCTGCGGGCCCGGGCGCAGCAAGGTGATCGCCTCGGACTGGCCGTGCACGGCGACCAACGGTTCGGCGACCTCGGTCAGAACGCTCAGCGGGACGCTCCGGCCGCCGACGTGCGCCCGCGATCGGCCGTCGGCGCCGAGGGTCCGGGCGACGATCAGTGTTCCGTCCTCGTCGAACCGGCCGCCGGCGGTCTCGACCAGGGCGGCGAGCGTCTGCTCCCGCGCGCCGGGCTCGTGCCCGGCGGAACCGGACGGCCCGTCGCCGCGGGGTGCGCAGCGGACCTCGACGGCGGCCCGTTGACACCCGGCCCGCACCTTGCCGGCCTGCCCTCGTCCGCCACAGATGAGCCCCAGCGCGGTGACCACCATCGTCTTGCCGGCGCCAGTTTCCCCGGTGACCACGGTGAGGCCCGGGTGCGGCTCGATGACGGCCTCGTCGATCACCCCGAGGTCCACGATGCGCAGCTCTTGCAACATATGTTCGACGATAGCGGATTCGAACGCCTGTCCGGAAGGCTTGCTCAGTTCTTCTTGATCAAATCTTAATGTCGCTGGTCGCGCCACCCGTGGACGGGGAGCTTGAACTTGCGCACCAGGCGGTCGGTGAAGGTCTGCTGGTTGAGCCGGACGAGCATCACCGGCCGCTCACCCTTGCACACGTGCACGCGCGAGCCTGGGGGGATCTCGTGCGCACGCCGGCCGTCGCAGACCAGAATGGCCGTCGGCCCGCCCGGGTCGATATGGACGGTGACGGTCGATTCGGGCGAGACCACCAGTGAGCGCGCGAAGAGGGCGTGCGCGTTGGACGGCGCGATCAGCAGTGCGTCGACCCCCGGCCACAGCACCGGACCGCCCGCGGAGAAGGTGTACGCGGTCGATCCGGTCGGCGTCGCGCACAGCACGCCGTCGCACCCGTAGGCCGACACACCGTGCCCGTCGACCTCCACGACGACATCGAGAATCCGCTCCCGGCTGCCCTTTTCCACGCTGATCTCGTTCAGCGCCCAGCCTCCGGCGATGAACTCGCCGTCGTGTTCGACCCGTACCTGCACCGTCATCCGGGACGACACCCGATAGCGCTGGTCGACGATGGCCTGCAACGCCTCGTCCAGGTCGTCGAGGTCGACCTCGGTCAGGAAGCCGACGCGCCCGAGGTTGATGCCCAGGATCGGAGCGGAGAGCGGCCGGGCCTGCTCGGCCGCGCGGAGCAGGGTGCCGTCGCCGCCGATGGCCAGCACCATCTCAATGGATCGGCCGTCCGCGCCCGGGGTCTCGTCGGCCGGCTCGAACGGGTTGAGGCCCAGTTCACGGCGCTCCCCTTCGGAGGCGAGCAGGTCGATGCCCGCGTCGGCCAGCGTGGCGGCCACCTTGCGGGCCGTGATGTCCACGTCCGACCGGCCGGTGTGGGCGACCAGCAGCATCCGTCGATGGACCTCCGCGGTCATGCCGGCCCCGCCTCGACGGCCGCGTCGATCAGTGCACGCGGTTCGTCGACCGCCGCATCACGTCGCAGGTGCACGAAGAACTCCACGTTGCCGCTGGGCCCGGGCAAGGGCGAGGCGACCACGCCGGCCACGCCCCACCCCAGTAGACCAGCCGCCTGGGCCACCGTCGCCACCGCATCCGCCCGCAGCGATTTCTCCCGCACGACGCCGCCCGCCCCCAGCCGATCGCGACCGACCTCGAACTGGGGCTTGACCATCGGTAACAGGTCGGCGTCGGGCCGCGCACAGGCCACCAGACTGGGCAGCACCAGGGTCAACGAGATGAAGGAAAGGTCGGCGACGACGAGATCGACCGGCCCGCCGATCACGTCCGGGGTGAGGAACCGGACATTGGTCCGATCGTGCACCTGCACGCGTTCGTCGCTCTGCAGCGACCAGACGAGCTGCCCGTACCCGACGTCGACGGCGACGACCTGGCGCGCCCCCCGGCGCAGCAGCACGTCGGTGAAGCCGCCCGTGGACGCGCCAGCGTCCAGGCAGCGGCGACCCGCGACCGGCACGTCGAAGGCATCGAGCGCGCCGATCAGCTTGTGCGCGCCGCGGGAGGCCCAGCGCGGATCGTCGTCCGCGTCGCGGACGAGCAGGGCAGCGGCCGGATCGACCGCGGTGGCCGGTTTGCTGGCCACCTGACCGGCGACCAGCACCCGACCGGCCGAGATCAGTTCCGCCGCCTCGGTCCGCGAGCGGGCGTGACCGCGGCGCACCAGTTCGGCGTCCAGCCGGCTCCTACGCACCCGGGCGGCCGGGCACCGGGCGGCCCGGCATCGGGCGACCGGGCATCGGGCGACCATCAGTGGGGCCGGTCGAGTCCGCGGTCCGGGCCAGGGCCTGGACCAGGGCGTCGTGGATGCGCCCGTAGCCGGCCACCTGATCGTGGGTGGACAGCCGGTCCAGCTCGGCGAGGTCGGCCTCGGCCCGCTCGAGCAGGGCGCCCACCTGCGCATCGGTGTGCGCCGTCGACTGGGCGTTCTCCACCGTCGTGTCCTCCCGGCAAAGTCGGAGTCTGGTCGGGTCCAACCTACGTCGCAGGGGCCGGGATTCAGTCCATCGACTCGGAGAACATGCGTTGGCCGGAGTGCGTCGGCCGGACCGGGATGCCGCAGCGGGTCAGCGCGGCGGCGGCGACCGCGTCGTGCGGGCGGACGGCGGTGAGGCCCGACCCCCAGGCCGCGGCGGTGAGCAGGGCCAGCGCGCGGAGGGCGGCCGCGTCGGACACCGCGCCGTCCCCGCCGTCCTGGGCGGTCAGCACCAGGCTCGACGTGTCGCTGCTGACCGACCACTCGCGGGTGGTCCGGGCCGCCGACGACCCGGGAATGCGCACCGCCCGGTCCTCCTCGACCAGGCCCCGCATGTCGAACGCGACGTACGTCGGCCGGTGGTCCGGATCGGCGGCCAGTAGATCGGTGGCCGTGGAGACACCGGTCAGCACCATCAGGCTGGGCGTGCCCGCGCCGACCGCGCAGGCGATGTCGGTGTCCAGACGATCGCCCACGACCAGCGGCCGGCTGCTGCCCACCTGCCGGACCGCCGCATCCAGCAACGGGCGTTCCGGCTTGCCGGCCACCCGCGGGTGCAGGCCCGTGGCCGCCACCAGTGCGGCCACCATGGAGCCGTTGCCGGGCAGCATGCCGCGATCCGTCGGCAGGGTGGTGTCGTTGTTGCACGCCACCCAGTCCGCGCCG
This sequence comes from Nakamurella sp., assembly GCF_044224575.1. Lineage (GTDB taxonomy): Bacteria > Actinomycetota > Actinomycetes > Mycobacteriales > Nakamurellaceae > Nakamurella. The sequence goes on from NZ_JBGAKE010000005.1 coordinate 203,777, forward strand.
GCCCGCAGGGCGATGCACCCCTCGGCGAGGTCGCGCCAGCCGGTGTCGGGTGAATGCCCCTGGACGACGGCGACCGGATCCTCCTCGGCCAACCGGACGGGTGCGAGCCCGACCTGCCGGACGGACTCCTCCAGCCACGGCGCGCCGATCACCAGCACCTTGGCGCCGGCCGGGTGCCGGTCGGCGAGCATCGCCGCCGCGGCCTGCGGGGAGGTCAGCACGTCGTCGGGTTCGGCGGCGACGCCCATCGACTTCAGGGCCGCGGCGACCTCGGCCGGCGGCCGGGACGCGTTGTTGGTGACGAAGATAGACCGGGCCCCGAGCACGGCCGCCCGGGCCAGGGCCGGGGCGACATGGTCGATGGGCTGACCGCCCAGGTAGACCGTGCCGTCGAGGTCGAGCAGCAGCGCGTCGTGGGCCTGCGCCAACGTGGTCATCGGTCTCCCGCCTGCGGATCGTCGGAGAACAGCACCTGGGACAGGTCGACGGCCGGTTCCTCGGATCCGGCGTCGGTACGCTCGCCGGCGGCCTTCCCGCCGTCCGAAGGATCGTCGTCGGTCACGTCGTCGGTCACGTCGTCGTGCGTGGCGTCGTCATTCGCGGCGCCGTCGTTCGTGGCGCCGTCGTTCGTGGCGCCGTCGTTCGTGGCGCCGTCGTCGTGCGTCAGGTCATTGTCGATGGACGCGTCGGGATCGGCATCTTCGGCATCCGCCGGCCGGGCAGCCACTGGCCGGTCGGCCGAGGTGTCCGGGGCCCCGCCGGGCTCGTCGACCGCATCCGCCTCGACGGTGGCGGCCAGCGACTCGACTCGCTCCAGGGCGTCGGTGTCCTCATCGGTGTCGGCGTTCGCGGCCCGGATGAACCACGTGAGCGCCTCGGGCTGCCGACCGGCCCGATCGAGCAGGTCGGCGTACGCGTAGGCCAGGCGCGGGTGCCGGCTGCGCTGCTCGACGTCGAACTGCTCGAGATGGGCCAGGCCGGCATCGATCTGGCCGAGGTCGGCACGGGCCCCGGCGACGACGGTGGCCAGTTCGATCTGACCGTCGTCATCCAACTCGCCGGCCTGCTGCGACCGGGCCAGTTCGATGGCCTTTTCCGGATGGCCCAGCGCGCGCTCGCAGTCGGCGAGGACGGCCAGGTGACCCGGGCCCCCGCCCATCCGGCGGGCGGCCCGCAGCTCCCCGATCGCCTCCGCCCACTCGCCGGCGCGATAGGCGACCAGGCCGACCGTCTCGCGGACGACGGCAATGCGCCCCCCGCGCGCCCGCGCCGCGCGGGCATGCGACCACGCGGTCTCCGGGTCCTCGTCGGCGAAGGTGCCGGCCGCGACGAGATGCGCAGCGACCCACGCCGCGTTCTCCTTGCTCAGGCCCCGGAGGTCACGACGGGCATCGGCGTCCAGGGCATCAGGGGTCGCCCAGTCGGGCAGCTCGGGCCAGGTCTCGCCGATGTCCTCGGCCCGGCGTCGAGAGCCGGTCTCCGGAACGCGAGCCGGTTCGGCCCGGTTCGACCAGGTGTCCCTGGGCTCGCGATTCGACCAAGCGGCGCGAGGCTCCCGGTCCGGCCGGTGCACGTCGGCTCGGGTGGTCCTGTCATCGCGATCGTGGCGATCGTCGGCCGGGCTCGATGCACCGCCGACGGGGTCCGCGGCGTGCGGGACCGCAGTGTCCGGCGTTGAGTCCTCGGCGAACAGTCCGGCGCCGAGGTTGGCGCCGAAGTCGGTGCCGTGGCCGTTGGCGCCCCGTGGACCGGACGACGATTGCTCCGACCGGTCCTGGGGGCGTCGTCGTTCGTCCGGCCGGCCACCGCGGTGATCGGTGCGGTTCGCACCCGGGCCCGACCGTCGATCCGAATGGTCGCGCGGGGGGCGCGAGTCCTGGCCGTCCGGACGACGATCCTGCGAACGGTCCCGTGCCGGTCCGCGGTCCTGGTACGGCCGACGGTCCTGCGAACCGCGATCCTCCCGGGGACCCCGGTCCTGGTACGGCCGACGATCCTGCGAACCACGATCCTCCCGGGGACCCCGATCCTGGTACGGCCGACGATCCTGAGTACTGCGGTCTTCCCGCGGTCCCCGATCCTGGTATGGCCGACGATCCTGCGGCCCACGGTCCTGGTACGGCCGACGATCCTGCGAACCGCGATCCTCCCGGGGACCCCGGTCCTGGTACGGCCGACGATCCTGCGAACCCCGATCCTCCCGGGGACCCCGGTCCTGGTACGGCCGACGATCCTGCGAACCGCGATCCTCCCGGGGACCCCGATCCTGGTACGGCCGACGATCCTGCGATCTTGCGAGTCGTCCCGTGGACCCCGATCCTGGTACGGCCGACGATCCTGCGAACCGCGATCCCTGGGGACCCCGGTCCTGGTACGGCCGACGATCCAGGCGGTCCTGGTCGGTCCTGGGACCTCTGGCCTGGTGTTGGCCGACGATCCTGCGAACCGCGGTCCTCCCGGGGACCCCGATCCTGCTGGCTGACGATCCTGCGAACCGCGATCCCCTCCTGGGACCCCGGTCCTGGTACGGCCGACGATCCTGCGAACCCCGATCCTCCCGGGGACTCCGATCCTGATTCGGCCGACGATCCTGCGACGCACGGTCCTGGTACGGCCGACGATCCTGCGGGCGGTCACCCCGGGGTCCTCGGTCCTGGTACGGAGCCCGCCCGGTGTTGGCCGACGGCCGGCCGCGGTCCGCGGAGCCAGCATCCTGCTGTCCGCGATCCCCGTACGGACGCCGGGCGTCCCGGCCTCGATCGCCCTCGCGCCGATCACCGGACCGACCCGATTCGCCTCGGTCGGACCACACGGCACGGTCGCTTCGCTGGCTTGATCCTCGAGCTGCCGAGGGGTATCGGTTGTCCGGGCCGCGCCGGTATTCCCCGGACGGACGGCCGCGGTCACCGCGATCGACCGGTCCGCCGGCTCCTCGCTGGTACGGGCGGTCGGAATCGCGGCCTCCGCCGCGGCCCTCTTCCCAGGACCGGGACCCGCCGGCCTGACCATTCCAACGCTCCGTAGTCGGGCGCGGTTCGCGGGAACCTGGGCGGCGTCCGGACGAACGGTCGTCCTCCCGACGATCCCCACCCTGGTACCGCGCACGGCCGCCCGACCGATCGCCGCCCACCCGATCCCGCGGACCCTGACCGGAACTGTTCCGCCGGTCGTCACCGCCCGACCGGCCTCCGGTTCGATCCGCCGGGCGGTCTCCACGCCGCTCGTCGCGATGCGATCCGGCCCGATCCTGACGTGAATGGGCAGGCCGGTCCGACGGGCCTCCGGCGGATTCGCTATCAGTCATGGACGGAGCTCCCAGGACGTCAGGGCAGGGCACAGCACAACCATCAGGGAACCTTCAGCAGACGTCGAGCATGAATGGAAACCGTTCGGACCGGCTCGAGGATTGGAATGGTCCGGATACGCAGAAAGGGGAGGCACCTTGCGTTGATCGCAAGATGCCTCCCCTTTCCGGAAGGTATGTCCGGCGGTGTCCTACTCTCCCACACCCCGGCGGGTGCAGTACCATCGGCGCTGAAAGGCTTAGCTTCCGGGTCCGGAATGGGACCGGGCGTTTCCCTCACGCTATAACCGCCGAAACGATCACACCTACGGGCAGTCCTACGGACCCTTTCACGGGCCCTTCGGGACTGAAAACAGCTCTACCCGCAGGGACAACAAACCACTTCGTGGTTTGTTGTCTCAGATCTGCACAGTGGACGCGAACACGCAGTATGTCTTGGTGTTGGTATGTGGTAAGTCCTCGGCCTATTAGTACCAGTCAGCTCCACACCTCACGATGCTTCCACTTCTGGCCTATCAACCCGGTGGTCTAACCGGGGGCCTTAACCCACTAGGGGTGGGAGCCCTCATCTAGGAACAGGCTTCCCGCTTAGATGCTTTCAGCGGTTATCCCTTCCGAACGTAGCCAACCAGCCATGCTCCTGGCGGAACAACTGGCACACCAGAGGTTCGTCCGTCCCGGTCCTCTCGTACTAGGGACAGCCTTCCGCAAGACTCCTACGCGCGGCGGATAGGACCGAACTGTCTCACGACGTTCTAAACCCAGCTCGCGTGCCGCTTTAATGGGCGAACAGCCCAACCCTTGGGACCTACTCCAGCCCCAGGATGCGACGAGCCGACATCGAGGTGCCAAACCATGCCGTCGATATGGACTCTTGGGCAAGATCAGCCTGTTATCCCCGGGGTACCTTTTATCCGTTGAGCGACACCCCTTCCACCAGGAGGTGCCGGATCACTAGTCCCGACTTACGTCCCTGCTCGACACGCCTGTCTCACAGTCAAGCTCCCTTGTGCACTTACACTCAACACCTGATTGCCAACCAGGCTGAGGGAACCTTTGGGCGCCTCCGTTACTCTTTAGGAGGCAACCGCCCCAGTTAAACTACCCACCAGGCACTGTCCCTGAACCGGATCACGGTCCGAAGTTAGACATCCAGTACGACCAGAGTGGTATTTCAACGTTGACTCCACAACCACTGGCGTGGCCGCTTCACAGTCTCCCACCTATCCTACACAAGCCGAACCGAACACCAATACCAAGCTATAGTAAAGGTCCCGGGGTCTTTCCGTCCTGCCGCGCGTAACGAGCATCTTTACTCGTAATGCAATTTCGCCGAGCCTATGGTTGAGACAGTAGAGAAGTCGTTACGCCATTCGTGCAGGTCGGAACTTACCCGACAAGGAATTTCGCTACCTTAGGATGGTTATAGTTACCACCGCCGTTTACTGGGGCTTAAATTCTCAGCTTCGCCCTTACGGACTAACCGGTCCTCTTAACCTTCCAGCACCGGGCAGGCGTCAGTCCATATACATCGTCTTACGACTTCGCATGGACCTGTGTTTTTAGTAAACAGTCGCTTCTCCCTGGTCTCTGCGACCAAAACGTGCTAGCCCGCAAGGGGCTTCACACACCTCGGTCCCCCTTCTCCCGAAGTTACGGGGGTATTTTGCCGAGTTCCTTAACCATAGTTCGCTCGATCACCTCGGTATTCTCTACCTGACCACCTGTGTCGGTTTAGGGTACGGGCCGCTCGGAGCTCGCTAGAGGCTTTTCTTGACAGCATAGGATCACGCTACTTCGCCTCAATCGGCTATGCATCAGGTCTCAGAATAATGTTCCGACGGATTTACCTATCAGAACTCCCTACACCCTTACACCAGTACTACCACTCACTGGCGACGCTACCTTCCTGTGTCACCCCATCGCTTGACTACTACCGGATAGGGTCCCGCGCTCCCCACAAACCCAACCGAAGTCAGGCCATGGCTCGGGCGGTCAGCATCACCGGCCCCGTCAGGGGCGCTCCTACGCGGGTACGGGAATATCAACCCGTTGTCCATCGACTACGCCTGTCGGCCTCGCCTTAGGTCCCGACTCACCCTGGGCGGATGAACCTGGCCCAGGAACCCTTGGTCAATCGGTGGAGGAGGTTCTCACTCCTCATTCGCTACTCATGCCTGCATTCTCACTCGCATAGCCTCCACGACTGGATCACTCCGCCGCTTCGCCGGCCACACGACGCTCCCCTACCCAACCAGCCTAACGACTGGATGCCGCGGTTTCGGCGATGTGCTTGAGCCCCGCTACATTGTCGGCGCGGAACCACTTGACCAGTGAGCTATTACGCACTCTTTAAAGGATGGCTGCTTCTAAGCCAACCTCCTGGTTGTCTGGGCAATCCCACATCCTTTCCCACTTAGCACACGCTTAGGGGCCTTAACCGGCGATCTGGGCTGTTTCCCTCTCGACTATGAAGCTTAGCCCCCACAGTCTCACTGCCACGCTTCACTTCCCGGCATTCGGAGTTTGGTTGATTTCGGTAAGCTTGTGGGCCCCCTAGACCATCCAGTGCTCTACCTCCGGAAAGAAACACGCAACGCTGCACCTAAATGCATTTCGGGGAGAACCAGCTATCACGAAGTTTGATTGGCCTTTCACCCCTACCCACAGCTCATCCCCCAGGTTTTCAACCCTGGTGGGTTCGGACCTCCACGACGTCTTACCGACGCTTCATCCTGGCCATGGGTAGATCACTTCGCTTCGGGTCTAGAGCATGCGACCACAAACGCCTCTATTCGACTCGCTTTCGCTACGGCTACCCCACACAGGTTAACCAAGCCACACACCACTAACTCGCAGGCTCATTCTTCAAAAGGCACGCCGTCACCAAGCCCGAAAGCTCAGCCCCGACGGATTGTAAGCGCATGGTTTCAGGTACTATTTCCACCTCCCTCCCGGGGTACTTTTCACCTTTCCCTCACGGTACTTTGTCCGCTATCGGTCACCAGGTAGTATTTAGGCTTAGTGGGTGGTCCTGCCAGATTCACAGCAAATTTCACGAGCTCGCTGCTACTTGGGAAACAAAGCAAGGCAGAACCAGTGTTTTCGCCTACGGGGCTATCACCCACTACGGCCGGTTTTTCCAATTCCGTTCGACTAACACTGATTTTTATCACTACCTCGTCCAGCCGGCAGACCAGACCACTTCGCTCCCACAACCCTGCCAACGCAACCCTGCCGGGTATCACACGCCAACGGTTTAGCCTCATCCGCTTTCGCTCGCCACTTACTCACGGAATCACAATTGTTTTCTCTTCCTGTGGGTACTGAGATGTTTCCATTTCCCCACGTTCCCTCCACACACCCTATACATTCAGGTGCGGGTCACACGACATAACTCGTGCGGTTACCCCATCTCGGACACCCTCGGATCACAGCTCGGTTGACAGATTCCCCGAGGCTTATCGCAGCCTCCCACGTCCTTCATCGGCTCCTGGTACCAAGGCATCCACCATGCGCCCTAAAAAACTTACACACAACACAAGCAAGTTCCAATAAAGAAACGCAAACCAAGAATAAAAGATGCTCGCGTCCACTATGCAGATCTCAAACAACAAACCCAACCACCAGCAACCACCAGCCCACCCACCACAACCCTGAACGGTATGAACCACGCCGGCCCGAGAGAGACCAACAAACCCCACCCCTCAAACAAAGAGGAGGAAACCTGCCCGTTCCCTCAGGACCCAACAGCGCACCCACGACCACCAGCCACCACACACCGCCCGTTCCACCCCCAAAAGGTCGTACTGAACGCGGCACACAGCCACCAGCAACCGCATAGTCAGTGTTCCACCCATGAGCAACACCGCCGCAGAACACTCGCCTGCGAAACGGCGTCTACACCCCCCAACCAACGGTTGGACGGTCAGAAGCTCCTTAGAAAGGAGGTGGATCCAGCCGCACCTTCCGGTACGGCTACCTTGTTACGACTTCGTCCCAACCGCCGATCCCACCTTCGACAGCTCCCTCCCCACAAGGGGGTTGAGCCACTGGCTTCGGGTGTTACCGACTTTCGTGACGTGACGGGCGGTGTGTACAAGGCCCGGGAACGTATTCACCGCAGCGTTGCTGATCTGCGATTACTAGCGACTCCGACTTGCTGGGGTCGAGTTCAAGTGACCCCAATCCGAACTGAGACCGGCTTTTGGGATTCGCTCCACCTCACGGTTTCGCAGCCCTTTGTACCGGCCATTGTAGCATGCGTGAAGCCCGGCATACAGGCATGATGATTTGACGTCATCCCCACCTTCCTCCAGTTGACCCTGGTAGTCTCTCATGAGTCCCCAACCGAATTGCTGGCAACATGAGACAAGGGTTGCGCCTGTTGCGGGACTTAACCCAACATCTCACGACACGAGCTGACGACAACCATGCACCACCTGTGCACGGACCTTGCGGGGGAACCATCTCCGAACTTTCCCGTGCATGTCAAGCTGCAAGGGTGTCTCTTCGCGTTGCATCGAATTAATCCGCATGCTCCGCCGCTTGTGCGGGCCCCCGCCGACTTTGAGTTTAGCCTTGTGGCCGTACCCCCAGGCGGGGCGCTTAATGCGTTAGCTGCGGCACGGAGGTCGGGAAGGACCCCACACCTAGCGCCCAACGTTTACGGCGTGGACTACCAGGGTATCTAATCCTGTTCGCTCCCCACGCTTTCGCCTCTCAGCCGCACGCCCAGAGTCCCGCCTTCGCCACCGGTGTTCCTCCCGATATCTGCGCATTTCACCGCTACACCAGGAATTCCAGACTTCTAATGAACCCTGAAGCCTGCCCGTATCGAATGCAAGCCCGGAGTTGAGCCCCGGGTTTTTACATCTGACGCGACAGACCGCCTACGAGCTCTTTACGCCCAATAATTCCGGGACAACGCTCGCACCCTACGTATTACCGCGGCTGCTGGCACGTAGTTGGCCGGTGCTTCTTCTACAGGTACCGTCTAAATTGTCCCTGCTGAAAGAGGTTTACAACCCGAAGGCCGTCATCCCTCACGCGGCGTCGCTGCGTCAGGCTTCCGCCCATTGCGCAATATTCCCCACTGCTGCCTCCCGTAGGAGTCTGGGCCGTGTCTCAGTTCCAGTGTGGCCGGTCGTTCTCAGGCTGTCGTCGAAGCCTTGTAGGCCATCACCCCACCAACGTTTCGATAGGCCGCGGGCCCATCCCCAGCCGAAAAAACTTTCCAACCCACCATGCGATGCACGCTGAATATCCGGTATTAGCCCCGGTTTCCCGAGTTATCCCGAAGCTGAGGGCAGTTACTTCCACGTGTTACTCACCCGTTCGTGTCACTCGAGTACCCGCAAGCGGGCCTTTCCGTTCGACTGCACGTTAAGCACGCCGCCGCCATGTTCGTCCTGAGCCAGGATCAAACTCTCCATTGAATGCATATAACCAGACCAACCCCACAAGGGCCAGCCATGATCAACAAACCATGAAAAACATCCTGGACTCCAAACGAGTCACACTGACTCGATCAAAATCCAAACCAGCCGGCACCCACGGGGGTGGACACCAACCAGCAAAATACCAATAACAATAATTGGCACTGACTATCGGTACGCTGTTGAGTTCTCAAAGAACGGACGCGCTTCCTTGTTGATCTTTCGATCTTCTCGGAGGCAACCCGACTAACGTTACCGGGCCGTTCTGGCCTTGTCAACTCGCTCTTTCGAGTGAATCTGGCCGGTCCAGGGCGGGTTCCTCGCGGAGCCTGCCTCGTTCCGGCCCGTCGCTCAAGGCCGTCGACGACTTTACGTCATGCGGCACGGTCGCGCCGACCAATCCGGGCCCTGGATCGCACCCGCCTGCGGTGATGCACGACACCCGTGTCGAAGCCTGGCGTTCCGGCCGTCGGTCCAGTAAGGCGCCTGGCCTACGAGGTCGGGAACACCGGGGGCAGGGCGCCCGATGGCTGGTACTTCATGACGGTGGTCAAGTCCTTGCCGCGGACGTCGCCCGCGGAGTGATAGGCCAGGCCCCACTCGTCGATGAACGATCCGTCGGGGAAGACGCACAGCGAGACCACGATGTCGTCGGGGTCGGTGGTGTTGACCCAGCCACCGCCGGAGGCGCCGCCGCCGAAGGACGACGAGGCGTTGAGCTCCTTGCTGCAGTAGAGGGTCGCGGGATTTCCGCCCCCGACGCCGGACGGCATCGGCACCTTCGACAGGTAGGCCAGCCCGGCAAGGGTGGGTTCGGTCGACGACAGAGTGGTCAGGTCGACATAGATCCGGGACTTGGCCTCGTCGTCGGCCTGGAAGCGGCACATCGTCGCCGAACCGGCCAGGGCCAACCACTGCGCCTGGTCCCCGTTGGTGTTCCAGAAGGGTTGACGACCCTGCACCTGCCCGCCGGATTGCGCGCAGTACTGCTCCATGGACGCCTCCGACGGCCCCGCCCCCGCCGACCCGGAGGCGGGCACCGCGGACGTCGACGACGAACTCGCCGATGGACTGACGGACCCGGCGGTGGCCGGCGACGCCGGGGTGGTCGCGGCCGGGGTCCCGCTCGATCCGCATCCGGCAAGCAGAACCGCGGCTGCGGCGGCGGCGACCGCCAGGACCGTGCGGCTGGACGTCATCGGTGGCTCCCTCAAGTGAACCCTGCGCACGTCGCCTTCGGCGTGCCGGCCCATCCTCCCCCGCCGCAGACACGGACAGCGATGCCCGGTGACCGCGTGTCGCGACCACCGGGCATCGACGTGCTGGCCCAACAGGCCCGTGGAACGCGGCCGGCCCCTTAGAGCACCGCGGCCCGGCCGGCCTCCAACCGGGCGACCGGCACCCGGAACGGGGAGCAGGACACGTAGTCCAGGCCGGCGTTGTGGAAGAAGTGGATGGATTCGGGGTCGCCACCGTGCTCGCCGCAGACGCCGAGCTTGATGCCCGGCTTGGTCGCCCGTCCTTCCTTCACCGCGATCTGCACCAGCCGGCCGACGCCGTCGGCGTCGATCGTCTCGAACGGCGAGATGGTGAACACGCCCTTCTCCAGGTACTTGACGAACACCTCGGCCTCGACGTCGTCCCGGGAGAAGCCCCAGGTCGTCTGGGTCAGGTCGTTGGTGCCGAAGGAGAAGAAGTCGGCCGCATCGGCGATCCGGTGCGCGGTCAGCGCGGCTCGGGGCAGCTCGACCATGGTGCCGATCGGCACGGAGATGGCGTGGCCGCCGCGCGGCGCGGCCCCGTTCAGCACCACACCACGGTCACCGGCCACCTCGGCCAGGATGGCCTCGGCCTCGTCCCGGATGATGTGCAGTTCACGGACCGAGCCGACCAGCGGCACCATGATCTCGACCTTCGGGTCGTGGCCCTCGATCGCCAGGTCGCAGGCCGCCTCGGCCACCGCGCGCACCTGCAGACCGAACAGGCCCGGCACGATCAGTCCCAACCGCACGCCCCGCAGGCCCAGCATCGGGTTCGACTCGTGCATCCGCTCGACCGCCCGCAACAGCTTGCGGTCCGCATCGAGCGCCGGCCCGGTCTCGCCCCTGGCCTCGGCCACGGCCACCTTCACCGCCAGCTCGGTCCGGTCGGCGAGGAATTCGTGCAGCGGGGGGTCGAGCAGCCGGATGGTCACCGGCAACCCGTCCATCGCCAGCAGCAGCTCCCGGAAATCGGCCCGCTGCAACGGAAGCAGGGCCGCCAACGCGTCGTCCCGTTCCCCGCCGGACTCGGCCAGGATGACCCGTTCGATCAGCGACCGCCGGTCGCCCAGGAACATGTGCTCGGTCCGGCACAGCCCGATGCCCTGCGCACCCAGGGATCGGGCCCGGGCCGCGTCCTCCTGGGTGTCCGCGTTCGCCCGGACGGCCAACCGGCGCACGCCGTCGGCGTGCGAGAGCACCCGGTCGACCGCCTTGACCAGGTCGGCGGTCCCCGTTTCGTCGTCGGCGTCGGCGCCGGCCAGCGCCGCCTCCAGACCGTTCTCGATGTAGGTCGCCACCGGCGACGGCACCACCGGCATCGCCCCGGCGAACACCTCGCCGGTCGTCCCGTCGATGCTGATCTCGTCGCCCTCGTTGAGCACGGTCGACCCCAGCGTGATGCGCTTGGCCACGACGTCGATGTCGAGCTTCTCGGCGCCGCAGACACAGGTCTTGCCCATCCCGCGGGCGACCACCGCGGCGTGCGAGGTCTTCCCGCCGCGGGCGGTCAGGATGCCCTCCGCCGCGATCATCCCGCCCAGGTCGTCCGGATTGGTCTCCCGGCGGACCAGGACAACCCGCTCACCGCGGGCCGCCCATTCCTGCGCGGTCGGCGAGTCGAAGACCGCCTTGCCGACGGCCGCGCCCGGCGAGGCCGCCATGCCCTTGGTCAGCAACTTGCGGTCGGCGGTCCGATCGAACTGCGGGAACATGAGCAGCGCGAGCTGGGCTCCGGTCACCCGGGTCAGCGCCTCGTCCATCGTGATCAGGTTCTCGTCCACCAGCTGCGAGGCGATGCGGAACGCTGCCGCCGGCGTCCGCTTGCCCACCCGGGTCTGCAGCATCCACAGCTTGCCGCGCTCGATGGTGAACTCGATGTCGCACAGATCCCGGTAGTGCGTCTCCAGCCTGCGCATCACCCGCAGCAGCTGCTTGTGCGAGTCGGCGTCGAGCCGCTGCAGATCGTCCAGCGACAGGGTGTTGCGGATGCCGGCGACGACGTCCTCACCCTGCGCGTTGGGCAGGTAGTCGCCGTAGGCACCCGACTTCCCGGACGCCGGGTCGCGGGTGAAAGCGACGCCGGTGCCACTGGTCTCGCCGAGGTTGCCGAACACCATCGTGCAGATGTTGACCGCGGTGCCCAGATCCTGCGAGATCCGCTCCCGCCGCCGGTACAGCCGGGCCCGGTCGGTGTTCCACGAGTTGAAGACCGCCCGGATGGCCATGTCCAGCTGCTCGCGCGGATGCTGCGGGAAGTCGACCCCCGAGTGCTCGACGATGAATCCCTTGAACTCCGTGACCAGGCCCTTGAGCGCGTCTACGTCGAGTTCCAGGTCGCTGGTCACGCCGCGGGTCGCCTTCGCCTTCTCCAGCGCATCGGCGAACACCTCACCCGAAATGTCCAGGACCGTCTTGCCGAACATCTGCAGCAACCGCCGGTAGGAGTCCCAGGCGAACCGCTCGTCGCCGGACTCCTCGGCCATGCCCTTGACGCTGGCGTCGTTGAGTCCGACATTCAGCACGGTTTCCATCATCCCGGGCATCGAGAACTGCGCACCGGACCGGACGCTGACCAGCAACGGGTCGTGCCGGTCGCCGAGCCGGCGTCCGGTCTTGTCCTCCAGGTGCCGCAGGGCCATGGTGACCTGGACCCGGAGGTCGCCGGGTTCGGTGCCGAGCGCGAGGTACTCGCGACAGGCATCCGTGCTGATGGTGAACCCGGGCGGGACCGGCAGGCCGAGCTTGGTCATCTCGGCCAGATTCGCGCCCTTGCCGCCGAGCAGTGCCTTCTGGTCCTTGTCACCTTCGGTGAAGTCGTACACGTACTTGGTCAACGGCGTGCTCCTTGGCCTGGTGTCGGGACAGTCAACCGGTTCGCTGCGCTGCGAGCCCGATGGCGACATCGATGATCATGTCCTCCTGCCCGCCGACATAACCAGCCTCACCGACCTTTTGGAGTATTTCGTGAGAAGACACACCGTATCGGTCCGCTGCACGTTCGGCGTGCAAAAGGAATGAATTGTAAACACCGTAGCGTCCTTGCACGATTGAGGCTCGGTCAGCGACCGGCATGCGCGTGATCATCGGCTTGACGATCTCCTCGGCAACGTCCAGCACCTTCGCTGCGTCCACCCCGGTGGGGATGCCCATCACGTCGAAGACGGTGGCCAGGATCTCGGTCGGTGAGTTGCCCGCGCCGGCCCCCAGCGCGCACAGCGTGCCGTCGATCTGCCGGGCCCCGTTCTCGTAGGCGACGATCGAGTTGGCCACGCCGAGCGAGAGGTTCTGGTGGCCGTGGAAGCCGACCTGCGCGTCGTCGCCCAGCTCGGCCACCAGCGCCTGCACCCGGTCGCGGACCATGTCCGGCAGCAGCGCGCCGGCCGAGTCGACCACGTACACGCACTGGCAGCCGGCGTCGGCCATGATCCGGGCCTGCGCGGCCAGCTGGTCCGGTCCGATTCGGTGCGAGAGCATCAGGAAGCCAACGGTTTCCATCCCCAGATCGCGCGCGGCGGTGAAGTGCTCGACGGACACGTCGGCCTCGGTGCAGTGGGTCGCGACCCGGGCGATCCGGGCCCCGGCGCTGTGCACCTCCTTCAGGTCGTGCACGGTGCCGAGGCCAGGCAGGACCAGGACCGCGATCTTCGCCCGCGTCGCGGCGCGCACCGCGGCGGTCACCAGTTCGGCGTCGGTGTGCCGCCCGAATCCGTAGTTGAACGACGAGCCGGCCAACCCGTCGCCGTGGGTCACCTCGATGACCGACACCCCGGCGGCGTCCAGGGCCGAGACCACAGCGGTCACGTTGTCGGTCGTGAACTGGTGCCGGACGGCGTGGCTGCCGTCCCGCAGGGTGCTGTCGGTCAACCGGACAAATGGCTTGGTCTCGATGGTGGAATCTGCAATTGTTTGTGCGATCGTGGTCATTTCTTCGCCGCCTTCTGAATCGTTTCCGACAGAGCGATCACTTCTCCGGCGCGCACCGCGGCCGCCGTCATGATGTCCAGGTTTCCGGCCCATTCGGGGAGGTAGTCGCCATTCCCGCGGACCTCCAGGAAGATCCCGACCCGGCCGTTGCCGTGCCAGAGCGGATTGGGATCGTCGAACTGCGGGTCGCTGCGCAGCGTGTAGCCCGGCACGTACCGCTGGACCTGCGCCACCATCCGATGGATCGACTCGGCGATCGCGTTTGTGTCGGCGTCCGGCCCGATCGCGCAGAACACGGTGTCCCGCATGATCATCGGCGGGGTCACGGGATTCAGGATGATGATCGCCTTGCCCTTGGCCGCGCCGCCGACCGCCTCGATGGCGTGCGATGTGGTCTCGGTGAACTCGTCGATGTTCGCCCGGGTGCCGGGGCCCGCCGACCGGGACGCGATCGACGCGATGATCTCCGCGTACGGCACCGGGGTGACCCGGGAGACCGCGTGCACCATCGGGATGGTCGCCTGACCGCCGCAGGTGATCATGTTGACGTTCGGCGCCCCGGCGTGCACGTCGGCGTTGACCGCCGGGCAGACGAACGGGCCGATCGCCGCCGGGGTCAGGTCGATCGCGGTGATGCCGGCGGCGGCGTACCGATCGGCGTTGGCCAGGTGCGCCTTGGCCGAGGTGGCCTCGAACACCAGATCGGGCGCCTCCTGCTCGAGCAGCCAGTCCACGCCGCCGGCACTCGCCTCGACACCCAGCGAGCGCGCTCGGGCCAGGCCGTCCGACGCCGGGTCGACGCCGATCATGTACCGGACGTCGATGACGTCGGAGCGGAGCAGCTTCACGAGCAGGTCGGTGCCGATATTGCCGGGTCCGACGATGGCGGCGGTGGCCCGGCCGCCGGTCCGGGTCGGCGCCGGGGCGGGGGCGGTGCTGGTCATGGGGGTCTCCTGTCCTACCGGACGCGGGGTCCGGGTCGGGTTCGGAAGCAATGGGCACGGCATCGGTGCGGCATCCGGCGGGCGGTTGTGCCGCTCATCCGGACGGAAAGGGGATCTTCGACGAGAACTGCTCGGGTCGTTGCACTGTGCCCCGGGGCACAGTCATCATCAACCCATGCGTACCGGTGAGCGGAACACCCATGAGTCGGTCATCGGTCGGGCGGCGGCCCTGCTCTCGTCCTACGACTCCCGGCATCTGGCCATCGGGGTCTCCGAGCTGGCCCGCCGCTCGGGCCTGGCCAAGACCACCACCGCCCGGCTCGCCGCCGACCTGGCCGAGCACGGCTTCCTGGAGCGGACCGAGGGCAGCGACTACAAGCTGGGCAGCCGGATCTTCGAGCTGGGTTCGCTGGCCAACCGGCAGCGACAGCTACGGGAGGTCGCCCTGCCGTACATGGCGGACCTGCGGCAGGTCAGCAAGCAGACCGTGCATCTCGCCGTGCTGGTCGGCACCGAGGTGATGTACGTGGAGATCGTGCGCAGCCGCAACGCCCCCCGGATGCCGTCGGAGGTCGGCGGCCGGCTCCCCGCGCACGCCTCCGGCGTCGGCAAGGCCATGCTGGCGTACTCCCCCGAGCCGGTCGTGCAGGCGGTGCTGGCCACCGGGCTGCCCGCGGTCGGCCCGCGCACGATCACCGCCCCGGGACTGCTGCTGCGCGAGCTGCGGCGCATCCGCGAACTGGGAATCGCCTACGAGAGCGAGGAGTCCGGCCACGGCATCGGTTGCGCGGCCAGCCCGATCCTCGGTGCGGACGGCACAGTGGTTGCCGCCATGTCGATCTCGGGATGGAGCGGCAAACTGGACCTGCGCCGGATCGGGCCGGCGGTGAAGACGGCGGCCCTGGCGATGAGCCGGGATCTGGCCATCCGCGGCCCGGCCGCCCGGCCGGCCTGGTCGAACCCGGGCTGACTCGGGCCGAGTCCGGCGCGGTCACCGCCCACGGGTCTGGCCCAGGGTGCTGATCAGCCGCAGGACCGCGAAGAACGCGACCACCAGCAGCGGGTACATCCACGGTGACCAACGCCGGGGCCGGGTCCAGCCGATGGCTCCGGTGATGACGGCCGCGACCACGAAGACGGCCAGGAAGGCCCCCGCCGTCCGTGGATTGAGCGCGCCCCCGACCGCAATGACCATCACGACGAGCAACACGGCATACAGCGCACCTGCGGCGGCGAACGCGAACAGCCAGGCCTTGGGGTTGGCGCGTTCCTCCACCCAGACCGACCATCCCGACGGCGGAGCACCCCAGGCGGGATCCGGTTCCCAGCCCGGCGGCGGGGTCCACCCGGCCGGCGGCGCCGGCCAGTTCGGGGGCGGGTTGTAGCGACGAAGCAAGGCCATCGGCCCACCCTTGCACCCGGCGGCGGCGCCCGTACCCGATCCGTCGGTCAAACCCGTTCTACGGGAGGTGTTTTGCCCGATTGGGCCCCGCTTGTTCCGTCCGGCGACGGGGGAACTCGCACCGATCAGCCGGCCGGCGGTTCCGGGTCGCCGGCGGCCGGGCCCCAGCTGACGACCAGTTCCCGGCGGGCGCCGAACCGGACCAGGTGCCGGGCCAGCACGTCCTGCACCCGGGCGAGCGACTCGGCGTCACCGGCGGTGGCCCGCAGTTCCAGCGCCACGGTTCCGGGCAGCACGTCACCGACGCCGTAGGCGAACACGAGCCGCCCGGCCGGTTCCGGATGCTCCGGGACGGGCTCGACGTCGACCTTGCGACCCAGATGCGACAGCAACTGTTTGGCGTACCGGGCGGGCGCGTCCGTGTCCACCACGGCCACCGAGACCAACATGCCGACCTCCAACTGACTTCACTGTGGCCTCGCAAGCTCGGCCAACCAGGATCGCCGGCCTCGATCGCCCCGAGGGCCGTCGAACTCGAATGTCACGCTACCGCCGGGCTACCCGGGCACCGGCGCATCCGCCGGGGTCGTCCGGCGGTGAGCGACCGGGCCGGCCGGTCGGCAAATCGGCCGGCCGTCCGGTCGCGTCACCCCGCGTCGGTCCGCTTGGAGAACCGGACGGTCACCGGGCCCAGGTGAGCGAAATCGGCCCGGAACACGTCACCGGACTCGACGGGCACCATCTTGTGCACCGCACCGGGCAGCACGATGTCGCCGGCCTTGAGCCCCGACCCCAGGGATCCGAGCTTGTTGGCCAACCACGCGACGCACCGGGCCGGGTTGCCCAATGCGGCCGCGCCGGCGCCGGTGTCGATGACCTCACCGTGGCGGGAGACGACCACTCCGAGGGTGCGCAGGTCCAGTTCCCGCACCGGCAGCATCCGGCCGCCCACCACCAGCAGCCCGGAGGATGCGTTGTCGGCGACCGTGTCGACCAGCTTGATCTTCCAGTCGGCGACCCGGCTGTCCACCACCTCCACCGAGGGCAGGGCCCCGGCGATGGCCCGCAGCGCCCCGGCCGTGGTCACCCCCGGGCCGGCCAGGTCGGTCTCCATGACGAACGCCAGCTCGGCCTCGACCCGGGGCTGCGAGAGCCGATCGAGGTCGATGAGATCACCGTCCTCGACGAACATGACGTCGGTCAGGACGCCGAAGTCCGGCTCGTCGACGCCGAGCAGTTTCTGCATCGGCGCGGAGGTCAGGCCGACCTTGCGACCGATGGCCTTCTCGCCACCGGCGATCCGCCGGTCGATGTTGATGGTCTGGATGGCGTAGGCGTCCTCGACGACCAGGTCGGGGTACCGCTCGGTGAGCGGCGCGATGGGCTTGGCCGTGCGGTCGGCCGCCCAGAGTTCGTCCGCCAGCTGTTGGTGCAGGGAGTCGGTGGTCACCCCAGCAGACTCGGGCCTGCGGGCACCGACGGCAACCGATCCGGCACCGGTTCCGGGGAGTGGAATCTGAGCGCCACGCGGGTCACGACGGGGCGACGAACCCCGGTCCGAGCCGGTCGGCGAGCTGCCGGCGCGAGGTCACCCCGAGCTTGGCGAAGACGTTGCGCAGGTGGTATTCGACGGTCTTGATGCTGACCACGAGATCCGCGGCGATCTGGCGATTGCTCAGGCCGTCCGCAGCCAACCGGGCGACCACGTGCTCCTGGGAGGTCAGGTCGAACCGGGGCGAACCGGGCCGGGCGGCGGCCAGGCCGGCCTCGGCGAGCTCGGCATCGCACCGGTCCGCGTACGGCGTGGCGCCGAGCCGGCCGAACGTCTCCCGAGCAGCCATGAGCAGTTCGACCGCGTACCGACGACGGCCCAACCGGCGCATGGCGTGGCCGGCGGCGAACTCGATCTTGGCCCGTTCGAACGGCGCCGGCACCGCCGAGATCAGGTCGAGGGCCCGACCGAAGGCCGCACGAGCGGCCTCGGGCCGGGCGGCGGCCAGCTCGACCCGACCGCGGGCCCGGGCGAGCCGGGCCTGGGCAGAGTGCCGCCGCCGTTCATCGGCGCGCCGCTCGTGCGCCACCAGGAACTCGTCGGCCTCGTCGATCCGGCCCACCGCGACGAGCGCATCGGCGTACAGGTCGGACCACGCCCAGAATCCGGGCTCGTCCGCCGCGTCGCGCAGCGGGAACGCGCGGACCGGGTCGAGGGCGGCCAGCACGTCCGCGGGCCGACCGCGGGCCTCGCCCAGCCGCGCCCGCGCCATGCCCAACGCCATGACGGACCGTTCGTACCGCACGTGGCTGCGGGGCAGCAGCCGGAGGTAGGACTCGGCGGTCGCCCAGTCGCCGCGGGCGGCCGGCACCAGGACCGCGATGCCGACCACGGCCGACCGCAGGAAGCCGAAATCGGACTCGAGGTTGATCGCCACCGCCCGGTCCGCGCTGACCAGCGCCTCGTCCCAGTCTCCGGTCATCCACTGGGTGCGGGCCAGGTAGGCGTAGCTGAAGGCCGCCGTGTTCAGGATGCCCAACCGGGTCGCGGTGCCGACCACCGAGGTCAGCAGGGCGGCGGCCGAGTCGAATTCGTCGTCGATCAGATGCAGCACGGCCCGGGCCGAGCGCGGGTTGAGCCACAGGCGCAGGGCCTCCGGGGCCCGGGCGGCGGCGAGCGACTCGTCCACCCGGCCGGCATATCCGAGCCCGTGCACGAGATAGGTCACCGCGACCTCATGGATCGACGTTTCCAGCCCGGTGCCGATGTCACCGGCGGCCAGCGCCCGCTCGCACCAGGCGACGGTGCCGGCGGCGTCCAGCCGGCCGTAGTGGTGGATGGCCTGCATCACCGCGACCGCGGCCGTGGTGTCGAGCGAGGCCGGATCGGAGTCCACCGTTCGGGCGCGGTCCGCGGCCTCGTGCCCGACGGCCCGCCACGCCCGATCGAGCAATCCACCGGCCCGTACCGGATCCTCGGCGGCCATGGCCATGCCGCCCAGCACCAGGTCGCGCAGGGGGCCGGCCGGGTACGCGGCCACCTCGTCGGCCAGATCGGCGGCACCGGCCGCGTCACCCCGCAGCAGGGTCCAGACCAGGGCCCACAGCACCCGGGATCGCGCACGGCTCGGCTCGGTGCTCAGCCGGCTGGCCGAGACCAGGTGCACTGCGGCATTTTTCCAGTCGAAGCGACGCTGAGCGCGTTCGGCATAAGCGGTCAGGTCGGCCGCCAGCGCCTCGTCCGGACCGGTGGCCGCGGCCACCCGGTGCCGCAGGATCGCGGCATCGTCCGGCACCACGGCGGCAGCGGCCCGATGCAGCGCGTGCCGGCGGGCCGGACCGAGCGCGTCGTACAGCGCGGCCCGGACGAGCGGATGGCGAAATGCCACGGACCAGGGCCCCTGGTCTTGGCGGACCGTGAGCAGATCGTGGGCGGTCGCCTCGTCGATCGCGGGCACGACGTCGGCGGTGCCGGCGAGCGCGGCCGCCTCCGACACCGGGGCGTGCAGGCCAAGGACGGCGACCGCATCCAGGAACTCCTGGGTGGCCGGCCGGCAGGCGGCATAGCGTTCGCCCACCAGGTGCCGGAACGAGCGCGGCGGCGGCAGCAACGACTCGTCCTGCCGGGTCACCGGCCAGTCCGCGACCGGGAATTCTTCGAGCAGGGCCCGGGCGTGCAACGGATTCCCGTTGGTGCCCAGGCGCAGTCGACGGGCGGCCGGCGCGCTCAGACCGTCGACGCCTACGGCGCCGGCCAGTTCACGAAGGTCGTCCTCATCGAACCCGCCGAGCCGGATCACCAGGCCCAGGTGGCCACCGATCAACCGGGTCAGGCTGTCCGGGAGCTGCACCACACCGTCGGTGCGCACCCCGAACACGGCGAAGACCCGATCGGCAACCAGGCGGCGCAGGGCGAACACCAGCGCCTGCAGCGACTGCCGGTCCGCCCAGTGCGCGTCGTCGACGGCGAGCACGACCACCGCACCGGCCAGCGAATTCAGAAACTCCAGACATCTGGTCCCCATGGTGATCGGGTCGACCAGCCGCTCGGCGCTGCCCGGCGGAACCGGATCCTGCGCGCAGAACCGCTGCGCGGCAAGTGTTCCGGCCGAACGAGCGAGTTGGCCCAGCACGCCGTAGGCGAACAGCCGTTCGTTCTGGTCGCCACTGGCCCGCAGGACCACGACCTGACCGTCGTCGACGGTGCCGTCGAGCAGTGTCTCCAACAGGGCCGTCTTGCCGATGCCCGACGGCCCTTCGATCATCGCTACCCGTGGCCGCCCGGCCCGGGCGTCGGCCAGGCCGGCCCGGAGCACGGCGAGCTCGGCGCGCCGACCGATGAAAGCAGACATCACGTCCTCGGGACAGGCCGGAAACGCGGCGATGCGGCGGGCCCGGACGGGAACCCGGCTGACCCTACGCCGAACGGCAGGTCCTCACCACGGGCCGCGCGGCGCGCGTCCGCCCGGCGCGACGCCGGGCCGGCCGCGGGCTTCAACGCGGTCGACGCAGCGCACCGGACGGCATCGACGCCGCCAGGACGCCCTCGTGCAGGGCCTGCCCGACCGGGCTGGCCAACAGCACATCGAACCAGTCGACCGCCAC
The DNA here is from genome assembly GCF_044224575.1 of Nakamurella sp. Taxonomy (GTDB): domain Bacteria; phylum Actinomycetota; class Actinomycetes; order Mycobacteriales; family Nakamurellaceae; genus Nakamurella. Next base: position 224,647 of record NZ_JBGAKE010000005.1, read on the forward strand.
CTCGAATCCGGGATCTGGTGTGCCGTCGATGCTCTCGAACTCCAGCACGGCGAGACCGGAATGATTCAGCAATCCAACGGCGCCGGCATTGACGACACCGACGCCCAGTCCGGAGCGGACCATCGCCGCCACCGTCTGTGGTGCATCGACGGTCAGCCGGCCGCGATCGGCACCTGGGGCGCCCGGCCCGGCCGGGTTCGCGTCCAGTGCCCGGCTCGACGCCGTACACAGCACGAGCCGATGATCGGCCAGCCGGCCAAGGGGGACCGGCTCGCCCGACCGAGCAAGCCGATGCGCATCGGGCACCACCACCCGGAGCGGCTCCCACCACAGGATCTGCCGCCGAGCTTGCGGCTCGGGTTCCCGATCGGCCGGGTTGACCGCGAGCACGGCGACGTCCGCGCCGTCCCCGTCCGACGATCCGCGCCCGCGTTCGACCACGGTCACCCGGGCATCGGGGAACGTGCCCAGCACGTCCGCGAGCACCTGCGGAAACAGGGTGGCGCCGAGCCAGGAGGTCGTCTGCACCACGATGTGCTGATCGGACAGGGCGCGCATCGCGGCCACCGCCGACCGGGCGGTGCGGACGCCGGCCAGAATCTCCCGGGCGTGGACCGCGAACACCCGACCCGCCTCGGTGACGACGGCCGGCCGTCGCCCCCGCTCGATCAACTGGACGCCGATCTCCCGTTCGAGGGCGGCGATGTGCGCACTGACCCGGGACTGGGACCGGTGGACCTGGATGGCCGCCGCAGTGAAGCCGCCGCGGTCGACGACCGCGAGAAACGTCTCCAGCCAGTCCAGTTCCACCAGACCATCCTGGTCACCCCCGGAGCCCGCCGCATCGATGGTCGACCCCAGTTCTGACCCCAGGGTGCCGGCTCGGCCGCGCGGCGGCATTGTTCTATTCGTGTCCCGGATGCTTTCCTCGGGATCACGCGCTGGCCGCCGCCCACCGGTTGTGCTTGCCTAGGTGCGGTGATCATCCGGACGGGTACCCCGCCCCCCCGGATGCGTCGACGACGACGACAAGGAGATGTCATTGGCCGGCAATTCCACCGAGGCCGGTCGCTCCGTCACCAGCAAGATCACCTCGATCCTGCTGACCTTCACCGAGGGGTCGGAGCATTCGCTCACCGAGATCGCCCGGCTGGCGGGGCTGCCCATCTCGACCGCGCACCGGCTCACGTCGGAACTCGCCTCGTGGCGGCTGCTGGAGCGCACCACGGACGGCCAGTACCGGGCCGGGTTGCCACTGCGGATGATCCGCGGTGCCGAGGCCGGGCCGCCCAGCATCGCCGAACGTGCGCCCTGCGTGCTCGAGGATCTGGCCGCGGCCACCCGGTGCCGGGCCCGGCTGGGAGTGCTGACCGAGATCGATGTCGCCTACATCGAGAAGGTGCCCGGAACCCGGCCGGCCACCACCTTCAGTGCGGCCGCCACGATGCCCGCACATCCGACGGCGATGGGCCGGGCCCTGCTCGCGTTCTCCCCGGCCCGCACCGTCGAGCTGACGATCATGCGCGGTCTGCGGGCCTACACCGCGCACACGGTGACGTCGCCGGACCGCTTCCGGCGCGCGCTCGGGGTGACCCGGCTGACCCGCGTCGCGGTGACCCGGTGGGAGCTGGAGAACGATCTGTGCTGGATCGGCATGCCGGTCTTCGGACCCGGCGGGCAGGTCGTGGCCGCCATCGAGATCGCGGTCAAGGACCTGAACCAGCAGATGCAGGCGGTGGTCGGCACCTTGGCGATCGCCTCGCGCAGCCTGACCCGCGAGCTGGCCGGTGACGCCGGGCCGGGGCGACCGCAGCCGTCGGAGCCGGCCCTTGCGGTGGACGACCTGCAGTTGACCTCCGGCTGATCGCCCGGCGTGGCGCCGGCGGCCGGGCCCTGGTCGGACAACCGCCGGTACCAACCCTGGTCGGACGGCTTCGGCCGGGTATCGAGCCGGCCCCGCCAGGGCCCGGCGGGGCCCGCCGAGGTCAGCCCAACACGTACGTGCCCGGACCGGCCCCGAGGACCGGGTACGTCGCGCTGCCCATCGGCGGCGGCTCGACCATCGGGCCGGAGGTTTCCGCCGACCACCGGGCCCAGTCGTCCCACCAGGTGCCCTGCTTGCGCGCGGCACCGGAACGCCACTCGGCGGCGCTCGCCGGCAACTTCTCGTCGCCGTCGGCGACCTGGTACCAGACCTTGGGCCCGGGCGGGCTCACGATCCCGGCGATGTGCCCGCCACTGCCCAGGACGAACCGGACCGGCCCGCTGACCAGGTTGACCGTCTTGTACGCCGACTCCCACAGCACGATGTGGTCGTTGATCGCACTGACCACGTAGGTCGGCGACTTGATGACGCTCAGATCGATCCTGGCTCCGCCGATCTCCAGTTCCCCGGTGGCCAGCTTGTTCTGCACGTAGAAGTTCTTCAGGTAAAACGCGTGCATGGTCGCCGGCATGCGCGTGCTGTCGGCATTCCAGGCCAGGATGTCGAACGCGGGCGGCGGCTGGCCCATCAGCCAGTTGGACACCACGTAGTTGAAGATCAGGTCGTTGGCTCGCAGGATGTCGAAGGTCCCGGCCATCGTCTCGCCTTCGAGCGTGCCCTCTTTCTTCATCTTGCGTTCCAGCCGCTCCACCGACTTCATGTCGGTGAACGCGCCGAGCTGGCCGGGCTGGGCGTAGTCGAGCATGGTGTTGAGCAGGGTGAGGGTGCCGACCCGGTTGTCACCCTGCTGGGTCAGGTAGGCGGCGGTGATCGCCGTCATCGCTCCACCCAGGCACAGGCCGACGATGTCGATCGTCTCGGCGCCGGTGATCTCCTGGATCACGTCCAGGGCGGTCGACGGGCCGTGCACCAGGTAGTCGTCCATGGTGGTGCCGGACATGTCCGCCGACGGGTTCTTGTAGCTGATGGTGAAGACCGTGCGGCCCTGCTTGACCGCCCACTCGATGAAGCTGCGGTTCGGTGCCAGGTCCATGATGTAGTACTTGTTGATCCACGGCGGGCTGCACAGCAGCGGGGCGGCGTGTACCTGCTCGGTCTGCGGCTCGTACTGGAGCAGCTCCATCAACTCGTTCCGGTACACCACCTTGGCCGGTGTGCAGGCGAGGTTCGCGCCGACCTCGAAGCCGCTGCGATCGACCTGCCGCGGCTTGCCGCCGTTGTTGATGACGTCGCCGACGAAGTTGCGGGCACCCTTGAGCAGGCTGGCGCCGGCGGTGTCGAACGCCTTCTGCAGCGCGGCCGGGTTGGTCGGCAGGAAATTGGTGGGCGCCAGGGCGTCGACGATGAGATCCAGCATCATCATCGCCTTGCGGCTCTCGTCGGGGCTCATCTCGGCCGAACCGATCACCTCGCGCGCGGCTTTGGCCGCGGCCAGGTAGGCCATCCGGATCGAGTAGTAGGCCGGGTTGTCCTGCCAGGCCGGCGCGGCGAACCGGCGGTCCTTCGGGTCGGCGTCCACCGGCGGCGGCACGTCCCGGCCCAGCCACCGGGCCCCGGCGGCCAGCGGGATGCGGACCAGGTCGCCGGCCAGGTGCAGGGCCGACTTGACCGGGACCACGGGATGGGCCACCGACGCCCGGACGGCCTTGACCAACGACTCGCCGAACCCGGCGATGTCGACGTCCTCGAAGATGTCGGTCTCCGGCGCGAGCACGCCGACCGCCCGCTCGGCAACGTCGCGCAGCGCTTCAGGAAGTTCCGGTGCCATGTTCCCCATCCTTGCGTCTCGACGGCCCCCGGTACAGGCGCCGGCGGACTCCCGCTGGTCGGAACACCCTTCGCTGGGCATGCCGGATCGAACCCGGTACCGGTATCTGTGGGTTCTGAATCGACCCCCAGGAGGCGATGATGTCATTGCTCGCGGGCTCGGCGCCCGGCGTAGCGCCGGCGGCGGACGTGGCTCCCGCCACACGCCGCCCGCCGCTGCGGACCGCGATCGCCACCGTCTGCATCTCGGGCACCCTGGAGGACAAGCTGATCGCGGCCGCCGCGGCCGGGTTCGACGGGGTGGAGATTTTCGAACCGGACTTCGTCATGTCCGCCACCTCGGCACCGGACGTGCGCGCGCGGTGCGCGGATCTGGGTCTGTCGATCGACCTGTACCAGCCGTTCCGTGACCTGGACTCGACCGACCCCGACCAGTTCGCCCGCAATCTGCGCCGCGCCGACCGCAAGTTCGACGTGATGGAGGCGCTGGGCACCGACCTCGTCCTGGTCTGCTCGGCCGTCTCCCCCACCGCCGTCGACGACAACGGGCTGATCGCCGACCAGCTGCACCAGCTCGCCGACCGGGCCCAACAGCGAGGAATGCGCATCTCCTACGAGGCGCTGGCCTGGGGCACCCACGTCAACACCTACGAGCGCTCGTGGGACATCGTCCGGGCCGCCGACCACCCCGCCCTGGGCATCTGCCTGGACAGCTTCCACATCCTGTCCCGCGGGTCGGATCCGGCCGGCATCGAAGCCATCCCCGGGGAGAAGATCTTCTTCCTGCAGCTGGCCGATGCGCCGCTGATGAACATGGACATCCTGCAGTGGAGCCGGCACCACCGGCTCTTCCCCGGCCAGGGCCGGTTCGACCTGCCCGCGTTCCTGCGCCACGTGCTGGCGGCCGGCTACACCGGCCCCCTGTCGCTGGAGGTGTTCAACGACGTCTTCCGCCAGTCCGACCCCCGGCGCGCGGCCGTCGACGCGCACCGGTCGTTGCTGGCCCTGTACGAATGGTCCGTCGGCCACCTGCCGCTGGACCGCAGCGGGCGGTCGGACCGGGTGCCGGGCGGCTTCGCGCCCCCGGTGCCGGACCTGGCCGGTTTCACCTTCGCGGAAATCTGCGTGGACGACGCGTCGGCCGAGAGCGTCACGCAGACACTGAGCCGGCTCGGGTTCGCCCACACCGGCCGGCATCGCACCAAGCCGGTGCAGCTGTGGTCGCAGGGTGCCGCGCGGGTGCTGGTCAACCGCAACCGGCGGGCCGACCCGACCGATCCGAACGGGTCCGTCGGAGCCGGGGTCGCCGCGATCGGATTCGAGACCGCCGATCCGACCGCGGCCGCCCTGCGCGCGCAGGCCATGCTCGCCCCGCTGGTGCCGCGGGACCGGGGGCCCGCCGAGGCGGACCTGTCCGCGGTCGCCGCGCCCGACGGCACCCAGGTGTTCTTCTGCCGGACCGGCGCCGACGACGCCACCAGCTGGATCGGCGACTTCGCCGACACCGGGCAGGCGCCGGTGCCCGGCGCGGGACTCACCGCGATCGACCACATCGAACTGACCCAGCCGTTCGACCGGTACGAGGAGGCGACGCTGTTCCTGCGCAGCGTCCTGGGTCTGGAACCGGAGTACGACCTGGAGTTTGCGGCGCCGTTCGGCCTCGTGCGCATCCGGTCGATGGCCAACGGTGCCGGCTCCGTCCGGATCGGCCTGAGCGGGTCGGTGCTGCGACGTAGCGGCCAGTGGATCCCGGGGGTGGTGGAGCCGCAGAACGTGGCCTTCGCCACCTCGGACATTTTCGCCGCGGCCCGCGCGGCCCAGGCGGCCGGCGCTCCGGTCGTTCCCGTCCCCGCGAACTTCTACGACGACCTCGATGCCCGGCTGACCATCGATCCGGACCGGCTCGCGCAGATGCGAGCGCTGAACGTGCTGCTGGACCGCACGTCTGACGGCGATTACTGGCACTTCTACACCGCGGTGCTCGGCGGGCGGGTCTTCTTCGAGGTGCTCCAGCGGGACGGCGGTTATCGCGGCAACGGCGAACTCGACGCCCCGGTGCGGATGTCCGGGCACCGCCGGCAACGGATCGACGCGCAGGCGTCCGGCCCGGCCGTGGTCTAGCCTGGAAATCGGACTACGGACGACACACGAGCTTCTCAACGATGCGTGGCCGCCGACCAGTGCCGAGCCGTCGGATTCGAACCGGCACGCAGCGGAGGCGCAGATGTCCGACACCCCAAGGAAATGGTCCCGCGCGGCATTGAGCGACGCTCTGCTGCGGTTCGCCGCGGAACGAGCCATGCAAACCCGAGAATTCGACCGGCGGGTCGCCGACCTGCCGGCGGACACGCCGGGCCAGGCCTCGCTGCGGGCCGCCCTGGGCGCGGCCAAGGCCTGGGAGGCCGCGGTGCTCTGGGTCGCCTGGCGCCTGCGGCCGCGCACCTCCATCGACACCTGACCCCAACCCCTCCCATTGCCGCGCGGATCATCTACGTCTGCACGGATGAACTCACCCCGTTTGTGACGGGTGGGACAGCAGTCGACGATTTCATCCGCGCGGTTGTCCACGGTTGTCCCCCGGCCGCCCGAACGACGGGACCGGACGCGGCATCCGTCCGCGCGTCTCCGGCCTGTCTGCTTCCGTTCCGCGGAAGGCGCTGCCGCCGCCGGGACGGGCTGAGCAGACTGGAGCCATGACGTCCATGCCCGCTTCGCCGACCGCCGTGCTGGGTGCGCCCGGCCTCGCCCCGCCGCTGATCATCAGTTCCTACACGCTCGGCACCACCGTGCCGTTCGTCGATCGGGTGGCCGCGGCCGCGGGGGCCGGCTTCGAGGGCATCGGGCTGCGGGCCGAAAACTATTGGGATGCGGTGGATGCCGGCCTGAGCGCGGCGGAGATGGCCGGGATCGCCTCGGCGGCCGGCACTCCGGTGCTGGAGGTGGAGTACCTCACCGGCTGGGGCACGGCGGCCGATCGGAACGCCGAGCAGCAACGCAAGGAACGGACCGTGTTCGAGATGGCCCGCGCGTTCGGCGTCCGGCACCTGAACGCGGGCCTGCTCGAGCACCTTCCGGTCGAGCAGATCACCGAGGCCCTCGCGGGCCTGTGCGACCGGGCCGGTTCCGATCTGGTCGTGGCGCTGGAGTTCATGCCCTACAGCGGGGTGCCGGACCTGGCGACCGCGTGGCAGGTGGTGCGGGACTCCGGTCGGCCGAACGCCGCGCTGATCATCGACGTCTGGCACTGGGCACGCGCGGGGATGACGGCGGCCGACCTCGCATCGGTGCCGGCCGAGTCGATCGTCGCAGTGCAGCTGTGCGACGTGCTGGCCGAGCCGATGGACCCGCCACGAAGCGAGTCGCTCGGGCATCGGCTGCCGCCGGGCCAGGGGCACGGCGACGCCGCCGGGATGGTGCGGGCGTTGCACGATCGCGCGGTGGCGCCGGCCGTCGTGACCGTCGAGGTGATCTCGGACGCCCTCGTCGCCGGCGGCGTCGAGCGGGCCGCTCGGACCGTGCACCAGGCCGCTGTGGACCTCCTGCTCGCGACAACCACCTGAAGTCGGCGTCCCACCACCCTTTCCCGCGATTCGCGGGGGGATTCGTCCGCGTATGCCCTGACATTCGGTGACGATCGACGTTCGAACGGGCACCAATCACAGCGGTCAATCACCGGACGTGCCCCGTGACGCGGGCTTTCCGGTCCGAGGGCTTTGACAACGTGCTCCGATCTCGGCAAAACCGTGATTGATGACCACCCACCAGGTGAATCGTCAATGGGTCACCCCGACCCGGTTCATGCTCGGGCTCGGCATCTTCGTCGTCATCGGTGTCGTCGGCACGCTCCTCGTCCCGATGCCTTGGGCCGGGCTGTTTTTCGGGTCCGGACTGACGGCCCTGACCATGCTGCTGATGACCGGCGGCTATTTCTGAGCGGACGCCCGCCGCCGCCGGCGGGCCGGCATCGAAGGCTGGCGCCGCGCGGATCAACGACGCCGGCGCGGCTGAACTGTGCATTTTCCGTCACGCTCGTCACGTTCAGGCCACTTTCATCCGCGCAGGAATTCATCGGGCGGGTCGGCCGCTGAGGCCGGCGCCGCCTGTCGACCACCGGAATCGGGCTGTACGGAATCGGCCCAGGGCGGGTCCAGACGCCAGCCGGTCGGGACGGGCGCATCCCGGCGAAGCCGTCTCGCCTCGCCCACCCGGTGCAGCAGCAGACCGGGAGACCCGATCGCGTCGGCCCAGGTGTACCGAACCACCCCGTAGCCGAGCGCGCGGATCAGCCGCTCGCGCTCCTTCTCGTCGCGGACGATCATGTCGGCGTCGGGCCGGTCGCGGTACTTCACAGCGCCGTCGCCCTCAAGCACCACCCCCTCGTCGGGCAGTAGGTGGTCCACCCGGAACCAACGGGAGCCGGCTCCGATCCAGACATTGCTCAGCGGTGGACGCCGGTCGGCCGCGAGAAAGGCGTAACGGCAGAGGGACTCGAGCGGGCTCTCGACCCTCCGGTCGGCGTGCTCGGCGACCCACGCCACCGATTGGATGCCGGGATAGGCCAGCATGTTCTCGGCGATCCGGGTCACCGCCTCCCGGTCGACGCCGGAATGCAGGACGGCGTCCGCCGCCACCAGGCCGTCCCGGGGGCCGAGATGCCGGGCGATGTCCACGACGCAGAACGCCGGGCTGACGACCGGCACGCGGTGCCGTTCGGTGCGGCACGTCAGGGGCAGGTAGCCGTGCCGGACCCGGCCGTAGGGCGATCGGTCGTGGCCGGTGTGGGCGTTCCCCGGCCGGATCGCGATCGGCGTACCCGTCGGGTCGTCGACCAGCGGCACGTCGAGCAGCAGCGCAGCCCCCGCCCCGGTGAGGTGAGCATCGCCCCTCAGGCAGAGCCCGAAGGCGAGCGTGCGGAACCGGAAGCGCTCGCGTTCGCTCGCGGCGTCCCAGTCCACCGTGCGCGCGAAGGCGGCCTTGCCGAGTCGGATCAGGTCGGCCCGGTCGACGGCACGGACCAGCAGGCCCCTGGGCAGACCGGAGGACAGCGCGTCGCGCGCATGCACGACCGGGCCCCAGCGGGCAAACAGTTGATCAAGCAGGCGGCGGTCGCTGAGCACACTCATGACGCCGAGGATGGCCGGTCGCCGACGTGATCGGGAGAGGCAATTCGAAAGTGTGGACAACACGATCCGGGCAGATCGAGTTGTCCACAAAGACCGGCTCGCCCGCGCGGCTGAAGTCGTTGACATCTGTCCCACCAGTCCCAAACGCCGTCTTTTCATCCGCGCGGGCGTCGTTGATCCGCGCGGCAAAAGGAGAGGTCAGGTGGGGATGTCGACGGGGCGGCCGGTGCGGGCGGCCTCGACGACGGCGTCGACGACCGTGAGGGTCTTGAGCCCGTCCCGGCCGCTGCACACCGGGTGCTGCTCGCCCCGGATGACGGCGGCGAAGTGGGTGATCTGGTTGGCCAACGGGTCGCTGCGGTCCAGATCGATGGTGGACGAGGTCAGCGGCGCCCACCAGGAGCGCTCGCCCTCGTAGACCTTCAGCCGCATCGTCGGCACCGAGAGCGAGCCGCGGGTGCCGGCGATGTGGTAGCAGTCCTCGTCGGGGAAGCTGTCGTAGCTCGTGTTCTCCTGGGACGTCTGCTCCCACGAGCGCGGCGAGGCCGCGGTGTCGGACAGCACGAATGTACCTAATGCCCCGTTCGCGAAGGTGAAGATCATCGCCGCGGTGTCCTCGACGGCAAACCCGCGGGTCGCGTTCGACGTCACCGCCTGCACCCGGACGATGTCGCCGACCAGGGCGAGCAGGTTGTTCACCTCGTGGATCAGGTTGAGCAGGATCGGGCCCCCGCCCGGCTGGGTGCGCCACCCGCCGCCGGCGGCGAAGTAGTCGTCGGGCTTGTGAAACAGCGCCGTGCCGACGACCGCGACCAGGTCGCCGAGCGCGCCGCTGCGGATGGTCTCCCGGGCTCGCGCCAGGATCGGGCTGTAGTTGCGGTGATGCCCGGTGAGCACCGGCACGCCGGCCGCCTCGCCGGCCTCCACCAGCCGGGTCGCCGACTCCACACTGTCCCCGATCGGCTTCTCCACGATGACCGGCACGCCGGCGGCGACGCATTCCAGGCCGCCGTCGACGTGCAGTTGATTGGGCGTGGCCAGGATGACGCCGTCCGGCCGGTCCACCGCGAACAGGTCGGCGAGCGAGTCGTACCGGCGGACCGCGTACGTCGCCGCCACCTCGTCGGCGGCGGCGAGCGGGTCGATCACGGCCGCCAGTTCGGTCTCGGCGGACGCGTCGATCTCCTCGATGTGCCGCCGGCCGATCAGGCCGGCGCCGACGACGGCGATCCGGACGGTCACACCGGCTCGGATCGACGGTGCCCGCGCCCGCTCACGTGCGGACCCCCGGCTTGAGATTCTTGGACACCTCGGCCTCGTGCAATTCGTACAGCCCGCGGATGGCCAGCGAGTAGCCGGGCACCCCGAACCCGACGATGATGCCCCGGGCGATCGGCGAGACCACCGAGTGGTGCCGGAATTCCTCCCGGGCGTGCACGTTGGAGATGTGCAGCTCGATCACCGGGACCATGGCAGCCTCGATGGCGTCCCGGATCGCGTACGAGTAGTGGGTGTGCGCGCCCGGGTTGTACACCATGCCGATCGACTCGCCGGACTTGAACGCCGGCCCGGTCTCGTGGATCCAGTCGATCAGCTGCCCCTCGTAGTTGGACTGCAGGAACCGCAACTCCAGGCCGAGCTTCTCGGCGTCGGCGCGGCACATCTGCTCGACGTCCGCCAGGGTGGTGCGGCCGTAGACCTCGGGCTTGCGGGTGCCGAGGGTGTTGAGATTGGGGCCGTTCATCACGGTGATCGAGGGCTTGATTGACATGGGTTGATTCTCTCCGAAGTGGGTCGCTGGGCCGGAACACGGCGACGGCCGGCCGACGCGTGGTCGGCCGGCCGTCGGGGGACGTGCGGGGTGGGCGGGTCGTGGATCAGACCGGCTGGTCGACCCCGGTGCGGCGGATCCGGTCGTACTCCTCCTTGGGCACCGGGACGGCGTGCTTGCTGCCCAGGTCGTTCATGTGCACCCGGAAGGTCTCCCGCGCGCTCCACGCGGCGATGGCGGCGATGACGGCCAGGGCGAAGGTGATCGCGCCGACGGTCCAGACGACGTCCATCTCGATCGAGTCGGCCAATGAACGGCAGGTTTCGCCGTTGACGATCGCGTCCGGCACGAACTTCTTGTCCACCACGCACGGGTCGCTGGGGGTCGGGCCGACGATGGCGGCGTAGATGGCCGGCAGGAAGGCGGTGATCAGGGTGCCCAGGTTCTGCGAGACCGCGAAGCCGGTGACCCGGGTCTTGGTCGGGAACAGCTCCTGGAAGAACGACGGGAACACCGCGTTGTAGCCCTGGTAGACGCAACCCCACATCAGCATGGCGAAGAAGAACGCCATCGGCAGGTTCGCCTCGGCGACGAAGTACAGGTACGGGAAGGCCAGGATGCCCGAGCCGAGGCAGCCGACGATGATGACCGGCCGGCGGCCGATCCGGTCGGACAGGTTGCCGACGAACGGGATCAGCAGCACGGCGATCAGGTTGCCGGAGACCGAGATCCACAGGTAGTTGGTGGAGGTCAATCCGACGCCGTAGGCCGCGGAGGTGGCGAACGTGGCGCCGAAAACGGTGACCGCGGTCGGGATGGCGTTCATGAGGGCCATGCAGGCGACCCGGACCATGTCGATGCCGTTCTCCTTGACGACCTGGACGATCGGCGCCTGCGGCACCTCGCCCTCCTCTGCCTCTTCCTCGAACGCCGGGGTCTCGTTGACGTTGCGCCGGATCATGTAACCGACGAACACGACGATCGCGGACAGGAAGAACGGGATCCGCCAGCCCCAGGTCTGGAACGCCTCGGTCGGCAGGATCGCGGACAGCGGCAGGAAGATGGCGGCGGCGAAGATCTGGCCGGCCTGCACGCCCTGCAGGGTGAAGCTGGTGTAGTAGCCGCGGCGGCCGAACGGCGAGTGCTCCAGGATCATCGCGCTGGCGCCGGAGATCTCGCCGCCGACCGCGAAGCCCTGGATGAGCCGGAGCACGACCAGCAGGATCGGCGCCCAGATGCCGACGGCCTCGTAGCTGGGCAGCAGGCCGACACAGAACGTCGAGAAGCCGATGAGCAGCATGCACAGCACGAGCACGTTCTTGCGGCCGTGCTTGTCACCCCAGTGCCCCAGCACGAAGGCGCCGATGGGCCGGGCGACGTAGCCGACGCCGAAGGTGGCGAACGAGGCGACGATGGCGGTCTGCGCGTTGCCGCTGGGGAAGAACAGGGTCGGGAAGATCAGCGCGGCGGCCTGGGCGTAGATGAAGAAGTCGTAGTACTCCAGGGCGCTGCCGATCCAGCCGCTGGCGGCGGCCTTCTTCGGGGTCTTCTCGTGGGCCGTCGGTTCGTGCGAGCCCGGTGGCTCCTTGATGACGTCTGCCATGTGGTTCTCCTCGTCACGGGTCGCCGGGCGCGACTTGCGGCGGCTGTGATGTAGTGCACCGCCCCGCCAAGACCCGGTCAACGACTGCCGGTGCCCTTTCCGCTGGACGGCAGCGTTCCGCCGTGCCGATCACGGAATGACCGTCGACGCGATGACGAAACGAAAACGATTGACGGACAGACCGAATCGTCGACCCGGCCGGAGGTGCCGCGCCGTCACGCACAGTATGCCGGCGCATTCAGCCGCCGCCGGCCCGACGGCGGCCTCCGCTCCCGAGAACGCAAAAAGGACGGGTCCGCCATCCGGCGGACCCGCCCTTCGAGATAAGCGGCGAAAGCTGGGAGTCAGGGTACGAAACGGTCACGCATCACGAGGTTGACCACGACGGCGAGCACGCCGATGACGATCAGCATCCAGGCCAGGGTGGAGTAATCCGCACCGCCACGGAAGAGCAACACCAGCCCGCCGAACAGGACGAAGGCCGAAAATCCCATCGCCAGGATCCACCGCCAGCGGTCCGCCATGGTGCCCATCATGCCGGGATCAGCGAGACTGCGCGCAACTCCTCGGGCGTGGTGCTGCCGAACCCGAAGAACTCCAGGTACGCCGGGATCTGCTCGTACAGCATGTCCGAGCCGACCTGGATCTGGCAGCCCTTGTCCAGCGCGGCCTGCAGGAACGGGGTGATCGTCTGCTTCATGACGACCTCGCCGACGAAGGTCCCGGGCGCGATGCGGTCGATGTCCATGGGCAGCGGGTCGCCGTCGTTCATGCCGAGCGGGGTCGCGTTGACCACCAGGTCGTAGCCATCCGGGTCCTTCGATCCGACGATGGTCTTCGTCTGTGGATAGTGCTCGTTCAACCGGCCGGCGAGCGCCTCCGACGCGGCGATGTTCGGGTCGTACAGGCCGATCTCGGCCAGCCCGTCGGCCACCAGCGAGGCCGCGATCGGCGATCCGACGCCGCCGTTGCCGACCACCAGCGCCCGCTTGCCGGTGACGTCGAAGCCCTTGCGGGCCACCCCCCGGGCGAAGCCGGCCCCGTCGAACTGGTCACCCAGCAGCGACCCGTCCTCGCGCAGCAGCACCGCGTTGGAGGCGCCGGCCACCTTCGCGATCGGGGTGAGCTCGTCGACCAGCTCGGTCGTCGTCACCTTGTGCGGCATGGTGACCAGCGCGCCGCGAATGTTGCTCATCTTGAACAACAGTGGGAAGAACTCCCGGTACTCCTCCGGCTTCACCCCCATCGGCACCACCACCGCGTCGATGTCGTGCTTGTCGAACCACGGGTTGTAGATCAGCGGGGCCTTGAAGGCGAAGGTCGGGTACCCCAGGTGGGCGATCAGTGTGGTCTTGCCGCTGATCATGGACATCTCCTTTGATCCGTTCGGGACGCCGCGCAGGGGCCGCGGACCGGCAGCCGGGCAGCGGGGCCGTTCTCGGAGGTTGTCACCTCCGCCGTGCAGTCGCGGGCGGCCCGTCGCCAACTTCCGACCAGTGAAAGCGGGCCGAGGGACCGGGACCGCGATGGTGGACACATCGGTACGGTCAGCGGACCGCGCCGCCATTGCGGACCGATGCCGTCACCGATGCGAGGAGTCGCCGTGGCAGTCCCCGAACCCGCCGAGCCGGGCGGTCCGCCGACCGTCGACGTGCACGCCCACGCGATGCCGATGCCTCTGCTGCGCAGCCTGGCCGACCGTGGCCTGGCCGACGTGTCGGCCGTGGACGCCGGAATCGTCCGGCTCGACCCGGTGATCAGCGGGGTCGGCCCGGGTGCGCCGCTGCCGCTGGCCCGCTCGCAGCACGACGTGGCCACCCGGCTGGCCGAGATGGACGAGGCCGGCGTCGATGTGCACGCCGTCTCCCTGCCGCCGTTCCTGTTCGCCACCAACGCCACCGATGCGGCGTTCGCCGCCCAGGTGGTCGCGCAGGGCAACGACGAGCTCGCGGCGTACGTCGCCGCCGCCCCGGACCGGCTGGTCGGCCTGGGCTACGTGCCGCTCGGCCACGCCGGCGTCGCCGACGAGGCCGTTCGGGTGCTGGACGAGCTCGGCATGGCCGGCATCGCCATCGGCAGCCAGGGCGGCGGCAAGGACCTCGACGACCCGATCAACGAGGACCTCTGGGCCCTGCTCGCCGAACGGAACACCTTCGTCTTCATGCATCCGTCCGGGATGCCGGCCGGACCGCGGCTCAAGGACTTCTGGATGCCGCAACTGGTCGGCTACCCGATGGAGACCGCGATCGCGGTGGCCCGGCTCGTGTTCAGCGGGGTCCTGGAGCGGCACCCGTTCACCCTGTGCCTGGCCCACGGCGGCGGCTGCTTGCCCTCGCTCCGCGGCCGGATGGACATGGGCTGGGAGCGCAAGGACGTCGCGCGCACCAACGACCACCCGCCGAGCCACTACACGCGGCGGCTGTACTACGACACGGCGGTGTTCGACACCACCACGCTGCGCCGGATCGTCGAGGACGTCGGCGTCGAGCACGTGCTGATGGGCACCGACCACCCGTTCGAGCTGGGCGATCCGACCCCGCGGGTGACGGTCGGCGACCTCGGCCTGAGCGAGGCCGAGACGGCGGCGATCCTGGGCGGGACCGCTGCCGGACTGCTCGGGCTGACCGTCCGGCGCTGAGCCGGCGGCGTCCCGCCGGGGCCCGGCCGGGGCCGCTCCGGGTCGACGGTCCCAGCCGGGTGTCCACTCGACGGAAGGTCGGCCGGGCGCGACCCACGCCACCCCGGCAACTTCTAGCGTTGGCGTGAGCGAGAAATGATCGAAAGGGGAGAACGAATGCGAGGTGACCGAGCGGGATGAGCCTGTACATGGTTCAGCGTTGCTTGTTCGACCATCTGCGGCGGCTCGAGGCGGCCGGTGACGGCCCCAAGCCGGACCTGGTGGTCGAGGGGTACGACCTGACACCCGAGGAGGAAAAGGCGCTCCTGGCACCCGATATCGGCGCCATCTACGCGATGGGCGTGCACCCGGTGATCCTCAACGGGTTCTGCCGGGCCCTTGGCTACAAGCGAGCCGACTACCGACCCCTGCTGGAGCAGTCCGGCGCCGTTCCGGAGAGGAAGAAGACCAGATGGCAGAAATAGTCATGGCCTACTCGGCCTCGCACGCGCCGATGATGACGGCGGACCCGGGGTCCGCCCCGCGCGAGCAGGCCGACAGCTTCTTCGGGGCCCTGGAGAAGGTCCGGGACAAGTGTCGCGAGCTCGACGTGCAGGCCATCGTGATGATGACCGGCGAGCACTTCACCAACTTCTTCCTGGACGGCCTGCCGCAGATCGCGATCGGTCTGGACGACGAGCATCTGGGCCCGCCCGAGGTGTGGCTGCAGGTGCCGAAGAAGATGGTCCCCTCCAACGCCGGCCTGGCCGCGCACATCACCGCCAGCCTGATCGAGCAGGACGTGCAGCCCGCGCTGTCCTACGGCATGAAGATCGACCACGGCTTCATGACCGTCTACTACTGGCTCGACAACTCGATGGAGTTGCCGATGGTGCCGATCGTGCTGAACTGCACGACGCCGCCGCTGATGACGGTGCGCCAGTTCCACGAGTTCGGCAAGAAGCTGGGCAAGGCGATCCGCTCGTACGACGGCCTGGAGCGGGTGGCCCTGGTCGCCGGCGGCGGCCTGTCGCACTTCGTCGGCGAGCCTCGGATCGGCGACATCGACGAGGAGTTCGACCACTGGTTCCTGGACATGCTGGCCACCGGCGACCTGACCGACATCATCGACATTCCCAATGACGAGCTGATGGAGGCCGGCAACGGCACCGGCGAGATCCGCGCCTGGGTCGCGCTGGCCGGCGCCATGCACGACGCCCCCGGCGAGGTGCTCTCGTACGTGCCGGTCTACGAATGGATCAACGGCATGGGGGTCGTGCTGTACAAGGGCGATTCCGAGGCCACCGCGGCGGCCGCGAGCGTCTGACCCCCTTCCCACCCGCAGTTGATCATGACGAACACGCCCTCATTCCTCGCGGATGGGGGCGTGTTCTTCATGATCAACCCTGCCAGGACCGTTATCACTTCTGATGAGATCGCGGGATGCCCTCTGAACCGGACAAGCCGACGCGGGATATCGATCCCCCACTCGACCTGATGCCGGTCCTGCGAAGTGCCGCACGCCTCCAGCAAGTCGTGCCCGATGCAATCCTGGTGGGCGGCACCGCGAGTGCTGCGTACGCCGGTCGCCGACTGTCCTTCGACCACGATCACGTCCTCGCCCTTCGGGAACGATACGAAGCGATCTTGGAGGCCGTGGAGGCCACGGACGGCTGGGCGACGAGCGTTCGTGCTTCCAAGCCACCGATGACGATCATGCGCCGGCTCGGTGGAATCGAGGCGGGACTTCGGCAACTGCGGCGACAGGTGCCACTGGAGATCCAGATCGCCGACCTGCCCGATGGACAGCGGATACGAATTCCGACCATCGCCGAGGCATTGCGAGTCAAGGCCTACCTGATCGTGGCCCGCAATCAGGTCCGGGACTACCTCGACGTGGCCGCCCTGGCCGATCGGATCGGCCTCGACGAGGCAGCCGCGGTCCTGGCGGACATCGACCGCTACTACCTCGATCGCTCCGGTGACGCCGAGTCGGTGGTGTCGACGCTGGTCCCTCGACTGGCGCACCCCACTCCCCGGGACCGGCCCACGCTCGGCGAGCTACCCCGGTACAAAGGCCTGCTCGAACGCTGGCAGGACTGGGACGAAACCCTTGGTGTCTGTGCCGATCTGGCCCAGGCCATCCTCTGCGGAGGTGACATTGGCTGAGCTGGCGTTCCGCAACCTCGACGCATCACCGCTTGATCCGGTCGAGACCTGGCCGTACGAGGGCCTGGTCACTGCGATCGAGCGCGGGTTCCTCTCCGACTGGCGCCGGATCGCGCAGGCGATCCGGCAGGCGCCCTGGGGATCGGTCGCCCGCAACATTGAGGCCTACGCGGCCTACGGCGAGGAGACCGAGGTCGCCGCGCTTCTCGTCGAGACGGTCCGACGAGCCCGCGCCGCCGCGGATCAGGCGGACCGGGCGCAGGTTCGGGACAGCGTGCGGTCGGCAGTTGCCCGGAGCGGTCTGCCGGCCCGCCGTTTTGCTGCGGAGGTCGGTACCTCGGCGTCCCGGTTGTCGACTTATTGCGCAGGTACCGTCCAACCCAGCGCCGCCATGGTGCTTCGCATCGAGAGAGAATCGCGCCGGCTGGGCGCTCAATCCGATCCGGGTGCGCCGGACGCGGGGGCGTAGAGCCAGCGGGCCAGCAGCCGGGCGACGCGACGCATCACCAGCCAGGTCGCGATGGCGCTGACCGTCACCCAGATCAGCACGGTGGGCAACGGCAACGGCCAGCCGTCCAGGTTCCGCCCATCTGATGGTTCGCGCGGACGGCGGTGGGCGGGGGCGCGAATCGCTCACAGACCGTGGAGATCGTGCCGATCGCGCTCCAGTTCGCTCAGTGCCTCCGCGAGTCCATCGGTCGCACCGGCCGCCACGAGGTGCTGGAACAAGTTGTCACCAGCCGCGGCGAGCGCCCGGACATCCTGAATGTGCTGGTCGATACGAGAGGCAACGGCATCGAGCAGATCCGTGACCGTCCCGGAAAATCCATAGGCATCCAGCAGAATCCGCAGCCGCCGGGAACGCGCTCCGAAGTCGGTGAAACCCTCGGCGGCCACCACCCGGCGCGCGTGCAGCGGAACCCAGGAGAAGGCGAGAAACGCCAGATCCTCGATGCGACTGCACGGACCGGCGAAATCCCAGTCCACGAAACCGATCAGGCGCGCGGGCGGGCCCGGTTCCCAGACCGCGTTGTACGGCCCGGCATCGTTGTGTCCGACGACGTCGCCCGGCCGCCAGGTTCGCGAGTCGATCCGCCAGTGAGCATCGACCGGCGGGACGAAGTCGGTCAGCGCATCGTGGTACCGCCGCACCCAGTCGCCGACCTCCCGCAGTGCGTCGTCCGAATGGACCCACCCCGGCCAGGGCCGCTGGTCCCCCACCGTCGCCCCGGGCAGGAAGGACACCACCTCCCGGCCCTGCGCGTCGAACCCGAGCGGGACAGGTGCGCCCTGGAAGCCTCGTTGGGACAGATGCCGCAGCAGCGCGTGCACGGCCGGCGTCCACGGACCACCAGCCCGGCGGACGGTGCCGCCCACCACGACGGCGCCCTGGTCGTGACCACCCGGAAGCCGCCGCTCGGACATCCGTCACCCCGATCCTGACAGCCACGACGACCTTCTCGGGCCGATGGGCGGACGCCCGCGTGATCACCACGATAGGAGAGATCGATCCGGATCGTCCGCCGACCCGGTGCCGCGACGCGCGCCACGCGGCCTCGCCGACGACCCCGAGTCGGTCGGCGCGCCCGGCGCGCGGTGTGGGTGGCCGGCGAGTACGACCGCTGCGCGGATCAAGTGGCGCGAGATGTGACCGGTGGGACGGAAGTTGATCAGTTCAGCCGCGCCGGCGTAGTTGATCCGCGCGGGGTGGGGGTGGCGGCCGCGCGGGGTGGGGGCGGCGGCCGCGCGGGGTGGGGGCGGCGGCCGCGCGGGGTGGGGGCGGCGGCCGCGGGGTGGGGGCGGTGGCCGCGCGGGGTGGGGGCGGCGGCTGGCGGCGGTCGTGCGGGTGGGGCGGCGGGTGGGCGCTCAATCCGAACCGGGTGCGCCGGACGCGGGGGCGTAGAGCCAACGGGCCAGCAGCCGGGCGACGCGGGGCATCACCAGCCAGGTCGCGATGGCGGTGACCGGCACCGAGATCAGCACGATGTGCACCGGCAGCGGCCAGCCGTCCAGGGTCCAGCCGTACAGCAGGCTCAGAGTCAGGTTGAGCAGATAGAAGACGGTCGCGGAGACCAGGAACATCTTCCATTTCGGGGGCGCCGGGGCGGTCCGGCCGGGCAGCGAGAACCACGTCTCGAGCCCCGATACCCGTTGTACCGCCGTCGATTCGACCAGGTGCTCACCTTCGGCGAGCCACTCGGCCCGCTCCGGGGAGGATTCCCAGGCGGAAAGGTGCTCGGCCGAGTCGAACCGGAAGATCACGTGCCACGGGTCGCCGACCCTGCTGGGCCGGAGCATCCCGGCGCCCAGAAACCCAGGGAATCGGGTGGCCAGCGCGGTCAGTTCGTCGCTCCACCGGGCGAAGTCGTCCTCCCGGCCGGCGGCCACGCCGCGGGCGACGGTCACCGTCACCGGCTCCGGGCCCGGCGGGCCGGCCGGGTCCCGGCTCCGGGCGCCCGGCCGCACCGCCACGGTCAGCCGACCTCGGCTGCCCAGTCCCGCTGCTCCAGGGAGTCGCGGATGTGCATCAGGAACAGCGACGCGGTCGACCCGTCGAACGCCCGGTGGTCGTAGACCAGGCCGATGATGCCGGTCGGGTGGATGGCGATCGCGTCGCCCACCGCCACCGGCCGCCGCTTGACCCCGTCGGTGCACAGGATGGCCACGTTCGGCTGGTTGATGATCGGCGAGGAGGCGTAGCTGGCAAAGGGTCCCGGGTTGGTGATGGTGAAGGTGGATCCCTTCATGTCCTCCGCTCCGAGCTTCTTGCCCCGGGCCGCGCCGGCCAGTTCGGTGATCTTGCGGGCCACCCCGCGCATGTTCAGGGAGTCGGCGTCCTTGACGACCGGGACGACGAGGCCCTGCTGGTCCAGGTCGACCGCGATGCCCAGGTTGACGTACGGGTGCAGGGTCATCGTCTTGGCCTCGATGTCGATCGAGGAGTTGACCGTCGGGAACGCGCGCAACGCGTCGATGGTCGCCCGTGAGACGAACGGCAGGTACGAGAGCGAGGCGCCGGTCTCCTTCTTGAACCGGTCCTTGTGCTTGACCCGCACCTTCTCCACGTTGTCGAAGTCGACCTCGACCGAGGTCCAGACCGACGCCGACGCGGCCAGTGAGGCGACCATGCCGTTGGCCACCGCGATCCGCATCCGGGACAGCGTGACGACCTCGTCCCGCGGGTCGCTCACTCCGGCCGGCACCGACGGCCGCGGCGCGGTAGTGGCGGGCGTCGGCTCCGGGGAAGCAGGCGCCGGGGCCGGCGCGGCGGCCGCGCCGTTGGTCCGGGCCCCGCCACCGGCGATGGCCTTCTCCACGTCCTCGCGGCGGATCCGGCCACCCTCGCCGGTCCCGGCGAGGGCGCCGATGTCGAGGTTGTTCTCGGCGGCCAGCCGCCGCACCAGCGGCGAGAGCATGCGGCCCGGTTCGGCCTTCGCACCGATCACGATGGTGGTGGCCGTGGACGAGCTGGGCCCGGCCGAGGCCGCACCACTGGCTGTCGGGGCCGCGGCCGGAGCGGCGACGCTGGCCCCCGCCTCGCCGATCCGGGCCACCGGAGTGCCGATCGGCACGGTCTGCCCGGCCTGCACCAGGATCTCCAGCAGCACCCCGTCGTAGGGGCTGGGGATCTCGGAATCGACCTTGTCGGTGGACACCTCGAACAGCGCGTCGTCCATCTCGACGGTGTCGCCGACGTTCTTGAGCCAGGTGGTCAGCTCGCCCTCGGTGACCGTCTCGCCCAGCTTGGGCATGGTGATGTCGTGCACCTCGCCGGCCGGCGCGCTGACGCCGGGGGCCTCGTCGGACGGGCCCTCGGAGCCGCCCATCTGCGGGGCGGCGCCGTCGCCGAGCGCCGGCCCGCCGGCCGCGGCCACATGGTGGCCGGTGCCGGGCAGCCGGTCCGCAGAAGGCTCAGCGGACGCCCCCGCAGTGACTCCCCCAGCCACGATCCGGGCGAGCTGGGTGCCGACCGGCACCGTGGAACCGGCCGGCACCAGGATCTCGGCCAGCACCCCGTCGTAGGGGCTCGGAATCTCGGAATCCACCTTGTCGGTGGACACCTCGAACAGCGGGTCGTCGAAGGCGATGGGGTCACCGACGTTCTTGAGCCAGGTGGTCAGCTCGCCCTCGGTGACGGTCTCGCCCAGCTTGGGCATCGTGACGAACCATTCGTCGGACATCCGGACGTCTCCTGGTTTTCGAAAGTTGGTGTGCGGGTCAACAGCCGGGTCCCGGCCGGGGGCGTCAGCCGTGCAGCGATCGGCCGGAGAAGGTGATCATGGTCTCGCCGATCGCCTCGGACAGGCTCGGGTGCGCGTGGATCAGCCGGCCGACCTCGCTGGGCAGGGCCTCCCAGTTCACGGCCAGGTAGCCCTCGTGCATCAGCTCGCTGGCCCACGGGCCGACCAGGTGCATGCCCAGCACCGGGCCGTCCTTGGCGGCGACGATCTTGACCAGGCCGTCGGTCTCGCCCAGGATCATCGCCCGCCCGTTGCCGGCGAAGCTGTGCTTGTGCACGACGACGTCGTGCCCGGCCTCCCGGGCCTGCGCCTCGGTCAGCCCCGACCAGGCGACCTCCGGGTGGGTGTAGACGACCCACGGGATCTTGGCGTAGTCCACCGGAACCGGGTTCTCGCCGAGGAAGTGGTCGACCGCGAGCACCGCCTCCGCGTAGGCGACGTGCGCCAGACCGGGGGTGGGGACGCAGTCGCCGATGGCGTAGACGCCGGGCTTGCTGGTGAGCATGGTGGTCGGGTCGATCTCGAAGAAGCCGCGGTCGGTGACCTTCACCCCGGCCTCGGCGGCCCCCGTGCCCTCGGTCACCGGGCGCCGCCCGATCGACACGAGAACCTGATCGACCTCGAGCTTCTCGCTGCCCTTGGGGGTCTCGAAGGGCACCAGCACGCCGTTGGCGGTCAGTTCCAGGGTGCCGACCCGGGCCTGCGCGTTGATCTTGGTGCCTCGCTTGGCCAGCGACTTGGCCAGCACGTTGGCCACGTCCCGGTCCGGCCCGATCGGCAGGACGCCGTCGTTCATGGCCTCGAGCAGGGTCGTGTCCACCCCGAGATCGGTGTAGACGGAGGCGAACTCGGCACCGATGACGCCGCCGCCGATGACCACGGCCCGCTCCGGGAGCCGGTCCGCGGTGCTGTTGGTGGCGTGGTCGGAGGTGATGATCCGCTCGCCGTCGACGTCCATGCCGGGGATCGCCCGGGGCACCGAGCCGGTGCACAGGATGGTCGCCTTGCCCTTGAGGTTCTGGCCGTCGACCGAGACCGAACCGTCCGGCAGCAGCCGGCCCTCGCCGATCACGACCTGCACCTTGCGCCGCTTGAGCAGCCCGGACAGCCCTCCGTGCAGCTGCTTGACGATGCCGGCCTTGCGGGTGTTGGCCGCCGGCCAGTCCGGCTCGGCCGTGAAGCCATCGGGCAGCTTCACGCCGTGGGCCGCGGCGTGCTCGACGGTGCGGAACACCTCGGCGGCATGCAGCAGCGCCTTGGCCGGAATGCAGCCGCGGTGCAGGCAGGTGCCGCCGACCTTCTCCTTTTCCACCAGCGCGACCGACAGGCCGGCCGAGGCCGCGTACAGCGCCGCGGCGTACCCGCCGGGACCGCCGCCGAGCACCACGATGTCGAAGTCGGCCACGTCAGATGTCCTTCCGAGGGGGTGGCCGGACGGCGGACCCGGCTGGGTCCGCCGTCCGGACGAGAGATGAAACGGGACAACAGCTTCGGGTCAGGCCCGGGCCACCGCCCGGATCGCGTCGGCGATCTCGGCCGGCTGCGGGATGACCGCGTCCTCCAGCGGCGGGCTGGTCGGCGTCGGCGTGTTCTTCGCGCCGACCCGGGCCACCGGCTGGTCCAGGTACCAGAAGGCCTCCTCCTGGATGGTCGCGGCGATCTCCGCGCCGTAGCCCATCCGCTTGGCGGCCTCGTGCAGCACGACGGCGCGGGAGGTCTTCTTGACCGAGTTGACGATCGTCTCCACGTCCAGCGGGACGAGGGTGCGGATGTCGATGACCTCGACCGAGATGCCTTCCTTGTCGAGCTCGTCGGCGATCTCCAGGCCCTGATGCACCCCGGCCGAATAGGTGACCAGCGTGATGTCCCGGCCCGGCCGCACCACATTGGCCACACCCAGCGGGATCGGATCCATGGACAGCGGACCGGCCGCCTTCAGCCGCCGGTACAGGTACTTGTTCTCCAGGTACAGCACCGGGTTGTTGTCCCGGATCGAGGAGATCAGCAGCCCGGCCGCATCCTGCGGAGTTCCGGGCATGACGATCTTCAGACCCGGCACGTGCGCGAAGTAGCTCTCCACGCTCTGCGAGTGGGTGGGCCCGGCCCGCAACCGGCCACCGAACGGCGCCCGCATGGTCACCGGCATCGGATCGCCGGTGCGCCAGTGGTGCCGGGCCAGCACGTTGATGATCGGGTCGAACGCGCACGAGATGAAGTCGGCGAACTGGAACTCCACGATCGGGCGCAACCCGACCAGCGCGGCCCCGGCCGCCAGGCCGGTGAAACCGGTTTCCGCGATGGGGGTGTCGACCACCCGCCGCGGTCCGTACTTGTCCAGGAAACCCTTGGTCACCTTGAACGCGCCGCCGAACTGGCCGACGTCCTCGCCGATGATGAAGGTGTCCGGGTCGCGCTGCATCTCGTGATCGAGGGCAAGCGCGACTGCTTCCAGGTAGGTCGCCTGGCCGTTGTCCTTGGGCCCGGCGTCCGGGTTCAGGATCGCCGGCCGGTCTGCGACGTCAGTCGGCATAGACACCTTCCTCGATGTTGCTCGCGTCCGGCATGGGATCGGCGAGTGCCTTCTTGCGGGCGTCGATGGCGGCCTGGCGGGCTTGCTTGCGGGTGTCCTCGGCGGTTGCCTCGTCGATCACACCGGAAGCGACCAAACGCTTCTCGTACAGCTCGACCGGGTCCTTCTTGGACCATTCGTCGAACATCTCCTTGGGCACGTAATCGGCCGGATCATGCTCGGCGTGCCCGTGCATCCGCATGGTGACGCCCTCGACGATCGACGGGCCGTGCCCGGCCCGGGCCCGGGCGACACCCTCGGCCACCGCGTCGTGCACGGCGATCACGTCGGTGCCGTCCACGGTGACCCCGGGGATGCCGTAGGCCTTGGCCTTGTCCGAGAACTGGATCGACTTGGACTGCATGGAGATCGGCGTCGAGTACGCGAACTGGTTGTTCTCGATGATGAACACGTTCGGCAGGTCCAGCACGCTGGACATGCTCAACGCCTCGTGGAAATCGGCCCGCGACGTGGAGCCGTCACCGCAGAACGCCAGGCAGACCTTGTCCTGGCCGCGGTATTTCGCGGCGAACGCCATCCCGGTCGCCACCGGGAAGTTGGCCGGGATGTGGCTGGGCAGGTTGTAATGGCCCAGGTCCAGCCGGCCGTAGTGCAGGGTGCCGTCGCGGCCGCCGGTGGGCGAGGTGGCCTTGCCCATGAAGCTGGCCATCACCTGCCAGGGCTCCATGCCCCGGTACAGGTGGGCGCCCAGATCGCGGTGGATCGGGGCCATGTAGTCGTCGGCGCGCAGCGTGGACGCGGCGCCCACGCTGATCGCCTCATGCCAATGGCCGGTGTACAGGGACCCGAGCAGGTCGCCGCCCTTGTACATGGCGACCATCCGGTCCTCGACCGCCCGGGTGAGAACCATCGCGCGGTAGATGCGCAGCAGCAGCTCCCGGTCGCGGGACCCCAGATCGGGGCCGGCGGCTGCCGCCGGCGCCTCCTTCGTCTTGGTGGCCATGTCGCGCTTACTCGTCCTCGACGGTGATGACCGGCTTGGTCGGGGCCTCGAGGAAGAAGTCGCGGACCAGGCGGTTGAAGTCGGCGGTGCGCTCGATCATCGACCAGTGGCCGCAGTGCGAGAACACCGACAGGTCGGCGTTGTCGATCAGTTGCTCGAGCTTGAGCGAGGTCTCCAGCGGGATGACCTTGTCCTCGCGGCCGTGCACGATCAGGGTGCGGTTGGTCAGCTTGCGGATCTCGTCGTCGGGGGTGGTCATGGCCTCGACCCACCGCTGCCGGGGGGCCGGGAACATGGACGAGAACGACTCGTGGAAACCAGGTTCCATGCTCGCCTTGTAACGGACCTGAGCCAGCTCCTCGTTCACCAGGTCGCGCGAGTAGGCGAAGTAGTCCAGCACCTTGCGCATCGACTCGATGGTGCCCTCGTAGCCCCACACGGTGTCCAGCCCGTCGGTGATCTCGAACGGCACGCCCATCGAGCCCATCAGCACGATCTTGTCCACGAGCTCGGGGTGCTGGGTGGCGATCCGCAGCGCGATGGAACCGCCAAAGCTGTTGCCGATCAGGTGGCACTTGGTGATGCCCATGGCCTTGATGAAGCCGACGGTCTGATCGGCCCAGGTCTGCAGGCCGTACTCGACGTCCTCCGGACGTTCGGAATAGCCGAAGCCGACCATGTCGGGGGCGTAACAGGTGAAATCCTCGCCGAGCACGGGCAGCACCAGCCGCCAGTTGGCGTACGCGGTCACACCGGGGCCGGAACCGTGGACGAGCACGACGGTCTGCTCGCCGCTGCCGGACTGCAGGTAGTTGGTACGGATGCCGTTGGCATCGATGCTCTGCCCGATCGCCGGGTTGGCTTGGGTGGTGGTCATGGGTCCTTCTTCTCCTCGGCGGTGGGTATCGGATCAGTTGTAGTAGCGGAAGACCAGGTCGGCGACGCAGCAGGGCTTGGCCTGACCTTCGACCTCGTAGGTCAGCCGGTAGACGGCTTCGGCGCCCGGGCCGTTGGGCGTGGGCAACTCCTTGACCTCGGCCAGATTGACGTGCATCCGGATCCGGCTGTCCACCGCCAGCGGGGCCGGAAACCGGACCTTGTTCAGGCCGTAGTTGAGCACCACCTTGAAGCCCTCGACGGTGCAGATCTCCCAGAGGAACCCGGTGGCCAGGCCCAGCGTGAAGAACCCGTGCTGGATGGTCGATCCGAACGGCCCGTCCTTGGCCCGCTCCGGGTCGACGTGGATCCACTGCTCGTCGCCGGTGAGCGTGGCGAACGTGGTGATGCCGTCCTGCGTCACCGTCCACCAGCTGCTGGTTCCCAGGTCGGTGCCGAGCCGGTCGGTCAGCCCGTTCAGACCCTGGATGACCAGGGGGCCTGCGGTCTCTTCGCTCATCAATTCCGTCCTGAACTCGCGGGTTTCGCCCTCGGTGACCGGCAGGGTCCCTCCCTGCCGGATGAGTCAAACATCGGGCCGCGCACACCCGGGGGCGGCGACCTCGGTTTCCTACTCAGTGGGAGCAGTCGTCGGGTCCGGATCAGGTCCCCAGCAACCGGGCGACGTCCAGCGGTTCGTCACTGGTGCTGAACCACTCGTAGACCCCGTCCGGCCGGATCCGCCGCTCGATCAGCCGGGCGTACCGCAGGCAGGCGATGTGCGCCAGGGTCTCGTTGATCGCCAGCTGCCGTTGGTGGCCGAGCATGGAGCCGACGACCAGCCGGTCGGTGAGTTCCCCGACCGTGGTCGGCTTCTCCTGGATGGCCCGCCGAATCCGCTCCATCCGCCGCATCTTGTTGCGGATGATGGCGTCGATCCGGCCGACCGCATCACCGAACGGCCGCCCGTGCCCCGGGTACACCAGTTCCGGCCCGAGATTGCGCACGAGTTGGAGTGACCGCAGGTAGCTGAGCATCGGGTCGGCGTCGAAGCCGCGTTCGAACGTGACCGGCGGGGTGATGCCGGGGAGCAGGTGATCGCCCGACATCAGCACCCGCCGCCGCGGCGACCACAGGCAGACATGGCCCAACGAATGGCCGGGGGTGTGGATGACGGTCCAGTCGTCGCCGCCGATCCGCAGGGACTCGTCACCGCGCAGCCGGGTCGACGCCTCCACCACCGAATGCAGGAACGGCATCCACCGGGCCAGATGCTCGCCGCCCTCCCCCTCGTCGTCCTCGGCGATCCCGTGGTCGGCGTAGGTGTCCCGGCGCTGGGACATCGACGTCTCCGGGTGCCGGTACTTCTGGCAGTCCAGGTCGGTCATGGCGTGCATGGACAGGTCGGCGCCGGTCAGCTCCATCACCCGCCCGGCGAGCCCGTAATGGTCGATGTGCGCATGGGTGATGACCAGCCGGGACACGTCGGCCAGGTCGTACCCGGCGCTGCGCAGGCCGGCCTGCACGATCGACACCCCGCCATCGGGCGCGTCCGGCTTCCAGACACCGCAGTCGATGACGGTGACCTTGTCACCGTCGTCGACGATGTACATGTTGACGCTCTCGATGGAGTTGAAGCCGATCGGCAGCGCCACCCGGGCCAGTCCGGGCACCCCGTCGGCGTCGGACGCCGCGCGGTATTCATGATTCGCTCGCTGACGCTCACTCATCCGTGCATGCGCTCCAGCACCGTGAACCAGACCCTGATCTCGACCTGGTACATCGTGCGGGGGCCCTCCAGGACACCGGAGATGTCCTTCACCTCGAATCTCGTGATTCCCTCCAGGGTTTCGCGGGCACGGTCCAGCGCCTCGGACACCGCGTCCTGGATCGTCTCACCACTGCCGGACAGGTCGATCGCCTTCTGCACGCTCACCCGTTGATCGTGGAACCGCGGGCGCACGGCCGCCACTCCAACCGCGGACCCGCCCACTCCGCTCCGGTCCCACCCAGCGGCAAGTCCGACCCGGACCGGTCCGGTGGGCCGGCGGTCCACCTACAGTCGGCTCGGCGGGTGCTCACCCGCCACCGATCCTCGACGCCGTCGGTCACGAAATGTTCGACCGAGTTCGCACGAATGGCCATCACGGTGGCCGCTCCGACCTCCGTAGGCGGTGCCATGGCCCAACCCTTACGACCCGACGCGGACGGCGCCGACCGGACGAGCCGCGCGCGGGGCCTGCTGATCCGGGTCGTCGGACACTCGGGCGCTCGCACGGTCGTCCGGATCGCCGGTCGACTGGACGCGGGCGCCGCACCCATCCTGGCGCACGAGCTGGCGGCGGCGACCCCGGCCCCGCGCCGCGGACCGCCCCGGCTGGCGATCGACCTGTCCGGCGTGACCTACATCGACGGCGCCGGCCTGCAGGTGCTGCTCGACCTGCAGGACCGTCTCGCCGGGCTGTCCGGTGAGCTCGAACTGCTGGCCCCGACCCCGGCCGTGGTCGGGTTGCTGCACGAGGCGCACATCCACGGGACCGCCGGACTGCCCGGGACGGATTGCCCGGGATCGGTTCCGGCCTCGGACGGCTCGCCCTTCGGCGGCCGGCCGGGGCTGCCCGGGCCGCGACCCGGCACCTGAGCCGGGCCGTCACCGGTACCGGGCTGCCCTCGCGAGGGACCGCTGTCCGATGCCCGGGGCCCGGGCGGCCTGCTCCGCGGGCCGATCGCCCCGCCGGTCAGCCGGCCAGCGTGTCCAGGCCGCGTTGCGCCCAGCGGCCGGCCCGGTCCGGCGCCTTGCGCCCACCCTCGGCCAGGGCGGCTCCGGCCAGCAGCAGGAACCGTTCGGCCCCGGCCCGGGCCGGCGCGGCCAGGTCGGGTGCGTCCAGCCGGTCCTCCAGCTCCGCGATCCGGGCCCGGGCCGCCTCCACGGTCAAGGACGAGGAGCGGGGACCACGGTTGCGGGTCAGCACCGGCCACAGTCCGACCAGCACGATCGCGACTGCGACGACGATCCAGACCACCAGCTCGGCCGTCATCGGGGCACCTTTCTCGTCGGATCGGGTCTCGTCGGATCGGGTCTCATCGGATCGGGTCTGACCGGTCCCCGGGGCGGACCCAGCAGCCGGCGCGCCTGGGCCAGCAGACCGGCCCATCCCCCGGTCGCGGTGCGGGCCCGGGTCAGCAGGTCCACGTAGCCGGCGGCCCGGTCGGCGCCGTCCGCCGGGCGCGCCGGCGCGGTGACCGGGTCCTCCGGGGTGGCGGCGACGACGGCCAGGGCGAGTTCGGCCAGCGCGTCGTCGAGCTCGTCCCGCAGCCGCTCCTGATCCCGGCGCCGGGCGCGCCGGGCCCGCAGGTAGAGCGCGAGCCGGCGCAGGCCGATCAGCAGCAGCAGGACGCCGACCAGGGCCGCGGCGACCACCGCGAGCGTGCCCGCCACCTGCAGCCACGGGGTCCGCAGCGACCGCTCGGCCGGGGCGAGCCGGCCGCCGTTCACCATCGAGTCGTGCACCAGGGCCGCCGCCTGCGCCTTGGCCACCGGGTCCGACACGTACCGCAGCGCCGCGTTGATCCGGATCTCGTAGGCCAGGCCGTGCAGGTCGTCCGGGCCGTCGTCGGTCACCGGCACCCGGTCGCCGGTGCAGGCGTAGCGTCCGTCGTCACCCCGGACGATGATCAGCTCGACGTCGGGCAGCCGGGGCGAAACCGCGCGGCAGACGGCGGACTCGTCGGGTCCGTCCGCGGGCTCGGGGGCGAGGTACACGAGCGCGATCGGGCGGGTACCGATGGCGCCCCGGATACCGGCGAGCTGGTCGCTCGTCAGGCCGGCGCCGGCGTCGGCCACGACGTCGGAATCCAGGGTGTGGACGATCGGGGCGAGCGACGAGAACGGCAGCGTCAACCGCGGCCAGGCCACGACGGTCCAGCCGATCAGTACGAGCAGCAGGGCCGCCAGGAGGACCCGGCGCCCGGCCAGGGCGGCCACCGGGACAGGGCGGGCCGGACCGGTCGCGGCCCGTCCGCCGCCCGCCTGGCCGGTCGCGGCCCGTCCGCCGCCCGCCTGGCCGGACGCGGGTCGTCCGTCAGGGGCCCGGCCGGACGCGGCCCGGCTCGGACGGCGGGGTGCGCGGTTCATGCCGGACCCGCGGCGCCGGCTCGCGCCCGGGTGCCGGGCACGTTCGGCACGCCGATCCGGTCGGCGACGTCGGTCAGCGCGTCGCCCGCATCGCGGACGGCGGCGGTCGCGCCGGCGCCGTCCCGGGCGTCGACCAGCCGCCGCGCGGAGCGGTAGGCCCGGGTGGCCTCGGCCAGCCGGTCCCGGGCGGCCCCGGTGCGGGCAAGGCCGTCCAGGGCCAGGATGCCCTCGGCCAGCGCGGGCAGGTCGGCGGCCGCGGCGGCGAGCCCGGCGACGTCCCGGTGCCGGGCGTCGGAGGCTCGGCGGACCGTGCGGGAGCGGCGCCGCACGGCGAACACGACGACCACGACCAGTGCGAGCAACGGCAGGATCAGCAGTAGCCAGCTCACCGGGTTGCGCTGGGTGGGGGTCGGCTGGTCCTGCACCGCACCCGACGTCAGCTCGGCGTACTGGTCGGCCAGCACCCCCAGCAGCTCGGCCGGGCCGATCTGCCGGCCCTCCAGGAAGTCCTCGTACCGGCTCAGCGTCATGTCCCGGGCCACCGTCCAGGCCGTCCGGTCCGGGCCGGCCACGTCCAGCCAGCGGCCCTGCAGCAGCACCACCGCCTCGTCCGGAAAGGCCGGGGCCAGATCGGCGGCGGTGACCGCAGCGGAGTCGCCGGCCGTCAACGGCGGCGCGATCACCAGCCGCAGGCCCGTTCCGGTTCGGTTCGACCAGCTCGCCGCGAGCCGTTCGGGGTCGGCGACGGCGAACGAATCGGCCGCCGGTTCCGTGATCACCACCCGGGTCTGGCGCAGCCGGGCGATGAGATCGGCGACCACCGCGGGATCGCTCCGGTCGACGACCGACCGGTCCTTGTTCGGGCCGGTCTCACCGCCCTGCAGGTAGGGCGTGACGAACTCGAGCTCATCGGTGACGTCGAACGTGGACAGCAGGAACCGGACGTCGGCCAGCCCGCTCTGGCCGACCGACTGGACCCCGACTCCGGTGATCCGGACGACGGTGCCGTCCCACTGGTCCTCGACGGATTGGGCGACGTCGGCCAGCGCGGACCGGTAGGCCCGGTTGTCGGCCGCATCGAGTGGGCCCGGCGGCGCGACGAGGATCTTGACGGTGCCGCCACCGGTCAGCGCGCCGACGCGGTCCTGGTCGAAGCGGGCGATGGAGCCGGGCAGCACGACGACCGGCCGGGCCAGCAGCTCGGCGGTGACCGCGTCGGGATCGAACGGCAGCCGATCACCGCGATCGGCCGCGTCCGGCACCGGAGCGTCGGTCGAGCCGACGGACGGTGCGGAGGTCGAGCCGGTGGACGGCACAGAGGACAAACCCGTGGACAAGCCGGAGGACACCGCCGGGACGGCCGGTGCGGCCACGGGCGAGCCCGACACCAGCAGGCCGGCGACCGCGAGCAGCAGGAACAACACCCCGGCCCGCACCGACATCCCCCCTCGCCTGTCCGGGGCGAGAGTACCCGAACGGCGCAACGCCTCGGGTCGGGCGGGTGACGCTCAGGAGGCGACCGCGGACCCCCGGTTGGCGACCGCGCCCACGATCTCGGGCTGGTCGACCAGCGTGCGGATGAACTGGGCCGGCGCCGAGACGTAAGCCGTCGCCATGCGACCGAGCACGTGATAGTCCCCGGGGCGCTGGCCGGTCGCGGCGCTGGTGCGATCAAGGGCGTCCTTGACCAGGGCTTCGATCTTGTCCGGCTGGGGCGGCCGGCCCGGCGCCCGGCGGACGCTGACGACCGCCTGCACCGGTTGCCCGGACGAGGTGGCTCGCTGCAGCTGGCGGGTGAGTTCGGGGTCGATCTTGGCCGCCGGTGTCGCCATGCGTCCCACCTCCGCCGAACGGTTCTCGGCTCCAGACTACCGAGGGTGGTCGGCGTTGCCCAGCGTTCGGCCGGGATCACAGGAGATCGAGGGCGCGCAGGCCGTTCACCGCCCCTCGGTTGGCTCGTTCGGCGGGCATCTCCCCCAGGTCAGCGGACTCCAGGATCGCCCGCTCGACGGCGTCGACGCCCGCGTCGGGATGCGCCTGCATCAGCAGCGCCGCCAGTCCGGCGATGTGCGGGGTCGCCATCGACGTGCCGGACAGGGCCTGCCAGCCACCGCCGGGACCGGCCGACACCACGTCCACCCCCGGGGCGACCACGTCCGGGGTGAGCGGGTGGTGGCGCCGTTGGAAGCGTTGACTTGAGGAGAAGCCGGCAATGACGCCGTCCCGGTCGTGCGCACCGACCGACAGGGCCGTCGGATAGTTCCCCGGCGATCGGGACGTTCCCGGCCCCTCGTTGCCGATCGCCACGACGGGCAGCACACCGTTGTCGCGCAGGATCGCGACCACGTCGAGGAACGAATTGACCAGTCCGCGGATGCCCAGACTCATGGACAGCACCCGGGCACCCACTCCGATGGCCCAGTCCATGCCGCCGAGGATGCGGGCCGTGATGTCGCCGCCCTCGATCACCAGGGCGGAGCAGAGCTCCGCGCCGGGGGCGACCCCGACCCGCACGCCGTCGACCTCTCGCCCGGCGATCGTGGCCGCGGTGTGGGTGCCGTGCCCGTCATGGTCGCCGTCGCGGGCCGTGGCCCCGGCAACCCGGCGCCCGGTGTGGTCGAACTCCGCGAACTCCACGACCGCTCCATCCAGGCAGGGGTGGGTCGGGTCGACCCCGGTGTCCAGGTGGGCGACCCGCACACCGGCACCGGTCCAGCCCTGCGCCCACAACTCCGGGGCGCGCAGGTGGGCGACCCCCCACCCGGTGCCCCGGGGTTCACTGGGCACCGCCGCCGCGACCGGACGGATCAGGCTCAGCTGGGCGGCGGGCTTGACCGCGCGGACCGACGGGCTGGCCCGCAGTGCCGTCAGACCGGCCGGCTCCACCGTGCCGTAGACGACACCCAGGTGCGGGAAGACCCGGGCGGCCGGCAGTTCGTCGGGTCCGTCCGGTGCGTCGGCGGCAAGCGCGGCGCCGCCCAACGCCGACCCCGCCTCGGGCGTGAAGTGCGCGAGCACCGATCCCGGCGCGACGGCGATCGTGTCCGCGGCCGGCCGAGCCCGGGCCTGCGGCGTCAGGAATGCGATCACCGGGGCGAACCCGAGCTGGGCCATCGTCTGGCTGATGCTGGCGGTCACTGACCCTCCCCGGTCCCCGGTCGGGACGCCGGTCCGGCACCCCGACTGCAGTGTGCCGGACCGGTCCGACAGCCCCCGGTCGCGCCGCGGGAGAGCCCGCGAACCACGCCGGCGACTCCGAAGCCGGATTGCTCAGGGCACCCCTAACGGCCGTCACGCCAGACCTGCACCACCGACGGGCGCGGACCGCGCCACTGCCCGGGCCCGGCAATCGCCCCCTGCGCGACGTAGTCGGGGAAGAAGGAGTGCTGGTCGGCGAAGGTGCCGTCCTCGCCCGGGTGTTGCACGGCGACCAGCACCGTGCCCTCCGCGTCGCGGATCACCGGGCCGCAGGTCTCGGCCTCCCGCGGCACGGCCAGGAACTGGCGCAGCTCGCCGCGCTGCGGTCCGGTCAGTGGCAGGTGGAACAGCCCGTCGTTGGTGCCGAGGGTGGACGGGCTGCCGTCGGTGGCGATCCACAGGTCGCCGCGGGAGTCGAAGGCGATGTTGTCCGGGCAGGAGATCGGCACCACCCGGTCGGTCGGAAAGCCGGCGAAGTAAGTCCGGTCGGCGGCCGGATCCCCGCAGACCAGGACCAGCGACCAGGTGAAGGCCAGCGAGCGCACGTCGGAGTTGTCCTCGGTGATCTCCACGATGTGACCGTGCTTGTTGGCGGTACGCGGATTGGGTTCGGTCGGCCCCTCCTTGCCGGCCTTGCCCCGGTCGGTGTTGTTGGTGCAGACCACGTAGACCTTGCCGGTGAGCGGGCTGGGCTGGACGTCCTCCGGCCGGTCCATCTTGGTCGCGCCGAGCTGGTCGGCGGCCAGCCGGCAGTAGACCAGCGCCTGCTCGGCGTTGAAACCGGGAACCTGGCTGACCCCGTCGATCACGATCGGCAGCCACTGCCCGGTCCCGTCGAACGCGCCGTCGGCGGGCAGCCGGCCCGACCCGTCGATCTGATCGGCCGGCGAGTCGCCGGTGAACCGGGCCACGTACAGGCTGCCCGCAGACAGCAGGGTCTTGTTCTGCGCCCGCGCCGCCTGCCCGTTGCCCGGACGCATCCGCTGCTTCGAGACGAACTTGTAGACGTAGTCGAAGCGCTCGTCGTCGCCCATGTACGCGGCGACGTGGCCGGAGCGGCCGACGAACACGTTGGCGCCCTCGTGCTTGAACCGGCCGAGGGCGGTGTGCTTGACCGGCGGCTCGTCCGGGCTGAACGGGTCGAGTTCGACGATCCAGCCGAACCGGTTCGGTTCGGTCTCATAGCCCGCGGCCCGGGCGTCGAACCGGGGGTCGACGGTCTCCCAGCCGACGCCGGTCGCCTTGTCCTGCAGGCCGTACCGCTTGTCCGGCGGGAAGGCACCGGAGGTGCGGAAGTACCCCTGGAAGTTCTCCTCGCCGGAGAGCACGGTGCCCCACGGGGTGGTGCCCCCGGAGCAGTTGGCGAACGTGCCCAGCACCGTGGTCCCGCCCGGGTCGTCCTTGGTGCGCAGGACGGGCGCCCCGGCAATCGGCCCGTCGAACCGGATCGGGGTGTCCGCGGTGATCCGCCGGTTG
Organism: Nakamurella sp.; assembly: GCF_044224575.1. Taxonomy (GTDB): domain Bacteria; phylum Actinomycetota; class Actinomycetes; order Mycobacteriales; family Nakamurellaceae; genus Nakamurella. The sequence goes on from NZ_JBGAKE010000005.1 coordinate 259,101, forward strand.
TACCGGCTGCCGACCACCACCTGCCACGGCCGGCCCACCCGGTCCCGCCGGACGTGCACGACGGCCATGCCCTGCGCGGCCTTGGTGACCTGCACCTGGGTGCGCCGCTCGTCGTCGGAACCGGCCGGCGGGAACATGATCGGTGCGTTGGTGTACTCGTGGTTGGCCACCAGCAGCGCCTCCCGGTCGCCGCGGCCGGGGATCGGGATGATGTCCAGGTAGTCGTTGTTGTAGCCGAATTGACGCGACTGCCGCTCGGGCGTCTGCCGGCGCGCGTCGAAGGTATCGGCCGGGTCGAAGAGCGGGTCGCCCCAGCGCACGACGGTCGCCCAGCGGTACCCGGCGGGAACCGTGAGCGCATCCACCTCGGCCGGCACCGCGTCGATGCCGGTGAACCGGAGCCGGCCTGGTCCCCACCCGTCCCCGCCGGCGCCGGCCGTGGTCGTTCCCGGTCCGGGCGCGGCGGCCGCGGCCGGGGCGCCGAGCATGCCGCCGACCATGATCAGGGCGCCGGCGCCGACTCCGCGCAGCATGGCGCGGCGGCTGAACACCGCCGACGCGACGTCCCGGAAGCTCGGGCCCTCGGTGGGGTTGGGCGCAGGTCGGGCACACGCGTCGTCGCATTTCAGATGGCAGGTGACCGGGCTGCGCCGGCCGTGGGTCAGGCCGAGCATCGGCAGGTCGGCGCGGTGGTCGGGCGTCGCAGGGCGGCGTTCGTCCGGCACGGGGGCTCCTCGATCGAGTGACGGGGCGGGATCGGCCATGGCGCGAGCAGCGATTGCGCCGATGACCGCTCACGCTAAGAAACGAGGCGGACCCGGACCACGAATGACGATGGTCGATCGGGTGAACGTCGGCCGACGCACGATCGAATTCCCGCAGCTGGGCGTCCCTGCGTTCATGATCACGTCACCACGTGTTTCATCCGGCTGGGAGGAGTCGCCGACGAACGCCGGGGACCATGCTGGACCGGGGTGCGGAATGTCGAGAAACCGACCACGATCGAACGCGGGCACCGTCGGTCCGGACGGCGTCGGCAGGAGGAGACATGGGCAAGAAGTCCGGTAGGAGCAAGGACGCCCAGGCGTCCGCCGTCGAACCCGGTTCCAAGATGAAAACCAAGCCGTACGAGAAGGAAATGAAGCGGCTGCACGGCGAACTCGTGGCCATGCAGGAATGGGTCCGCAAGTCCGGCGCCAAGATCATCATCGTGTTCGAGGGCCGGGACACGGCCGGGAAGGGCGGCACGATCAAGCGGATCACCGAGCGGGTGAGCCCGCGCGTTTTCCGGATCATCGCCCTGCCGGCCCCGAGTGACCGCGAGAAGTCGCAGATGTTCCTGCAGCGGTACGTCCCGCATTTCCCGGCGGCCGGCGAGGTCGTCATCTTCGACCGCAGTTGGTACAACCGCGCGGGTGTGGAACGGGTGATGGGCTTTACCCCGCAGGAACAGGTGGATCGATTCCTGGAGCAGACGCCGGCGTTCGAAAAGGCGATGGTCGAATCCGGCATCACGCTGATCAAATACTGGCTGGAGGTCTCGCCCGACGAACAGACGGCTCGGCTCAAGGGAAGGATCAACGATCCGCGCAAGATCTGGAAGCTGTCGGACATGGACCTGAAGTCCTACAGCAAGTGGTTCGATTACTCGCGCGCCCGGGACGACATGTTCCGCGAGACCGACACGTCCTGGGCACCCTGGTTCGTCGCCAACACCGACGACAAGAAGCGCGGCCGGCTGAACATCATCAGCCATCTACTCAGCCAGGTGCCGTACGAGCCGATGACGATGCCGGACACCAAGCTGCCCAAGCGAGACGCGGACAAGGACTACGTCGAGCCGCACCTGCCCCTGCGCTACGTCCCGGAGAAGTTCTGATGACCGCCACCGTCCCGATCGGCACCGCACCGGCGACCAGTACCCGGTGGTACGCCCTCACCCCCGGGCAGACCGCCACGCAACTCGGCGTGGACGCCACCGCCGGGCTGCCCGCGGCGACCGCGGCCCAGCGACTGGCCCAGAACGGACCGAACGCGCTGCCGGCCGAACAGCCGCCACCCGGCTGGCGCCGGTTCCTCGCCCAGTACGCCGCCTACATGCAGATCATCCTGGTGATCGCCGGCGTGCTGTCGCTGGCCATCGGCCAGTGGAGCACCGGCGCGGTGCTGCTGTTGCTGACTGCCTTCAACGCGGCAGTCGGCATGCGCCAGGAAGGCAAGGCCGAGAGCGCGATGAACGCGCTCAAGTCGATGACCAAGCGGGAGGCCCGAGTCCGGCGGGACGGGGTGGAGGCGACCATCCCGGCCGAACAGGTGGTGGTCGGTGACCTGGTCCTGCTGGCCGCCGGCGACGACGTCGCCGCGGACGGCCGGATCATCGCCGCGTCCTCGCTCGACATCGACGAGTCGGCGCTGACCGGCGAGAGTTCTCCTGCGTCCAAGCTGCCGGACACGCTCGAGGACAAGGACATGGGTCCGGGTGATCAACGGAATATGGCGTTCATGAACACGCCGGTCACCCACGGCAGCGGCGTCATGCTGGTGACCGCGGTCGGGGCGGATGCGCAGATCGGGCGGATCGCCGGGATGCTCGCGGCGACCAAGAAGCAGCAGACCCCGCTGACCAAGCAGCTCAACATCCTCACGCTGTGGATCGGCGCGGCCGCGCTGTTCACCATGATCGTGATGTTCGTGTTGGGCCTGCAGCGCGGGCAGTCCGCGACCAGCCTGTTCATCGCAGCGATCGCGCTGGCCATCGCGGCCATCCCGACGGCGCTGCCGACCGTCCTGCAGGTGATCCTGTCGGCCGGCGCCAAGACCCTGGCCGCGGAGAACGCCATCGTCAAGGAACTGGGCTCGGTGGAGACCCTCGGGTCGACCTCGGCGATCAACTCCGACAAGACCGGCACCCTGACGATGAACCAGATGACGGTGGTCGAGGTGCTCGACGCGGAGAACCGGTACACCGTGTCCGGGATCGGCTACGGGTTGGAGGGCACGATTCACCACGCCGTCGGCAGCGAGTCCTCCATCGAGCAGGCGATACTGCCGTTGCTGCTGGCCAGCGACTCCAAGCTGGTGAACGGGAAGGTGGTCGGCGATCCGACCGAGGGTGCGATGCTGGTGCTCGGCGCGAAGGCCGGGCTCGACATCGAGGGCACCCGGGAACAGTTCCCCCGGTTGGCGACCCTGCCGTTCGACCCGACCTACAAGCTGATGGCGACCTTCAACCAGGCCAAGAATGCGTCCGGTCAGGACGTCATCCGCTGTTTCGTCAAGGGTGCCGCGCCCGCGGTGATGGGCCGGACGGCCAGCGGCTGGGTGCAGGGCAAGGACGTCGAGCTCACCGACGATCTCAAGCAGCGGGCCCAAGGGGCCATGGACCGGATGGCCGGTGAGGGCCTGCGGGTGATGGCCGGCGCGTTCCGCGACCTGGATCCGGCCACCTTCGACCCCGCCGGCGACCTGCTCGGGTACGTCACCGGACTGAAGGTCACCTGCATCATCGGCATGGTGGACCCGCCGCGGGACGAGTCGCGCAAGGCCGTCACCGACGCGCACGCGGCGCACATCCGGGTCCGGATGATCACGGGCGACGACGTCAACACCGGCGCCGCGATCGCCAAGAAGCTGGGCATCGAGGGTGATGCGATCCTGGGTACCGACTTCGCCGCCATGTCGGAGGAGGAACGGTTGGCCCGGGTCGACTCGATCGGCGTGGTCGGCCGGGTCGCCCCGGAGCACAAAGTGCTGCTGGTCGAAACCCTCCGCAAGAAGGGCGACGTCGTCGCGATGACCGGCGACGGCGTCAACGACGCGCCGGCCATCAAGGCGGCCGATATCGGCATCGCGATGGGGTCGGGCACCCAGGTCTCCAAGAACGCCAGCCGGATGATCCTGTCCGACGACAACTTCGCGACGATCATCAAGGCGGTCGAGCGTGGCCGGATGGTGTTCGACAACCTGAACAAGTTCGTCCGGTTCGTGATCATCGAACTGGTCGCCTACGTGATCACCTTCCTGGGCGCGAGCATCCTGAACATCGCGGCCGGGCAGCCGTTCACCCCGTCGCAGATCCTGTACATCAACTTCTTCGTCAACGCCCCGCTCGGTGTCGCCCTGGGCATGGACAAGGAAGCCTCCGGGCTGATGAAGCGGTGGCCCCGGCCGCGGACGGCATCGATCATGACGCCGGGGCTGCTCATCACCTCAGGATTGGTGGGCCTGTACATGGCGGTGACGACCCTGGCGCTGATCCAGTACGGCACCACGGACCGGGGAGGCTTCCCCGTCGGCTCGTCCATGGGCGTGACGGCGTTCTCGCTGATGATCGTCATCGCCGCCTATCAGGCGCGCAGCGTCACCACCAGCGCCCTGCGGATGGAGACGTTCGACAACCCGAAACTGAACTGGACCGTGCTCGCCGAGGTCGTGCTGGCGGTGCTCATCACGCAGCTGGAGCTGATGCGGCGGATCTTCGACACGGTCGCGATCGGGATGCCGGAATGGGCCCTGTCGCTGGCGCCGGCGGTCCTGCTGTTCTTCGTGTGGGAGATCGGCAAGCTGGTCGCCCGGCAGCGGTCGCCGCACCCGGCGGGGCGGCACCACGACGGCTGACGGCGATCCCGGCCGCCGCCCGCGGTGATCCGGGCGGCATCCGGGGGCCGTCACCCGGCCCGCACGCGTCCGGTGTCGTAGGCCCACATCGCGATCTCGACGCGGTTGCGGGCGCCGAGCTTGGTCAACAACGACGCGACGTGGGTCTTGACCGTGCTCAGGCCGACGAAGAGCTCGGCGGCGATCTCGGCGTTGGTCCGGCCTCGGGCCACCAGCACGAGGACCTGCTCCTCCCGCTCGGTGAGCGGGTCCACGAGCCGGATCGACGACGCCGGCGCCTGGTCCGCGAAGCGGATGGCCTGCACGAGCAGCTCCGGCCCGGCGTCCTTGAGCAGGAAGCCCCGGGCGCCGGCGCGCAGGGCCCCGAGGACGTACTCGTCGAGATCGAAAGTGGTGATCACGACGACGGCCATCGGGTCCGCCAGGTGCGGACCGGCCAGGCGCCTGGTCACCTCGACGCCGTCGAGGCCCGGCATCCGGATGTCGACGAGGAGGACATCGGGACGCAGCCTGGTCGCCAGATCGAGCGCCACGAGCCCGTCCGCCGCCTCCCCCACAACATCGACGTCGGGGTGCGCACCCAGGATCATCACCAGCCCGGTCCGGACCAGGTCCTGATCGTCGGCGACGACCACCCGGATGGTCACTTCGCCGTCCAGGCCGACGCGTCCACCGGCAGCTCGGCCTCGACCACCCAACCGCCGTCGGGACCCGGCCCCGCGCAGAGGGATCCGCCGAGGAGCTGGGCGCGCTCGGCCATGCCGAGCAGGCCGAACCCGGGCTCCGGGACCGGCCCGGGTCCGAACTGCCCATCGTCGGCGACCCGCAACCGGACGGCATCGCCCTCCCGGCGGACGTCGATCATCACGCGGGTCGCGCCCCGGGCGTGGCGTACCGCGTTGGTCAGCGATTCCTGAGCCAGCCGGTACAGCGCGGCGTCGACGGGTGCGGGCAGCCGGCCCGTCGCGCCGTGCACCCGGACGTCGACGCCGGGTGCCGGAACGGCGCGCGCGAGGGCCGGCAGGTCTGCGACGCCCGGCTGCGGTGCGTAAGCGACGGCGCCGTCGTCCCGCAGCACCCGCACCATGGACCTCATCTCGGCCAGCGTTCGCGACGCCTCGGACTCGATCGCGGCCAGGACCTCGATTGCCTTCTCCGGCTGGACGCCGGCCACCACACCACCGGCCTGCGCCTGCACGGCGATGGCCGAGACGTGGTGGGCCACGATGTCGTGCAGCTCGCGGGCCAGCGCCACCCGCTCCTCGTTGCGGATCTCCCGCTGCTGACGGTGCCAGAGGTCGGCGCGGTACCGGAACACCGCCGCAAGGGCGACGAACAACAGCAGAAGGACGCTCCCGCCGACGACGTCGGCCGAGCCGGCCGCGGAGACGAGCAGCCCGACCGCGACGACGGTCGTGACGAACGCCGTCCCCAGGACCATCTCCCGGCCCGAACCCCACCGAACCAGCGAGTACAGCAGGATGAGTACGGCCGACATGCAGGAGAGGCCGACGTCGTCGGCGTGCGCGGCCACCTGGAGAGCCAGGAGCACCGCGACGGCGCCCCATCCGACCAGAACGGCGCGCAGCGGGTGAGCCCGCCGCCAGAGCAGGGCCGGGACCAGCGCGAGGGCGAGCACCGCCACCAAGGGCTGACCGGCCAAACCCGGCCGCGCGATGACCTCGGCCACGGCGGCCGCGGCGAACACGCCCACCAGCACCCAGTCCAGACCACCGACCGGTGGGGCGGCCGCCGGCCGCGGCTCACGCCAGACGGAACGCCCTCCCCACATCACGGGTCCAGCCTAGGGACCGGCCCGCCCCGGCGTACCCACCGAAAGAACGAGAACCGGACCGTTCCATCGGCCGAGCCAACTCCGACCGGCCGACCGATGTGCCCGACGCGATGGTCGGCGAGCGTGGAGTCGTCCCATTCCCACCACGACACAGGAGCCCCGATGGCCCAACAACTACCCGTCCCCCCGCTGGACGACCGCCGGATTCCGGCGAAGATCACGCTCGTCGCAGCATGGACGAGCTTCATGTTCCTCTACGCCTACGTCGACATCCTCGGCTTCTACACACCCGGCATCGTCCAGGACATTCTCGACGGCAAGGTCTACGAGTTCGACCTCTCCCAGACCTTCTCCGTCTCGGCGCTGACCCTGGTGGCCGTCCCGATCTTCATGATCGTGCTGTCCGCGACGCTGCCCGCCCGGGCGAACCGCATCACGAACCTCGTCGTGGCCGGGCTCTACGTCCCGGCGACGGTCTTCAACGTGGCGGGCGGAAATTGGCTGTTCTTCTATGGCCTGGGAGTCGTGCTGGAGCTGATCCTGCTCGCCGTCATCGTGCGGTCCGCCTGGACCTGGCCCCGCACCAAACCGTCTGCGACCGGCGTGACGCTGACGACCGGACCGGACCGCGCGCCTGAGGCAACAGCACATTTGTGACCCAAGGAACCGGATCAAACCGGAGCCCGAAAATGCAAAAAGCGGGGACCCAGTGATGGGTCCCCGCTTTCGCAAGGTATGTCCGGCGGTGTCCTACTCTCCCACACCCCGGCGGGTGCAGTACCATCGGCGCTGAAAGGCTTAGCTTCCGGGTTCGGAATGGGACCGGGCGTTTCCCTCACGCTATAACCGCCGAAACGATCACACCTACGG
>NZ_JBGAKE010000030.1:0-62248 GCF_044224575.1 Nakamurella sp.
CTTGACGCTCGCCGACGCCTGGTCGCCCTTGCCCTCGGCCTCGAGGTCACGGTTACCGGTCACCTTGCCGGCGGCCTCCTTGACCTTGCCACCGAGGTCCTGCCCCGTGTTGGCGGCCTTGTCGTCCAATCCCATGTCGGCTCCTTTCGCCCGGCGAGCGCGCTACTCGCCTGCAGACACCTATGCCCCGTCCGGCGTCTGCCGACACCGGACGGGGCATGGGAGGAAGCTGGTAGATCCGTGTCAGGCGGGTACGGACACCAGTTGGCCACGCATTTCGGCCGCGTACTGGTCGGCGTTCGGCCCGGCGATCAGGTGGTACAGGCCGTCGCCGACCTTCACCATGCCGGCGATCCCGCTGTTGCGCAGCGCCGCTTCGTCGACCTTGCCCGGGTCCTTGACCTTGACCCGGAGTCGGGTCTCGGCCGCGGACTCGACCTTGCTGACGTTGGCCTGCCCACCGAGCCCGGCGATGAAGTCCCGGGCCTTTTCGGCGGCGAGGGGGTCCCGCAGCTTCGGTTTGGTGCCGGGCTCGTCGTAGACGACTTCCTCGACCTGGTCCTCGCCGAGTTCGGCCTCGTCACCCGCGATCTTGAGGTACTCCTCGATGTCGGTCTTCAGGTTCTCCGACCGGGTCCCGAAGATCGCCTGCATGTTGTTGCCGACCATCAGCACGCCGGCGGCGCCGAGGGCCTTGAGTTTGCTCTGGCTCGCCTTGTTGATGTCGACCACGCCGACCCGTAGCCGGGTGATGCAGGCGTCGAGGTCGGTGATGTTGCTGCGGCCACCGAACGCCAGCACCAGCTGCTGGGAGAACCGGTTGGCTCCGTCCGCGGCGGCCTCGCCGACGTCGACCTCGGTTTCCTCGCGCCCGGGTGTCTTCATGTTGAAGAGCTTGATCAGACCGTAGAAGACGGCGAAATAGAGGACGAACCAGATCGGCCCGACGATCAGCACCAGCCAGGGTTTGATGCCGTTGGCATAGAACAGGACGTAGTCGATGCCGCCCTGGGAGAACGTGTATCCGAGCCGGCCGCCGAGCAGGTACATCAGGGTGAACCCGGAGGCGTACATCAGCGCGTGCGCGACATACAGCAGCGGCGCGACGAACAGGAAGGCGAACTCGAGCGGCTCGGTGATGCCGGTGAGGAACGTGGTCAGCGCCGCGGCCAGCATGATCGAGCCGATCTTGACCTTGTTCTCCGGCTTGGCCGTCACGTAGATGGCCAGCGCGGCACCGCACAGCCCGAACATCTTGCCCAGGAAGCCGCCGCCGAAGATGCCGGACTCGGGATGCCCACGCAGGAAGCACGTCAGGATGCCCTCGCAGTTGGACCAGCCGCCGATGTTGACCACGTAGAAGAACGGGGCGTTCCAGATGTGGTGCAGGCCGAACGGCAGCAGGGCACGCTCGACCAGGGCGTAGACGAACACGGCGACCGGCGCGTTGGCGCTGATCACCTCGTTGGCGGTGTTCTCGATGAAATTGCCGATCGGCGGCCACAGGAACGCCAGGACGATGCCCAGGGCGATGGCCGCGAACGCGGTGACGATCGGGACGAATCGCTTGCCGGCGAAGAAGCCCAGGTAGGGCGGCAGAGTGATCCGATAGAACCGGTTGAACAGGTACCCGGCGATGATGCCGATGATGATGCCGCCGAACACACCGGTGTCCAGCGTCTGCAGGCCCAGCACGGCCTTGGTGTCGATGCCCCGCGCGGCCGCGACCGTGCCGATGGTCGCGGTCATCACCAGGTAGCCGACGGTGGCGGCCAGCGCCGACACGCCGTCGTTCTTGGCGATGCCCAGGGCCACACCGACCGCGAAGATCAGGCCGAGGGCGCCGAACACCGGGTCGCCGGCGTTCTGCAGGATCTTGAGGAAGACGTACAGCGGTTCGGCCAGGACCCCGGCGGCCACCGGGTCACCGATGACGACGGCCGGCGGGTTGGCCAGACAGGCCGACACGTCCCCGGCCACGGCCGTTCCGTCGACGGTGCAGTAGCCGAGGTTGATGGCCTGCTGGTTGTAGTTGCCCAGGAACGCCCCGCCGACGCCGAGCAGGATGCCGGCCACCGGCAGCACGGCCACCGGCAGCATCAGCGACTTGCCCAGCTTCTGCAGGAAGCCGAAGAAGTTGCTCCAGATCTCCTTGAGCTTGTTCGGGGCCGGCTGGGCGGGTTGGGCCGCCGGCGTCTTCTCCAGGGTGGTGGTCATGCGAGATGTCCTTCCACTGACGTGGTGGTCGGGGCGCGGTGCGGGTCAGTCATCGGGTCAGTCGTCATCGAGCGGAACCAGGGCGCGGACGGCCGCGGCCGACTCGGCGCCGAGCGCCTGCGCGGCCAGTTCCTGGCAGCGCTCGAGGGACAGCGAACGGATCAGCGCCTTCACCGACGGGATGGCCGGCACGCTCACCGACAACTCGTCCACGCCGATGCCGACCAGCAGCGGCACCGCCTGGATGTCGGACGCCGCGCCACCGCAGACGCCGACCCAGCGGCCGGCGGCGTGCGCGCCGCGGACACACTCGGCGATCAGCCCGAGGACCGCCGGGTTGAGCGCGTCGACCTGCGGCGCCAGCTTCGGGTGCCCGCGATCCATCGCCAGCGTGTACTGGGTCAGATCGTTGGTGCCGACCGAGAAGAAGTCGACCTCGGCGGCGAACTGGTGCGCCATCACCGCGGTGGACGGCACCTCACACATGATGCCGACCGGGACCGCAGGTACTCCCAGGGCGTTCCGCTCCTCCTCGAAGATCGCCTTGGCCAGCCGGAAGTCCTCGATGGTGGAGATCATCGGGAACATCACGTTGATCTTGGCGCCGGCCTCGGTGGCCCGCAGGATCGCCCGGACCTGGGTGCGCAGGATCTCCGGCCGGTCGAGCCCGACGCGGATGCCGCGCTGGCCCAGGAACGGGTTCTCCTCCGGTGCGATCGGCAGGTAGGGCAGGGGCTTGTCGCCGCCCACGTCCAGCGTCCGGATGACCAACGGCTGGCCGGGCTTGAGCGCCTTGGCGATGTCGGTGTAGATCTGCGCCTGCTCGTCCTCGGTCGGCGCGGTGCGCCGATCCATGAAGACGAACTCCGACCGCAACAGCCCGACGCCCTCCGCGCCCTTGGTGGCCGCGGCCTGCGCGTCCTCCAGCCCGCCGATGTTGGCGACGACCTCGACGTGATGCCCGTCGGTGGTGGTGGCCGGCTCGTCCGCGTGCTCGAGCTCGATGGCCCGCCGCTTGGCCTGACGCTCCTGACGCTGCCGGATCCGCTCGACCTCGTCCTCGGTGACGTTCTGGCGCAGCGTGCCCTTGGCGCCGTCGAGGATCACCCGGGTGCCCTCGGGGATGTCCAGGGCACGCGGCTCGATGCCGGCGACGGCCGGAATGTCCAGGGCCCGGGCCAGGATCGCCACGTGCGAGGACGCCCCGCCGGCGGTGGTGCAGAAGCCGGCGACCGCGGACGGGTCCAGCGACGCGGTGTCCGAGGGGGTGAGGTCCTCCGCGATCAGGATGGAACCGGCCGGGATGAGCGCCTTTTCGCGCCGTTGACCGGTGATCTCCTCGAGCACCCGGGACCCGACGTCGCGCACGTCGATGGCCCGGCCGGCCAGCAGCTCGTTCTTGAGCCCGGCCAGCTTGTCGGCGTAGTTGGTGTACGCCGACCGCCAGGCGTACGCGGCGGTCTTGCCCTTGTCGATCCCGCTGTTGGCCAGGTCGAGCAGTTCGGGGTCGCGCAGGATCTCCCGGTGTGCTGCGAAGATGGCCGCTTTCTCCGCATCCGACTGGCTGGCCAGCCGGTCCTCCAACGCGGTCAACTGCACCAGGGACCGGTCGATCGCATCGTTGAGCTTGCGGCGTTCGCGGTGCCGGTCGTTCGAGTTCTCCTCGACCTCGATCTCCTGATGCCGGATCTGCAGCACGGTGCCCACCCCCAGGCCGGGCGAGGCGGAGACACCAAGCAGCACGTTCGGATCGTCCGAGCGGCGTCGGGGCGCCGGCGCCACCGCGGCAACCGGGGCCGGCGCAGCGTGTTCGGCCCCCTCGTCACCCTCGTCGATGGGGACGGCCCCCTCTTCGCCGAGCCCGACGCGAAGCTGCTCGGAGAGGTCCTTGATCGCCTCCTCGGCATCCGCCCCGTAGGCACTGAGCCGGACCTTGTCGCGGAAGCGGACCTCCATGCCCATGATGGCCATCACGCTCTTGGCGTTCGCCTGGTCCTCGCCGCGGTGCAGCGTCACGTCGCTCTCGTACTGGGCGGCCAGGTTGGACAGCACCGACGCCGGCCGGGCGTGCAGGCCGACCGGGTTCGGGACGATGATGGCGTCAGAGGTCACCTTCTTGCCCGGCTGCCGGGTGGCCTTGCCCTCCTCGGCTGCCGCCGGCGTCGACAGGATAGCCACCGCGGCGACGCTCTTGCCGGCGGTGACGAAGCCGGTCTCCGGCTCCAGGCCGGAGAGCATGTCGGCGGTGTTCGCGATCACCATCTGGGTGAGCAGGCTCTTGGCCTGGGTGGCCACCATGTCCAGGTCGAAGACGATCAGCTCGTCACCGGCCTTGACCTGGTCGCCGACCTTGACCTTGACCTCGAACCCTTCGCCCCGCATCCGCACCGTGTCCAGGCCGATGTGGGTGAGCACCTCCAGGCCCTCGGGCGAGCGGATGGTCAACGCATGAAGCGACGGGTGCAGGTGCACCACCTCGCCGTCGCACGGGGCGACCAGGGTGTTCTCCAGCGGGTCGATGGAGACCCCGTCGCCGACCATCTTCCCGGCGAATACCGGGTCGGGGACCTGCTCGATGGGTACGAGGACTCCGGTGACCGGGGCCAGTAACGAGACTCGACTAGCTGCTGGAGACTCAGTTCTCGTCTCTGTCGGTGCGGACACGAGTGTCCCCCCTTCGGGCAATTTCGCCACTTTTGGGCGTAGGTGATCATGACCCTAGACCGGTGAGCAGAACTGCGCGCGCGGTAACCGTGGCTAACCGATTCAGCCCGACATGCCGGATCCCTCCTGAGGTTTCACCTCGGGAGGAACCAGCGAGACGTTGCTGGATTCGGGACTATGGGCCCTGGACGATACGTCCCTCGACAATCGGTCCGACCGGTGAGTTGACCTTGATGTACTCATTGGTGACATCGAGCAGCGCGTCGCCGGGTTGCTGGACGTTCGTGCCCTGGTTGAAGGCGGTGTATCCGTCACCGCCGGTGAGCATGAAGTCGTTGGTGACGAAGCGGATGGTGTCGGTGGGTCCGATCGGCGTCGCCGGTCCGTTCACACCGGCGGGTGTCTTCCACATGCCGTCGACCACCGGGGAGGTGCCGTCGCAGTGGAACGACAGCTTGAGCCCCGACACCTGCGGGAATCGGCCCGTCGCGATGAGCGGGTCGCAGACCGGGCTGAACCCATTGCGCATCGCCTGCTCGAGCTGGGCACCGGTCAGCGTCAGGATCACGGTCCGGTTGCCGAACGGCAGCACCGCGAACACCTCACCCCAGGTGATCTGGTTGGGCTGCTCGCCGGCGGAGGGCGGCGTGCCAAGGATGTCCTGGCGCAGGCCGCCGGAGTTGGATATCGCGGCGTCGACGCCCGGGTATTTCTGCCTCATGGCGTCGGCGACCATATTGCCCATCGCCGATTCCTTCAGCCGCGTCGGGGCGCGGAGGATGTCGAACTGCTGTTCGCCGACCACCTGGTTCCGCAGCGGCGCGGTGTCAGTGTTGGCCTGATCGACGATCGCCCGGACGTCGGGTCGCGGGGCGACGCCGAGGTTCTTGGCGATCCGGGTCGACCCGCCGGCCCAGGACACATCTCCGCGCTCCACCATCAGCTGCAGCACCGAGTAGCTCGCCCCTGCGTTGATGCCTTCGGTGATCAGGATGTCCCCCCGCATCAGGTTGGACACCCGATGCGTGTGCCCGACGACCATCGCGTCGACCTCGGTGTTCTGCAATTGGTCGGCTATCTTGAGGATCGGGCCGGTCCACGCGGTGGTTGGCGTGTTGCCGACGGCGTTGGCGCCGCCGGCGGTGCCCTCGTGGATCACCACCACCTGCACCTTGACGCCCAGCCGGCTCAGTCGCTGGGATTCGGCGGCAATCCGGGGGCCTTCGTCGAGGAATGTCAGGCCCGCCGTCGCACCGGCGGAAACCAGCTCCGGCGTGTTCTCCAATCCCGCGCCGATGACCCCGACGCGGACCCCGTCGACGGTGAACACCTTCGACGGGGTGACCCAGGGCGGCGCCTTGCCGGTCTTCTCGTCGACAATGTTGGTGGCCAGGAATGGGAAATTCGCGCGCGCTTGCTGTTCCAGCAATCGGGCGACCCCGTAGTCGAACTCGTGGTTGCCGTAGGACGTGGCGTCGAGACCCCAGGCGTTCTCGACGTCGATGGCCGGGAAGTCCTTCAACAGCGCCGAGTTCGGCGGCGAGGCCCCGACGTTGTCACCGCCGGCCAGAATCAGGTTCTCGCCCGGCAGCGCGGCGGCCTCCTCGTCGAACATCGTCGCCAGCTGGGCCGCCCCACCGACGGGCACGTTGATGTTGTCGATCAACGTGGTGGTCGGGTCGAGCTGGCCGTGGAAGTCGTTGAGCCCGATCAACGAGATCGGCTTCACCGACCGGCCGTCGCGCAGGATCTCCAGCAGCACCCGGCCCTGGGCGTGTTGTGGCATGGGCACGCCCAGCAGGTACGCGACGGTGGGCGCGATGTCGATCGACCGAACGCCCTCGTACCCGCCGCGCTTGATCGCCGAACCGCCGGCCAGGAAGGTGGCCCGCATGTTCGTGTTGCCCGCCAGATCCTGCACGTCGGGCACGTATCCGTGCTGGCCGAAGAAGGCCGAGAGTGCGACCGGGGTGCCGGGCGTGGCGGCGTCGAACTGGTACGGCGGGTAGGAGAAGGCCACGACATCCCCGGTGCGCGTCGGGTGGGCCATGTCGGCGGTGGATCCGGGGCCGTTGGGGATGTACCGGGCCTCCGCCTTGGTGTATGCCCGGTCGATCAGCTTCCAGCCCTCGGGTTGGCCGTCACCGGTCCAGTCCTTCGGGTCGGACAGGGCCAGGAAAGCGGTCTTGATCGTCGCCACGGTGGCCGCCTCCTCGGTCGCCGGGACCTGCTTGAACGCCGCGTTCACCGGGTCGCGCCCGGCCAGGTTGAGGTAAATCTGCACGGTCCCGCCGGCCCAGCAGGCCTTGGCCTTGCCGACGGTCTCGCCGGTGGCCGGGCGGCAGTTCGAGGTCTGCGGCGTGGACAGCAGCCCGAGATCGACCAGCACCTTGCTGGCATCGATGGCCAGGAACTGCGGCGCAAAGCCGTGATCCGAGCCCACGAGCGTTGTCAGATCGCGCTTGCCCAGCAAATCCTGCGCCAGCCGCATGGTCGAGTCGGCGCCCTGGTAGGCGCGCTTGATGAAGCCCTCGCGTTGCGTGACCCGGCCGTCCGGGGTCCCGTTCACCTGGACGTCGTCGTACGCGGGGTTGGCCGCGCCGCCCGGCAGGGACTTCGTGACCAGGCCGAGGAATTGGTGCTGGAACTCGTCTGTCGTCGGGTAGCCGACCAGCGCGAGGTCCGGCCGGTACGTCTTGACGAGATACTTGAGCAGCGGGTGGTACAGCTTCTCCCAGTACAGGCCTTGCTCGACGTAGGTCTCCTCGCTGACGATTCCGGCTTCGAGGATCGCGAAGTCGGCCGCCGTCGACACCGGGAACTTCTGCGCGACGTACTCGTCGAAGCCCCCGGTGAAGCCGGCCTCACCGGACCACGTCGGCCAGGTGGCGATGGCCCGGGTCACCGAGGTGTGGAACAACCGAACCTGCGACAGGTCCCTGGTCAGCTCCTCCACCTTGATCAGAAACCCGGCCGTCTTGCCGTCCAGGGGATTCGCCTGGTTGTTCACCGGTGGCAGGGTGAGCTTCACCTTGACTTCGCCCCACTCGCCCCTGCGCAGATCGGCCACCTTCTGCGCGCCGTCCTTCGTGGTGGCGAACAGCACCCGGTCGTAGTCGGGGCGACGGTTGTTGGTGCTGTCGTAGAGGTACGCGTTCAGGCCGTACTTGTCGGTGCCGCCGTCGAGCACCCGCAGCCGCATTTCCTTGGCCGGGCTGAAGCTGGGCGGCACGTTCGTCCAACCGGTGGCGTCCGTCGGGGCCGCCTGCGGGAAGGGAGCCTGACCGGCGAAGCCGGCCGGGTGGTCGAACTGCAACCCGAAGGACGCGGTGAACTTGGCGTCGTCGGCGGGTGCGATGTAGTTCGTCGCCACGCCGCGACCGGAGTGGAAGGTGCGATAGTCCAGCGTCGGGCCCTGGATCGACGAGTTGGCGCCGCCGGCCCACTCGAACTGGATGACCTTCTTCTGATCGCGCTCGGCGGATTGGGCGATCGTCTCCGCCTGGAGCACGTTGGGGCTGAATGCGGAAGTGCTGGTGCCGAACGGGTCACCGTTCTTGTGGAACGTGTTGTTGGTCGACCCGGCGACGCCCGGCCACGCCCCGGTGGCCATGGTGTACCAGCCGGCACCGGTGTTCGGTGGGGCCTGGGTCAGCATCCCCCCACCGTCGGCCTTCGCGCCGTGCCGTAGCAGATCCGCGAAACCCGGCAGGCTATAGGGACTTTGCTTGACATACTGCTCGATCTTGTCCTGCCGCATGCCGTCCGCGGCGAACATCAGCACCTTGTCGGTGGTGTCGCCGCCGCCACCACCGTGGCCCCCGCCGCCGCCGGTGGCCGCGACCGCCGGGGCGGCGATCGACCCGGCGACCAGCGCGAGACAGGTGACGATCGCCAGTCCGGCGATCCTGGATCCACGACGACCGGTCAACCGCACGATGGCCTCCTGAGGCCGCACAGGCGTTTCACACGTCGCCCCGGTGGATTTCACAGGGACCTGAACGGTCTACCCCATCCGGTGCTGTCTTGAATAGACCCGAACGTGAACAGTGGTGAACGCAGCGTCGACAGGTAGGGCCCGAGCGGGTGGCTCGGATCAGATCCCGCCTTTGCTGAGCCGGTCAGCCACCGTGGTCTTGAGCCGCGCGGTGTCCGCGTCCGACCAGCCCTCCGGCGCCCAGAGAGCGGCCAGCGCGTCGGCGTACTCCGGCCGGTACTGATGCCCGTGCCCTTGAGGGATGTCCGATCCCGCGGCGACGAAAAGGTCGCCGGTCAACTGCCAGAACGTCACCACCGGGAACCAATTCACGTTGCCGACGACGTCCAGGCCCCGCGGCTCGGAGAGCCAGTCGGGTTTGGCCAACAGGAGCGACGGCGACCACCAGACGACGCCGTCGGAGGCGTGCTGCACATAGACGACCCGGGGCGGGTCCCAGGTGTCGCCGAGGCGCCACAGGTCGACCCCGTCCGGGATCTGCACACCCCAGCGGGCGGTGTCCCCGCCGTCGACCACCGGGGCGATCTCCGGGGAGCCGGCGTCCCGGTCGTCGGTCAGTTCGCGCCACACCGGGGTGAAGTTCGGGGTACCGACGAACAACGCGCCGTCCGACCGGGCGGCGATGTCCTGCAGCCCGCTGAACGCGCCTTGCGCGCCGTACGAGCCGAGCGAGATGCCGTGCACCACCAGGCGTGGTCGGGCGACCGCCGGGAGCTCGGACCACCGGGCGTGCACCGCGTCGAACAGCGCCTTTCCGGCCGCCGGCGGGGTGTCTCGATCGCCGACGAAGCTGATCCACGAGGGCAGGTAGGAGTACTGCATGGTGACGATGGCCGTGTCGCCGCCGTGCATGTACTCCAGCGAATCGGCCATGCCCGGGTCGATCCAACCGGTGCCGGTGGTGGTGGCGACCACCAGGATCGAGCGGTCCCAGGCGTTCGTCCGGTCCAGTTCGGCCACCGCGCGGTCCGCGGTGGCGTCCAGATCGCCGTTCGGATCGAGCCCGGCATAGACCCGGATCGGTTCCTTGACCTGCGCCGGACTCACCGCCGTGCCCCGGGCGGCGAACGTGCGGATCTCGTCCACCGAAGGTCCGCCGGCCACGAACGTCCGACCGGCGGCGCCGAGCGACGCCCAGGATTGCGCCGACGCCGGCGAGCCCGACCGTTCCGGCTCGGTCGGTTGGCTCACCGCCGGATCGAAGGCGGCGTTGGCCGATGCGTAGGTGGTGTTGAGCACCTTCAGGACGCCGGTCCAGAGGACGTTCGTGACCAGGAGCACCGCCAGCACCGCGACCACCAGAACGCTGACCAGCCGGGCCACCGGCTTCGGGACCACCCGGTCGATCCAGCCGGTGAGCCGGCGCGCGATCCACCGCAAGCCCCGGAACAGTTGCAGCAGGAGCAGTGCCACGACGAGGGCGGTCGGCACGATCGCGAGGCCGTGTGCCGCGCCCGCCGGCGGCATCCCGAACAGGTCGCGGACCTGCCCCTGCCAGTAGACGCCGAATGCCACGGCCGTCGGCACCACGATCACCGTCGCGCCGGCCAGTGTCCACCAGGCGATCCGGCGGGTCCGGGCCGGCCAGGGGATCCGCACACCGGCCTTGACGAACGTCCAGTGCAGCAGCACCCCGATGCCGTAGCCGACCACGGCGCTGATCCCGGAGATCGCCCCCTGGAACACCCACGACCGGGGGATCAACGAGGGGGTCAGCGAGATCCAGTAGAACAGCAGCGCGACGACCAGGCCGGTGGAGCTGAACCCGCCGAGATATTGCCGGACCAGGGACGGTCGGTCCGTCCGGACCGAAGGGGCCGGGGTCGGTTCGGCCGCCTCGGTGCCGGACGTGCGGGGGTCTGTCGGGTCGGCCGCCATCGGCCGATCGTACGAAGCAGGCCGGGTGCGCCGGCCGGGCGACCCAGCGGCGCTGACCCGCCGGAACGAAAAAGGCGCCGCCCGTTCGGGACCGCGCCTTTCGTGGTGGAGGACCCAGGAATTGAACCTGGCGAGGCGCCCCAAGTGCGCATCCCCCGCGGACGGGCAGACCTTCGGTCGTCCTTCGAGCATCACCCCAGGTCCTCGGCGCAATCGTGACCAACGGGGATGGCTGCGTGATCATCCCGACTGGCAGAATGAGGACATGTCGCACGGACGGCCGACAACCCTGCGGGCCCCTGATCCCACCCGGATTCGCGCTGTCCGCGGCCGCGGACGGTCGACCTGGCTCGCCTCGATCGCGGCAACGGCCGTGTTGCTGACGTCGTGCGCGAGCGTCGGCGGGCAGGCCGCGGCGCCGAGCAGCACAGTGTCGTCGGCCTCGGCGAGGCCGACGACCTCGTCGCCGTCCGCTTCCCCGTCCTCCTCCGTCGGATCGACCAGTTCGTCGTCCGTCCCTCCCACCGGGTCGAGCGCGGCGTCGACGGCAGCTAGCCGGTCGGTGGCGCCCATCGTCGGCGTCCCACGCTCGGCTCCACTGGTCGACAGCAAACTCATCACGACCAGGATCCAGGACGACAAGCCGGACCTGTACGTGATCGACACCGCGACCGGGATGGTGGAAACCAAGCTGACCGATGGAACCCCCGGCCGCCAGTTTCCCACCATCTCCCCGGACCGGAGCACGATCGTCTACGCGCAGACCAGCGACCACGGCATCGAGCTGCGGATGATGGCCGCCGACGGCAGCGGCGACCGGCCGGTGCTCACTGCGGATTCGGACTTCTGCCACAACCCGCAACGACCTGCCTGGAATCCCGTCGACACGTCCGAGCTCGCGGTCGCCTGCCGCAACGGCGAAGATCCGGACACCATGGCGCTGATCAGTGTCGACGGGACCCTCCGCAGCACGATCAACATCGGTTTCCCGTCATTCGACGACCCGACCTACTCCCCGGACGGGAAGACACTCGCGTTCTGGGCCGCTCCGAACCCGGCGGCGGGTTCGGGCGCGATCTACACCCAGCCGGTCAACGGCAGTGCGGCTCCGAAGCAGGTCAGTTCGCCCGGCCCCCGGGCGAGCGACGCCGACCCGATCTGGAGTCCGGACGGTCAGTACCTCTACTTCCGACGCGCAACCGAGGACGCGGGTGGAGGCGCCTCCGCGCAGATTCTGCGCGTACAGGCCGACGGGTCCGCGGTCACCCCGATCACCGACGGAACCGCCGTCGACCAGGACCCGACCGTCTCGCCGGATGGCAGCCATCTCGCATTCAAGAGCAATCGCACGAACGCCGCCGGAACCCAGGACGAACAGATCTGGGTGATCGGCGTCGATGGCACGGGACTGCGGCAGATCGGTATCGGCAAGCCCGGCACGGCGCCCGGACCGCCGGAATGGAGTCGCCGGTGACCAGGGCCGGCCGTGGCTAGTCGACCCTGAGCCGGCCGATGGTGGTGGCCAGTATCCGGGCCCGGGAATCCGGCGTGCGCGCCTTGGCCAGGTTCATGATGATCAGGTAGCGGTCGGTGCGGCTCATCGCATCGAACGCTGCCCGGGCCGCCGGATTCGCGGCCAGGGCGGCAACGAGGTCGGGCGGGGGCTCGGCGGTGCGCTGCGGCTCGTAGGCGGCCGCCCACCGGCCGTCCGCGCGCGCCGCCTCGACCTGCGCCAGCCCCGGCGGCCGCATCCGGCCCGCGGCGATGAGCGCGTCGACCTTGCCGACGTTCACCTGGGACCAGGCGCTGCGCGGCCGGCGCGGGCAGTACCGCTGCAGGAACGACGCGTCGTCGAAGCCGCGGCGTTGCCCGTCGATCCACCCCCAGCACAACGCCCCGTCCAGCGCGTCGGCGATGCCGATCAACGGCACGGCCGCGCCCTTCTTCGGCGTGCCCTCGTGCCTGATGGCGGCCTCGCGAGCTCGGCCGACCTTGCCGATCCGCAGCCAGGCCTGCGCGGCGGACGCATGGTTCGCCGACAGCCACGACTCCCACGCGGCGCTATCCGGCAGGGAGAGAATCGACGACGGGTCGGGCACGGCCATCCGGGCATGAGATCACAGGGCTGCGCGAAAGGGGACCGCAATGCGGCGGGTCATCTTCGATCGGGACCACGACGACTACCGGCGGGCGATCCGGGAGAGCCTGGAGCGGATCGTCGTCCCGCACCGGGCCGACTGGGAACGGGCTGGAATCGTGCCCCGCACCCTGTTTACCGACCTGGGCGAGCTGGGCGTCTTCGGGTTCGGCGTGCCCGAGGAGTACGGCGGCGCCGGCGTCACCGACTTCCGGTTCAACATGATCCTGATGGAGGAGGCGCACCGGCTGGGCGTCGCCGATGCACTGGCCGGCTCCGCCCTGCAATCCGACATCTGCCTTTCCTATTTCTCGAGCGGCTCTGACGAGCAGCGGGCCCGGTGGTTGCCCGGAATCGTCAGCGGCGAGACGATCACCGCCGTCGCGATGACCGAACCCGGAGCTGGCTCCGACCTGTCCGGCATCGCCACGAAGGCCGTCCGGGACGGCGGTCATTACGTCATCGATGGGGCGAAAACCTTCATCAGCAACGGGATCAACGCCGACCTGGTGATCGTCGTGGTGCGCACCGGTGAGCATCCCCACCGCGGGCTCAGCCTGCTGGTCGTCGACCGCGACACCGCCGGTTTCGAGCGGGGCCGGAACCTGGACAAGGTCGGTCTGCACGCGCAGGACACCGCCGAGCTGTTCTTCTCCGCCGCCCGGGTGCCGGCGGGAAACCTGCTCGGCGCCGAGGGTTCCGGGTTCGCCCAGCTCACCGCGAACCTGACCCAGGAGCGGCTGTCGGTGGCCGCCGGCGCGGTCGCCGGGGCCGCGACGGCGCTGGACTGGACGGTCGAGCATGTGCGGAACCGGGCCGCCTTCGGGGCACCGATCGGCGCGCTGCAGCACACCCGGTTCCGGATGGCTGAGATGGCGACGGAGATCGACGTCGCCCGCCAGTACATCGACCGCTGCGTGGTCGAACACAACGCCGGACGGCTGGATTCGGTGGACGCGGCCAAGGCCAAGTGGTGGACCACCGAGCTGCAGTGGCGGGTGCTGGACACCTGCGTGCAACTGCACGGAGGCCTGGGTTACATGACCGAGCACCGGATCACCCGGGCCTGGGCCGACGCCCGGGTGCAGCGGATCTACGCCGGCACCACCGAGATCATGAAAGACCTGATCGGCCGGTCGATGAAGCTGGGCTGAGGTGGTGTTCCGCCGAACAAACGGCGAGCCCGGCCCGGCCGGGTGGCCGACATTGCCCGCTCAGCGGGCATATCCAGCCGTCCGTTCCAGCCGTCGGATCGGGGCGCCGGGATCCCGCACCCGCCCGGCCGGTCGGCGACGGGTCACCCGGCGAACGCGTCCAGGAATCGGTGGTGGAACGCGTCCATCCGCCACACCGGAGCCTCCGGCGAGGGACGCAGGCCGGATTGCCAGGCCCAGCCGGCGGTCGCCGCGGCCACGGCCGGGTCGCGGCTGACGATCGTCACCGGGACGTCGTGGCCCGCCCCGTCGCCGCTGACGATCGACGCGGGCTGGTGATCACCGAGGGCGACCAGCACCAGGTTGTCCCCGCCGTAGGTCAACATGAACGAGATCAGTGCGGACAGGCTGTATTCGATGGTTTTCCCGTACGCGACGCGCACCGAAGACGGGTCGGCCCACACGTCGTCGACGGCCGGCGCCTGCTCGGGCTGGCCGGCGAACACGGTGCCGTCGCCGACCGCGGACCAGTCCACCATCGACGGGAGCGGCACCCACGGGGTGTGGCTGGTCTGCAGGTCGATCTCGGCGAACACCGGCGGGCGGTTCGCCGGGGCCAGCTCGGCCCGCTGGATGAACCCCAGGGTGTACTGATCCGGGATCGTCGCGAAGCCGAAACCCGGCCCGGCGTAACCGACATTGCGCGAGTCGTACACCTGGTCAGCGCGGTAGAAGGTGGTCGCCTCGGGCCAGTCGTGCCGGTTCGCCGGCACGTCGAGCACGGTCCGCCAGCCCGCCGCGCCGAACATCGAGACGAGCGTCGGCCGGCCCGTGTTCGTCAGCTGGTCGTACCGTTGCTGGCTGTCCACCCACAGCCCCGACTCCAGCGTCGAGTGCGCCAGCCAGCTGATCCCGCCGAACGTCGGTGAGGTGAGGAACGCGCTCCGCGCGGTGAAGCCGGCCGCCGCCAGCCGGGCACTCCCGTCGTCGAGCACCTCCGTCACCCCCGGCGCGATCTGCGGATCCTCGACGGCGACCCGCCCGTAGCTCTCCACGAAGACGATCAGCACGTCCTTGCCCGCCAGCCCGGCGAGCGGGGTGCGCCCGGTGTTCGCCACCGGCACCGGCGCCGCGAGCTCGCTCTGGAACTCCGCCCGGTCGGCCAGGTTCGCCCGGAAGGTGCCGACCTCGCGGTAGGCCAGGTCGGCGGCGTCGGCCGCGGCCAGTGACGTGCCGGGAGCGACCTGCAGATCGGTGGTCGCCGCGACCAGCCAGATCGCGGCGAACGCACCGACGAACCGGTAGGTGACCATCCGGTCCCGGCCGGCCAACCGGGTCAGCCGGCGGACGGCCAGCGGGAGGGCGATCAGCAACCCGACGATCGCCATCGCCAGGACGATCCCGACCGCCGTCGCGGCCACCCGGCCCAGCGACCCGCCGAGCAGTTCGATGAAAGACGCGGTGTACGCCCAATCGGCGACCGGATTGAACGGCCGGCCCAGCGTCGCGCGGAAGCCGAGGTCGAGCAACCGGATCACGGTGAGCATGCCCAGCACCCCGCCGACCACCAGCGCCACCGGTCGCGCCCATCGGGGTGGCAACAGCAGTACCAGGCCGAGCACGACGAGCGCCTCCAGCGGGATGCGCAAAAAATCGGTCGGACCGAGACCGGCCGCGTCGCCGGGCCCGAGCAGGGCAAACCACACGAAGGCGACGGCCAGCACGGTGGTGACCGCGGCCAGTACGCGGCGGGGACGCGACCGTTCCCGGGGTGCGGCGGCGGGCCGGGCGTTCCGGTACAGCCACCAGACCTGCCGGCCGAACGACTCGGCCAACATCGCCAGCGCGACGAGGGCCAGGGCCGCGGCCACCGGGCGCGGCAGCAGGTCGGCCATCGCCACGGTGAGCACGATCCCCTGGATCGCGGCCACCACTTTGGCCCAGAACCGGGGCGGCGTCGGCCCGGTCAGCCACGGCCGCACCCACCCCGCCGCCACCAGCAGGTAGCGGGCCAGTCCGATGAGCAGCACCCAGGTTCCGAGCAGCCGGACGTCGTACAGGGCCAGCACCAGGACCAGGAAGGCGTCCACCTCCATGTCGAACCGCGCGCCGACATCGGTGACGGTGCCGGTCCGGCGGGCGACCTTGCCGTCGACCGCGTCCAGGGCCAACGCCATCGATGCGAGCGCGACCATCACCGGCACCGGAGCGGCCGCCGGTTCGGCGAACGAGTCGGCGACCAGCGCGGTCAGCCCGCCGACCAGCACCGCCCGGGTCAGGGTCACCGCGTCCGCCGGGCCCAACCGCGTCCGCCCGGACCGGCCCACCGCGCGGGTCAGCGTCGCGGCCAACGCCAGCAGGTACGCGACGCCGATCGCCCAGCCGGCCGCGCCGAGGCCGACCGTGGTGGCCAGCACCGTCAGCAGCGCCAGCCCGCCCACCAATCCCGTCCCCGTCTGCAGGACCAGCGTGCGTACCGGGAGCCGGCGAACCGTTCGCATCCGATCTCCGTATCTATTCCCAGATCTACCCACGGGCCGGGCCGATTCGCCCTACCGTGACCAGATACGTCCACCGGCCCGGTTCGGTTCGTAGAAGGGGAGGCGAGCCATGGTCCAGGCGGCGGCCTTCTGGGTGCGCGAGCCCGGTGTCGGCGAGATCCGGCCGGTGACGCTGCCCGAACCTGGGCCGGACGAGGTGCTGGTCCGCACCGGGCACAGCGGGATCAGCCGCGGCACCGAGACCCTGGTGTTCACCGGTCGGGTACCGGTCAGCCAACACGACCGGATGCGCGCGCCGTTCCAGGAGGGTGACCTCCCCGGTCCGGTGAAGTACGGCTACCTCAACGTCGGGGTCGTGCAGACCGGCCGCGCCGAGCTCCGCGGCCGGACCGTGTTCTGCCTGTACCCGCACCAGACCGACTACGTCGTGCCTGCCTCGGCGGTGACGGTGGTGCCGGACGGGGTGCCGCCGGCCCGGGCGGTGCTGGCCGGCACCGTGGAGACCGCAATCAACGCGTGCTGGGACGCGCGGCCGCTGGTCGGCGACCGGATCTGCGTGGTCGGCGCCGGAATGGTCGGCTGCAGCGTGGCCGGGGTGCTGGCCGGCCTGCCCGGCGCCCGGGTGACCCTGGTCGACGTCGACGAGTCCCGGGCCGCCGTGGCCCACTGCCTGGGGGTCGGGTTCGCCCGGCCCGCCGACGCCCCGGACGGACAGGACTTGGTGTTCCACGCCAGCGCCACCTCCGACGGACTGGCGCTCGCCCTGCGGTTGCTGCGCCCGGAGGGCGAGGTGATCGAGCTGTCCTGGTACGGGGATCGGGCCGTGTCGGTGCCGCTCGGCGAGGCGTTCCACTCGGGTCGGCTGGCCGTCCGGGCCAGCCAGGTCGGCGCCGTCGCACCCGCCCGTCGCGGCCATCGCAGCATGGGCGACCGGCTCGCCCTGGCGTTGGAGCTGCTTCGCGACGACCGGTTCGACGCGCTGCTGTCCGGGGAATCGACCTTCGCCGAGCTCCCGCGGCTGCTGCCCGCGCTCGCCTCCGGCGCGCAGCCGGCGATCTGTCACATCATCACCTACGACTGAACTCGAAGAGGGAGCGACCACGATGTTCACGGTGACCGTCCGCGACCACATGATGATCGCGCACAGCCTGCGCGGCGACGTCTTCGGTCCGGCGCAGCGGCTGCACGGCGCGACGTTCGTGGTCGATGCGTCCTTCGCCGGCCCCACCCTCGACGACGACGGCATCGTCGTCGACATCGGCCTGGCGACCGACGAGTTGCACGGCATCGTGGACGACTTCCGCTACCGCAACCTGGACGACGATCCGGCCTTCACCGGGCGGAACACCACCACCGAGGCGCTGGCCCGGGCCATCGCCGACCGGCTGGCCGCCCGGATCCACCGCGGCGCCTTCGGCCCGTCCGGCCGCAATCTGACCCGGCTGACCGTCACCCTGCACGAGTCCCACGTCGCCTGGGCCGGCTACGAGCGGGCGCTGTGGACGGGTTGAGCCGGGCGGTGCACGCCGTCGTGCCGGCGGGTATCGACGACCCCACCCGGCCCAGCGGAGGCAACCGGTACGACCGGCGGGTCCTCGATGCGCTGGCCGGCCGGGGCTGGGCGGTCTGCGAGCGGCCGGTCCCCGGTGCGTGGCCGCAGCCGTCCCCGTCCGACCTGGCGGGGTTGGATCGGCTGCTGCGCGGGCTGCCGGACGGATCGCCGGTGCTGATCGACGGGTTGATCGCGTCCGCCGCCGCCGGGGTCGTGCTGCCGGTGGCCGACCGCCTGCGGGTCCTTGTTCTCCTGCACATGCCGCTGGACACCGACGGCGAGCAGGAGCTGCTGCGCCGGTGCGCCGGTGTGGTCACCAGCAGCCGGTGGGTCGGCGCCCGGCTGTGCGCCGGCGGCCTCGATCCGGGCCGGGTGACGGTGGCCGAACCCGGGGTGGACCCGGCCGACCCGGTCGCCGGCTCGTCCACCGGCGGCCGGCTGCTGGCGGTGGCCGTCCTGGCGCCGCACAAGGGGCAGGACATGCTCATCGCGGCGCTGCACCGGCTGGCCGACCTGGACTGGACGTGCACCCTGGCCGGGTCCGCCGCTGCCGATCCGGCGTTCGCCGCCCGGCTGCGCGTGCAGGCCGGCGGGCTCGGCGAGCGGGTCCGGTTCGTCGGTCCACTCGCCGGTCCGGAGCTGCATCGGGCTTACGCGTCGGCCGATCTGCTGGTTCACCCGTCCCGGGCCGAGACCTACGGCATGGTGATCACCGAGGCGCTGGCGCGGGCCATCCCGGTGGTCGCCACCGACGTCGGTGGCATTCCGGGCGCGCTGGGCCGGGACGCGTCCGGCCACCGGCCGGGTTGCCTGCTCCCACCGGATGACGTCGACGCGCTGGCCGGCGCCGTACGCGGTTGGCTCACCGATCCGGGCCGCCGCGCCGACTGGCGCCGCGCCGCGGCGGCCCGTCGCAGCACCCTGGCCCGCTGGTCGACCACGGCGGGCCTGCTCGCCGACGCACTGGCCGGTGCCCGATGACCATGGCACCGCCGGGCCCCGGTCCGCTGAACCCGGGTTGCGCAGGCCCCGTGGATGCGCAACCGCGGTTCACCGGGCCCGGGCCGGTCGGGGCGGTGCCGTCGGGGATTGCACCGCTGAACCCGGGTTGCGCAGAGGCCCCCGTGGATGCGCAACCGCGGTTCACCGGGGCCGGGCCGGTCGGGGCGGTGCCGCCGGGGATTGCACCGCTGAACCGGGAGTGCGCCCAGAGCCCCGCCGTGGCGCGACCCGGGATCACCCGGACCCAGCCGGACCGGCCGAGCCCCACCCGCCGAGCTGTCGCCCGCTGGTGGCCCCGAATCCGCTTGCTGGCCGGTGCGCTGGTGCTCATCGTGCTGATCTGGCGACTGGGCGCCGGGCCGTTCCTGGCCGGCCTGGCCGCGGTGAACGTGCCGACCGTGCTCGCCGCGCTGGCGATCGGCGCGGTCACCACCGTCTGCAGCGCCTGGCGCTGGCGGGTGGTCGCCGCCCGGCTGGGCGTCGGCCTGCCGCTGCGGACGGCGGTCGCCGCCTATTACGGGTCACAGTTCCTGAACTCGACGCTGCCGGGCGGGGTACTTGGTGATGTGCAGCGGGCGGTTCGGCACGGCCGGGCCTCCGGCGAACCGGGGCGGGGCATGCGGTCGGTGGCGTGGGAGCGGGCGGCCGGGCCGGTCGTGCACCTGGCCCTGACGGCCCTGCTCCTGGTCTTGCTGCCCATGCCCTGGGGGTTGCCCTCGTGGTGGTCCGGCCTGCTCATCGTTGCCATCGCGGTGCTCGCCGGGTTCGCGCTGACCGTGCGCCGCACCCGGTGGGCGGCCCTCGCCGTCGCCGAGGTCCGGTCGGCCCTGTTGGCTCGCGCCGCGTGGCCGCAGGTGTTGGCCGCCTCGGTGGTGGTCGCGCTGGGGCACGCGCTCACCTTCGTGATCGCGGCCCGGAGCGCCGGCGTCACCGCGTCGCCCGGTCAGTTGTTCCCGGTCGCCATGCTGGTGCTCGCGGCGATGCTGCTGCCGCTGAACGTCGGCGGGTGGGGCCCCCGCGAGGGCGTGGCCGCCGGGCTGTTCGCCGCGGCCGGGTGGGGTGCCGCTCCGGGGGTTGCGGCGGCCACGGCGTTCGGGGTGCTGGCGCTGGTGGCCACCCTGCCCGGGATCGTCGTGTTGCTGGCCCGCCCACTCGGCCGGCCCGTCGCCGGGGAGGTGCGGCCGGTTGGCTGATCGCCCGTACACGCTGCTGTCGTGCTGCATGTCGCTGGACGGCTATCTGGCCGGCGCCACCCGACGGCGGTTGCTGCTGTCCAACGACGTCGACTTCGACCGGGTCGACGAGGTGCGGGCCGGCTGCGACGCGATCCTGGTCGGCGCGGCCACCGTCCGGAAGGACAACCCGCGACTGCTGGTCCGGACCCCGGCGCGGCGGGATGCCCGGGTGTCCCGGGGGCTGGCCCCCTCGCCGGCGAAGGTCACCATCACCGGCCGCGCCGAGCTGGACCCGGCAGCGAAGTTCTTCACCGACGGCGATGCCGAAAGGTTGGTCTACTGTGCCAGCTCGGCGGTCGGATCGGCCCGCGCGGTGCTCGGCGAGCGGGCCACGGTCGTCGATGGCGGGCAGCCGGTCGACCTGGCGTGGATGGCGCACGACCTGTTCCACCGCGGCGTCCGCCGTCTCATGGTGGAGGGCGGCGGCACCGTGCACACCCAATTCCTCACCGCCGATCTCGCCGACGAGCTGAATCTGGTGATCGCCCCGTTCTTCGTCGGCGACCACCGGGCCCGCCGGTTCGTCGACGACGGACGATTTCCGTTCAACCCGGAGCACCGGGCCAGGCTGGCCGAGGTTCGGCAGTTGGGCGACGTCGTGCTGCTGCGGTACGCCCTCTCACCCCGGTTCGGCACCTCGTGACGGCCGCCGCGCGGGTGTGGGGGATCGGCCGGTCGCTGGCCATGTACCACGCGATACCGGGCCGGCACGCCCGGATGGCCGCCTTCTACCGGCAGTTCCTGGGTCGGGGTGAGCTGGCGTTCGACGTCGGCGCGCACGTCGGTAGCCGGGTCCGCGCGTGGCGACGGATCGGTGCCCGGGTGGTCGCGGTGGAGCCGCAGCCGGATTGCCTGCGGGTGCTCCGGCTGCTCTACGGGCGCAATCCCGCGGTGCGGATCGTGCCGACCGCCGTCGGCGCGCGGGCCGGCCGGGCCCGGCTCGCGGTGTCGTCCGCGACCCCGACCGTTTCGACGATGGCGCCGGCCTGGATCGATGAGGTCAGCCGCGATCACCGGTTCGCCCGGGTGCGGTGGGACCGGTCCATCGAGGTCCCGGTGACCACCCTGGACGAACTGATCGCTACGCACGGCGAGCCGGCCTTCGTCAAGATCGACGTCGAGGGCTTCGAGGTCGGCGTGCTGTCCGGCCTGTCCCGGCCGGTGCGCGCCCTCTCGTTCGAGTACCTGCCCGCGGCGCACGAGGACGCCTTGGCGGCACTGGATCTCGTCGCGGCCCTGGGGAACTACCGGTACAACTACTCGCCCATCGAGACCATGCGGTGGGCGGGGACCGACTGGTTGGACGCCGCCGGGCTGATCCGGCTGCTGGACCGGTACCGGCCATGGGGTCGCTCCGGCGACGTCTACGCCCGGCTCGGCACATAGGGCGCCGACGTGCTGCGTGGCGTCCGGATTGCCCACCCGCGTGCCCAGAATCTCCGGACGGCAGTGCCGGACGAAGCCCCGTCAGCCCCTCGCGTCCGGCGTGCCGGACCCGATGACGCGGTGATCGGCGTGGCCACCGGGTCCGCCGGGGTCATGGCCCGCCCGGCCGGACGATGCCGTGCTGCACCGCGAACAGGCTGGCGCCGGCCCGGTTCGAGACCCCGGTCTTGGTGTAGACGTGCTCCAGGTGGTTGCGGACGGTCTTCTCGCTGATGAAAAGGTCCACGGCGATCTGCCGGGTGGTCCGGCCGATCGCGGCGAGGGACAGCACCTCCTCCTCGCGGGCCGTCAACCCGGCCGCCCGGGCCCGGCGGTGCGGTCGATCCCCGGCCGCGGCTGCGACCGCCGCCACCGCCGCCGCGTCGAGCAGCCCGGCGGCCCTGTCGCGGTCCAGCACCCGGACCGCGTCGGGCAGGTCGAGGGCGACGCGGTGCGCCCGAGGTTCGGTCAGCGCGGCCAGCCGGTCGGCCGCCGCCAGCAACCGGGCCGGCATGGTCAGGAAGGTGGCGTCGACCCCCTTGGGAAATCCGGAGCCGTCCAGGCGCTCCCGGTGGGATCCGGCGATCGCAGCCACCTCGGCCAGCCCGGGCACCCGGCCGAACATGCGCTGGGTGAAGTACGGGTAGAGCCGCAGCCGCTCCCGTTCGGTGGACGACAGCCGGCTTGCCTTGTCCCAGATCGCATTCGGCACGCCCAGCCGGCCCAGATCGTGGATCCAACCCGCGCGGCGCACCGCGATCTGCTGGCCATCGGTGAGCCCGGACAGCGCGCCGGCCTGGCCCGCCAAGGCGGCGACCCGGCGCGAATGACCCTGTCGGAACGGTGATTTCAGGTCGATGAAGTCACCCATTGCGGTCAGCAGGTCGTCCAGTTCGGCGTCGGACAGCGGCCGATCGGGATCGGGCGCCTGGCCCAGTGCGACGGGCCACGCGTCCACCTCCGCCAGCCCGTCGAGGACGTCCCGGGACGCGAAACACAGCGCATCCACGACCAGCGGATCGAACTGGGTGCCTCGACGTCGCCGCGCCATCTCGACCGCGGCGGCCGGGCCGTGCTCGCGAAGGTGGACCTCGGTGACATCGGCGACGTGCACGACCCGCATCTCGATGGGAATGGCCTCGCCGCCGACCCCGCGGGGTAGCCCGGTGCCGTCCCACCGCTCGAACGTGTGATGAATCGCGTCCCGCACCCGGACGCCCATCCCGAGCCGATCCGCGAGCGCCCCGGCCGACGCGTAGTGCGAGTCGATCAACTGTTGCATCGCTCGCGGGCCGGTGGCCAGCATCCGGGCCACCGCCCACCCGGCGGCGGCCGGCGGGCGGCCGTGGCCGGCCTGTCCGAGGAAGTAGCGGGCCCGATCCAGGCCCTGCAGGTCCACCGGGAAGGTGCCGGCTCGAAAGGCGATCTCGTCGACGAACAGCGCCGTCAGCTCGGGTGAATCGGCCTGGCAGCCGATCCAGGACAGCAATTGTGTGTAGAAGACGACGCCCCGCCGATCGGCGTCCAACCCGACCCGATCGGCGAGCCGGGTGGCGATCACTGCGGCGCGCAGCATGTGATCCATCGGTTGTCCCAGGCCGAGGTCCAGACCCAGGGACAGGGCGGCCACCAGTTCGGCGCGGCGGGGCCGGGCCGGCGTCGGTGGCGGCTGATGGGCGGGCACGGTGTCCACGCTGCCACCGTCCGCGGCAACCGACAAATGGGGCGGATGCCTCATGACCGGCAGGCGCCGTCCGCCGGATGATCGAGGCCGGACAGAGCCGGGCAAGCGAGCGGAAGGCGGTGGCGACGATGGGCAAGGCAGTGATCAGCCTGTGTACCGGCCTGGAGGACCCGGAGAGGGTGACGGTCGCGTTCCTGGTCGCCGTCGGAGCGGCGGAGAAGGGGCGCAGCACCCTGATGTTCCTCACCAAGGAGGCGGTGCGGCTGGCCACGGGCTCGGTGGCGACGGGCGTGGCCTGCGCGGGGTGCCCGCCGCTACCCGAGTTGACCGCCCGGTTCGTGGCCGCCGGCGGCACCTACCTGGTGTGCCCGATCTGCTTCGACGCCAAGGGACTGGCGGCCGACTCGCTGGTCGCCGGGGCCTCGCTCGGCGGGACGGTGCCGATGTGGCAGTGGATCGGTGACGACGCCGCCGTCACCTTCAGTTACTGATGTCCGGACGAAGGGCGATGCGGTGATGACGACGACGGCGGTGGGCGAATCGTTCGCCCGCGCCCTGGCGGCCAAGGACCGCAACGGGTTGCTGGATCTGCTGACCGACCCGATCGACTTCGAGGCCCTGACCCCCGGCCGGCACTGGCGGGCGACGATGCCTCGCGAGGTGGTCGACGACATCATCTTCGGGGTCTGGTTCGGCCCCGGTGACGTGATCACCGAGTTGCGGTCGGTGACCTGCGGGCAGGTCGCGGACCGGGAGCGGGTGTCCTACCGGCTGGCTGTTGGCCGGGGCGGTCTTGACCATGTCGTGGAACAACAGGCGTACTTCAACTTCGACGGTGGGCGGATCGACTGGATCCGGATCCTGTGTTCCGGCTACCGGCCGGAGTCAGGTCCGGGCGTGCCGGTGGACCCAGACGGCGAGTTCGGTCCGGGTGGTCAACTGCAGCTTGGCCAGGGCGCTGCGCACATGTGATTCGACGGTGCGCACCGACAGGAACAGCCGGCCGGCGATGTCCTTGTTGCTCAGTCCCTGTGCCACCAGGGCGGCGACCTCGGTTTCCCGGCCGGTCAGCACCGGGTCGGCGGAAGGCGGTGGGCCCAGCCGGTCCGCCAAACCCTGCGCCTCCCGCAGCGGGCCGGGCATGTCGAGCGCGCGGAATTCGGTCAGCGCCTGGTCGGCCAACTCGCGGGCCAGGTTTGGGGTCCGGTCCAGGTCGGTCAGGCTCAGCGCCCAGCCGAGCCGGCCGTGCGCGACGGATGGACGGGCGCCCAACCGAATGTCGACCTCGACCGCCCGCCGGAAGTGTCCGATGGCGGCCTCGTGGTCCCCCGCGCAACGAGCCAGGTCGCCGAGCAGGCTCTCGTTGGATCCGGTGGAGAACGGTGTGCCGCCCCCATCGGCGCCGCACCACGGCGCGGTCGGCAGCAGGGCCCGGTAGCATCGCCCGGCCAGGTCGCGGTCGTCCAGATCGACCGCGACCCGGCCGAGGCTGCCGATGGATCCGGACCACCGCGGACCCAGCGGCATCCGCTCCGGCAGATCGCGCAACGCGGCGACGGTCGACTCGGCCGCCGACCGCTGCCCCAGCACGAGCCGCAGGTGCGCCTGGCTGATGGTGATGAGCGGCAGGG
Source organism: Nakamurella sp. (assembly GCF_044224575.1). GTDB lineage: Bacteria > Actinomycetota > Actinomycetes > Mycobacteriales > Nakamurellaceae > Nakamurella. Next base: position 25,078 of record NZ_JBGAKE010000030.1, read on the forward strand.
TGGGCGCCCGCTCCATCATCGCCAGGGCGGCCGGCGCCACGGTTCCAGCCGTCCCGCGGAGCAGGCCGACCTGCACCGCGAAGGCGAAATACATTCCCACCATGGAGGTGTCGCCGACACGGACAGCGATCCGGCGGCCGGCGGCGGCCTGTTCGTGGGCGCCCGCGAAGTCCCCGGACTGGGCCAGCCGAAGCGCTCGCATCCGCAGAACGTGCCAGCGGGCCACCGGCGATCCGGTTCGCTCGGCCAGCCGCTCGATGTCCTCGGTGACCGCGTCCCATCGAGCGAGATCCCCGCGCTGCAGGGCGATGTCCGCCGACCACAGCAGGCCCCACAGCCGCCCCATCGGCGCCGCATCGGCCAGCTCGAGGGCGCGTCCGGCCAGGGCCGTTCGTTCGTCGATGGCCTGCGGGTAGCTCACCACGAAATGCCGGGCGGCAATCGCCTCCAGCTCGGCGCGTGGATCACCCGACCTCCGGGCCATGGCCAGCGCGTCCGCGGACAGTGCGTCCGCCCGCGTGTCCTGCGCTTCGTCGGCCGCCGCCACCGCCAGCGCACCGAGAAGCCTTGCGCGCAAGGCGCTGTCCACCTCGGCCAGGCGGCGTAGGGCGCGCCTGGCGAGCCGGACGGTGAAGCGTGAGACGTCGAGCGAGCCGATTCCCTGGGCGACCAGGGCGGCCTCGCCCATCACATCCGGCCGGTCACCCGCGTCGGCGAGGTCGACGGCGTCGGCGGACGTTTGCAGCGCACTCCGCATCGATCCGGCCGCCCACTCGTAACGGGCGAGTGCCAGCGTCTGCTCGGCCAGCGCCGGCTCGGGATCACCGAGTGCGCGGCTGTGCCGCAGGCTCATCCGGGCGAATTCGACCGCGCGGTCGTGCGCCAGGTCCCGGGCGGCGATCGCCGCGGCCTGCCGGGCCCGGTCCCGGCAGCAGGCTGCGGCCTCCGGGGTGGTCGCCCGGTCCCAGTGCGCGGCCGCGGGCCCGACCAGGGATTCGTCACCGGTCGCGTCCATCGCCCAGGCGATGCCGGCGTGCGCGGCGGCCCGTTCGTCGTCAGCCAGTTCGGCGGCGATCGCGTCCCGGACGATCGCGTGGCGGAACGCCAGCCCGGTGCTGCCGAAGTGCAGCAGGCCCGCCCGGACGGCCGCAGCCAGGTGCTCGCTGATCTGCGCGGTCGGCCGATCCAGCGCACCGGCCAGCAGGGCGGGTGACAACCGTTCGGCCAGCACGGCGGCGGTGGAGACGGTGGTCCGGGCATCCTCGGCCAGGGCCGTCATCGGGGCGACCAGCAGGGCGCGGAGGCCGGTCCGGTCGGCCAGCCACTCGTCCGCGGCCGACAGTCCGTCGCCGGGCGGTGGCCGGCTGATCAGGGCTCGGATGTAGAACGGGTTCCCGTCGGTGCGGGCAACGATGTCGGGCAGGTGAGCCACCCAACCGTCGGTGCCGTCGGTGGCCGACAGCCATTCCGTCACCGCGTCGACCGGCAGGCCGGTCAGCGGAACGGGCACCGCGCAGGCATTGCGGGCCAGATCGGCGTGGGCGGCCGCGAACGGGGTGCCGGGGGTCTCCCGAGCGGTGACGACGATCAGGGCCCGGGTCGAGTCGAGGTCGAGTGCGAGATGCTTCAGGACGGCCACGGTGATGCCGTCCGCCCAGTGGACGTCGTCGAGCACGACGATCAGTCCGGTGGCCGCGGCCGCGGTCGTCACCGCGTCGGCCAGCGCCTCGCACAACCGGAACCGGGCCGCGTCGCCCGGTTCGGCGCCGGCCGCCGCGGCCAAGGCCGCGGCGATCTCCGGGACGTCCCGGCCGACGCGTTTCCACGGCCACAGGGCCGGCGCGCCGGGATCGTCCACCGCGAAGCCCCGGGCGACCCGAACGCGGTCGCCCGGTCCTTCCGGGATCGCCTGCTGGGCCAGTGTGCTCTTGCCGATGCCGGCCTCGCCGGTGATCAGCACCAGCCGGCCCGATCCGGCCAGGGCGTCCCGCCGCGCATCATGCAGCTCGGCCAGCGCCGACGATCGACCGAAGAGTGCCGCCACCGGCCCAGTATGCGCGGATCCGGATCGCACGTTCATGCGGCGACCGCTCGATCGGTGTCCGGTTCGGCGTGCGATTCAGTAGGCGGTTCAGTGCCCGCGCTGATGCCGGCGGGCCGGCCGGACGGGCACGGTGAGCGGGTCATATCGTCCCCAACCGGCCCGGAGGTCACCGTGTACGCACAACTCACCATGTTCGAGGGACCGCGCTCGCCGGAACTCGTCGCCGCGTCCGAGCGGGCCGGCCGGGAGCGGATCGACCCATTGCTCGACGCCCATCCGGACCTGCAGGACGATCTGGTCGCCCGGTACGTGCTGAGCCAGCCCAACGGTGGGTCGGCGGTGCTGGTCGTCTCGCGGACCGAGCATGCCCTGGACAAGGCCATCGAGCTGATCATGACCTCGGAACTGCTGCCGGGCGAGGACCCGGCCCTGCTGCCCGGGCCCACCCGGGTGGAGCGCTACTTGGTCCAGGACGTGCGGCACGGAACGGGTGCGCGATGAGCGCCGGTGTGCTGGCGCCGGAACGACTGACCGGGGTCTGGACGGCCGTCCCGGACACCTCCCGAGCAGGGTTCCGGGTGCGGGACAAGGTGTTCGGCCACGCGAACGGGACGATCCCGGTGCGGTCCGGCACGGTTCGCCTCGGGCCGGCCGGGGCGGTCGAGACCGCCCGGGTGGAACTGGACGTCGCCGCCATCGAGACCGGCAACGCGCACCGCGACCGCGACCTGCGCAAGCCGCGTTTCCTGGCCGCCGACGAGCATCCGTCGATCGTGGTGGAGGCCCGCCGGGCGACGCCCGACGCCGGCGGCTGGTCTGCGGCGGCCACGGTCACGGCCCGCGGGGCCACCGCACCGGTCGATCTGGTCGTCACGCTCGATTCCGCGGACGACGCGTCGGCGACGGTCACCGTCACCGGCCGGCTGGACCGGACCGCCCTGGGCATGAAGGTCCCGACGTTCATCGTCGGCCGGTGGATCGACCTCGACGTGCGCCTGGAGTTCCGCCGGTGAGCCGGGCGGGCGCATCGGTGCCGGTCCCCGGCCGGGGGCGAGAGCAGGTGGTCCGGGCGCGCTGATCATCGCGTGTTCCGATCCGGCAGGGCCGGCACCGATGCCCGGATGGTCACCGCGGAGCGCCGGTCAACCGCAGGTTCCGGCGGGAAGATCAATCCGCACCAATCCGGGGGCGGCTTCGGTCCGAACCTCCGGCGTGACCACAAGAGAGCAGATCCCGGCGGCAGATGGCGGCGGAGCCGTCGAAAGCGGCTGGCGTGCCGGGCGGCTGGCCTCCGCGGCGGTCGGCGTGGTCGCGGTCGGCCTGGCCCTGGGTGGTGCCGAACTGCTCAGCGCCCTCGGCCGGTGGGCCGGTGTGCTCGGCGCCTCGTCGTCGCCGATCGTCGCCCTGGGCCAGACGTTCATCCAGTTCACCCCGGAATGGCTGAAGGAACTGGCCATCCGCACCTTCGGTGAACACGACAAGGACGCGCTCACCGCCGGAATGCTGCTGACCGTGCTGATCGTCGCACTAGTGGTCGGGCTGCTCAACCGGTCCCGGCCGCGGGCCGCAGTCGCGGTGACCGTGCTGCTGCTGGTGATCGCCGGAGCAGCCGCGCTGACCCGGCCGGGCGCCGACGCCCTCGACCTGATTCCGCTCGTCGTCGGCGGCGCACTGGGCGTCACCTTTCTGATCCTCATCGCTCGTTCCGGACTGCGTTCGGCCCCATCGGAGGTGGCGACCGACCCGGCTCCGACGCGGCTCGCCGACCGGCGACGTTTCTTGCGGCTGCTCGGCGGCGGTGCGCTGGTGGCGGCCGCAGCCGGCGGCCTGGCCCGGTTGATCCCCAGCGCCGCGCAGGTCGCCGAAAGCCGCAATCGAGTCGCCCTGCCCGCGCCGGCCGATCAGCAGCGGCTCGATGTCGACGGCACCGCACTGCAGGTTGCCGGGCTGACCCCCTTCGTCACCCCCAACGCCGACTTCTACCGGGTCGATACCGCCTACGCAGTCCCCGCTCTCACCACCGATTCCTGGCAGCTGCGCATTCATGGTGCGGTCGACCGGGAGATCACGCTGAGCTTCGACGACCTGCTGGCCATGACGTCCGTCGAGCGGATGATCACGCTGACCTGCGTGTCGAACGAGGTCGGTGGCAAGCTGGCCGGCAACGCCCGGTGGCAGGGTGTCCGGCTCGCCGATCTGCTCGAGATGGCCGGCCCCCAAGACGGTTTCGATTGCGTGCTGTCCACCAGTGTCGACGGCTTCACCGTGACCACTCCATTGGCCGCACTCACCGACGGTCGGGACGCCCTGCTGGCGTACGCGATGAACGGCGAACCGCTGCCGGTGGAACACGGCTTTCCGGTGCGGATGGTCGTCCCCGGTCTCTACGGCTACGTGTCGGCCACCAAATGGGTGGTCGACCTGGAGGTCACCCGCTTCGCCGACGTCACCGCCTACTGGACGCAGCGAGGCTGGTCGCCGCAAGCGCCCATCAAGACCGCGTCCCGGATCGACGTGCCCGCCGGGTTCGCCCGGTTGGCTCCCGGAACGGTGGCCGTGGCCGGGGTGGCCTGGGCCCAGCACCGCGGCATTGGCGCGGTGCAGGTTCAGATCGACGACGGGCCCTGGCAGGACGCGACGCTGTCCGGCGAACTGACCGTCGACATCTGGCGTCAGTGGTCGTTCGCCTGGCCGGCGACCGAACCGGGGCTGCACACCATCCGGTGCCGGGCGATCGACGCCGACGGAACGGTGCAGACCGATCAGGTCCAGGGGGTGATGCCCGACGGATCAACCGGTTTCGACAGCCGGCAGGTCACCGTGACCGCCTGACGTACAGCTTTGTCCTCCCCTCGCGATCGTGTATCGCATCTACCAAGGAGTATCCGAATGTTGATCAAGCGCGCCCTGTCCCTGGTCGCCGCGGCCGGCCTGGCCGTCACCCTGGCCGCCTGTGGCTCGTCCGCCACCCCCGCCGCCACCTCCGCGTCATCGGCCGCGTCGTCCGCGGCTTCCTCGATGGCCCCATCGTCCTCGATGGCCCCGTCCTCGTCGATGGCCCCGTCGTCGGGCTCCATGAGCTCCGGCGAAGCGATGGGTGCCGGCCTGGTCGGTCCCGGTTGCGCCGACTACGCCAAGCAGGTGCCCACCGGCGCCGGTTCGGTCGACGGGATGGCCCAGGACCCGGTGGCCACGGCCGCCTCCAACAACCCGCTGCTGACCACCCTGGTTGCTGCGGTGTCCGGCAAGGTCAACCCGCAGGTCGACCTGGTGAACACCCTCAACAGCGGTGAGTTCACCGTGTTCGCCCCGGTCGACTCGGCCTTCGCCAAGATCGACGCCAGCACCATGGACACCCTGAAGACCAATTCCGAGTTGCTGAGCGGGATCCTGACCTACCACGTGGTGGCCGGCCAGCTCGATCCGAGCCAGGTCGTCGGCAGCCACCCGACCGTCAACGGCGCCTCGCTGACCGTCACCGGCAGCGGCGACACCCTGAAGGTCAACGACGCCAGCGTGATCTGTGGCGGGGTCAAGACCAAGAACGCCACCGTGTACCTGATCGACTCGGTGCTGATGCCGCCGGCCAGCTGATCGAGTCACGGGACAGCGCGGGTCGCCGGCATGCCGCCGGCGGCCCGCGCCGCTGCGTCCCCGCCGGACCGTGCGACTCAGGCAGCCGCGTCGAGGTCGGCCACCGCGGACGCGGGCAGCGTCAGCGTCGCCGCGCCGAGGTTGTCCTCCAGGTGGGGGATCGACCCGGTGCCCGGGATGGGCAGCATGACCGGCGAGGCCTGCAGCACCCAGGCCAGCGCCACCTGGGCGGGCGTGGCATCGAGGGTGCGCGCGATGGTGTCGACCGGGCCGCCCGACCGGGCCAAGTCGCCAGCGGACACCGGTGCCCACGGGATGAAGCCGATGCCCTCGGCAGTCGCGTACTGCAACACATCCGCGGACGAGCGGTCGGTGAGGTTGAACCGGTTCTGCACGGTGGCCACGGTGAACACCTGCTGCGCGGCCTTGATCTCCTGGACCGACACCTGGGACAGCCCCAACGCCCGGACCTTGCCCTCCTCCTGTAGCTCCTTGAGCAGGCCGAACTGGTCGTCGGCGGGCACGGCCGGGTCGATGCGGTGCAACTGGAACAGGTCGATGACGTCGACCTTCAGCCGGCGCAGACTCAATTCGACCTGCTGGCGCAGGTAGTCGGGCCGGCCGAGCATGTGCCAACGGTTCGGGCCGGTACGGGTGAAGCCGGCCTTCGTGGCGATCCGCAGTCCCGCCGGATACGGGTACAGGGCCTCGGCGATGATCTCCTCGCTGACCGCCGGCCCATAGGAGTCGGCGGTGTCGATGAAGTCGACGCCCAGTTCGACGGCCCGGCGCACCACCCGCCGGGCGGCCTCCCGGTCGGCCGGCTCGCCCCAGACACCGGGCCCGGTGATCCGCATGGCCCCGAAGCCCAGCCGCCGGACGGTGCCCAGGTCCTTGATGTCGAAAGTGCCGGCCGCGCCGACGTCGATACCCTGATCGTTTGCGATGCTCATGGTCGGGTGCAACCCGGCGGCCGGCCCGGTTGTTCCCCGGGGCGCCCCGTGCTGCCCGATCACACCCGCACGGACCGCGCGGCGGCGAGCAGCTCCTCCCAGGTGCAGAGCTTGACCCGGGGGCGGCCCTGCCGGTCGCCCGCCGCGCGCTCGGCGGCGTCGATGGCGGCCCAGCCGGCCAGGTCGACCAGTTCCGGTCGGCGCTCGCGCAGCCAGGCCTCGACCGCCGCCGGCTCGGCCGCCCGGGATGGCCGTGGGCCGGCGGCGAGGTCGGCCACCAGGGTGTGCACGGTGTCCACCGCGTCTTTCTTGTTGGTGCCGATGATGCCGGTGGGGCCCCGCTTGATCCAGCCGGCGACGTACTCGCGATCCCCGCCGTCGATTCGCCCGTCCCGATTCGGGATGACGCCGGTGACGTCGTCGAAGGGCACGCCGGGGACGGCCACTCCACGGTAGCCGGCGGCCCGCAGCACGAGCCCGGTCGACACCGTCTGCCGTTCACCGGTGTCCACCGCGCGGCCGTGCCCGTCCAACTCGTTGCGGCCCAGCACGATCGCGGAGACCCGGTCGGTTCCGAGGATCTCGATCGGCGAGGTCAGGAACCGTAGGGCGACCCGGCGGCCGCCGTTCACCGGCCGGATACCCGCGTAGTCCCGCAGGATCTGCACGTTGTGCCGGGGCCCGTGGGGCAGGTTCTCGTCGTCGATCGACGCCAACTGGGCCGGGTCGACCAGCACCGCGGCGCCGGTCAGCTCGGCGAGTTCGCGCAGCTCCGGCGACGTGAAGGTGGCCTGCGCCGGGCCGCGGCGGCCGATCACCACCACCTCGTGGATCAGGCTGCCGCGCAGGGTGTCGAGTGCGTGGTCGGCGATATCGGTGGTGGCCAGCCGATCGGGTGGCGTGGCCAGCACGCGGGCCACATCGAGGGCGACGTTGCCGTTCCCGACTACGACGGCCCGGTCGGTGGCCAGATCGACGGTGATGTCCCGGAAGTCCGGATGGCCGTTATACCAGCCGACGAAATCCCGGGCGCCGAGCACGCCCCGCAGGTGTTCACCGGGAATGCCCAGTGCCCGGTCGTCCGGTGCGCCCGCGCAGTAGACCACCACGTCGTACCGGGCGCGCAGGTCGTCGCGGCTGACGTGCGTCCCGACCTCGAGGTTGCCGAAGAAGCGAAACCGTTCGTGGGTAGCAGTTCTGGCGAACAATCCGGCAATTGACTTGATCTTGGGATGATCCGGGGCGACTCCGGCCCGGACCAGACCCCATGGCGTCGGCAGCCGTTCGAGCATGTCGACCCGGACGTTGCGGTCCGGCAGGCCCAGCAAGGCCGCCGCGACGTAGAAGCCGGCCGGCCCGGACCCGACGACGGCCGCGGCCAGGTCGGGCGCGCGCGGATCCGGCACGGTCGACCCACCTCCGTCGGCGTCGGGTTCGGCGGTGAACTCCGGGGTGAACACCGCCCATGCTGCCACCATGCTGCCTAGGATCGCTGGATGACGCTCGATGTGGACGCGCTGCTGACCGAGCTCACCTTGACCGAGAAGGCGGCATTGACGTCCGGGTCGGCCTTCTGGTTCACCGCGCCGGTCGACCGGCTGGGCATCCCATCGATCATGGTGTCGGACGGCCCGCACGGATTGCGGGCCCAACCGGGCGAGGGCGACCATGTCGGCCTCGGGGGCAGCCTCCCGGCGACCTGCTTCCCGACCGCGTCCGCGGTGGCCTCGTCCTGGAATCCGGAACTGCTGCGCCGGATCGGTGCGGCGCTGGCCCGGGAGGCGCGCGCCTGCCGGTTGTCGGTGATCCTGGGTCCCGGCATCAACATCAAGCGATCTCCCTTGTGCGGGCGCAACTTCGAGTACTTCTCGGAAGATCCCTTCCTCACCGGCGAACTGGGCGCTGGCATCGTCGACGGCATCCAGGCGCTGGGTGTCGGCACGTCGGTGAAGCACTTTGCGGCGAACAACCAGGAGACCGACCGGCTGCGGGTGGACGCCCGCGTCGATGAGCGGACCCTGCGCGAGATCTACCTGCCGGCCTTCGAGCGGATCGTCACCGGATGCCAACCCTGGACGGTCATGTGCGCCTACAACAAGATCAACGGGACGTCGGCGTCGGAGAACTCATGGTTGCTGACGACCGTGCTGCGCGACGAGTGGGGATTCCGCGGCCTGGTCGTCTCCGACTGGGGAGCGGTCTACCACCGGGTGCCCGCCCTGCAGGCCGGGCTCGACCTGGAGATGCCGCCCAACCTGCCGCGCAGCCCGGCCCGGATCGTGGCCGCCGTCGAGTCCGGTGATCTGGTCGAATCGGTGCTCGACGACCGGGTGCGGGCCGTGCTCGACCTGGTCGGCAAGGGGATGGGCGTGCTCGACCTGGACGAGGAGTTCGACCGCGACGATCATCATCGGCTGGCCCGGGCCGCGGCCGCCGAGTCGATCGTGCTGTTGAAGAACTCCGGCCCCATCCTGCCGCTGGCCGCCTCGACCAGGGTCGCCGTGATCGGCGAATTCGCCCGTACCCCAAGGTTTCAGGGCGCCGGCAGCTCTCAGGTCAACCCGACCCGGGCGGAGAACGCGCTCGACGAGCTCACCGCGGTCTTCGCTCAGGTCACCTTCGCGGCGGGGTACGGCATCGGTGAGACCGTCGCGGACGAGGAGCTGCGGGCGGAAGCGGCGCGCGCCGCCGTGGACGCCGACGCGGTGGTGATGTTCATCGGTCTGCCGGGCGCGGACGAATCGGAGGGCTTCGATCGCACGCACCTGGACCTGCCGGCCAACCAGCTGTCGGCCCTGGCTGCGGTGGCCGCAGTCAACCCCGCTGTCGTCGTCGTGCTGGTCAACGGATCCGCCGTGGTGCTGGGGGAGGTGCTGCCCCACGCGACGGCGCTGGTCGAGGCCTGGCTGGGGGGCCAGGCCGCCGGCGGCGCGATCGCCGACGTCCTGTCCGGTTCCGTGAACCCGTCCGGCCGGCTGGCCGAGACGATCCCGAACCGTCTGGCCGACAACTCGTCATTCCTGAACTTCCCCGGCGATTCCGGGGCGGTCCGGTACGGGGAAGGGGTCTTCGTCGGCTACCGCGGTTTCGACGCAACCGCGACCGACGTCGCTTTCCCGTTCGGATTCGGGCTTTCTTACACGACGTTCGAGTTCGCCGACCTGGTGGTGACGCTGTCCGGATCGGTCGCGGACGGCACCCTGGCGGCGGATGTCGCGGTCACGGTGACCAACACCGGCCCCGTCGCCGGCGCGGAGGTGGTCCAGGTGTACGTCCGGGACATCGCCGCGTCGGTCGCCCGGCCCGTCCGCGAGCTGAAGGGATTCGCCAAGGTATCCCTGGCTGCGGGCGAGTCCCGTTCGGTATCGGTCACTCTCGGTCAACGGGCATTCTCCTTCTGGTCCGAGCTGCTGGACCGCTGGGTCGTCGAGGCCGGCCGGTTCGCGGTCGAGGTGGGCCGCAGCTCCCGCGATCTCCCCCTGGTCGAGGTCGTCGAGGTGGCCGCGCCGTCAATCGCCGCGCCGATCACCGCGGGTTCCACCCTGCACGAGTGGATGGCCGACCCGGTCGCGCTCGAGCTCATTCGGGAGGCGGTGGCCGCCGGGCAGCCCGACCCGACCCGGGACCCCGAACTGGTCTCGGTCATCGGCACCATGCCTATGTCGACCCTGGCGGGGTTCAGCGCCATGAGCCTGGACCACGACACGCTGGAACGGGCCGTCTCGCGTTGGACGGAGCAGGCGACCCCGCGGTGACGACAACCACACCCCCGGCCGTTCCGTGCGCGGCGGCGACCGCCCCGGCCGACCCGGTCGTCGCGGGGTGATCGTCGTCGTCGACGTGGCCAACGTGCTCGGCTCCCGGCCGGACGGCTGGTGGCGGGACCGGGCCGGGGCGGCCGGCCGGTTGCTCGATCGGCTGGCCCGGCTGCCGGGAACCGAAGTGGCCGGACCAGGCGGTGACGTCGTGACGATCGACCGCCTCGTCACCGTGGTGGAGGGCGCCGCCCGCGCGGCTCCCGCGCCGGCGGGTTCCGGCGCGGTCGAGGTGGTCCGCGCCGATCGGGACGGCGACTCGGCCATCGTCACGCTCGTCGACGATCTCGCCGCCGCCGGTGGGGTTCTGGTCGTCACCGCCGATCGCGGCCTGCGTCAACGGCTTCCGGCGTCCGCGCGCATCGCCGGGCCGAACTGGTTGAACGGGTTGATCGATCGCTGATCGGCCCAGCCGCTCCGGGGGTTCGACGTCGTCGCCGAGTCGGTCGATTGCCGCCGCCGATACCGGACAGTAAGGTTCTCAACCGGACAGGGGGATGGGTATGGGTATCGGTCTCAGTCAGATCAAGCACGTGAAATTGCCGGCATCCGATCTACGGCACAGCGTGTCCTGGTACCGGTCCCTGTTCGACCTGGAGCTCATCGCCGAGTTCTTCGAGGACGACGACGTGCGCGGCGTGCAGCTGCTCGACCGTGACGCCGGCTTCGAGATTGCCCTGCGTCAGACGGATTACTGCGCGGGGCCGCCACGGCTCGCCGGGTTCGAGGTCGTCGCATTCCGCGCGCCGGACGAGGCGGTGGTCGACGCCGTGGCTGCCCGCTGTGACCGGTTGGGGGTCGCCCACACCGAGATCATGCGCATCCCCGGCTACGTCACCGGTATGGACATCCCCGACCCCGACGGGACCGTGATCCGCATCCTGTGGCATGACCCCCGCGGGATGTCCGCCTTCCTCGGCGTCGAGTACGACGCGGCGGGCCGGCCCAGTCCCTACCGCGATCCGCGGATCGGTGCGCCCGCCCGGTCCGAATAGTCCACCGTGATCAGCCGACGAGCGTGCGCAGGGTCGACCCGGCAAGTTCGATGATTCCGGGTTGATGACCGTTGGCGATCATGTTGACGATCAGCCCGTCGACCCCCTTGTCCAGCACCCGCTCCTGCAGCTGGGCGGCGACGTCGTCCGGGGTGCCGACGAACTGCCTGGCCTCCACCGACTTTCGCCGCTCGGGATCCATCGCGGCCAGGTCGACGCCGGTCCGGCGCATGTGCTCGTCCCGGGCGGCCCGGGCCTTGTCGCCGCTCTCGTCGACGACGGCCATCACCAGGTAGCTGGTCTCGAGCGTCGACCGGTCCCGGCCGACCTCCGCGCACCGCTCGTCCAACGCCGCCAGCTTGCGCGGGATCTCGTCCGGGTTGCAGATGATGTTCAGGTGCTGCGCGTACTGCGCGGCCATCCGGAACGTCTTCTTCTCCCCGCCCCCGCCGAGCAGGACCGGCAGGTCGTCCCGCAGCCGCGGCTCGTTCATCGCGGTCTCGGTGCGGTACCAGCGGCCGTCGACGGTGGGCCGTTCGCCGCGCAGCATCGGCACGATGATGGACAGTGACTCGTCCAGCCGGGCGAAGCGCTCGCTGAAGGTGCCGAACTCGAACCCGAGCTGTTGGTGCTCCAGTTCGTACCAGCCGGCCCCGATACCGAGGACGGCCCGGCCGCCGCTGACCACGTCCAGGGTGGTGACCGTCTTGGCCAGCAATGTGGGGTTGCGGTACGTGTTGCCGGTGACCATCGCGGACAGCTGGATGCGGTCGGTGACGCCGGACAGCGCGGACAGGGTGGTGTAGGACTCCAGCATCGGCTGGTCGGGCGAGCCGATGCCGGGGAGTTGGTAGAAGTGGTCCATCACGAAGACCGCATCGAAGCCGGCGGCTTCGGCCTCGCGAGCCTGCGCGACCACGGTGGGGAAGAGTTGGGCGACCGGAGTGCCATAGGAGTAGTTGGGCATTTGATAGCCGAGGCGAATGCTCACCCGCCCACTGTAAGCCTGGCGAAGGACTGCCGCCGGGGCCGGTCGATCGGTCGACCGGTCGCCCGGGGGACGCCGTGGCTGCCGGGTCGACCGATCCGGTGTGGCCGGATAGGTGAACCAACGATCACTTTACTTTCCCTTGGCGCCTTTCTGCCGGGTGCCTGCCCCCGATTCGCACGTTCATCAGGTGGCAAGGAGATGTTTACATATTGGTCATCTGCGGACCACAATGATCACAAGGGCCGCACCGGATTCAAAGATGTTGCTGCGCAGACAGTTTGCCAAGCTTGCTCGGCGCTGGATTGGCGATCGAACACCGGAACGTGGCCCCGCCCACATTGACCGGGGAATCTGCGCGGCACTAACGTTATTTGTACCCGGAGCGGGAAAATGCAAATGATTTTCGAGTTTGAGGAGTCGACTGTGAACGAGCAATCACTGGGAGAATACACCGACTGCGCCACGGATTGCCTGTACTGCAGCCTCCCCGAGACCGACTGATCCGGTCGTCCGGTCGCCGAGCAGGTCCGTGTCGCTCCGGACCTTCGGCCGGCCATCATGGGGGGCTCGCCGGCCACTCGAACCGACCGTCCCGGCGCGGCCGGCCCGTCGCGATACGAACACGTTTGACGGCATCGGTGGCGAAGGAGGCCTGACCGACCGCGCGGATCAGCCGGCGGGTAGCAGCCGGGACCAAGCCGTGCGGCTCAGCCGCCGCCGCAGCCCGCCGAACCACCCGTCGGTCGCCAGGGCCGCGCGGGCGGCGTTCCAGCCGCAGGCGCCATGCACGCCACCACCGGGATGGGCCGCGGCGCTGGCCAGGTACAGACCGGGAATCGGGGTCTCGGGTCGGCCGAGGCCGGGCACCGGCCGGAAAACCAGCTGCTGGTGGATGGCGGCGGTGCCGCCGTTGGTCGCCCCGCCGACCAGATTGGCGTCGGCCGCCTGCAGATCGGCGGGCAACTGCACCGCGCGGGCCAGGACCAGGTCGCGGAAGCCGGGGGCGAACCGCTCGACGGTATCCGTGACCCGCTGCACCTGCCGGTCGAGACACTCCGCCGTCGCATTCCGCGGCACGTGGGTATAGGCCCAGGCGGACTCGGTCCCGGCCGGGGATCGGGTCGGATCGGCCGTGGACATCTGCCCGAGGAGCAGGAAGGGGCGTTCGGGCATCCGGCCGACCGCGAGGTCCGCGGCGAAGTCGATCATGCCGTCACCATCCGCGCCCAGATGTACCGTGCCGGCGCCGCGCACGCCCGGCGCCCGCCACGGGATCGGGGACCGCAGCGCCCAGTTCACCTTGAGCGTGGCGTGATCCCACTCGAAATGGTCGAGCGCGTCCGGCAGGCCCGGCGGAAGGTGCCGGGCCGCAACCAGGTCCCGGTAGAGCGCCGGCGCCGACACGTCGGCGAGGACCGCCCGGCGAGCGGAAATCCGCGTACCGTCGGCGCACTCCACGCCGGCCGCGCGGCCGTTGACGACCCGGATCGACGTGACGGGCGTGCCGGTACGGGTGGCGCCGCCGGCCGCGACGAGGCGGCCGGCCAGGGCGTCCGCCAGCCGGCCCGCGCCGCCCTGGGGAACCGGAAAGCCCACGTCCTGGCCGAGCATCGACAGCAACCAGCCGAACAGCCCGCTCCCCGCGGCGACCGGTGGGATGTCGGCATGCAGGGCGTTGCCGGATAGCAGCAGCCCCCCGCCCGCGCCGGCGAACGACTCCTTCGCCAGCCGCTGGACCGGCAGGGCGGCGAGTCGGGCCAGCTCCAGGACACCCGCCGGACCGATGCGACGCAGCAGGCCGGCGGCCGGCCGCAGTGGCGGGAAGGGGGTGAACAACGCGTCGAGCAACCCGTCGCCGACTCGATTCCAGTGCGCCACCATCGCCAGCCAGGCGTCCCCGTCACCCGGGGCGAAGGTTTCCAGGTTGGCCGCGGTCCGGGTGGGGTCGGTGGACAGCACCGCGCATGACCCGTCGGGCAGCGGGTGGGCCAGTACGTCGGGGGCATGGGCCCAGCGGAGCCCGTGGGCCCGCAGATCGAGGTCGCGGATGATCGGTGACGCCGCGGCCAGCGGGTAGAACGCGCTGAACAGGTCGGTGGTGTAGCCGGGCGCAGTGACCTCGCCGCTCGCGACGGCGCCGCCGAGCCGATCCTGTGCCTCCACCACCAACACCTGCCAACCGGCGTCCGCCAGGGCGATGGCGGCGACCAGCCCGTTGGGGCCGGAGCCGACCACGACGGCATCCACGGCTTCGGTCGTCATGCCAGGGTCTGTGCCCGTGGACCGGCGCCGTCAACCCACCGGTTGACGCGGGGAACCGCCGGGTACTGGACCGAGATGGCTTCTTCGAGCGGTAGCGCCGTTGTCCGACGGGTGGTCGACGCGCCGGCGGCGGCGGTCTGGGCCGTCCTGTCCAATGGGTGGTTGTACGCGTCCTGGGTGGTCGGGGCGTCCCGCATCCGGGATGTCGATCCGGGATGGCCCGAGGCCGGTGCCCGGATCCACCATTCCGTGGGGGTCTGGCCGGCTCTGATCGACGACAGCACCAGCGTGCTGTCCGTGGTCGTCGAACGTGAACTGGTCCTTCGGGCCCGCGCCTGGCCGGCCGGCGAGGCCGTGGTCCGGATGAGTCTGGACCAGCAGGATGACGGGCGGACCGCGATCGGCATGGCCGAGGACGTGGCCGGCGGTCCCGGCCGGCTCGTGCCGCAGCCGATTCGGCAGGTGCTCATCGTTCCGCGCAATCGCGAGGCCCTGCTGCGGTTGTCGCTGCTCGCGGAGGGCCGGGCCGCCGAGCTGCCGGGGGCGGCCCATCCGCGCCGGAGGTGAGCCGGCCGGGCACCCGCTGAGTCGGCCTGAGCGCCCGAGAGTTTGCATTCGCCGTCGACGAGGTAAATGATGGTGTCGTATGGCTCAACCAGATGCCAGCCAAATCCCCTGCCCGCGAAGGGTTCTTTCATGGCTGCGCTGGTTCAATTCCGTCCGGTTCCCGCTCGTCGCCCTGCCGTCCCGGATGCCCAGTCGATCGAGCGTCGGGACTGCTTGGCGCGGCTCATCGCCGCGCGCGACGGGAACGATGACGCCGCACTGCGGCGCTGCGAGTCGGCCGTGGTCGAGCGTTTCCGCCCGTATGCCGACCGCATCGCCCGGCGGTTCCGCGGCCGCGGTGTCGACGACGACGACCTGCGCCAACTGGCCAGGCTCGGCCTGTGCAAGGCAGTCCGGCGCTGGCACCCCGAGCTGGATCCCGCGCTGACGCATTTCGCGAGCCCGACGATCGAGGGTGAGATCAAGCGGTATTTCCGTGACCACTGCCGTCCAATTCGGATGCCCCGCTCGCTGCAGGAGGACCTGGCCCTGCACCAGGCGGCCGAGGCGGAACTGGTTCAGTGCCTCGGGCTGATTCCCACCGAGAGCGATGTGGCGGCCGCGGCGGGTTCGAGCGTCGAACGGGTCCGTCGGCAGCGGGTGGCGGCCCGGATGTGCCAACCGGTGACCGCGGACGCGGACGGCGGGGCGGCCGTCGCGCGGATCGGGTGCGAGCGCGCCACCCGGGAGATGAACCGGGTGGTCGAGCAACTCGATCTCGGCGCCGCGATCCGCGAGCTTTCCGCGCGCGACCGGCGGGTGCTTGCCCTGCGGTTCGTGGCCGAGATGAGCCAGAGTGAGATCGCGGAGCGCCTCGGTGTGAGCCAGATGCAGGTCTCGCGCATCCTGCGCGCCCTGATGATCCGGTTGCGGGCGGTCATGACCTGACCGGCCACCCGCCGGGCGGGGCCGACCGGGCTCAGCGCCGGCCGGCCGACGACACCGGCCTGGCGATGTCCTCCAGCGACTTGTGCTCGGCGTCGATGCCCAACCAGACCTCGACCAGCCCGCCGGCGATCATGATCGCGGCGCCCATCAGGAACAAGGCGCCCAACGTCCCGATGACGGCGCCCAGCCAGTAGCCTCCGTTGACGGCGATGTCGATCCGGCCGCGGTACCGCGCCGGGATCGACTCGTCGATCGCCGAGTTGATGGCCGCATACTCTCCACCGATGCCCATGCCGGCGATGAAGCGGGTCGCATACAGGAAGACGATCCCCGCGCTGAACAATCAGGCTCCTTCGTCGCCAGATTGCCTGCGCCCGGTCCTACTGCCCACCTGGCGGCCTCGCACACTCGGCCGACTAAAGGTCCAGCACGACGTCGGTGCGCGGTTCGGCGCAGCAGACCAGGGTGTCGCCCGCCGCCGGCGGATCGAGCGGCTCCGGCCGGTAGGTGACCGTGCCGGCCAGCAGCGGGGTGCTGCAGGTGTGGCAGACGCCGGTGCGGCAGGACCAGCGGGTCGGCACATCGCAGGCCTCGGCCAGGTCGAGCAGGGTGCCGAAACGAGCGTCGAACGGCACACTCAGCCCGCTGCGGGCGAAGGTCACGGTCGGCCCGGAGCCCGGGGCGTCCGGCGGCGGATGGGGCGGTACCCGGTGGGCGTCGACCACCCCCGGGTTGATTGCGCTGCGGGACCCGAACAGTTCGCTGTGGATGTGGCTGGCGTCCACGCCGGCGGCGGCCAGGGCCGCCGCCATGCCGCGCATGAATCCCTCCGGGCCGCACAGGTAGGCGACGGCCTCCGCCGGAACCCCGGCCGATCGGAAGGCCTCCGCGTCCAGGTGCCCGGCGCGGCCGCTGTAGCGGACCTGCAGGTGCGCATCGGGCAGCCGATCGATCAACCCTGCGACCTCGGCGGCGAACGCCTGCTCGGCCGGGTCGCGGGCGGCGTGGAACCACCAGACCGGCCGCCGGCTGCCGGTGGCGACCAGTTGGTAGAGCATCGCCAGCACCGGGGTGGCGCCGACCCCCGCCGAGACGAACGCGACCGGGCCGGCGCCGTCCGCGAGCAGGAACTCGCCGCGGGGCGCCGCGACCTCCAGGGTGTCGCCCACCCGGGTGTGTTCGTGCAGCCAGGCGCTGCCGACGCCCGCGGCCTCGCGTTTGACGCTGATCCGGTAGGTCCCGGCGTCCGGTGGACCGGACAGCGAGTAGCTGCGCACGACCGGCCGGTCCGCCCGCGGGATGCGGACGGTGACGTACTGGCCGGCCGGGGCCGCCGGCAGTGCCGCTCCGGTCGGGTCGGCCAACCGGAACGAGGACACCGTCGGGCTTTCCGGGGTGATGTCGACGACGCGCAGCGGCCGGAAGCCGGGCCACGCCGGTGCGGCGCCGACCACCCCGGCCGCCGCCGGCGCGCCGCTCGCGGCGGCGGCCAGCAGGTCGCGGAACGAGCCCTGCCAGCCGGGGCTGAGCGCCGCGACGTCCAGCGCGGTCCGCATCCGGGACAGGTCAGGGTGCGGCAGGTAGAGCAGGGCGTCGACGTCGGCGATGCTCATCCGGTGCGCGCCGTCGGCCGTCTTGACGATGTCGTCCCCGGCGGTGACGACACCCTCGGCGAGCACCCGCAGGTAGAACCCCGGCCGATGGTGCGCGACCAGCAAGCTGGGCATGTCGGGGCGGCCCAGGCGCATCCCGACCCGGAAGCAGGTGACGCGGGGCTGGCTGACCTCGAACTCGGCGGTGCCGATCCGGTAGCGATCGCCGACGCAGACCTCGGCATCGGAAAGGCCGCTGACCGTGAAGTTCTCGCCGAAATGGCCGTGGCCCAGATCGTCCCGGCCCAGGTGCTGCCGCCAGTGCGAGTACGACTCGATCTGGTAGACCATCACCGCCCGGTGGGGGCCGCCATGCCCGCCGGTGTCGCCCTGACCGTCACCGTCGATGTTCAGCCGCCGGACCATCTGTGGACCCTCGACGGGCAACTTCCAGATCCCGGTGTAGACCGTCCGGCCGCTCCACTCGACGTTCCGGGGCCGCCCGACGTTGACCGACAGCAGCGAGCCGACCGTGGTCGGTTCGATCGCCGTCGAGGCGCGCATGCCGCTCATGCTCCTCCGTCGGCCGCGATCCCGCCGGGCGGGCATGATGCCGGGGCCGGGTCACCCCACTTCGGGTTCAAGGATGCGGCCGGGTGAAACCCGACGCGCCTGCTCGGTGCCAGACTGGACGTCGTGTCGGCTCCGGAACGGCCACGCCGCAGCGTCACGTCCAAGGCGCTGGCCGTCTTGGGCACCTTCGATCAGGCCCACTCTCGGCAGACGCTGACCGAGATCGCCACCGCCACCGGGCTGCCGCTGTCCACCACGCACCGGCTGATCGCCGAGCTGGTGGCCTGGGAGGGGTTGACCAGAGGGGCCGACGGACGCTATGAGATCGGGCGCCGGATATGGCTTCTCGGTTCGTTGACCGCGGTATCCCGGGAGCTACGGGCGATCGCCCTGCCGTTCATGCAGGACCTGTCCGCGACCACCGGCGAGAACGTGCACATTGCCGTGCTGGACGGCGACCGGGCGCTGTACATCGATCGCATCTCCGGCCGGCGCGCCGTGCCGGTGGTCAGCAAACCGGGCGCCCGGCTGCCGCTGCACGCAACCGGCGTCGGCAAGGTCCTCCTCGCCCATGGCGGTCGGGACCTGCAGGACCGGGTGCTGACCCGGCTGACCCGGCACACCCGATTGACGATCGTCGAACCCAAACGGCTGCAGCGGCAGCTCCAGCAGATCGTCGAACGCGGCTACGCCACCACCCACGAGGAGATGACCGCCGGCTCCAGCTCGCTCGCGGTGCCGGTCTACGACCGGACGGACCGGGTGGTCGCGGCCCTCGGCCTGGTCACCGCCAGCACCCGGCGGGAGCTGAACCGGCTGGTCCCGGCCGTGCAGCTGGCCGGCCGGGGGATCGGCCGGATGCTCGGCTCGACCCGCTGACTCCGGGTGCCGCCTGCGGATCGCCTTCCAACTATCGGAAGCCGGCCGTTGACCGGCCCGGCCGGTGGCCGCGAAGGTATTCCTACCCACCCCGTCGTCCCCTTGGTCGTCACAGCCGGCGACCCCCCTTGCCCTTCCCACCACTGTTGTTGCGAAAGGTGTTGACGTTGAACGTCGCCGCAAACCTGAACCCGCGGGCCCGGTACGCCGGCTGGGTCGCCCCGCTCTGCTGGATCGCCGTCGCCCTCGAGGGTTTCGACCTCGTGGTGCTCGGCGCCGTGTTGCCGTCCCTGCTCAAGTACGACGGCTGGGGGCTGACCCCCAACTCCGCCTCGGTGATCTCGGTCGTCGGCCTCGTCGGCGTGATGATCGGTGCCCTGGCCGCGGGCACCATCAGTGACCTGATCGGTCGCCGGCAGGCAATGCTGTGGACCGTCGTCAGCTTCTCGGTGCTGACCCTGGCCTGTGCCTTCGCGCCCAACCCGACTGTTTTCGCCGTCCTCCGCTTCCTGGCCGGGCTGGGCCTGGGCGGCGTGCTGCCGACCGCGCTCGCTCTGATCAACGAGTACGCATCCAGGGGCCGAGGTGGCCGGGCCACGACCACGATGATGACCGGCTACCACGTCGGTGCCGTGCTCACCGCCCTGCTGGGCATCCTGGTCATCAGCAGCTACGGCTGGCAGTGGATGTTCGTCATCGGCAGCCTGCCCGCCCTGGTCCTGGTGCCGTTGATGATCAAGTACCTGCCGGAGTCCAATGCCTTCCTGCTGGCCCGGGCCGGCCTTGCGCCGACCGCGCAGCAGCCGGACCGGCCGGTCAAGAAGTCGAAGAACCCGGCCGGCATGCTGTTCCAGCATGGGCTCGGCCGCTCCACCGTCGCGTTCTGGGTCGCCTCGTTCATGGGCCTGCTGCTCGTCTACGGCCTGAACACCTGGCTGCCCGAGATCATGCGGGCCGCCGGTTACGAACTGGGCGCGGCCCTGGCCCTGCTGCTCGTGCTCAACGTCGGCGCCGTCCTGGGTCTGCTCGTCGCCGGCCAGGTCGCCGACAAGATCGGTACCCGGCGGTCGGCGATCGCCTGGTTCGCCGCCGCGGCGATCTTCCTGGCCTTGCTGTCCGTCAAGATCCCCGGCATCGGCGTGTACATCAGCGTGCTGCTGGCCGGCATGTTCGTCTTCAGCGCCCAGGTGCTGGTCTACGCCCACGTCGCCCATGTCTACCCGGCCGCCGCCCGTGGCACCGCGCTGGGCAGCGCCGCCGGTGTCGGACGGTTGGGTGCGATCACCGGCCCGCTGATCACCGGTGTGCTGCTCACCGCCGGCCTGGCCTACCCGTGGGGCTTCTACCTGTTCGCCGCCGTCGCCGCGCTCGGTGCGGTCGGCATCCTGCTGGTGGACCGCGATCCGGCGCCGGCCGAGCCCTTCCCGCAGACCGAGGACGACGCCGAGCACATCACCCACACCCACCCGTCGCACTGACCCAGCCGACCCAGCCGAACAGGAGATTGGCCATGTCCCGCACTCCCGAAATCCTCACCACCCAGGTCGGTATCGTCGGCGGCGGCCCCGCCGGACTGATGCTGTCCCACCTGCTGGCCAAGGCCGGCATCGACTCGATCGTCGTCGAGAAGCGCGACCACGAGACGATCCGGACCACCCACCGCGCCGGCATTCTCGAGCACGGCAGCGTGTCCATGCTGGTCGACTCCGGCGTCGCCGACCGGGTGCTCACCACCGGGCACAAGCACGAGGGCATCGACCTGCGCTTCGGCGGGGAGAGCCACCGGATCGACTTCACCGACCTGGTCGGCGAGGCCGTGTGGCTCTACCCGCAGAACGAGGTGTTCGTCGACCTGGCCGCCGCCCGGGAGCGGGACGGCGGGCAGGTGTACTGGTCGGTGACCGACACCGCGGTGCGCGACCAGACCACCGACACCCCGACGATCACCTTCACCGGCGCCGACGGGCGGGCCCGGGAGATCCACTGCGACATCCTGGTCGGTGCGGACGGCTCGCACGGTGTGTCCAAGTGGTCGATCCCCCAGGACCAGCGGGTGGACAACTTCGTCGAGTACCCGTTCGCCTGGTTCGGCATCCTGGTCGAGGCCCCGCCGAGCGCCGACGAGCTGATCTACTGCAATTCCGAGCACGGCTTCGCCCTGATCAGCCAGCGCGACGCGAACGTCCAGCGGATGTACTTCCAGTGCTCCCCGGACGAGGACGTGGACGAGTGGACCGACCAGGCCATCTGGGCCGAGCTGCAGAAGCGGCTCGACGGGCCCGACGGGTTCCAGCTCAAGCAGGGCCGGATCTTCGACAAGACGGTGCTGCGGTTCCGCAGCTACGTCTGCGAGCCGCTGCGGTACGGCAACATGTTCCTGGCCGGCGACGCCGGGCACACCGTCCCGCCGACCGGGGCCAAGGGCCTGAACCTCGCCTTCGCCGACGTCCGGGTGCTCTTCGAGAGCATCGAGTTCTTCTACTCGACCGGCTCGACCAAGCTGCTGGACACCTACAGCGACCGTGCGCTGCAACGGATCTGGAAGGCGCAGAACTTTTCCTACTGGATGACGAGCATGCTGCACACCCGGGCCGATGCGAGCTCGTTCGAACACAAGCGGCAGCTGGGTGAGCTGGCCGGGGTCGTCGCCTCCCGGCCCGGATCGGCGTACCTGGCCGAGGCCTACACGGGCTGGCCCAACGCCTGACGTCCCGTCGACCGGCCCCGACGGCGCGCCCGCGCCGTCGGGGTTCCACGGTTGCCGGACGTCCGGGCCCCACCACCAAGACAGGACCACCATGCACATGCCCCGCAGGCCCGGCACCCCGACCACGGTCACCGGCCGGGTGCTGGCCATCCTGGATGCGCTCGGTTCCGGTGATTCGATGGGGCTCAGCCTGGTCCAGATCAGCCATCGGGCCGAACTGCCCCTGTCGACGACCTTCCGGCTGGTCCACGAGCTGCTCGATGGGCGGATGGTGGCCCGGGACGAACAGCGGCGCTACCGCATCGGGCCACGGTTGCGCGAGCTGGCCGGCTGAGCCGGGCATCCGGCCAGGCGATCGCCGTCCGCCGGGGGAGGGCGATCGCAGTTTGCCGCGGCGACGATCGGGGAACTCAGAACGATCGGATCCGACGTGTCGGGCCCGGACGGCGCCTCGCCTTCCATCCAGTGCCGGTCGCGCGCCGGTCCGAGGGGTGGGGCGAGGCGCCCCCACTCGGTCGCCCGTCAGGCCGGTGGCGGCGGCGTGACCCAGGCCGGCAGCCGCTTCTCGCGGAACGCCGCCATGCCCTCCTGGGCCTCCGAACCGGCGAAGAAACCGGCCGAGATGGTGGTCAGCGCGGCCAGATCGCCACGCAGGTCGCCCCGCGGCCGGCGCAGGAGCCGCTTGGTGCCGTCCAGGGCACCGGGTGCGCCCTGGCGCAACAGGCCGACGAACCGGCCGACCTCGGCATCCAGCGTGTCCGCGGGAACGCAGCGGTTCAGCAGACCGGCCTGCACCGCTCGGGCCGCGTCGAAGGTCTCGCCGGTGAGGAACAGCTCATGGGCCGCACGGGGCTGTAGCCGGGGGAGGACGACGGTGGAGATCACCGCCGGAATGACGCCGATCCGCACCTCGCTGAACGCAAACGTCGCGGTATCCACCGCAACCGCGATGTCGCAGGCGGCCACCATTCCGATCCCGCCGGCCCGGGCGGGGCCGGCCAGCCGCGCCACCACCGGGGTGGGCGAGCACCACAGCGTCTCCAGGATCCGCGGGAGTTCGTTGACCCCCTGATCGCCGGCCGACGCTCCCGCCGACTCCTTCAGGTCCATGCCGGAACAGAACACCGGGCCGGTGTGCGTCAACACGATCACCCGGACCGCGGGCTCGGCGATGGCCGCGTCCAGCTGGGTCAGCAGCTCGCCGCGCAACCGGGCGGACAGGGCGTTCCGGTTCGCCGGGGAGTCCAGGGTGATCGTGCCGACGCCGTCGGCGCGGTCGAACCGGACCAGCGGAGCGTCGGTCACGACGGTCCCGATGACGTGCGCGCAATGTCCACGATGACCCGCGGTCCTTCCTGATCGGTGTTGCTCGACCGTACCGGGGTCCGACCATACGGGTCCGCTGATCCAAGACCCGGGAAAGCGGACATCACCGGCGTAGTTCTGGGACTTGGATCAGCGGAGCGCCGCAGGGCCGTCAGCGAAGCGCCGCACAGACCGCGCCTGCGACCTGCTCCGCCCCTGCGTGCCGGTCAGCCGCGTGCCGCGGCCTGGCGGGCCAGTTCGGCCCGGGCCAGCGCGTTCACGTGCACCTCGTCCGGACCGTCGGCGAAGCGCAGCGTCCGGACGCCGGCGTAGGCGCCCGCCAGCCAGTGGTCCTGGGACAGGCCCGCCGCACCGTGCGTCTGGATCGCCTTGTCCAGGATCCATTGCACCGTCGTGGGTGTCGCGATCTTGATGGCCTGGATCTCGGTGTGGGCGCCGCGATTGCCGACGGTGTCCATCAGCCAGGCGGTCTTGAGCACGAGCAGCCGCAGCTGCTCGATCCGGACCCGCGATTGGGCGATCCAGTCCCGGATCACCCCCTGCTGGGCGAGTGGCCGGCCGAACGCGATCCGTTCGTCGGCCCGGGCGCACATCGCCTCGATGGCCCGTTCGGCCAGGCCGATGGCCCGCATGCAGTGGTGGATCCGGCCCGGGCCCAGCCGGGCCTGGGCGATGGCGAAACCGTCTCCGGGACCGCCGATCAGGTTCCCTGCCGGCACCCGGACGTCGGTCAGCGTCAGCTCGGCGTGCCCGCCGTGCTCATGATCGTCATAACCGAAAACCTCCATCCCCCGGCGGATCTCCAGGCCCGGGGTGTCCCGCGGGACGAGGATCATCGACTGTTGCCGGTGCCGATCGGCGTGCGGATCGGTCTTGCCCATCACGATGAAGATCCGGCAGTTCGGGTTCATCGCACCGGTGATCCACCACTTGTGCCCGGTGATGACATAGTGCTCGCCGTCCCGTTCGATGCGGGTGGCGATGTTGGTGGCGTCGGACGAGGCCACCTCGGGCTCGGTCATCGCGAACGCCGATCGGATCCGCCCGTCCAGCAACGGGTCCAGCCAGTCCCGACGCTGCTCGGGGGTGCCGAACGAGTCCAGTACCTCCATGTTCCCGGTGTCCGGGGCCGCGCAGTTCAGCGCCGCCGGAGCCAGCTGCAGGCTGCGGCCGGTGATCTCGGCGAGCGGCGCGTACTGCAGGTTGGTCAGGCCGGCCCCACGTTGACCCGGCAGGAACAGGTTCCACAAACCCCGTCGCCGGGCCTCCCGGCGCAGGTCGCCGAGGATCGGCGCGGCATCCCACGCCCATGGATCGGCCAGGGTCGCCAGTTCGTCGTGGAACACCGGCTCGGCCGGGTGGACGTGTCCGGCCATGAAGTCCAGCAGGTTCGCCCGCAGGTCCTCGGTCCGGGCGTCGAACGCGAAATCCATCAGCCGTTCTCCCTGAGTGATTGCAGACCGGCGTCCAGCAGCGGCGCCACCGCGTCGCCGACGCCGGCGAACCCGCCGCCGACGGTCTGGCCGCGGCTGTGTCGCAGATGGATTCCCTCGAGGATGCCGGCCAGCTTGTACGACGCCAGGCCCAGGTACCAGCCGAACCGGCCCAGGTCACGGTCGCTGCCGGCGGCGTACCGGGCGACGACGTCGGCCTCGGCGGGATAGCCGGGGGCGTCGGCGGCGTCCAGTCCGATGGCCCCGAGCAGCCCGCCGAGCCGCTGGTAGACGACCATCAGGGCCAGGTCGGTGAGCGGGTCGCCCAGCGTCGCCATCTCCCAGTCGATCACCGCGACCGGCTCGTCGTCGGCGTTGACGAGCACGTTGTCCAGCCGGTAGTCGCCGTGCACGATGCCGGTCGGCGACGGGGCCGGGACGTCGACGGCCAGCGCGTCGTGCAGCGCGCCGGCGGCCGGCAGCTCCCGGGACCGGGACGCCTCGAGCTGCCGCCGCCATCGCTCCACCTGACGCGCGAGGAACCCGTCGGGGCGGCCGAAGTCGGCCAGCCCGACGGCGGCCGGGTCGACGGCGTGCAGCCGGGCCAGGATGTCGATCAGGCCATCGGCGATCCGCCGGGTGCGCGCCGGCCCGAGCGGGGTCAGCTCCGCGGCCCGCCGGTACGGGGTGCCGATGCACCGTTCCATCACATAGAACGGCGCGCCCAAAAGCTCGGGATCGGCGCAGAAGGCAACCATCCGGGGCACCGGCACCTCGGTGTCCTGCAGCGCCGACATCACCCGGTACTCCCGGTGCATGTCGTGGGCGGTCGCCAGCACGTGGCCCAGCGGCGGCCGGCGCAGGATCCAGGTCTGCGTGCCGTCGGACAGCAGGTAGGTGAGGTTCGACTTGCCACCGGCGACCAGCTCCGCGCGCAGGCCCGCCCCGGCGCCGGGCAGCACCGACGGCAGCCAGCCGGCGAGCCGGTCCAGATCGAGACCGGGGAGGTCACGCGCGCCGGGCCGGGTCACGTCAGCCCGCCGGCGAGCATCAGACCGCCGTCCACGACGACGGTCTGTCCGGTCATCCAGCCGGCGTCGGCGCTGAGCAGGAACGCAACCACGCCGCCGATGTCCTGCGGTTCGCCCAGCCGGCGCAGCGGGTAGGCCGACGCCACCGCCTCCTCCCGGCCCTCGTACAGGGCGGTGGCGAACCGGGTCTTCACCACCGCGGGGGCGACGGCATTGACCCGGATGCCCGGCCCGAGTTCGACGGCGAGTTCCTCGGTCAGGTGCACCAGCATCGCCTTGCTGGCCCCGTAGAACGCGATCCCGGGCGCCGGGCGCAGGCCCGCCACCGAGGCCACATTGACCACCGCGCCGCCGTGCGCGCCCATCCACCCGCGATGGACCTGCTGCAGCCAGGACACTGCGGCGATGCAGTTCACGTCGACGATCTTGCGGGCGGCATCCAGGTCGATGTTCATCAGTGGCCCGTAGACCGGGTTGATCCCGGTGTTGTTCACCAGAAAATCGGCGCTGCCGAAGGTATCGATCGCCGCGGCCACGGTGGCCGCCTGGTGGGCGGGGTCGGCCGCGTGCCCGGCCACCCCGAGTGCCACGGCCGGACCCCCCAGTGACGCGACCGCCTCGTCCAGGGCCGGCTGCTTGCGGCCGGTGACCACGACCCGGGCCCCGTCGGCGACGAGCCGCTGGGCGATCGCCAGGCCGATCCCACGGCTGGCGCCGGTGACAATCGCGGTGCGGCCGGCGAACCGGCCGGGCACAGTCGGGGTGTCGACCATCGATCTCCTCCACGGTGAGGCCATCAGGATGTCCGGGCGGGGCGGGCCCGCCGTCACTCGGAACGGCGGGGGCGTTCGGTCAGATGATGCTCCCGGTAGACCTCGTCGAGGGTCATCGTGCCGTAGCGGAAGTTCTTCAGGCTCCAGCCGAGCAGGCCGAGGGCCAGCAACCCGGACGCGATGAGGAACGCGCCGGTGCCCCATCCGCCGAACAGCCACCACTTCTCGGCCAGCGGCCACCAGACCGGAGCCGCCGGACGGACGCCCCAGATGAGGCCGATGGCGATCAGGCCGAGGGCGAGCACGGTCGACATGACGATTCGCGGCCAGGTCTTGACGCCCTCGGCAGCTCCGCGGTAGGCAGCCCGTTTCACCGGGTCGAGCAGCCGGTCGGCCCACCGGTAGTTCTTGGCCAGCACCCACAGGCCGAGTGCGAGCAGCAGCAGACCGGGTCCGGGCAGGACCAGGGCCGCGACGCCGGCGGCCAGCAGCAGCCAACCGAGAATCTCCAGCCCGATTCGCGCCGCCGTCGAGTAGTTCCCAGGTCCGCTCATCCCGTCAGGATGCCAAAGCGGTGCCGTCCGCGACCGCACACCGCCCCCCGCAGTCGCCCCCGCAGTCGAGTTGATCATGGGCTCGCGGCCGTTCTGGCTCGCGCGGAACGGCCGCGGGGCCATGATCAACTGCAGACGTCCCGCCCAGCGACGCCGCGTGGTTGCGGTGTGGACGACCGGGTTCCGGATGCGCGGCCCCGGGGGCGTCGACGATCAGGTCGTGTTGAGCACCGTCAGCGTGCCGGCGTTGAGGTTGGTCACGTAGGCGAACCTTCCGTTGGGCAGCACACCGATGCTGGTCGGCGAGTCGACCGGGATGCTCGCGGTCACCTGACGGGTGGCAGCGTCGATCACCGACACCGTGTTGCTCTGCACGTTCGCCACGTACAGGTAGGTGCCGTCCGCGCTGTACGAGATGTCCTGCGGATTCGTGCCGACCGGCGTCGTCCCGACGACCTGGTTGGTGGCGGTGTCGATGAAGTAGGTGTCGTTGCTGTCGAAACAGACGACGACGACCTGCTTGCCGTCGGGCGAGACGGCGACGCTGTGCGGGCTCGTACCCACCGGGATGGTGGTGACGGTGGCCAGGGTCGCCACGTCGATGACGGAGAGCACGTTCGACTCGTGGTTTGCCAGGTACGCGGTCCGCCCGTCCGGTGAGAACGCCACCCAGTGCGGATTCTTGGCCACCGGCAACGTCTGGGTGACCGTGTCGGTCGCCACGTCGATGATGTCGAGGGCGCCGGCATCGTGGCTGGGCACCCAGACCGACTTCCCGTCGGGAGTGACGGCCAGGGCGTAGGGCTTCTTCTCGACCGGGATCTCCGTCAGCGCCTTGGTGGTGCGGGTGTTGATGACGTCGACCAGGTTGATGGTCTTGTCGTCGTTGTAGAGGCTGACGTACGCCCGCGACCCGTCGGGCGAGAAGGCGATGAACTGTGGCGGTCCCGCATCGATCGGTGTCGCGCCGACCGGAATGGGGTCACCGGCGATGCTGGGGATGGCCACGGCCGCCGCGGGAGCGACGGTCGGAGCCGCGACCGGCGGTGGGACCGGCGCCGCCTCGACGATGGAAGTGGTTGCGGTGTCGGCGCTCTCCGGGGAACTCGGCGTGGTGCCGGCCTTGGTCTGATCCTCGTCGGCGGAGCCGGTGCGATCGGGTGTCGACCCGTGCGAATGGTCGGAAATCTCGGTCCGGGCCTGGGCCTGGGCCTGGCCCTGGACCTGATTGCTCGGCCGGACTGCCCAGGCGACGCCGGTGATGGTGGCGATGGCCAGCAGCGCGGCGACCAGGCCGATGATCAACGGCTTCCGGTTGCCCGGCCGCGACGACGATGGGCGCCGGTGCGCTCCCGACGACGAGTCCGGCCGGACCGGCCCGCCATGCGGGCCGGAGGCCCCGGGGCCCGGTAGCTCATTCGGGCCCGGGGCGGGTCCGGTACCGGGACTCGGGCCCGAACCGGCACTCGAGCCCGGGCCGACGGCCGGTCCCGAGCCGTAGGCCGCGCTGGGCCCGGTGGTCACTCCCGGGCCCGTGGTCAATTCCTGGCCGGTGGCCGGCCCCGGCGGGGTGATCTGCGGACCCGTGACCCCCGGGCCGCGGGCGGCGGGCGGCATCGCGGCCGGGCGCGCGCCGACCGTCGTCGGCAGGTCCTCGCCGGTCGATGGGGCGGCGGACAGCGCCGCCGACAGCTCGGTGGTGAACTCCCGGCCCGTCGCGAACCGGTCGGCCGGGTCCTTGGCCATGGCCTTCATGATCACCGGGTCGGCGGCGGCGAGTTCGCTGCGCGACTCCGCCAGCGGCGTGGGCTGCTGGCTCAGGTGGGCCCACATCAGCGCGGCCTGGTCGTCCCGGACGAACGGCGGGGCGCCCGCGAGGCATTCGTACGCCACGCAGCCGAGCGCGTACAAGTCGCTCCGCGCGTCCAGCGGCTCCCCGCGGATCTGTTCCGGCGAGACGTACGCCATCGTCCCGATGAAGCTGCCCGCCTCGGTCAGCCGGCTCATCGCCGCCGCCCGTTTGGTCAGCCCGAAGTCGCTGAGGTACACGTGCGGCCGCCCGTCGGCGGAATCGGCGAGCAGGATGTTCGCGGGCTTGACGTCGCGATGGACCAGGCCGGCGGAATGCGCCAGGTCCAGGGCGTCGGCCACCGGCGACAGGATCGCCAGCGTGCGCTGGGGATCCAGCGGGCCCTCGCGCCGGATCAACCGGGACAGGTTGGTGCCCCGGACGAACCGCATGGCGATGTAGAGCAGCCCGTCGGCCTCGCCGGCCTCGTAGATCGGCACGATGTTGGGGTGGTCGAGGGAGGCGGCGAACCGGGACTCCCGCAGGAAGCGCTCGCGGAAATCCGAACTGTCCGGGTCGTGCCAGGCCAGGACCTTGAGCGCCACCCGGCGATCGAGCCGCACGTCGGTGGCCTCGTACACGTAGGCCATGCCGCCGCGGTCCAGCAGCGCCTCGACCCGGTAGGCGCCCACCATCGTGCCCGGCGGCAGATGATGCGGCGAACCTTGCGCCGCGCCGGTGCCGCCGTCGGTCATGGTCGTGCCCGCGCCGGCCGGGGCCGAGACGCGGCCAGGGCGGCCGGGGTGGTGGGGACGTCGCCGTCGTGCCGCACGGACGCCTCATCTCTGCCGTCGTCGGGAGCGACCGGGCCGACCGGTCCGGCCACCATGTCAAGTGAAGCCCAAAGTTCGGGGGCGCGCCAGGCACTTTGTGCTCGCCCTCGGCACCTGCGCCGGCCCCGGGCGACGCAGGTCCTACGCGGGATCTGAGCGAACTCTGATCTCGCCGCGGCACGCTGGGACCGGTCAAGCGCGGCCCGTGACGCGTCGCGATCCATGCCGGAAAGGCCGTGATGGACCCGAACCTGTCCGTTTTTCTCCCGATCAACGCCTTCACCCGGGACACGCCGTGGCTGCAGGGGCCGATGCTGGCCATCGCGCAGTACGGGGTGGTCGTCTTCGTCGTCCTGCTGGGGGTCGGGTGGTGGGTGGCCCGACAAAGCGGTGACGATGCCCGGCAGGCGGCGGCCATCTGGGCCCCGATCGGCACCCTGCTGGCCGTGGCGCTCAATCAACCGCTCGCCGCTCTGATCGGTGAACCGCGTCCAGTGGTTGCGGCGCCCGGCGCCCTCATCCTGCTGCCGGGCGCCGGCGATCCGGGGATGCCGAGTGATCACGCGACGATGGCCGGCGCGGTCACGGTGGGTCTCTTCCTGGTCAGCCGCCGGCTCGGCGCCGCGAGTGCGGCCGCCGCACTGCTGCTGGCCTTCTCCCGGGTCTATGTCGGTGCCCACTTCCCGTTCGACGTGCTGGCCGGTCTGCTGACCGGCGCGGCCGTCAGCTTGTTGGGGTACCTCGGGGTGCGCACGTGGCTGATCCGGCTGGTGCAGGCGGTGGAGCGGACCAGACTACGACCGCTGCTCACCGCCCGGCGGGCCTGACTCGGATCGCGGCACACTGGCTTCAACCGGTCAGAAGGGATCCGCCATGGCTGCCACGTTGACCCGCCGGACGGTGCGCCGAGCCCGGCTGGGCGGACGGCACGCCTTCCGCACGGCGAACCGGCACCGGGCCGCCCTGGCGGTCGCCGCCGCGGTCGCCGTGTTCACCGTGGGCGGCGGGGTCGCGGCCGTTCGTGACGGCCCGCCGGCGTTCGGTCCGCCGGGGTTCTCGCACCCGCAGATGATGCACGGGCCGATGCCGGGGGCCCTGCCCGACCACCCCGGAGGACCGCACCGGTGATCCGATCGCGCGGGTGCCGCCCGGCGATCGGATCCGAGCTCAGCCGGACGTCGCGGGGATCTCGATCTCGGCCCGCACCCCACCGGCCGGGCCGGGGCCGAGCCGCAGCGTTCCACCGTGCGCCGTCGCGACTTCACGGACCAGTGCGAGCCCGAGGCCGAATCGCCGGCCCCCGGGTCCGTCGGCCGATCGGGGGCCGCGGGCAAACCGTCGGGTCAGCTCGTCGGGGTCGGCCCCGGCCAGCCCTTCACCGGTGTCGGTGACCGACAGCACGACCCGGTCGCCGGTGACCTGCGCGGCGAGGTCGATGGCGCCGCCGGCCGGGGTGTGACCGATCGCGTTGTCCACCAACGCGGCGAGCGCCCGCCGCAATGCGGTGCGGGAACCGTTGACCCGCACGTCGTCCGGGGCGGACACCAGCAGGGTGACGGCGCGTTGATCGGCCAGCACGGTCATCGACCGCGCCACTTCCGCCAGCAGGTCGCGGACGTCGACCGGCTCGCCCCGGGCGGGGTCGGCCGACAGTTGGGCGCTGGCCAGCAGCTCGTCGACGATCTCGCCCAGCGTGCGGCTGTCATCCAGCAGTTGCCGCATCGCGGGCAGCGCGGGGTCGTCGGGCGGCATCCGCCGGGCGATCAGCTGGGCCCGGGTGTGCATGACCGTCAGCGGGGTGCGCAGCTCGTGGCCGGCGTCGGCGACGAAGCGTCGTTGCCGGGCCAGGGCCTCACCCAGCGGGGCAACCGCGCGGCGGGCGATGAACAGTCCGGCCAGCCCGGCGATGGCCACGCCGATCGTGCCGGCCACGAGCAGCGTCGTGCGCAGGACGTCGTCGTCGCGGTCGGGGCCGCCCTCGTGGCCGCCCCGCCCGTGCCCGAGCACCGGGCTGAGCGCCAGCGTGGCCAGGGCCGCGAGCACGACGACGACGGCGCTGGCTGCGGCCAGCTGCCAGGCCATCCGCCGGGTCGCGGACCGCAGCAGTTGCCGGTCGGGGTCGGCCGGCCCGGTCACGCCACTCCCAACCGGTAGCCCAGGCCGTGCACGGTCTGCACGCACTCCCGGCCGAGCTTGCGCCGCAGGTAGTACACGTACGTGTCGACGCTCCCCGGGTCGTCGGCCGGGTCGAACACCGCTTCGAGCAGATCGGGCCGGGTGAAGACCTGCTGGGGCCGGCGGGCGAGAACCTCCAGCAGCGCGGCCTCCTGACCGGACAGGTCAACCGGATCGTTGCCGTCCGGGTCGAGCACCCGACGGCCGGCGACGTCGAAGCGGCGCCGGCCCAGATCCAGGGTGGTCGCCCGGTCGATCGACCGGCGGCGCAGCGCCCGCAGCCGGGCCAGTAATTCGTCGATCTCGAACGGCTTGACCAGGTAGTCCTCGGCGCCGGCGTCCAGCCCCTCGACGCGGTCGGCCACGGCCGCCCGGGCGGTCAGGATCAGGATCGGCGTCGTGACGGCCCGGTCGCGCAGCCGACGGACCAGATCGACGCCGTCGATCACCGGCAGGCCACGGTCGATCACCATCACCTCGTAGGTCTGGGTCAACCCGGCATGCAGTCCGGCCTGGCCGTCGGTCGCCAGGTCGACCCGGTAGGAATCGCCGAGGACCTCGGCCAGCAGCGGCCCGAGCCGGCCGTCGTCCTCGACGAGCAGCAGTCGCGGTTGCCCGGTATCCACCCGACCCCTCCCTCGCGGCTCCCGGCCAATGGTGATCGGGCGCGATCACAAGAATCTCAGACGGATCCGGCCGTGGGCCGTGCGCGGATCAACTCACGCCGAATGTGACGCGTGGGTGGCGAGTCGACGACTTCATGCGCGCCGCCGTTGTTGATCCGCGCGGGAAGGGGCCGCGGCGATGGCGGTGGCCGGGGTGGGCCGACATGGGGGTGCAGGCACCCCGATCGGAAGCCGCCGGCGGGCACCCTCGACCACCGAGCGGCCTGCGGGCAGGTTCGACGGTGCCGGGCCGGCGGCCCGAGCGCTCCCGATGGCCGGAAAGGTCCGATAATGCACATTTGTGGGCTCACGATCCGGATCGTCGCTGCTGCGGGTCGTCGCGTGGGCGTACGCGGCGGGCCTGCTCGCGTGGCTGCTGCTGGGCCTGTTGCCGGTCGCGGTCACCGACGTCGGCGCGGTGTCCGATGAGGTGCGGGTGCTGGCGTCGACCGGCGGCATCCTCGCCGCCCCGGCGACCGAGTTGCTGACGCCGTCCATGCCGATGACCGGCTTGACCGGGGTCACCCTGCTGCAGTACGCCTTCAGCGCGCTGAACCTGGTGCTCGGGGTCGTGCTGCTGATCCGCAGCTGGGACCAGCTGGTGCCGCGGTTGCTGGCCGTCGGTCTGCTGGGTACGGCGGCCACGTTCAACCTGCCCAGCCACGAGGCGTTCCGGTTGATCGGTAGCCCCTGGCCGGTCTCGTTGCTGCACTTCGGCTTTCACATCGCCTCGGGGGTCTGCTACCTGTGGGGGGTGGCGCTGTTCCCGGACGGCCGGTTGCCGCGCCGGATCGGGCTGTCCGGCCGGCGGCTGTCCGTCGCGGCCGTCGCGGTGACCGCCGTCGTCGCCGGCATCTGCTGGTGGAGCGATTTCCTGTTGCATCCGCAATTCTTCGTCATCTTCTTCGGCGTCCTCATCCCGGTCACCGGGGTCGGTGCCCAGGCGTTGCGGTTGCGCGATCCGGCGACCTCCCCGGAGGACCGGCGCAATGCCCGGCTGCTGATGGGCGCCCTGCTCCCGGCGCTGGCGGTCGCGGTGCTCTGGTGCGTCGCGCAGGCCCTTGCCCTGGCCGGGATCGGCGGGGCGCCGGCGGCCAACCTCGCGGCCGGGCTGCCCGACCTGTTCCCGGTGGTGTTCGCCATCGTGCCGGTGGTGCTGTTCGTCGCGCTGGTGCGGTATCGGATCTTCGGCCTGGACCGCCTGCTCGGTCGGGTGCTGGTGGCCACCGTCCTGCTGGTGGCGACCGGCCTGGTGTACCTGGCCGCGGTGGTCACCGGCGGGCTGCTGTCCTCGGGCGGTCGCTGGTGGACGGTCGTCGTCATGGCGGCGGCCGCGGTGGTGCTGAGCTGGGGGTGGGACGTCATCCGGCGGTGGGTCAACCGGATCGTCTTCGGCCAGGACCTGGACCCCGCGGCGGCCATGGGCACCCTGATCAGCGGCCTGGACCTGTTGCGCCGGGCCGACGAACTCGAGCAACTGGTGACCGTCGTCGTGCGGGCCACCCGGGCCCGGCGCGCCCAGCTGTGGGAGGACCTCGGCGGCCGCTGGTCCCGGCTGGCCGGCGGATCCGCCGCGGACGACGCCGACCGCCCCGCGCTGGTGGACGGCCGGCACTGGTGGATCGCGTACGACGGCCGGCGGATCGGCGTGCTGACCGTCGATCTCGCCCCCGGCGAACGGCTGCCGGCGGCGCAGCAGGCGCTGCTCGCCGACCTGGCCGAGCACGCCGGGCTGCTGCTGCACAACGCGACCCTGGCCGATCATCTGGAACGCCGGGTGCATCAGCTCGCCGCCCGGGCCGAGCAGCTGCGCACCATCCGGCACCGGATGGTGGCCGCCCAGGACCGGGAGCGATTCCGGTTGGAGCGCAACCTGCACGACGGTGCCCAGCAGACCCTGGTCGCCGCCATGATCGAACTCCGGATGGCCGGCGCCATCGGCCCGCCGGCGGCCGGCAAGATCCTGACCGCGGTGCGCGACACCCTGCGAACCGGTGCCGGCGAGCTGCACGAGCTCGCTGCCGGCGGCCTGCCGGCCGGGCTCCGGGACGGCGATCTGCGGCGCGGGCTCGCGGCCGTCGCCGCCCGGGCCGAACAGGCCGGCTTCGCCGTCACCCTGACCGTCGACCTGCCCCCCCGGCCCGGTCCGGACGCCGGATGGTCGGACGCCGCCGTCGCCGTCTGGTTCTGCTGCGCCGAGTCCGTCCAGAATGCGGTGAAACACTCAGCGGGAAAGACGATTTCGATTACTGTCCGCGACGGCGAGGCGGGCATCGAGTTCACCGTCGCCGACGACGGTCGCGGGATCGCCGGGCCGGCCAACGGTCTGGGCGGAATCCGCGGCCTGGACGACCGCGTCGCGGCGGTCGGTGGCACGATCGCGGTGGACTCCGCGCCGGGTGCCGGGACCGTGGTGCACGGTTGCGTCCCCACCGGCAGCGGGGCCGTGGCCGACGGGGTGGCCGGCCATGCCTGACCGTCGCCGGGTGACGGCACTCATCCTGGGCTTTCGCTTCTCGCTGGCCCTGGTCGCCTTCGCCGTCGCGGAGGTGTGGTCGGAGCGGGTGTGGCCGGCGGTCGGTGGCATGCCCGTGTGGGTCGTGGTGGTCACCATGGCCGTGGTCGGGGCCCTGTTCGGCGGCACCGGCGGGGCGCTGTCCCGGCTCGCCGAGCGGATCGTGCTGCGGGACCGCGCCGACGGGTACCAGGCGGGCCGCACGCTGCTGCGCCGGATGTCCACCGCCTTGCCCATCGAGGACGTCTTGCCGTCGCTGGCCGAGATCACCGGCCGCACCCTGCAGGTCGACCGCTCCGAGGTGCGTGTCCGGCTGGACGGCGGCCGGACCCTGTCGCAGGTGTGGCCCGACCGGGCCGGGCCGCAGGGTGCGCCGGTCGTCGTGCAGGTCCGGCACGACGGCGACACGGTCGGTGAGATCGAGGCGGACGTGGCCCGGCCGGCCGGCACCAACCGGGAGAACGCGTTGCTCCGGCAACTGGCCGGCCCGGCCGGGCTGGCCATGTCGACGGTGCGACTCACCGTCGAGCTGCAGCGCCGGGCCGCCGCACTGCAACGGCTCACTGACGAGATCGCCGCCTCCAACGAGCGGATCGGCCGGGTCCGGCAGCACGAGTCGGACACGATCACGGCGGAGATCCGGGGTCGCGTCGACCCGCGCCTGGACGCCGCCGATCGGCTCATCGGGCGGGCCTTGCAGGCGCCCGCCGGGGATCCGGCCGGGCCGGAGCTGATCGGCCGGGCCCGCGACCTGGTCGGGCAGGGGCTTGACGAGCTGCGGGACCTGGCCCGCCGCATCTACCCACCCCGGCTGGGCGAGGGCGGCCTGGCCGCGGCCCTGGAGGGCTGGCAGCTGCGCACCGGAGTGGGGCTGGACCTGGCGGTGGCCGACGATCCGCGGCTGCGGTCCGATCCGACACTCGAATCCTGCCTGTACTTCCTCATCGTCGCCGCGCTGCCCCACCGGGCGATCGACGGCGCCCGGCCGATCGTCTCGGTCGAGGTCCGGTCCGACCGGGTGACCGTCGACGTCGTGACGCCGGCCCGGGCCGAGGACACCGACCGGGCCGGCGACGACGGCGGCCTGGCCACGGCGGCGACGTTGGCCGCCATCAACGACCGCGTCGACGCCTTCGGCGGCACGCTGACCGTCACGGAGACCGGCGGTCGCCGCATCGCGCGGGCCTGGCTCCCGCTGGACGGGGAAGGAGCGGCCGCATGACGCACCGCGTGGTGCTGGCCGAGGACAACTTCCTGCTCCGGGAAGGATTGCGCGGCATGCTGGCCACCGTCGACTCGGTCGACGTGGTCGCCGGCTGCGCGGACCTGCCGGAGACGCTGGAAGCAGTCGCCGAGCACCGGCCGGACGTCGTGCTGACCGACATCCGGATGCCGCCCGACCGGCGGGACGAGGGCATCCGGGTCGCCGACCACTGCCGCCGGGCGCACCCGCGGATGGGCGTCATCCTGCTGAGCCAATACGCCGAACCCGGATACGTGCGGGCCCTGCTCGGGCAGGGCACCCAACGCCGGGGGTACCTGCTCAAGGAGCGGGTCAGCGACCTGGACGAGCTGGTGAGCGCGATCGGCATCGTCGCCGGGGGCGGGTCGGTGATCGACCCCAAGGTGGTCGAGACGCTCATCGACGCCCGCACGCTGGCCGGCGACGGCGAGCTGGGCCGACTCACCCGCCGGGAACGGCAGGTGCTGGAGGGCATCGCCCAAGGCCGCACGAACGCGGCGATCGCGGAGGATCTGGTGCTCACCCCGCACGCGGTGGAGAAGCACATCAACTCCATCTTCACCAAGCTCGGCCTGTCCGGCGACCGGGTCAACCACCCGCGGGTCAGGGCCGCGTTGCTGTACCTGGCCGAGGGTCGCCGATGAGCGAATCATGGGCGCCGCATCGCTCCGTTGATTTCCAGGAGGGGGGCCGATGACCGGCGACGCGGTGCCGATCCGCGTCCTACTCGTCGACGACCAACCACAATTCCGACGGGCCGCCGCGGCCTTGATCGAGACCACTCCCGGCCTGGAGCTGGTCGGCGAGGCGGGCTCCGGTGAGCAGGCCGTCGACCTCGCGGACGAGCTGGCGCCCGACCTGATCGTGATGGACGTCCGGCTGCCCGGCATCGACGGGACGGAGGCCTGCCGGCGGATCCTGCGGGCCCGGCCCGG
>NZ_JBGAKE010000006.1:0-256746 GCF_044224575.1 Nakamurella sp.
TCTCGGCGGTGATGCCCTCGTTCGCCTGCTTGAGCGACAGCGAGATCCGGCGCCGCTCCAGGTCGATGTCGATGACCCGGACGAAGATCTCGTCGTCGACGGTCACGACCTGCTCGGGGATCTCCACGTGCCGGCCGGCCAGCTCGGAAATGTGCACCAGGCCCTCGATGCCGTCGTAGACGCGAACGAACGCGCCGAACGGCACCAGCTTGGTGACCTTGCCCGGGACGACCTGGCCGATGGCGTGGGTCCGGGCGAAGTGCCGCCACGGATCCTCCTGGGTCGCCTTGAGCGACAGCGAGACCCGCTCGCGGTCCATGTCGACGTCCAGGACCTCGACGGTGACCTCCTGGCCGACCTCGACGACCTCGGACGGGTGGTCGATGTGCTTCCAGGACAGCTCGGAGACGTGCACCAGACCGTCGACGCCGCCCAGGTCCACGAACGCACCGAAGTTGACGATCGAGGAGACGACGCCCTTGCGGACCTGGCCCTTGCCCAGCTGGTTGAGGAACTCGCTGCGCACCTCGGACTGGGTCTGCTCGAGCCACTGGCGGCGGGACAGCACCACGTTGTTGCGGTTCTTGTCCAGCTCGATGATCTTGGCGTCCAGCTGGCGGCCGACGTACGGCTGCAGGTCGCGGACCCGCCGCATCTCGACCAGGGAGGCCGGCAGGAAGCCGCGCAGCCCGATGTCCAGGATCAAGCCGCCCTTGACGACCTCGATGACGGTGCCGGAGACGACGCCGTCCTCTTCCTTGATCTTCTCGATCGTGCCCCACGCGCGCTCGTACTGAGCCCGCTTCTTGGACAGGATGAGGCGGCCTTCCTTGTCCTCCTTCTGGAGAACCAGGGCCTCGACGTGCTCGCCGATCTCGACGACCTCGCTGGGGTCGACATCGTGCTTGATGGACAGCTCACGCGAGGGGATGACGCCCTCGGTCTTGTAGCCGATGTCGAGCAGGACCTCGTCGCGGTCGACCTTGACGATGGTGCCCTCGACGATGTCGCCATCGTTGAAGTACTTGATGGTGGAGTCGATGGCGGCGAGGAAGTCCTCAGCCGACCCGATGTCGTTGATGGCGACCTGCGGGACGGTGACGGTAGGGGTGGACATGTGCTGGGGTGCTCCGGACGGGTGGTGTCGGGATCCCTCGGGAAGCGCGGCCGGTGACGGCCGACGACCCGGCGCGGGATCTGCGGGTGTGCGGCACGCGGCGGATCCGTTCGCCGGGGTGACCTGCAACGACGCCCCAGGGAGTGCTCCCACTACTGCAAGGCGATGCTTTCGGTGATGACCTGACGAGTGCGGCCTGCTCCATTCCGAGACAGCACAGACCCACAACGCAGCATCCAGCGTACGCCATGACCACTCGATCGGGTAAATCCCCTCGGGGATCGCCGCCGGTCGGCCGCCGGGCGCACGGTCGATGCTGCACCATAGCGCGGTGGACGAGGACACACCCGTAGTCGAACCATTGGGCCCGACCCGGCCGCGGGTGCGTGCGGCGGACCAGGCCACCAGCCGGGCGGCCAATCTCCGCTGGTGGGACGCCGACGCCGACAACTATCACGCCGAGCACGGTGCGTTCCTCGGGGACGCGGATTTCGTGTGGTGTCCGGAGAACCTGCGCGAGGCCGACGCCGGACTGCTCGGCGAGGTGACCGGCCGGCGGATCGTCGAGATCGGCTGCGGGTCGGCGCCCTGTGCCCGGTATTTGCGCGTCCGCGGCGCCGAGGTGGTCGCGCTGGACCTGTCGGCCGGGATGCTCGCGCACGCCCGGGCGGCCGCCGCCCGCACCGCGATCGAGGTGCCCCTCGTCCAGGCCGACGCGTGCGAACTGCCGTTCGCCACGGGCTCGTTCGACGTGGCGTTCTCGGCGTTCGGCGCGATCCCGTTCGTCGCCGACTCCGCGCAACTGATGCGCGAGGTGGCCCGGGTGCTGCGGCCCGGTGGGCGCTGGGTGTTCGCCGTCAACCATCCGATGCGCTGGGCCTTCCCGGACGACCCGGGCCCGGCCGGCCTCACGGTGATCCAGTCCTACTTCGACCGGTCGCCCTACGTCGAGGTGGACGCCGCGGACGTGCCGGCATACGTCGAGCACCACCGGACGATGGGCGACCGCATCCGCGAATTGGTGGCCGCCGGATTCGTCGTGCAGGACGTGATCGAGCCGGAGTGGCCGGAAGGCTTCGAGCAGGAGTGGGGGCAGTGGTCACCGCTGCGCGGCGAGTACTTCCCTGGTACCGCGATCTTCGTCAGCCGACTGGCTGGCCACTGAACAATCCGGCTCCTCCGTCGCCGGCTTGGTGTCAGTGCCCGCCCATCAGTGCCGATAGTGGCCTCGCACGCTCGGCCAACGATGCTGACGGCGTCCCGGCTACCGCTGCTGGTAAGGGTTCTGCGGACCGCCGGGCTGCGGACCGCCGGGCCGCCCGCCGCCGAACTGCTGCGGCCCAGGGCCGCGCTGGATCTGGTTGGCCCAGGCCCGCAGCTCCTTGAGCTCGCGCTGGATCGGCCACTCCTTGTAGGCGAAGACCAGCAGCATGATCACGTTGACGATCGGCACGAACATGATCAGCACCCACCAGCCGGAGTAGCCGGCCTTGCTGATGATCTTGATGTACGCGATCAGGAAAACGATCCAGATGGCCAGGCCCAGCAGGCTGACCCCGACGATCGCGCCGACGCCCCAGGTGGACAGGTCATAGGTGGTGTTGTTCATGAGCCGACCTTCGCTTCCGGGACCTGCCACCGATTGCCGACACGGAGCGTAAGCGACATCGGCCGGCCCGGCGTGCCGACGCACGGAATGCGCGGCCCGTTCCGGCGACTCAGTGGGCGGCGGCATCCCAATTCGCCCCGGAGCCGACCGAGACCTCGAGCGGAACGGCCAGCGGATAGGCGCCGCCCATCTCCTGCTCGAGCACCGCGGCCATCGCGTCGAACTCGTCCTCGACGACCTCGCAGACGAGCTCGTCGTGCACCTGCAGCAACATCCGGCTGCGCAGACCTTCCCGTTCGATACGTCGCTGCACGTTGACCATGGCGACCTTGATGACGTCGGCCGCGCTGCCCTGGATCGGCGCGTTCAGCGCGATCCGCTCGGCCATCGCCCGCTTCTGCCGGTTGTCGCTGTTCAGGTCGGGCACGTACCGCCGCCGGCCGAAGATCGTCTCGGTGTACCCGTCCTTGCGGGCCTGGGCGACGGTGTCCCGCAGGTAGTCCCGCACGCCGCCGAACCGGGCGAAGTAGGCCTCCATCTGCTCCTTGGCGTCGTCGACCGAGATCTTCAGCTGCCCGGACAGGCCGTACGCGGACAGCCCGTAGGCCAAGCCGTAGGACATCGCCTTGATCCGGCGGCGCAGCTCCGGGGTGACCTCCTCGGCGGGCAACCCGAACGCGCGCATGGCGACGAACGTGTGCAGGTCCTCACCGGACCGGAACGCCTCGATCAGACCTTCGTCCTCGGAAAGGGTGGCCATGATCCGCATCTCGATCTGCGAGTAATCGGCGGTCAGCAACACGTCGGCATTCTTGCCGGGGATGAAGGCGCGGCGGATCAGCCGGCCCTCGTCGGTGCGGATCGGGATGTTCTGCAGGTTCGGCTCGGTGCTGGACAGCCGGCCGGTGGCCGCCACGGTCTGCTGGAAGGTGGTGTGGATGCGGCCGTCGTCGCCGACGGACTTGCGCAGCCCCTCGACGGTGACCTTGAGCCGGGTGACGTCACGGTGCCGGAGCAGGTGGGTGAGGAACGGGTGGCCGGTCTGCTCGTGCAGGCTGACCAGCGCGTCCGCGTCGGTGGTGTAGCCGGTCTTGGTGCGCTTGGTCTTGGGCATGCCGAGTTCGTCGAACAGCACGACCTGCAGTTGCTTGGGCGATCCGAGGTTCACCTCGCGGCCGATCTCGGCGTAGCAGGCCTGCGCCGCGCTGGTCACCTCGGCGGCAAAGGTGGACTGCAGGTCGTCGAGATAGTCGACATCGACCGCGATGCCGTCGCGCTCCATGACGCCGAGCACAGTCATCACCGGCAGTTCGATGTCCGCCAGCAGCGAGCGCTGCCCGAGCGAGTCGAGATGCTGTTCCAGCGCGTCGGCCAGGTCGATGATGGCGCGGGCTCGCACCATGTCCCGGGAGTCCTTTTCGGCCTCGGCGTTCTCGTTCTCCTCGGGGATGAGCGAGAGCTGCTGGCCGGCGTTGGTGCTGTGCTCCGGGTCCAGGGTGCGGTGCAGGTACCGCTGCACCAGGTCACCCAGGTCGAACGTCTGCTGGCCGGGCAGCGCCAGGTAGGCGGCGAGCGCGGTGTCGCAGGCGACGCCGTCGACCGGCCAGCCGCGGGCGACCAGGGCGTTGATCGCCGGTTTGAGGTCGTGCCCGACCTTGCGCGGGGTCGGGTCGGCGAACCACCGGGCCAGCGCCGCCTCGTCGTCCGGATCGGCACCGACGACGTCGATCACGGCCGCCTCGCCGTCGGCGGCGGCGAAGGCCAGGGTGTGCACGTCGCCACCGCCGGGCGCCCAGGTGCCGCGGACGACCACACCGACCCGGCCGGTGCCGTGTTCGTCCAGCCAGCCGCGGACCGCGCCGGGCGCCAGCCGGATGCCGGCGACGTCGAACCCTTCGGTGCTGGTCTCGTCGGCCTGTTCGAAGTACTCCAACAGCCGTTCGCGCAGCACCCGGAACTGCAGGTCGTCGAAGATCCGGTGCACGGCCTCCCGGTCGTAGGGCAGCCGGAGCAGGTCGGTGGCCGGGTCCGAGTCGACCGGCACCTCCCGGACCAGCTCGGTCAGCCGGCGGTTGGTCAGCACGTGCGGCAACGCCTCGCGCAGCGCGTCGCCGGCCTTGCCGCGCACCTCGTCGACCCGGTCGACCAGCGCGGTCAGGCTGCCGAACTCGCGGATCCACTTGGTCGCGGTCTTCTCCCCGACCCCGGGGATGCCCGGCAGATTGTCGGACGGGTCGCCGCGCAGCGCCGCGAAGTCCGGGTACTGCAAGGGCGTCAGCCCGTACTTGGCCTCCACCGCGGCCGGGGTGTACCGCGCCATCTCGGACACCCCACGCTGCAGGTACAGCAGCGTCACCTGGTCGGAGACCAGCTGCAATGCATCACGGTCGCCGGTGCAGATGCGCACGGGCAGACCCTCGGCCACGGCCCGGGTGGTCAGCGTGGCGATGATGTCGTCGGCCTCGTAGTTCTCCGCGGTGAGATACGGGATCCGCATCGCGGTCAGGACTTCCTTGATCAGGTCGACCTGACCGGCGAACTCCGACGGGGAGGTACTGCGGTTGGCCTTGTACTCGACGTATTCCTCGCGGCGCCAGGTCTGCCGGGACAGGTCGAAGGCGACTGCGACGTGCGTCGGATCCTCGTCCCGCAGCAGGTTGATCAGCATCGAGGTGAAGCCGTAGACCGCGTTGGTGGTCTGCCCGGTGGTGGTGGAGAAATTCTCCGGGGGCAGCGCGTAGAACGCCCGGTAGGCCAGCGAGTGGCCGTCCATCAGCAGCAGCACCCGCTCCTTGTCGGGGGCCTCGGTGAGAGGCGCGTCGGACTGATCTGCCGTCGGCCCTGTCGTCGCGGTGGTCACGGGGGCGAGTCTAGATTCAGGGTCCGACAGTGCCGTTCCCGCGCGCCCGACCCGACCTTGGAGAACGCATGACCGTGCCCCCCGGACCCGCCGGCACCCGGGCCATCGCCGCACTCGGCGAGGACCCCGACCCGGCCCACGTGCTCGCGATCCTGCATGAGATGCGGGGCGAACTCGCGGAGAAGATGGGCATCGAGATCACCGAGTTCACCCGCGACCGCGTGGTCGCCACGATGCCGGTGGCCGGCAACCGGCAGCCGTTCGGACTGCTGCACGGCGGCGCCAGCGCGGCGCTGGCCGAGACGATGGGCTCGTTCCACGGTTCACTCGTCGGTGCCGGCAAGGCGCCGCTGGGCATCGACCTCAACTGCACCCACCATCGGTCCGCCACCGACGGGTTCGTCACCGCGGTGTCCACCCCGAGCCACCTCGGTCGCACCATCTGCACCTTCGAGATCGTGATCAGCGATGAGACGGAGCGTCGGATCTGTTCCGCGCGGCTGACGGTGCTGCTGCGGGACCTCGGCGCCTAATTTCGAGTTGATCATGGCGAACTCTGCTCGACACGCCGACGACACGCCGGAACCCCGCAGACAACGCCATGATCAACTCGGGTCGGGGTCACTGACCCGGACTTTCGTCCACCTGTCCGAATTCCATCCACATTCCTCGGACGACTCTTGGGCACCGTGGCCGCGGGACACAGGCTGGGACGGTGCAAGCATCGTTCCCGGCCGACCCGGTCGACCCCGCCGGCGCCTGGTCGACCCGCGAGATCCGGGCTGACTCCCACTGGCGACAGGCCCGATCACGCATCGAGGACGGTCTGCTCGCCCACCCCTGGCGCGGGGCCTACTGCATCCCCGGCGCCGACCTGATCACCAGA
The DNA here is from genome assembly GCF_044224575.1 of Nakamurella sp. Classification (GTDB taxonomy): domain Bacteria; phylum Actinomycetota; class Actinomycetes; order Mycobacteriales; family Nakamurellaceae; genus Nakamurella. The sequence continues at coordinate 6,473 of NZ_JBGAKE010000006.1, forward strand.
TTGACGGCGCTCCAGCTGGCCGTCCACACGCCGCTGCTGGCCTGTCACCAGACCGCCGCCGCCCTCCATGGATTCGGCGTCCTCGACGACGGACTCCTGCACGTCACCACGCCGGACGGTCGCTCGGTGCGCGGCCGCACGGGCGTCCGCCTCCATCAGTGGGTTCCCCGGGCGACCACCGCGGTGGCGCACGGGATCGGGGTGACGGCCGGCGCCGACACCGCGGTCGACGTGTCCGCGGCCGCCGCCGAGATCGACGTCCTGCCCGTCCTCGACGCCGCCCTCACCCATTGCGTCACCGACGACGACCTGGCCGAGGCCATCGCCAGCGCCAAGGGTCGCCGGGGCATCGCGGCCGTACGCCGGTGGAGCGAATTCGCCGACGGACGGTCTCAGTCACCGATGGAATCGCGAGCGCGGTACCGGCTGATCTCCGCCGGCCTTCCGGCCCCTGACCTGCAAATACAGGTCACCGTGCCCGGAGCCACCCGGTGGATCGACATGGGCTGGAAGCACGCCAAGGTGGGTTTGGAGTACGACGGCGAGGACTTCCACAGCGGCGACGGGAAACTCGCTCGGGATCGGCAACGGCACAACCAGCTGACCCGGGCGGGGTGGACCATGATCTACGCGACGGCCGCGGACATCTGGCGGAATCCGGACTACCTGATCGATCAGCTGCGCGGGCTGCTGTCCCGGGCGGCCTGACCCTCCCCTCTCCCCCGGGACCGCGCCCGTCCCGGCCCAGCCCGCCCCGCCCCGGCCCGTCCCGGCCCGCCCCGGAAAGTTGATCATGGCGATCTCTGCTCCGCGGTCGGCGTGTCGCCGGCGTGTCGAGCAGAGATCGCCATGATCAACTCGGATCGGGGCGCGCCAGGGGGTCAGTGATGCGCGGCCACGTACGGCACCGGCTCGGGCAGGCCGGCGCGCTGCCGGACCCCGCGGGCGAGCCGCTCGATCGAGGCCAGGGCACTCACCACATCGTCGGCGGACACCTCGAACGGCATGCTGTGGATGGTCTCGCCCGGCACCGTGGCGGCTTCGGCGATGGTCCGCAACGACTTCTCGTCGTCGGCCTTCAGCCCGACCTCGGTCAGCGTGGTCGGCAGCCCGACGCGGGTGGTGAACTCGATGAAGTCCTTGATGTCGGACGACGGCGCCCCCTCCATCACCAGTTGGGTGACCGAGCCGATGTTCACCTTCTGGCCGTGGGCCAGCCCGTGGGTGGCCTCGACCGCGGTGAGCCCGTTGTGGATGGCGTGCGCGGCAGCCAGGCCACCGGACTCGAAGCCCAGCCCGGAGAGCAGCGTGTTGGCCTCGATCACCTTCTCCACCGCCGGTGTCACCTGGTGGTCCTGCACCGCGTCGATCGCGTCGAGGGCATTGCCCCACAACACGTCCCAGCTCAGTTCGGCCAGCGCGGTGCCGGTGACCGTCGGCAGGCCCCCGGCCATGGTCTTGGAGTTGGACCGGGCGGTGGCCCGCGCTTCGAGCCAGGTGGCCAAGGCGTCGCCGACGCCGGCGATCAGCAACGAGACCGGCGCGTTGGCGACGATCTGTGAATCAACGAGCACCAGATCGGGGTTGCGCGGGAAGAAGCGGTACTCGGAGAACTCACCGGTGTCGGTGTAGATGACGGACAGCGCGGAGCAGGGCGCGTCGGTCGAGGCCACGGTCGGGGCATTGGCCCAGCGGATGCCGGCGATGAAGCCGGCGGCCTTGACCGCGTCGATGGTGCTGCCGCCGCCGATGGCGACCGCCACATCCGCACCGGTCCGCTTGATGACGCCGACCAGCCGGTCGACCTCCTTGGCGCTCGGCACGCCGTTGAAGACCTCGCGATGCAGCGGCAGTCCGGCCGCGCTCAGCGACGCCTCGACGTCGTGCCCGACCAGCCCCCAGACCAGGTCGTCGGCCACCACCAGCGGGGTGTCGCCGATCAGCTTCAGGTACTCCCCGAGCTGGGTGATCGCACCCTTCCCTTGCACATAACGGCCAGGACTGATGACGGTGCGGATCTTGCTCGCCATTGACTTCTCCCGTGTCGGCAGGCAGCCTCGCCCGGTTGGCAGGGCCACCGATGCCACCCTAGGAGCGGCGAGAGTGGTGCTTCACGAGCCGTTCTCAGTCTGCGAGAGAGCCCTTCGACTCTTGCAACGCGACTGCACCCCCGCGCCGCGCGCCAGCAGGGCCGGAACCAGGCGGCTACGGCACCGTCGAAAACCCGAGTTGACGAGCGGCCGCGGCCACTCGAAGGTCCCACGCGGCGATCACCAGGTCCGGCGCGACCGCCAGCGCGGAGGCAAGGTGCACCGCATCAGCCCCTCTCAGACCGTGCTCGACGCTGCTGTCGAAGTAGACGATGGCCACGATCGGCGTCAGCGACGCTGGTCGGAGACGAGGCGGGAGACGGCGCCGGCCGGCCGCACACGCTCGGCCCCGCGGGCGATCGCTCGACCACCCACGGGGCGACTCAGCACGCCCTGGTCGGTGAGGGTCTCGATCAACGACGCGGAGTAGATAGGAGCAAGGCGGGCGACCGGCGCACCCCGCTCGGTAATGACGACTTCCTCACCGGCTCGAACCCGGTCGAGCATCTGATTCCGGAGCCGGAGGCCGTCGAAGGGCACTCGGCGGGCGCGAGGTCGCAGTCCCGGGCCCGCGTCCGGACACCCCGGGGTCCGGCCCGGACTCACGCCACGCCGAGATAAGCCTCCTTGATGGCCGGGTCGGCCAGCAGTTCCTTACCGGGACCGGACTTGACCACCTCACCCGTTTCCAGGATGTAGCCGCGATGCGAGCGGGACAGCGCCTGCTGCGCGTTCTGCTCGACCAGCAGGATGGTCACGCCGGTGGCGTTGATGTCCGAGATGATCCGGAAGATCTGCTGGATCACCATGGGCGCCAGGCCCATCGACGGCTCGTCCAGCAGCAGCACCCGCGGCCGGGCCATCAACGCCCGGCCGATGGCGACCATCTGCTGCTCACCGCCCGACATGGTGCCGCCGACCTGGGTGCGCCGCTCGGCGAGCCGGGGGAAGAGCTCGAACACCTTGTCCAGAGTTTCCTGGTAGGCGGCCTTGGATTCGAATTTGCGCCCGTAGTGGCCCATGTCGAGGTTTTCCTGGACGGTCATCCCGGGGAACACCCCGCGGCCCTCAGGTGACTGCACGATCCCGGCGATCACCCGCTTGTAGGCCTTCAACCTGGTGATGTCCTGGCCGTCGAAAATGATCGTCCCGCGGGAGAGCGGACGGATCCCCGAGATGGCCCGCATCGTCGTCGTCTTGCCGGCGCCGTTGGCGCCGATCAGGGTGACCAGCTCACCCTCCTCGACCGAGATGGAGATACCGTGCAACGCCTCGATTCGCCCGTAGGCGACCGCCATGTCCTTGATCTCAAGCAGAGGCATCGTCGGGCACCCCCAGGTAGGCGGCGATAACCGCCGGGTTGTCACGGATCTCGGCCGGCACGCCCTCGGCGATCTTCTTGCCGAATTCCAGCACCACGATCCGATCGGTCACGCCCATCACCAGGCGCATGTCGTGCTCGATCAGCAGCACCGTGTACCCGTCCGAGCGGATCTTGCGGATCAGGTCCATCAGGGCGACCTTCTCGGCCGGGTTGAACCCGGCCGCCGGTTCGTCCAGGCAGAGCAGCTTCGGCTCGGTGGCCAACGCCCGGGCAATCTCGAGGCGACGCTGGTCGCCGTACGGCAGGTTGCGCGCCTTCTCGGTGGCCCGCGCCCCGATGCCGACGAACTCGAGCAGGGCCAGGCCGCGGTCGATCGCGTCGCGTTCCTCATGCCGGTGCCGGGGCAACCGGAAGGTGGCCCCGGGCACCGATGTCTTGTGCCGGGCGTCGGTGCCGACGACGACGTTCTCCAGCGCGGTCATCTCACCGAACAGCCGCACGTTCTGGAAGGTCCGCGCGATGCCCAGGCGGGTGATCTGGTTCCGCTTCAACTTGGCCATCACGTGGCCGTCGAACGTCACCGTGCCCGAGGTCGGCCGGTAGACGCCCGTCATGGCGTTGAAGCAGGTGGTCTTGCCGGCCCCGTTCGGGCCGATCAGTCCCAGGATCTCGCCGCGCCGGATGGTGAACGTCACCGAGTCCAGCGCGGTCAGGCCGCCGAACTTGACGGTGACCCCCTCCAGTTCGACGAGCGGCTCGCCGACCTCGGTCTCGATCTCCCGGGTCGGCGCGACGATCTCGGCGACGACCTCGGGGTCGGCCAGCTCCGGTGCCACGTCAGTGACGTCGACCGGCACCGCCTCGTCGAGGATCATCGGGCCGACCGGCTGGTCGAAGGCGTCCTCGGACGGGGCGCGGTACTCCTCGCCGACCTCGGCTCCCGCCTTGTAGCCGCCGGGGTCGTGCTCGGATTCCGAGTCCCTGCTCACTTGGTCACCTCCACCGGTGCGTTGGCCTCGTCATGTTGACGACGGCGCGCAGCCACGAACAGTTCACGGCCATAGGTGAGCAACTTCTGCCGTACCGGTAGCAGACCCTGCGGACGGAAGATCATCAGCACCATCAGCGCCAGGCCGAAGAAGAAGTACTTGTACTCGGCGATCGAGTCGCCGTCGATCGGGATGCCGAGGATCTCCGTCCGGCCGAGGAAGAAGTTCGGCAGGTACACGATGATGAACGCACCCAGAATGACGCCGAGCTTGTTGCCCTGCCCGCCGAGCACGACGGCGCACAGGAACAGCACCGAGTTGACGACGTTGAAGTTCGTCGGCACCACGAACTGCACCTGCCCGGCGTACAGGGCTCCGGACAGCCCGCCGATCGCGGCCCCGATGGTGAACGCCCAGAGCTTGAACTTGAACGTCGGCACGCCCATGATCTCGGCGGCGTCCTCGTCCTCGCGGATGGCGACCCACGCCCGACCGACGCGCGATCGCTCCAGGTTTCCGACGAACAGCAGCACGATGATGATCAACACGATGGACAGCCAGTACCACCAGACGCCGCTGTTGAGCGTCTTGCCGACGTTGCCGGCCGAGAAGACGCCGAGCGGGAACTCCTCGGTGGTACCGAAGCGCGGGTAGGCGACCTGCGACAGACCGCGACCGCCCCCGGTGATCTCCTCCAGATTGTCCGCGAGCAGCCGGACGATCTCGCCGAAACCGAGGGTGACGATGGCCAGGTAGTCGCCGCGCAGCCGCAGTGTCGGTGAGCCGAGAAGCAACCCGGAGAGCGCGGTGATACAGATCGCGATCGGCAGGCAGGCCAGCCAGGCCCAGTCCGAGGACAGCCAGCCACCCGGACCGGTCTGGTTCCACGGGCTGTTCGGGCTGGTCAACAGGGCGACCGTGTAGGCCCCGACCGCGTAGAACCCGACGTATCCGAGGTCGAGCAGGCCGGCCTGGCCGACCACCACGTTCAGTCCGATGGCGATCAGCGCGTACATGCCGAACTGGGCCATCACGCCGCCGAAGTTGGTGCCGACCGTGGTCAGCACCGGGACGTTCAGGATCGGCAGCAGCGCGATGAGCAGGATGAACGGCACCCCGAAGAGCCATTGCATGGGGCGCGACTGGGCGTTCCACCAGCTGCGGAAGGAGTCGCCGACGCCGGCCTTGGGCCGCGCATCGAAGGATGGGTTTGAACTCATGACGCCGCCCTTCCCAGGCGCCTCGCAGGCTCGACCGCCCAGGAGAGTGCGGACTCATGAACGTGCCGATGGCTCGCTCGGCAAGCCTCGCTCGTCATACCCGCGCCCTCCCCAAAGACTCGCCGAGGATGCCGGTCGGCCGGAACATCAGGATCAGGATCAGCAGGACGAAGGCCACGACGTCGCGCCAACCGGTGCCGAACAACACCTGACCGTAGTTCTCCATCACGCCCAGGATCAGGCCGCCGAGCAGCGCACCACGTAGGTTGCCGATGCCGCCCAGCACGGCCGCGCAGAACGCCTTGATGCCGAGGATGAAGCCACCCGAGTAGATGATGCCGTTGGGCACGCGCAGTGTGTAGAGGAGGGCCGCCGCACCGGCCAGGATGCCGCCGATCAGGAAGGTCAGGATGATGACCCGCTCCCGGCTCACGCCCATCAGGGTGGCGGTGGTCGGGTCCTGGGCGACGGCGCGGATGCCGCGGCCGAACTTCGTCCGGTTGACGAACATTAATGCACGAACTCCTGCAGGACGAACGAGGCGCCGATCGCGGTGATCAGGAAGACCAGGGAGGGTGCGTTCCGCTTGCGCAGCGGCCGGTAGGCGAGCCGTTCGAGGCCGACCGCGGCACCACCCGAGACCGCCATGCCGCCGATCATCGCGATGCCCAGGTAGATGATGGTCATCACGGTGCCCTCGTCGTACGCGTTCCCCGAGGGTGTGAAGCCGAGCAGCAGCAGCACGGCATACTGCCCGAACATACCGAGCATGAAGATCTCGGAATGGGCGAAGTTGATCAGCCGCAGGACGCCGTAGACCAGTGTGTAGCCGACCGCGACCAGGGCGTAGATCGAGCCGTAGGCGAGCCCATCGACGGTGAGCTGCCAGAAGAGATTGCCCAGCGCATCGACATTGAAGTTGATCGGTGGAGCGGCGGAAACCGAGAAAAAGGTCTGGGCAAGCGGACCCGTCATGGTGCTCCTTCGTGCACGACTCCGGAAACGCCGGAGCGGTCAGGCAACGCGCACAACCCCACCGAATCGACGGCCGGGGCTCGGTGAGCCGAACCCCGGCCGTCGTCCGGTGCTTGGAACCTACTGCACCTTGTACATCCAGATCGTGGAGGCAGCCAGTTCACCCTGGGCGTCCCACTTGTAATTGCGCGCCACGCCCTGGCCGTCGTAGTTCTTGACGTAGTCGATCAGGGCCGCCCGATCGGTGATCCCGGAATCGATGCCGGTGAGCATGATGGTGGTCAGGTCGTAACCCTCGACCGAGTACACACCCGGCGCCTGACCGGCCGACTTCTCATATGCGGTCGCGAACTCCGCGGGAGCGGGGCCGCACGGGCAGGACAGGAGTGCGTCCTTGGACGAAGCGCCGGCCTGGGCCACGAACTGCGGATCATTGGTTCCGTCGGCCGAGACGAAGGTTGCGGTCACACCGGCGTCGCGCAACTGCTGCACGAACGGCGCCGCTTCCGAGTAGTAGCCCGCGTAGAAGACGGCGTCCGGGGCGGCACCATTGACCAATTGCACCGTGGCGGAGAAGTCCTTGTCGCCGCCCTTGACGTTCGCGGCGCAGCTGGTGTCGGCCACGTCACCCAGACCGGAGATGATCTCCTTCGCCAGCCCGACACCGTAATCGGAGTTGTCCTGAACGACACAGACCTTCTTGTAGGCCAGCGTGTTCTTCATGTAGGCGGCGACCGAGGGGCCCTGGACCGCGTCGCTGGCCAGTCCGCGGAAGAAGTTCGTCCAGCCGTTCTTCGTCAGGTCCGCGTTCGTTGCCGACGAGGTCAGCGAGAGCAGGCCGGCCTGGTTGAAGATCTGTCCGGTCGCCTTGGTCTCGCCGGAGAACGCCGGGCCGAGCAGGCCGATGACATTGGCGTCGCCGATGATCTGCGGCGCCACCTGCGTCGCCTTCTGCGGATCGCCCTCGGTGTCGAACTGCTTGATCTGCACCTGGCAATTCGCGTTCGCCTGGTTGTGCTCGTCGGCGGCCATCTGCGCGCCCTTGAGGATGTTGATGCCGAGGGCGGCGTTGGGTCCGGTCAGCGCGCCGGCCATCGCGATGGTGGTGGTGGCCGGGCACGTCGCCGAACCACTTCCGGCCGGGCTGACGGGGGTCGACGCAGACCCCGCGCTGACCTCCTTGCCGGTCTTGTCGATCTGAACGTCGGGCTGGATCGCCAGAGCACCACCGCCACCGGCGGACGCACTGCCCGACGCCCCGGCCGATCCCGACGCCGCCGCACTCGTCGTGGATCCGCTGTCCGCCGACTTCGACCCACAGGCTGCCAACGTCAGGGCAGCCACTGCGGCCAACCCGACGACGGCCGTTCGCACCGAACGTCGATGCACGTGCCACCTCCGAAGATTCTGTTCGCCGGCCTAGGGTCCGGCTGTCTTAGATCAGCGCCGACGTCGCCAGCACGGGGGGAACGTATCCCACGATCGGCGCAGTACACGGTAACTACGAGCCCTCGTAACCAAAATGCGACTCGCGGTTCACAAGAAGCGCCCATCCAGGTCACACGCGGTCACCAAATTGACAGCAAGTTCGGCCGGCCGGCCGATGTCGTCATCCATCAGAGTCGACGAATTGTCCGGATCGTGACCGACACGACCGGAGCACCGGGAAATGCGCAGGACGAAGCCGACATGCGGAACGGCGACGCCGATGGACACCGACGCCGCCGCTGCGGCCCGACCCAGCTCGCTCAGCTCTTCGCCGACAGCCCCTCGAGCACCGCGTTGGCCACTGCCTGCATGGACGTGCGCCGGTCCATCGCGGTGCGCTGGATCCAGCGGAACGCCTCGGGCTCGGTCATCTTCTGGTGCGTCATCAGCAGCCCCTTGGCCCGGTCGATGATCTTGCGGGCCTCCAGCCGCTGGCTGATGTCGGCCACCTCGGCGCGCAGCGCGGAGGTCTCGGCGTACCGCGCAACGGCGAGTTCGATCGCCGGCAGCAGGTCGGCCTTCGAGAAGGGCTTGACCAGGTAGGCCATCGCCCCGGCGTCCCGGGCCCGCTCGATCAGCTCGCGCTGCGAGAACGCGGTCAGGATCACCACCGGCGCGATCTGCTCGCCGACGATCTCCGCGGCGGCGTCGATCCCGTCCTTCTTCGGCATCTTGACGTCCATGATCACCAGATCCGGACGTAGCTCGGTGGCCATCGTGACGGCCTGTTCCCCGTCAACGGCCTGGCCGACGACCTCGAATCCCTCCTCGGCGAGCATCTCGGACAGATCCAGCCTGATCAACGCCTCGTCCTCGGCGATGAGCACCCGCTTCGGCGCAGTCATCGGCCACCTCCCTCGCACGCCCGGCTGCCCCCGATCGGTCGCCGGTCCGGGGTCAGACTATCGGCCCCGGGTTACCAATGTGCGAACGAACGGGCGCCCCGAGCTGTGATGAGCACGCCTTTCGGCTCGGGCAACCGACATCGTTGTCAGTGGCCAAGGGCCGGTGACGAGGACAACCCGGACGCGGCGGGGCGGGCAGAACCGGTGCCCGGGCATCGCTACGATGGTGCTGCCCCGGTCACCGGGGCCTGCCCCCGTATCCCAATTGGCAGAGGAAGCGGATTCAAATCCCGCACAGTGTGAGTTCGAGTCTCACCGGGGGCACGCCACGAACCGTCCGGCATCGAGGCAGGTCAGCTGTGCGCAGGTCCGGCGTGGCCGTGGCGCTGATCGTCGCGGCGATCCTGGCCGGCCTGGGCCTGCTGGCCGGCATCGCCCCGAGCGCCGCCGAACCGAACAACGAGTTCGTCGCCTGCGGGCCGGCCCTGTTCGGCCGCCCCGACCCCCTCCCCGACCCGGCCTGCGCCGACGCCTATGCCCCGTTCGACACGGAGGCGATCGTGCTGCTCGCCCTGTTCGCGGCCGCCCTGGTCTTCCTGGTCTTGCTGGTGGCCAGCGCCGGCCGGTCCGCGAGGCTCGCGCGTCGGCGCCGGCTCGCCGCCGGCGGATGCCCGTCGGGACCACCGGACCCGGCAGCGGATCCCGGACCGCGGCTCACCCGCTGAGCCGGGCCGGGTCGACGGCATCCCGGACTCGCTGCTCGGCGGCCGGGCCGGGCTGGTCGAGCTGGCCGGGCCATTCGAGCTGGTCAGGCCGGTCGGGCCGGTCGGGCCGGTCGGGCCGGTCGGGCCGGTCCCTGTCATCGAAGGATCGCCGCAGCGCCGCGGCCGCGTCGGCGACGGCGGCCCGGCATCGCGCCGACAGGCCGATCATGTTGACGAACCCGTGCACCAGGTCCGGCTCCCGGCGCATCACCACCTGCACACCGGACTCGGCCAGTCGCCGGCCGAAGGCCTCCCCCTCGTCGCGGATCGGATCGAAGCCTGCGGTGATCAGGTGGGTCGGCGGCAACCCGGATAGGTCCTCGGCCAGCAGGATCGACGCCCGCGGATCGGCCCATTGCGCCTCCGACCGGATGTAGTGGTCGCGAAACCAGACGATGTCGCCGTCGGTCAGGAGGAACCCGTCGGCGAACAGGTCGCGGGACGCGGTCCGCCGGGTCGCGTCACAGGGTGGATAGAAGAGCAGCAGGCGGTCCGGGCCGGGTTCGCCGGCGCGGGCGGCCAGATGCGCGGTGACCACGGCCAGATTCGCCCCGGCGCTGTCCCCGCCGAGGGCGACCTTGCCCGGATCGGCCCCCAACGCGGCCGCCCGGGTTCGGGCGAACCGCAGGGCGGCGGACGCGTCGAGCACCGCGGCCGGGAACGGGTGCTCCGGTGCCAGCCGGTAGTCGACGGCCAGGATTCGCAGCCGTCCGCGGTCGGCCAGGAACCGGCAGACGGTGTCGTGGCTGTTCAGGCCCCCGGTGACCCAGCCGCCTCCGTGCAGGTAGACCAGCAGCGGCGAGCCCGTCGCCAGCCCGTTCGGGGTGAAGAGCCGGGCGGCCAACGGCGGCCCGGCGTCGTTCCGGTCGAGCACCACGGCGCGGCTCGTGACCGCACTCGGCGGCCGGCCGCCGACCAGGGCGGTGGCCGCGTCCAGATGCGCGCGGCGCCGCGGCACCGGCGCCGCCGGTGTGCCGGCCGTCGTCATCCGCTCGAGGCGCAGCAACAATTGCAGGTCCGGGTCGAGCGGCTCGCCGTCCACGACGATCGGTGCCCCGGCCAGCCTCCGCCGCGCCGCGGCCGGCAGCCCGCGGAACAGCAGCCGGATCCCCAGCTCCAGGCCCACGGTCGACCGCACCGCCGAAGCATAGGGCGGCCAGCTGTTCGCTGATCCTGCGACGCCACGTGGGGTCGGTCTGTCCGGTGCCCCGGCCGCCGGTTCGGGTCGCGCACTCCGGGCCGGGCGCTCACCTCGCGCTCGCATGGCAGGGCGCCCGGCCGCGCACTCGGGGCGCGCTCTCCGGGCAGGGCTGCCCGGTCGCGCACTGGATTGCCGAGCACGACGGGCTGATCAACTCGGCAGCCCGTGCCCGAATTGCCGGGCTTACCGCCGCGTTGATCAGCCCGGGCCAGCCGCGGCCGCCCACTCGCCGGACCAGCGGGCTCGGATCGGCGCGCGGGGTGCGGGCGATCGCCGGACCCTGACCCGAGACGCTGATCAACTCGGCAGCCCGTGCCCGAATTGCCGGGCTTACCGCCGCGTTGATCAGCCCGGGCCAGCCGCGGCCGCCCACTCGCCGGACCAGCGGGCTCGGATCGGCGCGCGGGGGGCGGGCGATCGCCGGACCCTGACCCGAGACGCTGATCAACTCGGCAGCCCGTGCCCGAATTGCCGGGCTTACCGCCGCGTTGATCAGCCCGGGCCAGCCGCAGCCGCCCACTCGCCGGACCAGCGGGCTCGGATCGGCGCGCGGGCGCACCCCAGGCGGGCGCACTCCGAGTAGGCCGGCGCACTGGGGCCTGCGCACTCGGGGCGAGCACGCCCCGGGACCGGCGTCAGGAAGGGTCGGCGCGGTGCGACTCAGCCGGTGAGCAGCGTCGGGCGGTAGACCAGGGCACGACCCGGCGCGCTCGCCTGGCAGGTCAACCAGGCCGGATCGGCCCGCTGCACGTCGACCGCCACCACGATCGGCTCCCCCGCCACGGACACCGTGACCACGACGCGGTCCTCGACCCGCCGGTCCACGGCCTTCACCGTCACCTCGCGCCAGATCGACGTCGGCGACAGCTGGTGAGCCAACTGGAGCGCGGCCTGCTCGGCCGAGGAGAAGCCGACCCGCCCGCGCAGGGCGACGGGGTCGACCCTCCCCCGATCGGTCAGCTCGATCAGTCGTCCGGCCTCGTCGGGCTGCACCCGGCCGTAGAGCAGCCCCGCCGGCAAGACCAGCAGGTTCGCCGCGAATCGGTCGCCACCGACGTGACTGCATTCCCAGACCTGCCCGGGCCGGCGGGCCTGGAGCTGCGCGGCCACCGGGCGGCCACGGATTGCACAGCACGCGTCATGCGTCCCGTGCGCGCAGACCAGGTACAGCGGTTCGGCCGGTCCGCCTGCCCCGGGGGCATTGAGTACAGCGGGGATGTCGACGTCGAGCAACTGCAGGTCGTCGTCGAACCGGCCCCAGACGATCCGCTCGCGTCCCGGTCGGCAGTCGACCGCCGCCCATCGCCGCGGGCCGTCCGGCTGGTAGCGACCCGGCCGCCGGATAGCCACCACCCGGACCCCGCGCGCCTCCAACCGGGCCACCAGCAGGTGGGCGACGGCGGTGTCGAACCGCGAGGCGAGCAGCCCGGTCCGACCCCACGGGCCGGGCTGTTCCACCAGCAGCAACCGATCGGCCGGAAAGGCGCTGCCGATCATCGGGTCACCGCGGAGGGTCGCCTGGACCGAGCAACGCTCGATCCAGTTGTCGGCCTCGGTCACCGGCTCAGGGACCGTCTGCGGTCGGGCCGGTCGGCACCACGATGCCCTCGCGAAGCAGCCGGCGGGCGACGACGAGCTGCTCGTCCGGATCCAGATTGGGCAGGATCTCCGGGGCGAACGCCTTGCCGGACAGCGCGACCAGCAGCGCGGCGTGCGTCTGGTCCGGCCAGGTCATCGTCGAATCGATGAGGTCCAGAACCCAGGCATCGTCCCGCTGCCGGAGCCGCGGCCGTAAGCCCGGCCGCAGCACCAATCGGGTGTCCGGGCCCAGTGCGGCAACCGCGGCCAGCTGGGCCAGCGGCGCGATCGGTGCCGGTCGGGTCTGTCCGGTCTGCTGCCGGCCGACCCGCCGAGCCGCCGCGTGGTACTGATCGGGACCGACCTGCTCGAGTCGAGCGGCCAACCGCTCCGCAGCGGTCCGTAAGTACCGGGCCATCGCATCGACGTCGGTGACGTCGACGCCCAGCGGCAGGGAGCGGCGCAATTCCCGGTCGCCCTCGGCCGCCGCCACGAGCTCGCGAGCCAGGTCGTAGCCGGTGAGCGGGTGCACTCCGATGGTCAGGTGAATCGTCAGCTCACCCTGCGCAACGGCCGAGTGCAGGAAGCCACGCGGCAGGTACAGCGCGTCCCCGGGTTCGATCAGCGTGTCGATCAGCGGCCGCTCGGCCGCCCGGGCCTGCACCTCATCCCGCCGGAGGTCCCAGGTCTGGTGTGGCAGGGGGTCGGGCAGCACGGGTTCGTGGATCCGCCAGCGTTTGCTGCCGGCGATCTGCAACACGAACACGTCGTGGGTGTCGTAGTGAGCGGCGAAGCCCTGATTCTGCGGCGGCGTGATGTAGGCGTTGATCTGCACCGGGTGACCTAGTTCGGCGGCCAGGTCACTGCCGAACCGGACCAGCGGCGGCCATGATCGGTGCAGGGCCTGCAGCACCAGGGTGGCCCCGCCGGCCAGCTGACCGAGCACCTTGTCGTCGGCGACCTGATCGGTGATCGTCGCGCCCGCTCCCCCGCCGCGGGTGAACGTCGATGACGCGAGCACGGACCCGTTCTTGGCCATCCGCAGGAACGGGGTGCGCAACCCGCGTTCGGACACCAACTCGTCGACCGCGGCGGCCGAGAACAGGTCGGCGAAGTCGCCCGGCCCGGTGCCGGCCTTGGTCACCAGGGGCCGCTCAGACCAGTACTGCCGGGCGAACTCATCCTCGGCAATTCCGATGCACCGCCGCAGCGCCGGGGTCGCGCCCTGACGTAGGGGGCGTCCGGTGGTCCCGGACGCCCCCAATGGTTCAGAACCTGGCATCAGCCGGCGCCACCATCAGCCCCGCCGTCCGCGCCACCATCAGCCCCGCCGTCCGCGCCACCATCAGCCCCGCCGTCCGCGCCACCATCAGCCCCGCCGTCGGCGCCACCATCAGCCCCGCCGTCGTGCACACCCGGAACGCCGGCCGCGCCGCCATCCGCGGGCCCTTCGGCGCCGCTGTCCGCGCCTCCATCGGCGCCGCTGTCCGCGCCTCCATCAGCGCCACCGTCCGCCCCGCCATCGGCACCACCATCAGCGCCACCGTCGTGCACACCCGGAACGCCTCCCGCGCCACCGTCCGCCGGGCCCTCCGTCGCCGTGCCGCCGGTGGTGATGTCCTCGTCGCTCAGACCCATCGTCCGCTCCTCACGCTGATCGTCCGGCGAACCCCCACGGCCCGCAGACTCCGCCGGTCCCAGTACCCGGAACCGCGCCCCGGTAACGCTACTGATCACCTTGATCGCCGGCGACCCGGCCGGACGTCGGCTCGCCGACGAGGTACCGGACCTGTGCGGCGACGTCCACCAGCTCCGCGTCCGGCCGGACCGGCTCGCCCTGGGCTGTCCCGGGAACCTCGACGAGTTCCACCCAGCTGCGGCAGCCGCTGTACTCGTCCCGCATCGGCAATCGGACGGGCGGGACCAGCGGCCGCACCGACACCACGACTGCGGTCAGCCGGCGCTTGGGCCGGAAGTCGATCCGGTTCGCTTGCACGGAGGCGGTGGTCCAGATGTGGAAGGGCTCGAGCGCAGCGATGTTCTCGGGCCGGGCCACCTCGATCGCCTCGACCACCGATGCCGATGCCCGCACCACGACGGCCTGATCGGCGACGTCGGCCGCGCCCAGCGGCAGCAGGTCGGCGTGCTCCGGCCGGGTGGCGTCGGCGTGGCTGTGCGCCACCGTCGGGTACAGCAGGAACTCCGAACCCTCGAGCAGAAAACGCTTCTCGTGGATGCCACCCTTGCGCAGCAGCACCGTCTGGCGGCCCTGCAGCAGGGCGTGCACCGCCGCCCCCCACTCCTTCAGGGCGAGTTCCGCACCCACCGGTTCGCCCGTGGGCCCCGTCACCGCAACCGGACCAGGCCCTCCTGCACCACGGTGGCCAGCATGCGACCGTCCCGGGCGTAGAAGTGGCCGGTACCCAGGCCGCGAGCCCCGGACGCGCTGGGCGAGATGGTGTCGTACAACAGCCATTCGTCGACGCGGAACGGCCGATGGAACCACATCGCATGGTCCAGCGAGGCCACCTGGATGTTGTCGTGGTCGAAGGACAGGGCGTGCGTCTTGAGCACCGAGTACAGCAGCGTCAGGTCCGAGAGGTAGGCCAGCAGGCACACGTGCAGCAGATCGTCGTCGGGCAGGACGCCGTCGGTGCGGAACCACACCCGGCTGTGCGCACCGATCTGCGGGCCGGTCAGCCGGGATTCCCACGGCGGGTCGTCGACGTATCGAACGTCGAACGGCCGCGGGATCTGGCCCCAGACGGCCATGCTCTCCTTGAACGGCGCGATCCGTTCGGCGTAGGTGGGCAGCGACTCCGGCGGCGGCACCGTCGGCATCGATTCGGCGTGGTCCACGCCGGGCTCATCGACCTGGAATGACGCCGACATGGTGAAGATCGGCTTGCCGCGCTGGATGGCCACCACCCGCCGGGTGGTGAAGGACAGCCCGTCCCGCGCGCGATCGACCTGGTAGATGATCGGCTGGCGCGGGTTCCCCGGCCGCAGGAAGTAGGCGTGCAGCGAATGCACCCGGCGTTCGCTGGGGACGGTCCGACCGGCGGCGGTGAGCGCCTGCGCCGCCACCTGGCCGCCGAACACCCGCACCGGCGATTTCTCCGGGGAGACACCGCGATAGAGGTTGTCCTCGATCCGCTCCAGGTTCAGCAGCTCGACCAGGGCGTCGACGACGGCCTGGCCGCGTGGGACACCGTCGGTGTCCAGGGTGCTCTTCTCGATCGCTTCTTCGGACACCGGCCCATTCTCCAACGGAGCCGTCGGCGGCCGCTCGGCCGCCCCACCGGGATGGCGCCGATGCCCGAAGATGGCCATCAGTCCTTGTGGCTCAGGCGATGCACCCGGATCAGGTTGGTCGACCCGGAGGTGTTCGGCGGCGCACCCGCCACGATCACCACGGTGTCCCCGGACTCGAAGCCGGGGATGTCCAGCATGGCCTGGTCCACCTGCTCGACCATCTCGTCGGTGGTGTCCACCGGCGGGGTGACGAACGTCCGCACCCCCCAGGTCAGGGCGAGCTGGTTGCGCACCTCTTCCTTCGGCGTGAAGGCGATCACCGGCAGACCGGTGTGCAGTCGGGCCATCCGGCGCACGGTGTCACCGGTGAAGGTGAACGCGATCACGGCCTTGGCATCGATCCGCTCGGCGATGTCCCGGGCCGCGAAGGACAGCACGCCACCGCGGGTCCGCGGGGTGTGGGTCAGCGAGGGGGCGGCCACCGATTCGGTCTCCACGGCCTCGATGATCCGGGCCATCGTCTGCACCGTGATGATCGGGAACTTGCCGACCGATGTCTCCCCGGACAGCATGACCGCGTCGGCCCCGTCCAGGATCGCGTTGGCCACGTCGGAGACCTCGGCCCGGGTCGGCCGGGAGTGCTCGATCATCGAGTCGAGCATCTGGGTGGCCACGATCACCGGGCGGGCGTTCTCCCGCGCCACCTGCACGATCCGCTTCTGCACCAGCGGCACCTGCTGCAACGGCAGTTCGACGCCCAGATCGCCCCGGGCCACCATCACCCCGTCGAAGGCCCGCACGATCGCCTCGAGATTGGCGACGGCTTCGGGCTTTTCCAGCTTGGCGATGACCGGCCGGCGATCGGCCCCGACCTCGTCCATCACGTCGCGGACCAGGTCAACGTCGGTCGGCGACCGGACGAAGGACAACGCGATCAGGTCGACACCCAGCGACAGCGCGAACTTCAGGTCGGCGATGTCCTTCTCGGACAACGCCGGCACGGACACGTTCATCCCGGGCAGCGAGATGCCCTTGTTGTTGGACACCGGGCCGCCCTCGGTGACCGAGCACGTGACGTCGTCACCGTCGACGGCGGTGACCACCAGGCCGACCTTGCCGTCGTCGATCAGCAGCCGGTCACCCGGCCGCGCGTCCCGGGCCAGTCCCTTGTACGTGGTCGACACCCGCTCCCGTGTGCCCACCACGTCGGCGATCGTGATGGTCACCGAGTCGCCGGTGTTCCATTCGTGCGGGCCGTCGGCGAACCGCCCCAGCCGGATCTTCGGGCCCTGCAGGTCGGCCATGATGGCCAGCGCCTGGCCGGACGCCTTGGCCGCGTCCCGCAGCCGGTGGTAGATCACCTCGTGGTCGGCATAGTCGCCATGGGAGAAATTCATCCGGGCCACGTTCATCCCGGCGTCCAGCAGGGCGGCGATCGCCTCCACCGACGAGGTGGCGGGACCCAGAGTGCAGACAATCTTCGCGCGACGAGTCATGGACCCACCCTAGCGGACTTCTGAACCGATACAGAAGTCGGGGTCACATGATCACAATGTGAGAACCGTCGCACCGGCTGCGCGACCTGCGACCCGCCGGCCACCCGTCGCCCACCCCGAAATGATCATGGCGTTCTCTGCTCGTCGGCCGGCGTGTCGCCGGCGTGTCGAGCAGAGAACGCCATGATCAACTTGAAATGGGGGCCAGCCGGACGGCCGGCTGGACGGACGGCTAGCGCAGGGCGACGGCGGTGGGCTCCAGCGGGTCGGGCAGGAACGTGTTGCCGGCGAGGTAGGCATCCACCCCGGCGGCGGCGGACCGGCCCTCGGCGATCGCCCAGACGATCAGCGACTGCCCGCGTCCGGCGTCGCCGGCGACGAACACGCCGGGCACCGAGGTCATGTAGTTCGCGTCCCGGACGATGGTGCCCCGGGCGGAGATCTCGACGCCCAGCTCGTCCAGCAGTCCCGGCCGCTCCGGGCCGACGAAACCCAGCGCGATCAGGATCATGTCGGCGTCGATGTGGAACTCGGTGCCCTCGGTGGGGATGAACCCGCCGGGGATCCGCTTGCCCTCCACCAGGTTCAGGCCGGTGACCTTGCCGTCCTTGCCCTCGATCGAGGTCGAGTTGACGCCGAAGACCCGCTCGCCGCCCTCCTCGTGCGCGGCCGAGATCCGCAGCATCAGCGGGTAGGTCGGCCACGGCGTGGACAGGTCGCGGGTGGGCGGCGGCATGACGTGGATGTCCAGCTGGGTCACCGACTCGGCGTTCTGCCGCAACGCGGTGCCGTAGCAGTCGGCGCCCGTGTCGCCGCCGCCGATGATCACCACCTTCTTGCCCTCGGCGGAGACCGCCACCGCGTCCCGGGTGCCCTCGCACACCTCGTTCTGCTGGATCAGGTACGGCATGGCCAGGTGGACGCCGTCCAGATCCCGGCCGTCCACGGTCAGCTCCCGGGGAATGGTCGACCCGGTGGCAATGATCGTGGCGTCGAAGTCGGACTGCAGCTTCTCCACGGCGATGTCGGTGGCGCCGTCCCCGCCCACGGTGCAGCCGGCGACGAACGTCACGCCCTCGGCCTCCATCTGGGCCAGCCGGCGGTCCAGCACATCCCGGGCCATCTTGAACTCGGGGATGCCGTACCGCATGAGCCCGCCGATGCGCCGGTCCCGCTCGAAGACGGTGACCGCGTGGCCGGCCCGGGCCAGCTGCTGGGCCGCCGCCAGGCCGGCCGGCCCGGAGCCGACCACGGCGACGGTCCGGCCGGTGGACAGCTCGGCCGGCCGCGGCTCCAGCCCGTACCCTTCGGCGATCGCGTGGTCGGCGATCTCCTGTTCGACGAGCTTGATCGAGACCGGGTCGTCGGCGATGCCCAGCACGCAGGCCCCCTCGCAGGGCGCCGGGCACAGCCGCCCGGTGAACTCCGGGAAGTTGTTGGTCGCGTGCAACCGATCGGAGGCCTCGGCCCATTTGCCCGTGCGGACCAGGTCGTTCCATTCCGGGATGATGTTGCCCAGCGGGCAGCCCTGGTGACAGAACGGAATCCCGCAGTCCATACAGCGGGCGGCCTGATTCCGGGTGGACTGCTCGTCGTAGGGCTCGTACACCTCGCCCCAGTCGCGCAGTCGCAGCGGAATGGGCCGGCGGACCGGTCCGCCGCGGGTGTGCTTGAGGAAACCGCTGGGATCAGCCACGACTGGCCTCCATGATCATCTCGTCGGCGTTCACGCCCAGCGCGGCGGCCTCGGCGCGCAGCGCGAGCACCCGCCGGTAGTCGCGTGGCATCACCCGGGAGAACCGGACGGCCGCGATCGGCCAGTCGGCGAGCAGGGCTGCCGCGATCCGGGACCCGGTGAGTTTGGCGTGCGAGCCGATCACCTCACCGAGCCAGGCCACCTCATCGGTCTCCAGCGCCTCCAGGTCGACCAACTCCGGGTTGACCTTGGCCGGTTCCGGGTCGAGCAGGTAGGCGATGCCGCCGCTCATCCCGGCGCCGACGTTGCGTCCGGTCCGGCCCAGGATGACCACCCGGCCGCCCGTCATGTACTCGCAGGCATGGTCGCCGGTGCCCTCGACCACCATCAGCGCGCCCGAGTTGCGGACGGCGAACCGCTCGCCGACCCGGCCGCGCAGGAAGAGCTCCCCGGAGGTGGCGCCGTAGCCGATCGTGTTGCCGGCGATCACCTGGGCCTTCACCCCGGGCGCCTGGGACGGCGAGCTCTCGTCGGGCCGGACCACGATCCGGCCGCCGGACAGACCCTTGCCGACGTAGTCGTTGGCGTCCCCGAGCAGGTCGATCGACACACCCCGGGGCAGGAACGCGCCCAGCGACTGGCCGGCGGTGCCGGTCAGGTTGACCTCGATGGTGTGGTCGGGCAGACCCTCCGGGCCGAACACCCGGGTGACCTCGGAGCCCAGCATGGTTCCGGCGGTGCGGTCGACGTTGCGGACGGGCAGGTGGATCCGGACCCCCCGGGCGTCCTGCAGGGCCGGCTGGGCCTGCTTGATCAGCTCGGCGTCCAGGGTCTTGGACAGGTCGTGCTGGGCCGGCTTGGTGCAGTAGTACTCGCTGGCCACCTGCGGGATCTCCAGCAGCGGCGTCAGGTCCAGGCCGCGGGCCCGGTGGTGCTCCACCGCCGCCGAGATGTCGATCATCTCGGCGTGCCCGACGGCCTCGTTCACCGTCCGGAAGCCGAGCGCGGCCAGGTACTCCCGGACCATCTCGGCGACGTAGAGGAAGAACGTCTCGACGAATTCCGGCGTGCCGGTGTACCGGTCGCGCAGCACCGGGTTCTGGGTGGCGATGCCCACCGGGCAGGTGTCCAGGTGGCAGACCCGCATCATCACGCAGCCGGCGACGACCAGCGGCGCGGTGGAGAAGCCGAACTCCTCGCCGCCCAGCAGCATGGCGATGACGACGTCCCGCGGGGTGCGCAGGCCACCGTCGACCTGCAGCCGCACCTGCTCGCGCAGCTGGTTGATCCGCAGCGTCTGCTGCGTCTCGGCCACGCCCAGCTCCCACGGCTGACCGGCGTGCTTGAGCGAGGTCAGCGGCGCGGCCCCGGTGCCGCCGTCGTAGCCGGCGACGATCACCTTGTCCGCATGCGCCTTGGTGACGCCGGCGGCCACGGTGCCGACGCCCGGCTCGGAGACCAGCTTGACCGACACGTCGGCCGCCGGGTTGGCGTTGCGCAGGTCGTGGATGAGCTGCTTGAGGTCCTCGATCGAGTAGATGTCGTGGTGCGGCGGCGGCGAGATCAGCCCGACGCCCGCGGTGGCGTGCCGGGTCTGCGCGATCCACGGGTAGACCTTGCTGCCGGGCAGCTGGCCACCCTCGCCGGGCTTGGCGCCCTGCGCCATCTTGATCTGGATCTCGGCGGCGTTCACCAGGTACGGGCTGGTCACGCCGAACCGGCCGGAGGCGACCTGCTTGATCGCCGAGCGGCGGACCGGGTCGAGCAGCCGGTCGACGTCCTCCCCACCCTCCCCGGTGTTCGACTTGCCGCCGAGCCGGTTCATCGCGATGGCCAGCGTCTGGTGCGCCTCGATGGAGATCGACCCGTAGGACATCGCGCCGGTGACGAACCGCTTGACGATCTCGCTGGCCGGCTCCACCTCGGCCAACGGCACCGGCGTGGCGTCGGCGGTGCGCAGCTCGAACAGGCCGCGCAGCGTGCCGCCCTGCTTGGTCAGGTTGTCCACGGTCTCGGCGTAGCGGCGGAAGACCTTCTGCTGCTTGCTCCGGGTGGAGTGCTGCAGCAGGTACACCGTCTCCGGGTTGAACAGGTGGATCTCGCCCTCGCGGCGCCACTGGTACTGGCCGCCGATCTCCAGGCCCCGGTGCTCCAGGGTCTGCGGGTTGGGCACGAAGGCCAGGCTGTGGCGACGAGCCACGTCCGAGGCGATGGTCTCCAGGCCGCTGCCCCCGGTGCGGGTGGTGCTGCCGGTGAAGTACTCGTCCAGCACGTCCTGGTTGATGCCGAAGACGGCGAACACCTGCGCGGCCCGGTACGAGCCCACGGTGGAGATGCCCATCTTGCTCATCACCTTGAGCACACCCTTGCCCAGGGCGTACACGATGTTCTTGACCGCCTTCTCCGGGGTCACGTCGCCGAGCAGGCCGTGCCGGGACAGGTCCTCGGCCGTCTCGATCACCAGGTACGGGTTGACCGCGCCGGCGCCGTACCCGAGCAGCAGCGCGATGTGGTGGACCTCGCGGGCGTCACCCGACTCGACGACCAGGGCGACCTTGGTCCGGGACTTCTGCCGGACCAGGTGCTGGTGCACCGCGGAGGTCAGCAGCAACGACGGGATCGGCGCCCGGTCCGCGGTGGAATGCCGGTCGGAGAGCATGATCACCCGCGCGCCGCGGGCGATCGCCTCGTCGGTCTCCAAGCGACATCGCTCGATGGCCTCCTCCAGCGCCGCCCCGCCGCCGTGCACGTCGTACAGGCCGGAGATGGTGGCGGAGGCGAAGCCGGGCAGGTTGCCGTCGGCGTTCATCCCCATCAGCTTGGCCAGGTCGTCGTTGTCCAGCACCGGGAACGGCAGCACCACCTGGCGGCAGGACCACGGGCCCGGCTCCAGCAGGTTCGCCTCCGGTCCGATCACCGAGGACAGCGAGGTGACCACGGCCTCCCGGATGGCGTCCAGCGGCGGGTTGGTGACCTGGGCGAACAGCTGGGTGAAGTAGTCGAAGATCAGCCGCGGCCGCTCGGACAGCACCGCCTCGGGCGTGTCCGTGCCCATCGAGCCGATGCCCTCGGCGCTGGTCGCGGCCATCGGGGTGATGATGACCCGCAGCTCTTCCTCGGTGTACCCGAAGATGCGCTGCCGGGTCAGCACGCTGCGGTGCGAGACGGTGACGTGCTCGCGCGGCGGCAGTTCGGTCAGCCGCATCAACCCGGCGTGCACCCAGTCGCGGTACGGCTGTTCGGCGGCCAGCGCGGTCTTGACGTCGGTGTCGTTGAGGATCTTCCCCTGGTCGGTGTCGACCAGGAACATCCGGCCCGGCTGCAGCCGGCCGCGTTCGATGACCTTCTCCGGCGGGATCGGCAACACGCCGGCCTCCGAGGCGAGCACCACGGTGTCGTCGCTGGTCAGCCACCAGCGCCCGGGGCGCAGGCCGTTGCGGTCCAGGACCGCGCCGAGCAGCGTGCCGTCGGTGAAGGTGACACACGCCGGGCCGTCCCACGGTTCGATCAGGGAGGCGTGGAACTCGGCGAACCCGCGGATCTGCGGATCCATGGTGGCGTTGTTCTCCCACGCCTCCGGGATCATCATCATCACCGCGTGCGGCAGGCTGCGGCCGCCCAGGTGCAGCAGCTCGAGGACCTCGTCCAGCGAGGCCGAGTCCGACGCGGCACCCGGGGTGACGATCGGGAACGCCCGGGACAGGTCGCCCGGGATCAGCTTCGACGAGAGCATGGCCTCGCGGGCGCGCATCCGGTTCCGGTTGCCGCGGACGGTGTTGATCTCGCCGTTGTGCGCCAGGTAGCGGAACGGGTGGGCCAGCGGCCACGCGGGAAACGTGTTGGTGGAGAACCGGGAGTGCACGATCGCGATCGCGCTCATGGTCCGGGTGTCGGTGATGTCGGGGTAGAACGCGGGGAGTTGCTCGGTGGTGAGCATGCCCTTGTAGGTGATTGTCCGGCTGGACAGCGAGGGGAAGTAGATCCCGTCCCCGCCGATCTCGGCCTGCGACTCGTGCTCGATCCGCTTGCGCGCCGGGTAGACCATCCGGTCCAGTTCGATGCCGTACGGCAGCTGACCGTCCTCGCCGACCGGGCCGGCGACGAACAGCTGCTCGAAGACCGGCATGACGTCCAGCGCCATCTGCCCGACGCCCGCGCCGATCGGGTTCACCGGCACGGGGCGCCAGCCCAGCAGGGTCAGGTTCTCGCCGCCGAGCACCCGGTTGACGATCGCCTTGGCCCGGGCCCGCTCGGCCGGGTCGACCGGCAGCATCGCGATGCCGGCGACGTACGCCTGACCGTGCCGGGGGTCGGGGCTGACCGGCAGCGCGAAGTCGACGTCGTCGCGGAACAACTCGTCGGGAACCTGGATGAGGATGCCCGCGCCGTCACCGACGGCCGGATCGGCACCCGCGGCGCCCCGGTGGTCGAGGTTGATCAGCGCGGTGACGCCGCTGCTCACGATGGAATGGCTGCGTCGGCCCTTGATGTCCGCAACCGCGGCCACGCCGCAGGCGTCACGTTCGTGTTGCGGGTCGTACAGCCCCTGAGGGGCGGGTGTTGCCGAGTAGCGCACGGCAGACCTCCCGTCGTCGACAAGGCGACCGCGCCGGCGGCGGCCGGGGCGGTGAGCATGGCTGGAACAGCCGGTGTGGAGCACTACTGCGTCAGTGCGGGCCCTGCGGGGTGTGGTCCAGCGGACGCGGGACCACACCGATCCGATCGGGCTGCGGCGAGCGGGCCGATCGGGGTGCGAAAACGGGCCGTCTGCGGCGGTTGTGGCCGGCCACCGGGCCCCTGCGGGACATCGGCGGGTAGGGCGGGATCGCCGCCGTTCGCCTCCGTTGCCCACGCACATGTCCTGATCACGGGGACACCGGGACGGCGATGGCCCAGTCGGTGCCAAAGTACCCCACGGGTCCCGGCGGTTGTTAATCGAAAACCGGGCCGTGCCGACCCGTGATCGGCCCCGGATCTGCTGGTAACCCGGCCGTCACACAGGACCGGCCGCGTCCTGGCTGGACGCGGCCGGTCGGGGCCGGGTTGGGCCGGGTTGGGGTGGGTCGGGCTGCGGTCGAGCTCAGCCCGGGGTCACCGGGTCGGTGGACAGCACCGCACCGGACAGGCCGGTGACGGCCAGCAGCCGGGCCAGCAGCGGCTCCCCGGCGGGTCCGGCCAGCTCGTCGGCGGCCAGCCGCACCTCCGGTCGGGCCAGGTCGACCGCCACGGTGCGCCAGCTGGCGCCGCCGTCGTCGCTGAGCTGGACGGCGTACCGCTGGCCGGCGGGGGCATCGGGCACCTCCCAGGACAACTGCCGCCCGCCGTCCGGCGTGGGTCCGGCGTCGGCGACCCCGGGGCGCAGATCGGCGGTCCGGCTGACCGGCCCACCGATCGGCCGGCGATCGAGCACCGCGCCGTCCAGCAGCACCTCGACCGCGGACGCACCGGACGGCACCGGCACGACGGAGTCGAGCACGCCGGTGACGTCCTGGTCCGGGTCCTCGCAACTGCTCGGCAGGAACGCCGCGGGCCGTTCGTCGATCGGCTCACCGTCGGCGTCGAGCAGGCGGATCGACAGCTGATGCCCGTCCGGACCGGCCGGCACCGCGTCGCCGGGCTCGTCCGCGGCGCCGGCGACGCCCGGGGCCGCGGGCAGGACTGCGCTGATCGACCCGGCCGCACCGGTGAGGTTCACCGACCCGATGATCCGGATCCCGGCCGGCCGTGCGTCTCCCACCGCCGCCGGCACCGAATCCCTGTCCTGCACCATCGCCATGCCTTCCGCTCCGGCGCCCGCCGCCAGGGCATTCTCGGCCACCAGGCGTTGGTAGATGGCGCCATAGGTGAACGAGCTGAGCCACTGGCTGTTGCAATAGGTCATCACGTCGTGGGCGGCCACGCTGCCCATCAGCTTCAGCGGCAGACCCAGCGCGGGATCGCCGACGTCGATGCCGACGAACGCCTCGTCGGGTCCGGACAGCTGCCCGTTCGGGAACGGGTACGGGGCGCCACCGATGGCGCCGCAGAATTCGGCATGGAACCGGCCGAACGTGTGTCCCAACTCGTGCCCGCCGTACCAGTCGCCGTACGAACCGTCGTTGTCCCACCCGAACGTGCTCGATCCGGTCGGGCCGGACGCGACCGTGCCCGGCGCCGGGGTCTGTGGGATGCCGGAGGCCAACCCGCGCATGAAGAAGCCGCCGTCGGACACCATGCCGTAGTAGTGCGTGCGGGGGTCGGTGCCCGTGCCGACGTCGACGGCCCGCAGGGCGATCAGCTGCGCGTTGATCTGGGCGGCGTCGAACGGTGCCGACGGGTTGGCGGTGGCGGTGCCGGTGCTCAGCAGCAGCCGGTCGGTCGGGTAGGCCCGGCCCAGCCATGACCCGAACAGCGACGCGTCCGTGGCGGTCGGCTGGAACGTCCGGCCGGCCATCGTGTAGATCATCCGCACCAGGCGGACGCGCAGGGTGGCGGGGCGGGCGAAGGTCACCGAGCGAACCTGGATCCCGGCAACCGAGGGCAACGGGGTGCCCGTCGTCCGACGGACGGCGGACATCCGCAGGAACACCGGGCCCGGTCCGGTGAGCGTGGCGGGCAGCCGGAAATTCAGGCTGAACCGCAGGTCGGCGCGGCGCGATCGAAGCTGCGCCAGGGTGCCGCCGGCCCGGGCCGGGTCCAGTTGGGCCGGGCCGATCGAGGGGATCGGGGTCCACGGCCCGGTAGCGGATCGAGCCGCCTGCAGCTCGCCCCGGACCTCGACCGGCGCCGGGAACTTGAGATAGACCCGAACGATGGTGGCCTTGCCGGCCACCAGCGGGACCGAGTGCCCGATGTCCTGCACCGCCTGGGTGACCTCGATCCCGTCGAGGGTGACCAGGTTCAGTCTGATCGGCGGAACCGGCAGGGCCGCGGCCCGCTCGCCGCCGCCCGACCCGTTCCCGTTTACGTTTGCGGCGACGTTGACCTCGACGGGGGCGTCGAGCCCGCCGACGAATGCCTCGATCGCCGCGTCGTCCGCGGCGGCGTCGGGGCCGATCGGAATCGCCTCGACCACGTCCAGCCGGGTCAGGGCCGTGTCGACGGCGTGCGCCAGGTCGACCTCCCGTCGCCGATCGTCACTGATCCGGGTCGACGGCTTGGCTCGTCCCATGGTTGCACCCCTGTCTCGATCCGCGTTGGATCGGTCATCGAGACAGAGAATCGGGACGGAACCGGAAATACCCGGCTGACGGTTCCCCAATCAGGGGCTGGACGGCCCTCGTTCGGCCGGTTCGTCGGCCGTCCGCGCCGCCGGCTGCCCCTCCGGGCCGCCGGTCGGTTCGTCCGATCCGTCGGTTTCCGCGGACGGGTCGACGGTCGCACCGTCGGGCCGGTCGCCCGTGCGGTCCGGACCCCAGACCAGTGCGGGATCCTCCCGCCCGACGTGCCGCCGCAGGACCAGGAACACCACCGCACCCAGGAACACGATGACCGACGTGAACACGTTGATCCGCAGGCCCAGGATGTGATTGGCCGGGTCGATCCGCAGCATCTCGATCCACCCCCGGCCGAGCGTGTAGCCGGCCACGTACAACGCGAACACCCGTCCCCCGCCAAGCTGCCACCGCTTGTCGGCCCACACGATGAACGCGGCGACGCCCAGGCACCACAGCAGTTCGTAGAGGAACGTCGGCTGGTAGGTGCCGCACAACAGTTCCGGGGTCGCCTTGACGTACTCGGTCGGGAATTCGCAGTTGCCGTTGACGGGAATCACCCCAGCCGCCCCGCCCGGCGTCCGGACGTACACCTCCAGGCCCCACGGCATCGTCGTGGGCGCGCCGAACAGCTCCTGGTTGAAGTAGTTGCCGAGCCGGCCGATGGCCTGCGCGACGACGATGCCCGGGGCGAGCGAATCCGCGACGGACGACAACGGGACCTGGTAGCGACGGCAGCCGATCCACGCACCCACCCCACCGAGGGCGATGGCACCCCAGATGCCCAGGCCGCCGTTCCAGATGGCAAACGCGTTCCAGGGGTTGCGGCCCTCGCCGAAGTAGAGCTGGTGGTCGGTGATCACGTGGTAGAGCCGGCCGCCGACGATGCCGAACGGCACCGCCCAGACGGCAATATCGGTGATCCGCCCGGGTCGGCCGCCGCGGGCCACGAACCGCTTGTTGCCCCACCAGACGCCGACGACGATGCCGATGATGATGAAGATGGCGTAGGCGCGCAGGGCGACCGGACCGACGTACCAGACACCCTGCGGCGGCGACGGGATCGCGGCCAGATAGGTGGTCATGACGGCCCCGCCGCACCCGGGTCGCGCGGGCCGATCCGGTCCGCGCGGATGAAGTCGTCGACTTGCGTCACAGCAGTCACATTCCGTCGAAGTTGATCCGCGCCGGCCTAGTTGATCCGCGCGGGAGAGGGGTCGCGTCGGGGGGTGGCGGCGGTGCGGTCGGCCGACCGGATCCCGGCGGCGAGCTCCCCGGCCAGCTTCCGGGCCGCCTCCCGGCCGCCGTCGGCGTAGGCGCCGAGGAAGGCCGAGCCGACGATCACTGCGTCGGCGTACTCGGCGATCTGCCGGGCCTGGTCGCCCGTTCGCACCCCCAGGCCGACGCCGATCGGCAGGTCGGTGACGGTGCGGCAGCGGGCGACCAGCTCGGGGGCGGCAGTGGAGACCTGGTCCCGGGCGCCGGTCACCCCCATCACCGACGCGGCGTACACGAAACCGCCGCCGGCGGCCGTGGTCAGCGCGATCCGTTCCACCGAGGACGACGGGGCGACCAGGAAGATCGGGTCCAGGTCGTGCGCGTGCAGCGCCTCCAGCCAGGGCCCGGCCTCGTCGACGATCAGGTCGGGGGTGATGACCCCCGCGCCACCGGCCGCGGCCAGGTCCCGGGCGAAGGCGTCGACGCCGTAGGCGAGCACTGGGTTGAAGTACGTCATGACGACGGCGCGGCCGCCGCGGCTCGCCACCGAGCCGACGATGTCGAAGGTGTCGCGGACCCGGAAGCCGTTGGCCAGCGCCTGCCCGGCGGCGTGCTGGATGACCGGACCGTCCAGCACCGGGTCGGAGAACGGCAGTCCGACCTCCACGAGGTCGCAGCCGCCGGCCGGTCCACCCTCCGCGATCGCGGCAAATAGATCCTTCGAGGCGGCCAGGTCGGGGTAGCCGGCCGGCAGGTACCCCACCAGCGCGGCCCGGTTCTCGGCCCGCAGGCCGGCGAACATGTCGGACAGGATGGTCACCTGACGGCCCCGGTCGGCTCGCCCAGCTTGAACCAGTTCATGGCGGTCTCCATGTCCTTGTCGCCGCGCCCGGAGATGTTGACCAGCACGATCCCGTCGGGCCCGATCTCCTTGGCCAGGTCGACCGCGCCGGCCACCGCGTGCGCGGATTCGATCGCCGGGATGATCCCCTCCGTGCGGGTGAGCAGCGCGAACGCGTCCATCGCCCGGGTGTCGGTGATGGACCGGTACTCGGCCCGGCCGATCTCGGCCAGGTGCGAGTGTTCGGGGCCGACGCCCGGGTAGTCCAGGCCGGCCGAGATCGAGTGCGACTCGATGATCTGGCCGTCGGAGTCCTGCAGCAGGTACGAGCGGGCGCCATGCAGCACGCCGACCGAGCCGCCACTGATGGTGGAGGCGTGCCGGCCGGTCTCGATGCCGTCGCCGCCGGCCTCCAGGCCGATCAGCCGCACGTCCGCATCGTCCAGGAACGCATGGAAGATGCCCATCGCGTTGGACCCGCCACCGACGCAGGCGGCGACCGCGTCGGGCAGCCGCCCGGTCCGGTCGAGCACCTGGGCGCGAGCCTCCAGGCCGATGATCCGCTGGAAGTCGCGGACGATCACCGGGAACGGGTGCGGCCCGGCGACGGTTCCGAACAGGTAGAAGGTGTGGTCGACGGTCGCCACCCAGTCCCGGAAGGCCTCGTTGATCGCGTCCTTGAGGGTGGCCGAGCCGGAATCGACCGCGACGACCTCGGCGCCCAGCAGCCGCATCCGGGCCACGTTCAGCGCCTGCCGTTCAGTGTCCACCCGGCCCATGTAGATGCAGCAGTCCATGCCCAGCAACGCGGCCGCGGTCGCGGTGGCCACGCCGTGCTGGCCGGCGCCGGTCTCGGCGATCAGCCGGGTCTTGCCCATCCGCTGGGCCAGCAGAGCCTGGCCGAGCACGTTGTTGATCTTGTGGCTGCCGGTGTGGTTGAGGTCCTCGCGCTTGAGCAGGATCCGCGCGCCGCCGATCTCGGCGGTCAGCCGCGGCGCGTCGCTCAGCGGGCTGGGCCGGCCGGCGTAGTTGGCGGCCAGGTCGTCCAGCGTGGCCAGGAAGTCGGGGTCCCGGCGGGCCTTGCGGTAGTGGTCGGCGACCTCGTCCAGCGCCCCGACCAGTGCCTCGGGCAGCCACCGGCCGCCCATGGTGCCGAAGTAGCCGCGGTCATCGGGATCGTGGTCGGTGCCGGCGAGCCCCTCTGACGGGCGAGGCAGCGGACGAGGCAGCGGACGCGACACATCGTCGGCCGCTCGCGCGGGCACACTCACTTTTGCTTACTCCAGACGGCGTTGCTCGACCGGCTCGGCGCTCGGGCCGGGCCCGCTCAGCGGGACGGGCGGGGACAGGACGGGTGCGACCCGGCGGTGACCAGGTCGGCCAGGGCCGCCCGCGGGTCCCCGCTGGTGACCAGCCCCTCGCCGACCAGGACGGCATCGGCGCCGGCGCCGGCGTAGGCCAGCAGGTCCGACGGACCCCGCACCCCCGATTCGGCGACGGTGACGACGTCCGAGGGTAGCCCCGGCGCGATCCGGGCGAACACGTCCCGGTCGATCTGCAGGGTGGTCAGGTCGCGGGCATTGACGCCGATCACCTTTGCCCCGGCGGCGAGCGCCCGGTCGGCCTCGGCCTCGGTGTGGATCTCCACCAGGGCGGTCATGCCGAGGGACTCGACCCGTTCCAGCAGGCCGTGCAGCACGTTCTGGTCGAGGGCGGCGACGATGAGCAGCACCAGGTCGGCGCCGTGCGCCCGCGCCTCGTGTACCTGGTATGGGCCCACGATGAAGTCCTTGCGCAGCACCGGGATGTCCACCTCGGCCCGGACGGCATCCAGGTCGGCCAGGCTGCCGTTGAACCGGCGCTGTTCGGTGAGCACCGAGATCACCCGGGCGCCGGCCTCGGCGTAGGTCCGGGCGAGCGCCGCCGGATCGGCGATGGCGGCCAGGGCGCCCTTGGACGGGCTCGCCCGCTTGACCTCGGCGATCACCCCGACGCCGGGCTCGAGCAGCACCGGGAGGACCG
This sequence comes from Nakamurella sp., assembly GCF_044224575.1. Lineage (GTDB taxonomy): Bacteria > Actinomycetota > Actinomycetes > Mycobacteriales > Nakamurellaceae > Nakamurella. Next base: position 36,668 of record NZ_JBGAKE010000006.1, read on the forward strand.
GCCGCGGCGGTGGCGCCGACCGGGCCATCGCCTTGACGTCGGCCAACGGAACGCGCGCCTCCCGCGCCGCGAGATCCTCCCGAACGCCTACCAGGATCCCGTCCAGCACGTTCACGCGAAGGTCTCCTTGTCGGGACTCGATCCCTGAGAAAATCCCTGAGAAAACTGAGTAGATCGCCTTCTCCATGCCATCAACATCACACTTGCGTCGCCGGTCCTGTGTGGCGCGTTCTCATCGGTCATGGTAGCCGCCCGAGTCGGAGCCATGTGCCACGGTCGGGTCGGCGCCCGCGTCCAGAGCCTTCCACCAGTCGCCGACGTCGGTCGACCCGGGTGCGCCTTCACCGGTTCCCGCGGTGCCGGTCCCGGCCGCCGGACTCGCCGCATTCGCCCCATTCGCCGGGGCCGCCGGGGTCATGGGGGTCGCCGCGGCCGCCGTCGGGGCGTCGTACCGCGCGCCCAGCCGGCGCCGACCGCCCAACCCGGCGGCGATCAGGGCGCCGGCCAGCGCGACCAGGACGCCGCCGGCCAGCGCCAGCAGTGGCCCCGCCGGGTGCAGCAGGGCCGGTCCGGCCGGATCCGCCGGCCGCACCAGGGATCCGGTCAGCACGGCCGGGGCCTGGGTCATCGCGGCGCCGGCGCGGACGGCCACCAGCAATCCCCCGAGCAGCAGGATCGCCCCGACGGCCCGGCGTAGCCAGCCCTGGGTGGCCAGGGTGGCGCCGAACCCGGCCAGCCCGATGAGGGCGACCGGCACCAGCTCGGGCAGGCAGGCGGCGCCCGACGCGGTCAGGGTCAGCGGACCCGTCAGCGGATCGACGTACTCGGCGGTCCACCAGGTCATCGCCGCGGCCCCGGCACACCCCGCCGCCCCGGCGAGCACCAGCCCGGCCACCACGGCCGTGGTCCGCCGGGCCCGCGACTCAGTCACCGACGGCCCGCAGGGTGGCCGCCGCACCGACCGCGGCGATCACCGCGGCGGCCTTGTTGCGACACTCGGCGTCCTCGTTGGCCGGCACCGAGTCGGCGACCACCCCGGCGCCGGCCTGCACGTAGGCGACGCCATCGGCGATCAGGGCGGTCCGGATGGTGATCGCGGTGTCGGCGTCCCCGGCGAAGTCGAGGTATCCGACCACTCCCCCGTACACGCCCCGGCGCAGCGGCTCCAGCTCGTCGATGATCTGCATCGCGCGCGGCTTGGGCGCCCCGGACAGGGTGCCGGCCGGGAAGCAGGCGGCCAGGGCGTCGTACGCGGTGCGACCGGCGGCGAGCTGCCCGGTCACCGTCGACACGATGTGCATGACATGGCTGTACCGCTCGATGGTGAAGAAGTCGACCACCTTGACCGTGCCGGGCGCGCACACCCGGCCCAGGTCGTTGCGGCCGAGGTCGACGAGCATGACGTGCTCGCTGCGTTCCTTCTCGTCGGCGAGCAGGTCCTTGGCCAGCAGGACGTCGTCCTCCTCGGTGTGCCCGCGCGGCCGGGTGCCGGCGATCGGGTGCATGGTGACCAGCCCCTCCCGCACGGTGACCAGGGCCTCCGGGGATGACCCGACGACGGCGATCGGCTCGCCGTCGGGCGTGGGCAGCCGCAGCAGGTACATGTACGGGCTCGGGTTGGTGGCCCGCAGCACCCGGTAGATCTCCAGCGGGTCGGCCTCGGTGGGCACGTCGAAGCGCTGGGACAGCACGATCTGGAACGCGTCCCCGGCCCGGATGTGCTCCTTGGCGATGTCCACCTTGGCCTGGTAGTCGACCGAGTTCATCCGCCGGGTGACGTCGGGGGTGCGCGCGGCGAAGTACGCCGCCGGCACCGTTCGCGGCTGCGCCAGCGCCCGGCTCATCCCGTGCAGCCGTCCGACGGCGTCGTCGTAGGTCTCGTCGACCCGTTCGTCCGTGCCGTCCCAGTTGACCGCGTTGGCGATCAGCGTGACCGTGCCCTCGTGATGGTCCAGCGCGGCCAGGTCGGTGGCCAGCATCATCACCAGCTCCGGGATAGGCGGGTCCGCGACGGAGGCGGCGGCCGACTGCCCCCCAATGCGTTCCCAGCGCCGGACGACGTCGTACCCGAGGTAGCCGACCATGCCCCCGGTCAACGGCGGCAGCCCGGACAGCGGCTCGGTATGCAGGAAGCGCAGCGACTCGTCGAGCACGCGGAGCGGGTCGCCGGTGGGCGGCAATCCGGCCGGCGGGGAGCCGAGCCAGGTGGCATCGCCGTCACGCTCGCTCAGGACGGCGGGGGCCTGCACGCCGACGAACGACCAGCGCGACCAGGACCGGCCGTTCTCCGCCGACTCCAGCAGGAAAGTTCCGGGCCGATCCCCGCACAACGTCAGGTACAGGCCCACCGGGGTGATGGCGTCGGCGAGCAACCGGCGGGTCACCGGGATCACCCGGCGGTCGCGGGCGAGTTCGCGGAACTCCGCTCGGGTGGGGCTGATCTCACCGAGCGCGGGGGCCGCCCCGGCCGACCGCGGCGGGGTCGGCGCGGGGGTGGTCGCGGGGGTGGTCACCGACATGCGGCCCATTCTGCCGGGCGGCCAGCCGGCCGCCGACCACCGGATGGCCCGCGGTCACGTCGTACGGTGGGCCGGTGAACGCGGAGCCCGCCCTCGACATCGCCGCCTGGACCGACGCGCAGACCAAGGAGCACCTGCGGGCCCGCGGCGGGCTCAAGTGGACCTCGGTCCCGGCCGGCGCGATCGGCGCCGGGGTGGCCGAGATGGACCTCCCGCTGGCGCCGGCGATCACGACCGCCCTGCACGACGCCGTCGACCGCGGGCTCACCGGGTACCTGCCGCCCGCGCTGGCCGCCGGGGTCGCCGACGCCACCGCCGGCTGGCAGGCGCGGTACGGCTGGCGGGTCGACCCGGCCGACGTCCACCCGGTGGCGTCGGTGGTCACCGGGTTTCGCATCGTGCTCGAGCACCTGACCGACCCGCGGGCCCCCGTCGTGCTGCCGGTGCCGGCCTACATGCCGTTCCTCACCGTGCCGGCGACGGCCGGCCGCGAGCTGCGGACCGTGCCGATGCGGATCGTCCGCGACGACGCCGGCGGTGCCGGTCGGGGCGGCCGGTACGAGTTCGACCTGCCGGCGATCGCCGCCGCGCTCACCCCGGGCGCGGTCTTCGTGCTGACCAACCCGCACAACCCGACCGGTCGGGTGTTCACCGACGACGAGTTGCTGGCGGTCGCCGACGTGATCGACGCCGCCGAGGCAATCGTCTTCGCGGACGAGATCCACGCGCCGCTGACCATGCCCGGGTTCACCCACCGGCCGTACGCCGCGCTGTCCGCCGCGACCGCCGCGCATACCATCGGCGGCACATCCGCATCGAAGGGCTGGAACATTCCCGGACTCGGCTGCGGTCAGCTCATCCTGACCTCCGACTCCGCCCGGGAGGCGTGGGAGCGGCTCGATCCCTTCACCAAGCACGGCGGTGGGGTCACCCCCCTTGGGGCGGTGGGCACCATCGCCGCCTACACCGGCGGGGCGGGGCATCTGGCCGCCTGTGTCGCCTACTTGGCCGCCGGCCGGGACCTGTTCGCCGCGGAACTGGCCCGGTCGCTGCCTGCCGCGCACCTGTTCCCGCTCGAGGGCACCTACCTAGGGTGGCTGGATCTGCGGGGCGTGCCGGCCGATCCGGCGACGGTGGGTGAGCGGGTCGGCGTGTTCGGCGTCGACGGCACCGCCTGCGGCATGCCCGGCTTCCTGCGGGTCAACCTGGCGATGCCGCACCCGTTGCTGATCGAGACGGCCGGCCGGTTGGGTCAGCTCGCCTGATGCGCGGACGAGCCGTCCTTCCGGTCCCGCCGGATCGGCAGCGGGCCGGCCCGGCGGACGAACTCACCGCGCCGGATGGTCGCGTCCATCCCGATCAACCACAGGATGACGAAGGCGCCGCCGGCGCAGACGTAGGACCAGAGGCCGCCGCCGATCAGCACCGCCAGGGTCAACAGCAGGCCGGCCACCAGCAGGGCAGCCAGCAATCGGACGAGAAATTTCCGAAACACCGGACCGAATTCTCCGACCGGCCGGGAAATAACGTTCGATCTCGCATCGTCAGTCACCATGATCCATCCTGACATATCTGCCGGATGAATTGCATCCGCCGATTCCGTGAAATGATCGTCTACTATTCGTGACAATCGGTCACGATCAGCCGGACGCCATTCGAGCGATCAATCCGGCGTCGAAACACGTCCGGTCGCCGGTGTGACAGGCCCCGTCGGTCTGGTCCACCAGCACCAGGACTGCGTCCCCGTCGCAGTCGCGGCGCACCTCGAGCACCCGCTGGGTGTGGCCCGACGTCGCGCCCTTGACCCAGTACTCCTGCCGGGACCGGGACCAGTAGGTGCCGGCGCCCGTGCGCACCGTGCGGCGCAGCGCCTCGGCGTCCATCCAGGCGACCATCAGCACCTCACGGGTGTCGTACTGCTGGACGACGGCGCAGACCAGGCCGTCGGCGTTGTACTTCAGTCCCCGGGCCGGATCGGTCAGGGAGGTCGGATCGGCCTGATCGGCCGGATCGCCGGTGCTCACGACGCCCCCTGCCGCACCCGCCGCACCGGATACCCGGACTGTTCCAATTGCTCCTTCACGGCATCGATGCGCAATTCGCCGAAATGAAAGACGGAGGCCGCTAGCACCGCATCCGCACCCGCGGCGATGGCCTCCGGGAAATGATCCAGCGAACCCGCCCCGCCGGACGCGATCAATGGCACGCCGACCGCCGCGCGAATGGCCGTCAGCATGTCCGTGTCGAAACCGTTCTTGGTGCCGTCGGCATCCATCGAGGTGAGCAGGATCTCGCCGGCCCCGGCCTCCTCGGCCCGCCGCGCCCACTCGACGGCGTCGATGCCGGTTCCCCGGCGTCCGCCGTGGGTGGTCACCTCGTACCCGGACGGGCAGCGCAGGGCCGGGTCCTGGATCCGGCGGGCGTCGACGGCGATGACGACGCACTGCGAACCGAAGCGAGCGGCTGCCTCGGCGAGGAATTCCGGCCGGGCCACCGCGGCCGAGTTCACCGAGACCTTGTCCGCGCCGGCCCGCAGCAACGCATCGATGTCCGCCACGGTCCGCACCCCACCACCCACCGTGAGCGGGATGAACACCTGCTCGGCGGTGCGGCGGATCATGTCGTAGGCCGAGCGGCGGTTGTCGCTGGTCGCGGTGATGTCCAGGAAGGTCAGCTCGTCGGCACCCTCCCGGTCGTACCGGTGGGCCAACTCGACGGGGTCGCCGGCGTCGACCAGGTCGACGAAGTTGACGCCCTTCACGACGCGACCTTCGGACACGTCAAGGCAGGGGATGACACGAACAGCGACGGACATGGCTCACAGGGTACGTAGGCCCAACCCCCATGCCGTCACCATTCTTAGCCACGATAAATAGGTCTAGCGTGCGGCTCGGCCACCAGGGCCCGGGCCCCCATCCGGGGTCGATTCGTCGGGAGGGCGTCATGAGGGTTCGACCTGCCGGTGCCGCAGTGCTCGTCGCGGTCGTGCTGACCGTTTCGGCCTGCGGTTCCTCGTCCGGCAGCGGTGGCGCCGCGGCCACGACGACCGCGGCCCCGCTCGGTTCGGCCGCCTCGACGCTCTCGTCGGCCACGTCGGTAGCGAGCGGGGGGGCGTCCTCGGCGGTGTCCGCCGCCGCCGGCGCGGCGTCCTCGGCCCGGTCGGCGATCTCCTCGGCGGTCGTGTCGGCGACGGGCGCCGACGGCGCAACCGCGGCCGGCGCGTTCGACGTCTGCACGATCCTGCCGTTCGCCCTGGCCGCCCAGCTGTCCGGGCAGCCGTACACCCAGGGCACCGCGACCTCGTCCGATGGCCTGTACGGCTGCGCCTACGACAACGCCGACGCGACGGTGCCCGGCCTGAACGTCACGATCCTGCCGGACGAGAGCGGCGACACCTGGTCGGCGGTGCACACCGGCGCCGTGACCGACATCTCGGGCCTCGGCGACAAGGCGTTGTGGGACAACGACAACACGCTGTATGCCGTGAAGGGCCACTACGTGGTGCAGGTCAACGGGGACGAGCTGACCCAGGCCCCGGCCGAAGCGCTGGTCAAGCCGGTGCTCGCGGCCCTGCCGTAGCCCGCGGTCATCGCAGATGATCACCACCGGCGATGCTCACCTGCGGCATTCCCGCCGGATTCCCACCTACGCTGGAGGCATGTCCGGACCACTCGGCGAGATCCACCGGCGCCTGCGCGCCGACAACGTGCCGTCCACCCTCGAGTACCGGCCCGGCCTGGGCACGGTCGTGGCGGCCGGTGTCGACCCGGCGCACCCGAGCGGCCGCGGGGCCGTGCTGCTGCACGAGGCCGGCGGCCGGTACTGGATTCAACAGGGCGGTCAGACGTTCCGGCTGCCGCCGGATGCCGACGACGACGTCGTGCTCAACTCGGTCAAGCTGCGCGTCGTGCACGCCTGGGCCCAGCAGGGTGACCCGGACGCGTCCGCGGTGCTGGCCAAGGTGCACGAGATGGTGCCCCCCGGGCAGACGCTGCGGCCGCGGACTCCCGCCTTCCCGGACCCGTTCACGCTGGCCTTCCAGATGTTCGACGCCGCGATCCGGATCGGCTGGAGCATGACCGTGCCCAGCCCCTGGGGGATGTACCACGCGTCGTTCGTGATCCGCTGACCCCCTCCCGCGCGGATCAACTAGGCCGGCGCGGCTCAAATGACCCCAAATGTGACCCGTGGGACAGTCGTTGCCGATTTCATCCGCGCAACCAGCCCGACGATCCGACCCGGAACCGACCGGCCGACCCGGTCACGACCGACCGATCGAGGGAGAGTCCGCCGCCGCCCACGGGTCAGCCGGCCCAGGCGGTGAACTCGACCTCGACCAGCGCGGCCGGATCCACCAGGCCGGCGACCACGACCATCGTCGCGGCGGGCCGGACGTCACCGAACACCTCGCCGTGCACCGTGCCCACCGCCATCGCGTCGGCGCGGTCGACGACGAACACCCGGGTGCCGATGACGTGTTCGGGCCCCAGCCCGACCTCGGCCAGCGCCGCGAGCCCGGCCCGGAAGGCGATCCGGGCCTGCCCGGCGGCATCGTCGGGAGCCTGGACGACCCCGTCCACGGCCGCCGTGCAGCCGGCGGTGACCGCCAGCGGGCCGACCCGGACGACCTCCGAGTAGCCGTACCAGTCCTGCCCCGGCCCGACCGAACCGCGCCGAACACCGATGCCGGACACGTCAGCCGGCGGCGACGGCGGCCAGCGCCTCGGGCAGGGTGAAGGCCCCCGCGTACAGCGCCTTGCCGACGATCGACCCCTCGACGCCGATCGGCGCCAGCCCGGCGAGCGCCACCAGATCGTCCAGCGAGGAGACCCCGCCCGAGGCGACCACGGGCGCCGCGGTCGCCGCGCACACCTCCCGGAGCAGATCCAGGTTGGGCCCGCGCAGGGTCCCGTCCTTGGTCACGTCGGTGACGACGTACCGGGCGCAGCCCTGGGCGTCGAGCCGGGTCAGCGCCGCCCACAGGTCGCCGCCGTCCTGGGTCCACCCGCGGGCGGCCAGGGTGGTGCCGCGCACGTCGAGGCCGACCGCGACCTTGTCCCCGTACCGCGCGATGGCCGACGCGCACCAGTCGGGCTGCTCCAGGGCGGCGGTGCCGATGTTGACCCGCGTGCAGCCGGTGGCCAGCGCCGCCGCCAGGGACTCGTCGTCGCGGATGCCGCCGGACAACTCCACCTTGATGTCGAGTCTGCCGACCACCTCGGCCAGCAGAGCCGCGTTCGAGCCACGCCCGAACGCCGCGTCGAGGTCGACCAGATGGATCCACTCGGCGCCGTCGGCCTGCCAGGCCAGGGCCGCGTCCAACGGCGCGCCGTAGTGGGTCTCGCTGCCGGCCCGCCCCTGGACGAGGCGGACGGCCTGGCCGTCGGCGACGTCGACGGCGGGCAGGAGTTCGAAGTGGCCGGGCTGGCTCGGGCGCTGAGGGACGATCACGGCGACCAACCATAGTGGGCAGGGCAGTGGTGAGGCGCCAGCCGGCACCGGAGGGCGACGGGTCGGGCAACCCGGCACCAGCGGCCCGGGCCGGCGCGGCCAGCGCGGCCGGCGCGGCCAGCGCGGCCGGCGCGGCCAGCGCGCCTCATGGTCGGGCGACCTCATGGCCGGGCACCTCATGGTCCGGCGGCCTCATGGTCCGGCGGCCTCATGGTCGGCCGACCTCATGGCCGGCCGACCTCGTGGCCGGCCGACCTCATGGCCGGGCGGTCCGGTCGACCGCTCCACCGCCCGGCACCAGAACGCCTGCGCCTGGCGGCCGATCCGGGCGACCACCAGGGTCGCCGCCGCCCGGGTCGGCCCGGTCAGTGCGGGTCGGAGCCGTTTGCGCAGTTCGTCGGGCACGACCGGGGTGCCGCGCTGCTTGATCTCCAGGGTGCCGACGCGGTCGCGGCGCGCCCACTGGGCCACGGTCCGCTCCCGGTAGGGCGCCCGGTCCAGGATCCGGAAGCCGCGCACGCCGGCGGGCACGGTCGGCCCGGTCAGATACGCCAGGTGCGGGTCGAGCATCCACAGCCCGTGCCGCGCCGCGTAGTGCCGGACCAGGTGGGCGCGGACGACGGCCGGGTCGGGGTCGATCAGATATTCGCCCGCCCCGCCGACCGGCACGTCGTCGGGCTCGTCGCTGGTCACCTCCCAGCCGGATCCGTCGCCGACGAGGACGGTGGCCCGGCGCCCGACGGCGGCCAGCTCCGGCGGCCACAGCACGGCCTCCCGGGCGACGCCGTCCAGCGAGACCAACTCGACCTCGCCCGGCCGGGCCAGCGCGTCGTAATCGATGCCGGGCGGCACCCGCAGCACCGGCACCCGGTCGGCGTACACGGCGTCCAGATCGGCGATCGGCGGGACCGTGGACGCCGAGGTGATCCGGCGTCCGCCGCCGTCACGCCGGGCCGGGTCGGCGTACCCGAGCAGGCCGCGGGTCGTCCGGGTGAGCGCGTCGGCCACCACCACTCGCGGCTCGAACCCGGCCGCGGCCAGGTTGTGCCGGGCCATCCGCACCCGTACCGGGTCCAGATCGGACCCCACCGCGAGCCCGTCCACGGCGGCCAGGGCGGTCAGGTCGGACCCGATCGAACAGGTGAGGTCGTGCACGCCGATCCCGGCCAACCGGGCCGCCCGGTGCCGCGCCACCGGGGTCGGCGTCGCCTGCTGCAGGGCCTCGTCGGTGAACAGCCACCCTTGCGCGACGGCCCCGAACTTGACGACCGCCCGGCGGCGCAGCCGAACGGTCTCCACCACGGCCGCCGCCCGCTCCCCCGCCACCTTCCGCATCCGACTCAGGTCGGCCAGCAACGACGCGTCGGTCAGCGGGAGCCCGTCCGCCGCGGCCAGCGCCTCGGCGCCGGCCAGGCCGCCGAGAAAGGGCACGTCGTCGACGTCGAACCGGTAGGCCATGGGGTCACCTCTCGCCCGGCCGGTTTCCCGGTGCCTGTTTCCGGTGCCCGCGGAACTTCGGCCGGCCTCGGCCCGGCCGATGGTCCGCAGGCGGTCCGCCCGAGCCGCGCCCGTGGGGTCAGCCGGCCGCGAAGGCGAAGTACCGCTCGCCGCGGGTCTCCAGGACCAGCTTCATGTCGAACGTCTCGGACAGCGCGTCCGCGGTCAACGTGTCCGCCAGCGGCCCGGCGGCCACCACCTTCCCGCCCCGCAGCAGCAGCACATGGCTGAACGCGGGCGGGATCTCCTCGACGTGATGCGTGACCAGGACGGTCGTCGGCGCGTACGGGTCGACGGCCAGCCGGCCCAACCGGGCCAGCAGATCCTCCCGGCCGCCAAGATCCAGGCCGGCGGCCGGCCCTCCGACAGGGTGCCGTACGTCCGATCGGCCAGGGCAGCGATACCCATCGCGTCCAGCAGTCCCCGTCCGCGGTCGAAATCCTGGTCGTCGTAGCTCTCCCGCCACCGGCCGACGACGCCGTACCCCGCGGAGACCACCACGTCCAGCACCCGCTCCTGCGGCGGCACCCGGCCCGCCAGGGCCGCCGACGACAACCCGATCCGCGGCCGCAGCTCGCCGATGTCGACCGCGCCGAGACGCTCCCCGAGGATGTGCACCCGGCCGCTGGTGGGGAAAAGCTGGCCCGCGGCGACCTGCAGGAGGGTCGTCTTGCCGGCCCCGTTCGGGCCGAGGATCACCCAGCGCTGGTCGACCTCGACGTTCCAGTTGACGGCGTCGAGCAACATGGCCGGCGTCCGCCGCACGGTGACCTCGGTCATGTGCAGCACGGAGTCGGGCCCGGGCAGGATGGAGACCGGTTCGCGCTGGTTCACGCGGCCGCCCTTCCGAGGCACTTCGCCGGCTCAGTCGCCCCGGCCCGGGGCGCCGACGTGACGTGCAGATGGTTCACTCGCTCACGCTCGTTCACGCCGCCTCCCCGCTCGCCCGGCGCCGGTACGGATGGTTCACTCGCTCGCGCTCGTTCACGCCGCCTCCTCGCGCGACGACCTCGCCCGCTCGGCCATCGCACCGCGGATCCGGCGACAGTGTTGATGGTCCACTCGCTCACGCTCGTTCACGCGCGTCATTGTGGACTACAGGTGATCCCGATCTCCCACCCACCGTTCGATTCGGCCCACCTCGACACGGTCGGTGACAATGATCTCCATGCTGCGCCCCGGTCGTGACCCCAAGTCCCCCAAGGTGAGGCGACGCTGGCACGCGCGCCCGGGCCAGCCCGACCCCCAGGCCGCACCACAGAAGGGTTCGTCGCCCTACCCGGGCATGCCGTTCCCGCTGGGCGCGACCCCGTACACCGGCGGCACCAACTTCGCGGTGGTGGCCGACGGCGTACCCGGCGTTTCCGCCGTGCAGTTGTGCCTGCTGGACCCGTCGGACCCCGGCGTCACCCTGCGCACCGTCACCATGGACGAGCGGACGTGCGGCGTGTGGCACACGTTCGTGCCCGATGTCGGTCCCGGCCAGGTGTACGGGTTCCGGGTGCCGGCCCGCGACCCGGCGAAGCTGCTGCTCGATCCCTACGCCCGGCGGGTCACCGGCACCGACTACGACCTGGTCGCGGCGGCGTCCTACGGCGTGCAGACCGCGGGACTGGTGCCGGCCGGGGTGGTGGTGGACAGCACGGCGCCCGGGCTGCGGTCCACCTCGGTCCGGCCGTGGGTGCCCTGGGAGCAGACGGTCGTCTACGAGGCCCACGTCAAGGGCCTGACCAGGCTGCACCCGGCCGTGCCCGCGCACCTGCGGGGAACGTTCCTGGGCGTGGCCCACCCCGCCGTCATCGACCACCTGCGCCAGCTGAACGTGACGACCCTGGAGTTGCTCCCGGTCTACGCGTCCGTGGCCGAGCCCGGACTCAAGGCCACCAACCGGCGCAACTACTGGGGCTACTCCACCCTCGGCTACTTCGCCGCGCACCCCGGCTACGCCTCGGTCCCCGGCCACGAGGTCGCCGAATTCGTCACCATGGTCGACGCGCTGCACGAGGCGGGCATCGAGGTCGTGCTCGACGTCGTCTACAACCACACCTGCGAGGGCGGGCCGGGCCTGTCGGTCGACCTGTCCACTCGCGGGCTGGCCCCCGATTCCTACTACCTGCCGGACGGCCGGGACCTGACCGGCACCGGCAACACCGTGAATGCGCGGACCCTGCCGGTCATCCGGCTGGTCACCGACTCGCTCCGGTACTGGGCGGAAACCCTTGGCGTTGACGGGTTCCGATTCGATCTGGCGTCGGTGCACGCCCGGCCGGACGGCGGCCCGTTCGACGCCGGGTCCGCGCTGCTGAGCGCGATCGCGGCCGATCCGGTGCTGGCCACCCGCAAGTTGATCGCCGAACCGTGGGATGCCACCGGTGAGGGTTACGCCGTCGGCCGGTTCGGGCCGAACTGGACCGAGTGGAACGACCGGTTCCGGGACACCACCCGCGACTTCTGGCGCGGCGTGCCCGGCGTGCGGGATCTGGGGTATCGGTTGTCCGGTTCCAGCGACCTGTACGCACCGCAGCGGCGGCCCTGGGCCTCGATCAATTTCGTCACCGCCCATGACGGGTTCACCCTGCGCGACCTGGTCTCCTACAACGACAAGCACAACGAGGCGAACGGGGAGAACAACCGGGACGGGCACAACCACAACCGGTCCTGGAATCACGGGGTCGAGGGCGAGACCACCGACCCGGCCGTGATCGCGTTGCGCACCCGGACGGCCCGGAACGTCGCCGCGACGATGCTACTGGCCACCGGCACCCCGATGATCACCATGGGCGACGAGATCTGGCGCACCCAGGGCGGCAACAACAACGCCTACTGCCAGGACAACGAGATCAGCTGGCTGGACTGGGATCTGGACGAACCCGAGCGTCGCGACCTGCTCGCCTTCTTCCGGCGTACGCTCGGGATCCGCCGCGCCGCCCCCGCGCTGCGGCAGGGCGAGTTCTTCGAGGGACGCGCCCCGGGCAGCGCCGACGGGTTGCCGGACCTGGTGTGGTTCACCGCATCCGGCCGGGTGATGAACGACCACGACTGGTTCGACGAGGGCCGGCAGACCATCGGGATGTGGATCAACGGTCACGACGTGCGCGGGCACACCGTCGCCGGGCAGCCGCTCACCGACCGGTCGTGGTTGCTCCTGCTGCACGCGGGCGCCGATCCGATCGAGCTGACCCTGCCCGGGGTGCCCTACGCCACCTCCTACGTGCCGACCGTGGACACCGACCGGCCCACCGGTGAGCCGCTGTCCACCGACGGGATCCTCAGCGGGTCAACGGTTGTCCTGCCCGGCCGGACCGTCTGGCTGCTCCGCGCACGTCGTCATGCGATGGTCACCAACCCGAGTTCGGCCGGGGACGCCAGCAGTTCGTGACGGGGCAGTATCCGGACGGTGTACCCCACCGGGCCGGATCGGGTCAGCGTCAGGGCCGCCTCGTAGCGCAGCACCGGCTCCGCGTCCCGATCGAGCGCCGACCCGTCGGAAGTCGCCCCGTCGGCCGGCATCGCATCGGCGAAGTCCATATCGACCACGTCGATCTCGTGCAGTTGCTCGATGCCGTCGACCCGGCCGATGACCGCCTGAACGGTGACGTCGGCCGGGGTCAGCCCGCCGAGGACGCAGTGCGCCCGCACGGTCATCACGTTCCCCAGGGACGGCTCGGTGCCGATGCCGGAGGTGTCGACGTTGAGCACGCGCACCGCCGGCCAGGCCGCCCGCACCCGGTCCTTCCAGGCCGCCAGCGCTTTTGCCACGGAGAGATCGGTGTTCACCACCCGGGAGGCCGCGGCCGCCGGCGCGTAGTAGCCGGTGACGTAGTCGCGGACCATCCGCGTGGCCTGTACCCGGGGTCCCAGGTACGCCAGGGTGTGCCGGACGGTGTCGACCCAGCCCTCCGGCAGACCGGCCTCGTTGCGGCGGTAGAACAGCGGCGCCACCCGCTTCTCGACCAGGTCGTACAGGGCCGCTGCCTCCAGGTCGTCCCGCCGCCGCTCGTCGCCGACCCCGTCGGCCGTCGGGATGGCCCACCCGTCGTGCCCGTCGTACAACTCGTCCCACCAGCCGTCCGAGATGGACAGGTTGAGCACCCCGTTCAGCGCGGCCTTCATGCCGGACGTGCCTGACGCCTCCTGCGGCCGGATCGGGTTGTTCAGCCAGACGTCGGCGCCCGCGCACAGGATCGCGGCCATGCCCATGTCGTAGTCGGGCAGGAACACGATGCGGTGCCGGATGGACCGGTCGTCGGTGAATCGGACCATCTCCTGCATGTACCGCTTCCCGCCGTCGTCGGCCGGATGCGCCTTGCCGGCCACCACGATCTGCACCGGCCGCTGCGGGTCGAGCAGGATCGAGCGCAGCCGGTCGGAGTCCCGCAGCATCAGGGTCAGCCGCTTGTAGGTGGACACCCGCCGGGCGAAGCCGATGGTCAGGACGTCCGGGTCGAGGATGGACTCCGTCCACTCCAACTCGGACATCGTCGCGCCCCGCTGCAACGCCGATCGCCGGGCCACCGCCCGGGCCATCGTCACCAGCCGCCCGCGCAGGGTGTTCCGCAGCTCCCACAAGCGTTCTCGAGACACCTTCGCCGCCGACGGCCACACCTCCGCGGACGCCAGATCCTGCCAGTCGGCCATGTCACCGGCCACGTCGTACATCTCCCGGGCCGCCCACGTCGGCAGGTGCACCCCGTTGGTGACCGACCCGATCGGCACCTCCTCCGGCTCGAACCCGGGGTACAGGCCGGCGAACATCGCCCGGGACACCACGCCGTGCAGCTTGGCCACCCCGTTGGCCCGCTGGGCCAGCCGCAGGCCCATGTGCGCCATGTTGAACCGGCCCGGATCGTCCTCGGCACCCAACGCCAGCACCTGCGCGACGCCCAGCCCGGGCAGCAGCCGCGTGCCGTCCCCCGGGCCGTCCCCGTCGAGGTAGTGCCGGACCAGGTCGACCGGAAACCGGTCGATACCGGCCGGCACCGGCGTGTGGGTGGTGAACACGGTGCCCACCCGGATCGCGGCCAGCGCCTCGGCGAAGGTCAGGCCGTGGTCGGCGATCAACGCGCGGATCCGTTCCAGGCCGAGGAAGCCGGCGTGCCCCTCGTTCATGTGGAACACCTCGGGCGGCGGGTGGCCGGTGGCGGCGGCATAGGCGTTGACCGCCCGCACCCCGCCGATGCCCAGCAGCATCTCCTGCTTGATCCGGTGGTCCTGGTCGCCGCCGTAAAGCCGGTCGGTGACCGCGCGGAGCCCGTCCTCGTTGTCCTCGTTGTCGGCGTCGAGCAGCAGCAGCGGCACCCGGCCGACCTGGGCGACCCAGATGCGGGCGGTCAGCAGCCGGTCGCCCGGCATCGGCACCGTCACCGCCAGTTGGTCGCCGTCCGGGCCGAGCACCCGCTCGATCGGCAGGCCCTGCGGGTCGTGCGCCGGGTAGTGCTCCTGCTGCCACCCGTCGGGCGACAGCGACTGCCAGAAGTAGCCGTAGCGGTAGAGCAGGCCGACCCCGATGATCGGCACGCCCAGGTCGGAGGCCGACTTGAGGTGGTCGCCGGCCAGGATGCCCAGGCCACCGGAGTAGTTCGGTAGCGCCTCGGTGACCCCAAACTCCATCGAAAAGTAGGCGATGGCAGCCGGATACGCCGCGCCCGCCGCGACTTGATGCTGATACCAACGGGGATCGGTCAGGTAGTGGTCGAGATCGGCGGCCAGACCGTGCATCCGGGTCAGGAACCGCTCGTCACCGGCCAGCTCTTCGAGCCGGGTGACGGACACCGCGCCCAGCAGCTTGAGCGGGTCCCCCGCGCATCGGGACCAGACGGCGGGGTCGATGTCCGCGAACAGGTCCTGGCTCGCCGGGTGCCAGGACCAGCGCAGATTGCGGATCAGCGGGCCCAGCGGCTGCAGCGGCGGGGGGAGCTGGGGCCGGACGGTGAATCGACGCAGCGCCTTCATGACGCGCCGATCAGCAACAGTGCCTTCACAACCGCTGATTCAACCCCAGCACCTGCCCTGCGGCCCGTCGAGCGGACCGGTAGGTTGACCGCGTGGCGGACCGAATCGACGACATCGACGCGGCACGCTTCGGCTCGGCACGGCCGATCACCGGCAGCGAGCACGATAGGGAGTGGTACAAACGGGCCGTCTTCTACGAGGTGCTGGTGCGTGCGTTCGCCGATTCGAACGGCGACGGCACCGGCGACCTGCGCGGCCTCATCGACAAGCTCGACTACCTGGCCTGGCTGGGCGTGGACTGCCTATGGCTGCCGCCGTTCTACGCCTCGCCGTTGCGTGACGGTGGGTACGACATCGCCGATTACCGCCGGGTGTTGCCCGAGTTCGGCACCGTCGACGACTTCGTCGCTCTGCTGGACGCCGCCCACGACCGGGGCATCCGAGTGATCACCGACCTGGTCATGAACCACACCTCGGACCAGCACCACTGGTTCATCGAGTCCCGGCGCGACCCCGAGGGGCCGTACGGCGACTACTACGTGTGGGCCGACGACGACTCCGGTTACCCGGAGGCGCGGATCATCTTCGTGGACACCGAGCCGAGCAACTGGACGTTCGACCCGGTGCGCAAGCAGTACTTCTGGCACCGCTTCTTCGCCCACCAGCCGGACCTGAACTACGAGAACCCGGCCGTGCGCGACGAGATGATCGACATCCTGCGGTTCTGGCTCGACCTGGGCATCGACGGATTCCGGCTGGATGCGGTCCCCTACCTGTACGTGCGGGAGGGCACCAACGGGGAGAACCTGCCGCAGACCCACGAGTTCCTCCGGCGCTGCCGCAAGGTGGTCGACGACGAGTACCCCAACCGGGTCCTGCTGGCCGAGGCGAACCAGTGGCCGGCCGACGTCGTCGACTACTTCGGCGATCCCGCCGTGGGCGGCGACGAATGCCACATGTGCTTCCACTTCCCTTTGATGCCGCGCATTTTCATGGCCGCGCGGCGGGAGTCGCGGTTCCCCATCTCGGAGATCCTGGCGCAGACGCCGGCGATCCCGGAGACCGGCCAGTGGGGCATCTTCCTGCGCAACCACGACGAGCTGACCCTGGAGATGGTCAGCGACGAGGACCGCGACTACATGTGGGCCGAGTACGCCAAGGACCCGCGGATGAAGGCCAACATCGGCATCCGCCGGCGGCTGGCGACCCTGTTGGACAACGACACCAACCAGCAGGAGCTGTTCACCGCGATGCTGCTGTCGCTGCCCGGCTCGCCGGTCCTGTACTACGGCGACGAGATCGGCATGGGCGACAACATCTGGCTCGGTGACCGGGACGGGGTGCGCACCCCGATGCAGTGGTCGCCGGACCGCAACGCCGGGTTCTCGCGCAGCGACCCGGCCCGGCTGTACCTGCCGGCGATTATGGATCCGGTCTACGGGTACCAGACGGTGAACGTCGAGGCGCAGATGAACTCGACGTCGTCGCTGCTGCATTGGACCAGACGCATGATCGAGATCCGGAAGCGGTACGCCGCGTTCGCCGTCGGGGCGTTCACCGATCTGGGTGGATCGAACCCATCGGTACTGTCGTACACGCTGCACTTCGACGGCAACACCGGCGGCGTCTCCGCGCCGGCCCACACCGTCCTGTGCGTCAACAACCTGTCCCGCTTCCCGCAGCCGGTCGAGTTGGATCTGCGCGAGCACTTCGGCGCCGAGCCGATCGAGCTGACGGGTGGCACGAGATTTCCCAGGATCGGACAATTGCCTTACTTGCTGACACTGCCCGGGCACGGCTTCTACTGGTTCGACATCACCGGTGAGGAGCCGGCATGAGCGAGCGCCAGCGGGCGAACAATCGACATCTCAGGTCGGCGCCCCTTCCCGCGGCAACTGAGCGTGCCAAGTGCCCCGGAAGGGCGGCGGCATGAGCGAGCGCCAGCGGGCGAACAATCGACATCTCAGGTCGGCGCCCCTTCCCGCCGCAACTGAGCGTGCCAAGTGCCCCGGAAGGGCGGCGGTATGACAGAACGCGTCGGTGCGCCCGACGGCGACTTCATCGCGATGCTGGTCGAGTACCTGCCCGGTCAGCGGTGGTTCTCCGCGAAGGGGCAGAGCCTGGGCCCGGACGCGTTCCGGATCCTGAACCGGACGATCATCGCCCGGGATTTCCACGACGCCGACGTCGAGCAGGTCCTGCTCGAGGTGGCCACCGCCACCGGCCGGCACCTGTACCAGCTATGGGTCGGCTGGACCTGGCACGTGCCGGACCGGGTGGCTCATGCGGTGATCGGCGCCGCCGACGGGCGGACCGCGTACGACGCGCTCGCCGACATCAACGTCACCGGGCTGCTGCTGACTTCGGTGGTGCACGGCCACGACTTCGGGCCCGGGGTTCGAGCGATCAGCGAGGCCGACGTCGCCGTCGACACCGATGCGTTCGGGTTGGTGATCGGCGCCGAACAGTCGAACACGTCGATCGTGTACGGGCATTCGTCGATCCTGAAGGTGTTCCGGCGGCTGGATCCGGGTCCCAACCCGGACGCCGAAGTGCACCGGGCGTTGTACGCCGTCGGTTCGCGGCACGTCGCGCAGCTGTACGGCGAGATCGTCGGGCCGGTCCGGGACGGGTCGGGGGACACCGAGACGACCTTCGCGCTGCTGACGGAGTTCTTCGCGAACAGCGCCGACGGGTGGGCGATGGCGACCGCCAGCGTGCGCGACCTGATGAGCGAGGGCGACCTGCGGGCCGACGAGGTCGGCGGCGACTTCGCCGCGGAGGCGTACCGGCTGGGCGAGGCGGTCGCCGCCGTGCACGCCGAGCTGGTGCGGGCGTTCGGCACGGCGGTGGCCGCCGGCGCGGAGCTGACGGCAATCCTCGACGGCATGCGGGCCGAGGCCGAACAGGCCGCGGACCTGGTGCCGTCGCTGGCCGCCCTGCGGCAGCCGATCCGCGCCGCCTTCGACCGGGCCGGGGATCACGCGGCGAGTCTCAACCTGCAGCGCATCCACGGCGACCTGCACCTCGGGCAGGTGCTACGCACCCTGGACGGCTGGAAGATCATCGACTTCGAGGGCGAGCCGTCCAAACCGCTGGCGTTCCGCCGCGGTCTGCACAGCCCGCTCAAGGACATCGCCGGGATGCTCCGCTCGTTCGACTACGCCGCGCGGGGCCAGACGATCAACCCGCGCACCGATGCGCAGCACCGCTACCGGGCCACCGAGTGGGCCGCCCGCAACCGACGGTCGTTCTGCGACGGCTATGCGCTGGCGGCCGGCAGCGACCCGCGACACGCCGACAGCATGCTGCGGGCGTTCGAGCTCGACAAGGCGATTTATGAAGTTGTCTACGAACATGGACATCGGCCGCTGTGGGAGGACATCCCACTGCAGGCCGTCGTTGCCCTCACCAACCCCGGAGGTACCGCGTGACCACCAACAACACCCCCGACCCGGGCACCGTCCCGGACGAGGGCGAGGCAGCCGTTCCTCCGGCGAAGCCCACCCGCGCCCGTCGCGCGGCCGCGCCGAAGGCGGCCAAGGCCGACGGCGACGCGCCGGCGAAGGCACCGGCCAAGCGGGCACCCCGCAAGGCCGCCGCGGCCACGACGGCGGACGCGGCTGACGGCGGCGCCGCGAAGGCCCCGGCCAAGCGCGCACCCCGCAAGAAGCCGGCCGCCGCGGACACCCCCGTCGCCGGCGGCGCGGTGGACACCCCGCTGGCCCCCGACGCCCCGACCCCGGCCGAGCCGGTGGCCGCGACGCCGGACCCCGCTCCGGCCGCGGCCCCCGACGTCACCGACGACCAGTACGAGAAGCTGATCGGCGGCGATACCCACGACCCGCACGGCATCCTGGGCGCCCACCCGCGGGGCGACGGGCACACGGTGGTCCGCACGCTGCGGCACAACGCCACATCGGTCACCCTGCTGCACGAGGGGTCGGAAATCCCGTTCGAGCACGTGCACGGCGGTGTGTTCGCCGCGGTGATGGACGGCCCGGTCACCGACTACCGGGTCCGGGTGGACTACGGCAACGGCGCGGTCTACGAGGTCGACGACCCGTACCGCTGGCTGCCGACGCTGGGCGAGATCGACCTGCACCTGATCGGTGAGGGGCGGCACGAGAACCTCTGGGAGGTACTCGGCGCGCACGTCCGCAGCTACGACACCCCCGGCGGGACCGTCACCGGCACCTCGTTCGCGGTGTGGGCGCCGAACGCCCGCGGCGTGCGGGTGAGCGGCGACTTCGACTACTGGTCCGGCGCGGGCACCCCGATGCGCTCGCTCGGCTCGTCCGGCGTGTGGGAACTGTTCGTACCCGGGGTCGGCGAGGGCGCCCGGTACAAGTTCCAGATCCTCGGGCAGGACGGGGTGTGGCGGGAGAAGGCCGACCCGTTCGCCTTCTCCAGCGAGGTGCCGCCGGCCACGGCGTCGATCGTGAACGTCGCCCGGCACGAGTGGGGGGACGCGGACTGGATCGCCCGCCGGGCGGAGACCGACCAGCTGGCCGGCCCGCTGTCGATCTACGAGATCCACGCCGGGTCCTGGCGGGAGGGCCTCAACTACCGGGAGATGGCCGACGCGCTGATCGCCGAGCTGTCCGACACCGGGTTCACCCACGTGGAGTTCCTGCCGCTGGCCGGCCACCCGTTCGCGCCGTCCTGGGGTTACCAGGTGACGTCGTACTACGCGCCGGATTCCCGGTTCGGCTCGGCCGACGACCTGCGGTATCTGATCGACCGGCTGCACCAGGCGGGCATCGGCGTGATCATGGACTGGGTCCCCGCCCACTTCCCGAAGGACGAGTGGGCCCTGGGCCGGTTCGACGGCACGTCGCTGTACGAGCACGCCGACCCGCGCCGGGGCGAGCAGCCCGACTGGGGCACGTTCGTCTTCGACTTCGGCCGCCGTGAGGTGCGCAACTTCCTGGTCGCGAACGCGCTGTACTGGTTCGAGCAGTACCACGTGGACGGCCTCCGGGTGGACGCGGTCGCCTCGATGCTGTACCTGGACTACTCCCGCGAGGACGGCCAGTGGCTGCCGAACATCTACGGCGGCAACGAGAACCTGGACGCGGTGGCCTTCCTGCAGGAGACGAACGCGACCGTCGGCAAGCGGGTCCCCGGCGCGTTGATGATCGCCGAGGAGTCCACCGCCTGGCCGGGCGTCACCCGGCCGACGCATCTGGGCGGCCTGGGCTTCCACCTCAAGTGGAACATGGGGTGGATGCACGACAGCCTGGGCTACATCTCCCGGGACCCGATCTACCGCTCGTGGCACCACAACGAGATGACGTTCTCGCTGATGTACGCCTTCTCCGAGCAGTTCGTGCTGCCCATCTCGCACGACGAGGTGGTGCACGGCAAGGGGTCGTTGTGGTCGAAGATCCCCGGCGACGAGTGGCAGAAGGCGGCGACGCTGCGCACCTTCCTGGCCCACATGTGGGCGCACCCGGGCAAGCAGCTGCTGTTCATGGGGCAGGAGCTGGGCAACCCCTGGGAGTGGAACCAGGCGATCCAGCTGCCGTGGCAGCTCAAGGAGTACCCGCTGCACAACGGCATCCGGACGCTGGTCGGCGACCTCAACCGGGTCTACAAGGCCAGCCCGTCGCTGTACACCCAGGACTTCACCCCCACGGGGTTCACCTGGCTGGACGCCAACGACCGCGAGGGCAACGTGCTGGCCTACCTGCGCTGGGGCAGTGACGGTTCGGTGCTCGCCTGCATCCTGAACTTCTCGCCGATGCCGCACAGCGGGTACCGGATCGGGCTGCCGCACGCCGGGATGTGGAAGGAGGCGGTGAACACCGACTCCGAGCTGTACGGCGGATCCGGCGCCGGCAACATGGGCGCGGTGATGGCGACCGAGCACGCCTCGCACGGACAGCCGGCGTCGGCGACGATCACCATCCCACCGCTCGGTGCGCTGTGGCTGGTGCCGGACACGGAGGACTAGCCGTCGCCCCGGCCTGCGCACCGGCACGGGTCGGGGCTCTGGCTTGGGTCGGGGCACCGGCTTGGGTCGGGGCACCGGCACGGGTCGGGGCACCGGCCCGGGTCGGGGCACCGGCTTGGGTCGGGCCGCCGGCCCGGGTCGGGGCGCTGAGCGCCCGCACCGCGACGCTGATCAACTCGGCAACAGAACCGACATTTCGGGCGCAGGCTGCCGAGTTGATCAGCGTGACCCCGCCGGCCGCCGCCGGCGCTCCATGCCTGGCCAATGCCGACGCCACACCCCAGGCCACCCACGCCCCGAGGCTGATCAACTCGGCAACAGAACCGACATTTCGGGCGCAGGCTGCCGAGTTGAACGGCGGTCGGCCCCATAGGGGCCGTCCCCTCGGGCTGAAACCACGTGCGGCTGGGGCCTCGCGCCCCCGGGCCGGCTGCGCTGATCCAAGTCCCATCAATACGGATAAATCGGGCGTCAATTCGAGACTTCGATCAGCGCACCGGTCGGCCCAGCCCAAAGCAACGGTGCATTACGGGCATATCGGTCGCCTTTGGTTTCGACTGAACAGCGCCACCCCGACCGCGGTCCCGGGCCCGCGGTCGCCCGCCCCGGCGGGGCCGAGGTGAGCACCGACTCCGGCCGCGGGCCGGCACGCTGGGTCGCTCTCGCGCTGGCCGGGCTGGTGATGGCGCTGTCGGTGACGCTGGTGGTCGCCGCGGCGACCGCCACGGGCCGGGGGGGCTCGGCCGTGGCCACCGAGCGGATCGACACCACGTCGGGCGGGGTCCCGATCGCCGTCGCCGGGTCATTCGGCACGGCGGCGGCGGCCGGCGATCCGCTGGATCCGTTCACCAGCTCCGCCGACGGGGACCGAGTCGTCTCGGCGGTGCTGGCCGACCTGTCCGACTACTGGACCGCGACGATCGATGCCGCGGGCGGGACCGCCCTGCGGTCCCCCACCGGTGGGTTCGTGTCGATGGACTCCGCGGCGCCGGCCGGTTCGTCGGGCTCGTCGGGCGGCGGCGCGCTGTGCATCGCCGATCCGGCCCAGATCGCCGGCAACGCGTTCTACTGTCCGGCCCAGGACGGCATCGTCTTCGATTCCGCCGCCCTGGTCCCGGTGCTCCTCGGGTCGTACGGCAGCGGCGGCCTGGCCGCGTCGTTCGCACACGAGTTCGGGCACGCGGTGCAGGCGCAGGTCGGACCCACCCCGGCCGACCGGCGCGCCGACCCGGACCGCTACCCGGCGCTGCTGATCGAGGCCCAGGCCGACTGCGCCGCGGGCGCGTTCCTGGCCGCCGCCTCCGCGGGGACCACCGCGCGGGTGCACCTGCCGGTGGCGTCCCTGACCCGGGCAGTCGCCCCGTTGCTCGACTTCCGCGACCGGGCGACCGTCGCCCCGGGCGACCCGACCGCCCACGGGCTGGCCCTGGACCGGCTCAACTCCGTCCTGCACGGGTTCCGGGCCGGCGGCCTGGCCTGCTGGGCGATGACCACCGCCGACCTGTCCCCCACGTTGGGCCGGGCCGGGGTGCTGACCGACCCCCCGGTGACGCCGCGGTACGGCACCACGGCCGCCGCGCTCGACGCGGCGGCGGCGTCCGTGTCCGCCTTCGCCGGGACCCCCCCGGCGGCGCCCGACCCCACCGACGTCGAACGGGCCGTCACCATCGGCCAGTTCGCCGCCGGCGCGGCCGTCGCCCGGGCCACCGGGCGGGCGGCGGCGGACGACGACGTGGCAGCGGCCTGCTTCACCGGGGCGTGGACCGCGTCGGTGTTCGGATCGGCCCCGGCCGGCAGCCTTGGCTCCTGGGCCGGTGACGCCGACGAGGCCCTGGACCTGGTCCGCTCCCGCCCGGGCGCCTCGTTCGCCGAGCTCGCCGCCTACGCCGACGGCTTCCACGGTGGCCGGGCGGCCTGTTCCTGACGCCGGGTCAGGTCTTCGCGGCCGCCGACGAGGACTGCTCAGTACAGCGCCGCGGCCAGCGCCCGACGGGCCTTGATGACCTCGGGGTCATCCGTGGCGAACAGCCCGAACAGCTCGATGAGGTGCTCGCGCGCCGCGGTCCGCTCGTCGCCGGCGGTGCGGCGGACGGTGGCGATCAGCCGGGCGAATGCCGCCGCGGCGTCGCCGGCGGCCACCTGCGCATCCGCGGCGCCCTTCTGCAGTTCGACGTCATCCGGAGCGGCATCGGCCCGGGCGATCGCGTCCGCCGGCAGCTCGTCGACCCGGGCGAGCAGGCCGGTCTGCGCGAGTGCGGCCTTGGCCTCGGTGTTGCCCGGTTCGGCGGCCAGGATCTGCTGGTACGCCAGCGTGGCGGCCGCGTAGTCGCCACGGGCCAGCGCATCTTCGGCGGCCACGAACCGCGGGTCATCGGGCTCCGGCTCGGCCGCATCCCCGTTCTCGGCGGCCAGCCGCGCCTCCGCCTGGGCGATCCCCGGCAATGCCGGCCGCAACTGGTCCAACACCTGCGTGAACCATTGCCGCAACTCCGGTTCGGACGTCGTGAGGGGCACCTCGGCGGCGGGTCGACCCTGCACCAGCAGGATCGCCATGGGCAGCGTCTGAACCTGGAACGCCTGGGCGATCTGCGGATTGGCGTCCACGTCGACCCGACCGAGGATCCACGTGCCGCCGCTCGCGGCCGCCAGGTTGCTCAGTGCGGCCCCCAGCGCCAGGCTCGGCTCGGCCCAGGCCGCCTCGAGGTTGATCACGACGGGCAGTTGGGCCGATGCCTGGACCAGCCCGCCGAAGGTGGCCTCGTCGACGTCGACGACGAACGGCGACGCCTCCTGGCCCCCCGCCTGGGCGCCGGCCGGGCTACCCGGGGCCGGGGCACTTCCGGCCCCGGGCCCGGCCGTGGGCGCCGCCCGATTCTTCAACGCCGACAGGTCGACGGCGCCCGCGAACGCGGCACTCATGGCCACGGCCTGCTGCTGGCGCGGATCAGGACGGCTCATGCGGTCGCTCCGCTCGGGTCTCGCGGATCGCCCGCACTGTGCTGGTGGTTCGCTCGGCCGGCCTCACTCATGGCCTCATCTTCACACGACTCGCCGTCGAGCTTCACCCCGGCGATCCGTCGAGGCGACCACCCGGCCGGCCGCCGCCGGCCCGACCGGTCGAGCGACCGGATGTGCTCAGCGCGCGACCCGGTCGATGATCGTCGGCAGCACGTCGGCGGGCGCCGGCATCCGGTCGATCTCGGCGCGGACCCGTTCGGCCGCCGCCCGGATCGCCGGATCGCCGAGCACTCGATCCAGCGCGCCGGACACGGCATCGACGTCGACCTGATCCGGCGCCAGCACCACGCCTGCTCCGGCGGCCACCACGGCGGCGGCGTTGGCCGGTTGGTCCGTGCCCTGGGGCAGGCACAGCTGCGGCAGCCCGTGGGCGAGTGCGCCGAACATCGTGCCGGCACCGCAGTGCGACACCACCGCCACGCAGTGCGGCAGCACCAGGGCTTGCGACAGGTACGGCACGGCCAGCACGTTCGGCCGGCCGCCGGCGATCTCCGCCGGATCGACGCCCGGACCCGTGGTGACCACCACATTCACCGGGTGCCGGGCGCAGGCATCGAGGATGGATCGGAACACCTGCGGCGCCTGGTTGGTGACGGTCCCCAGGGTCAGGTAGACCGTCGCGGAGTGCGGGAGGCTTGCGAAACCGGCGGGCAGGACCCCGCCGGGCGGCACCTCACCCGCGGTCGGCCGGATCGGCACGATGTCCGTCCACGGGTCGGTTCCCTGCGGCTGCAGGTCGGGCGGGCAGACCTCCAGGTAGGGCGCGGCGAAGACGGCCGGCGTCGGGTCGGGTAGGCCGGCATCGGCCACCGTCGCCCCGATCTCCCGGGCGAACGCACCCTGGCCCGGGACCAGCGGGCCGTAGGAATGCAGGACGTGCGGGATCCCGGCAACCAGCGCCGCGGTCGCCCCGCCCACCTCCACCGTGTCGTGGATCAGCAGATCCGGCCGCCACCGGTCGAACAGGGTGAGCAGGTCGCGAGCGCGCAGGACGGCGGAGGCGCCGAAGAACGTGCGGGCGGCCATCAGCGCGGCCCGCCGCGGGTCCAGCCGTTCCATCGCGCCCAGCGTCGCCGGGCCGGACCTGCGGTTCGCCTCGTTCGCCGCCGCATAGGCCTGGGCCAGGGTCGGCCCCGCCGCTTCGGCGGTCAGCCCACGGTGTTCGATCGGTTCGGTCAGGTCCGCGCCGGAGGCGACCCGCACCTGGTGGCCGGCCTCGATCGCGGCCCGGATCAGCGGCACCATCGGCAGCAGGTGCCCGAGACCGGGCCAACTGCTGAACAGGATCCTCATGACCACCAGGTTGGCACCGACGGCTGCGGTCGGCAGGCCCAGGACCGGTGCCGGAATCCGTCAGATCCGCGCCGGCTCGGTGTACACCCCCCACTCGGCCCGCAGCGCGTCGCAGATCTCCCCCAGCGTCGCTTCCGCGCGCACGGCGTCGAGCATCGAGGGCACCATGTTGTCCCCGGTCCGGGCCACCGCGACCAACCGGTCCAGCGCCGTCCGAACGGTGCCGGCGTCGCGCGCCGACCGTCGCCGGCCCAGCGCCGCGTTCTGCTGCTGCTCCACCTCGGCCGGGATGCGCATGATCTTCAGATCGTCGCCGACGCCGCCGGTCAGCGTGTTCACCCCGACCACCTTCTTGTCGCCCTTCTCGACCGCGTTCATGTAGGCGAACGCGGCGTCGGCGATCTCCCCGGTGAAATACCCGTCCTCGATGCCGCGCAGGATCCCGCTGGTCAGCTCGCCGATCCGGTGCTCGCCCGACGGCACTGCCAGCGCGGCCAGGTCGCGGACCCGGGTGAAGATGCGTTCGGCCTCGGCCTCCATCCGGTCGGTCAGGGCCTCCACGTACCAGCTGCCGCCGAGCGGATCGGCGACGTTGATCACGCCGGTCTCGTTCATGATCACCTGCTGGGTGCGCATCGCGATCTGCGCGGACCGCTCGGTCGGCAGGGCCAGCACCTCGTCAAGAGCGTTGGTGTGCAACGAGTTCGTCCCGCCCAGCACGGCGGCGAGGGCTTCCACCGCGGTCCGGGTGACGTTGTTGTCGGGCTGCTGCGCGGTCAACGACACCCCCGCGGTCTGGGTGTGGAATCGCAGCCACTGCGCGCGGGGATCGGTGGCGCCGTACACGTCCCGCATCCAGCGGGCCCAGATGCGCCGGGCGGCCCGGAACTTCGCGATCTCCTCGAAGAAGTCGATGTGCGCGTCGAAGAAGAAGCTCAGACCCGGCGCGAACGAGTTCACGTCCAGGCCCCGGGACAGGCCCAGCTCCACGTAGCCGAACCCGTCCGCGAGCGTGTAGGCCAGTTCCTGCGCGGCCGTGGACCCGGCCTCCCGGATGTGGTAGCCGGACACCGACAGCGGCTTGTAGTCGGGCATGTCCCGGGTGCAGTACTCCATCAGGTCGCCGATCAGGCGCAGGTGCGGCTCCGGCGGGAAGATCCACTCCTTCTGCGCGATGTACTCCTTGAAGATGTCCGTCTGCAGGGTGCCGTTGAGTCGTTCCGCCGCGACGCCTTGCCTTTCGGCGGCGACCAGGTACATGCAGAACACCGGGACGGCGGGGCCGGAGATCGTCATGGACGTCGTGACGGCGCCCAGGTCGATGCCGTCGAACAGCACGTCCATGTCGGCGGCCGAGTCGATCGCCACCCCGCAGTGGCCGACCTCGCCGAGCGAGCGCGCGTCGTCCGAGTCCCGCCCCATCAGCGTGGGCATGTCGAAGGCCACCGACAGTCCGTGACCGCCCTCGGCCAGGATCATCTTGTACCGGCGGTTGGTGTCGGTGGCGTTGCCGAAACCGGCGAACTGGCGGATGGTCCACGGCTTGCCGCGATACCCGGTGGCGTGCAGGCCACGGGTGAACGGGAACTCCCCCGGCCAGCCGATCCGCTCGAAGTCCTGGACGACGTCGCCCGGCGCCGGACCGTAGACCGGATCGACCGTCATCCCGGACAGGGTGGTGTAGTCCGCGTCCCGCACCCGGCCGGCGTCCTGAGCGGCCGCGAACCGGCGCGCCCACCGTGCCCGTCCGCCCTCGATCGAACCTTGCTCCGTCATAGAAACCAGGATATCCGATAGTCGGATGCCCTACCATTCGCGCATTCGACCAGGTTGCTACGGTGCAAGCCATGAGCACCAACGTGACGACCCCCGCGCTGCCCTTCGACCCGATTGCCAAGGCGGCCCGGACGTGGTCCGAGCGGATCGGGCCGAGCACGGCGATGTCGGCCGTCACCAACGTCATGCGGGTCCAACAGATCCTGCTGGCCTCGGTCGACGACAGCCTCAAGCCGCACGGCCTGTCCTTCGCCCGGTACGAGGCCCTGGTGCTGCTGTCCTTCTCCAAGCGCGGCTCGCTGCCGATGCGGATGATGGGCGAGCGGCTCCAGCTGCACCCGACGTCGATCACCAACATCGTGGACCGGCTGGAGGCCGACGGCCTGGCCCGGCGGCTGCCCCACCCGAGCGACCGGCGGACCACCCTGGTCGAGCTGACCGGCCCGGGCCGGGAGCGGCTGACCGCGGCCACCGAGGCCGTCACCAAGGCCGAGTTCGGCTTCGTCGGCCTGGACGAGCAGGAGCAGGAGCAGCTGTCGGTCCTGCTCACCAAGGTGCGGCAGGCGGCCGGCGACTTCGCCTGAGCCGGACGATCAGGCCGAGTCCCACCGGAAGAACCGGGTGGCGATGAACGTCACGACGACGGCGAACAGGAGCAGGATGCCGATCGGCAGCAGGGCCGCCTGTGGCCCCTCGCCGCGGACCATGACGTCCTTGAGCCCCTCGACCAGGTAGGTCAGCGGCAGGAACTTGCCGATCGTGCTCAGCCAGGCCGGCGCGCTCTCCAGCGGGATGAACGCGCCGGACAGGAAGGCCATGGGCAGGGTGATCAGGTTCGCCAGCCCGCTGCCACCCTCCTGGGTCTTGGCCACCGCGCCGACGAACAGGCCGATCGCCAGGAACGCCAGGGTGCCGGCGATCACCAGCGGCACGGCCATGTACCAGGCTCCGGACAGCTTCAGGCCGAGGAACGGCAGCACCGAGATCCCGATGAACAGCGCGAGCTGCACCAGGGCCACCGCCAGCGAGACCACGACCCGCGAGGTCACGATGGTGCCGGTGGACACCGGGGCGAGCCGAAGCCGGCGCAGCAGCTGCTTCTGTCGCCAGGTGATCAGCGTCATCGCCGCGCCGAACACCGCGCCGACGGCGATGCCGTAGGCGATCATCCCGGGAGCGATGAACTGGATCGGCTTGAGGGACTGGTCCTCGACCTGCTGGGTGTCCAGTTGATAGGTCGGCGGCACGCCTGAGGCGGCGATGTTGGCTTCGTTCACGAAGGCGTTGAAGATGCCCTGCACGGTGGCCGAGGTCACCTGGTCGGCCGAGGAGTAGTGCACGATCAGGGTGTTGCCCTGCTGCTCGATCGCCCCGCCGGCGTCGCCCTTCTGGACCTGCGCCAGGGCGGCCTCCAGGGTGGTCCCCGGCTCGATGTTCACCGCGTCGTCCAGGGCGGCCTTCGCCTCGGGCGGCAGCTGGTCGATCACCGGCACCGCCCCGACCTGGATCACCGTGGGGGCCGACGACGATCCGCCGCCGGAGAAGATGGTGCCGAAGATGATGATGAAGAACAGCGGGAAGAACACGGAGAAGCCGACCGAGAGCCAGTCCCGGTAGAAGCTCTTGAACATGGCCGTGGACAGGCTGGTGAAGCCCCGCGACCGGCCGGCCGCCATGGGTGTCGGCGCCGGCGCCGGCGTGGTCACCTCGGTATTCGGCCTCATGCCCGGTACTCCCGCCCCGTCAGCTGGAGGAAGACGTCCTCCAGCGTCGCGCCGCGCACCTGCAGGCCGGCCAGGGCATCCATCCCGGCCAGGGCCTGGAGCACCGGCGCCGGCCGCCGGGTGGTGATCACCGTGGAAACCCCGTCGCCCGACACCGATTCCGCCCCGTCGATTCCCCGGGCCAGGTCCTGACCCAGTGCGCCTGCCTCGACCGCGATCCGGACCGGCGCCCCCAGGTCGCGGACGAGTTCGGCCGGCGGGCCCAGCTGCAAAATCTTGCCGGCATCCATGATCGCGACCCGGTCGCAGAGGATTTCGGCCTCGTCCATGTAGTGGGTGGTCAGCACCACCGTCTTGCCCCGCGCGTTGATCGCCCGCAGCACGTCCCAGAGGTTGCGCCGGGCCTGCGGGTCCAGCGCCGCGGACGGCTCGTCCAGGAACACCACGTCCGGGTCGTGGACGAGCGCGGAGGCGATGGACAGCCGCTGCGCCTGACCGCCGGACAGCTTCTCGGCCCGGGTCGACGCCTTGTCGGTGAGCCCGACCAGCTCCAGCATCTCGTCGACCCGGGACGCCGACGCCCCGTACACCGCGCCGAACGTGGCCAGCTGCTCCCGGGCGGTGAGCCGCTCGAAGAACGAGGTGCCCTGCAACTGCACCCCGACCCGGGTGAGCAGTTTGGTGTTGCGTGGCCACACCGGTTCGCCGAGCACCGTGACCGAGCCGGCGTCCGGTTCCCGCAGCCCCTCCATCATTTCGACCAGGGTCGTCTTGCCGGCCCCGTTCGGGCCGAGGATGCCGAAGAATTCGCCCGCGCCGACCGTCAACGACACGCCGTCGACGGCGGTCACCGTTCCGTACCGTTTGACGACCTCGCGGGCGATGATCGTTTCCGCCATGATCGCGACGGTACGCGACCGCCTCACCGGATCGACGCGGTCCTACCCGCCGATGAGCCCCCGCAGCACCCGGTCGGCCGCGGTGTGGGTGTCGGCGCCCCCCGCGGCGACCTCGGTCGCGGCCCGGGCCAACGACTCCCGGCCGGCCGGGGCGTGCAGGGCCGCCTGCAACCGCTGCAGCACCAGCGCCTCGACCGCGGCCTCGGCCCGGCGGACCGCCCGGGCGTCGGCCCCCTCGTGCCGGTCCAGGTGCTGCCGATGGGTGTCGACGGCGTCCAGCAGGCGGTCGATTCCGGCGCGTTCGGCACCGTCGGGATCGGTGGCCCGGTCGACGGCGACGGTGGTCAGGACCGGGATCCGCCACCGCCCGGCATCGGCAGCACCGGACCGGCCGAGCGCGACCATCGATTTCAGGTCGCGCACGGTCGTCGCCACCCCCTCGCGGTCCGCCTTGTTCACCACCAGCACGTCGGCGATCTCGAGGATCCCGGCCTTCGCCGCCTGGATCCCGTCACCCAGGCCGGGCGACAGGACCACCAGCACCGTGTCGGCCAGCCGGAGCACGGCGACCTCGTTCTGACCGACCCCGACGGTCTCCACGATCACCACGTCGAAGCCGATGGCCGACAACAGATCCGCCGCGCCGGCCGTCGCCGTCGACAACCCACCCAGTTCGCCGCGGCTGGACATGGAGCGGATGAACACGCCCGGGTCCGTGCCGTGCTCGTTCATCCGCACCCGGTCGCCCAGCAGGGCGCCGCCGGAGAACGGGCTGGACGGGTCGACGGCCAGGACCGCGACCCGGGCGGCTCGGGACCGGTAGCGCCCGATCAGCGCGGTGATCAGGGTGGACTTGCCGACGCCGGGCGGGCCGGTGATGCCCAGCACGGTGGCGCCGCGCGGCCGTCCGAGAAGGCCGGCCGCGACACCGGCCGCGGCGTCGCCGCCGGACTCGATCATGCTGATCAGCCGGGCGATCGCGCGGACCGAGCCGCCGACGGCCCCGCCGATCAGCGCGGCGACGCGGTCGCCGGGCGGACCCGCGGCCGGCGCGGGCCCCTCATCCATGCCCGCTACGGTAGGGCATGGGCCTGCCGAGCACCGCTGTCGACCATGTCGGAGTCGCCGTCCCCGATCTCGATGCCGCGATCGCCTTCTACACCGAGACGCTGGGTGGCCGGTTGGCCCATCGGGAGACCAACGAGGCACAGGGCGTCGAGGAGGCGATGATTGCCTTCGGCTCCGCACCCGGGTCCACCCAGGTGCAATTGCTGGCGCCGCTCACCCCGGAATCGACGATTGCCAGGTTCATCGACCGCAACGGTCCGGGCCTGCAGCAGCTCGCCCTGCGGGTCGAGGACGTCGTCGCGGCGGCGCAGGCGGCCCGGGACGCCGGCATCCGGACCCTGTACGACGAGCCGCGGCGGGGCACCGCCGGCTCGGCCATCAACTTCCTGCATCCCAAGGACGCGGGCGGTGTGCTGGTCGAACTGGTGCAGCCGGCGGGCCTACACGACTGATTCGGCGTTGCGCCGGGGAGACGGCGCGGACGAGTGGAACGATGGGGGTCATGAGCACGAACGAGTGGCTGCCGGCCCAGATTCCTTTCGACCTCGTCCGGCGCGGCTTCGCCCCCGACCAGGTGACCGCGCATCTGGAGCGACTCGAGTACGACCTACGCATCGCCACCGCGAACAGCGACGCCACCAACCAGCGGCTGTCCGAGGTGTCGGCCCAGTTGGAGACCGCGCAGCGACAGGTGGACGAGCTGCGGGCGCAGCTGGACAACATGGCCCGCGAACCCGTGTCGATGACCGGCCTGTCCAACCGCATGCAGCGGATGATCCGGCTGGCCGAGGAGGAAGCGGCCGAGATCCGGGCCCGCGCGAACACCGACGCGGACAAGATGCGCGCCGCCGCCTCGGAAATGTCAGCGCTGACCGCCACTGATCGCGAGGCGTTCGACGTCGAGCGTGAACGGACCCGCCGCCAGTTGGCCGACCAGGTCCGTGACCTGCTGGCCGAGGCCAGCGCCGAGGCCGAGCAGACCAGGTCGACGGCCCGGCAGGAGTCGCAGGCGGCCCTCGCGTCGGCCACGGCCGAGGCCGAGCGGCTGGTCGCCGAAGCATCCACGGAGTCCCGCGCCACCCTGACCGCCGCTCGGGAAGAAGCGCTGGCGACGTTGTCCGCCGCCCGCACCGAATCCGAGCAGACCCTGACGTCGGCGCGCACGGAGGCGGCCGACACGCTCGGCTCCGCCCGCGCGGAAGCGGAGCGGTTGACGGCCACGTCGAAGGCCGAGCGGGATCGGCTGGACGCGGAGAGTTCCGCCCGCCGCGCCGCCGTCGAGGAAGACTTCGAGATCGCCATCAGTTCTCGCCGGGCCGAGGCGCACCAGCGGCTCACCGAACGCGAGGAACTATCCGTCGCGGACGCCAAGCAGCGCATCGCCGACGCCACCGCCGAATCCGAGCGGCTGGTCGCCGAGGCCACCGCGCACGCGGCCGAACTGGTCCGGCGGGCCGCGGCCCAGAGCCACCAGCGGGTCGCCGACGCCGATCACGCGGTGCAGGAACTGACCTCGCTGCGCGAGCACGTGCTCGACCAACTCGCATCGCTGCGCGAGCACCTGGGCCAGGTGGACAAGTTGGCCGCCTCCGGGCCGGCCCTGCTCGATCCCCCCGCCGCCGAGACGGGCCGGCCGGTCACCGCGGACTTCCCGGCCGATCCCGAGGCGCGGCCGACCGGGCTGCCCCGAGGGTTCGACGAGGAATCGGGGCCGTGGGACGACGTGACCGTCGAATCCCTGAAGGCCCAGCAGCCGGACGTCGTTGCCGAGGTCCCGCCCGTGGTCGAGTCCGCCGCCGCACTTGAGGACGACCTGACCGACTCCGCCCCGGCCGGTGACGCGAAGGCCGGCTCCTCGACGGCCGAGTCGACCGACGACAAGCTCAACGCGATCGCCGCCGACTTCGACCGCGACCGGCCGGCCGGCCGGGAGTATTCGGACTCCGACACCGACACGTTCGCCCGGGTGGAGTCCACCGACGAGTCCGGCGTCCCCGCCCAGCAGCGGTCGGGCTTCCGGGCCCTGGCCGATCGGGCGATGGGTCGCTGACCCACCCCGGCCCCGCACCACCGCACCACCGCACCACCGCACCACCGCACCACCGCACCACCGCATCGAGAGTCCACCAACGGTCCCCATCCTTCGGGATGGGGACCGTTTCGGTTCCGCTCATTCGAGCGTCCTGGGGGCCGCGCGTCCCCAGGGAAGTCGGGCGTCCCGGTGGACGGGCGTCGCCGGGGTCGAGCGTCAGCCTCCCCGGCGCCCGCGCCTGAGGAGGAGGCGTACGACCGGGTCAGACCCGGTCGCCCGCGCGGACCAGCTCGAAGATCTCCGGGCCGTTCTGAAGGAACCGGTCGGCCGTCATCCGCACGGAGATCGCCAGTGCGACCAGGCCGGTCAGTGGCCCGACGATCAACGCCAGCCACCCCCACACCGGGTCGACGAGCAGCGACAGCAACACCAGCACGATCGTCGGCAGCGCGACGACCAAACCGCCGATGAGGAAGGCGAAGCTGGCCGCGGTGGTGCGTCCCTTCTGGCCCGGGACGCTCGAGGCGAACATCGACTTGCGGCTCTGCGGCTGCGCGTACGGCAGCCGCGCGGACATGTAGCAGGAGACCGCCACCGCGCCGAACAGGGCGGCCAGGCAGCCCCCGGCGGCGGCCGGGATGTGCTGGAAGTCGCCGTGCACGGTCGCCTGCACGGCGATGCCGGCCAGCACGATGACCACCCCGGGAATCAGTGCGACGATCGCATGCCCGAGCACCTCGCCGCGGGCCCGCACCCGGTCGGTGACGGTCTGCAGATGCAGCCAGAGCCCTGAACCCTCGACGCCGTACTGGTTTCCGGCCTGCGCGCCGCACAGCAGCGCGCCGAACGCGACCGCAAAGACCGCGCCCGATCCGCGGATCACCAGGAACGGCCAGGCGACGGTCAGCAGCACCACCATCAGCCACGGCATCCGGCGCATCGGATCCCGCCAGGCCAGCAACCGGTCCCGGCCGGCGACGACCTTCATCGTGCCGACGACGCCGACCGCGACCGCGGTTCCCTCCACACCATGCGACGGCGACGACCCCTCGGTCGACGACGGAACGGTGGTCAGGCTGCGGCGCAACGCCACCGACCACCACCACCAGGCCAGGGCCAGACCGGCCAGCGCGATCACCGCGGACAGCAGGGCGCGGTCCCACTCACCGGCGCCGACCTGCCCGGGCAGCGCCGCGAGCGCGCCGGGCGGCAACCACTGCAGCACGTCGGCCACCCCGAAGACGCCGGTGCGCAGCGCCTGCCCGTTGGCCGAGGGGTTGCTGCCGGACGAGTTCGTCAGGAAGACGAACAGCATGTAGAACACGAAGATGCCCAGGCCGACGGCCATGCCCAGGTCGCGGCCGCGCCGGCTGCTCATCAACGCCGACATCGAGGTGGACGCCGCGCGGGACAGCACCACGCACAGCAGCATCTGCACGATCATGCAGACCAGGGCGACCGGCAGCAGCGACCAGGGCACGCTCAGCGCGACCGCGATGCCGACCAGCGCGATCATGTTCGCCACCGGCAGGTACCCGATGAGGGAGGTGACCAGCAGCCCGCTCTGCAGCGTCTGCGGGCGCAGCGGCAACAGGGCGAACCGCTGCGGGTCGACGGTTTCGTCCACCCCGAAGGCGACCAGCGGGGTGAGCACCCACCCGATCAGCTGCAACGTCAACAGGCTCGTCATGATCGGGACGGCGTCCGCCGGAAGCAGCCGGAGGCTGCCGAACGACACCCCGATGAAGACTGCGACCAGCAGCAGGACGACCAGCCCGACGATCGTCCAGGCCCGCTTCGCACCCCCGGCGGCCCGGATCCGGCTGGTGACCAGGTGCCATTTCAGGCCGGCGAAGACCCCAACCACGACAGCCCCCCTTCCTGCACGTCGTCGGCCCCGACCAGGTGCATGAACGCGTCGTCCAGGCTGGGTGCGTCCCCGCGGACCGCGGCCAGCTCACCGGCAGCGATGATGTGCCCACCGGCCATCACCGCGACGTGCGAGCACAGACCCTCGACCAGCGCCATCACGTGCGAGGAGAACACCACCGTGCCGCCGGCACGGGTGTACTGAGTGAGCACATGACGGATGATCCGCGCGGACACCGGGTCGACTGCCTCGAGCGGCTCGTCCAGCAGCAGCAGCGCCGGCGAGTGCAGCAGTGCGGCGGCCAGGGTGATCTTCTTGCGCATGCCGGTGGAGTAGTCGGCGACCAGTTTGTTCCCGGCGTCGTCGAGGTCCAGGACGCGGATCAGCTCGGCCGACCGCTGCCTGACCACGTCCAACGGCATCCCGCGCAACCGACCCAGGTACGAGAGCAGTTCCGGTCCGGACAGCCGCTCGAAGAGCCGCAGGCCGTCCGGCAGCACTCCCATCCGGGCCTTGGCGGCCGCCGGGTCGTTCCACACGTCGATCCCGGCCACCAGCACGCGACCGCCGTCCGGCCGGAGCAGCCCGGTGATCATGGACAGCGTTGTCGTCTTGCCGGCCCCGTTCGGCCCGACCAGGCCGAAGAACGAGCCGACCGGTACGTCGAGATCGATGTGGTCGACGGCGACCCGCGGCCCGAACGCCTTGGTCAGCCCGCGGAGCACCAGCGCCTGGCCGCGGGTGGCCGCCGCCAGCTCCTGTGCCCCCGGATATGCCGGGAGTGCGCCCGGCGTGACCACTCCATCACCGAATGAAATCGGATTCCCCATGCCTCCACCCTGCCACAGGGGTCCGACACCTCACCTCGGCCGCCCCGGTTCAGAACCGCCGGGACAGCCAACCGATCAGCGCGTCGGCGAAGCCGACGGGGTCCTCGGCGGGCGACAGGTGCCCCACTCCGGGTAATTCGACCAATTCGGCCTCCGGCGCCGTCGCCGCCAGTTGCCGGGCCACCGCAGGCGGGGTCACCGTGTCCTTCTCCCCCACCACGACGAGCACCGGCACCGTGACCGCGGCCACCACCGCGGTGGAGTCCGGCCGGGCGGCCATCGCCCGCTGGCTCCAGGCGATGGTGGCCGCCGGCACCGCGCCGGCGATCGCCGCCAGGTCGGCCCGGAGCAGGCCGGATGCGGTGTCCGCGACGAGCGGGGCGATCGCGTCGGGTCCGGCGGCGATCTCGCCGCGATCGGCGTGATCGGCGGCCGCGCGCCGGCGTTCCAGTGCGGCGTCGTCGTCCGCGCCGCTGCGGGTGTCGGCCAGCACCAGGCCGGCCACCCGGTCCGGGTGCCGGCGGAGCAGGTTCAGCGCGATGTAACCACCCATCGACACCCCGCCGACCACGGCCCGCTCGATCCCGGCGGTGTCCAGCTCGGCCAGCACGTCGTCGGCGAACACGGTCAGGTCCGGCGCCGCTGCTCCGATCGACCGCAACGGCGGGCCACCGCCGAAGCCGCGCAGGTCCGGGGTGAGCAACCGGGTCCGGCCGGCCACCGCCGGCCGAATCCCGTCGAACATCCGCGAGTCCAGCGGGAAGGCGTGCACCAAGACCAGGGGCGGGGTCACCCGTCCGATGATGTCAGACGAGCACCGTCAGCAGGGCCCAGGTGACGACCGCCGACGGCAGCAGGGAGTCCATCCGGTCCATCAGACCGCCGTGCCCGGGTAGCAGGGTGCCCATGTCCTTGACCCCGAGGTCGCGCTTGATCAACGACTCGGTCAGGTCGCCGATGGTCGCGGTGATCGCAATGACCACGCCGATCACCAGCCCGCGCCACCAGACCCCGTCCAGCAGCAGCCACATGCACAGCGCGCCGGCCAGCATGCAGCCGGCGACCGACCCGCCGAAGCCCTCCCACGACTTCTTCGGCGAGATGGTCGGCGCCATCGGGTGTTTGCCGGCCAGCACGCCGGCCGCATACCCGCCGACGTCGTTGGCGACGACCAGGATGAGGAACGTCAGGATCCGCTGGGCGCCGTCGTCGGGCACCAGCATCAGGGTGGCGAAACCGGCGAACAGGCCGATGTAGACGGTGACGAAGACCGACGCCGACAGGTCGGCCAGGTAGCCGTCGGCACCGCCCGGGAGCCGCCACACCATGCAGAGCAGGGTGGTCGCGGCGACCCCGATGCCCAGCGCGGCCGCGCCGTACGGCCAGGCCAGGCCGATCGTGGCGATCGTGCCGATGCCGATGGGGATCCAGGTCAGGTTGATGCCCCGGGCCCGCCGCAGCGTCCCTTGCAGCTCCCAGACCGAGATGCCGACCGCCGCCGCGATGATGATCAGGAAGGAGATCCGGTAGGTCAGCAGACTCAGCAGGGCGACGGCGCCGAGCCCGGCCCCGACGCCCACCGCCATGGGCAGGTTCCGACCGGCGCGTGATCCGGAAGCCGCCGGCGCGGGTGCGGGGCGGCCGGACTCGTCCGCAGGTCCGCCGGCACTCTGGGCTGCCATCAGACCTCGAGCAGCTCGGCTTCCTTGTGCTTGACCAGCTCGTCGACCTGGTGGGTGTACCGGTCGGTGATCTGCTGGAGTTCCTTCTCGGCCCGGGTCACCTCGTCCTCGCCGACCTCGCCGTCCTTGGACATCTTGTCCAGGGCCGCCCAGGTCCGAATCCCGGATCGCCTTCTCCACCGCGTGCAGCTGGCTGGCGTCGTAGGGCTTGATGACGGCCATGCGCGCCTCGGGAATATTGATCGCCGCCATCTGGGTGATCGGGGTGGGGGCACCGTAGTAGTCGACCTGGATGCGGCCGAACATGTTCGGGTTGGCCCGCCCGGTGCGCAGGGTGGCCAGGTCGTCCTTGGCCACGCCCACCGCCTTCTCCATCTTCTCCTCGGCGTCGAAGAGTTCTTCGTCGATCATTGATCGTGCCCTTCCGGCTACTTGTCCAGGCGGGGAGGTGTGTACACCAGGGTGCCGATGGTCGCCCCACGCACAGCCTTGCCGATGTTGCCGTCGGTCAGCAGGTTGAACACGATGATCGGCATGTCGTTGTCCATGCAGAGGCTGAACGCGGTCGCGTCGGCCACCTGCAGCCCCTTCTCCAGGACCTCGCGATGGGTGATCTCGTGGTACATGGTGGCCTCGGGGAACCGCCGCGGGTCCATGTCGTAGACCCCGTCCACCGCCTTGGCCATCAGCACGACCTCGGCGCCGATCTCCAGGGCCCGCTGGGCCGCGGTGGTGTCGGTGGAGAAGTACGGCATGCCGACACCGGCCCCGAAGATGACCACGCGGCCCTTCTCCAGGTGCCGCTCGGCCCGCCGCGGGATGTACGGCTCAGCGACCTGCCCCATGGTGATGGCGGTCTGCACCCGGGTGTCGATGTGGTGCTCACGCTCCAGGAAGTCCTGCAGGGCCAGGCAGTTCATGACCGTGCCGAGCATGCCCATGTAGTCCGCCCGGGCCCGCTCCATGCCACGCTCGTGCAGCTGCGCGCCG
This sequence comes from Nakamurella sp., assembly GCF_044224575.1. Classification (GTDB taxonomy): domain Bacteria; phylum Actinomycetota; class Actinomycetes; order Mycobacteriales; family Nakamurellaceae; genus Nakamurella. The sequence goes on from NZ_JBGAKE010000006.1 coordinate 75,228, forward strand.
CGGAAGAAGTTGCCGCCGCCGATCACGACGGCAACCTGCACGCCGTCGGCGGCGACCTCGGCGATCTGCTCGGCGACGGTCGAGACGACGTCGGGATCGACCCCGACCTCGCCGCCGCCGAACATCTCGCCACCCAGCTTGAGGACGACCCGGCGGAACGGGCGCCGCGGGTGGACCTCGGGCATCAGGCGGTGCCGACCTCGAAGCGGGTGAACGCGGTCACGGTGACCCCGGCCGCGGACAGCAGCGCGCCGACGGTCTTCTTCGAGTCGAGCACGGAACCCTGCTCGGCGAGCACGGCCTCCTTGAAGAAACCGTTCAACCGGCCCTCGGTGATCTTGGCGATCGCGGCCTCGGGCTTGCCCTCCTCGCGGGCGGTGGCCTCGGCGATCCGCCGCTCGTTGTCCACCACGTCGGCCGGGACCTCGTCCCGGGAGACGTACCGCGCCTTGAGCGAGGCGATCTGCATGGCCGCACCGCGCGCGGCTTCCGCGGCACTCTCGGTCTCGCCGGTGTACTCGACCAGCACGCCGATCGCCGGCGGCAGGTCGGCCGAGCGCTTGTGCAGGTAGACGGTGGTGTTGCCGTCGTACTTGGCGACCCGGCGCAACTCCAGCTTCTCGCCGATCTTCGCGGACAGGGCGTTGATCTCGTCGGCGACGGTGCCCGTGCCCAGCTCCGCCGCCAGCAGCCCGTCGGGGGTGACCCCGGCGTCGAGCTGGGCCGCGACGTTGACGATCCGTTCGGCCAGCTCCTGGAACTCGGCGTTCTTGGCCACGAAGTCGGTCTCGCAGTCGAGCTCGACCAGTGCCCCGCCGACCGCGGCCACCAGGCCGTTCGCGGTGGTGCGCTCGGCCCGCTTGCCGATGTCCTTCGCACCCTTGATACGCAGATACTCGACCGCCTGGTCGAAGTCGCCACCGGACTCCTCCAGAGCCCGCTTGCAGTCCATCATGCCGGCGCCGGTGAGTTCCCGGAGCCGCTTGACATCGGCCGCGCTGATTGCCATGTCGGCGGTGTTCCTTACTTTCTCGAGAATCGGGGAGTGACTGGGCAGCAGATCAGGCGTCGGCGCCGGCCGGCTGGTCGGCCGGGACCTCGACGGCGTCAACGGCCTCCACGGGCGCGACGTCCGGAGCGGTGGCCTCGGCCGGCTCGGCGGCCGGCGCGGCCTGGGCCTCGTGGGCGGCCAGCAGTTCGCGCTCCCACTCGGCCAGCGGCTCCTCCTGGGTGTTGCCGGCGCCGCCGCCGCTGCGCTGGATCAGCCCGGCGGCGACCGCCTCGGCGATCACCTTGGTCAGCAGCGCCGCGGACCGGATCGCGTCGTCGTTGCCCGGCACCGGGTAGTCGACCTCGTCCGGGTCACAGTTGGTGTCCAGCACCGCGACGACCGGGATGTTCAGCTTGCGCGCCTCGCCGACGGCGATGTGCTCCTTCTTGGTGTCGACGATCCACACCGCGGACGGCACCTTGGCCATGTCCCGGATGCCACCGAGGGTCTTGGCCAGCTTCTCCTTCTCGCGGGTCAGCAGCAGGACCTCCTTCTTGGTGCGGCCGTCGAACTCGCCGCTGGTCTCCATGGCCTCGAGGTCCTTGAGCCGCTGCAGACGCTTGTGCACGGTGGAGAAGTTGGTGAGCATGCCGCCCAGCCAGCGCTGGTTCACGTAGGGCATGTTGACCCGGGTCGCCTGCTCCGCGATGGCCTCCTGGGCCTGCCGCTTGGTGCCGACGAACAGGATGGTGCCGCCGTGGGCGACGGTCTCCTTGACGAACTCGAACGCCCGGTCGACGTACTGCAGGGTCTGCTGCAGGTCGATGATGTAGATGCCGTTGCGTTCGGTGAAGATGAACCGCTTCATCTTCGGGTTCCAGCGCCGGGTCTGGTGTCCGAAGTGGACACCGGCGTCCAGCATCTGGCGCATCGTGACGACAGCCATGGGCCGTCCTTCCTGGTGCAGCGCTCGCGCCGGACCATGTCCGGGCACGCGAACGCAGGGTTCGGTTGTCGCCGCGGGTCGGGTGACCCGTGGCCCTGACGCCCTCCGGATGCGCCCGCCCCGACTGTCGACCTCGTGTCGGAACACGGTGTCGGTAGCGGGGACCTCGGTGCATCGCGGGCCGGTCGGGATAGTGGAGCGTCCCGGTTGGCGGTAAGGCGTGCGAAGTCAGCCCACCGGTGGCGAGCTGCCCGATCAGGCTACTCGATCGGCCGGCCGGTCGTGACATCCTCGCCGGCGGCTCGGCGCCGGACCGTCCGCACGTTCCCGCGATATCGACAATTCGGGCATTCGATAGATCGTTGGCGTTTCCGATATATCGGTGACGTTTCCGCGGCGACGTTTCGGTGATCCCCAGCGATCCCCAGCGATCCCCATGTCCGAATTTCATCCACAACGACGGGATCGGCGCCCCGTGGCGCGGCCCGGCCGGTCATCGTCGGGCCATGAATTGTCCGCGCCCCACCCGGCTCGCCCTGGTGCTGCTGGTCTGGCTGCTGATCCTCCCCGGTGCCGTCGGGTCCACCGGGTCGGCCCATGCCGGTTCGGTGGCGGGCTCGGCGGGCTCCGAAACCGGGTTCGAGCTCCCGGTGCCACCCCCGCCGGCGGTGTTGGTCCCGTTCGCGCCGCCCGCCGACCGGTACGGCGCCGGGCACCGCGGCGTCGACCTGGCGGCCGCGCCGGGCACGGTGATCGCCGCCGCCGGATCGGGCCGGGTGGTCTTCGCCGGCCCGCTGGTCGACCGGGGTGTGGTGTCGATCGTGCACGAGGGGGGCCTGCGCACCACCTACGAGCCGGTCAGCGCCACGGTCACCGCCGGCGCCGTGGTGGCCGCCGGGCAGCCGATCGGCACGCTGGCCCCCGGGCACCCGCCGTGCGCGCCGGCGAGCTGCCTGCACTGGGGCGCCCGGCTGCCCGACGGGACCTATCTGGATCCGATGGCCCTGCTGCGGCCGTGGGCGGTCCGGCTGTGGCCGTGGGACGGCCGGTGAAACCGGGGCGGGGCTCACCCGCAGGCGATCCGGGAATTCGGGTCGGAGGTGTTGTCCAGCCACTTCGCGTAGGCGCCGGCAGATTCGCGCAGAGCCGCGCACACCGCCGCCTGGTCGTTTCCGACCGGGATGTAGGCCGCGTAGATCAGGGTCCCCTGCTGGGACATCCGGTTGAGCGACGAGCACCCGGTCAGGTCGGTGCGCAGGTACTGCGCGTTCGGGAACCGGTTCAGGAACGTTTGCATCTCGGATGCGTACGCGTCCGGGTCGACCGAGGAGTGCAGGATGACGATTCCGGTGCCGTCGCAGGCCGGCCTGGAGATCGGCCGGGTCAGGCCCAGGTCGCCGTCGGCGGGACCCGGCGGTGCGGCTGGGGTGGTGCTCGGCGTCCCGTCGGGCGTCCCGCCGGCCGGCAACCGGTCCTGCGGGTAGGCGGCGAAGGCCCGCCCGTCGGCGTGGCCGCATTCGCCCAATCGCCCGTCCCAACCCCAGTCGTTCTGGCCGGGCAGTTGGGCCGACAGCGGGACGATGTCGCAGCTCCAGCCGTCACCGAAGTCCAGGAAGGCCGCCGTCCCCTGCTTCGGCCCGGTCCAGTCCCAATATGCGGTCCAGCGGGACCGCATCTCGTCACAGGTGAGCTCGCCACCGGTGACCACCCCGAGCTCCCGTCGGCCGTCGCCGAGGGCGCGGCCGAGATCGCATTCACCCGCGGCGACCGTGGGCGCCGTCGCGGCCGGGGTGCCGCACTTGGCCGGGTCCGGCTCGGTGCCGGCGCCGACCGCGATGACATCGGTGACGCCCCCGTCGGGGCCGGTGCCCAGCGGCGACCAGGTGACCAGGTCGGCGCTGGTGTGGATGGCGCCCACCCAGCCGGACGCGGTCGTGTCGACGGCCGATCCCAGCCAGCCGCGGTCGGCGGTGCAGGACAGCCGGATCAGCCGAAGGTTGGCCGGTGTGCCCGGCACAGGCTGCCAGCCGGCGCCGTCGCCGCTGCCGCCGACCCGAAGTTCCTGCCGCGGCGCCTCGTTCAACCCGTTGTCGTAGAACAGCTCGGCCCCGGTGATGCCCCATGCCTGGCCGGTGAAGGCCCGCGCGTCGGTGACGTACTCGCTGTTGGGCACCGGGACATCGGTCCAGGTAGCGCCGTCCGAGCTGCTGAAAAGGTACGGGATGCCGGAGTCGCCCACGTTGTCGGCGGCCGGGATCAGCCAGTGACCGGCGCCGAAGTCGATGGATCCGGCCAGGTCGAACACACTGTGCTCGCCCGGCAGTGTGACCTCCTGCCGGTCCCAGGTCCGACCGTCCGACGAGCGGTAGAGCACGGCACGCGCGATGGAGTCGGGGGTCGCGCCGGGCGAAGCACCGCCCAGGGCCAGCCAGCTTCCGTTTCCGTAGGCGACGTCGACCAGGTAGTCCGCAACTGCGATCGGCTCGCTCCAGGTGCTCCCATCGGTGCTTGTCACAATCACCCCGGACGGCTGGTTCGTGCCGTCCCAGCGAACCCCGCCGACCGCGACGACCAGATCGTCGCTCGCATCCAGGCTGTCCACGGTGCCGGCCACCGGGTCGATGGTGCCGACGACGGTCCACTGCTGCCCGTCGGTGCTGCGCTGGATGCCGGTCGGCGTCGCGGCGAGCAGGGCGGGGGTGGACAGGGACGCCAGACCGGCCGGCCGCTGGAAGGTCGCCGCGGTCGCGATGTCGACCAGGGTGAACGTCGCGGTCCGCGGACCGGGGGTGACAGCCACCGCGGCGGCCGGGTCGAAGCCGTCCCACCGGATGCCCTGCAGGTCGGCGGCCGGCAGGGTGCGGACGGTCGGCGCGGTGAGCGGGTTGCCGCAGGCACACCGCACGGCCGGAGTGCCGGTGGGGTCGACCAGTACCGCGGTGCCGGCCTGCAGCACGGACTGCCGCGGGGTGGCCACGCCGCCCTGGAGGCCGTAGTTGGTGATCGCGGTGTCGTACAGCAGCACGACGGGGGTGAGGGTGGCCACGTAATCGCCGATCCGGTCCGGCGCGATGTCGTGCACGTCGGCCCAGGCGGCGGCCGGCGCCGGGTTCGCGGCCAGGAAGTCGACCAGCTGGTCCGGGTCGCAGGTGCCCAGCTCCCCCGACCCGCCGTACAGGGCGTCGATGGTGCCGGCGGCCGTGCGGGTGCCGGCGGCCGGGTCGACGGCCAGGCCGTTCGCCGTGCTCGCGGCGACCGCCCGGACCTCGTCGGGGAAGGTCGGCACCGCAGAGATGGCGACGGTGCTGACGAACGGGTCGGGCCCGGGGTCGGCGGCGGGCTCGAGCAGCACCGTCTCGCTCGCCGCGGCCGGCTGGTCGCCGGTCAGCACGATGACGGCGGTGGCGCCGACACCGACCAGCAGGGCCACGGCGACGGCCAGGGCAACCCACAGTCCGACGGGTCGCCGCGTCTTGGTAGCCGGTGGCGGGGGCGGTGGCAGATCGGACACGTCGTCGGCCCTTCGTCAGCAGGGGATGCGGCCGCTGGGGCTGGAGGAGTTGTCCAGCCATTTGCCGTAGGCGCCGGAACCGGGCGGGATGGCCGCGCACACCGCCTGCTGGTCGTCGTGCTCCCGGCCCCAGTCGCTCGGGGGGTAATAGCTCATACCGCAGTCGGAGCCGTCCTCGAACAGCACGGCCTGGGCCTGGCCCATCCGCGCACCGGGCCAGTCCTCGTACTGCCGCCACTTCGCGATCATGTCGGCGCAGGTCATGCTCCCTTTCCGGGACTCCACCCACGCGGCCTGGGCCCCGCCCCATGCAGCCTGGAACGCGCAGTCCGGGCCGGAGGTCGCGGGCGCCGGCGCCGCGGTGGTGGATGGGGCCGCCGCGGCCGGGCGCTGATGGGCGCCGGCCGGCCAGGTCAGGCGCTCCCCGGTCAGCACGTCGACCAGCACGAATCCGGCTTGCGACGCGCCACTGCCGATCGTCGTCACCCGTGCGGGATCGTATCCGGCCCAACGGGTTCCGAGCAGGGCGGCGGAGCCGAGCGGGATGGGCGGGGGCGCGGCGATGGGGTTGCCGCAGGCGCACCGGACCACCGGCAGGCCGGTGTCGTCGACGAGCACGGCCGTGCCTGCCTGCAGCACCGCGGGCCGCGGCGTGGCCACGTCACCGCTGAAACCATGGTTGGTGACCAGGGTGTCGTGCATCAGCACGACCGGGGTGAGACCGGTGAGGTAGTCGCGGATCTCGCCCGGTGCGACCCCCCGGACACCGGCCCAGGCGGCCGCCTTCGCCGGGTTGGCGGCCAGATAGTCGGCCAGCGCGGCGACGTCACAATGGGCCAGCTCCCCGCTGCCGCCGTAGAGGGTTTCGGTGTCGCCGCGGGCACCGCGCGTCCCGGTCGCCGGGTCCAGGACCAGCGCGGCCGACACCGTCGCGGCGACGTCGGTGACCGCCCCCGGGAACTCGGTGACCTCGGTGATCCGGACCGCGGCCAGGAACGGGTCGGGGCCGGCGGTCCCGATCGGCTCCAGCGTGACGGTGCTTGCCGGAACGGCATTCTCGGCCGCGTTGTGCTGATCGCCGAGGATCACCACGACGGCACCGAACACGGCGGCGACGGCCACGGCCACGGCCACACCGGCCGCGATCCACCAGGTTCGGCGTGCCGACGTGCCGGCGGTGGACGGTGTTCGCGAAGCCACGGTGATTCCCCTCGACGCCGGACGGGTGGATGCGAAAAACCGTAACCGATCACCACTCAGAGGACACTCACGGACAACTCACACGGGCGGGTGGATCACCGGCCGTGGTCAATCGACCGCCACCTGTAGCCGATACACCGATCCGTCATAGCTGCCGACGTAGATCGCGCCGTCCACCACCAGCGGGGAGGACAGCACCGGTCCCCCGGTCCGGTACTCGCCGAGCACCCGGAGCAGGTCGCGGTCGAGCTGCACGATCCGACCGTCGTTGGTGCCGATGACCACCCCGGCGCCGCCGACCAGAGCCGGTGCCGCGTCCACCCGGCCCACGGTGGTCCACCTCGACCAGGGCGACCCGTCGTCGCGCCGCAAGGCCAGGACGGTCCCGGTGGTGGTGCCGAGGAACACCCGATCCTGGGCCACCGCGACCGCACCGTGCACCGGCGCACCTACCTGGGTGCGCCACTGCACGGTGCCGGTCGCCGCATCCAGGGCGACGACCACCCGGCCCCGGCTGCCGACGTACACGACGCCGTCGGCGACGACCGGCGGGGCCAGCACCGGGCCCCCGGTCGACACCCGCCAGGATTCGGCACCGTCGGCCACCGAGAAGCCGTACACGTGGCCGTCGTTGCTGCCGACGATCACCCGGTCGCCGGCCACCACCGGGGTCGACGAGCTGCTCCCACCGATGTCGGCGGCCCACCGCTGCTGCCTGGTGTCAGCGGCGAACGCGTACAGCCGGTCCGCCGCGACGTACACCGAGTCGGCCGTGACGGCCGGGCCCCCGACGATCGTGACGTTGATCGGGATCGTCCATTCGACCGTGCCGTCGCCGACCCGGATCGCGCGGACCTGGCCGTCGTCGGATCCGACGATCGCCAGATCGGCGCTGGATGCCGCGGACGAACGCACCGCGCCGTCCGTCGGAACGGTCCACCGTCGGTCGCCGCCGACGCGGTCGATCCCGTAGATCGAACCGTCCAGGCCGCCGATCACCACCACGTCGCCCACGATCGCCGGAGTCGCGAACACCTGCCCACCGGTGGGAAACCGCCAGTCGGTCAACAGTTCCGGGACGACCGGGGCGGCGGTCGCCCCACCCGTCGCGGCCCCGTCGACCGGCGGATCGGCGGTCCGGATCAGGATGACGGTGGTGGCGGCGGCGCCGGCCAGGACGATCGCGGCGACCGCGGCCCACGGTCGCCACCGGCGGGGCCTCCGGCGCGGGCCCGGCGCGGCACCGAGCGGTGGGACTCCGACCGGTGCGGCGGGAGCGTGCACGGCGGTCCACAGCGGCCCCGGCTCGGCGAGGTCGACTGTCGAACGGCTCGCCCATGTCGGCCCCCACGTCGCGGTCGCCGCGGCGCACACGGCGAGGGCGAAATCCTCGACGGACGGGTACCGGTCCTCCGGGCGGCGCTCCAGCGCGCGCATGATCACCGGCCGGAAGGGCGGCGGCACGGCGGGATTGGCGTCGGTGACGCTCCGCGCGGGTTGGCCGGCGCGTCGGGCCAGGACGGCCGCGACACCTCCGTCGACCGCGTGCGGGTAGCACCCGGACAGCGCCTGGTACAGCACGACCCCCAACGCGTACTGGTCGGCCGCCGCGCCGACCGGGGCCGCAGCCAGGCCCAGCGCGATCGCGGCCTGCTCGGGGGAGGTGAAGCCGGGCGTGCCGATGAACTCGCCGGGGGAGGTGCAGTCCAGGCCGGTCAGGTCGCCGATGTTGACCGTGACCGCCCGGTGGACGTCGGTGCCCGGCGCGACCGGCCCGACGATGTCGGTCACCCCGCGCAGCAGGTCCTGGCCGCGGGCGGTGCCGAAGTCGGTCACCTTCAGCACCCCGGCGGCGTCGAACATGAGGTTGGCCGGTTTGACGTCGCGGTGCAGCACCCCCTGCCGGTGCAGGTGGTGCAGCCCCGAGGCGGCCGCGACCACCGCGACCAGGATCGATTCGGCGTTCATGCCGGTGTGCAGCCGGTCGGCCAGGGTGCCGCCGGTCAACCGTTCCATGATCAGCAGCGACCGCCCGCCGGTCTCCCGGAAGTCGTGCACGCGCACGACGTGCCCGTGGTCGATCTGCGCCAGCAGCCGGGCCTCGCGGCGGAACCGCTCGGCGTTGCGCGGGTCGGCGACGGCTCCACCGGTCAGCAGCTTGACCGCGGCGGCGCGGTCGAGGCGGCGATGACGGGCGGCCCAGACCAGACCGAACTGTCCGCGGCCGAGCAACTCCCCGATGACGTAGTCGGGCAGCGCGGCGCCCAGTTCGGCGGCGTCGGCCGTCATGGGCGCCTCCGCTTCGATCCGCCATCTGCCAGGATCATCGGACGATGACGATCCTACGAGTCGGCCTGCTCGGCCCGGTGACGGCACATGTCGACGACCGCCCGGTGGCGGTCGGCAGCGCCCGGCAGGCGGCGATCCTGGCCTGCCTGGCCCTGCAGGCACCGCGGCTCGCCGGTACCGCGTTGCTGATCGACGCGGTGTGGGGCGACGCACCGCCCGCGCGGGCGGAACAAGGTCTGCAGCAGCATGTTTCGACGCTGCGTGGCTTGCTTGAGCCAAACCGTCAGCCGCGCACGGGTTCCGGGCTGTTGATCACCGAGGCCGGCGGGTACCGGGCGCAGCTCGGCGGTTTCGACGTCGGTGAGTTCGTCGCCGCGGCGGACGAGGGTGGACGGGCCGCCGGGGCCGGCGACTGGGGCCGGTCGCTGGCCGCGTTCGACGCCGCGCTGGGCCGATGGCGCGGGCCGGCGCTGGCCGGAGTCCGTCCGACCTCGTGGTTCGTCGGGCACCGGGTCACCCTGACCGACCGGCTGCTCACCGCCCGCGAGGACCGGTTGGCCGCGCTCATCGGGCTGGGCCGGCACGGGCAGGCGGCGGCCGATGCCGAGGCGCTGCTGGCCGAGCAGCCGCTGCGGGAGGGACTGTGGGCGCATTTGATGCGCGCGCTCGCGCTGTCCGGACGGACCGCGGACGCGCTGGCCGCCTACGGTCGCGCCCGCCGGGTGTTGCAGGACGAGCTCGGCCTGGAACCCGGTGAGCGGCTGCGCACCCTGGAGCGGGACATCCTCACCCAGTCCCCGGCGCTCCGGGTGCCCGGGCCGCCGGCGCCCGCCCCGCCGGCGAGCGACGTGGAGCTGTCCGCGACCTACCGCAGCGACGGCGGCCAGGTCCTGCCGTGGCTGCTCCTGCCGGACGGCCAGATCGTGGTGCTGCCCCCGGGGGCGGTCTTCCGCGTCGGCCGGCACCCGGACGCCCGGATCCGGCTGACCGACAGCCGGGTGAGCCGGTGGCACGCCGAATTCGCGCACCAGCCCGGTGGCGTGGTCGTCCGGGACCTCGGGTCGACCAACGGGACCACGGTGGACGGGCTCGCGCCGCCGCCCGGCCCGCTCGCCGACGGTGCGGTCGTCTCCGTCGGTGGGGTGCCGCTGACGTTCCACCGATAGCCGTTCGGCGCGAGGTACGCCGAACCCGCCCATCCTTGCCCACGGGGTCGGATACGGGCCAGGAGCAGACCATCGCACCGCGGAGCCGGTGCCCACCGACTTCCACACACTGCGACCGCGATCGGCAGGCCTGTCGGGCAGCACCAACGAAGTCACGTCAATAGTTGTTGGTGCGAAGCAAAAACCCGTCCTTCATTCGACATCCCGGGGTCCGGGAAATAGGTGGCGTCGATCGCAGAACGTCGTTAGCGTTTGGCGGAGGCAACGAGCAAGATCTGGCCACGAAGCGCGAGGAATCATCGTGATCGAGCGCATCCGTGGTGCCATACAGGCTAACCTGCTGGCACCGACCAAGAGCTATCGACTGAGTTTCCTGATCCTTCTTCTTCTCACGGTCGTCGTTCTCGCACTCTGGATCATCGGCCAGCTCACAGTTGATCCAGATCCCGACACACCCCAACCAGACGGCGACTTCTCGATGAGCTCCACGTTGATGGGGAGCCCCCGCTATCGCCTCTGGATTGCAGCGTTGGCGCTCTCGATCCTGTACTGGGGCGTCGCGTTCAAATGGGGATGGAACAACGCCAGGAAGGGTAGGAAGCTCAGGCAGGGCGGAGAAATAAGGGTTGGAAAGCGCCACTGGATGGGGGCCATCGCATTCTCTATCATGGTCGGCGTCCTCGTATTCGTGCTCCTTCGGACACTTAATCCAGTGACCGCAACGATTCCATTGCAATGGTGGCGGTCGGGTCGCTACGCATTGGCTTTTGTCGGGGTCATCGCGGCTATTCCGTGGGTTGCAATTATTTGGAGCATTACCGATTGGACCGCAAGCCGTTCCGAACCTGCTCCGAGACGCATGGAATTGGAGGATCTTTGGGGTCTCGTAGAGAAGTGCCTCCTGGCGTTGTCCGGCATTATCTTCGTGGCAACCATGTCCTTGGTAATCCTCCGATACACGGTCACCGCGCAGATAAGCCAGCTTGACCCTTCGTTTGTCGATCCAGCAGAGTTTCCCGAGTACGCCGTCATACTCTACGGCGGGATGTATGCCCTCGCCTTGGCCGTTGCCTGGCTTCCGCTGCACCTTGCCTGGCGAAAATTACCGCAATGACCCAGTTTGATCGAAATACCTACCTATCCGGCGCACGACGGCGTCAGTCCGCGAGGACAGACGATCCTGGCAAGAATGAGGGTGGATTCTCCCCGACTCAGGTATTGACGGCCGTGGTGGCACTCTTTGTTGCCGCACTCGCCGCAGTTGGGGTCACCGGTGATATTCTGACCAGAGCGGTCCGCAATTACCCTATTGCCATCAGTGCCCTTCTGATCGTCACGCTTCTCGCGACTCTTGGATTTTTCACTGTCGATCTCAGCGAATCACGATCGGGCGACCGAAAGAAGGTTCTTCGAGGTCGATACGTCATGGGCATCGTTGCGTCGATCTGCGCGACCATCCTCTTGGGCGCACTTTCCGTCGCGGACCGCGAACAGCCCGGGATCGCACTTCAGGCCACGTACTCAGGCGGCCAGGTGACGCTAACCGTTGAATCCAACGCGGCCGGACTTGCCACCAAAGATCAGCTTTCGGTGCAGGTCTTGGGCCTGAGCAAGTTTAGCGTGATCGACCGCACCACCGCAGAGATCTGCGAACAGATATACGCTCATTCCATTCGAGCAGGCTCCGGGGACAACTTGCAGGATTTCCTCAACAGCCGGCACGACAAGTTTCAGGGGACGGTGTCGATCCTCCTTTCTGAACGGCTGGGCCCGGATTCAACGGGAACCATCAAGTCCATCACCAAGTTGGACTTTCCGGCAGGCCTGTACCAAGGTGTGTGCGCATTCTCGCCATTGCCGAACGAGCAGATCGAGTCCGCACGCAACTCCGCCAGTTACTTGCGCCTGAGTAACTGCAACGAGACATCGACAACACCGTCAACCACCTCCACGAGTTCGACCGGCGTGCACACGGACCCGGCGCCACCGCCACCACCCACCGTGACGGTGACAACAACTGCGTCGCCTTCGTGGGCGTGGAACCAGACGGCGAACTGCTCGTCCGCGCTGTCCGGGACGTCGCCGCCGAGCACGCCAGCCACCCACCCCTAGCAATTCACGCCCGCGGGTGCGCCTGCCGGTACACCGCGGTCAGTCGCTCGGTGGACACGTGGGTGTAGATCTGCGTGGTCGCCAGGCTCGCGTGGCCGAGCAGTTCCTGCACCGCACGCAGGTCGGCGCCACCCTCGAGCAGGTGGGTGGCCGCGGTGTGCCGGAGCCCGTGCGGGGCGATCTCCGGCGCACCGTCGACGGCGGCGGTGCGCCGGTGCACCAGGGTCCGCACGGCCCGCTGGTCGATCCGGCGCCCGCGCCGGCCCAGGAACACGGCATCGCCGGACTCCCGGGTCGCCAGCACCGGCCGACCCTTGTCCAGCCAGTCCCCGAGCGCCCGGTCGGCGGGTAGGCCGTACGGGACGGTGCGCTGCTTGTCGCCCTTGCCCAGCACCCGGATGACCCGCCGGTGCCGGTCGATCGCCTCCCGGTCCAGCCCGGTCAGCTCGGACACCCGGATGCCCGAGGCGTAGAGCAGCTCCAGGATCGCCTGGTCCCGGAGTGCGACGGCGGGGTCCGACGGGTCGGCGCTCGCGGCCGGATCGGCCGCCTGCTCCTCGACCGGGGCTGCGGCCAGCATCCGCTGCGCCTGCTCGACGCGCAGCACCGCTGGCAGAGTCTTGTCCGGTCGCGGCGCGGCGAGCCGGGCGCCGACGTCCTGGGTCAACCGCCCGGTACGGTGCGCCCAGGCGGTGAACCCGCGGGCCGCGGCCGCCCGGCGGCCCATGGACGAGCGGGCCGCGCCGGTAGAGCGTTGCCGAGCCAGCCAGCTGCGCAGCACCGGCAAGGCCAGCTCCGACAGGTCAGCGTCCCGGTCACCGGTCATCCGGCCCAGGTGATCGAGCAACGAGACCACGTCGGCCACGTACGCCGCGACGGTGGCCGGCGAACGGTTGCGCTCGGCGGCCAGGAACAGTTCGTAGTCGTCGAGGACGTCGACCAGCGGCGGCGGCAGCTCGCCGCGCATGGCCGCGGTCGTCCTACGCACGAGCGACATCGTCCCATCCCGCGACCGGACCGGCCCGGAATGCGCGCCGACTGTCATCCCGGACGGCGCAGGGCTGGGTAGCGGCGGCATGCCCGACGGCAGCGGCCCGGCGGCCGACATGCGCGTGCGGGCCGGCGTGGTGCATCACGCGGCCCGCACTTCGCTCGTCTTCCGCTCACCCACGGCGGCCGGGCATCGGCCGCCGACTCCCCGGGGGGGCTGGAAGGCGGGACGTTCCACCCTGTTCGGCCGGGCATCGGTCGCTGTTCGCCGGGTGGACCATCCTGTTGTTGCTTTGAGGAGCGCTTCTCCCGGGGATACGTACACCCGGGGCCGACGGTTCTCAGATTTTCTCCGCGAATTCCCCGGCGGCGGTCTGCGCGGCGGCGAACAAGGAACCGTCGGGTTCGGTCAGCTCGCCGCCGACCCGACCGTCGATCAGCTCGCGGGCCAGGTCGGCGTGCCCGGCGTGCTGAGCGGTCTCCACCACCATGTGCACCAGCAGGACCGCCAGGGTGGTATGCCGGCGCTCGGCCGGCCAGTGTGCGACCAGCCCCGGCGCATCCAGGTCCAGTTCGGTGATCGTCCGGTCCGCGTGTCCGGCGGCCCGGCGGTACAGCGCCATCAGGTCCGTGGCGGACTCGTCGGGTGTGGCCCACATATCCGCGTCGTGCCAGATGGACCCGTCGTCCACCCACGGCAGCCGCTCCGGCCAGGGGCGACCGAACGCCTCGACGAAGTAGCCGTATTCCACCCCGGCCAGGTGTTTGACCAACCCCAACAGGTTCGTGCCGCTGCCGACCACCGGCCGGCGCAGGTCGTACTCGCCCAACCCGACCAGCCGAGACAGCAGATGCGTGCGGGCACCCCGCAGCCGGCGGTGGAGTTCGACCTTGACGTCGGTCAGCGCCGGAACCGGTTGATCGGGGGCAGCTCGGCGACCTGATGGGCGACCCGCATCCCGAAATCACGTTGCAGGTCGAGCAGGGTCTGCATCATGGCGAAGTAGCGCTCGGCGAGCGCGATCGGGTCGAACAACCCGGCCGGGCCGGCCGGCTCGGCCGATGGAGCCGGGGTGGTCGGCCTCGGTGCCGCCTGGGCCTGCGGTGGTAGTTCGGGCGCGGCCGGTTTGCCGTTCAGCCACGTCATCGGCGGGTCCGCCGGCGCGCTGCCGGTGAACAGACCCTCCAGGTTCGGCCTCGTCATACCGCCACCTCCAGTCGGCGCTTGGCGCCGCCCTTGCGGGCCTTCATCGCTGCGAGCACCTCGTCGGCCAGCGCCGCGTAGTCGGCGGCCAGTCCCTCGGCCGAGGAGTTGCGGCTGAGCAGGCTGTCGCGAGTCTGCGCCGGCGCCCCCTCCCGCAGCCGGGACAACCGCTTCTTGGTGTCCGACCGGTGCAGCTCGGTCAGCTCGTGCGGGAGCAGGCCGCGGCTGCGCATGTCGACGGCCGCGCTCTCCAGGTACCGGATCGAGGTCGGGAAGACCGGCGCGGCATCGCCGAGGGTCTCCTCCAGCGCGGTCCGCACCCGACCGATCATTCGGGTGCTGCCCGCCCGGACGCCGAACAGGACGACGCCGAGCAGGGTCAGCTCCGGGTTGACCGTGCGGGCGGCGGCGAACCGCTGGGCGACGACGACGAGCCCGTCGAGGCTGGCTTCGTCGGATCGCGTGGGAATGATCAGGAAGTCGGCGGCGCCGAACACCAGCTCCTGCAGGATCGGCTCGCCCGGCGGGGTGTCGATCAGCACGACGTCGTAGTCGCCCTTCTCCGAACCCTTCTGCTCCGGCCTGACCTTGTCCAGCGCGGGCTTGAGGCCAGGCAGGGTGGCGCCGCGCGCACCACGGGCGGTGAACGCCGGCGGGACGTCCCAGAGGGCCGGTCCGCCCGGCACCACGTCCAGCCGATCCCGCACGCCGCGCTCGACCTCCAACGGCATCCCATGCGTGATGGCCAACGACAGGTTGCCGCCGTCACCGGACGGATAGCCCAGGTCCCGGGCCAGATTCGCCTGCGGATCGGTGTCCACCACCAGCACCCGGGAACCGCCGGCGGCGAGCTGGCCGGCCAGTCCGGCGGTCAGCGTGGTCTTGCCGACCCCGCCCTTGCCGTTGGCGATCGCGACGACTCGTCGCATGCCGCACATCCCTTCGTCGGGTGCCGTCGTTCGCAGGTCAGTGCGAATCGTCCCGTCCGGACCGGGTTGCGCTGGAGTGCCACGCCGGGGCCCGTCCACATCGGACCGCTTCAGGGTATCGACTGACCCGGGGTCGGCGACAGGGCTCGAACCGAGGGCTCTCGGGCGGCGCGGTGACCGAGGCCGGCCACGCTGGTCGGTACTGCCGCCGGCGGCCGGGCATCGACCGCCGGGAACCGGCGTGCTGCAACGTGGTCACCGCCCGCTCCGGCCGGGCATCGGCCGGGACTTCCGGTGCGGTGACTCTTGTTCGGTGAGTCGCTCGTGGGTACGTACCGTGACGCGATTCGGTTCTCGCCCAGGTAGACCGTCCGACGGTGGGCAACTCATCGGCCGGTGTGGTCGTCCGCGATCAGATCTGTTCCCAGGGATTGACCAGGACCAGGTCCAGCCCGCCGAAGTCGCGCGCATTCCTGGTCGCGAGAGCGCAGCGGTGCACTGAGCAGATCGCCGCAATCATGCCGTCCTCGACCGAGAGCGGCGCTCCCGCCTCCCGTCGACGGACGGACAGCCGGGCGTAGGCGTGCGCCGCACGCTGGTCGTAGGACAGAACGTTGTCGCGGAACTGGTCCAGGGTCTGCTCCATGGCGACTGTCAGCTGATCTCGCCGCCGACCCGGTGGCAGCCGGGCCAGCCCGACCAGGAGCTCACCGACGGTGATCGCCGTGGTGCCGATTTCCGCTTGGCGGCCGATCCACCGGAGCACTCCCGGATCCGGCCGGGGCCGGAGCGGCTCGGACAGCACGTTGGTGTCGAGGACGATCACGACACGTCGGCGTCCCGAGGCATGCTGCGCTCGGGCAGGTCGAGCTCGACGCCGCCGACCCCGGCTGCCATCGCGAGCCAGGCCGGTCCGAATCCGTCGTCACCGACGGCCGCGGTCAGGATCGCGCGCGCCTCCGCCTCCATGGAACGGTTGTTGGCCGCCGCGCGCTGCTTGATCTTTCGTTGCGTCGTGGGCGACAGGTTGCGCACGGTGATGGTAGCCACTCCGACCTCCATGGTTGCTGTCAATGCTAGCGGTCGGGCCGGATCCGTCGCCATAACGGCCCCTGCTGGTCGACCAGCCCGTGCAGCTGCAGCACCGCCAACGCCCCGAGCACCGCGGACACCGGCAACCCCGACTCGACCACCAGGTCCTGCACCGAGATCGACCCACGCGCCGGGAACGCGTCATACACGCGCGCCGTCTCCGGCTCCAGCCCGTCCGTCGGATGCCGCGGATCCTCCCCCGGCACCGCCCCGTCCCCCGCCCCCATCACCGCACCGGACGCCGAACCCACCGCCGCCAACACATCGTCCGCACCGGTCACCAGCTGGGCGAACCGATCGGCCAGCAGCAGATGACAGCCCACCGACATCGCCGACGTCACCGGACCCGGCACCGCCATCACCACCCGACCCAGCTGTTCGGCCGCCGCCGCCGTCGACAGCGTCCCCGACCGCCGCCCCGCCTCGACCACCACCGTGCCCGCCCCGAACGCCGCGATCAGCCGGTTCCGCACCAGGAACCGATGCCGCGCCGGCACCGTCCCCGGCGGGTACTCGCTGACCACCGACCCGAACCTCGGGATGAAGTCCAGCAACTCCCGATTCGCCTCCGGATACGCCCGGTCGATCCCGCAGGCCAGCACCGCCACCGTCACCGACCGGCCCGCGCCGGCCGATCCCGGCGCGCCCGCGACCACCGGGCGGATCACCTGCAACGCCGACCGGTGCGCCGCCGTGTCGATCCCGAACGCCGCCCCGGACACCACCGACCACCCGGCCCGGGCCAACTCGTACGCCACCTCCCCCGCCACCCGTGTCCCGTACGGGCTGCTCGCCCGCGACCCGACCACCGTCACCGCCCGATCCGGCAACCCGGCCAACGGCCGCCCCCGCACGTACAGACCCAGCGGCGGACCCGAACCCCGCACCCCCCGGCCGACCGCACCGGTGAACGAGGACACCGCCGCCACCGGCCATTCCGCGTCGTCCGGACCGATCAACCGCGCCCCCACCCGCCGCGCCGCCACCAGATCCGCCCGCGCCCGAGCCACCAGCGCCGCCGGATCCACCCCGTCCACCCGGGCCGCCGTCGCCGACACCACCGCCCGCGGCGCCCGCCGCGCCAGCACCGCCTGCCACGCCGCCACCGGACCCTGCGCCCCGACGAACCGCGCCACCGCCGCGCACGGCGGCTCACACACCCGCAGCAACCCGGCCAACGCCACCCGCGCCTCGTCACCCGCCGCACCGTCCGGTGCGGCCGCGTCCGCCAGCGGACTCACAGCGTTTCCCCGCACCGCAGCGCCAACGCCGCGGCCACATCCGCCGTCGACGGCACGTCCCGCCCGGCCAGATCCGCCACCGTCAACGACAACCGCAACACCCGGTCGAACCCGCGCCCGGTCAACCGCCCCGACCGCACCGCACGTTCCAACAACTGCGCCTCCGCCTCGCCCGGCGACCACATCCGCCGGACCACCGACCCCGGCACCGCCGCCGTGCACCGCCATGACGTGTCCCGCCACCGATGCGCCGCCCGTTTCCGCGCCAACACCACCCGCTCCGCCACCACCGCACTCGACTCCCCCTGCCCCACCGCCGCTGTCAGAATCGACGGGGGCAAGGCCGGCAGATCGATCCGGATATCGATCCGGTCCATCAACGGCCCCGACAATTTGTTCAGATAGTTCCGCCGCTGCACCGAACCACACCGGCAATCCGCATCACTGGCCGCCGCACACGGACACGGATTCGCCGCCAGCACCAACTGGAACCGCGCCGGAAACCGCACCACCCCGACCGCCCGCGCCAACAACACGGCCCCCTCCTCCAACGGCTGCCGCAACGCATCCAACGCCCGCCGCTCGAACTCCGGCGCCTCGTCCAGGAACAACACGCCGTGGTGGGCCAGACTGACGCTGCCGGGCCGGATCTGGCCCGAGCCACCGCCGATGATTGCCGCCTGCGTCGCCGAGTGATGCGGGTCGATGAAGGGTGGGCGGGTGATCAACGGGGTCTTCTCGTCGAGCAGCCCGGCCACCGAGTGAACGGCGGTGACCTCGAGGGCCTCCTCGTCGTCCAGCGGCGGCAAGATCCCCGGAAGCCTCGCCGCCAGCATGGTTTTCCCGGCGCCCGGTGGTCCGAGCATGGCCAGGTGGTGGCCACCGGCCGCGGCGATCTCCAGCGCCAGCCGAGCCTCGGGCTGACCGAGCACGTCGGCCAGATCCGGCACCTCCGCGGGCGGCGCCGTGTCCGGCGCGACACCCTTGATCATGCCGTGGTTCTCGCCCGTCAGGCTGGCGACGAGGTCGGCCAGGGTATCCGTCCCCCACACCGTCATGCCGGTCGCCAGCGCCGCCTCGGACAGGTTGCCCAGGGGGACGATCGCGCGCTTCCGGCCGGCCGCCCGGGCGGCCAGCAACGCCGGCAGCACGCCGCGCACGGGCCGCGTCGCACCGTCCAGGCCGAGTTCGCCGATCAGCACGGTGCTGCCCGCGGCCGTGCCGGGCAGCGTGCCGGCGGCGGCGAGAACCGCTATGGCCAAGGCGATGTCGTATCCGGCGCCGCTCTTGCGCAGCGCGGCCGGGGACAATCCCAGGGTGATCCGCCGGTCGGGCCACTTGTAGCCGGAATTGACGATCGCGGCCCGGATCCGGTCGCGGGACTGGACGATCGCCTGATCGGGCATGCCGATGACCGCGGTGCCGGGCAGGCCGGCGGACAGATCGGCCTCGACGGCGACCAGCTGCCCGACCAGCCCGGTGAGGCCGATCGACCAGGTGCGCGCGAGCGTCATCAGAACGCCTGCGCCCGATGCTCGATCCGGGCCGGTCCGCCCGGCGGGAGGAGCACGCCAACCACGTCGAACCGCATCGCCGGATACGACCTGATCCGGTTCTCGGTCAGCCAGAGCAGGCCCAGCCGCCGCAACTTTCGCCGCTTGCCCTGGGTGACCGCCTCGAACGGCGTGCCGTAGCCGATCCCGCTGCGCGTCTTGACCTCGCAGAAGATGACGGTGTCGGCCGTGGCGTCGGTCGCCACGATGTCGAGTTCGCCCTCGGCGCAACGCCAGTTCCGGGTCAGGACCGTCAGTCCCGCCTTCTGTTCCAGGTGCTCGGCGGCCAACTGCTCGCCCCGGCGCCCGAGTTCGTCCTTAGCAGCCACCCGGCCACTGTGCGGCACCCGCGGTCGCGATCAGGGACGGATCCGAAGAATGTGGACAACTTCGAGCCTGGGGACTAACAGCGGGGTCAGTCACCGTCGCAGCACCCCGGGCCTGGTGACCCGGGGTGCTGCGGTCGCTCAGGCCTTGACCAGCGTGCCCTCGTGGGTCACGGTGTCGGCCTCCGGGTCGTCGAACCAGACCCCGCCGTCGCCCAGGTAGCGGAAGCAGATCTCCTGCCCCGCAGGGACTTCCACGCTCACGCTGCGGGTGCCATTGCTGCGCTTGACCAGCTTGTGCACCCCGGGCTGCCAGTCGTTGAAGGTGCCGACCGCCGAGACGGCGCCCGGATGGATCTCATCGGGCAGGACGAACATGACCTTGGAGGTGGTCGCGGACTTCTTCTGTATGCGGATTGTCACTTTGCTTCCATCGGGTACGTCGGGCGCCGGACGGCGCGGGAACGGACGGTCATAGAATACCGTTCCCCGACCCCCCGAATGGCCGCAGACACGATCCGGCAACGAACTCGAAACGTCGCCGCGCGGAAACGTCGCGGAATTCATGATCCATTTCGACGGAAACGGGTCCAGATATCGTTGTCACCCGATGGGCATCGATCACCCGATCCGGGCTTCCTCCGCCCGTTCGGCCTATCGACAAATCGGACAGGGGCGAGCAGGCTCACGAACCGTGATGCGCCGCCTCCTGACCAAGCTCCTCGTCGTCGCGGGCGTCCTCGCCGCCGTGCTGGTCGCCCGGGCCGGCCGCCGCCGGGACGGGTCGCCATCACGCGCCGGACCTGGTTGCCCTGGGCGATTCGTTCGCCGCCGGGGCCGGCAACCACGCCCTACAGCGACGACGCCTGCGCGCGATCGAAGTCATCGGCGTACGCGGAACGGCTGGAACAGTTGCGGCTGGTGACCTTGCAGGCGTTCCCCGCCTGCAGCGGTGCGACGACGGCCGTCGAGGGCGCCTGCGCAACTCGACGCCGGATCAGCGCGGATACCGACCTGGTGACGGTGCAGGCCGGTGGCAACGACTTCGGCTTCGGGCTGCTGGTCTATTTCTGCCTGGATCCAGACGGCGCCGACTTACCTGCCATCGCGACCAGGGCTGCCCGACGGCCGCACCGTTCAGGACTCGCTGAGCATATTTCGTTGACCGCACCGTCCACGTTCCGGAAACTCAACGACGCGGTCCAGGCCCGCATCGACACCGTGCACGCCAAGGCCAGGGTGATCGTCGTCGACTACGGCAATCCGTTCCCGGATCCGGCCGGTTACGTCGGACCCTTCTGCCCGTACATGGACCGGGAAGAGCTCTCCGTGGCCGCGGACTTCGCCAACTCGGTCAACGCGGCCCTGAAGCAGACGTCGCGGGCGGCCGAACTTCCGATTCGCCAACGCCGCGCCGCACTTCCGCGGGCTGGATGTCTGCGGCATCTCCACGGTTCCGTGGTCTGGACATTCTTCCGACCCGTTCTTCCGGGGTCGGCGCGCCTCCGCCGGGCGGTGACCCGAGCGGCGCATTCTCCATCCGAACAAGCTGGGCCAGGGCATCTACGCCGCGGTGCTGGCCGGACGTCTGTACTCCTGAGCCGTCACTTCTGACGTCCCTGTCAGGCACAATCCTGGGGTGAAGCCAGGGAGACGTTGGGCGTTCGGCGCACTGCTCACGGCGGCGTGCCTGCTGGCGGGGTGCGCGCAGTCCACCGAGCACCGCCTGGAAGAGGGTGTGGCCGAGGAGATCACCGAGCAGCCGTTCTACGCGCTGCCCGACCCGATCCCGGCCGGCAACCCGGGCGACGTGGTGCGCACCGAGGAGTTGCGGTCCGCGCCGTACGGCACGGTCGCCTGGCGGGTGATGTACCACTCGACCGACGTGCACGGCGCGCCGTTGCTCGCCTCCGCGGTGGTGATCGCGCCGACCGCACCCTGGACCGGCGGCGGCCCGCGGCCCGTGGTGGCCTGGGGTCACCCGACCACCGGGATGGCCGCCCGGTGCGCCCCGTCGACCGGCGTGGACCCGTTCGACCTGATCGAGGGCATGACGAACCTGTTGGACGCCGGCTACGCCGTGGTCGCCGCGGATTACCCGGGGATGGGGGTCGCCGGGCCGGACTCCTACCTGGTCGGGGCCACGGAGGCGAACTCCGTGCTGGACGCGGTGCGGGCGAGCCGGCAGCTGGCCCCGACCGGCGTCACGACCTTGAGCGACGTGCTGTTGTGGGGGCATTCCCAGGGCGGTCACGCCGTGCTGTTCGCCGCGCAGCAGGCGCCGAGCTATGCCCCCGACCTCCGGCTGACGGCCGCGGCGGTGGCCGCGCCCGCCACCGAACTGGGCACCCTGCTCGACGACGACATCGGCGACGTCTCCGGGGTGTCGCTGGGCTCGTACGCGTTCCAGACCTATCAGAGCGTCTACGGCTCGACCATCCCGGGCCTGGCCCTGACCCAGGTCCTCACCGACGACGGCGCGGCAGCCACCCCGCAGATGGCGGACCTCTGCCTCATCGGGCAGAACCGCGAGTTGCACGACATCGCCGGTCCGCTGGTCGGGAAGTACCTGAGCAACGACCCGGCGACCACCGAGCCGTGGGCCGGCATCCTGCAGCAGAACACCCCGGGCAACGCGCCGATCACGGTGCCGCTGTTCGTCGCCCAGGGCCTGGCCGACCAACTGGTCCATCCGGCGGCCACCGAGCAGTTCGTGACGCAGCAATGCGGCAAGGGCACCCACGTGGTCTTCAAGGAAGTCCCCGGCGCCGGGCACGGGCAGATCGCCCTCGACGTGGTGCCGGACGTGCTGGCGTTCTTCGCCGCGGCGCGGGCGGGTACCCCAACCCCGAGCACCTGCTAGCTCGCCCGCAGCCACCGCTCGAACGACGGATTGCACAGGCAGGCCGGCGACCGCTTCTGCCGGATCAGGGTGATCGCCTCGTCGGCGGTCATGCCGTCGAGAACCAGCGCCCGAGCGGCTACCAGGCTGGACCGGTTGAGCCCGGCCTGGCAGTGCACCAGGGTCGGTGCCGTTCGCCGGCAGGTGTTGACCCAGGTCGCGATGGCGTCGACCTGGTCCATCGCCTGGTCGGTCTGGTCGTACATCCGGATCTCCAGGCGGGAGTCCAGCTCGTGGTGGACCGTGTACTTCTCCCACGGGTAGAGGGAGACGAGATGCTCGATGAACTCGGGCAGCACCAGCCCGTCCTCGCAGCCGCCGAGCCAGAGGTTGCCGGTGATCTCGCTGATGAACGGCACGTCGAAGGGCAGCAGGCCGTGCGCGGACACCCCGACCATCCGCTGCCGCCGGGGGTCGAACTCGATGTCGATCCGCGACGGGTCGATGCTCACTCGGTGATCCTGAAGACGGAGAACCTCATGACGCGAACTCTGCCAGGCCGGCCAGCAGTCGGTCCACGTCCGCGTCGTCGTTGTACGGGGCCAGACCCACCCGCAACCCGCCGCCGTCGCCCAGCCCCAGGAACCGCGATGCCTCGATCGCGTAGAACGAGCCGGCCGGCGCGTTGACGCCCCGTCCGGCCAGGAACCGGTAGGCCTCGTCCGCCGACCGGCCGGCGAAGGTCAGCAGCAGGGTCGGCGTGCGCCGGGCGGCGCGGGAATGCACCGTGACGCCGGGCAGCTGCGCCACCCCGGACTCGATGCGCCGGCGCAACCGTTCCTCGTGCTCGTCCACTGCGGCCATCGCGGCCAGCAGCTGCTGCCGGCGGTCGCCGGCCACCCGGTGCGCCTGGCCGGCCAGCGCGGCCAGGAAGTCCACCGCCGCGGTGGTGCCAGCCATCAGCTCGTAGGGCAGGGTGCCCAGTTCGAACCGCTCGGGCACCGTATCGGTGGACGGCAGCAGCTTGTCCGGATGCAGCGTCTGCAGCAGGTCGACCCGGCCGGCCAGCACCCCGCAGTGCGGACCGAGGAACTTGTACGGCGAGCAGACCAGCAGGTCCGCCCCGAGCTGCGCCTGGTCCAACGGGGCGTGCGCGGCCGCGTGCACCGCGTCGACGTAGGTCAGCGCGCCGGCCTCGTGGGCGGCGGCGCAGATCGCGGTCAGGTCCGGCCGGGTGCCGAGCAGGTTGGACGCGGCGGTGACGGCGACCAGCCGGGTCCGGTCGGTGAGCACACTCGCCACGGCGTCGACGGGCAGTTCGGCGGTCGCCGCGTCGAACTCGGCCCACCGCACCGTCACCCCGGCCCGCTGCGCGGCGATCACCCAGGGCCGGATGTTGGCGTCGTGGTCGAGCCGGGTCACCACGATCTCGTCACCGGGCGACCATGTCGCGGCCAGGGTCCTGGCCATGTCGAAGGTCAGTGCGGTCATGCTCCGGCCGAAGACGATGCCCCCGGCGTCGGCACCGAGCAGGTCGGCCATCGCCGCGCGGGCGGCGAGCACGGTGTCGTCGGCGACCCGTTCGGCCGCCGTCACCCGGCCCCGGTTGGCGATGCCGGCGGTCATCGTCGAGGCCACCGCGGCAGCCACCGCGTCGGGCACCTGGGAGCCGCCCGGACCGTCGAAGAAGGCGATCGGCAAGCCGGACCCGGACCGCAGGGCCGGGAACTGCGCCCGCAGCGCCTGGACGTCGATCACGACGGGTTCACGTCAGAACTGGTCGTCGCCGGGCAACCGCAGGTCCGGTTTCTCCAGCTCCTCGACGTTGACGTCCTTGAACGTCACCACCCGGACGTTCTTGACGAATCGGGCCGGCCGGTACATGTCCCAGACCCAGGCGTCCGACATCCGCAGCTCGAAGTACATGTCACCGTCGGGATTGCGTACCTGCAGGTCGACCGCGTTGCACAGGTAGAACCGGCGCTCGGTCTCCACCACGTAGGAGAACTGGCCGACGATGTCCCGGTACTCCCGATAGAGCTGCAGCTCCATCTCGGTCTCGTACTGTTCCAGATCCTCAGCGCTCACGCCGACCCCTCGCTCACGAGAACATCATCCTCTCGGCCAACTGCTCCCCGCACGGCAGCCGCCAGCTGCGCCGGTGCATCGCCGACGGCCCGTGCTCACGCAGCGCGGCGACGTGCTCGGGGGTCCCGTATCCCTTGTTCTCGGCGAACCGGTAGACGGGGTAGGCCGGCGACAGGTCGGTCAGGATCGCGTCCCGTTCGGTCTTGGCCAGCACACTCGCGCCGGCCACCGCGGCGCAGGTCAGGTCGGCCTTGATCCGCACGTGCACGGGTGGTCCGACGACGTCCTCGGCGGGCTCGCGCAGGTAGTTGTGGTTGCCGTCGAGCAGGACCGCGTCGACCGGCCCGGACAGCGCGGCCAACGCCCGCCGGCCGGCCAGCCGCAGCGCGGCGATGATGCCGATCGTGTCGATCTCGTCGGCGCCCGCGTGCCCGACGGCGTATTCACCGACCCAGCGGCGCACCGGCCCGACCAGCCGCTGCCGCTCCACCGGGGTGAGCAGCTTGGAGTCGGCCAATCCGGGCGGCACGCGGCGCACCGACGGAGTCACCACCACCACGCCGACCGTCACCGGGCCGGCCAGCGCGCCCCGGCCGACCTCGTCCATCGCGGCGAGCCGGATCACCCCGTCCCGCATCAGCTGCTTCTCCAGCCGAAGGCTCGGCCGCCGCACGGCGGCCATCAGGGCCCCCATCCGGCATCGAGGTCGGGCGAGGAGATGGTGCCCCACCGGGACGGCGGCATGACGATGAACACCGCCTTGCCGATGACGTTGTCGACCGGGATCGGACCCTGACACTGGGCTCCGCTGCCGGCCGGCATCCCCTGGCACTGGTAGGACGAGTCGGCGGAGTCGGAGCGATGGTCGCCCATCACCCACAGCTGGCCGTCGGGAACGGTCACCGGACCGAAGCAGCGCCGCGACATCTGGGTGGTGGTGCAGTCGAGCTGGCCGGGGATGAACTCGATCGGCTCGTAGATGTACGGCTCGTTCAGGGAGTGCCCGTTGACCGTCACGTTGCCCTGCGCATCGCAGCATTGAACCGTCTGCCCGCCGGTCGCGATGACCCGTTTGACGTAGTCCTTCTCGTTCGGCGGGGCGATGCCGACCACCGAACCGAGGGACTGCAGCACCTGCCCGAACCAGTTGGACGGACCCGGGATCCGGGCCTCCGGCGCCCACGACGGCGGCCCGGAGAACACCACGACGTCGCCCGGTTCGGGTTCGCCGAAGTCATAGACGATCTTGTTCGCCAGGATCCGGTCACCACCGGACGACACGCCGTGCAACGTCTGTTCCATCGACCCGGACGGGACGTAATAGACCTTCGCGATGAAGGTCTGGATCAGAAACGTCAGCGCGAACGCGATGACGATCAGAATCGGCAGCTCCACCCAGAACGGGCGCTTCTTCTTCGGCGGCCTGGCCGTGGGCTCGTCCGCCACTGGGTCAGCCTGATCGGCCGAGTCGGCCGATTCCGGCGAGTCCGACACCAGGACCGGGTCCGGTCAGCGACCTTCGCGCTTTTCCTTGATCTTGGCGGCCTTACCGCGCAGGTCGCGCAGGTAGTACAGCTTGGCCCGCCGGACGTCGCCCCGGGTGACCAGCTCGATCTTGTCCAGGTTCGGCGAGTGCACCGGGAAGGTGCGCTCCACACCCACCCCGAAGCTGATCTTGCGCACGGTGAAGGTCTCGCGGACCCCGCCACCCTGGCGGCGGATCACATGGCCGGCGAAGACCTGGACCCGGGACCGGTTGCCCTCGATGACCTTGACGTGGACCTTGACCGTGTCGCCGGGCCGGAAGTCCGGGATGTCGGACCGCAGGGAGGCGGCGTCCAGTTCGTCCAGGGTGTTCATGTGGAATTCCTCAAATCACAAGTCGGCAGGGCAACCGCTCCATTGTGCCAGAGCGGGACCCTGATCATTGAATCGGCAGGTCGGGTCGGTTCTCGGTCGTACGGCGCCGCGATTCCTCACGCCGCCAGGCGGCCACCGCGGCGTGGTCACCGCTGGTGAGCACCGGCGGCACGGCCAGTCCCCGGTACACCGGCGGCCGGGTGTATGACGGCGCCTCGACCAGTTGCTCGAGCGGACCGCTGAACGAGTCGTCGACCGCGGAGTCCGGATTGCCCAGCACGCCGGGCAGCAGCCGGGTCACCGCCTCGATCATCACCATCGCGGCGACCTCGCCGCCGGCCAGCACGTAGTCGCCGATGGTCAGCTCCCGCACCGGCATCCGGGTGGCCGCGTCGACGACCACCCGCTGATCGATCCCCTCGTACCGGCCGCAGGCGAACACCAGGTGCTCACCCAGGGCCAGCTCGGCGGCCACCGGCTGGGTGAACCGGCGCCCGGCCGGCGTCGGCACCACCAGGACAGCACCGGATGTCGCGGCGGGATCGACCACTGCGTCGAGCGCCCGGCCCCACACGTCCGGCCGCATCACCATCCCGGGCCCGCCGCCGTAGGGGGCGTCGTCCACGGTGCGGTGCCGGTCGGTCGTCCAGTCCCGCAGGTCGTGCACGCCCAGCTGCACCCGGCCGTCGTCGATCGCCCTGCCCAGCAGTGACTCGCGCAACGGCGCCAGGTAGGCCGGGAAGATGGAGATGACGTCGATCCGCATGAAGGATCCTCAGCCGAACATGCCGTCGGGCGGCTCGACGACCAGGAACCCGCCGGCCAGATCGACGGTGGGCACGAGTGCGCGCACGAACGGCACCGCTTCCTCCGTCCCGTCCGGCCGGCGGACCAGCAGGACCGGGGACGCCGGTGGATGCCAGACGTCGATCACCTCGCCGAGAGCCCGGCCGTCGGCGTGCCGCACGGCCAGCCCGACGAGCTGGTGATCGTAGAACTCGTCCGGGTCGTCGACCTCGGGGAGCGTTTCCGCGGCAACGCTCAGCGCGGTGCCGCGCAGCGCCTCGGCGGCGTCCCGGTCCTCGACGCCTTCGAACCGCAGCACCAGAGCGCCGCCGGATCGGCGCCGGGCCGCCACGGTCAGCGGACCCCGGTCCGAATCCAGCACCGAGCCCGGCGCGAACCGGGTGTCGGGGTCGTCGGTCGACACGGCGACGGTGACGTCGCCGCGCAGCCCATGCGGCCGGCCGATCCGGCCGACCATCACATCAGGCATCGGAGGATCGGGCTCTATCTATCAGTGTCGACGACGTCGACCCGGATCCCGCGGCCGCCGACCGCGCTCATCACGGTGCGCAGAGCGGTAGCGGTGCGCCCGCCACGACCGATGACCTTGCCCAGATCGTCGGGGTGCACCCGGATCTGCAGCGTGCGGCCCCGACGGCCGGTCGTCATCTCGACGCTGACGTCGTCGGCATGGTCGACGATGCCCCGGACCAGATGGTCCAGGGCGTCCTCGAGCATGGTCACGACGCGTCGGCGCTCTCGGTCGCGGCCTCGTCGGCGGGAGCCTCGGCCTTGGCCGGGCGACGCCGCGCGGTCGTCGCGGAGTTCCCGTCGTCCGAACCGACGGCGGCGATCGCGGCCTCGTACAGCGCGCGCTTGTCGGCCTTGACCGGCTGCGGCTTCAGGGTGCCCTCGGCGCCGGGCAGACCCTTGAACTTCTGCCAGTCGCCGGTCACCTTGAGCAGGCCGAGCACCGGCTCGGTCGGCTGCGCGCCGACCCCCAGCCAGTACTGCGCCCGCTCCGAGTCGATCTCGATGACGCTGGGATCGGCCTTCGGCTGGTAGAGGCCGATGTTCTCGATGGTCCGGCCGGCGCGGCGGGTCCGGGAGTCGGCGACGACGATGCGGTAGTGCGGCTCACGGATCTTGCCGAAGCGAGCGAGTTTGATCTTGACTGCCACGGTGCTGCAATGCTCCTTGCGGATCGGTGCGGGGGGCGGGTTCTGGTCCGCGTGGGGCAGCGGTCCGAACACACCAATGGCGGCCGCGACCGGTGAGAGGGTCCGCTGCGCGACCGTAACCGGGTCAGTGTAGTCGATGGGAGCGCGCCGCCGCGCCGACGGTGCCCCGCACCACCCGACCGGCCCGGATGATCACGGCCGGCCGCTGCAACACGGACGGATCGGCCACCGGGTCGTCGGCGAAAACGACCAGGTCGGCCGGCGCGCCGACCTCGGTGCCCGGTACCCGCATCCACTGCCGGGCCTCGTGCGCGGCGGCGGCCAGCGCCCGGCGCATGCCCAGCAGCCGCCCCATCGCGATCACCTCGTCGGCGATCCGGCCGTGCTCGATGAACCCGCCGGCATCGGTGCCGGCGTGCACCGCGATGCCGGCGTCGACCGCGGCCCGGACCGTCTCGTGGTTGCGCGCGTACAGCTCACGCATGTGCCGGGCGTAGGCCGGGAACCGCGTCGCCTGCTCGGCGAACGCCGGGAAGTTCTCGATGTTGATCAGCGTCGGGACCAGGTGGGTGCCCTGGGCGGCGGCGGTGGCGATCGTCTCGTCGGTCAGCCCGGTGCCGTGCTCGATGCAGTCGACGCCGGCGGCGAGCAGGCCGGGCAGGGCATCCTCGCCGAAGACGTGGGTGGTGACCCGGCAGCCGGCGGCGTGGGCCAGCGCGACCGCCTCGGCCAGCTTGTCCTCCGGCCAGAGCGGGGCCAGGTCGCCGGCGCCGCGGTCGATCCAGTCGCCGACGATCTTGACCCACTGCCCGCTGCCGTAGGCGACCTGCCGGGCGACCTCGGCCGGCAGGTCGTCCGGATCGTCCAGATCGACGCCCAGGTCCCTGATGTACCGCTTGACGAACGCCACGTGCCGGCCGGCCCGGATCAGCACGGGCAGGTCGTCCCGGTCGACCAGCTCGCCGGTGTCCACCGGCGATCCGCAGTCCCGCAGGGCCAGCGCCCCGGCCTGCAGGTTCGTCAGCGCCTGCTGCTCCGCCTCCGCGATCGTGGCCGGGCCGGTCGGCGAATAGCCGACATGGCAGTGCGCGTCGACGAAGCCCGGCAGCACGAACCCGGTGACGGTGACCGCGCCGGCAGCGGCTCCATCGACGATGCGGCCGCCGGAGACCGCCAGGTCGACCGGCTCGCCGGTGGCCGGGTCGGTGCCGCGGACCCGCAGGTCCGGGCTCACTGCTTGGGGAACTTGAGCTTGCTCGGGTCGAAGTCGCCGGGGAACTGGTCCAGACCGGGGAGCCCGCCGGGCGCGGCCCCACCCGGCGCGCCCATCCCGGGCGGCAGCGCCCCCATGCCGGGGAAGCCGCCGGGCATGCCCTTGACCTTCGGCGGGGTCGGCCCGCGCCCGGTCGAGCGCTTGCCCTTGCGTCCCTTGGCCGCCTTACGGTTGGACGGGCGGCCGCCGAGGCCGAACCGGCCGGCCATCGACGACATCATCTTGCGGGCCTCGAAGAACCGCTCCACCAGCGCGTTCACCTGGGAGACGGTGGACCCGGACCCCTTGGCGATGCGCTGCCGCCGGGACGCGTTGATGATCTTCGGGTCCTGCCGCTCCGCGCGCGTCATGGACTGGATGATCGCGGCGGTGCGGTCGATGTCCCGGTCGTCGACGTTGGCCAGGGCCTCCTTCATCTGGCCGGCGCCGGGCAGCATGCCGAGCAGGCCGCCGATGGGACCCATCTTGCGGATCATCATCATCTGGTCGAGGAAGTCGTCGAGGGTGAACTCGTTGCCCGCCATTTTGGCGGCCATCGCCTCGGCCTGGTCGGCCTCGAAATGCTGCTCGGCCTGTTCGATCAGGGTGAGCATGTCGCCCATGCCCAGGATCCGGGAGGCCATCCGGTCCGGGTGGAAGACGTCGAAGTCGGCCAGCTTCTCGCCGGTGGAGGCGAACATGATCGGCTGCCCGGTCACGTGCCGCACGGACAGCGCGGCGCCACCGCGGGCGTCGCCGTCCAGCTTGGTCAGCACGACGCCGTTGAAGCCGACGCCGTCGCGGAACGCCTGCGCGGTGGTGACCGCGTCCTGGCCGACCATCGCGTCGAGGACGAACAGGATCTCCTGCGGCTGCACCGCATCACGGATGTCGACGGCCTGCTGCATCATCTCGGCGTCGACGCCGAGCCGGCCGGCGGTGTCGACGATGACCACGTCGTGCAGCCGGACCCGGGCGTGGTCCACGCCGCCGCGGGCCACCGCGACCGGATCGCCCACCCCGTTGCCGGGCTCGGGGGCGAAGACCTGCACGCCGGCCTGCTCCCCGACGATCTGCAGCTGGGTGACGGCGTTGGGCCGCTGCAGGTCGGAGGCGACCAGCAGCGGGGTGTGCCCCTGTCCCTTGAGCCACAGCGCCAGCTTGCCGGCCAGGGTGGTCTTGCCGGCGCCCTGCAGGCCGGCCAGCATGATCACCGTCGGCGGGGTCTTGGCGTAGGTCAGCCGCCGGGTCTCGCCGCCGAGGATCGCGACGAGCTCCTCATTGACGATCTTGATGATCTGCTGGGCCGGATTGAGCGCGGCGGACACGACCACACCGGTCGCACGTTCCTTGATCCGGGCCACGAAGGCGCGGACGACCGGCAGCGCCACGTCCGCCTCGAGCAGTGCGACGCGGATCTCGCGGCAGGTCTTGTCGATATCGGCCGGGGTCAGCCGGCCCTTGCCCCGAAGGTTGGTGAAGACCGACGAGAGGCGATCGGACAGGGTTTCGAACACGGTGCGATCCTATCGGCCGTAGAGATGTAGTAGAACTGCTACATGTCGTCCTACACATCTGTCGAAGTGTCAGGCCTGGCGATGCGGTACGGCACCAAGGACGTGCTTCATGGCGTCGACTTCACCATCGCCCGCGGTGAAGTCCTGGTGTTGCTGGGCCCCAACGGTGCGGGCAAGACCACCACCATCGAGATCCTGGAGGGTTTCCGGACCCCGTCGGCGGGCACGGTGCGCGTGCTGGGCGAGGATCCGACCCGGGCGAACGAGGCCTGGCGGGCCCGGATCGGGGTGGTGCTGCAGTCCTGGCGGGACCACGGCCGGTGGCGGGTGCGCGACCTGCTCGACCACCTCGGCGGCTTCTACGCGCCGTACAGCACGCCCGATCGACCCCGGCCCTACCCGACCGACGAGCTGATCGAGATGGTCGGCCTGACCGGGCACCGGCGGGCCAAGGTCGCCACCCTGTCCGGCGGTCAACGGCGCCGCCTCGACGTGGCGATCGGCATCGTCGGCCGGCCCGAACTGCTGTTCCTCGACGAACCGACCGCCGGGTTCGACCCGGCCGCCCGCCGCGACTTCCACGACCTGGTGCACCGGCTGTCCGACCTGCAGGACACCACGGTGCTGCTCACCACGCACGACCTGGACGAGGCGGAGAAGCTGGCCGACCGCATCCTGATCCTGCATCACGGCCGGATCGTCGCCGACGGCAGCGCCGAGGCGCTGGCCCGCCAGGTGGCCGGCACCGCCGAGGTGCGCTGGACCCAGCACGGCGTCCGTCAGGTGCACGCCACCGACGACGCGACCGGCTTCGTCCGCGACCTGTTCGCGCACGAACGCCCCGAAACCGGCTCCATCACCGACCTGGAGGTACGCCGGCCCAGCCTGGAGAGCACCTACCTGTCGATGGTCGCCGACGAAGCCACGCCGAGCCCGGAGGTCGTCCGATGAATCCCGTGCACTGCGGCCTGCGCCGCGGACGCGTCGAGTTCGCCAACAGCGTGCGGGCCGGCCAGGACATCGCCTACTACGTCATCGTGTCGCTGATCGTGCTCGTCGTGCTCTGGCTCAACCGCGACACCACCCTGCCCGACACCGACGTCTCGGTGGCGCTGTTCATGCTGCCCGGCCTGCTGGCGCTGCAGATCGTGTTCTCCGGGGCCTACGGGATGGCCACCCAGCTGGCCACCGA
The DNA here is from genome assembly GCF_044224575.1 of Nakamurella sp. GTDB lineage: Bacteria > Actinomycetota > Actinomycetes > Mycobacteriales > Nakamurellaceae > Nakamurella. The sequence goes on from NZ_JBGAKE010000006.1 coordinate 107,496, forward strand.
ACGGGAGGACGGCACCCTGCTGCGGCTCAAATCGATACCCGGCGGAATGACCGGGTACGTCGTCGGGCAGATGCTGCGGACCACCCTGGAGATCGCGTTCAGCATGGCGATCGTGCTGATCCCTGCCTTCTTCTTCATTCCGGGCCTGACCGCGAACGGGCTCACCGGCTGGATGGAGGCGATCGGCTTCCTGCTGCTGGGCCTGCTCGCCGTGCTGCCGCTGGGGTTCGCCATCGGGTCGGTGTTCAAGAGCCCGCGGATGGTCGGCGGCTGGGGAATGCTCGTGATGGGCGGCATCATCTGGGTCTCCGGCATCTTCTTCCCGCTCGCCCAGATGGCCGGCTGGGCGCAGGTGCTGGGCCAGCTCACCCCGACCTACTGGCTGGGGCTGGGCCTGCGCTCGGCGCTGCTGCCCGAGGCCGCGGCCGCCGTCGAGATCGACGGCAGCTGGCGGACCCTGGCCGCGGTGGGCGTGCTGCTGGTCTGGGCCGTCGTCGGGTTCCTGGTGGCCCCGCCGTTGCTGCGCCGGATGGCCCGCCGGGAATCCGGATCTTCCGTCGCGGCCCGCCGGGAGAAGGCCCTGCAACGTGTCTGATGTGCTCCACAACCGGCTCGCGGTGCTGCGCGCCGAGCGCGGCATCACCCGGCGCCAGCTGGCCCTGGCGGTCGGGGTGCACTACCAGACCGTCGGCTACCTGGAACGCGGCGAGTACAGCCCCAGCCTGCTGCTGGCCCTGCGCATCGCCGAGTACTTCCAGCTGCCGGTCGAGCAGGTGTTCGCCACCAAGCCCTTCCCGCGGATCGGTCAGTCCCCCGGTCAGGCGAGCGCCTGATCGATCAGCGCCGCGACCTCCCGCGCCCGCGGCGCGGTCAGCGGCGCCCCGTCCGGGGTCTGCACGTAGAAGACGTCGACCGCGTCCGCGCCCAGGGTGTCCACCCGGGCGCTGACCACGCCGAGGCCGGCGGCGGCGAGCACCGACGACACCTTGTACAGCAGACCGGGCAGGTCGTGGGCGCGAACCTCGATCACCGTCGAGGTGGCGGAGGCGTTCTCGGGCAGCCGCACCTCGGGCGGCACCACCGGCCCGCGCCGGGGCGGAGCCGTCCGGCGGGCCAGCCGGGCGGCCACGTCCAGGCTGCCGTCCAGCGCCCGCACCAGGTCGGCCCGCAGCGTCGCCGCCGCCGGCGCGTCCCCGAACTGCGGCGCGGCGATCCAGGTCTGCAGGGCGTTCCCGTCGACCGTGCGGATCGCGGCCGACCGCACGGTCAGCCGGTGCATCGTCAGCACCGCGGCCGACGCGGCCAGCAGGCCGGTCCGGTCCGGTGCGCAGATCGTGATCCGCAGCGCCGCGGGGACCTGCTCGATGACGATGCCGACCCCGCCGGCCTCGACGAGTTCGGTCTCGACCCTGGTCATCGCCGGCGGCTGCGCCGGCTGCTCCCCGGCCAGCGCCCGCCGGACCCGACCCACCAGGTGCCGGATCTGGCCCGCCCGCCAGGTGGTCCAGGCGGCCGGGCCGGCGGCCCGGGCATCCGACTCGGTCAGTGCCGCCAGCAGCTCGAGGGTCTGCACGTCACCGACCGCGTCGACGATGGTCTGGATCGTCGCCGGGTCGTCCGGGTCGCGGCGGGCGGCCGAGTCGCCGAGCAGCAGGTGGTGCCGGATCAAGGTCACGATGACAGTGACATCAGCGGCGGGCAAGCCCATCCGGCGCAGCCAGGGCACGCACAGATCGGCCCCGACGATCGCGTGGTCGGCGTGGTCGCGCTGGTCCTCCCGCGGCCCCTTGCCGATGTCGTGCAGGATCGCGGCGAGCAGCAGCAGGTCCGGCCGGGCGACCCGGCGGACCAGCCCGGACGCGACGACGGCGGTCTGCATGAGGTGCCGGTCGACCGTGTACAGGTGGATCGGGTCGCGCTGCGGCAGCGACCGCAGCCGCTCCCACCCGGGCAGCAGGGTGGCGATCAGGCCGGCCTGGTCCAGGTCCTCCCAGGCGGCGATCATCGGCTCACCGGCGCCGAGCAGGGACAGAAAGGCGTCCAGGGCGACCGGTGGCCACGGGTCGGGCAGCGGCGGGCACGTGCGGGCCAGCCGCAGCACGGTCGCCGGCGAGACCGGCAGCCCGGCCTGGGCGGCCGCGGCCGCCGCCCGCACCACCAGGGTCGGGTCGCCCGCCGGGTTCACCGCCCGGGCCAGCACCGCCTCACCGGCCTGCTCGACGATGCCGTCGGCCAGCGGGGTGCGTTCGATGCGCCGGGTGAGCCGGCCACCGAGATCGGTGATCGTGCCCTGCGGCCGGGACAGGGCCCGGTCCACCCGGTGCCAGGTCAGGTCGCTGGCGTGGTCGACCGTGCGGGCGATCCCGGCGACGTGCTTGAGCAGGGCGTCCCGGTCGTCGAGCCCCAGTGATGCGGCCACGGCGTCCTGGTCCTGCACCTGCAGCCGGTCCGTCGCGCGGCCGGCGATGGTCTGCACGACGTCACGGACGTCCAGCAGGGCCGACCGGGCCTCTTCCAGCCCCTGGTGCGGGCAGTCGGCCACCCAGGAGGCGGCCACCGCGCGCATCACCACCAGGTCGCGCAGCCCGCCGCGGGACTCCTTGAGGTCGGGCGTGGTGGCGAAGGCCAGCTGCCCGGAGCGATCCGCGCGTTCCTGGCAGGATTCCCGCAGGTCCGCGAGGCGGTTCTTCGCGTCGGACCGCCAGTCGGCCAGGACCCGCCGGTGCAGGGTGGTGGCCAGGTCGGGGTCGCCGGCGATGTGCCGCAGGTCGAGCATGCCGAGCATGGCCGGCAGGTCGGCCCGGGCGATCTGGCGCGCGCCGCCGACACTGCGCACCGAATGGTCGAGCCGGATCTTGGAGTCCCAGATCGGGTACCAGAGCCGCTCGGCCAGCATGCCGGCGTACGAGGCCGGCGTCTCCGTCGAATGCAGCAGAACGAGGTCGAGATCCGAGAAGGGCGACAGTTCGCCGCGGCCGTACCCGCCGACCGCCACCAGCGCGACGCCGCCGACGTTGACCCCGGCGTCCTGGGCGAGTTCACCGAGCCAACCGTCGGTCAACCGCGCCAGGGCCTTCCGCCGAGCCGGACCGGGCACGCCGGTCCGGCTCAGCAGTTGGGCTCGCAACTGCGCGAAACCGCCCGCCATCCCCACAGGCGAATTCCGCATCGGCCTACAGCGCTTCCTGACCGCGCTCGCCGGTGCGCACGCGCACCACGGTTTCGACCGGAATCTGCCAGACCTTGCCGTCGCCGATCTTGCCGGTGCGGGCGGCGCGGACGATGACGTCGACGACGTCATCGGCGTCCTCGTCGTCGACGAGGATCTCCAGCCGGACCTTGGGCAGCAGTTCGACGGTGTACTCCGCGCCGCGGTAGACCTCGGTGTGGCCGCGCTGGCGGCCGTAGCCCGACGACTCCGAGACGGTCATTCCCTGGACCCCGAAGGCAAGCAACGCTGCACGCACCTCGTCGAGCTTGAACGGCTTGATGACGGCGGTGACGAGCTTCATGCCTTGGCCTCCTGGGCGCGGTGCGAGGGAACGTGGGTGAGCGCGCCGGACGTGTGGCTCGCGCCGGACGACGGCTCCAGGTCGTAGGCGGCCTCACCGTGGGTGGTGACGTCGACCCCCTCGACCTCGTGCTCCTCGGGGATCCGCCAGCCCATGGTGAACTTCAGCGCGTAGCCGATGATCAGGGTGATCACGCCGGACAGCACGACAGCGATGATGGCGACCAGGATCTGGGTCCACAGCTGGGTCCAGCCGCCGCCGTAGAACAGGCCGTTCAGGGCGCCGTCGGGGGCCCAGGTCGACGAGGTGACCGCACCGTCCGCGTCCCGGGTGACGTTGGCGAACAGACCGATCAGCACGGTGCCGATGATGCCGCCGACCAGGTGCACCCCGACCACGTCGAGCGAATCGTCGTAACCGAACCGGTACTTCAGGCCGACGGCCAGCGCGCAGACCACACCGGCGGCGAGGCCGACGAACATCGATCCGACGACGTCCACGGCCGCGGCGGCCGGGGTGATCGCGACCAGGCCGGCCACGACGCCGGACGCGGCGCCCAGGCTGGTGGCATGCTTGTCCCGGATCCGCTCCACGATCAACCAGCCGAGGGCGGCGACGCAGGTGGCGGTCAGCGTGTTGATCCACGCCTGACCGGCGGTGCCGTCGGCGGCGAATTCGGAGCCGGCGTTGAAGCCGAACCAACCAAACCACAGCAGCGCGGCGCCGAGCATGACGAACGGCAGGTTGTGCGGCTTCATCGGGTCCTTGGCGAAGCCCTTCCGCTTGCCGATGATGATCGCCAGCATGAAGCCGGCCATACCGGCGTTGATGTGCACGACCGTGCCACCGGCGAAGTCGATCGGCGTGGACAGCCACTGGGCGACGAAGCCTTCGGTACCCAGCGCGCCACCGCCCCACACCATGTGGGCGATCGGGCCGTAGCACAGGGTCACCCACAGGGCCGAGAACACCAGCCAGGTGCCGAAGCGGGCCCGGTCGGCGATCGCGCCGCTGATCAGCGCGACCGTGATGATCGCGAAGGTGGCCTGGTAGCCGACGGCCACGGTGGCGGGCACGCCGGTCGCGGCCATCAGGCCGTTCTCGTCGGTCAGCCCGTGCAGGGCGAAGAACTCGAAGGGATTGCCGATGACGCCGCCGATGTTCTCGCCGAACACCTCGGAGTAACCCCAGAGCATCCAGATCGGTCCGACGATAGCCAGCGCGCCGAAGCTCATCATCATCATGTTCAGCACGGACTTGGACCGCGTCATGCCGCCGTAGAAGAACGCCAGCGCGGGAGTCATCAACAGGACCAGCGATGCCGCGGCCAGCATCCAGGCGGTATTGCCTGCGTCCAGTTCGAAGGTGGAATCCATCAAGCCTCCAGGCTCTAGGAGTGGGATGTTCGGGCCGGCCGCCGGCGAGCAGGGCGGCAGGCCCGAATGACACTCGAAGATTCGCCGGTGCGTGTTGCGCCGGGCGCTCCCGGAGGTTTCGCCGGTGTGAACACGCTTCGGAATGTGTTTCCGACGTGTTTCCCGGGCGAAGACAACGTGTGACGCTCAGTCACCCAATAGGGCGTCCACGAAGGCGGCGGGTTCGAACGGCGCGAGGTCGTCCGGGCCCTCGCCGAGCCCGACCAGCTTGACCGGCACGTTCAGCGTCCGCTGCACGGCCACCACGATGCCGCCCTTGGCCGTGCCGTCCAGCTTCGTCAGCACGATCCCGGTGATGTCCACCACCTCGGCGAACACGGTGGCCTGCACCAGGCCGTTCTGCCCGGTGGTGGCGTCCAGCACCAGCAAAATTTCGTCTGCTTTCGCCAGTTTTTCAACGACCCGTTTGACCTTGCCGAGCTCGTCCATCAGCCCGGTCTTGGTGTGCAACCGGCCGGCGGTGTCGATCAGCACGGCGTCGGCGCCATCCGTGATGCCCCGTTTGACCGCGTCGAACGCGACCGCCGCCGGGTCGGCCCCGGCATCCGCCCGCACCACCACGGCCCCGGCCCGCTCCCCCCAGGTCTGCAGCTGATCGGCAGCGGCGGCCCGGAACGTGTCGGCGGCGCCGAGCACCACGTGCCGGCCGTCGGCCACCAGCACGCGGGCCAGCTTTCCGGTGGTGGTGGTCTTTCCGGTGCCGTTGACGCCGACGATCAGCAGCACACTGGGCCGCCCGTCGTGCGGCAGGGCCCGCACCGACCGATCCATCGACGGGTCGACGGCGTCGATGAGCACCTTGCGCAGCAGGGCGCGGGCACTGGTCGCGTCGGTGACGCCGTGCGCGGCCACCGCGGCCCGCAACTGCTCGGTGATCTCCGCCGCGGCCGCCGCACCGAGGTCGGCCATCAGCAGGGTGTCCTCGACCTCCTCCCAGGAGTCGTCGTCCAGCGTGCCGGCGCCGAGCAGGCCCAGCAGCGATCGGCCGAACGCGTTCTGCGACCGGGACAGCCGGCCCCGCAGCCGGGACAGCCGGCCGGCGGTGGGCTCGATCTCCTCGTGTACCGGGGGCGCGGCGATCTCGTCGATCACGTCGCCGACGGTGCCGTCGACCACCGCCCCCGGCGCCGTCCCGATCGGTTCGACGATGACCTCTTCGACGAAGACCGTCTCCACGGTGCCGTCGGGCCGCACCGTCGTCTCCTCGACGACGATCTCCTCGATCACCACGTCCTCGGGCAGCGGCACCTCGAGGATGTCCCGGCTCGGCGCGTCCCGAGGCACCGCGGCGTCGTCGCCGACACCGGGTTGGCCGTCCACCTCGGTCCGCTCGGGCAGCAGGTCCGGCACCACCGGCATCGGCTTGGTCGGCGGCCGCGGCGGGGCCGGGGCCGTCGCCGTTCCGGCGGAGAACGAGATCGACCCGCCGGCCTGGTACCCGCCCTTGGCCGGCGGCGCGTCGGTCTTGCCGACCTCCTTCGGCGGCGCGTCCTTGAGCGAGATGCGGCGGCCGCGGGCGCGGACGGTCCCCAGCACCAGCGCGAGGGCCAGTACGACGACGACGGCGATGACGATCCAGATCCAGGTTGGCACGGGGCCATCCTCGCAGAACTAGCCCTCGTCGAAGACCCGGTCCACCACCTTGCGGGCCCGCCGGGTGGCCCTCCGGTAGTCGTCGACGAACTCGCCGGGGTCGCCGCCGGGCGGGTATCCGCAGGCCCGGGCGATGGCCGCGAGCTCGCGGCCCTGCCGCGGGATCTGGTCGTCAGGCTTGCCCCGCACCAGCATGATCGCGTTGCGGGTCCGGGACGCGGTCAGCCAGCCGTTGGTCAGCGCCTCGGCGTCCTCGTCGCTGATCAGCCCGGCCCGGGCGGCCGCCGCGATGGCCGGCAGGGTGCTCGGCGTACGCAGATCGGGCACGTCGTGGGCGTGCTGCAGTTGCAGCAGCTGAATCGTCCATTCGACGTCGGCCAGGCCGCCGCGGCCGAGCTTGGTGTGCGTGGTCCGGTCGGCCGTGCGGGGCAGCCGCTCGGCGTCCACCCGCGCCTTGATGCGGCGGATCTCCACGACGTCGCGCAGGCACAGGCCGCCATCGGGGTACCGGAACGCGTCCGCCGCCTGCACGAACGCCGCGCCCAGCGCGCGGTCCCCGGCGACCGGCCGGGCCCGCAGCAGCGCCTGCCGTTCCCAGGCCGCCGCGGTGCGGGTCCAATACGCCTGATATCCGGCCAGCGGGCGGACCAGGGGCCCATTCTTGCCCTCCGGCCGCAGGTTGGCGTCGATCTCCAGCGGCGGGTCGGGTGACGGCCGGCCCAGCAACCGCGACATGAGGTCGGCGACCGCGTTGGCGTCGGCCCGGGCCTCCGTTTCGTCCTGCCCGGGCAGCGTCTGCATGACGAACATCACGTCGGCGTCGGACCCGTACCCCAGCTCTCCCCCGCCGAGCCGGCCCATCCCGATCACCGCGAAGGCGGCCCGGAACCCGCCGCGATCCTTGGTGACCTGCTTGATCGCCGCCTGCAACGCGGCCTCGACGGTGATCTCGGCGACGCTGCTCAGGCCGCGGGCGATGTTCTGCACCGAGATCAGGCCGAGCATGTCGCCGCAGGCCAGCCGCAGCATCTCGTGCCGCCGGCCGGACCGGGCCACGTCGACCGCATCCTGCGCCCGGGCCGCGCGGCCGGCCCGGGCCATCAGCGCGGTGGCGACGGCCTCCGGCTCCGGGGCGAGCAGGTCCTTGTCGTCGACGAGCAGTTTGAGCACCTCGGGGGCCCGCGGCAGCAGGTCGGCGACCAGCCGGGACCCGCCGAGCAGTCCGGCGAGCCGGCTGGCCACCGACCCCTCGTCGCGCAGCAGCCGCAGGTACCAGGGCGTGTCGGCCAGCGCCTCGGAGACGTGCCGGTAGGCGAGCAGGCCGGCGTCCGGGTCCGGGCTGGTCGAGAAGTAGTCCAGCAGCACCGGCAGCAGGTGCCGTTGGATGGCGGCGCGCCGGCTGACCCCCTGGGTCAGCGCGGCCAGGTGCCGCATGGCCGCGTCCGGCCGCATGAAGCCGAGGGCGGCGAGCCGCTCGCGGGCCGCCTCTGCGGACAGCCGCGACTCGTCCATCTCGACCGCGGCGACGGCGTGCAGCAGCGGCCGGTAGAACAGCTTCTCGTGCAGCCGGCGGACGGTGGTGGCGTGCCGGGTCCGTTCGGCGACGAACACGTCGGCCGCACTGGAGGTACCGGTGGCCAGGTACCCGTCGGCCCGGGCCAGCCACTCCATGTCGGCGCCGTCGTCGGGCAGCAGGTGGGTGCGGCGCAGCCGCTGCAGTTGCAGCCGGTGTTCGGCCCGGCGCAGGAACGTGTAGGCCGCGGCCATCTCGGCACCGTCGGTGCGGCCGACGTAGCCGCCGCGGATCAGCGACCGCAGCCCCATCAGGGTGCCCGGCAGGCGCAGCGCGGGGTCGGACCGGCCGTGCACCAGTTGCAGCAGTTGCACCGCGAACTCGACGTCGCGCAGTCCGCCGGCGCCGAGCTTCAGCTCGCGATCGCGGTGCTTGTCCGGAATGTTGTCCTCGACCCGGCGGCGCATCGCCTGCACGTCGTCGACGAACGACTCCCGGCTCGCCGCCGACCACACCCCGGGGCGGGTGATCTCCATGAATACCTCGCCCAGGGCCGGATCGCCCGCGGCCGGCCGGGCCTTGAGCAGGGCCTGGAATTCCCAGGTGTGCGCCCACCGCTCGTAGTAACTGCTGAAGCCGGCGGGCGTCCGCACCAACGCGCCGGCCTTGCCCTCCGGCCGGAGCGCCGCGTCCACCTCCCAGGCGGCGCCGCCGCAGATGCGCATCATCAGGCTGGCCAGCGGCACCGCCGCCTCGGCCTGGTCGGCGATGAACATCACGTCCACGTCGGACAGGTAGTTGAGCTCCTTGGCGCCGGCCTTGCCCATGGCGATGACGCTCAGCCGAAAGGGCGTCGGGGCCGCGCCCAGCTCGCCGGCGGCGACGGACAGCCCGACCTGCAGCGTGGTGTCGGCCAGCGTGGTGAGTGCCTGACAGACCGCGGGCAGCGCGGTGGTCGGCAGCGACGACTCGACGGCGGGCGCCAGGTCGTGCGCGGCGATGATCAACAGTTGCGAGCGGTAGGCGCGGCGCAGGGCGGCGATCGCCTTGGCCCCGGTGACGGTGGCCCTGGCCCCGTCGGAACCGGTGCACGGCGGCGCGTCGGGGTCGACGCCGACCGCCGCGGACAGCACCCGCCGCATGCTCTCGGCGGAGACGAGTTCCTCGGCCGGTGCCTCGGGCAGCAGGTTGTGCCAGTCCTCGGGCCAGGCGGCCAGATGCTCGGACAGCACGGTGGAAGCGCCGAGCAGCCCCAACAGGCGTCCCCGGAACCGTGGCTGGGTGCGCAGCGCCTCCATGATCAGCGCCGGGTTGCCGTCCGCCTCGTGCAGGCGGGCCAGGCCGTACGCGGCCAGCTCGGGGCGTCCGGTGCGAGCCAGCGCGAGCAGGACATTCTCGTTCGCCGCGACCGGCCCGTCCGCCCCCCACAGTCCGGTCTCGGCCAGGTCGGCACGCACCCGCTCGGTGTCCGGCAGCCCGTACCGGGCCGGGGTCCGCAGCGCCGGGCGGGTCATCGCGGCACCAGCGCGAGCGTGGCGCGCCCCACCGGCGGCGTGGCGATGACGGCTACGAACCGGTGGGCCAGGTCCCGCCACACCTCGGCCGCCGCGTCGGCCGCCTCGTCGAGCATCGGTCCCAGCCGCGGCCCGTCGGTGACGCCGTGACCGCGGGCCCACTCCCGCACCGCGTCGGCCGTGGGCTCGGGGTGGAACTGCAGCGCCCAGGCCGCGCGGCCCTGCCGCCACGCCTGATGCGGGTAGCCGGTGCCGGACAGCAACAGCGTGCTGCCCGGCGGCAGCGCGGTGACCACGTCGTCGTGGCACTGCATGACGTCGGGCGTCATCGGCACCGGTCCGAACAACGGGTCGTCCGCGGCGGCGTCCCGCTTCGCCGCCAGGTACGCGCCGATCTCCGGGCCGTTCGTCCCGCGTTCGACCGTGCCGCCCTCCGCGGCGGCCAGCAGCTGGGCGCCCAGGCAGATACCCAGCGTCGGGGTGCCGGCGGCGACGGCCCGGCGCAGCAGCGCCTTGGTGTCGGCGAGCCACGGCGTGGCGTCGTCATCCCAGGCGTTCATCCGCCCACCCAGGCAGACCAGGCCGTCGAACGTGTCCGGTATCCGGTCGCCGGCGTGCAACCGGCAGACCACAAGCTCGGCGCCCGCCTCGACGAGCCAGTCGCCCAGCCGCTGCACCGGGTCGGACTCGTCGTGTTCCAGCACCAGGATGGTGGGCATCAGGCGTCCCGGAACTCGACGATCACCGGGGCGTGGTCCGACGAGCCCTTGCCCTTGCGTTCCTCCCGGTCGATCTGCGCGCCGGTGACCCGGGCCGCCAGCGCCGGGCTGGCCAGCGCGAAGTCGATCCGCATGCCCCGCCGCTTGGGGAAGCTGAGCCGGGTGTAGTCCCAGTAGGTGTAAACCCCCGGGCCCGGGTGGAACGGCCGGACCACGTCGGTGTAGCCGGCGTCAACCAGGTTGGCGAACGCCTGCCGCTCCGGCCCGGTGACGTGGGTGGAGCCCTGGTAGTACTCGACGCTCCAGATGTCGTCGTCGGTGGGCGCGATGTTGAAGTCACCGCACAGCGCGACGGGCGCGTGCGGCTCGTTGGCGAGCACCTTCTCGGCGTAGTCGCGGAGCACGGCCAGCCAGTGCAGCTTGTAGTGGTAGTGCGGGTCGTCGACGACCCGCCCGTTGGGCACGTACAGGCTCCACACCCGCACGCCGGCACAGACCGCCCCGATGGACCGGGCCTCGGCCTCGGCGTCGTCCCCGAACGGCGGCAGCCCGGGCACCCCGACCTGCACGTCGTCCAGGCCGACCCGGGAGGCGATGGCCACCCCGTTCCACTGGTTCGTGCCGTGGTGGGCCACCTGGTATCCCAGCTTCTCGAACGAGGAGACCGGGAAGCGGGCGTCGTCGATCTTGGTCTCCTGGAAGGCCAGGACGTCGATGTCACTGCGCTCGAGCCAGGCCAGGACCCGGTCGTGCCGGGCGCGGATCGAGTTGATGTTCCAGGTCGCCAGACGCATTCCCCCGATCGTGCCAGACCCGCTTAGGGTTCGGGCCATGGACACCGTTGAGCCCGCTGCTGCCCGCCCGCGGGCGGCCATCGTGGTCACCGGAAGCGAGCTGCTCACCGGAACCATCGCCGACCGCAACGGGCCATGGCTGGCCGGGCAACTGACCGAACTGGGGTTCCAGGTCGGCCGGCTGCTCGTGGTGGGCGACCGGCCGGCGGACCTTGCCGATGCGTTGGCCGCCGCCGCGGGCTGCGCGCTGGTGGTGACCAGCGGCGGGTTGGGGCCGACCGCCGACGATCTGACCGTGGAGTGCGTTGCCCGGTTCGCCGGGGTGCCCGTTGAACTCGATCCCGAGATGTATGCGCAGGTCAACCGGACCGTGGCGGAGTGGGCGCGACTCCGCGGGAACGTCGCCGACGCCCCGCTCGACGCCCCGCTCGACGCCGCGCTGGAGGCCGGCGTCCGCAAGCAGGCGATGCTGCCGGTGGGCGCACTCGCGCTGCCCCCGGTCGGCACCGCCCCCGGGCTGGTGCTGCGCCGGCCCGGCGGCCCGTTGATCGTGGTGCTGCCGGGGCCGCCGTCCGAACTGCAGGGCATGTGGCCGTCCGTGCTGTCGGCGGCCCCCGTCGCCGAGCTGCTGACCCGGGTGCCCGCGGCGGCGGCCCGCTCGCTGCGGTTCTTCGGCCTGCCGGAGCCGGTGATCGCGCAGACGCTGCGGGAGCTGGCGGTACCGGCCGATATCGAGGTGATCACCTGCCTGCGCCGGTCCGAACTGGAGGTCGACATCCGGCCCGCGCCCGGTCTCGAATCGCGGGCGGCCGTCCTGGCGGACGAGATCGTCGCCCGGCACCGCGATCAGCTGGTCAGTGCCGACGGCACGACCACCGACGAGGCGCTGGCCCGCGTGCTGCTGGACCGGGGCTGGTTCGTCGCAACGGCGGAGTCGTGCACCGGCGGGCTGGTCGCCGCCCGGCTCACGGAGCGGCCCGGGTCGTCCGCCTATGTGGCCGGCGGCACCGTCGCCTACTCCAACGCGGCGAAGGTGAGCCAGTTGGACGTTCCCGCGGAAACGCTCGCGGCCCACGGCGCGGTGTCGCCGCAGGTCGCGCGGGCGCTGGCGGACGGGGCGCGGCAACGGTTCGGCGCCGCCGTCGCGGTGGGCATCACCGGCATCGCCGGCCCGGACGGCGGCACCGCCAACAAACCGGTCGGCTACGTCTGCCTGTGCGTCACCACCGACGACGGCGCCGTGCTGGCCCGCGACCCGGTGCTGCGTGGCGACCGGGCCCAGATCCGGGAGCGCGCCACCGACCTGGCGATGCACCTGCTGTGGCAGGCCGGCCGGCGCTGAGGGTTCAGCCGAGCACCGGCGCCGGCGGCGGCGCCGGCACGAAGAACGGGACGGTCCAATCGGGCTTGGATTCACCGTCGATGCGGGCCCGCCAGACCAGCACCCGGCCGGGCGGCAACGGCAGCCCGGTGTTGAAGTAGAGGACGACATGGGAGCGGGTCGGTAGGGCACGACGGGGCACGCCGCTGCCGCGGAAGTTCGGCTCCTCGATCTGCAGGGTCTGCCCGAAGCGCATGACCCGGCTGCCGGGCACGGCGGCGGACTCGGCCAGCTCCAGCGGATTGCCGGCCGCATCCTCCAGGACGACCTCGAACGCGTACTGCTCGTTGAACAGCGCCGGCGGGAACGTCAGGCTCACCACCAGCGCGAACGCCGCGGACACCCCGGTGTTGTGGTCGCGGCCGATGAGCTGCAGCCCGCCGCCGACCATCTGTAGTTTGCCCAGCTGATCGGCGACCGCGAAGTCGGCCAGGATCAGCGACACCGCGGCATTCTCGTAGACCTCGCTCATTGGGTCGATCGTGCCAGTCGTCGTCAGCGGAAGTCTCGGGAGGGGGTGCTGGCGATCAGGGTCACCCGGGCGATCCGGTCGGCGACGATCGAGATCGCCCCGCCGGACCGTTCCACCACCCCCCGCACCAGCAGCGCCGCCGAGCCCCGGGCCACCTGCTTGTACTTGGCCCACAGGCCCACCGAGCAGATGACGTTGAGCATCCCGGTCTCGTCCTCCAGATTGACGAAGATGACCCCGGACGCGGTGGCCGGTCGTTGCCGGTGGGTGACCACCCCGGCGACCAGCACGCGCGTCCCGTGCTCGACGCCCTTCAGGTCGCCGGCCGTCTTCACCCCCCACCGGTCGAGCTGCGTCCGGGAGAACTCGGTGGGGTACGACTCCGGGGAAATGCCGGTGGCCCAGATGTCGGCGACGGTCAGCTCGATATCGCTCATCCCGGGCAGCGCCGGGGCCTCCGGCTCGGGCAGGTCAAGGGTGCCGGCCCGCTCCCCCGCCGCGGCGCCGGCCGCCCACAACGCCTGCCGTCTCGTGCCGGCCAACCCGTCCAGCGCGCCGGCGGTGGCCAGCGCCTCGACCTGCGGCGCCGTCATGGTGACGGCCCGGGTCAGCTCGTCCAGCGTGCGGTACCCGCCAACCGGCCGGTTGGCGACGATCTTCTCCGCCAGCTCGGCGCCGATGCTGCGGACCTCGTCCAGCCCCAGCCGAACCGCGGGCCGGCTGTGCGTGCAGGGCTCGAGGTCGGCATGGAAATTGGAGGCGTTGATGTCCGGCCGGCGGACCGTCACGCCGTGCCGCCGGGCGTCGGCGACCAACGACTGCGGCGAATAGAACCCCATCGGCTGAGCCCGCAGCAGCGCGGCGCAGAACGCCGCCGGGTGGTGCAGCTTGAGCCAGGACGAGTAGAAGACCAGCGACGCGAACGACAGGGCGTGCGACTCTGCGAACCCGAAGTTGGCGAACGCCAGCAGCCGCTCGTAGATGCGGTCGGCGATCGGTCCCTCGATGCCGTGATGGCTCTTCATCCCGTCGTACAGCCGTTGCTTGAGCTTCTCCATCCGCGCGGTGGATCGTTTGGCGCCCATCGCCCTTCGCAGCTGGTCGGCCTCACCGGCGTCGAACCCGGCGACATCGACGGCCAGCTGCATCAACTGTTCCTGGAACAACGGGATGCCCAGCGTCTTGGCCAGCGACTTCTCCATCACCGGATGGTCGTAGGTGACCTTCTCCTCGCCGTTGCGACGGCGGATGTACGGGTGCACCGCATTGCCCTGGATGGGGCCGGGCCGGATCAGCGCGACCTCGACGACCAGGTCGTAGAACGTGCGGGGTTTGAGCCGCGGCAGGGTGGCCATCTGCGCGCGGGACTCGACCTGGAACACGCCGACCGAGTCCGCCCGTTGCAGCATCTCGTAGACCGCGGGTTCCTCCAGGTCGAGCCGGGCGAAGTCGACGTCGACGCCCTCGTACGCCCGGATCAGGTCGACCGCGTAGTGCAGCGCCGACAGCATGCCCAGGCCCAGTAGGTCGAACTTGACCAGGCCCATCGCGGCGCAGTCGTCCTTGTCCCACTGCAGGACCGACCGGTTCTCCATCCGGGCCCACTCCACCGGGCAGACCTCCGAGACGGGCCGGTCGCAGATGACCATGCCGCCGGAGTGGATGCTCAGGTGCCGTGGGTAGTCCTGGATCCGCTGGGCCAGCGCGAGGACGTCGGTCGGGACACCGCTGGCATCCTGACCGGCCAACGGGGTCCAGCCGTCCAACTGCTTGGAGTAGGCGTCCTGCTGGCCCGGCGAGTGCCCCAGCGCCTTGGCCATGTCCCGCACCGCCATCCGCGGCCGGTAGGTGTTGACGTTGGCGACCTGCGCCGCCCGCTCCCGGCCGTGCTTGCGGAAGACGTACTGGATCACCTCTTCCCGCCGGTCGGACTCGATGTCCACGTCGATGTCCGGCGGGCCGTCCCGTTCCGGGGCCAGGAACCGCTCGAACAGCAATTCGTAACTGACCGCGTCGACCGCGGTGATGCCCAGCGCGTAGCAGACCGCGGAATTGGCCGCCGAGCCGCGGCCCTGGCACATGATGTTCGCGCCGCGGCAGAAACCGACGATGTCGTTGACGATCAGGAAGTAGCCGGGAAAGTCGAGGCCGGCGATGATCGCCAGCTCCTTCTCGATCTGCGCATAGGCGTCGGGCCGTTGCTCCGGAGTGCCGTACCGCCGCGCGGCGCCGGCCAGGGTGAGTTGCCGCAGGTGGGAGTTCTCGTCGTGGCCGGGGGGCACGTCGTAGGGCGGCAGTTTCGGGGCGACCAGCCGCAGGTCGAACGCGCACTGCTCGCCGATCGCTGCGGCGGTGGGCACCGCGGCCGGGTACCGGGCGAACAGCCGCGCCATCTCCGCGCCCGACCGCAGGTGCGCCCCGGGCCCCGGCGGCAGGTACGCGTCGGCCTCGTCCAGGCTGCGCCGGGCCCGCACCGCGGCCATCGCGGCGGCGATCCGGCCGTCGGCGGGGGTGGCGTAGTGCGCGGCGGTGGTGGCGACGATCGGCAGGCTCAGCTCGTGCGCGAGGGCGGCCAGGGCGTCGTTGTTCTCGTCGTCGGTCGGCAGCAGGCTGGTGGTGAGCTCGATGACGACGTTGCCGCGGCCGAACCGGTCCATCAACTCGCCCAGCGCCCGGCGGGCGGCGTCCGGGCCGCCTCCGGCCAGGGCGCGCCGCACCGCACCCTTGCGGCAGCCGGTGAGGATCAGCCACTGGTCCTGCGCCGCGTTCGCCAACTCGTCCAGGTCGTAGACCGGCCGGCCCTTCTCCCGGCCGGCCAGCTGGGCGTGACTGATCCCGGTGGACAGCCGGTGGTAGCCCTCCTGGCCGCGGGCCAGCACCAGCAGGTGCTCGCCGACCGGGTCGGCCACGCCCAGCTGCGGCTCGGGCAGGCCCAGGGACAGCTCGGCGCCAAACAGGGTGCGCAGCCCCGCCTCCCGGGCCGCCTCGTTGAACCGGACGATGCCGTAGAGGCCGTCGTGGTCGGTGATGGCCAGCGCGCTCAGCCCGAGCCGGACCGCCTCGGCGACCAGCTGCTCGGGCGTGGACGCACCGTCGAGGAAGCTGAACGCGGAGTGGCAGTGCAGTTCTGCGTATGGGGTGCTCTGTCCCGGCAGCGGCTCGGGCGGCGGGGGCGGGTCGGGCCGGTGCCGCTGCCAGTGCTGGATCGCCTTCAACGGCCGCTTTCCCGGCCCGGGGGCACGGCCGGACAGGGCCCGTTCCAGCTCGCTCCATGGCACGTTCGGGTTGTTCCAGCCCATCAGTCGTACACCCCCTCGATCCGCCAGCCGCCGTCGCCACCGCCGGTCGAGCGGACCAGCAGCGCAGCGCCGTCGTCGGTGACCAGCTGCAGCCGGGCCGCTACCTCCCCACCGGCCCACCAGCGCTCGTCCAGCAGCCACGGCCCGGCCCAGGCGTCGACCCGCTTGCCGTCCAGCCGGGCGGGCGGTCCGGTGAGCAGGCCGCGGTCGGTGAGCCGCACCGGCCCGCCGGCCTCGTCCAGAACGGTGATCGGGGTCGGGTCGGCCAGGCGGGCCGGGGAGGGCGCCGGGATCGCGCCGGGCCACGGCGCCGCGGGATCGCGCGGACTGACGCGCTCGTCACCCCAGGGCACCAGCGTCACCCGGTCCTGCGCGCTGCGACCACCGGCGGGCACCGGGGACAGCACCGATTCCGGTCCGAGCAGCCCCTGCACCCGGGCGAACGCCCACCCGGCCCGCTGGTCGTCCTGCCCGTCGGATCCCCACAGGCCGTACTGGATGTGCCCGGAGCCGACCGCCTCCACCGGTTCCAACACCAGCCGGGTGATCGCACCGGGTTCCCGCCGGTGGGTGAGCCAGCCGTCGAGCTGCCAGCGCAGCCGGTCGGCAGTGGCGGCCGCGGTCAGCGGCGCGGCGCACCGCCAGGTCCGGGACAGGGTGGCGCCCCGGTCGGTGGCCGCGGTGATGACCAGCCGGGTGCAGGCCAGGCCGGCGTCGGCGAGCCGGGCGTGGAACCGTTCGGCCAACGCCCGCGCGGCGAAGGCGGCGGCGTCCACCCGGTCCAGTGGCGGATCGCATTCCTGCTCGACGACAAGTTCCTCGGGGATCTGTCGGCGGGACAGTCCCCGCTCCGGTCGGCCCAGCGCCAGCCGGTGGGCCCGCACCCCGTCGGCGCCGAACCGGGTCGCTACCTTGTCCGGCGGCAGCGCGGCGAATGCGCCGACGGTGGTGATGCCGAGCCGGATCAGCAGGTCGGTGAGCTCGACCCGGGTGGGCGGGCAGATCGCCGGATCACGGGACAGGTCGATGATCGGCAGACCGGCACAGAAGGCGGCCGATCCGCCGGTCGGGACGATGGCCGTCCGGTGCGCGGCCAGCACCGCCACCTCCAGGTCGTCGGCGATGCCGACGCAACATTCGACGTCCAACGCCTCGACCGCGTCCACGATCCGCTCGGCGGCGGCCGCCTCCGATCCGAAGTAGCGGGACGGACCCCGGGCCGGGCAGGCCACCACCCCGCTGCGCAGCACCTCCACCCCCGGCGCATGCTCCTCGACCGCCGCGGCGACCGGTTCGAACATCCGCGCGTCCCGGTCCTGGTCGACGGCCGCAACCAGCAGCTCCGGGCAGCGGGCCTGGGCGTCCCGGCGCCGCTGACCCACCCGCACCCCCTCGCCTCGCGCCGCCGCGGAGCAGGCCCGCACCCGGTTCGCGTGGAACACCGCGACCGGATCGGCCGCCGACCGGCCCGCCTGCCGCGCGGCCGCCACCGCCGGCCAGTCCGGGCACCAGACGACGATGGTCCTGGTCATGGCGCTGCGTTGCGGCAGAACACGTCGACGCTGTCGCGCAGGCTGAACGGTTCGCCGTGCTGCGCCGGGCGCAGGCGATCCGGGTCGCGGTCGGGTGCCTGTTCGGACGTTTCCGCGGGAACGGCCTCGGGGGTCGGCGCAGCCGGGACCGGAGTGCCGTCCGGTCGATGGAACACCCACCGGCCGGGCTCGGGTAACGGGTTCAGGGTGAACCCGTCGTCGTGCACCGCCCGGTGGTGTCGCTGGCAGAGCAGGATCAGGTTGCGCAGATTGGTGGGGCCGCCGTCCGCCCAGTGCACGACATGATGAGCGTCCAGGAACCGCTTGCGGGGGCAACCGGGAAACTGGCACCCGCCGTCCCGGAACCGCAGCGCCCGCCGCAACGCCGCCGAGATCTTGCGGGTCTTGCGGCCCAGCTTCAGCTTCTCGCCCGGATGCACCGCCGAGGACACCCAGGCGACCAGTGCCGCATCGCAGGCCAGCCGCCGGGCCGCCACCGCGGTCAGGCCGGGGCCGTGCTCGATCCGGCACTGCGCGTCCGGCCCGGGATCCTGCTCCCCGGCCAGCACCAGCGCATCGGCGTGCACCACCACCAGGTGCCGATCGTCCCCGGAGGAATCGACCGGCCCGGCGGCCTGGGCCATCGTCGCCAGGGCCACCAGGGCATCCACATCGGACGGCAGCTGCGCCGGATCGACGGCCTCGTCGGGGCACCCGGCCGGTTCCAGCTCACCGGTCCGCGCCTGCTCCAGCGCCGCGATGAACAGTGCCCCCTCCTCGGCGGTCAACCGGGCGGACAGCACCAGCATGCCGTCGTCGTCGTAGAACCAGCGGGCCCTGCGCCGCTCCTCCACCGGCCGGTCGACCCGATCGGCCTTGCGGTACCCGCGGACCACCTTTTCCAGCTGAGCCGCGGAATGCACCTTCGCCTGTTCCAGCAGCGTCTCCTCGTCCACCCGGTCCGCGACCCGGGTGACCGCTCGCACCTTCGAGTACGACAGCGTGCCCTGCGCGAACGCCTCGTCCACCTGGGGGAGCTTCGTCAGCGCAGTCGCCACCCGCACGTACTCCCGGGCCACCCCCGGACCGACGGAACAGGACCACGACAGCCAGTGGGCCATGGACCGCATGCCCCACTGCACCCACCCCTTGCGTCGGTTGAATTCGGCCACCAGCCGTAACCACTCCCGCGTCTCGGCAGCCAGCCGGGCCGCCATCGACGTGATCCGCCCCTCCAGCTCCGTCAGAGGCTCTTCCTTGCCATCAACCTCAAGTCCAGGTTGAGACTTGATGGGCACGTCGAAGGGTGCATCGTCCTGCTCCGGCGGCACCCCGGCGAACGGATTCGCGAACCACGGCGCCGACGCCGGGGAGCCCACCGACCGGTTCGGGCGGCTCATCCACATCGCGGCCAGATCGGCCTCGGTCAGGTCGTCCACCAGGTCTGTCATCACGTCACCCCTCTGTTCACCACCCGTCCAGAACGGGTGTCCACACACTAGGAAGAGGGTCTGACAGTCACCGATCCGCACGTCAGGACACCCGGGCGACCGCCGGAACCGCAGCCGGCACCGCCGGAGCCGTGGGCTCGATCCGCACCGCACCGCGATCGGCCCGCAGCACCAACTCGACCCGGGAACCGGGGCCGACCGCCCGTCGTCCGCCCACCTGCACCGCCAGTTCTCGGTCCCGGAGCCGGCCATGCCCCCGGCCGAGGCCGTGCCAACCGATTCCTCGGGCGGTGAGGACCAGATCGGCACCAGGCCACGGACCGAGCACCAGCAGGACCGACCCACGCTGCCGGAGCCGACCGCCGATGACCCGCTGCCGCGACGCGGCCGGCCGAATCGAGGGAGAAAGCGCGACCGCCACCAGATCCACCCCGTCGATCAGGATGGACACCACCTGCATCGCATCAGCCCCGGGGTCGGGAATGAGCGCCACCCGGTTCAGGTCGACGCCCAGCTCGGCGGCCGCGGCCAACCCGAGTCCCGGCATGCCGACCAGCGCCGACCAGCACCCCACCGGCCCGGCGAGCAGGGTGTACAGCAGGCTGGTCGCCCCCTGACCCAGGACGCTGACCACCGAGCCCCGGGTCAGACCGCCGCGCGGCAACGCCGCCGCCAACGGGGCAGCAACGGGCAGCACAGCCGGTCCATCGAACATGCGTTCGATGCTAGATCGAGGCCACCCAGCGTTGCAACACCTCGGCGCCGGCATCTCCCGACTTCTCCGGATGGAACTGGGTCGCCGACAGTGGGCCGTTCTCCACCGCGGCGACGAACCGGTCGCCGCCGTGCTCGGCCCAGGTCACCACCGGTGGGGTGAACGGTTCGGTGACCTCGAGCTCCCAGGTCCGGACCGCGTAGGAGTGCACGAAGTAGAACCGGGTCTGCGGGTCCAGCCCGTCGAACAGCACCGAACCCGTTCCCGCGGAGACGGTGTTCCAGCCCATGTGCGGAACGATCGGCGCCTGCAGACGCTCCACGGTGCCCGGCCACTCCCCGACCCCGGCCGTCTCCACCCCGTGCTCGACGCCCCGTTCGAACAGGATCTGCATGCCCACGCAGATGCCCAGTACCGGCCGGTTCCCGGCCACTCGCCGGTCGATGATCCGCTGCCCGCGCACCGCAGTCAGCCCCTGCATGCACGCCTCGTAGGCGCCGACGCCGGGAACCACCAGGCCGTCCGCGTTCAGCGCCGCATCGAAGTCGGACGTGACCGTCACCGACGCCCCGGTGCGGCGCAGGGCCCGTTCGGCCGAGGCCAGATTGCCCGACCCGTAGTCGAGCACCACCAATTCGGTCATGACGCCAACCACGCAATCCCGCCGACGATGCAGCCCGCCGCGAACACCCCGAGGATGACCGCCGCCGGCACCGACTTGCGCGACAGCGAGATCACCCCGCCGATCAGGAACCCGCCCAGCCCGATCAACGCGATCGGGAGCACTTGGGTCACAGCACGCCCTTGGTTGATGGGATGCCGCTCACCCGTGGGTCCGGCTCCACCGCCACCCGCAGCGCGCGGGCGATCGCCTTGTACTGGGCCTCGCAGATGTGGTGCGGGTCCCGCCCGTACAGCACCCGGACGTGCAGGTTCATCCGCGCATGGAAGGCCAGCGAGTCGAACACGTGGGTGTTGAGCACCACCGGGTAGTTGTTGCCGACCACCGCGCCGAAGATGTTCTCCGGCTCACCCAGATGCACGCTGTAGGGCCGGCCGGACAGGTCGACCGCGGCGTGCGCGAGCGTCTCGTCCATCGGCACGAACGCGTCCCCGAACCGGCGGATCCCCTTCTTGTCCCCGACGGCCTGGCCGATCGCCTGGCCGAGCACGATGGCGGTGTCCTCGACGGTGTGGTGGGCGTCGATGTCGATGTCGCCGACGGACCGGACGGTCAGGTCGAAGCTGCCGTGCACGCCGAACGCGATCAGCATGTGGTCGTAGAACCGGACGCCGGTGGAGATCTCCACCTGCCCGGTGCCATCCAGGTCAAGATCCACCAGCACCGAAGATTCGCTGGTGGTGCGCTCGATGCGCGCCCGCCGGGCCATCAGTTCTCCTTCAACGAGGTCAAGGATCGGGTCACCTTGATCAGGACGTCGTTCTCGGCGTCGGTGCCGATGGTGGTGCGCAGGTACCCGGGAATGCCCATGTCGCGGACCAGCACCCCGGCGTCCAGGTATTGCTGCCACGTCGCCTTGGCGTCGGCGAACTCGCCGAACAGCAGGAAGTTGGCGTCGGACTCGATCACCCGCAGGCCCAAGTCGGTCAGGGCCGCGGCGACCCGGTTCCGCTCGGCGACCAGATGGGCGACCGAGGCCAGGGTGTCGTCGGCGTGCCGCAGCGCGGCCAGCGCGGCGGCCTGGGTCAGCGTCGAGAGGTGATACGGCAGCCGGACCAGCAACAACGCGTCGATGACGGCCGGCGCCGCGGCCAGGTAGCCCAGCCGGCCACCGGCGAACGCGAACGCCTTGGACATGGTCCGGACGACGACGAGTTTCCGCGGGAACGTCCCGATGAGCTCGATCGCCGACGGCCGGGACGAAAACTCGGCGTACGCCTCGTCCACCACGACCATGCCGGGGGTCGCCTCGGCTAGCCGGGCCACGTCCGCGAGCGGCAGCGATCCGCCGGTCGGATTGTTCGGGCTGGTGATGAACAGCACGTCCGGCCGCCGCTCGGCGACGAGCTCCACGGCGGCGTCGACGTCGACGGTGAAATCGGGCCGCCGGGGGCAGGCCAGCCAAGTGGTCCGGGTGCCGGAGGCGATGATCGGGTGCATCGAGTACGAAGGCTCGAACCCGAGGGCCAGCCGCCCGGGGCCGGCGAACGCCTGCAACAGCTGCAGCAGGATCTCGTTGGACCCGTTCGCCGCCCACACGTTCGCGCCGGTCAGCGGCACGCCGGTGGACCGCGACAGGTAGTCGGCCAGCGACTCCCGCAGCGCGACCGCATCCCGATCCGGGTACCGGTTCAGGTCGACCGCGGCGGCGGCGACCGACGCGGCCAGGTCCTGCACCAGCGCCACCGACGGCGGGTGCGGGTTCTCGTTGGTGTTGATCCGCACCGGCACGTCCAGCTGCGGCGCACCGTAGGGCGACTTGCCGACCAGGTCCTCGCGCAGCGGCAGGTCGGCCAGGGTGACCTCGTTCATGAACCGAACCTCGCGGTCACGGCCTCGCCGTGCGCCGGCAGGTCCTCGGCCGCCGACAGCGCGGCCACATGAGGGGCCACCTGGCGCAGCGCCTCCTGCGTGTAGTCGATGACCTGCTGTTGCCGCAGAAACGTGGTGGCGGCCAGGCCGGCGGAGAACCGGGCCGACCCGCCGGTCGGCAGGACGTGGTTCGAGCCGGCGCAATAGTCCCCCAGCGACACCGGCGAGTACGACCCGACGAACACCGCCCCCGCGTTGCGCACCCGGGCGGCGACGCCGGCGGCGTCCCGGGTCTGGATCTCCAGGTGTTCGGCGGCGTAGGCGTCGGACACGGCCAAGGCGTCGTCGAGATCGCGGACCAGCACCACCCCGGACTGCGGACCGGTCAGCGCCTCGGTGATCCGCTCGGCGTGCTTGGTCGCGGCGACCCGCGCCGGCAGCGCGGCATCCACCGCGTCGGCCAGCGCCTCGGACGTCGTGATCAGCACCGATGCCGCCAGCGGATCGTGCTCGGCCTGCGAGATCAGGTCGGCGGCGACGAACTCCGGGACCGCACTGTCGTCCGCGATCACCGCGATCTCGGTGGGACCGGCCTCCGAGTCGATGCCGACGACGCCGCGCAGCAGCCGCTTGGCCGCCGTGACGTAGACGTTCCCCGGCCCGGTGATCACGTCGACCGGTTCGACGCCCTCCGCACCCAGGGCCAGCAGCGCCACCCCCTGCGCACCGCCGGCGGCGTAGACCTCGTCGATGCCCAGCAGCGCGCACGCGGCCAGCACGTTGCGGTCGGGCCACCCGTCGTTGTCCTTCTGCGGCGGCGAGGTGACGGCGATGGCATCGACGCCGGCGACCTGCGCCGGAACGACGTTCATCACGACGCTCGACGGGTACAGCGCCCGGCCACCGGGCACGTAAAGACCGACCCGGCGCACCGGCACCCAGCGCTGCCGGACGACCCCGCCGGTCGCCAGTTCGGTGACCGTTTCCGTGGGCAGCTGGGCCCGGTGACCCGCCCGAGCCCGCGCGATGGATTCGACCAGCGCGTCCCGCACCGGCCCGGCGATGGCACCGGCGGCCGCCTCGATCGCTGACGCCGGTACCCGCAAAGCGGCCGGCCGCACCCCATCGAACCGGTGGGACGCGTCCAGGACGGCCTGCGCGCCGCGGACCCGCACGTCGTCGATGAGCGGTGCGACCACGGCGGTCGCGGTGCCGATGTCGACGGCCGCCCGGGGCAGCACATCACCGAGCACGCGAGGCAGCCCGGCGCGCAGGTCGATCCGTTGAAGCATGGATCAAGCCTAGGGTGTCAGCCGACCAGGTCGAGACCGATGTCCAGCGCCGGGGCCGAGTGGGTCAGCGCGCCCACCGCGAGAAAGTCGACGCCCGTCTCCGCCACCGAGCGGGCCCGGTCCAGGGTCAACCCGCCGGACGCCTCCAACTGCACGTACCGCGGCAGGGCCCGGGCCCGGCGCACCGCCTCGACCGTGTCGGCCAACGAGAAGTTGTCCAGCAGCACCAGTTCGGCGCCGGCGCCGATCGCCTCGTCGAACTGCGCGAGGGTGTCGACCTCCACCTCCAGGGCGATGTCCGGATCGAGCGCCCGGACCGCCTTGATCGCCGCGGTCACGGACCCGGCCGCGGCCACGTGGTTGTCCTTGATCAGGGCGGCGTCGCCCAGGCTCATCCGGTGGTTCACCCCGCCGCCGCAGCGGACGGCGTACTTCTCCAGGGCCCGCAGGCCGGGCAGGGTCTTGCGGGTGTCCCGGATCCGGGCACCGGTGCCGGCCACCGCGTCCACCCAGGCCCGGGTGGCCGATGCGATGCCGGACAGGTGAGTCAACAGGTTCAACGCCGTCCGCTCGGCGGTCAGCAGACCGGCGGTCGGGCCGTGCACCACCAACGCGGGCTCGCCCGGCACCAGCGGGTCGCCGTCCGCCACCAGCTGCTCGACGGAGACCGCCGGCCCGATGACGGTGCGGAACACCTGGGCGGCGATCGGCCCACCGGCCAGCACCCCCGTCTGGCGCGGGGTCAGCTGCGCCCGGGCGACCTGGTCGGCCGGCACGGTGGCCGTGGTGGTGACGTCGGGACCGTCGATCAGGTCTTCGGCCAGCGCCCGGTCGATCACCGCCTGATCGATCAGGGATTCGATCATCGGGCCACCGCCGGGACGGGCTGGTCGGTGCGCACGTGGCAGCCGACCGACTCGGTGCGCAGCTCCGCGGCGGTCAGCAGCGCTCCGGCAGCGGCAACCAGGTTCGCCATCTCCACCGACGCGCGGTCGACCGTTTCCGCGGGAACGTTCCCGGCCGGAGCGTCGCCGAGCGAGGCGACGGCCGACTGCGCGGCCAGCAGACCGGGCAGATCGCGGCCGATCCCGGCGGAGCTGCTCATGGTCGCCTGCAGCTCGAGCCGGCCGGCCGGGTCGGCGCCCGGCGGCGGCATCATGATGAGTTCGGCGGGCCGGGACGTTGCCGCGGAAACGTCTCCGCGGACCGCGACCGCCGCCCGCTCCCCCATGACCAGGCCCTCGAGCAGCGAATTCGAGGCCAGCCGGTTGGCCCCGTGCAGCCCGGTGCGGGCGACCTCGCCGATGGCCAGCAGACCGGGGATCGTGGTCCGGCCGTCCAGGTCGGTGACCACCCCGCCGCAGTGGTAGTGCGCGGCCGGCGCGACCGGGATCGGCTGCCGGGTCGGATCGATGCCGGCCGACAGGCAGGCCGCGGACACGGTCGGGAAACGGCGCCGGAACACCGGCGCCGGGATCGAGGTGGCGTCCAGGTAGACGTGGTCGGTCACCCCGCCGGGGGCAGTCGCCAGCCGGCGGGTGATGGCCAGCGACACGATGTCCCGCGGCGCCAGGTCCGCCAGCGGATGCACGCCGCGCATCACCCGCGCCCCCGTGGCGTCGATGAGCACCGCGCCCTCGCCGCGGACGGCCTCGGTGACCAGCGCCCGGTGGCCAAGATCACCCGGGCCGGTCCACAGCACGGTCGGGTGGAACTGCATGAACTCGACGTCGGCCAGCGCGGCGCCGGCCCGCAGGGCCATGGCCAGGCCGTCGGCGGTGGCCACGCCGGGATTGGTGGTCGCGGCGTACAGGTGGCCGGCGCCGCCGGTGGCCAGCACGACCGCGGTCGCTCGGACCAGACCGATCCGGCCGTCCGGCGCCAGCACCGACAGACCACGGGCCCGCCCGGTGCCGTCCAGCACCACGTCCAGCGCGAGGTGGTCGGCCAGCACCGGGGGCACCCCGGCCGACGAGCCGACGGCGGCCAGCAGGGCGCGCTCGATCTCGGCGCCGGTCGCGTCACCGCCGGCGTGGATGACGCGGTTCGCGGTGTGCCCACCCTCCCGGGTGCGCAGCAGCCCGCCGGTCCCGGCGTCGAAGTGCGCGCCCCGGGCGATGAGCCGGGCGATCGCGTCCGGACCCTCGGCCAGGATCAGCGACACCGCGGCCGGGTCGCACAGCCCCGCCCCGGCGACCAGGGTGTCCCGCACGTGCGCGGCGACCGAATCACCGGCGTCGTGCTCGTCGCGGACGACGGCGACGCCGCCCTGCGCCCACGTCGTGTTCGCCTCGTCCGGGGCGCCCTTGGTGACGACCAGCACCCGCAGGCCGGCCAGGTCCAGGGCGCAGGTCAACCCGGCGACCCCGGTCCCGACGATGACGACGTCCGCCGTCGCCTCCCAATCCGGCAGCAGCGCGCCGGCCGCCGAGATGCTCATTCCCCACCGCCGCTCATGCCGATGCCGATCATTCGCTCGACCGCGCCGCGGGCCCGGGCGGCGATGTCGGGGTCGACCACGACCTCGTCGCGCAGCTCCTCCAGGGACCGCAACAGCTTGGCCGGGGTGATCATCTTCATGTACTTGCACGACGCCCGGTCGTTGACGGCCAGGAAGTCGACACCGGGAGCCGCGCGCTTGAGCTGGTGGATCATGCCGATCTCGGTGGCCACCAGCACCTGCTTGCTCCGGCCCACCTTCGCGGCGTCGACCATCTCACCGGTGGACAGGATCTTGACCCGCTCGGCCGGCACGGCGCCGGCGGTCGCCAGGTAGAGCGCGCTGGTCGCGCAGCCGCACTCCGGGTGGATGTACAGGTCGGCGTCCGGGTGCGCTTTGGCCTGCGCGGTGAGCTGGCCACCGTTGATGCCGGCGTGCACGTGGCACTCGCCACCCCACACCTGGATGTTGTCCCGGCCCAGGATCCGGCGCACGTGCGCGCCGAGGAACTGGTCCGGGCCGAACAGCACCGGCGTTTCCGCGGGAATGGACCGGACGACCTCGACGGCGTTCGACGAGGTGCAGCAGATGTCGGTCTCGGCCTTCACCTCGGCGGTGGTGTTGACATACGAGACGACGACGGCGCCGGGATTGGCCGCCTTCCACTCGCGCAGCTGGTCGGCGGTCATGGAGTCGGCCAGCGAGCAGCCGGCGTCCGCATCCGGGATCAGCACCGTCTTGTCCGGCGACAGGATCTTGGCGGTCTCGGCCATGAAGTGGACGCCACAGAACACGATGGTGCTCTGCGGGGCGGTCGCCGCGATGCGGGACAGCGCCAGCGAGTCGCCGACGTGGTGCGCGATGTCCTGAATGGCGCCGACCTGGTAGTTGTGCGCCAGGATGACGGCGTCGCGCTGTTCGGCCAGCTCTCGGACCCGGGCGGCCCAGTTCGCGGGCAAGTCACGAGCGAGATCGGCGTGATCATCGAGAGTCGCGGTCATGTGTCCTCCACCGGAAGCCAGGTTTTCGACTACTGATCGAAAACGCCCTGAGTTTATCAGCTGGGTTATCGACTTACAATCGGGAACATGCTTCCCGGGGGGTCGGGCTCACCAACGGGCCGCAAGAGCGCCAGCCTGCTCGAGGTGCTGGCCGCCGTGTTCACCGTCCACCGGGGCCCGAAGCCCCGCCTCCAGCTGCTGCTGTGGCGGCGGACCAAGGAACCGGACGTCGGCCGGTGGGCCCTGCCCGGCGGGGTGGTCCGGGACAACGAGGACGTCGACGCCTCGGCCCGGCGGCAACTGGCCGAGAAGGTCGACCTGCGGCAGGTCACCCACCTGGAGCAGACCGGCGTGTTCTCCGACCCGCAGCGGATGCCCGACGTGCGGATGGTGGCCACCGGATTCCTGGGCCTGGTGCCGATGGACGCGCACCCGACCCTGCCGGCCGACACGGCCTGGCACCCGGTCGACGCACTGCCCGAGATGGCGTTCGACCACGCCAGTATCGCCGACCGGGCGCTGCAGCGGCTGCAGGCCAAGCTGTCCTACACCAACATCGGGTTCGCCCTGGCCCCGGCCAGCTTCACCCTCGCCGAGCTCGGCCGGATCTACGCTGCGGCCCTGGGCCACGACGTCGACGTCACCAACCTGCAGCGCATCCTGACCCGCCGCGGCATGCTCGAGCCGACCGGATCGACCGCTCCCCCCGGCCCCAGCGGCGGCCGGCCGGCGGCCATGTACCGCTTCAGCGTCGGCGAGTACCGGGTCACGGATCCGTTCGCGGCGTTCCGACCGCCAGGGTAGGAACCTCCAGGTCCGGCTGCCCGTTCCAGGCGACCAGGAAGGTGTAGACCAGCGCGGCGATCGCGGGCTGGGCGAGCACGGCCAGGATCGTGCCGGTGGTCGGCGGCGCGGTCACGATCGAGTCGGCCGACGACGCCCCGACCGACGTGGGATCGATGCCCGGCGCGACGAGCAGGCCGACTCCCCAGGCGATCAACGCCCCGGCCGCCGAGCCGCCGACCACCACGAGCAGCACCCGAGCGCCGCGGGCCGACCGGATCCGCCAGGCGCCGAGCGCGATGAGCACGCCGGCGATGATGCCGAGCCAGCAGAACAGGGCCAGGCCGACGAAGTGGTAACTGCTGGTGGTCGGCAGGGGCGCGGACCGGCCGTCGGCGAGCACCTTGTACGGCATGCCCGGCGCCAGGAACGCCCAGATCAGGCCCTGCAGCACGCCGGCGGCGCCGCAGGCGATCAGGACCCGGGTCACGACGCGATGCAGTCCGCGCCGAGCAGCGCCTTGAGGTCCCCGATCAACGCCGACGTGCGGGTCACCCGCAGCCCGTCGTCCAGCTTCAGCGTGGTGCAGCGGGACCCGTTGAGCAGCCGCAGGTGCACGGCGGTGGTCCCCGGATGGGCCTGCAGCACGTCCTTGAGCCGGTCCACCACCGGCGGTGTGCAGCGCTGCGCGGCGATCGACACCTGCACCGGACCCTTGGCCGGATCGTTGGACAGGTCGGGCACCACCACCGACTGGGCGTGAATGGACAGCCGGTCGTCGGACCGCGCCACCCGCGCCTTGACCAGCACGATCGCGTCCTCGGCCAGCAGCATCGCGGTCTCCAGGTAGACCTTGGGGAAGAACGCGACCTCGACGCCGCCGGCCAGGTCCTCCAACGTCGCCGAGGCCCAGGGATCGCCCTTCTTGGTCAACCGCCGCTGCAGGTTGGTCAGGATCCCGCCGACGGTGACCATCGCGCGGTCGGGGACGGTGCCGTCCAGGATGTCCGGGATGGACGCGTCGGACTGCGCGGACAGGATGTGTTCCACTCCGGCCAGCGGATGCCCGGACACGTAGAGCCCCAACATCTCCCGCTCGAACCCGAGCCGCAGCTTGGTGTCCCACTCGGTGTCCGGGACCTGCCCGCGGAAGGTGTCGCCCTTCTCCTCCTGGGTCATCTCGCCGAACAGGTCGAACTGGCCGATCGCCTCGGCCTTCTTCAGGCCCAGCACCTCGTCGACGGCCCGCACATGGTCCATCAGCAGGCCCTTGCGCGGATGTCCCATCGAATCGAACGCGCCGGCCTTGATCAGCGACTCGACCACCTTCTTGTTGCAGGCGGTGGCGTCGACCTTGTCCAGGAAATCATAGAAGTCGGTGTAGGCGCCCTTGTCCTTGCGGCAGGCGACGATGGAGGCGACGACACCGGTACCGACGTTGCGCACCGCGCCGAGCCCGAACCGGATGTCGGTGCCGACCGGGGCGAAGTTCTGCACGCTGGCGTTGACGTCCGGTGGCAGCACCTTGATCCCCATGGCCCGGCATTCGGCCAGGTAGATGGCCATCTTGTCCTTGTCGTCGCCGACCGAGGTGAGCAGCGCGGCCATGTACTCGGCCGGGTAGTTGGCCTTGAGGTACGCGGTCCAGTAGGACAGCATTCCGTAGGCCGCCGAGTGCGCCTTGTTGAAGGCGTAGTCCGAGAACGGCAGCAGGATGTCCCACAGCGTCTTGATCGCGGCCGGGCCGTAGCCGCGGTTGGCCATGCCGGCCGAGAAGGTCTCGTACTGGGCGTCCAGCTCGGCCTTCTTCTTCTTGCCCATCGCCCGGCGCAGCAGGTCGGCCGCGCCCAACGTGTAGCCGGCCAGGTGCTGGGCGATCGCCATCACCTGCTCCTGGTAGACGATCAGCCCGTAGGTGTCGCCCAGCAGGTCGGCCAGCGCGTCGGCCAGCTCGGGGTGGATCGGCACCACCGGTTTGCGGCCGGTCTTGCGGTCGGCGTACTCGTTGTGCGAGTTGGCGCCCATCGGACCCGGCCGGTACAGGGCGATGACCGCGGAGATGTCCTCGAAGTTGTCCGGCCGCATCGACCGCAGCAGGGCCCGCATCGGGCCGCCGTCGAGCTGGAACACGCCCAGGGTGTCGCCGCGGGACAGCAATTCGTAGGTGGGCTTGTCGTCCAGCGGCAGGTCCTCCAGGACCATGTCGACCTCGCGGTTGGCGCGGATGTTGCCCACCGCGTCGTCCAGGATGGTCAGGTTGCGCAGCCCCAGGAAGTCCATCTTGATGAGGCCGAGCTTTTCGCAGGTCGGGTAGTCGAACTGGGTGATGATCGCCCCGTCCTGCTCCCGCTTCATGATCGGGATGAGGTCGAGCAGCGGGGCGGACGACATGATGACGCCGGCGGCGTGCACCCCCCACTGCCGCTTCAGCCCTTCCAGCCCGCGGGCGGTGTCGACCACCTTGCGCACGTCCGGGTCGGTGTCGACCAGGGTGCGGAACTCGCCGCCCTCGGCGTACCGGGAGTCCGACGGTTCGAAGATCTTGGCCAGCGGCACGTCCTTGCCCATCACCGGTGGCGGCATCACCTTGGTGATCCGGTCGCCGACGGAGAACGGCATGCCCAGCACCCGGGCGGAGTCCTTGACCGCCTGCTTGGCCTTGATGGTGCCGTAGGTGACGATCTGCGCGACCCGGTCGTCGCCGTACCGCTCGGTGACGTACCGGATCACGTCGCCGCGCCGGCGTTCGTCGAAGTCCACGTCGAAGTCGGGCATGGAGACGCGGTCCGGGTTGAGGAACCGCTCGAAGATCAGCCCGTGCACCAACGGGTTCAGGTCGGTGATGCGCATCGCGTAGGCGACCATCGAGCCGGCGCCGGAGCCGCGGCCCGGGCCGACCCGGATGCCGTGGTCCTTGGCCCAGTTGATGAAGTCGGCGACGACGAGGAAGTAGCCGGGGAAGTTCATCGCGGTGATGACGCCGACCTCGTAGTCGGCCTGCTTGCGCACCTCGGGCGAGATGCCATCCGGGAACCGGATGGTCAGGCCCTTCTCCACCTCCTTGACGAACCAGGTCTGCTCGGTCTCGCCGTCCGGGACCGGGAAGCGCGGCATGTACGAGGACGACTCGTCGAAGGCGACGGAGCAGCGTTCGGCGATCAGCAGCGTGTTGTCGCAGGCCTCGCGCAGGTCGTACTTGTCGGCCCACAGCGCACGCATCTCGGCCGGCGACTTGAGGTAGAAGTCGTCCGCGTCGAACTTGAACCGGTTCGGGTCGTCCAGGGTCTTGCCGGACTGCACGCACAGCAGGGCCTCGTGCGCGCTCGCGTCGGCCTTGTTCGTGTAGTGCAGGTCATTGGTGGCGATCATCGGCAGCTGCAGGTCGCGGGCGAGCCGGATCAACCCGTCCCGGACCCGGGTCTCGATGGACAGGCCGTGGTCCATCAGCTCCAGGAAGTAGTTCTCCTTGCCCAGGATGTCCCGGAATTCCGCGGCGGAGGCCCTGGCCTTGTCGTAGTTGCCGATCCGCAGCCAGGTCTGCACCTCGCCGGACGGGCAGCCGGTGGTGCCGATCAGGCCGGATGCGTACTCGGACAGCAGTTCCCGGTCGGCCCGCGGCTTGTAGAAGAAGCCCTCCAGGGACGCCCGGGAGGCCAACCGGAACAGGTTGTGCATGCCCTGCGTGGTCTCGGACAGCAGGGTCATGTGGGTGTAGGCGCCGGCCCCGGACACGTCGTCGTCGCCGCCGTCGGCCCACCGGACCCGGGTCTTGTCGAACCGGGACGTGTTCGGGGTGAGGTAGGCCTCCATCCCGATGATCGGGTTCACCCCGGCCGCGCGGGCCTGCCGGTAGAAGTCGTGGGCGCCGAACACGTTGCCGTGGTCGGTCATCGCCAACGCGGGCATCCCCAGCTCAGCGGTCCGGGCGAACAACTCCCCCAGCCTGGCCGCGCCGTCGAGCATCGAGTACTCGGTATGCACGTGCAGGTGAACGAAGGAGTCGGTGTTGCTCACGCCCTAGTTCTTAGCACGGGCTTCCGACAGTGCTCGGCGCGTCGGGGCCGCCCGCGGAACCGTGTCGGTCAGCGATAGTGGCAGTAGGTCTCGAGGTAGATCTCGACCTCGGACGCGGCGTGCGTGCCCGGGTCGATCCGGACCGCCAGGGACTGGATCCGCTGCTTGTACTGGTGCAGTTCGGGCGCGTTCTCGCCGATCAGATGCTCGGCCAGCCGGTCGAGTTCGTCGGAGAGCTTCTTCTCGCTGGCCCGGTTGGTCGCGACCGCGGACTCCACCGCGTCGATCCTGCGCTGCAACTCGATGATGTCCATCGTCCGCCGTCCCTTCACCAATCACCGGTCTGGATCGGCTCCGACGACGATCAAGTCACAGTGTGACCACCTCGAATACGCGCACCCAGGGTAATACGTCCCGGGTGCGCCAACTCACATCGCGAAATCACAGATCGTGTCGGCCAACGGGAACGTGTCGGTTCGCGGCCCCGGGGCCGGGTCGTTCGCCACGCCGGCCACGGTCACGGTGCCGGCCACGGAGAAGTCGTCGATCACCCAGGTCACCTGGTCCGAGGACAGCGGCAGCGGCGAGCGCATCAGTTGGAAGTGCAGGTGCGCCTCGGTGGTGTTCCCCGAGTTGCCGACCCGCCCGATCTGCTGCCCCTTGGTCACCCGGTCGCCGATCCGCACGGTGGCCGTGTGCTGCTCCAGATGGGCATAGAGGGCGTACACACCGCCGCCGAGATCGAGGATCACGTGGTTGCCGATGAGCTTGTCGAAGGGGATGCCGGGAACGATCGTGCGGGGCGGCACGTCCGGCTCGTCCCGGACCACGGCGACGACGGTCGCGTCGGCGACTGCGATCGTGGGTTGGCCGAACGCCAGGTAGCTCTCGTTGCTGGCCGGATCGCCGACAAAGGTGAACTCGACCCCGTCGGCGGCCAGCGGACGCCGGGCGAGATCGAACTTGACCCAGTCGATGGCGAACCGCTCGGCCGCATTCAGCTGCCCGGCCACCGGCAGGATCACGCCTCGGTGCGCGTTGAGCCCGCAGCAGCCGTTGCTCACCGACCAGCCGTCGCCGACCAGCGGCGGCCCGATCACCACCGGTGCCGCCGCGTCGATCGTGACCGGCCCGCCGGTCTGGGTGACCTGGTCCGGATATTTCGTCGCCGTTCCGCCCTGGCCGGCCGGGACCGGGCCGAACGTGGCCGTGACGCGGTGGGTCAGCCCGACCGGGACGGCGCCGGCGTCGGCGAAGACGGTCTCCAGGGTCAGCACGACGGTGCGCCCGGCCGGTATCTCGCCGATCGCCCCGGCCGCCGTCGAGTAGTCGCCGACCAGCACGGTCCGGGCGGCGACCTGGGCCTGGTCGAGGGCCGCCACGGGTGTGTCGGCACCCTCGGCCAGGGTCTGCAGCCGGGTGATGGTGGCCGGCCGGGGCGATGCATTCAGTACCGACAGCTCATAGGCCACATGATATTTGCCATCGCTGCCGAGGAACGGGACCGGGTCGGCGCCCTGTGCGGTGGTCACCAGCGGGGTCAGCTCGTCGCGCATCCCGTCGGTGTCCGCGGTCACCGTGGACCGGCCGGCGCGGACGGCGTCGACCACCCGGTCGATGGCCGTGATCACCGCCGGCGCGTCGTCGATCATCACGTTGTGCCCGCTGTGTGCGGTGACGTGCTCGGCCCCCTGGACCAGCTCCGCCATCGCGGCCTGAGCGGCCTGGTGGGCCTGGTCGATCCACGGGTTGTCCGGGGCCATCGGATGGTCGGCGGTGATCACCACCAGCGGCATCTGGCGGATCGGGGGTGCCTGGTCGAGCTGGTCGAGCGAGGCGTCGAATTCGATGCGCTCCAGGTCCGGGTAGTCGGCGATCTGCTCGGGGGTCCGTTCGTTCATCGTCTTCCACGCCGAGTACTGCTCCGCGGACATCGCGGCCCGCAGTTCCGGCGCGAGCGCGTCGACCAGCACCATCCCGGCGACGTCGGCGGGATAGGTGGCGGCGTAGAGCCGGCTGACCACACCGGCGTAGGAATGGCCGACCAGCACCACCGGTTCCGTCTGATCGAGCGCGGTCAGCAACGCACGCAGATCGGCCACCGCATCGGCGGTCGTCGTCGGCTGGGGCACCGGGTCGCTGCGACTGTTCCCGCCGCCCTCGATCGCCCGGGTGGTGCCCGGTCGGTCGTAGGTGCACACCCGCGTCCGCTCGGCGATCGTCGGGAACACGTGGGGGGCCGGGCCCAACGGGCTGTCCCACAGGTCGCCCGCCACGTCCAGTCCGGACTCGAGCACGACGGTGGGTGACCCGGTGCCGCGGCATTCGACATAGATCATCCGGCCGCCACCGATGTCGACCGGACCGGCCAGATCCTGCTGGCTCGCGGCGGGCGCGGCGGGCGCGGCGGGCGCGGCGGGCGCGGCCGGCGCGGCGGGCGCGGCCGGCGATCCGGAGCAGGCAACCAGCACCGTCGAGGCGAGGACGGCGGTCGCGGCGAGCAGTGCGGTGGGTCGGGAAAGCCGGTGGTGGGTCATGATGTCGAACTCCTGACGTCGTCGACGATCCGGCGGATCTGGTCGGTGACCAGGGCCGGGTGGTAGAGGTAGATGTCGTGCCCGCTGCCGGTCGCGGTGATGTTCTCGGCGTGCAGGTCCCGGGCGAGCAGATCCAGCGCGGCCAGCCATTGCCCGAAGGTGACCGTCTCGGTCGCGGCGGCCGCGGCGGGCACCAGATCGGTGCGCCACGGCTTGTCGGCCGACAGCACGACCGCGGGCACGGGGGGCGGCGGCGGCGCCGCGGCGATCTTCTCGAACGCGTCGATGAGCCGGACGCCCTCCCGGACCTGAGGCGACGTCGCGGCGTTGGCCGCATCCCAGTTGACGAGCCGGACCGCGCTGGTGACGTCCTCGATGCGCGGGGTGGCGGTGTCGACCATCACCAGCCCGCCGACCGCCCCCGGGTGCGTCCGGGCGTACAGGGTCGCGATCAGGCCGCCGTAGGAGTGCGGCACCAGGACGTAGGGCGGGGGTTCGCCGAGCGCGGTCAGCAGGGCGTGCAGATCGCTCACGTCCAGATCGACGGTGTGCGGCTGGGGTCGGGGCGTGCTGATGTCGGTGCCCTCGACCCGGACGTCCGGCCGGTCGTACGTGCACACCCGGGTGAACCGGGCCACCGACGGCAGGACGGCAGCCTCGCTGGGCACGAGAGTGCCCATCCCCCAAGGCAGGTCGTCGCCGGGGGCGTCGTGCGCGGGGTCACCGGGGGCGAGCACGTCCTGCCAGTCCTGCGCGCCGTTGCCCTTGCCGGCGATGAGCACCACGGTGGGCGACCCCGCACCGGCGCAGGTGGCATAGATGCTGCGGCCGCCCCCGATGTCCACCAGACCGTCGACCGGCCCGTTGCCGGGGCTACTGCCGGTGGTGCTCCCCACGTCGCTCGCGGGTCGCCCGGTCGTGCACGAGGCCAGCACCGCGAGCCCGCAGACGGTGGCGAGAAGCGTTGTCCGGTGGCCTGTTCTCATGACCTCCAGCATCGTCACGGGCCGGCCGGGTCGACAGATGGCCGGCACCACGGGCGTGATGGATGCCAGCACCACCCGCCGGATGGTCTACTTGACCGATGGTCCTGTCGGTGGTGCTCGCCGAGGACAACCTGCTGGTCCGGGAGGGCGTCGCGGCCCTCCTGCGGGCCGCGCCCGACATCCGGGTGGTGGCCGCCTGCCCGGACGCCGACAGCCTGCGACAGGCCATCACCGCGCACGACCCCGATGTGGTGGTCACCGACATCCGGATGCCACCCGGCCTGGACGACGACGGCGTCCGCGTCGCGGTCGAGCTACGCCGGCAGCGACCCCGGGTGGGGGTGGTCGTGCTGTCCAGCCGGGACGACCCGGACTACGCGTTGGCCCTGATGGAGGGCGGGACGGGCGGACGCGCCTACCTGCTCAAGGAGCGGGTGGCCCAGCCCGGGGAGCTGGTGCACGCCGTCCGCGAGGTGGCGGCGGGACGCTCGGTCGTCGACCAGCAGGTGGTGCAGCGGCTCCTGCAGGCCGGGCGGCCGGCGGAGTCACCGCTGCGCCGGCTCAGTCCGCGGGAGACCGAGGTGCTCGCCGGCATGGCCGAGGGCGCGAACAACACGGTCATCGCCGAGCGGATGTTCCTCACCGTGCGGGGCGTCGAACGGCACATCAACGCGATCTTCGCCAAGCTCGACCTGACCGGGCACCAGGATTACCACCATCGCGTCCGGGCGGTGCTGATGTACCTGGCCGACCACTGATGGAGCCGACCTCGATGGCCACCGACATCCTGGCGGCCGCCATGGACGCCGTCATCATCATGGACGGGGACGGTCGGGTCCTCTACTGGAACCCGGCCGCGGAGCGCCTGTTCGGGTTGCCGGCCGACCGGGTGGTGGGACGCGACCTCGCCGAATTGGTGATTCCCCCGGATCAGCGGGAACGGCACCGGGTCGGTCTGGCCCGGGCGGCCGCCGGCCGCCCCGGTGCGATCCTGGGTCGCCGGTTCGAGGTGGCGGGGTTGGCGCCGGACGGTGCGTCCGTGCCGGTCGAGCTGACGGTGACCCGGGTTGAACGCCTCGGCCGGACCCTGTTCGTCGGCTACCTGCGGGACATCACCGAACGCCGCCGCGCGATCGCCGAGCTTCGGGACAGCCGGCGACGCCTGGTGACGGTCTCGGACGAGACCCGGCGCCGGCTCGAACACGATCTGCACGACGGCGCCCAGCAGCAGCTGGTCGCCACCGCGATCACCGTGGCCGCCGCCCGCACGGCGCTGGACGACGATCCACCGGCGGCCCGGGAGCTCATCCGGCGGGCCGGGGACCAGCTCCAGGAGGCCATCGCCGAGCTCCGCGAATTGGCCCGCGGGCTGCACCCGGACATCCTGTCCCGGCGCGGGCTGTCCGCAGCGGTGCCCGATCTCGCCCGCCGGTCCGGCATCACGGTGGAGATCGGCGATCTCGAACCGGGCCGGTTACCGCCGGACGTCGAGGTGGCCGCCTACTACGTGCTGGCCGAATCGCTGACCAACGCGGCCAAGCACGGCGCCCGGCGGGCCCGGGTCGAGGTCGTCGTGCACGACGTCCGGACCTTCGGTGATCAGAGGCATCTCGTGCTCTCGGTGACCGACGACGGGCCGGGCGGGGCGCGGGTCGCGGACGGCACCGGGCTGCGCGGGTTGATGGATCGGTGGGCCGCGGTGGGGGGCGACCTGACGGTGGACAGCCCGGCGGGCGGCGGGACGGCGGTGATCGCGCGGCTCGACCTGTGAGTCGGGCGTCACCGGGCCGGGCGGCCGGCCCCGTCCCGACGCGCGTTCCACAGCCAGGCGATGCTGTTGGCGATCGGCCGGATCACCGCGGCGTCGTTCCAGTAGGCGACGTGCGAGACCGGGGACATGCCGATGATCAGGGCGCCGACCGAGACCGACCGGTCCTCGTCCACCGCCCGGTCCCATTCGTCGGACAGGCCCTTGAGCGGGAAGGCCAGCACGTCGTCGGCGTCGTAGAAATTGATCCACTCGGCGGCCGCGGCGAGCACCGGGTCCGCGCTGACCCGGGCCGGGATCTGCAGCGGCGTGGCGAAGTCGCCGTCCCGCTGGGTCCACAGCGCGATCGGACTGCCGAGCGTGTAGAAACCGGTCAGCGTCCGCCCGCCGGCCAGCGCGGTCGCCGCCTGCCGGCGGCCCTTGCTCAGGTCGTAGAAGTGGTCGGCGGCGATGACGCTGCCCAGGCTGTGCGCGACGACGAACAGCGGTGCGTCCGGCGCCTGCTCGGCCAGCCGGTCCAACGCCTCCCGCACCCGCCCGTGCACCGCGTCGTAGACCTCGCGGCTGTGCGGGGACACCTGGTAGGACACGACGTCGCCGACGAAGTTGGTCACCGCCCACCGCAGGGTGGGCCAGTGAATCCGGGGAATGCCGGGCACGTGCCGCACGAGTCCGGACAACGCGAGCGGCACCAGGGCCAGGGTGGAGCCGGTGGCCACCTTCTGGGTCAGCTTGTTCATCGCACCGAACCAGCCGGCGGCGAATCCCGGCACCACCCGCCGCTCCAGCCGGTCCTCCCGCTCGACCACCGCCGGCGCCCAGTACGCGGACTCGATGATCAGGTCGTCGTCGGCGTCCGGGTACCCGGTCGCCGCCCGGAACTGGCGGCGGAGCTGAGCGATCGCCGTCCGGGCGTAGTCCGGCTCGCGGATGCCCACGCCGTGCACGAACAGCACGGCGATCCGGGAATCAGCCATCCGCTAGGGCTTGTACTTCTTGCGCCCGATCAGGAACCCGGCGAGGAGCCCACCCACCGCGGCGATGGTCAGCGCCACCCACAACGAGGTGTTCAGCGTGAAGAACAGCAGGGACAGCTCGACCTGGTCGCGGTTGATGGCGATGAAGACGATGACGAGGACGGCGATGACGATCCCGCCGATCGCCCGACCGGACAGCCCACCGCCCTTCTTCTCCGGCGCGGTGTTGTATTCGGACATGATCAGTATCGTCCCACCCGCACGATATGAATGGGCTCGTTGTCCGGTCCGAGGTAGCTCCAGTTGTGCTGCGACCAGTGCCACGTCGCGCCGGTGACCAGATCGTGCGCCGGGAACGAGTCGTCCCAGCCGAGCCCGAGTTCGGGCATGTTCAGGTGGAACCAGGACGCCTGGTTGTGGTGCGGGTCCAGGTTGGCCACCACGATGATGGTGTCGTCGGTGCCGTCGGGCAGCACCCGGCGCTTGGAGAACACCATCACGTGGGAGTTCTCGGCGTTGTGGAACCGCAGGTTGCGGAGCCAGTGCAGCGCCGGGTGTTCCCGCCGGATCCGGTTGACCAGGGCCAGCCACCAACCGATCGACTGCCCGGCCTTGGGCCCGTACTGCTCGTAGTCCTCCCAGTGCCGGTTCTTGAATTCGTACTTCTCGTTGTCGATCTGCTCCTGCGCACCCGGCCGGGGCTCCGCCTCCATCAACTCGTAGCCGGCGTAGATGCCGTACGTCGGCACCAGGGTGGCGGCCAACGCGGCCCGCAGCTTCCACGCGGCCGGGCCGCCATTGGTCATGTACGGGGTGAGGATGTCGTGCGTCGTCGGCCAGAAGCTCGGCCGCATGTAGTGCGCGGAATCCCGCGCCAGCTCCTGGCAGTAGCTCTCCAGGTCCCACTTCTCGTTGCGCCACGCGTAGTAGGTGTAGGACTGCTGGAAGCCGATCTTGCCCAGACCGTGCATCATCGCCGGCCGGGTGAAGGCCTCGGCCAGCCAGATGGTCTCCGGATAGTCCAGGGCCACGTCGCCGATCAGCCACTCCCAGAACTCGACCGGCTTGGTGTGCGGGTTGTCCACCCGGAAGATCCGGACGCCGTGGTCCAGCCAGACCTGGATGACCCGACGGACCTCGGCGTAGATGCCCTGGGGGTCGTTGTCGAAGTTCAGCGGGTAGATGTCCTGGTACTTCTTGGGCGGATTCTCCGCGTAGGCGATGGTGCCGTCGTTGCGGGTGGTGAACCATTCGGGATGCTCGGCCACCCAGGGGTGGTCCGGCGCGCACTGCAGCGCGATGTCCAGCGCCACTTCCAGGCCCAGCTCGCGGGCCCGGGCGACGAACGCGTCGAAGTCGGCGAACGTGCCGAGCTCGGGATGGATGGCGTCGTGTCCGCCCTCGGCGGCGCCGATCGCGTACGGCGAACCCGGGTCGTGCTCGTCGACGATCAGCGTGTTGTTCGGGCCCTTCCGGTTGACCCGGCCGATCGGGTGGATCGGCGTGAGATAGATGACGTCGAAACCCATCTCGGCGACGGCCGGCAGCCGCTCGGCGGCGGTGGCGAAGGTACCGGTCTGCCACAGTCCCGTCGCCTCGTCGAACCGGCAGCCCTCCGAACGGGGGAAGAACTCGTACCAGGCCCCGTACAGCGCCCGTTCCCGTTCCACCAGCCACGGGTAGTCCGGGCTGGCGGTCACGTAGTCGCGCAGTGGGCGGGCCGCCATCTCCTGCTCCACCGCGGTGGACACGCCGCCGCGCAGCCGGTTACCGGGCGAATGGCTGACGTCGCGAAGCTTCCAGATCGCGTCATGCAATACCGCGGCCTGCTCCGGGGTGTGCTCGATCGAGGCCAGCGCCCGTTCCAGTACCCGGGCGCCCTCCTCCAGCATCACCTCGGTGTCCACGTCGGCGGCGACCTTGATCGTCGCGTCGTGATGCCAGGTGCCGTACGGGTCGGACCAGCCTTCCACCCGGTAGCTCCACAGCCCCTCGGCCGGTGCACTGACCGTCACGGTCCAGTGATCCAGGCCCGGGTTGATGCACCGCATCGGCAGCGTGGTCGTCGCCCCGTCGGGCGCGGTGAGGACAACGTTGGCGTTCACCGCGTCGTGGCCCTCCCGGTACACCGTCGCGGTGATGTCGAACTCCTCCCCCACCACCGACTTCGACGGCCGGGTGCCGTCGTCGACGAGCGGGAACACGTCGGCGACCGGGATTCGGCCCAGCGGCCGGGAGCCGACCGTCGGCGGAACCCGCTTCGGCGGCGGGGCCTCGGCGACCGGCGCGGCCTCGACGACCGGTGCGGCCTTCGGGGCCGCCGGCTTGCGCGGGGCCCGGGGCGCCCGGGGCTTGGCCGGGGCCTTCGGCTTCGTCGCGGTCGCGGGGGTGGGCGCAGCCGCGGGGACGGACTCGGGGCTCTCGACCGGCTTCTTCGCGCGCGGAGGCATGCGATCAGCCCCGAGCCGCGCGGTACCGGCGAATGAGCTCGTTGGTCGAGCTGTCGTGTCCCAGATCGGGCTCGTCCTTCGCCTGTAATTCCGGAATCACCCGCTGCGCGAGCTGTTTGCCCAGCTCGACGCCCCACTGGTCGAACGACCCGATCGACCACACCGCACCCTGGGTGAACACGCTGTGCTCGTACAGCGCCACCAGCTGGCCGAGCACGTACGGGGTCAGCTTCTCGATCAGGAAGGTCGACGACGGCCGGTTGCCGTCGAACACCTTGAACGGCACCAGATCCTCGGCGACACCCTCGGCGCGAACCTGCTCGGCGGTCTTGCCGAAGGCCAGCGCCTCGCCCTGCGCGAAGACGTTCGAGGTCAGGTAGTCGTGGTGGTCGCCCAGCGGGTTCAGCGAGTGCGCGAAGGCGATGAAGTCGACCGGGATCAGCAGGGTGCCCTGGTGAATCAGCTGGTAGAAGGAATGCTGACCGTTGGTGCCGGGCTCACCCCAGTAGACCGGGCACGTGCTGTAGTCGACCTTCACCCCGCCGAGGGTGACGTGCTTGCCGTTGGATTCCATGGTCAGCTGCTGCAGGTAGGCCGGGAAGCGCAACAGGTACTGGTCGTAGGGCAGCACGGCCTGGGTCTGCGCGCCGAAGAATTCGGTGTACCAGAAGGTGAGCAGGCCCATCAGCACCGGCAGGTTCTCGGGCAGCGGCGCGGACCGGAAGTGCTCGTCGATCGCGTGTGAGCCGGCCAGCAGGTCGGCGTAGTTCTCCGGGCCGATCGCGATCATGGTGGACAGGCCGATCGCGGACTCCATCGAGTACCGGCCGCCGACCCAGTTCCAGAAGCCGAACATGTTGGCCGTGTCGATGCCGAAGGCGCCGACCGCTTCGGCGTTGGTGGAGACCGCGACGAAATGCTTGGCCACCGCAGCCTCGTCGCCCAGGGCGGCCAGTGACCAGTCCCGCGCGGTGTGCGCGTTGGTCATCGTCTCCAGGGTGGTGAAGGTCTTGGAGGAGACGATGAACAGGGTCTCCGCGGGGTCCAGGTCGTGCGTCTTCTCGGCGAAGTCGGTGCCGTCGACATTGGAGACGAAGCGGAACGTCAGGCCCCGGTCGGAGTAGTGCCGCAGCGCCTCGTAGGCCATCACCGGGCCCAGGTCGCTGCCGCCGATGCCGATGTTGACGATGTTGACGATCGGTTTGCCGGTGTGCCCGGTCCACTCGCGGGCCCGGATCTTGTCGGCGAACGCGCCCATCCGGCCGAGCACCTCGTGCACGTCCGGCACGACGTCGGCCCCGTCGGTCTCGATCACCGCACCGGCCGGGGCGCGCAGCGCCACATGCAGCACCGCGCGGTCCTCGGTGATGTTGATGTGCTCGCCGGCGAACATGTCCGCCCGCAGGTCGGCCAGGTTCGATTCCTCCGCCAGCGCGACCAGCAACTCGATCGTCTCGGCGGTGATCCGGTGCTTGGAATAGTCCAGATAGATGCCCTCGGCCTGCAGCGACAGGCTGGTGCCGCGCTCGGCGTCGGCGGCGAACAGCTCGGCCAGGGTGGCGTCACGCAGCTTCTCGAAATGCTGCTGCAGGGCCTGGAACGCCGGGCGCTGACGAAGCGGTGCCGGGACGGAGTAAGTCATGGTTTCAGAACCTACCGGGACGCCCCGACGGACGCAGTCGATGGCGTGCCGGAGGCCGCGAGTTGGTCAGCCGTTCATCTGCACGATCTGGATGAGGTTGCCGCAGGTGTCGTCCAGAACCGCCGTGGTCACCGGCCCCAGCACCGTCGGCGGCTGGGCGAACACCACTCCCCGCTCACACAGTTCGGCATGGGCGGCGGCCACGTCGTCGACGGCGAACTGGGTGGCCGGGATGCCGTCGGCGACCAGGGCCGCCTTGAATGCCTTCGCGGCGGGATGGGCGTCCGGCTCCAGCAGCAGCTGGACGTCCGAATGGTCGTCGCCGACGGTCAACCACCGGTATTCGCCGGCCGGCACGTCATAGCCCGGCCGGAAGCCGAGCTTGTCGGTGTAGAACGCCAAGGCCTTGGCCTGGTCGTCGACGAACACGCTGGTGACGCTGATCCGGAGCATCAGTTCTCCTTCTCGTGGGTGGACTCGTGGTTGACGGGCGCGACGGGCCACCGCCGGGCGATCTCGCCCAGCGGCGCGGTGGTCAGGTGGTGCAGCTTGGTGCGGCCGGCCCGCTCGGTGCGGACCAGCCCGGCCTGCTCGAGCAGCGCCAGGTGCTGCGAGATGGCCTGGCGCGACGAGCCGATCTCATGCCGCATCGCCAACCGGGTGCAGATCTCGAACAGCGATTGGCCGTCCCGCTGCGCCAGCTCGTCCAGGATGATCCGGCGGGTGGCGTCGGCGAGCGCCCGGAACAGGGCGTCGGAAGCAGCGGACTCGGCCACACCTCACCACAATAGGCAAGCAGATGCTTGCCTGTCCAGGGTCAGCCGCCCAGCACCTCGAGCGCGTGCGCCAGGTCGGCCGGGTAGGGGCTGGTGAACTCCACCCATCGCCCGTCGTCGGGATGGGCGAAGCCCAGGGTTCGCGCGTGCAGCCACTGCCGCTGCAGGCCCAGCCGGTCGGCCAGCGTCGGATCGGCACCATAGGTGCGGTCCCCGACACAGGGGTGCCGCATGGCCGCGAAGTGCACCCGGATCTGATGGGTGCGGCCGGTCTCCAGATGCACCTCGAGCAGGCTGGCGGCCGGGAACGCCTCCAGCGTCGAATAGTGGGTGACGCTCTCCCGGCCGCCGGCGACCACGGCGAACTTCCAGTCCGACGTCGGGTGCCGGCCGATCGGCGCGTCGATGGTGCCGGCGCTGGGATCCGGGTGGCCCTGGACCAGCGCGTGATAGACCTTCTCGACGGTCCGCTCCTTGAACGCCGCCTTGAGTGCGGTGTAGGCCCGCTCGGACAGCGCGACGACCATGGCCCCGGTGGTGCCCACGTCCAACCGGTGCACGATGCCCTGCCGCTCGGCCGCCCCGCTCGTGGCCACCGCGATGCCCAGGCCGGCCAGCGCACCGAGCACCGTCGGCCCGGTCCAGCCGGGCGACGGGTGGGCGGCGACCCCGACCGGCTTGTCCACCACCACGATGTCGGCATCGCGGTAGAGCACGGTCAGTCCGTCGACCATCTGCGGCACCACGGCGGCCGGCCGATCGGGTTCCGGCAGGGTGATCTCCAGCCAGCTGTCCACGGTCATCTTGCTGGACCGGGCGGCCGGGGCGCCGTCGACCAGCACGTCACCGGCGTCGATCATGTCCGCAACCGCCGTCCGGGACAGGCCCAGCAGCCGGGAGACGCCGGCGTCCAGCCGCATGCCGGCCAGCCCGTTGGGCACCGGGAGCCGGCGGACGTCAGGCATTTTTCGCCTTTCCGGACTTGGTGCGGGTGCCGTCGAAATCAATGCCGAGCAGCGCCGTGACGACCAGGCTGATGCCGCCGATGGTGATGGCCGAGTCGGCGACGTTGAACACCGGGAAGTACTGCGCGTTGGGCCCGAACACCGAGACGAAGTCGACGACGTGGCCCTGCAGGAAGCCCGGCGCCCGGAAGATCCGGTCGATCAGGTTGCCCATCGCCCCGCCCAGCACCAGCCCCAGGGACACCGCCCACGGGGTCGACCGCAGCCGCGGCGCCATCCGGATGATGAAGATGACCACGCCGATCGCGACCAGCGCCAGCACCCACGTCATGCCGGTGGCCATGGAGAACGCCGCGCCCGGGT
The DNA here is from genome assembly GCF_044224575.1 of Nakamurella sp. GTDB lineage: Bacteria > Actinomycetota > Actinomycetes > Mycobacteriales > Nakamurellaceae > Nakamurella. The sequence continues at coordinate 151,915 of NZ_JBGAKE010000006.1, forward strand.
TGCGGATGAGTGAGAGGTAGACCAGCCCGCCCAGGACCCGGACCGGCTCGCCCGGCTGCACGGTGGCCACGATGACGATCTTGCTGATCAGGTCGAGGATGACGACCGTCGCCGCGATCGCGGCGAGCAATCCGACCTTGCGCGGCGGCAGCGGCGGGGCCGGGACCGACTCCTCCTGGGTCTCGGGAGCGGCGTCGTCGGGCTGGTCGGTCACGCCGCCACCTTTCCGGGAGACCTCGCAAGCACGGTCCTCCCGAAGGTGCCGGCTCGGTATTGATCTCTCGTTCGGCAAGCCTGGATCACCGGGTCATTGTCCCAGAGTCGGCTGCCCGATCCGACGGGTCAGTCGGCCCGGTCGCCGCGGTCGCCGAACCAGGTGGCCAACGGACCACCGCGACCGACGGCCCGCAGCCGGCGCTCGGTGGCGGCGCGGACCGGTTCGGGGGCGACGATGAGCAGCTGATCCCCGGACTGGAGCCGGATATTCGGGTTGAGGTGCACCGGTTCCCCGTTCCGCATGAGCAGCGAGATGGTGGCCGGCATCGGCAGGCGCAGCTGCGAGATGTAGACGCCGTGCATCTTCGACTTGTCCGGGATGGTGACCTGCAGCACGTGCGCGTTCATCTCGTCGAGCGGGGCGGCCTCGAGCTGGATCTCCAGGGCTTGACCGGACTGGACCACGCCCAGGGTGCGGGCCACCCAGGGCAGGGTGGTGCCCTGCAGCAACGTGTAGGTGACGACGACCACCACGATCACGTCGAGCAGCAGGTTGGAGTACTCCATCCCGTTCATCAGCGGGATCATCGCCAGCACGATGGGCACCGCACCGCGCAGTCCGGACCAGGACAGGAACACCTGCTCCTGCCAGGGCAGCCGGAACGGCAGCGCGGCTGCCACCACCGACAGCGGCCGGGCGACCAGCAGCACCCACAATCCGATCAGCAGGCCCGGTACCAGCGCCGGCAGTAGGCTGGTCGGGTCGACGTACAGGCCCAGCATGACGAACAGGCCGATCTGCGCGACCCAGCCCAGGCCCTCGGCGAAGGACAGGGTGGCCGAGCGGTGCGGGACCCGGGCGTTGCCCAGCACCACGGCGGCCACGTAACAGGCCAGGAAGCCCGACGCGTGGGTGAACACGCCGACCGCGTACGCGCCGCCGATCAGGGCGATGGTGGCCAGCGGGTAGAGGCCGGCCGCGGGCAGCGCCTCGCGGCGCATGACCCAGGCGCCGCCGAATCCGATCGCCGCGCCGATGATGGCGCCGGCGACCAGCTCGTACACCACCAGCAGCGGGTCGAGCCAGGTGATCTCGGAGGTACCGGCCAGCAGCACCACCGCGATGACGACCGGGGCGTCGTTGAGACCTGATTCGAGCTCCAGCGCGGAGGAGATCCGGGGCTTGACTCCGACCCCACGCAGCACGGAGAACACCGCCGCGGCGTCCGTACTGGACAGCACCGCCCCCCAGAGCAGGGCGGTCCGCCAGTCGAAGCCCATCAACAGGAACACCCCGGCGCCGGCGACCGCGATCGACACCACCACCGACACGGTGGCCAGCGAAATACCCAGGCCCAGCGCCGGCCGGACGTTCTCCCAGCGGGTGGTCAGGCCGCCCTCGGCCAGGATGAACACCAGCGCAACGAACCCGAGATGCTCGGTGAGCAGCGTGTTGTCCAGGTCGATGCCCAGGCTGTCGACGCCCAGCACCATGCCGATGCCCAGGTAGAGCAGCAGGGTCGGGGTGCCGAACCGCCGGGACAGCCGGACCGCGATGACCGAGAGCAGCAGGACCAGGGACGCGATCGCGAAGACCGCTTCGGGGCTACCGAGATCCATCGACGGTGACGATCAACGGCGCAGCGCTGGGGTCATGCCCATGGCGGCGAGCACCTCGATAGTCGCCTTCGACCGGTTGAACGTGTAGAAGTGCAGGCACGGTGCGCCTTCGGCGAGCAGCTCCTCGCTCATCCGCACCGCATGCTCCATGCCGATCGCCCGCCCGGCCGCCGGGTCGTCCCGGACCGCGTACAACGCATCCGCGAGCTCCTCGGGGATCCGCTGACCGGACAGCTCGACGATGCGCATCAGGCGGGTGTGCGAGGTGACCGGCATGATGCCGGGCAACACCGGGACGGTGGCGCCGGCCCGGTGCATCCGGTCCCGCAACCGCAGATAGTCGGCCGTGGAGAACAGCATCTGGGTGATCGCGTAGTCGGCCCCGGCGTTGATCTTGTCGACCAGGAACCTGGTGTCCGAGTCCAGGTCGGGCGAGCGGGGATGCTTGTCCGGATAGGCGGCGACGCCGACGCTGAAATTCCCGAGCGATCGGGCCAGCGCGACCAGCTGGCCGGTGTACTCCAGGCCCTGCGCATGGGCGACCCACTCGCCGTTCGGATCACCGGGCGGGTCGCCCCGCAACGCCAGGATGTTGTTGACGCCGACCGCGGCATAGGAACCGATGACCTGGCGCAGTTCGGCGACCGAGTGGCCGACCGCGGTCAGGTGGGCCACCGGCAGCAGCGTGGTCTCCTCGGCGATCCGCTGGGTGATCCGGATCGTGCGTTCCCGGCGGGAGCCGCCGGCCCCATAGGTGACGGAGACGAACGCCGGGCGCAGCGGTTCCAGGCGGCGCACCGACCGCCACAACACGTCCTCGTCCGCGTCGCTGCGCGGTGGCATGAACTCGACCGAGAAGTGGGGCCCCGGCGCGGCCAGTCTGTCGGGAACCGTCGGCATCCTGTGAGCCTATCCGGGCCCGATGACCGTCCGATGAAGCGGCACACTGGTCCGGTGATCGACGCCGACCGTTTGCACGAGGTCATCGCCCGCGAGCTCGACCGGTGCCGGGCCGACGTGGTGGCCGTCGACGGGCGGTTGGCCGGTTCGATCGACCTGCTGGTCGAGTTCGTCTCGGACGGCGGGAAGCGGTTGCGCCCGGAGTTCCTGTGGTGCGGCTGGCTGGCCGGCGGCGGCGCGAGCTCCGGACCGGACGCAGAAGCGGTGCTCCGGGTGGGCGCGGCGGTCGAGTTGCTGCAGGCCTGCGCCCTGGTCCACGACGACGTGATCGACCGTTCCGAACGGCGACGCGGGCGGCCGGCCACCCACCGCGCGGTGGCCAAGCAGCACGTCGATGAGGGACTCGCCGGCGACGCCGAGCACTACGGGGTCTCGGTGGCGGTGCTGCTCGGCGACCTGGCGCTCGCGTGGGCCGACGACGTATTCCTGGGCGGGGCGGCCGAGTTGGCCGCCGTCCCGGCGGCCGCGCCGGTGTGGCGGGTGATGCGCACCGAGGTGCTGGCCGGGCAGTTGCTCGACCTCGCCGTGGCCGCGTCGACCGAGGGTGACCCGGCCGTCCAGGAGCGCGACGCGCTGCGGGTCAACCGGTACAAGACGGCCGCCTACACCGTGGAGCGCCCCCTGCATCTCGGGGCGGCCCTGGCCGGGGCGTCGCCGGCGATGGTCGCGGCGCTGCGCGGCTACGGCGCCGACATCGGGGTGGCCTTCCAGCTGCGCGACGACCTGCTCGGCGTGTTCGGCGACCCCGCGGTCACCGGCAAGCCGGCCGGCGACGACCTGGCCGAGGGCAAGCGCACGGTGCTGCTGGCCACCGCCCGGGCGGCGCTGGCGGCCGACCCGGCCGCGCTGGCCGAGCTCGACGACGGCGTGGGCCGACCGGGCGTGGACGCCGGCCGGCTCGCCGGCGTCATCGCCGGGTCAGGGGCCGTCGACGCCGTGGAGGCCCGGATCACCTCGCTCGTCCGGTCCGGGCTGGCCGCGCTGGACGCTGCCGGTCCGGGGCTGCCCGATCCGGTGCGGGCCCGGCTGGTCGAGCTCGCCGGGGTGGCGACCGCGCGCGCTCGGTGACGGCGGGAACCGGTAGTCCGGCAGGGCGATGTCGGTGGCGAACGTGTTCGTCATCCCCATCAACGTGCGGTAGGCGAGCCGGTTGGTGAACATCAGGTTCCGCAGCCGGATCCCGATTCCGGTTCGCGGGGCCAGGAACGGCCCGGCGTTGCCGGACCGGGCGACCTTGGCGTACCGGTGCATCAGCTGGTCGTACCGCTCGAGCGCGTGCTCCCGACCCCCGGCCGTCGCCAGCTCGCCGGCCAGCACATACGCACCGACGATGGCCAGCCCGGTGCCGAAACCGCCCAGGGTGTTGCCGTAGGCGGAGTCCCCGACGAGCGCCACCCGGCCGCGGGTGTACCGCGGCATCCGGACGCGGCTGATCCCGTCGAGGAAGAACTCGCCGGGCGCGGACAGCCGGTCCAGCATCTCCGGCACCCGCCATGGCCGCTCCGCGTACACCTGCCGCACCAGATCCTTCTGCCGCTCGACGTCGTCCCGATCGAAGTCCAGCGGCCCGGACGCGAACACGAACAGATCGGGCGCCTTGGGTCCACCGATCGCCGCCAGCCGCCCCGGCTCGTTGAACCAGAACCCGATGCCGCGGCCGGACGCCGAGGCGGGCTGGCGGCCGGCCTCGACACCGGTGGTGGTGCCGGCCACCGCGTAGTAGTGGCCGAGGTACCGCACGTGCTCCTCCTCCGGGCCGAAGACCAGCCGCCGGACCCCGGAGTGGATGCCATCGGCGCCGACGACCAGGTCGTACCGACCACGGCCGCCGCCACCGAACTCCACGTCGACGCCGTCGGCGCCATCGACCAGCGTCACGATCCGGTCCCCGAACCGGTAGTCGGCCACGTCCCGGGTCCGCTCGTACAGCAGACGTCCGAGGTCGCCGCGGAGCACCTCGAGGTCGCCGCCGATGAATTCGGCCGGAATCACCGCCCGCAGCCGGCCGGCGGCGTCCACCACGTGCTGGTCGGTCGGCGTCGTCCGGATCCGTTCGACGTCGTCCCAACAGCCCATCCGGTCCAGCACCGTCCGGTGCGTGCTGCCCTTGAAGTCGACCGCCTGGCCCCCCGCCCGGACCGCCGTCGCCCGCTCGACGACGGTCACCTCGTACCCGGCCCGGGCCAGCCAGAACGCGACCGCCGGTCCGGCGATGCTGGCCCCCGAGATCAAGACCTTCATGCCCGCTCCCTTCGCAGAGAAACTGTGTCTACCCGACACATATTAGCGTCTGATAGACACAGTTGCGCACGAGGAGGGTTCGTCATGCCGGAACCGACGCTCGCGGACCTGCTCTGGTCGGCACCCCGCGCACCCCGTCGCGGTCCCCGACCGCGGATCGAGCTGGCCGGGATCGTGGCCGCCGCCGTCACGGTTGCCGACGCCGACGGCATGGAGGCGGCCTCGATGCAGCGGGTCGCCGAGGCGCTCGGCGTGACGAAGATGGCTCTCTACCGCCACGTTCCGGGTCGCGCCGAACTCGTCGCGTTGATGGTCGAGGCAGCGTTCGCCCCGCCGCCGACGCTGCCCGCCGGTTGGCGGGACGGCCTGCGGGCGTGGGCCGACGCGATGCGCGTCGCCGCCACCCGGCATCCCTGGCTGGCCGTCGCCACCGCGGGCGGCCGGTTGATCGGACCGATCGAGGCGGGCTGGATCGAGGCCGGCCTCGGCGCCCTGGAGGGCCTTTCGCTGACGCCGGCCGGCCGGCTGGACACGCTCGCGCTGGTCAGCTTCCACGTCCGCGGGATCGTGGCGCAGGAGTCCACCCCGCATCCCGAACTGACGATCGGCACCCTGCTCCTCGATGCGCTGGGGCGGCGGGCCAACGAGTACCCGTTGACGGCCGGCGCCTTTGCCGATGCGACGGCCGGTCGGGCGACCGACAACGCCTACGAGTTCGGTCTCGAGCGCATTCTGGACGGACTCGAGCGCTTCGCCGGCTGACCCCGGATAAGCAAGAACCCCGGTGCGCGGCGTGCGTCTCGGGGTTCTTCGCTGGATGCCCGGGCCGGCGGCGTGCCGGCTGGCCTGTCTTCACTTGTCGCGATCCGGGGCGTCCGAACCGCTCTGTCCATGAGCCTGCCGGTCGCCGAGTGCGGTGTCTGCCTTATGGAACTAACGGTCGTAACGAACGAGACGACCGGTCAGCGCGTGGGCACCGACGCCCGGGCCCAGGCGTCGCCCTGCTCGCGGTCCAGCGCCGTCACCGCCCGGTTGCGCATGAAGAAGACGTAGACGACCAGGCTCACGGCGATGACCGCGGTGACGTAGACGATGAACAGGGTGGTCCGGTCGGCCGCCGAGAATGCCTGGTAGATCACCGGCGCGGTGCCGCCGAAGATCGAGTTGGCCAGGGCGTACCCCAGTCCGACCCCCAGCGCCCGGATGTGCGCCGGGAACACCTCGGCCTTGACGATTGCGTTGACCGAGGTGTAGCCGGTGAGAATGACGTAGCCGACCGCGGTGAGCAGGAACGCCGTCACCGCCGACGTGGTCTGCGGCAGGTAGGTGATCAGCACCCAGGTGTAGAGCACGCCGCCGACGCCGAAGAACACCAGCAGCGGCTTGCGCCCGACGCGGTCGCTGATCAGCCCGCCGATCGGCTGGATGGCCATCAGCAGGATGAGGCTGAGCAGGTTGACCCAGGTCGCGGCGGTCGCGCCGTCCTCACCGAAGGCCTTCTTCACGATCGCCGGCGCGTTGACGCTGTAGGTGTAGAACGCGATCGTGCCGCCCGCGGTGACCAGGAAGACCCACAGCAGCTGCCGCCAGTAGGTGGTGAACAGCGACTTCAGCGAGCCGGACGACGTGTCCTGCCCGGACCGCACGGCGGCCAGATGCTCGGCCGAGAGCGACTCGTCCATGGTGCGGCGCATCCAGAGCACCACCAGCGCGGCGATCGCCCCGATGAGGAACCCGATCCGCCAGCCCCAGTCCTTGATCGCGTCGGTGGACATCGTGCTGATCAGGATCAGCAGCGTGAACTGGGCCAGCACGTGGCCACCGACGAGGGTCACATACTGGAACGAGGAGAAGAAGCCGCGCCGGTTCGCCGTCGCCGCCTCCGACATGTACGTCGCCGAGGTGCCGTACTCACCGCCGGTGGCGAACCCCTGCACCAGCCGGGCCGCGATCAGGATGACCGCCGCCCACACCCCGATCGACTCCCGGGTGGGCATCACCGCGACGACCAGCGAACACGCCGACATCAGCGTGATGCTGACGGTCAGGGCGGCGCGCCGCCCCCGCCGGTCGGCGAACCGGCCGAAGAACCACGACCCGATGGGCCGCATGACGAAGGTGACCGCGAAGATGCCGTAGATATAGATCGTCGAGTTCTTGTCCGCCGAGTCGAAGAACTGGTTCTCGAAGTACGCGGCGAACACTGTGTAGATGTACACGTCGTACCACTCGACGAGGTTCCCGGCGGAGCCCTTGACGGTGTTCAGGATCGCCCGGTGCGTGCTCACCGGCGCCTGGGTGGGCGAGGACATGCCACGCACTGTGCCCACCTCATCACCCTTTGAATCCGACCGGATCGGCGCCGGGCGTTCGTGGGATCGGTGCCGTTCCCGGTGCCCGCGGCCACCAGGTGGCTCCGGCCGCGTCGGTACCTTGAGCCGAATGGACACCGATCAGCTCTGGGTCACGATCCACCACGAGCGCGCCCGGCTGCTGGACCTGCTGCGGTCACTCGATGACGCCGAGTGGGACCGTCCGTCGCTGTGCGCGGGCTGGCGGGTACGGGACGTGGCCGCGCACGCCATCTCCGGCAGCGACTACTCCGTCCCCGGCACGCTGATCGGGATGGTCCGGGCGCGGGGCGACTTCAACCGGTTGATGGACCGGCTGGCCCGCGAGCAGGGGTCACGGCCGGTCGAGCAGATCATGGCCCGGTACGAGCGGCAGGCCACGTCCCGGCGGCGGCCGCCCGGCACCAAGCCGGCCGATCCGTTGGTCGACGTGCTGGTGCACAGCCAGGACATCGCGATCCCGCTGGGCCGGTCCCATCCCATGCCGGTCGACGCCGCGCGGGAGGCCGCGGAATTCGTCTGGACGCGGGGGTTTCCGTACCACGCGCAGCGCGATCACGCCGGGACCCGTTTTGTGGCCACCGATGTCGAATTCGAGGTCGGCGACGGCCCGCCGGTCCGGGCGCCGATCGCGGGCATCCTGCTCACCATGACCGGGCGGCCGGCCGTGTGGACGGATTGTGGATAACTCTTGGGCGGTCGACGTCGGCGCCGCATGCTCCCGGCATGGCGAACGGGCCCGACCTCGAGGCGCGGGTCAGCGCACTGGAGGCCCAGATGCGGCAGGTGGCCGCGGACGCGGCGGCGGCCCGGCACCTGGCCGCCGCGAACGACCGCGACCTGTCGTCGTTGAGCGTGCAGGTCGACGCGCACCGGGCGGCCATCAACGCGCTCGGCGTGCAGACGGCCGCCCGGTTCGACCGGATGGACGGCCGTCTGGACCGGATGGACGATCGTTTCAACAAGCTTGAGTCCGACATCAACGCAGGCTTCACCGAGATGCGTGGCAAGCTCGACCAGAACGCCGCCGGTCTGCAGCAGATCGTCACGCTGCTGACCGACGACGGCCCGGTGGCTCAGTAGACCGTCAGCCCGCGGGCCCGGAACTGGGCGCGCACCCGCTCGGTCAGCTCGGCGCCGGGTGGTTCGGTGTCTTCCAGCGGGTAGGTGATCCCGAGCTGGTGCCACTTGTCCTTGCCCATCTGGTGGAAGGGCAGGATCTCCACCCGCTCGATCACGCCGCCGGGCCCACGCTGCTGGAGCTCGGCGACGTAATCGGCGACGGCGTCGACGTTCTCGACGGCGTCGGTGAGGTCGGGCACCAGCACGTAGCGGATCCAGATCCTGTTCCCCCGATCGGCGAGGCGGCGACCGAACGCCAACGTGGGCGCCAGGTTCCGGCCGGTGACCATCCGGTAGGTCTCCGGCAGGCCGGACTTCACGTCCAGCAGGACAAGATCGGTGTTGTCCAGCAGCGTGTCGGAGGCCCGGGCACCGAGGAAGCCGGAGGTGTCGACCGCCGTGTGCAGGCCGAGATCCTTGGCGTAGGAGAGCATCCGGCCCAGGAACGCGGTCTGCAACAAGGGCTCGCCGCCGGACACGGTCAACCCGCCGTGCGTGGCTCGCAGCACCGGCGCGTACCGGAAGATCCTTGCCTTGACCTCGTCGATGGTGGTCGGCACCCCGTCCGGCAGCTTCCAGGTGTCCGGGTTCTGGCAGTACAGGCAGCGTAATGCGCAGCCGGAGAGGAAGTAGGTCAACCGGGTGCCGGGACCGTCGACGGCGGTGACCAGCTCCCACGAGTGCACGCTGCCCAGTGCACCGTCGCGGACGGCGGCCAGCCGGGCATCCCGGGCCGGGTCATCGTGGGTGGCCGAGTGCCGGCGACCCACCGTCGGCGATCCCAACACGATGGTCATGACGTCACAGAGTTCCGTGGAAGGTCCGCGACAGCACGTCCAGCTGCTGCTCGCGGGTCAGCCGGACGAAATTGACCGCATAACCCGAGACCCGGATGGTCAACTGCGGGTAGTCCTCCGGGTGCTCCATCGCGTCTTCGAGGGTCTCCCGGTTGAGCACGTTGACGTTCATATGGAACCCCTGGGAAACCATGTAGGCATCCAGCAGGCCGACCAGGTTCTGCACCTGCTCACCCTTGTCCCGGCCCAGGCTGCTCGGCACGACGGTCGAGGTCAGCGAAATGCCGTCCTGCGCCTCGTCGTAGGGCAGTTTGGCGACCGAGAGCGCGCTGGTCAGCATGCCGTGATTGTCCCGCCCGTTCATCGGGTTGGCCCCGGGGGCGAACGGTTCGCCCTTGCGCCGGCCGTCCGGGGTGTTGCCGGTGGCCTTGCCGTACACCACGTTCGAGGTGATCGTCAGCACCGACTGGGTATGCACGGCGCCGCGGTACGACGGGTGCCGGCGGACCTTGGCCATGAACTCGCGCACGATCTCGACCGCGATCTCATCGACCCGGTCGTCGTCGTTGCCGAATGTCGGGAAGTCGCCGTCCACCAGATAGTCGGTGATCAAACCGTTCTCGTCGCGGACCGGGTGCACCTTGGCGTACTTGATGGCCGACAGCGAGTCCGCGACCACCGACAGGCCGGCGATGCCGCAGGCCAGGGTGCGCAGGATCGACTTGTCGTGCAGCGCCATCTCCAGCCGCTCGTACGCGTACTTGTCGTGCATGTAGTGCACGCAATTCAGCGCGTCCACGTAGGTGGCGGCCAGCCAGTCCATCATGGTGTCGAACCGGGCCTGCACGTCCTCGAACACCAGGGTGTCCCCGGTCACCGGACCGACCGGCAGCACGGCCGGCGGGACGACCTGGGTGCCCGAGATCTCATCCCTGCCACCGTTGATCGCGTACAGCAGGGTCTTGGCCAGGTTGACCCGCGCGCCGAAGAACTGCATCTGCTTGCCCACCCGCATCGCCGACACGCAGCAGGCGATGGCGGCGTCGTCGCCCCAGTTGGTCCGGACCAGATCGTCCGACTCGTACTGGATGGCCGAGGTGTCGATGGACACCTTGGCGCAGAACTCCTTGAATCCGAACGGCAGCTTGTCCGACCACAGCACGGTCAGGTTCGGCTCGGGAGCCGGGCCCAGGTTGTTCAGGGTCTGCAGCATCCGGAAGGAGTTCTTGGTGACCAGCGGACGCCCGTCCTCACCCATGCCGCCGATCGTCTCGGTCACCCAGGTCGGGTCGCCGGAGAACAGCGCGTCGTATTCGGGGGTGCGCAGGAAGCGCACGATGCGCAGCTTGATGACCAGGTCGTCGATCATCTCCTGCGCCTGCGTCTCGGTGATCAGGCCGGCCTCGAGGTCACGCTGCAGGTAGATGTCCAGGAAGGTGGCGGTCCGGCCGAGCGACATGGCCGCGCCATTCTGCTCCTTCACCGCGGCCAGGTAGGCCAGGTACAGCCACTGAATGGCCTCCTGAGCGGTGACCGCCGGTCGGGTGACGTCGAAGCCGTAACTTGCCGCCATCTGCACCAGTTCCTGCAGGGCGCGGATCTGTTCGGTGTTCTCCTCGCGGTCGCGGATGACGTCCTCGACCGAGGCGAGCGCGTCCAGCTCGGCCCGGTCGGCCTGCTTGGCGGCGATCAGCTTGTTCACGCCGTACAGCGCGACCCGGCGGTAGTCGCCGATGATCCGGCCGCGGCCGTAGGCATCCGGCAGGCCGGTGATGATGTGCGACTTGCGAGCGGCCCGGACGTCCGGCGGGTACACGTCGAAGACGCCCTGGTTGTGGGTCTTGCGGTAGGTGGTGAAGATCTTCTTCACAATCGGATCCGGCTCGTAGCCGTAGGTCTTCAGCGCGTCCTCGACCATCCGCCAGCCACCGTTGGGCATGATCGCGCGCTTGAGGGGGACGTCGGTCTGCAGGCCGACGATGATCTCGTTGTCCTTGTCGATGTAGCCGGGCGCGTGCGAGACGATCGTCGACGGGGTGGCGGCATCCACGTCGTAGATGCCCTTGGCGCGTTCCTCCGGGAACATGCCGGCCAGCGTCTGCCAGATGTGGGCTGTGCGCTCGGTCGGGCCGGCCAGGAAGGTGTCGTGGCCCTCGTACGGGGTGTAGTTGCGCTGGATGAAGTCGCGGACGTCGACGCCGGCGGCCCAGGGGCCGGGCACGAAGCCCGCCCAGGCGTCGATGCCGGTCGGGCGGATGGCAGTTCCGGTTTCCAGAGTGGTCATTGTCGTTCGGCTCCTTGTGGGACGCGCCGTGCCGTGATGGTTCCTATTGGTAAGACCATACGAACGATCCGACCCGGAGAGTACGGCCGAAAGTCCCTATTGGGGTCACAGCTGGTGGAGATCACTGTCGGGTCGATCGCGGGCGAGATCGCTTGCCGCGACACTGCTGAACAGACGGCGGTGGCCGGACGCGGCGTCGCCCGGGCCCGACCGACCTGCTCGACCACGCCTGTCAGACCCGCGCGACACAATGATCGACACCCTTCCGGTGACGAACGATCGCCTTTGGACATGTGTTCTTAAATGATGCTATGATCAGGTATGTTTGTAGCGGAGCGGCAGCACGGGGACCGTGCCCTGGTGTGGCGGTCCGCTCCGCCCGCGTCGCCGCCACCCCACGAACTCTGGGCGCCGGGCACGGCCGAGCGGCACCCGTCGGACGGACCGCAGTGGGCGCCGGAGTTCACCATCCACCAACTGCTGCGACCGCGGACCGTCGACGACGCCGCGGTGCAATTGGCCGAGTACCGGCACCGGATCGGCACCACCCCGGCCGGTGGGGCGTTGGCCCGGTTCCTGCAACACCGGCCGGCCCGCCCCGCCGACGAGCTCGGGTTGCCGGGGCAGGAATCGGTGTGGGCCAACGTGCTGGTCGATTCCATCCGGGCCCGGGAACGGGTCATCGCCCACCTCCAGGGCGGCCAGATCGCCGACCTGGCCGAACTGTCCCGCAACTACCCCGGGCTGCGTGAGTTCCTGCCCACCGAGATCGCGTTGGCGTTGGGCGTCGCGGAAACCACCGCCACCCGCAAACTCCTGGAAGCCGAAGCGTTCACCACCCGCCTGCCGGCCACGTTCGCCGCCCTGCACGCGGGCCAGATCAGCGACCGCAAGGCCCGCGCCGTGCACCAGGGCACCGGTGACGTCACCGACGAGGTCGCCGCCCAGGTCGAACGGGACGTGCTGCCCGACCTGCCGGCCAGCACCATGCCGCAGGTGCACGACCTGATCGCGGCCGCGGTGATCCGCCGCGACCCGCACGGCGCGCAGGACCGCCACGAACAGGCCCGGGAACGTCGCGGCATCACCCGCCACAGCGACCCCGACGGCATGGCCACCCTCAAGGTGTTCTCCACCCTGCCCGACATCGCGACCATCCACGCCGCGCTCACCGCGATGAGCGACGCCGCCCGCACCCCCGACGACGACCGCACCGCGGACAACCGGCGGGTCGACGTCCTGGTGGACCTGTGCACCGACGTCCTGGACACCGGGACCTGGCAGGGCCGGGACCTACCGGTCCGGCAGCGGCGCCGCCCGCACGTGCAGGTCACCTGCCGATCACCGCGCTGCTGCCCGGGCCGCCCACCGGGGACGTCGCCCAGCTGACCGGCTACGGGCCGATCACCCCCGCCCAGGCCCGGCAGATCGCCGCCGACGCCACCCTGCGCCGCCTGGTCTGCGACCCACTGACCGGGACGCTGCTCGACTACGGCCGCACCACCTACCAACCCCCGGCGTCCCTGGCCGACCACGTCCTGGTCCGGGACCAGACCTGCGTCATGGCCGGCTGCCGGCAGCCCGCCCACCGCTGCGAACTCGACCACACCGAACCGTTCCGTCCCGGACAGGCCACCGGCGGATCGACCAGCGCGACGAACCTCGCCCCGGCCTGCAAACACCACCACCGCACCAAAGACGGCGGCGGCTACCACCTCGACCACACCCCGGCCGGCTACCAATGGACCACCCCACTCGACCGGACCTACACCCGGCCGCACACCCGCCTCTGGCAACCCCCACCCGAAAACCCCCCGGACCCACCGCCACCGGAAGACCCCGACCCACCACCGTTCTGAACCCCAGGGCACAGTCGCACGGGGCGGCCGCGCGCCGGTCGCGAGGGCGCACTGACAACCCGTGGCCAGCGACCCCCCGCGCTCGCACGCCGCGCCGCCGAACTCCCCATCGGGGGAACGCAATTCCCGGTCGACCGGACGCCCGGATCCCGCACCGGGAGTTCCGTCACCACGGCCGGGCTCGCAAGGTGGTGAGGGCAGCGTGGTTGGAGCCCGGGCGGTCGGCACCGCCGGCCCGCACGGTCAGTTCGGCTGGGTGATCAGCTCCCAGGGCGATGGCTTGTCCGGGCTGGTGGGCGGTGCGCCCGGGACGTCCCCCTGCGACCAGAACCGCGACTGCCAGCCGATGCCGTCGTGCAGCACCCGGCTGCCGGCGACGTAGACGTCGGTCGCGTTCCACTCCGGGTAGGTGCCGGCCGGCAGGGTCGGTGTCGGAATGGGGGTATCGCCGGGCAGCACCGGCCCGATCAGCGTCCACGGGGATTCGTTCGCGCTGGCCACGGGCAGGTCCGGCTGGTCGCCCTGGGTGTACCACTTGGCCTGGTAGACGTTCTTGTGCCAGACCACCTTGGTGCCCTTCGGGTAGCCCTGGTTCTCGTTCCAGATCTGGTACGGCGACGAGGCCGGGTCGTCGACGATCTCCGTCGTCGTAGCCCGCGCCGGCACCCCGGCCGGCGTCGTGGTGGCCGCGGCGCTGCCGGTCGTCGGCGCGTCGGTTGTGGTGGCCCGGGGTCCCTGCCCGCTGCCGAACTGGTCGAAGATCGCGCCGAACGCCCCCGGCTGCTGTTGGATGCCGCTGCAGACGTCGGAGACCACCTTGACGTCGGGGTAGTTGGGCCCGCACGACTGGTCCCGGTTGGCCGACCACATCGAGAGCCGGGCCAGCTTGTGCTGCTGGGCGAAGGCGAGCGTCTGCGATGCGTCGTCCAGGGTGAAAACCTCGGCGGGAATGTCGTTCTGCCCGATCATCGGGGTCGCCCCGATCAGGTTCCAGGCCTGTGAGTCGCTCAAGTCGAGACCGGCGGCGGTGTAGGCGTCCTGGATCTGCTGCTGCAGGGCGGTCAGCGCCAGCTCGCCCTGCGCCGCCATGGTGCGGCCCTCCGGGAACGGCTCGCCGTAGTCCATCGTCATGGCGTTCACGCCGGCCGGCCGCACGCCTCCGGTCAGCATCGAGGTGACCACGGCCTGTCCCTCGGCGGTCAGCCCGGTGGAGATCACCGGCAGGGTCAGCCACACGTTCAGGGTCTTGCCGGCTGCCTGCTGCTGCGCGGCTAGCGCAGCGATCGCCTGGGCCCGCCGCTGGTTGACCTCGGGGGCCATCGAGGCCTGGCCTTCGATGTCCAGATCGATGTCGGTCAGGTCGTACCGGTCGACGACGGACGCATACGCGGCCGTCAAGGCCGTCGCATCGGTGCAGCCGATCGCCAGCTCGGAGTTGGCAGCTCCACCGAAGGAGACCGACACCGTGCCGCCGAGCTGGCGCAGCCGGGCTACCCGGCGATCCAGGTCGAGCTGGTCGGCCGCCTGGTCCATGGAGTACACCCCGCCCCAACTGGGGTCGCACGGCGTGTCCTTCGCGCTGACGATGAAGGCCAGCACCGCCGACGTGCTGGTCGCATCCTCGAAGGCGTAGCTCGGCGTCGAGGTGACGTCGACGTACGGCGCGAACCAGGACGGAACGCCGGCCGCCGCCACCGCTGCCTCCTCCTGTTGCCGGAAGTAGTACCAACCCCCGCCGACCGCCGCCGCCACCACCGCGACCACCAGGAACACCCGGAACCACGACAGGTGCCGCCCGTCGTCGTGCGCCGCCGGCGCCTCGGTCGCCTCGGCGTCGAGCACGTCCCCTTCGTTCACGTCTGCCCCTCGTTCACGATCGCCCCTCGTTCACGACTGCCACTGGTTCACGACTGCCACTGGTTCACGACTGCCATTGGTTCACGACTGATCGACCGCGCGTTCCCCGTCCGCGCGGCCCCGCTGGTCGCTCCCCCGCCGGCCGGAGCCGCCCTGGTCGCTCTCCCTTCGGCCGGTCGCATCGCCGGCCCGGTCGCCCGCCCGGCGGTCGAAGCCGGCCTGGTCGCCGGCCCGCCGACCGAAATTGACCTGGTCGCTCGCCCGCCGACCGGCGTTGACCTGATCGCCCTCCCGGCGCCCGGCCCCGTCCGCCGGGCCGTCGACCCGGTCGGTGGCCCGCCGGCCGTAGCCCTGCGGCGCACGGTCGGACGCCCGCCGGCCGTAATTCACCGGCGCCTCCGGAACGTCGGCGAGAATCCGGAACATGCCGGCGCTTTCCGATACGTACTCGCCGGTGGCCGTGGCCGGGGCACCCTGGTACAGCACGTCACGCCAGCCGGGCGACACCGGCTCCGGAGCGGCCCGGCGCCGGCGCACACGGACCACCTCCCGCGGCTTGTCGGACACGTACAGCCGCTCGACGAACCCGAGCCAGACGTCGACCAGCGCGAACCGCACGCCGACCAGCGCGACCAGGGCGTAGGCCGCGGTCGACGCATTGAACGCGCCGAAGACGAAGTTGCCCCAGAACCCGTTCACGTAGCCGCGCCAGGCCGTCCACACCGACCAGCCGATGATCAGGAACGGGCTGAACGCGAACAGCAGCGGGGTGGCCGTCCGGTTGGCCACCTTGGGGGTCCGGGCGAACGGGATCCGGCGGCCGGTGATCGCCTGCTGCATCGACTTGAACACGCCGGCCAGGTTGACCGGCAACAGGATCAGGTTGAAGCCGTAGACCCGGAAGATGTCCATCCGTTTGTAGCCGCAGCGTTTCAGGTCCGAGGACATCGCGGCGAAGTACGGCAGCGCCGCCAGCAGCACCAGCGGGCTGAGCAGCCGGTTGTTGAACGGGTAGACCAGCAGCAGCACCAGGGCGAAGCTGCTCCAGCAGGTAGAAGCGAGATAGTTGACCCGCAAAAGGGTCTCGATCGCGCGGTTGTTCTGGGCCCGCTTGCTCCGGGACTGCCGCAGCGTCCACAGCTTGGGCATGATGATCAGCCCGCCGTTCGCCCAGCGACGACGCTGGATGCACAGGGAGCCGAAGTCCGGCGGGGTCGCCGAGTAGCTCAGCCGCTCCGGGTAGTTCAGCAACCACCAGCCGTGAATGGCCAGGTCGACGCTGGACTCGGTGTCCTCGATCACGGTGCGGTCCATGACGTACCGGCGGATCTCGAAGCCGCCCTGGTGCTCGATCTCGACGATGTCGTCGAGCGCCCGCTTGCGGATGACGGCGTTGGCGCCGACCCAGAAGGTGGCCCCGTAGTAGCTCATGCCCTGATGCACGATGTGCTGCAGGTCCGTGGTCGCCCCGGAGAGCCGCTCCATCCGGGTCGGCGACCCCGGAAACGCCGAGTACGGGGTCTGGATGACGGCCAGCTTGGCGTTCTCCGGTTGGCACATGACGTACACCAGGCGCAGGCAGTACTCAGGCAGCACGATGCTGTCCGCGTCCAGGGTGAGGATGAAATCGGCGTCCGGGATGACCAGCGATCCGGATGCGCCGGCGGCGGACAGCACCTGCCCCCGCGGGGTGTCCTGCACCTCGAAACTGTGCCCCATCAGCCCGATGTAGCTGTTGAGGTTCATGGCCTTATTTGCCTCTTGCGAGAGCGAGGAATAGAGCTTGCGCTCGAACGAGGTCACCTCGCCCCGGAACGTCCAGGCCAGCCGCCGGTGCAGCTGCAGCATCCGGGCCCGGGGCAGCGGGCTCTCCTCGGCGGCCGCCGCGGTGAGCGCCGCGCCGACCGCGGCGAAGTCATCGGCCAGGGCGCCCAGCACCTGCTCGGCGAAGAACTTGTCGACGTGATCCTCGATGAGTTCCTCGTCCATCCGGACCCGAAGCCAGTCCACCGCCCAGCCGAATTCGGCGGCCAGCGCGCGCATCTGGGCCAGCACCTGCCCGGGCTCGGGGTCTTCCAGCTCCGACATCTCGAAGTGTTCGAGGGTGCGGGCGAAGCGCTCCCGCGGCTCGTTGAGCCACTCCTCCAACTCGGCCGGCAGCCGCCGGGCGCCCTCCAGCAGCGCCTTGTTCGCGGCCGAGGTCGGGTTCGGCGGATCGTCCAGCAGGAGCACCACCCGCAGGAACGGGTATTCCTGCAGCAACGCGGACAGCAGCGTCTTGCGCACCACCGCGATTTCCTCGCGGTAGGACGGCACGAGCACGGTCATGGTCGGCAGTGTCGTGTCGAAGAAGCCGTCGATGACGGCCCGCGGAACCCGGCGATGCGCCCGGCTCCGGTAGAGGGCCCCCTGCCGGGCCACCAGGTACAGCAGCGCGGACAGCGCCAGCACCGAGGTGATCCCGACATAGACGATCGTCTCCACCAGGAAGTCGATGTTGTTCTGGTACGAGCTGTTGATGATGCCGGTGATGAAGTACCCGAACACGTAGGCCAGCCAGGCCAGGATCGTGAAGATGATCGCGATCCGGCCGATGGCGATCAACCCGTCGCTGGCCGGTGGCGCCACGGGCGGTAGTGGCTTGTCCCGGATGTCTGATCCCCGTTGCCGCTTCGGTCCGGCCGGGTTCGTCGGGATGGCTTGCGTGGGCGCGTCCACGTCGCCGGTCATCTGATCTCCTGCCCCCGCTTACGTGGAGTCACAGCCGGCCAACTCGTCCGAGTGATATCATCCGAACGGGTCAAACGGGTGGTTTACACCCGTTCAGGGTATCGCAGACGATCATCGAATCGCGCAACGAGGGCGAGCTGGACGACCTATCGGTGACCGGAACCGCGGCTGACATTCGCCCCGCATGGACCGGTTCATCGTCGGTCCGGCCACCTCGATCTGACCTGATCGCGACGCCGGCGGTCGTCGTGATCAGGGGACGATCGAGCCGGCGCCGCTGGCCGTTCAGGCGACCGAGCCGATCGCCATGTCGACAGCCCGTCCTTGGCCCGCAGCACTACCGGCGGCGGGGCTTGTTCCGAGGTCCGGTCCGCGCCGGCGACTGAACCTTGACGGGGCCGCGATCCCGTCGCACCCCCTCGGGCACAAGCGTGCCGGGCGAGCCCTCCTCGAGGCGGCCCGTGCACCTCGCCGGCGACCCGCAGCGAAACCGGACGTATCTGCTCGAACGCGACATTCATCCGACAGTCGGACGAGTTTGCTCAACGGAAGGGCGTGGCGCGTGAAAGCCGGAGGTGTCGCGATATGAACCAGCCTGATTGGCAGGCGGTCTCGCCGGAGACGCAGGAGGTTCGACTGGCAACCACCATGACCGGTGGGGTCAGTCTGGCGGTGTGGATGGGTGGAGTGGCGCGGGAGATGGACCTGCTCCGGCAGGCGTCGAACCGACGCCGGTCCGGCGCCACGGAGCCCGAGGTGGGTCGCGAGGGTACGAACGACGGGCCGCTCCGGCTGCTGTACCGTCGCCTGCTCGATCTGCTCGACCAGGTGGTCGAGCAGGACGTGCTCTCCGGGACGAGCGCCGGTGGCATCAACGCGGCCCTGCTCGCGCATGCCCGCGTCCACGACGGCGATCTCGGCCCGCTGCGCGACATGTGGCTCGAACTGGGCTCGCTGCAGGACCTGCTGCGCGATCCGTCCGACCCGGATGTCACGTCGCTGCTGTACGGCGATCGGCGCATGTTGAAGCACTTGAACGAGCAGATCGGCGCTCTCGTTCCGAAGAAGATCCCGAGCCGGTCTCCCTCGACCACCCTGTACATCACCACCACCCTGCTGACCGGCGAATCGAGCCGATTCACCGATGCGCTTGGCACCGTCGTCCAGGACAGCAACCAGCGCGCGCTGTTCACCTTCACCCAGGACGATCTGCGCAGGCCCGAGGCCGGCGCCGCGCTGGCCCTCGCGGCCCGCAGCTCGGCGTCGTTTCCCGGTGCGTTCGAGCCGTCCTTCGTGCCGTACGACACGGCGGTCAAGAAGATCGGCGAGGTTCCGGCGCGGCCGCCCATGCACGAGTACGCCGACATCACCCGGAGCCACTGGGCGGTCGACGGCGGAGTGCTGAACAACCAGCCGCTGGACGTGTTGCTGCAGCGCGTGTTCCAGCGGCCGGCGCGCCGGCCGGTGCGCCGGGTCTTGATGTTCGTCGTGCCGTCCGCGGGCCCGTCGCCGGACCTGGAGGTGGCGGCGCCGGCCGACGATGTCGACCAGCCGTACGACCTGATCGGCGGACTACTGAAGGTGGTCGGCGCGGCCACCAGCCAGTCGATCAGCGCGAGTCTGCGCGAGATCGTCGCGCACAACGACCGGGTCACGGCACGGTTCGATCTGCGCCGGCGGCTGGCCGAACTGGCCACCCGATCGGCCGCCGTTCGCCTGCTCTCCACCTCCCTGCTGGCCGACTTCCTCGACCGGGAGGGGGAACGCCAGGCGCGGTTGCTGGTCCGGGCGATGCTGCGCCGGATCGACGTCTGGCCACCGCAGGCCCCCGGGCCGGAGGGCACCGTGGGGGTGCCACCGTCGTGGCGGTCCGATCTGGATCTGGGCAGCCCGACCGAGGCCAACTGCCGAACCGCGATCATTCGCACCCTGACCGGCGCCTGGTCACCGGCCACGATCGGCCTGCCCATTCGGTTGCCGGATACCATGGACCAGTTCGCCGGCTTCGGTCAGAGCCTGTTCGACGACGTCAAGTCGATTGCCCTGTCGGTGGTCCGGACGGCCCACGAGGCGGCGACGACCCCGGAACAACGCCGCTCGCTCCTGGCCGGGATCGAGTGGCTGCACGCGGCCGTCGGGCAGCCGTCCCGCCCCGACGCCGCCGAATCGGCCCGGGAAGTATGCGAGGCGGCCGTCAAGGGCGAGCCCCCGCGGACGCTGTCGGCCACGGCGATCGATCTCGGACGCCAATGGCTCGCCGGCACCACGGTCTCCCCCGGGTCGTGGGCGATCCTGGCGGGCGTACTCGCCGGCCTCGCCGGAACCCTTGACACGGTGGCCATCCCACGACAAGGCGAACCGCCGTCGCCGCATCAGGCGGACGTTCGGGTGTATGTCGACTACCTGGGACTGGATCGGCGGTCGCCGGACACGACGGCGATCGCGCAACGGCTCTTCGATCTGGCCATCGCGGAGAAGGCCCTCCTTCCGGTCGGGTCCCAGAATGTGCAGCCGGTCGAACTTGTCCAGGTCAGCGCCGACACCCGCTGCCTGCTCGACCTGAATCGGCGCACCGCGCAGGACAAGCTGACCGGGCTTCAGGTACACAACTTCGGTGCGTTCTACAAACGGTCGTGGCGGGCCAACGACTGGATGTGGGGACGGCTAGACGCGGCGGGGTGGCTGGTGCACACCTTGCTGGACCCTCGCCGGCTGGTCCGGATCGCCGACCGCCGGGACATCGCGCCCGCCGATCGGGCCCGTTGGCTGTTCGACGAACTGGATGCCTTCCTGCCGGACGACGCCGTCGTCGGACGCGACGCGGCCACCCGCGACGACGTGCTCCGCGAATTGGCCGGCCTGACCGTCGCCGACCCGACGAGGCTGCCGCCGAGCCTGCCCGTCACCTCGATGTGGATCGCGACCGCCTGGCAGTCGCTCATCGGAAGCGAGGAACTTCGGCACCTGGCCGGTGAGATCGACGGTGCGGGCGAGGGGTCGGGCGCCAAGGTCGATCGAAGTCCGTCGGCCTCCAGGCGATGGTCCAAGAGCCTGCCGACGGAACTCGCCGGCGACGAAGCGGTGCGGGACGCGCTCATCCGATGCCCGGTGTCGATGGAGAAGTTGCACACCACCGAGAAGGGCACGCCGCTGATGGTCCGCACCCTGACCAAGGCGGCGGCGACCACGACGGCGGCCGTGTCGTCGATGCGGCAGCTGCCCGGGGTGGCCCGCCCGGCCGTCACAACGGTGCACACCATCGCGTTGGGTGGCTACCGAGTCGCGAACTCGACCAGGGCACAGCCTGCTCGACTCCTGCTGATCGGGCTCGCACTGCTGGCCGCCGGGGTGGTCGCCGCATCAACAGGCATCCTCGGAATCCCAGGGCTGGCCGCGGCGGCGGTCGGCGGTTACCTGCTCACCTTCGCCGTGTGGCAGCGCGGACCGCGACTATGGGGCTCGGTGCTCGGGATCACGCTCGTACTGGGCGTTTTCGCGATCACCACACCCGCCGTGCGGCCCTGGCTGTTCGGGACGTCCGAAACCGACGTCGGCGTCCTCGGCCGGAACATGCACTGGTTGGCGGACGAGTGGTGGCATCCGCTGGTGGCGGTGGGAGTCCTGCTGCTGATCGTCGCCGCGGTCGGTGTGGGACTGAACGCCTGGCGGCGGAAGAACCGCCGGCGCCTGGTCGTCCGCCGAGCTGCGCCGGCCGGCGGGAGCGGCCCGAAACCCGGAAATCCGGAGCCGGCGCCGGCTCCTCCGGCGCCGGATCGCGAGCCCGTCCGTCAGCCGTAGCCGGGAACGTTCGGGGAGGTGGGAGGCTTCTCGCTGCCCAGCCTCCCCGAACCGGACCCGGCCGACCGTCACACCGCGGGCACGCCCGCCAGCCGAGCCTTGGCCTGGGGGTAGCCGATGCCGTAGTAGGCCGCCGTCATGATCACCTTCATGTCGGCCAGCATCGGCATCCGTGGGTTGGCCGGTGCGCACTGGTCGCGATAGGCGCCCATGGCGAGCAGGTCCAGCTCGCCGGTGAACAGGGTCTCGTCCACGCCCTGCGCCTGGAAGGAGGCCGGGATGCCGACCATCGCCCGCAGCTGCTCCACCGCGGTGGCGTAGGACTCGACACCCTGCTCCGGGGTGGCGGCGGGCAGCCCGAGCATCGCCGCGATCTGCTGGAAACGCTCCGGCGCGACGTAGCTCTCGTACTTCGGCCAGCTGGTCAGCTTGGTCGGCACGGTGCCGTTGTAGCGGATCACGTGCGGCAGCAGCGTCGCGTTGGTGCGGCCGTGCACGAGGTGGTAGCGCCCGCCGATGGTGTGCGCCATGGCGTGCACGATGCCCAGGAACGCGTTGCCGAAGGCCATCCCGGCGATGGTGCCGGCGTTGTGCATCTTCTCCCGCGCCTTGACGGTCGCCGGGTCCTTGGGGTCACCGTTGACCGAGGTGGCCAGGTTCGCAAAGATCAGCCGGATGGCCTGCAGGGCCATGCCGTCGGTGAAGTCGTTGGCGTACACCGACACGAACGCCTCGGTCGCATGGGTGAGCGCGTCGAAGCCGGAGTCGGCGGCCAGCGAGGCCGGCATCTTGCCGGTCAGCACCGGGTCGATGATCGCCACGGTCGGGGTCAGCGCATAGTCCGCGAGGGGGTACTTGATCCCGGTGGTCGGGTCGGTGATCACCGCGAACGGGGTCACCTCGGCGCCGGTGCCCGAAGTGGTCGGCACGCAGACCAGCTTGGCCAGGCTGCCCAGCCGCGGGAAGCGGAAGGCGCGCTTGCGGACGTCGAAGAACTTCTCCTTCAGGTCGGCGAACACGGTGGCCGGGTGCTCGTAGAGCAGCCACATCACCTTGGCCGCATCCATCGGCGACCCGCCGCCGAGCGCGATGATGGTGTCGGGCTTGAAGTCTCGCATCAGGTCGGCGCCCTTGTAGACGGTCTGCACGCTGGGCTCGGGCTCCACGCCGTCGATGATCTGCAGCGACACCGGGTGCTGCCGGCGACGCAGCACGTCGATGATCCGGTCGGCGAAGCCGAGCTTGGTCATCGTGGCGTCGGTGACGATGGTGACCCGGTGCACGTCGGGCATGTCGATCAGGTAGCGGATGGCGTTCGGCTCGAAGTAGGTCTTGGCCGGCACCTTGAACCACTGCAGGTTGTTGGTGCGCCGGGCGACCCGTTTGACGTTGACCAGGTTGATGGCCGAGACGTTGCCCGACACCGAATTGTGCCCGTACGACCCGCAGGACAGGGTCAGCGACGGCGCCAGGGCGTTGTAGATGTCACCGATGCCGCCCATCGACGTCGGCGAATCGCGGATGATCCGGACGGCCTTGACCCGGCGGCCGAACTCGACCGCGAGGGCCTCGTCACCGGTGTGGATGGCCGCGCTGTGGCCCAGCCCGTCCAGCTCCACCATCTGCTCGGCCAGCTCGATGCCGTGCTGCGCGTCGCGGGCGGCCAACACGGCCAGCACCGGGCACAGCTTCTCCCGGGTCAGTGGCTGGCCGGGGCCGACGAACGGCACCTCGACCAGGATGATCGAGGTCTCCTCGGGCACCTCGAAGCCGGCATTCCGGGCGATCCACTGCGGGCTCTGCCCGACCACCGCGGCGTTGAGCTTGGCTCCGCCGCAGGCGGTTCCGTCGGCGCGGACGCCGAACAGGAACTCCTCGAGCAGCGCCTTCTCCTGCGCGTTCGCCCGGTGGGCGTGCAGCCGGTCGAACTCGGCCATTGCCGGTTCGTAGATCGGCTCGTCCAGGATGACGGCCTGTTCCGAGGCGCAGATCATGCCGTTGTCGAACGACTTGGAGACCACGACGTCGTTGACCGCCCGAGCCAGCTGGGCCGTGCGCTCGATGAATGCGGGCACGTTGCCGGCGCCGACCCCGAGGGCGGGTTTGCCGCAGCTGTAGGCGGCCTTGACCATGGCATTGCCGCCGGTGGCCAGGATGGTGGCGACGTCGGGATGGTTCATCAGCTTGCCGGTGGCCTCGATCGAGGGGTGCTCGATCCACTGGATGCAGTGCTCGGGGGCGCCGGCGGCGATCGCCGCGTCGCGCACGACCCGGGCGGCCTGCGCCGAGGATTGTTGGGCGGCCGGATGGAAGCCGAAGACGATCGGGTTGCGGGTCTTGAGGGCCAGCAGGCTCTTGAAGATGGTGGTGGACGTCGGGTTGGTGACCGGGGTGATGCCGGCGACGACGCCGACCGGCTCGGCGATCTCGGTGATCCCGGTGATCTCGTCGGTGCTGATCACGCCGACCGTGCGCAGGTACTTCATCGAGTTGGTGACGTGCTCGCAGGCGAAGATGTTCTTGACCGCCTTGTCCTCGAACACGCCGCGGCCGGTCTCGGCGACGGCGGCCTGGGCGAGCTGGCCGTGCTGATCCAGCGCGGCGACGGCGGCCTTCTTGACGATGTAGTCGATCTTTTCCTGGTCGAAGTCGGCGTAGTCGTCGAGCGCCTGCATGGCGCAGGCCACCAGGACGTCGATCTCGTCGACCGGCGGTACCTGGTCAGCCGGTTCGGGGAGTGACAGCTCGGGTCGCTCCCCCTGCTCGATGTCCTCGGGCCGAAGGACGGTGGGCGCAACCATGGTGTTCTCCCTGGGTCAGAACCTGTAGTGGCTCCCACCGTAGATAGCCGTCCTATGGTCTGACCAAGGTCGAAGGTCCCGATCTGGGTGCATCGCAACACCCGGTCCGGTCAGGGGAGCCGGCGGTTGCTGGCTGGCAATGGTCCTAGTACGATTAGCACCATGTTGTGGCAGGTCGACCCCGCGGACCGCGCTCCGCTCCAAGACCAGATTGCCGGCTGCGTGCGCCGGGCGGTCGCCGAGAACGCCCTGGCCCACGGTGACCGGCTGCCCCCGGCGGCCGAGCTCGGGGTAGCGCTGGGAGTGGATCGCAACACGGTCCTGGCGGCCTACCGGAGCCTGCGCGACGAGGGACTGCTCGAGTTCCGGCGCGGCCGCGGCGTTCGCGTCGCCGATGTCACCGGCGGCGCGGCAGCCATCCACCAGGCCGCCGCGCGCCTGATCGACCTCGCCCGCGCCGAGGGCTACACCCGCGCGGAGCTGATCACCCTGATCGAAAGGATGGCGTGATGCCCACACCGACCACCGTCTACACCTCCCGGGCCACGAACTGGCCGTTCCTGGCCATTGCGAGCGGTCTTGCCGTCCCACTGATCGTGATGGGACTCACCGCCGTCGAACCCGAGCGGTCGCTGACCGGCACGCTGGTGGTGGCCGGCGTGATCGTCGTGGGGATCGCGATGAGCACCAGCCTGCGGGTCACCGCCGGGACGGGCGGCGTCACGGTCCGGTCGGGCCTGCTCGGGCTCCCCCGGTGGACGTTCCCGATCGACCGGATCGCCCACGCCGAACCGGCCGAGTTGGCACCCTGGGCGATGTTCGGCGGGATCTGGTGGTCCTCGCGAGACGGGCTGCGCATCACCCAGCGGACCGGGCCTGCCCTGCGGCTCAGGCTGACCGATGGACGCCGGGTGACCCTGACGGTGAACGAGCCCGATGTGGCCGTGACCGTGCTGAGCGACGCCATCCGGGCCCGGGGCGAACAGCACCGTTCCTGACCGGGGCGCCGTCCCCGGCCCCCGGTCGACCGGCGATCAGAACCCGGCGACCTGGGCCCGGCGGTGCACCTCGCGCCCGCGGTTCTCCCGGAGCGCGGCGATGGGGGTTCCCGGCAGCGAATCGTCCCCGGTGAACAGCCAGGTGATGATCTCGTCGTCGCGGTAGCCGGCGTCCCGCAGCAGCGTGAACGTCGCCGGCAGACCCTTGACGACCAGCCCGTCCAGGACGAACTCGGCCGGAATGCGCAGGATGCCGTCGCGGCGGACGCCGATCAGCTGGCCGTCGCGCATCAGCTGGTGCACCTTGGTCACCGGCAGTTGCAGCTGCTCCGCGATCGCAGGGACGGACGCCCAGGTGGGTTCGGTGGCGGTGGTCACGGGTGTCAGCCTGCCAGGCCCGTTGGCGGCTCGCGGCTCGGGCCCGCCCAGCCGAACAGGCGCTCGTCCAGGTCCGGCACCATGGTGACGGCGGACCACTCGACGACCTGCAGTTCGTCCGTTCCATAGGACTGCCGGACCAGCTGCCCGGTGTCCGGATCGGACAGGTTGCGGTATCCGGGCTCGTCGGGCCGGTCCGGGGCCCCCGGTCGCACTTCCTCGACCAGCATCCGCCCGCCGCGCTCGACCCGGCGGATCGACAGCGCCGGCATGCCCTCCGTGCCGTCGGGCCACGGGTGGGGGCGCACCACCTCCAAGTGGTCCCGATCCGGCCGGAGCGGGAGCCGGATCGGCACCACCGGCCCCGGACGGTAGAACTGGTCCGATCGGAAGTAGCAGAACATCAGCGCCGTCGTGCCGTCGAAGATCCGCGACGGCGATCCGTCCGTGAATTCCACCCGGTAGCGGCGGCCGTCGGTCAGCACCCGCTGCGCCACCCGGATGAGGGATCGACCCGCTTCCCGTTGCAGTAACTCAATCCTGGGCGGGAAGTCACTCACATCACCGTCGTACCAATGGGTTCGGGTGTGCACCCAGCTCTCACCGGTGGTGGTCGACACCGGCTTCCCGCCGCGACGTCAACGACCGCACGATCAGGCCGCCGGCGATCAGTGCCGCGCCGACCAGCTGCAGCACCCAGAGCACCGGCGAAAGGTACTGGTAGACGTCCATCATCGCCGAGTATTCGGGCCTGTCGAACGGACCGGAATTGGCCACCGCGAACCAGCCCCAGGAGACCAGCATCCCGCCGGCGGCGAGGGCGATGCCCCACCAGAACAGCCCGGTCGCGCTCAGTTTCGGTGGCGGTGGCAGCGGCATGACGTCGACCTCCCGATCAGGTGCCTCACATTTCCTTCGCTGGGTCGTGCGGTACCGAGTCTTCCCGGCGAGCAATGGAACGTCAAACACCGTCGGAACTCGGCGATCCTGACCGGCTGAAACGGCGACACCGCCGCCGCCCAGGAGCTCCCGACCGACGGCCGTGACCGCCGACTCGATCCGGACAATGATCGGCCATCACGAGCTATTCTCGGACAATGCCGACAATGGTTGATCGTCTGGTCAGCGCGCTCAATGCGCACGATCCGCAACGGATGGCGGCATTGTTCGCGCCCGACTACCGCAGCGTTCAACCGGTCCATCCGGCTCGCGGATTCGGCGGCCGGGAACAGGTGCAGGCGAACTGGACGGCCGTCTTCGCCGGTGTTCCGGATTTCACCGCCGAATTGGTCGGTTCCTGTGCCGACGGCGCCAGCGAGTGGGGCGAGTGGGACTGGCACGGCCGGCATACCGACGGCAGCGCGTTCGCCATGCGCGGCGTGACGATCCTGACCGTCCGGGACGGACTGATCAGGGACATGCGCCTGTACCTGGAACCGGTCGATACCTCCGGCGGCGACATCGACGTCGCGGTGCAGGAGCTGTATCGGCCGCCGCCCGGCTGACCCGGAGCGCCGGCCCGCGCGCCACCGGCCGGACATTTGCTCTCCGACCGGATGTTCACCGAACGATCGGATCGAGCAGGCGCTCACGCAGGCCGCCTGCCAACCCGGCGATCGTCAGCGCATCGAACAGCTCGCCGACGGTCCGGGCCAACCGGACCCGCCGGATGGGGGCCAGCCGTAGCCGGAGCAGCACCCGGGTCCGGGCCACGCCGGCCACGTCGTCCGGTCGAAGCTCGATCGACCAGCTGACGTTCGCGGCACCACGCCGGGATCGGTAGACCAGGGCGTGCGGCGGATCGATGCGGTCCACCGTGAACGTCTCGTGGGGTCCGCCGTAGTCGGGAATGACCTGTCCGGCCGTCAGGGCCGCCCATCGTGGGTCGAGATGCCGGACGGCCCGCCGGCCGCGGGGGACGATTCGCTCGACCCCGCGCGGCAGGTACCAGCCGGCCCGCCGTTTGCCCAACTGCCGGATCCACGGCCAGACGTCAACGGGCCTACCCGGGACCGTGAAGGCCCGGTCCATGACGACGTCCGGCCGCGCCACGATGTCATCACCGGAGCGGGGTTCCGCCCGCTCGGCCGGTGTCGCCGCCACGGCGGCCAACCAATCCATCGGTCCATCCTGCGGACCTAGGTCACATCCCGGCAACCCCATTGACACCGGGCACGTCCATCATTGTGGACAACCAGTGAACAAATCAGAGGATGCCATCTTGCTGCTCGCCGAGCCCACCACCACGATCCCCGTGTTCGACCACACCCCCGACATCCGGCTGGTCGTCACCGACATGGACGGCACGCTGCTGGACGACGAGAAGGCGCTGCATGCCGACTTCTGGCCGCTGATCGAGCAACTGCGCCGCCGCGGCATCCTGTTCTCGCCGGCCAGCGGCCGCCAGTACTACACCCTGGAGCGCGAGTTCGCCGACCTCGCCGACGGAATGGTGTTCATCGCCGAGAACGGTTCGATCGTCATGCGCGGCGGCCACGAGATCAGCGCCGACTGCCTCGACCGGGCGGACGCCTTGCGGGTGGTGCACACCCTGCGGGCCGCGGCGGCCGACGGGATCGACGGCGGCATCATCGTCTGCGGCAAGCAGTCGGCCTACATCGAGCGGTCCGACCCGGCATTCCTCGACCAGGTCGACCGGTACTACGCGCGGCTGCAGATCGTCGACGACCTGACCAAGGTGATCGACGACGACGTGCTCAAGATCGCGGTGTACGACTTCGGCTCCGCCGAGCACGGCACGCTGCCCTACCTGTCCGAGTTCACCGGCAGCCACAAGGTGGTCGTGTCCAGCGAGCACTGGCTGGACGTCAATACCCGCACCGCGAATAAGGGCCACGCCGTCACCGCGCTGCAGCACGCCCTGGGCATCACCCCGGCGCAGACCATGGTCTTCGGCGACTTCCTCAACGACCTGGAAATGATGGACACCGCCGACTACGCATTCGCCATGCACAACGCCCACCCGCTGCTGCACGAGCGGGCCAAGTTCGTCGCACCGTCGAACAACGACAACGGCGTTGTCCGCACCATCGCTTCGGTCTTGGACATCCCGCTCGGCTGACCCGGCGGAGCCGGCTCGGCCACGGTCAGCGGTGCACCGTCTGGCCGGGGTACAGGTCGTCGATCAACGCGTTCGCGATCGCGCCCGACGAGTTCTCCGCATTGGTCGACAGGTTGACCAGCACGACGAAGGTGGCGTCCTGTTCGGGCAGCCGCAGCATCGTGCCGCCGCCGCCGGTGATGTCGCCGTTGTGCCCGATCAGGTCGTTCATGTTGAGTACGCCGAGCCCGTACCCGACGTCGAGCGGGATGCCGGTGAACGTGGTCGTGGCCAGCCGCTGGGCCTGCAATTCGGGTGAGAGCAGCGACCCGTCCGTGACCTCCCGGGCGAACCGGGCCAGGTCGGTGACGGTCGACGTCGCGGCGCCGGCGGTCCAGGCGAAGGTCGGGTTGAGGTCCGGGATCGCCGACGGCTGCCCGCCGACCGGCTGATAGCTGCCGATGCTCGGGTCGGGCACGTCCGGCTGATCGTCGGCCGGCATCCGGGTTCCGGTCATCCCCAAGGGCTCGGTGACCAGGGTGCGGACCACGTCGCTGATCGGCTGCCCGGTGACGATCTCGGCGATCCGGCCGAGCAGCACGAAGTTCGAGTCGCAGTACGCGACCTTCTCCCCCGGCGCGAAGTCGGCCGGGTGCGAGCGGATCAGGTCGATCGTCTGATCGATCGTCCACTGCGTCATCGGGGCGGTGGCGAACGTGTCGACCAGCTGCTGGTCGGTCGTGTAGTTCCACACGCCGGACGACATCGACAGCAGCTGCCGGACCGTGATCCGGTCGCCGTTCGCGATCCCCGGGATGTACTTGGCCAGCGGGTCGTCCAGCGACAGTTTGCCCTGGTCGACCAGCACGAGCACCGCGCTGGCAACGATCGGCTTGGTGATGCTGCCGATCCGCCCGTGCCCAGCCGGGTCGATCGGCGCCTTGGTCTCGACGTCCGACACGCCCAGCGCGCTGATCCACTCCTGATCGCCGACGGAGACGTAGGCGATCGCCCCGGGTGTCTGCGCGCCGCCGACCGTGGCGGCAGCGAACGTCTGCTCAAGACTCGCCTGCAGCCGGGCCTTCGTCGCGTCGTCGAGCCGGACCGGCGCCGCGGACGGGCTCGGCGAGGCCGGAACCGTTGATGCCGATGCCGATGCCGATGCCGATGCCGCCGCGACCGACGATGGCGCGTCCGACGTCGCGGACGGGGCCGGCACCGGGGTGGACCCGCCACACGCGGACAGGACCAACGCCCCCGCCACCGCCGGAGCCGTCAGCCAACGACGCGACCGGGTGATCCCACCGAACCGCGACCGACGGGGCATGGGTCCTCCTGACGACGGCATTGGCTCGGCGAACCCTACGTCACCGGATCGACTGGCCCGCTCGCCCCTCCCCGGACACCCGACCCAGGCTCCCGGCGCCCGCCGTTTCCGCGGGAACGCCCGGCGAGGGGCGTTTCCGCGGAAACGGCACCGACGGCACGGACCACGAGCACCGGCCGTGCCCCACTCCCCCGCCCGGCACCGTCCCGCACCGCCTCCGGCGCCGGACGTTCCCGCGGGAACGTCCGGCGATTGGTCCACGGCTCCCCCGGGTACAGCCCGGCCGGAACGGGGGGCGGCTGGATGACGATGCCGACGGATCATGGACGGGCCAACACCCAGCCCCTCCGGCGGACGTGGTGGCTGGCCGGACGCTCAGTGCCCGCCGTCGCGGCCACCTCGCTGGGCTCCTTGTCGTTCTTTTCGGCCATGCTCGGCATGACGGTGCGCAACAGCCGGGCCGGCGGCCGCATGCCCGGATTGCCGACCTTCTTCATCTGGACGTTCGTATCGATCCTGGTGCTTTCCCTGATCAGCGCAGCCGCGACGATCGTCGCGCTGCGCCGGCACCCGGAGCTGGTGCGCCGGCCCATCGACCCGCTGCCGCCTGCTCGAGCTCGATGGTGGTGGTCCATCGGCTCGGCCCTGGCCCTGACCGGAGTACTGGGCCTGATTGGCGCGGCGACCGGCGTGGGCGGTGCGCTGTGGTGGGTGCCGTTCCTGGCCGGGATCACCGGACAATGGGTCTTCCTGATGCTGGCCCGGCGCACCGATCAGCGGGTGCCAGCGGCCACGAACGCCCCGCCCAGCACCACCTGACGCACCCGCGCCAGCGGGTGAAGATCGGTGCCGAAGCGCCCGTCGACGGCGATCAGGTCCGCGTCGCGAACTTCTTCGTCATAAGCGCAGGGTGTTGCGGCGGGGTCGTTGGTCGGGGTCGATCCAGGTGGGTGGAATGACTTCGGGGTGGCCGTCTTTGCCCATTCGCATGGTCCAGTCGCCCTGGTGGATCAGGGTGTGGTGGAACCCGCAGACCACCGCACCGTTGTCCAGGCTGGTGGGTCCCCCGTTGACCCAGAACTGGATGTGGTGGATTTCGGACCAGCGGGCGGGCCGGTCGCAGGTGAGTCGGCCTGAAACGCGGTGCTCTGCTTCCGCAGGGTCCGTTTTCTCAGGCCGCTCTCCGAACCGGACGTGCGACTCTCACCGCATCCGGCTCTCCACGGTCTCAGTTGTCAGGCGGTGGTGGTGCAGGCCACGAAGGGGTTGGGGATCGCCTGGCCCCGGTAGCGGTAGCGCCGAATGGGCACCGCCGCGGGGTTGAACAACTCGATCCCGTCCGCATGGATGGGACGCCACTTTCCGGTGGGGGTAGTGAGCCATCGACGAACGTCCGTCCAGTTCCAGCGACGCCGGGTGCGTTGCCAGCGCACGACCCGCCACCAGGTGAACTGGCGAACATGATCGAACGTGCGCTGGGCGATGGCGTGCCGGAAGTAGTTGACCCAGCCACGCTGGATCTGGTTGAGCCAGATCAGCGTGTCCTTCAGGTCGGCCTGTGATGTTCTGCGCGTGCGGGCCCGAACCTTCGCCTTGACCGACCGAATGCAGCGGTCGGCGATGAAGGTGTAGACGTGCCAGCGGTTGCTGCCTCGCTTCTTGCGCCGTTGGATTCGGAAGCCAAGAAACTCGAATCCGTCGTCGATGTGCACGATCTGGGTTTTGGCCGGTGACAGCCGCAATCCCATGGGTTCGAGCACGCGGGCGACGTCCTCGTGCAGGGCCTCCACGTCGGCGCGGGTGCCGTTGACCATCACCACGAAATCGTCCGCGTAGCGGACCAGGCGATGGTTCGGTTTTCCGCGTTTGCGGCGGCCGGCGCGTTGGTCACTCGTGTGCATCCGTCCGCCCGGCTGCCAATCGGCGTGCAGGTGCTCGTCGAGCACCGACAACGCGATGTTGGCCAGCAGCGGGGACAGGATGCCCCCTTGCGGTGTGCCGGTGTAGGTGTCCTCGTAGTCGCCGAGTTCGGTGAGGATCCCGGCCTTGAGGAATGCCCGCACCAGTGCGAGCACGCGATTGTCCTTGACCCGGCCACGGACCCGCTCGAGAAGGGCGGTGTGGTCGATTCGGTCAAAGCACGCCTCGATATCCGCGTCCAGCACCCACTGGTACTGCTGGGTGCCGAACAGATGGATCTCGGCGATCGCGTCGTGCGCGCGCCGTTCGGGTCGGAAGCCGTAGGAGACCGGCAAGAAGTCGGCCTCGAAGATCGGCTCCAACACGAGCTTCAACGCCGCCTGAACGACCCGGTCGGCCACGGTAGGGATCCCAAGGCGGCGCAGTTTTCCACTACCGCCCGGCTTGGGGATCTTCCGTTCCCGGACCGGCTGCGGACCGAACTCGCTGGTCCGCAGCTGCATCCGCAGTTCGCTCAGGAACTGGGCGGACCCGATCTCGGTCTCGATCCGGGCGACGGTGATGCCGTCCGATCCGGCCGAGCGGGCCCCCCTGTTGGTCGCGACCCGGTCCCACGCCACCGCGAGGATGGCCGGGTCGTGCACGAGGTTGAACAGATCATCAAACCGGCGGCCGGGATCGGCCGCCGCCCAACAATGAAGTTTGGTCTGAATCCGCGATACCCACCCGTCCGGGTCATCCCGGACCGGGTCGGCGCCGGTATTCACCGACGCATCTCTCGTCATGTCAGTGCCTCTCTTCGTGATTACCGCTGCCGCCCTTCGCCATGTGACCGGCTTTCCCGGTCTCGGACTACTACGGCGGCTCCGCCCCATCCCGGGCCGATCGGCCGACGACGGACCCAGCCCCTGCTGTCGCCGCTGGATGCGGCGCCAGGTGGCGGAACCGGGATGGTTCCCGTGTTCACTCGTTGATCGCTCGACGAACGAGGCACCCGACTTTGCCCCTGCGGCGCTCACCACGGTTACCCCGCAGCACTTCACCATGGCCATCCCGAACGACCTCGGTCGCCGGGAGTTCCCTCTTACCCAGACTTTATGAGGGACATCACCGCCTCCGACCCATACCCGCCAGGCTCGGGGTCGGTGCGTATTTGAGAGGCTTTAGAACATCGGTTTCTTGCGTATACCGTTTCGTCTCGCTTGCCGGGCCCGCACCGTCTGGCAGTGCCGACACGTCCCGGCTTTGTCAGGGCCGCTTGCCACCCACGTCCGGCGTCTCCCGGAGCGGGCTGCCCCCAGCTTCACAGCACTGCTGCGACAGGACTGCGGCGAAGGCCTCTCACCTCCACACGATCAACAAGCGCCTCACGGCGCACCCCGGGGAACACACATCCTTTGTCGCGCAGGGTGATCGCGCGGCGCAGGCCGGTGGGCCAGATCCGGGTGGCGCGACCGATGTCCAACGGTTCACTGGGGAGTGCCGAGGACGGCGGGGATGACGTTGCAGTCGCACAGCAGCCGCCGGGCCTGGGCGGGGCCGATGGTGATGCCGGTGGCGTCCAGCGTCGCCTGACCCAGCCGGCCGGTCAGGACGTCGTAGGGCACGGTCATGGTGACGTGGGGTCGTTCCCCGGCCTGGGTGGGGTCGCCGCGGACCTCGGGGGTGAGGTCGGTGGGGATGCGGCTCATTGTCTTGACCACGATGCCGACCTGTTCGGCGCCGACCGCCCCGCAGCGCAGAGCGTTCCCGAGTTCGGGCAGCACGGGTGGGATCTCACCGCCGCTGATGGCGTCCTGGGGCAGCACGGTGCGGGCGGCGCGGACCCGGCTGCGGGCGTCGCCGGGGCCGATGGTCAGGGCGTGCCGGAGGAGGGCGGCGGTGCTGGGTTGGCCGTGGGTCTGGGCGAGGTGGGCCAGGTCGATCTCGCCGGCGACGGCGACCTGCACGGCGTAGGTCAGCCGGGCCAGGTGTTCCACGGTGCGGGCCGCGGCCAGCAGGTCATCGCCGGGGAGCTTCCAGTATTCAGCGTGCAGCAGCTGGTCCAGACCGGCGGCCACCGTCGCGGCGACGTCCTGCACGTCGTCGAGGGTGGTCACCGCCGTGGTCATGACCCAGCATGACATCAGTGTACGAAATAAGCAATCTGAACTGGGTTAACACCGTCCGACTAGCCGTTCTTTCTATGTCGCCGACAACGCCGGCTCGCGCTTCGACGTGGCCCACGACCCCGGTCGTTGCCTGGTCACGCTCGACCCTCCCACACCTGTCCGACAGCACCCATTGACCAGCGACACCGCCGCCCACGGTCCGATCGGGGTCAGCGCGTCTCCGACCCCACGAACGCACCGCCCACCATCACCTGACGCACCCGCGCCAGCGGCGCGAGGTCGACCCCGAAGAATCCGTCCACCACGATCAGATCCGCGTCCACGCCCGCCCGCAGCCACCCCTTCCGAGATCCGAGGCCGCAGGCGTCCGCGGCCAGCGAGGTGCCGGCGGCCAGCGCCTGCGGCACGGTCGCCCCGGCCGAGACGAGGAAGTCGAGCCCGGATCGCATCAACCCGTGACCCAGGTACGGCTCGATCCCGGCGTCCGACCCGCCGACGAACCGGGCGCCGGCGGCGTGCATCCGGCCGACCAGCGCCCTCCGCGAGTCGATCCAGATCTGCGGCGTCAGGCCCATCCGGGTCATCGACGCGATGACGTTGGGCGGTGCTTCGGCGAACGCCGCCACCCCTCCGGCCATCATCCCCGCGCCGATCGGGGTCGCCCGCCCGGCCAGCACGGAGAGCAACGCGTCAGGCATCGCCAGCCCCCGGGGCGTCAGGCAGCTGCAGTGCTCCAACCCGTCCACCCCGGCCGCCACCGCCACTTCGACGGCGGCCAGCGCGTGCGCATGCGCGGTCACCGGGACGCCGGCGCCGTGGGCCATGGCGACGATCAACTGCATCTCACCGAGCGAGAACTGCGGCACCATCACGTCGCTGCCGGTGGTGTTCATGCCGCCGCTGGCCATCACCTTGACCACGTCCACCCGCCGGTCGATCCGTTCGGCGACCGCGTTCTCGATCTCCGCCGGACCGTCGACCTCGCCGCCCAGGTACCAGCAGTGGCCGCGCGGCACGGTCAGCGGTGGCCCCGAGGCCAGGATCGTGGGTTCGACCGGCCCCGCTCGGCCGGCCCGCTGGGCGTCCCGCCGATCGACGGCGACGAACCGCCGGTCCCCCAGATCGCGGACGGTCGTGACGCCGCCGGCCAGTTGGGCGGCCAACGACCGGGTCACCACCGCGTCGATTTCCCCATCGGAATAGCCCTCGACGAGGTCCAGCGCCCGCGGCCCGCTGTCGGCAACCAGATGCACGTGCGTATCGATCAGCCCGGGAAGCAGGGTCACCTCCCCCAGGTCGACCAGTTCCACCGCATCGCCCACCGGCGGGTGACCCGGCTCGGTCCCGGTGATCACCGCGCCGTCGACGTACACGGTCGCCGGACCGGGGGCGAACGAGGCGCCGTCGAAGAGCGCGGCACAGCGGATCGCGAGCATCTGCCGTGCCTACCGGCCGCGGCCGCGCGCGGTCAACCGGATTCGGCTCGGCGCACGGAATAATCGGTAACTGTGGACGTCTTCACCGGCCTGACGAGCGGCACCGTGCTCGACGGTCGGTACCGGCTGGGCGCGATGATCGCCCGGGGTGGCATGTCCACCGTCTACCGCGGAGTCGACACCCGCCTGGACCGCCCGGTCGCGGTCAAGGTGATGAGCCCGCACTACGTCGCCGACCCCACCTTCCTGACCCGGTTCGAGCGGGAGGCGCGGCTGGCCGCCTCGCTGGGCCACCCTGGCGTGGTCGCGGTATACGACCAAGGCCAGGACGGCGACCTGGTGTTCCTGGTGATGGAGCTCGTCGACGGCGGCACCCTGCGGGACCTGATCCGCGAACGCGGGCCGCTGCCGGTGCCGGTGGTGTTCGCCATCCTCGACCCGCTGCTGGACGCACTCGGGGCGGCGCACGCGAACGGCCTGGTGCATCGCGACGTCAAGCCGGAGAACGTGCTCATCTCGGCCCGCGGCACGGTCAAGATCGCGGACTTCGGCCTGGTACGCGCGGTCGGCTCGCACACCGTGGCCACCGGTGACGTCATCCTCGGCACCGTCGCGTACCTGTCCCCCGAGCAGGTCGCGACCGGGGTCAGCGATACTCGCACCGACGTGTATGCGGCGGGCATCGTGGCGTTCGAGATGCTGACCGGCCGCCCCCCGTTCGAGGGCGACAATCCGATGTCGGTCGCGTACCAGCACGTGCACTCGGACGTCCCGGCGCCGTCCAGCCGGATCGACCCGGCCGGCCCGGCGGACGCCGTGCCCGCTCCGCTCGACGATCTGGTCCTCGCCGCGACCGCCCGCGACCCGGCCGATCGGCCCCGCGACGCCGCCGCGTTCCTGGCCGAGCTTCGCGACATCGGCTCGACCCTGGCCGTGCCGGTGGTCCCCGTCCCGGTCCCGCGAAATCGCCACTCGGTCGCGGTGCCGCCGGTCCCCGTGCCGATCGATCCGAACCCCAACCGGACCCACGCCCACCCGGCCGGCGCGCCGCCCGACGCCCCCGGCCCGACCGGCACCCGGATGCTCGGTGCCGAATCCGCCCCACCCGCCGACCCGAACCGGACGGATCCGCCGCCGACGACGCCGCCGCCGACGGTGCAGACCCGCCCGCCCCCACCGGTCGACCCGACCCGGGCGCTGCGCCGGCGGCGGCGCAAGCGGTGGCTCATCGCCCTGATCGTCGTGCTGGTGCTCGGCCTGATCTCGGCCGCCGGCGGCTGGTGGCTCGGCGGCCGGTGGGCGGCCACCCCGGCGACCGCGGGGTTGACCCAGTCCCAGGCCGAGGCCGCCATCCGGGAGGCCGGGCTCGTGCCTCGAACCAGCACCGGACACTCGGACACGGTCCCGGTCGGGCTGATCGTGCAGACCGACCCGGACGCCGGCGTGGAACAGTTGCGCGGGTCCGAGGTCGCCGTGGTGGTCTCGGCCGGCCGGCCGGCCGTGCCGGACATCAAGGCCGGCACGGACGTGACCACCGCCAGCGCCACGGTCAAGAACGCCGACCTGGCTGCGGTCGTCGGCACCGATCAGGAGTTCGACGACAGCGTGCCGGTCGGGGCCGTGCTGCGCACCGATCCGGTGGCCGGCACCGAACTCGCGGTGAACGCCACGGTCACCCTGATCGTGTCGGCCGGACCGCGACCGATCGTGGTGCCGCAGGTGGTCGGCCGGCCGCAGCCGGACGCCCAGAAGACGCTCACCGACGCCGGCTTCACCATCGGCGCGGTCACCAAGGCGTTCGACGCCCGATCTGATCCCGGCACCGTCCTGCGAACATCGCCGACGGTCGGTAGCACCGCGGCGCGGGGCAGCGCGGTCGACCTCACGGTGGCCGACTCGATCACCGTGCCCGATGTGCGGGGCACGTCGACCAAGGACGCAACCACGGCGATGCGGGATGCGGGATTCTCGGTGACCGTCGGCGCCCCCGCCTTCGACCCGGACGTCGACGCCGGCGACATCCTGCGCACCGACCCGGGGCCGGGCAGCCGGGTCGACCGGACCGGCGCGAAGGTGTTCCTGGTCCCGTCCAACGCGGTGACCGTGCCCGATCTCGGCGAGCTGCGGGTCAAGGACGCCGAGCGGAAGCTGACCGATCTCGGGCTGCGGATCGACGTCACCTCGTTCCTCGGCGGCGACAACGGGAACGTCTGGGACCAGTCGCCGTCCGCCGGAGTCCGGCTCCAGCCGGGCGGCACCGTCACCGTTTATGTGCTGCGCTG
The DNA here is from genome assembly GCF_044224575.1 of Nakamurella sp. Classification (GTDB taxonomy): domain Bacteria; phylum Actinomycetota; class Actinomycetes; order Mycobacteriales; family Nakamurellaceae; genus Nakamurella. The sequence continues at coordinate 190,064 of NZ_JBGAKE010000006.1, forward strand.
AGGTCGACGCACTGATCGGATGGAGCTGATCGCATGGAACTGTCCACCGACCGCACCCAGATCCGCCCCTGGCGGCCCGACGAGGCCGACCGGCTGCTGGACATCGTCGGTCGCCGGGAGGTCACCGCCTGGCTGGGCAATCCGGACCCGTGGACCGCGGACGACGTCGCCGACTTCATCGCCGGCAATGCCGCCACCACGGACATTCCGATCCGGCGGGCCGTCGTGCCGCTGGCCACCGGGGTTCCGGTCGGCACGATCATGATCGAGCGATTCAAGCCGCTGCTCGGGCAACCGGGTGACCCGCACGTCGGTTGGTTCCTGCACCCGGATGCGCGCGGTCACGGCTGGGCGACCGAGGCCGCGGCCGCCGTTCTCGGCGTCGCCGTGGACGGCGCGGCGCCGCGGGTGTGGGCGGGCATGTGGCCGCACAACACGTCGTCGGCGAACGTCTGCCGGCGGATCGGCATGGTCGACCTGGGTCGCCAGGACGACCCCTGGTACGGCACCGTGGAGTATCCGTTGGCCCGGCTGTTCTGTGTGTGGCGACCCGACGCCGAACACCCGCTGGACGTGCTGGCCCGGCTCAACGCCGCCGTCGTGCGCGACCATGCGACCGAGGAACCGCCGGTCGGCCCGGACGGGGCGAGGTATCCCGGCCCGGCCTGACCGAACGCGGTCCGCGACGTCCGCTCAGCCGCGCAGCATCTCCGCGACCAGGAAGGCCAGCTCCAGGGACTGCTGGGTGTTCAGCCGAGGGTCGCAGGCGGTCTCGTAGCGCCCGGCCAGGTCGGCGTCCGAGATCTGCTGCGCACCGCCGAGGCACTCGGTGACGTCCTCGCCGGTCAGCTCCACGTGGATGCCCCCGGGGTGGGTGCCCAGCTCGTTGTGCACCTCGAAGAAGCCCTGCACCTCGTCCACGATCCGGTCGAAGTGCCGGGTCTTGTATCCGGTCGGCGATTCGTGGGTGTTCCCGTGCATCGGGTCGCACTGCCAGATGACCCGATGCCCGGAGGCCTCCACCTTCTCGATGATCGGCGGCAGCACGTCCCGGATCTTGGTGTTGCTCATCCGGGTGATCAGGGTGAGCCGTCCCGGCTGGTTCCGCGGGTCGAGCCGTTCGACGTACTCGACGGCCATTTCCGGGGTGGTGCCCGGGCCGATCTTCAGGCCGATCGGGTTGGACAGCAATTGGGCGAAGGCGATGTGCGCGCCGTCGAGCTGCCGGGTCCGCTCCCCCACCCACAGGAAGTGCCCGGACAGGTCGTACAGCCGGGCCTCGTCGTGGCTGGTGTCCAGCCGCAGCATGGCCCGCTCGTAGTCGAGCAGCAGTGCCTCGTGCGAGGAGAAGATGTCGACCTGGTGCAGCGAGTGCGAGGTCACCCCGCACGCCGACATGAACCGCATGGCCCGGTCGATCTCCGCGGCCACCCGCTCGTACCGCTCGCCGGCGCGCGAGGTGAGCACGAACTCCTGGTTCCACTCGTGCACCCGGGCCAGGTCACCCATACCCGTCGCGGTGACCGCGCGAACCAGGTTCATCGCCGCGGACGAGTTCGCGTAGGCGCGCACCATCCGGGACGGGTCGGGCACCCGCGCCTCCGGCGTGGTGGCCAGCGAGTTGATGATGTCGCCGCGGTAGGACGGCAGGCCCAGCGCGTCGATGTTCGACGATCGGGGCTTGGCGTACTGGCCGGCGATGCGGGCGACCTTGACCACCGGCAGCGAGGCGCCGTAGGTGAGTACCACCGCCATCTGCAGCAAAGTGCGGATGTTGCCGCGGATGTGCGGTTCGGTGTTGTCGACATAGGTCTCGGCGCAGTCGCCGCCCTGCAGCAGGAACGCCTCACCGCGGGCGACCGCGGCCAGCTGGTCGTGCAGCTTGTCCACCTCGCCCGGCACCGTGACCGGCGGGACCGCCTCGAGCACGGCGCGCACCGCCAGCACCTGTTCGGGATTCGGCCACTCCGGCTGCTGGGCCGCGGGCCGGGCCAGGGCGTCGTCCAGCCGGTTGCGCAGCTCGGGCGGCAGCGGCGGCAGGCTCGGCAAGATGTCCGCCGGGATGTCGATGGTCCAGTTCACGCCGGACAGCCTAGTCGGCCGAGCCTGCGAGGCCGCCCATGTACGCAGGAGGACCGGGCGGAGGCGATCTGGCGACGCAGGAACCTGATTGATCAGCGCGGTCCGAGTCGGCCGAGCCTGCGAGGCCGCCCATGAACACCGCAGGAGGGCCCGGGAAGCAATTCGGCGACGCAGGAGGGGCATTGCTCAGGGCGCTCCTCATCGGCCGGGTACGCAAACGGCCGCCCCGCCCGGGTGTCCGGGCGGAGCGGCCGTGTGCGTGGTGCGGTCGGTCAGACCGCCGGCACCAGGGCGACCAGCTTGTCGGTGGTCACGCGGTACTGGGCAAGCGCCTTCTCGGCGAAGTCGAAGCCGGCCGCGGTGACGTCCTGCGCCTTGGGCAGGTCGACCGGGAGCTCGACGGCGGGCAGCTCGACGGCCGGCTTCGGCAGCTCGGGCAGGCTCTTGACGAAGGCCTCGACGGCCTCGACGAACTGGTCCTGCAGCTTGGCGACGTTGGCCAGGTACTCGTCGGCAACCTTGGTGGCCTCGGCGACGTAATCGGTCATGGTGTTCTCCTTAGGTGGTGTGCATCAACGTGATGTGCTTAGTCTGCCAAGCACTGCGTAGTTTGTCAAGCATCAATGCGTGGTGAGCCACGCAACACTCCACATGCTCACGACGATGGCGGTGGCACCACGTGGGGATCGCCCCGGAGCCGCGGCCCGCCGGCTCAGGCTCAGCGAGCGCGGCGACCGGCGGTGAGCACGTCCTGCGCCACCTGCCAGCGGGCGTGGGCCAGCCGTGCATCGGCCAGCGCGTCGTGCCGGTCGGTGCCGGGTCCGGGGATCGGCGGACAGCCGGCGGCCTCCCAGTGTTGGCGGATCTCCCGGGTCAGCCGCGGCACGTCCCGCGGCAGGTCGGGCATGGATCCCCACAGCTGGGCCAGCACGACGTGGTCGTAGGCGGCGAACCAGGCCCACAGCTCCACCGGCCGGCCGGGCGCCATCAGGAACGCGTAAAGATCGTCGCGGATGGCGGTGCGGGAGCGCCACGCCGGGTCGGCCGGTGACGGCAGCTTGTCCAGCACGTGCCCGCGCACCCACGCGCTCGCGCGGCCCGGGTCGAACTCGGAGGAGACGGCGTAGAACTCGCGACCGTCCTGAGCGATCACCCCGATCGAGATCAGCTCGATGGTGCGGCCGTCCTCGATGAACTCGCAGTCGTAGAAGTAGCGGGCGACCGGCCCGGGTCGGATCGGAACAGCCAAGTCCGGCTCAGCCGGCCTTGGTGCCGGGCAGCCGGGTGACGGTGCCCGGACCACGCCCCTCGACCCGGGCCACCGCACTGTCCGCGGCGCCGGCGGCTTTGCCCGCCGCAAGGTCCTCCTTGACCTTGGCGGCGTACTTGTCCACGTACTGCTGTCCGGACAGCTCCATCAGCCGGTACATGATCTCGTCGGTCATCGATCGCTCGACGAACCGATCACCGGCCATTCCCTCGTACCGGGAAAAATCGAGCGGCCGTCCGACGATCATCTTGATCCGGCCGGGCCGCCACACCTTGGAGCCGATCGGGTTGACCTTGTCGGTGCCGATCATGACGACCGGGACGACCGGCACGTTGGCCTCGAGCGCCATCCGGGCGACTCCGGTCTTGCCCTTGTACAGCTTGGCGTCCGGTGAGCGCGTGCCCTCCGGGTAGATGCCCAGGATGTGGCCCTCCTTGAGCAGCCGGATGCCGGTGTCCAGCGCCGCCCGGGCCGCGCTGGCACCGTTGCGGTCGACAGGGACCTGGCCCATGCCGCTGAAGAACGCCTTCTTCAAGGCGCCCTTGACGCCCGTCTCGGTGAAGTACTCGCTCTTGGCCAGGTAGGTGACCCGGCGCTTGATGTACAGCGGCGTGAAGAACGAATCGGCCACCGAGATGTGATTTCCGGCCAGGATCACGCCACCCTCGGCGGGGATGTATTCGACGCCGGTCACCTTGCAGGGAAACAGGAGCCGGAGCCAGGGCCCCAGCAACACGTACTTCATGAGCTTGTAGACCACGCGCGCAGGCCCCTCGATGGCGGATTCGAGCCGGAATCGGACTGCGGACAACCGTACGCCGCCTGGCAAATCGGTGCCGAGACGTCGACGGGGCGAGTCCGAGCGGGTGGACTGGCCAAGCGGATCGGGCCCAACGGCAGGCATGATTGAAGGGCAGCCTCCACCCCGGCCGGGTCGACCTCCTCCGGCCGGCTCGCTTCGTTGTCGATACCTATTGCGGGAGCCCGAATGACCCCCAGCACCCCGGACCGGGACTTCGCGCCGTTCCGGCACGACGGGTCCGACATCGGGGTGCTGCTGTGCCATGGATTTCCCGGCGCACCGGGGTCGATGCGGGACTGGGCGGACCGGCTGGTCGACGCCGGGTACACCGTGCGGCTGCCGTTGTTGCCCGGTCACGGCACCAAGTGGCCGGACGCCAACCGGACGACGTTCGACGACTGGCTGGCCGAGGTGACCCGCGCCTTCCAGGAACTGCGGGCCCGCTGCCGGGCGGTGGTGATCTGCGGGTTGTCGATGGGTGGCACCCTCACCTTGCGGCTGGCCGAGTTGTACCCGGCCGCGGTGGACGGGATCGTGCTGGTCAACCCGTCGGTGATGACGACGCGCTGGGACGCCAAGGTGCTACTGCCCTGGCTGTGGCGGGTCGTGCCCGCCTACCCGGGCATCATCGGCGACATCGCCAAGCCGGACGTCACCGAACCCGGCTACCGGTACATCCCGACGAAGGCCGCCTATTCACTGTCCAAGGCCTGGCCGGTGGTCCGCGCCGACCTGCCGAAGGTCACCGCACCGGTGCTGCTGCTGCATTCGACCGTCGATCACATCGTGGAGCCGGAGAACGCGCAGATCGTGCGGGCCGAGATCGGCTCGACCGACGTCACCGATATCGAGCTGACCCGTAGCTACCACGTGGCGACCATGGACCACGACGCCGAACTCATCTTCGCCTCGTCGATCGAGTTCATCGAGAAGGTCACCGCGAGCCTGCCGTGACTGTGGCCCCCGGCGACGACGACCGCCCCGACCGGCCGGAGACGGCCGGACCGGCCGGCTCCCTCGGGCCGACCAGCGGTCACGACCCCGCCGGGCACTCCTGGCGCAGCAACCCCAGCGATGACGACGTGGACGCGGCGTTCGCGGACATCGTGTCCGGGATGATCACCGACAGCGTCCGCCGGCACCCGTCGGGCACCGTACCGGCGCCGGTCACCGATCCGGTCCGGCCGGCCACGCCCGATCTCGACGAGCCCGAGCCGGCCCCCGACACAGCGTCCGACCGGGCCCGCCGCCGCGAACTGCGCCGGCTGGAGCGCGCCGCCGAATTGGCCGCCTTCCAGGCCGGCGAAGAGCAGGAACAGGCCGAGCACGACGCCGATCAGGAGCACTTCACCCCGCCCGAACCGCCGCCGCTGCCCCGGCCGAAGCTCCGGACGGTGGGCTCGGTGCTGATGATCCTGGGCGGCATCCTGCTGCTGGCCCGCCCGGGGCTCCTGGCCGTGGCTCCCGATCTGGCGATGGTGCTGGCCGTGCTGCTGATCGTCGGCGGCGCAGTGCTCCTGGTGACCGGCATCTGGCGCCGCCGCAGCGGCAGCGACGGCAACGGCGACGGCTGGGACGACGGCGCGGTGGTCTGACCGGGCTCGCTGCCCGGCTGCGTCGGTCGGGATCGACCTGGTGGTCCGGTTCGGGCCGGCCTCGGGTCAGGCCGCGCCGACCGCCTCCGCGGCCAGCAGACCCGCGCCGATGATGCCGGCCCGGTCTCCGAAGCGGGCCAGTTCGACCCGGGGCAGCGGTCGATGTCCGGCGCCGGTGATCGCCTGGGCGAACTCGGACACGGTCAACGGCAGGAACATCCCGGCCGCCGCCGAGACTCCCCCACCGATCACGATGACCTCGGGATCGAGCACATCGGTGACCAGCGCGAGCCCGGCGGCCAGCCAGTGGCCCAGCTCGTCCATCGCCTTGAGCGCGACCGGGTCACCCTCGGTCGCCGCCACCGCGACCATCGTGCCGGTCACCGCCGCCGGATCGTCGTTGGACAGCCGGCGCAGCACCGGGGCGTCGTGGTCGGCCATTCGCAGGCGGGCGGTCTGGGCCAACGCCGTGCCCGAGCAGTACCGCTCCCAGCACCCCCGCTTGCCGCACGGGCAGGGTCGGCCGTCCGGCACCACGGTCAGATGACCCAACTCGGGAGCGACCCCGTGCGCACCGCGATAGATCCGGCCGTCGATCACCAGTCCGGCCCCGATCCCGGTGCCCAACGCGATGAGCAGGGCGATCGACGCCCCGGCGGACACCCCCTGCCGGTACTCGGCCCAGGCCGCGGAGTTCACGTCGTGGTCCATCACCACGGGAACCCCGATTCGGTCCGAGATCCGTTGCGGGACAGGAGCATCGCGCCAGGCGAGGTGCGGCGCGAACATCACCCGCTGCCGGTCGGCGCTGACGAACCCGGCGACCGCGAGACCCACGGCGGACACCGGCTCGGTGGCCGCCAGCTTGGTGATCAGGTTCACCAGCAGGTCCTCGGTCTCCCGCTCCGTGCGCGGGGTGGTGTCCCGCAGGGAGGTACCGCGGATCGCCGTGCCGTCCAGGACGGCCGCGCGCACCGAGGTGCCGCCGATGTCGATCCCGATCGTCGTCGTCACCGAGCACCCTCCGGCCGTCGGTTCGAAGTGAAGTCGAAAGCTCCCGGTCGCCGGGCGCTCATTGGATGTCGATCCGCTCGAATCCGCCCCGGCGGGCGGGTGCCGGCGGCGGGGGCGGCGGATCGCCGGCCCCGCGTGGAGCCGCTGCCTCCGGGGCGGCCGGCGCCTCCGGGATCAACGAACGCAGTGCCCGCACGATCAGCAGCGCGCCGTCGACCAGTTTCGCCGTGGTCTCCGGCCGTTCCCCGCGCAACATCGCCAGCAACCGGCAGACCGGGCAGGCCGTGCACGAAGCTCCGGGCACCGAGCCGCATTCCGGGCATCGGCCGTCCGGACCCGGCGGGCCGCCGGACGCGGCCGATCCGGCCCGCTCACCGCTGGTCCGGTCGTTCGGCGGCAGCCCCGCATCCGACGGGGTCGATGCCGGCGCGGCTTCGGCCCGGTCCGGCTTCAAGGCGGCCAGCCGATCGGCGACGACGTCGAGCAGCAGCGCCGCCTCCACCGCGAGCGGACCGACCGCCGGCGGCCCCGCTTCGGCACCGGGCCGGTTCTCGTCCGGACCCGAATCCTGCTGGCTCACCCGGCACCGGCCAGCGCTGCCGCGCCGGCCACCCCGGTGACCGGTCCGGCCGGCCACAGGGCCGGATCGGCGGCGAAATCGATGACCAGCCGGCCGCCGGTGAAGCTCGCGCCCTCGGTGGTGCAGCGCTGCAGCACGGACGGCAGCGCGATGCGCCGACGGACATCGCCGACGGTCACCACCAGATCGGTGCCCGACCGGGACAGGGCCAGGTCGCCCCGGTCGACCAGCGGCAACGGCAGCGACAACTGGTACCAGCCGTCCGCGCCGCTGACCTCCATCGCGGGGCCGGCGCCCGCGGCGCCCGGGCCGGTGCCCAGGGTGGCCAGCGGGTCCCTCGAACCGGGGACGTCACCGAACATGTCGATGGCCAGGTCGGCCAGCTGGGTCACGCCGATCGGCTCATCGGGCTTGGTCAGCACGCGACGGATCGGCAGGCCCTGGAACGACTCCTCGACCTGCGTCATGGCCTCCCGCTGGCCCTCCCGTTGCCGGCGCAGGAAGTCGCCCCCGACGCCGGGCGGCAACAGGCGGTTGACCGTGACCGCCTCGACGGCAAAACCGTGCAGCGACAGCGCGGTGAACAGCCGACGGGCCTCGGCGACCACCATCCGTTCCGGAGTGAGCACCAGCCGGACCCCGGTGACCGACGGGTCGGCCAGCAGCGCGCGGGCCGCCATCAGCTCGGACAGCAGCTCGCCGAGTGCGTCCCGGACGGTGGCGTTGGGCGCGCCGGGCAGGCCGGTGAACGACGCCGCGATGGTGCGCAGCACCCGTTGCGGCGTGCCGAGCAGTCGCTGGGCGTAGAAGCCGATCGTCTCCGGCAGGGCGAGCAACCTGAGCGTCTCTCCGGTCGGCGCGCAGTCCACGACGATCGCGTCGAATTCGCCGGACGACGCCAGCCGGCGCAGCTCCAGCAGCGCCACGATCTCCTCGGCGCCCGGCAGCACGACCAGTTCCTCGGCCTGCACCTCGGCCATGCCCCGGGCCGACAGCACTCCGACCAGGTAGCTGCGGATATGCCCCCAGCTCTGCTCGAAGCGACCGCGGGTGTCCACCTGGGCGGCCGACAGGTTGGGCAGCCCGGGCACCGGGGTCGGGTCACCATGCACCCGGGTGCCCAGCACGTCACCGATCGAATGGGCCGGGTCGGTGGACACCAGCAGGGTCCGGGCACCCCCCACGGCACAGGCAACGGCCGTGGCCGCCGAAATGGTGGTCTTGCCGACGCCGCCCTTGCCGGTGTGCAGGGCAATTCTCATCCGGCTTCGACCCGCTTTTTCAGCTCCTTGAGCGCGGTGTCCAGGATGACCCGTTCGGCCTTGCGGCGCAGCACCCCGATCATCGGCACGGACAGGTCCACCGCGAGGGTGTACGTCACCTCGGTGCCCTTGGGGGTCGTCCTGAGCTTGTAGGAACCCTGCTGGGACTTCTGCAGTTGACCGGAGACCAGCGTCCAGGACACCCCCAGGCCGTCGGCGTCCCACTGGTAGGCCAGCTCGTAGGTGTCCTTGAGCAACCCGGCGTCCATGCTGAATTTCACCTGCTGGGCACGACCGTCCTCCCCCGGAACGGTGACGTCGACGCTCTTCACCGCGCCCGCCCACTCGGGATAGGCGGCGAAGTCGGCGATCACGTCCATGATCGCCGCAGGTTCGGCAGTCATGGTGATCGACTGCGAAGAGGGAGTGGCCATGCAAGGAAGGCTACCGAGCCGGATGCCGTTCGGCTGCAGGTGGCCGCAGGTGGACGGTGTGGTGCGGGTCTCCACCGGATCACCAGGTCCGGCGGGGCGACCCCGCGCGCAGGTCGACCTCGAAGGGGGTCGGGAAACGTTGGAAGTGCCCCACGTTGACGCACTCGGTCCGGCCCCGCCGCAGCCGGCGGGCAATGGGCTGATGCACGTGACCGTGCACGGACAGCTCGGGCCCGAACTCGTCGATCGCCTCGACCAGGCCTGGCCCGCACATCTCCAGCCGGCCCGGGACGACGTCGTAACGCAGCAACGGAATCGCCGGCGGTACGTGCGAGCAGAGGATGTCGACCGGACCCAGGGCGGCCACCGCGGCCCGATAGTCCGCGGGCGACCGCATGAGCGGACGCCACACCGGCGCGGGTCCGCCGACCACCGCGCCGGGCCGGCTGCTGGCCCCACCGGCGACGAAACCCAGCCGTCGACCGGCGATCTCGACGACCTGCCCGTCCAGGTAGGGCAACTGACCGCCGGCCACCTCGGTCCACAGTTCGGCGACGTCGACGTTGCCCAGGGTCAGCAGCGCCCCCGGTCCGACCGCGTCGAGCACGTCCCGGTAGAGGGCGGCGACCACATCCGACAGCGTGCCCAGCGGATCGGGGATGCTGTCCCACAGGTCGTGGTTCAGCTGCCGCAGGCGCGGGAAGTCGCCGGCCAACCGCAGGTCGATGAAGGGCTGCACCCGGGTCGCACCGAAGATCCGGCCGAGGATTCCCCCGGCCGGATCGTGGTAGTCGACGTAGTCGATCAGGTCACCGAGCACGACCAGTTGCTCGGCCTGCCGGGCCGCCGCGCGGAGGCCGGCCACGTTGCCGTGCACATCGGAGACGAAGGACAGGCGCACCGAATCACTGTAGGGTCGGCGATCCAGGGCTCAGCGATTGACCGCGTGCCCGGTCGGGCTGGGGCCGGCCGCGGCCAGCGGGACGACCTTGATCGGCACGCCGGGCATGGACGCGTGCAGTACCTTTCCGTCGCCGACGTACATGCCGACGTGGCTGACCGGGGAGTAGTAGGTCACCAGGTCGCCGGGCTGCAGCTGGTCCAGCGGGATGTCCCGCAGGCCGGCCTGGGCGCCGCTGTTCCGGGGGATCTCCACCCCGGCCTGCTGCCACGCCCACAGCATCAGGCCGGAGCAGTCGAAGGTGTCGGGGCCGACGGCCCCCCACACGTAAGGCAGACCCTGCCGGGACAGGGCCGCCTCCACGGCGATGCCCGCCTGCGCGCTCGGCGCGTGCGCGGCGGCCCAGGCGGCGAACGCCGGCCCGGTGTCGCCGACGGGCGCGGCATCGTCGGCCAGACCCGCCCGGTCGCGTTGGGCGGCCTGCTGGGCCTGCCGGGCGACCGAGGCGGAGTCCAGGTTGGCCGCCTCCTGGGCCGCCACGGCGGCATCGATGTCGGAGGTCGAGAGCTGGGCGAAGGCCAACTGGTAGACCGCGATCTCGCCCTGCAGCTGCGACTGGCCGGTGTCCAGCGCGTCGCGGGCCGCCTGGGCATCGGCGGTGGCCTGGTCGGCCGCGTGCTTGGCCACCCGGGCCTGCCCCTCGGCCGCCTGGGCTGCCGCCCGCGCATCGGCGGCGGCCTGTCGGGCGGCGAGCGCGCCGGACAGGGTCTGCTGCTGATCGGTGGCGATCTGGCGCAGGGACCCGGCCTGGCTCAGGTAGTCGTCCGGGCTGCCCGCGGTGAGCAGCACCGTCAGGTCGTCCGTGCGGGCGCCGCGAAAGCTCGCGTTGGCGAACGCGTCGACCTTGGCCTGGAACTGGGCGACCACGACGTCGGCGGCAGCGACCTTCTGCTGCTCGGCGGAGGTGCGATCGGCGGCGGCGGCCACCTCGGCGGCGGCGGCGTCCGACTGCGCCTTGGCCGCGTCCACGGCGGCCTGCGCGGTCAGCACCTGCTCGTTGTAGGACTCCGACCGGCGGGCCGCATCGAGCCAGGCCTGCTTGGCCTCCTCGGCGGTGGCCGGCACGGCGACGGCCGGCACCGGAGCCTCGGCGGGAGCGGGCTGGTCCGCGGGGGCGGGCTGCTCGGCCGGGACCGGCACATCGGCGACGACCGGCAACCGGACCCCGGGATCGGCGGACGCGGGCAGCGCGGCCACGGCGGACAGCATGGTGGCGGCGAGCACGACGCCCCCGGCCATCCGGTAGACCCGGGCCCGCCGGGGGGTGCGGGTGCGGCCGGGCGGACCGGCACTGGGTCGTCGCGAGGGTGCGGAGCGCAGCAGGGTTCCACGATCGATCGTCACGGTTACGGCAAGCCCTTCATCCTTGCCGCCGACCGAGTTAGCTGACGGGTTCGGGCCAGGAAGTAGCCCTACCCCGGCATCGCGACCACACCACAAACGGCGTGCGTTGCGACGCCCGGGATTCACCCCAGACTGAACCTGGGTCCCCGGTTCGATGCATAGGCATCGATTAGGCGGTGACCAGGAGGGGTGTCCGAGCGACATCCGCTGCTCAAGGTCACGAATAGATTACGACAGAAACACGTTCGGATGCAGCCCAAACGGGCATGACGAACCTCTCAATTCGGCCCGATAACGTTGTCGCTTCCACGAAGTGAACACTTTTTGTGACTGTTGTCACCGATATTGGAGGGAACCGATCACTCGAACGAGCGTCGCTCGGCCGCCCGACGGCTCGGCGTTCAGCCGGACCCGGCGTTCAGCCGGACAGCAGCGCGGCCAACCGCTGCGCCGAGGTGTCCCAGTTCCACGCGCGGCTGACCCAACGGCGCCCGTTCGCCCCCATGGTCGCGGCGCGCACCGGGTCGACGAGCAGATCGGCGACCGCGGTGGCCACCGCGGTCACGTCGCGACCGTCGACGACCGTGCCGGTCCGGCCCTCCTGCACGGTCTCGGGGGCCCCGCCGGACCGGCCCGCCACGACCGGCAGTCCGCTGGCGGCCGCCTCGAGGAAGACCAGTCCGAGGCCCTCGACGTCCAGGCCCAGTCCGCGGGTCCGGCACGGCATGGCGAAGACGTCCGCGGCCGCGTAGTGGGCCGGCAACTCGGCCCACGGCACGGCCCCGGTCAGCTGGATCTCCCGGCCCAGACCGAGCCGATCGATCAGCCCCGCCAGGCGCGCGCGGTCCGCACCGTCGCCGACGAGGAGCATGCGGGCGTCGGGCGCCACCTCCCGGATCCGCGTGGCGGCGCGGATCAGTGCGTCCTGACCCTTGCGGGCCACCAGCCGGGAAACCGACAGCACGAGCGGCGCATCGCCCACCCCGTAGCGCCGACGGATGGCTGCGCGGGCGCCGGGATCGGGACGGTAAGTCTGGGTCAGCACGCCGGGCGGGAGGTATTCCAGGGCCGCCATCGGACCGAGCGCGCTCGAGATGCGGCGCCGGGCGTAGCGGCTGACGAACGTCAGCACGTCGTTGACCTGGCCGATCCGGCGCAGCGCGCGCCGCGCTCCGGGCAGCATCGACCACCCCACCTCGTGCCCGTGGGTGCACGCCACCGACCGGACGACTCCGTCGCCCCGCAGGGCCGGGGTGAGCAGGCCGAGCGGCGCGGCGGCCCCGTACCAGACCGCCGCGATGCGATGCTCACGGATCAGCTCGACCGCCCGGGAGCGGACCGCGGTCCCCGGCAGCATCAGCGAGCCGGGGTGCCGGTACACCGGAAAGGGCTGGCGCGCATCGAATTCCGCCGCACCTGGCCAGGACGGGGCATAGACGACCAGGGAATCGGCCGGCAGTCGCTGGGCCAGAGCCAGGACGTAGGACTGAATACCTCCGGCGCGCGGCGGAAAGTCGTTGGTCACCAACAGCGTTCGCTGCACGAGCGGTGCACCCACGACCCTTCTGCTCCGGCCGACTCACCAGTGGCCGGCTCGACCGGTGCCGAGCCTATCCGCCCGGGACACCGCCGAGCTCGTCCGGCGGTCGGCCGGCACCCGGGTTCGCCCGGGCACCGGTCGGCGACCGTCAGCCGCTGACGCGGTGACCGCTCGCGTTGGGGCCGGCCCCGCTGACGGTGGTGACGTAGACCGGACGCGATTCGGTCGAGGCGTGCACCACCTGACCGTTGCCGATGTACATCGCCACGTGGGAAACCGGCGAGTAGTAGGTGACCAGGTCACCGGGCTGAAGCTGGCTCAGCGGAACCGACGGCAGACCGGCCTGTCCGCCGGACGTCCGCGGAATGCTGACGCCGGCCTGCGCCCACGCCCAGGAGGTCAGCCCCGAGCAGTCGAACGCGTTCGGCCCGGCTGCGCCGTACACATAGGGCGAACCGACCTTGGACAGGGCGGCGGCCACCGCGGCGGCGGCGGCGCCGCTGCCGGCGGGCGCGCTCGGCGCCGCCTCGGCCGAGTTGGACCCGGCGCCGACGTCGGTGCGCGTCTCGGACCGGCTGGCGGCCTCGGCCGGGGCCGCGGCGGCATTGGCGGTGGTGTTCGCCTGCACCTGGGCCGCCTCGGCGGTGTCGCGCTCCTGCTGGGACAGCGAGTCGTAGAGCGCCTTGTAGCGGGTGGCCTCGGCGTCCAGATCGGACTTGCGCGAGGTGACGTCGGCGGTCGCCTGCTGCGCGCTGGCCGCCGCGGCGTCCGCATCGGCCTTGGCCTGCGCGGCGGCCGCAGCCGCCGCATCGGCCTGGGCCTTGGCCTGGGCCGCGGTGTCCCGGGCGGCGATGGCCTCGTCCAGCGTCTGCTGGGAATCGGCGGCCACCCGGTCCAGGGAGCTCATCTGGTCGAGGAAGTCCTCGGCCGAACCCGCGGTCAGGATGACGGACATGCTGTCCAGGCGGGCCCCGCGGAAGCTGGCATTGGCGAAGGCGTCGACCTTCGCCTGGTAGCTCGCGGCGGCCGCATCGGCCTGCGATTCCTGGGCCTTGGCCGACTCGACGGCCGACGCCGAGGCGGTCACCTGCTCGCCGGCGGCGGCCGCGGCGGCGGTCGCGGCGGATTCCTTCTCCTGGGCGACCAGGAGCTCCTCGTTCAGCGCACCCGCTCGGTGGGAGCTGTCCAGGTAGGCCTGCTGGGCCTGATCGGCCGTGGTCGGATCGTTCGGATCGGCGATGGCCGAACCGGTCCACAGCATGCTGGCGGACAGCATCACGATCGCACCGATGGCGACGCCACGGGTCCGTCGACGAAGTTTGTGGGTCATGGCCGGCCGTGGCCGGGCGTGCAGGGTCGCCACAGCAGGCGTACCTTCCTCCTCGCCGCCTACCGAGTTAGCTGACGGATTCGGGCCAGGAAGTTAGCCCTACCCCTCGCCGAATGCGGGCAGGCTTGCGCCACGCGCGTTCGACCAGGGGATTCACCCCAGACAAAACTTGGTTCCCCGGTTCGACTCACGCGCGTGCGAGCGCGATCACCGATTCGGCGGGACCGACGGGACCACCCGATTGGTGGATACGGCCGAAGGTCTCGGTCAGGTTACGAGACCCGACCCGAAAGAGTCCAGTCGAGATGGGAGAGTTGTGCACAACACCCGTCAAACACGCCGGTGAACGCCCGCTCACACCTGCCTGACCTGCACTGATGGCACGTCCTCCGGCATCGGAGGGGGTTGTGATCGAAATGAGACCACTGTCACACCCGGTGATCGGCGCAGCCTGCTGGACACGCGCTCGTCACCCCGCCGCACGATCCCCCGACCCGCGTACGGGCACCAGCCGCAACGGCGGGACCAGGCCCGATTCAGCCAAGACGCCGATCGCCGACCGTTCGGCCTCGTCCCACTCGATACCCTCCGGAGTGGACCCCAGCAGGACGGTGACGACACATCCGCTGCAGGCCGGTCCCTTCACCGCACAGTGATCGCAATCGATGTGCATGACGCGCTCCGTTCCCATCGGGGGCCGGCCGTTCCGGCGACCTCGGGTGTTCGGTGCGGACGGTAACGGCAGCCTCCGACAGTCGGGATTCGTCAATCCTGAGCGGATAGCGGAGGCGGATCGGTGCCACGCAGGAGCGGGTGGGCCGCGTACTCGGTCGGCACCGACTCGATGGGCTCGTCCGGCATGCCGGTTCGCCGGGCGATCGCCCGCACGTAGCCCAGGGTGCGGCCCGCGTCGGCGGTCAGCGCAGCGATCTCGGCCCGGTTGTCCGGCGCGACGATTTGCTGCCAGTCGAGCCAACGGCGCCAGCCATCGGGCATGGTGTCGGCGAGATCCACCCGGACCAGCCCGCTGCGGGTCCAGTGCCGGCGCCACCAGGCGGCCGAGTGCAGGCAGGCCAGGCTCGGCTCCCACCACCCGCGCAGCTGTTCCGGGACGTCCTCGACCTCCCGGACCAGTCCTGCCCCGGCGATCCCGATGAGCCCGTCCGGGCGGACGAATCGGGCCAGGTAGTTCAGATACAGGTCGTCCGTGCCGTAGTAGACGAACGAGTCGATGCTGATCACCGCATCGAAGAAGCCCTCGGCGAACGGCAACGACCGCGCGTCCGCGTGCAGCGGGAACACCGCCTCGGCCGCCCCGGCGTCCCGAATCCGCCGCGCACGCTCGTCCACGCCGAACCACAGATCCACCGACCACACCTGCACGCCGAACTCACGGTGCAGGAACACCGACGAGGCGCCCCGCCCGCTGCCCAGATCCAGCACTCGCAGTCCCGGCCGGAGGTCCATGTCCGCCGTCAACCATTCGGTCAGCCACAGCGAGTTGGCGCCACCGCTCACCGTCGCCGCGACCCAGTCCGGGTGGTAGCGGGCGCTGCGCGGGAAACCGCCGCCGTCGAATTCGGGTGCTGCGTCACCGACCATGGGCACGATCTTGTGATGCGAGTCGCCGTCGTTCAACCGAATTGGACGGCCGCAGCGACTTCGGCCGACCCGGTCAACCCGGTCAGCGCAGCCGGTCCCGGACTCCGGCGACGGCGGCCCGATGATCGGCCGCCGGAGCATCGGAGGCACCGGGGACGATCATTGCCGGGCCGCCGGCCAGCGCGTCGCCCGCCCGGTGCGGCGCGAGGTTCACGTGGAAGTGGCCGACCCGCTCGCCGAACACGGACGCGTAGACCAGGTCCGCCCCCAGCGCCGACCGGAGCGCGCTCGTCACCATCGCCAGCACCGACCCGAACGTGCTCGCCTCGGCCCCGTCGAGGTCGGTGACGTACGGAGTGTGCCGCACCGGCTCGAGGTGCGCGAACCCAACCACGGGGCCGTGCCCGACCACCGACAACCGCCACTGTCCGTCGGTCCACACCCGGGTGCGGCCGAAGAAGCGATCCGCGTCGTCCTTCCGGCAGAGCAGGCCGTCCGGGGTCGCGGTCGGGCCCGCTCATCCGCCGCCGAGCAGGGCCAGGAACACCGACGAGGGTGCGGCCCGCGCACCGGTCCGCACCGCGTGGTCGGCGACCCGCCGGTCCGAGCTGATCACCACCACCGGCCGACCGGTCGGTTCGGCGCGGACCAGATCGGCGATGACATCGTCGGCCTGAATCCCCGGGGCCGAGAACAGCACCCGCACTCCCCTCGCGAACGGCCGGGTGGTGGTGACCGCGGCCCCGTCGAACACCACGGTGACCTCGGCGGACGTGCGCGCGCCGAGCACCGAGAGCTGGCGGACGAGTCGATCCCGCTGGTCGGCCAGCGACAGTTCGGCGAACCCGGTCTTGGACACGTTGTACCCGTCGACGATGAGGTGGGTGCCCGGCAGGCCCACCCAGGCCGCCACCCGGACGGAATCGCCGGTGCGCCGATCCGTCGCCGGCTCCGCCATCCCGGATGCCACCACCTCGGCCGGCGCCGGGCCGCCGCCGATCAGATCCCACTCGCGGCGTAGACCGGACGCCGCCGATTCGATCACCTGCAACAGCAGGTCGAGCCGCCGGTCGTCGGCGGCGCGCCGCCCGTCGGAGGTCTCCCGCAGCTTCCGCACGCTCTCGGCGGCCGCGTCGGCCCGGCCGGCGGCGGCCTCGGCCTGCTCGCGCCATGCCTGGGCCTGAGCCCGGACGCGATCCAACTCCTCGGTCAGTGCCTGCTGCCGGGTCTGCGCCTGCGCCCGCTGCTCGGCCAGCTGGTCCTGCACCTCGCGGAGCCGGGTGCCCTGCTCGCGCAACCGCTTCTTGAGCCGTTCCGCCTCCGCACCGGATTCGACGGGCGGGGCCGCGGCCTGCGCGGCGAGGTGCCGTTCGGCGCGGGTCAGCCGGGCGGTCAGCACCCGCACCTCGTGTTCGAGTTCGCCGACCCGGGCCCGGGCATCGGCGTGTTCCTGCCCGGCGACCGCCCGGGTCAGCAGCTCCGGCGCGTCCGGCGCGCGGAGCAGCAGGGCTCGGGCCGCCACCGTCGACGGGTCGGTCGCGTCCGCCGGCTGCCGGGCGGCGTGCTCGGCGACCATCGCCCGGAACACCTCGTCGTGCTGCACGGCGTCGGCCAGCACCGCCCCGGCCCGCAGCGCCCGTTTCGCCGGTGCGAACCGCGCCACCTTCTGCAGGGAGGCGGACAGGTCACGGGTCGGGGCCCGGCCGACGACGTCCGCGGCCCAGGTGACGACCCGGGCCCGGACCGCCGCCGGCAGATCGGCGAGCGGCGGCAACGCATCGACTGCACCCTCGGGGTGATCCGGTTCGACGGCCATCGACGGTGCGTCGGGGTGCGGGAGCTCGTCCCCGACGGAGGTCATCCCGCCATCCTGACACCACCGTCGGCGGGCGCCGGCGCGAGTCGTTCGGCCCGACTGTCGTACCTACGTTCTACGGTCGGCGCATGCCGCTGTTCCTCGACGAAACGGTCGTCACCGAGCCGGGTCCGGCGCCCGGCCCGGATCCGGTGGTGACGCCGGCCACCGGTGGCCAGCGCAGCTTCGACGAGCTGGGTGAGCCGCTGCGCGAGGTGACGTTCGTGGTGGTCGACCTGGAGACGACGGGTGGCTCCGCGGCCACGGACGCGATCACCGAGATCGGTGCGGTGAAGGTGCGCGGCGGGCAGGTCCTCGGCGAGTTCGCCACCCTGGTGGATCCGGGCCGGAGCATTCCGCCGCAAATCACGATGCTGACCGGGATCACCGACACCATGGTGTTCGACGCACCGCGGATCCAGGGTGTGCTGCCGATGTTCCTCGAGTTCATCCGCGGCTCGGTGCTGGTCGCGCACAATGCGCGGTTCGACGTCGGGTTCCTGCGAGCGGCGTGCGCCCGCGAGCAGGTGCCCTGGCCGGGGCCGGCGGTGGTGGACACGGTGCGGCTGGCCCGGACGGTGTTGCCCCGTGCGGAGGCGCCGAGCGTCCGGCTGTCCGCGCTCGCCCAGCTGCTCGGTGCCCGGACCCGGCCGGACCACCGGGCGCTGCACGACGCCCGGGCCACGGTGGACGTGCTGCACGCATTGTTCGAGCGGCTCGGCTCGCTCGGCGTGCACAGCCTGTCCGAGTTGCACGACGCCACCCGGGACGTGGCGCCGCACCGGCGGCGCAAGCGCGGGCTGGCGGATCGGCTGCCGGCCGCACCAGGGGTCTACCTGTTCCGCGGGCCGCGGGAGGAGGTGCTGTACGTCGGGACGTCCCGCAACCTGCGCCAGCGGGTGCGTTCGTACTTCACCGCGTCGGAGCAACGGTCCCGGATCAAGCAGATGGTCGGGCTGGCCGTCCGGGTCGATCATGTCGAGTGTGCGCACGCCCTGGAGGCGCACATCCGGGAGCAGCGGCTGATCGCCGCGCACCAGCCGCCCTACAACCGGCGGTCGCGCCGCCCCGGCGGGGTGTGTTGGGTGGCGCTGACCGACGAGCCGTTTCCGCGGCTGTCGATCGTGCGGAGCCCGCCGCGGCTGACCGCGGCCTGCCTCGGCCCGTTCAGCAACCGGGTCGCCGCCCAGGTGGCGGTCGAGGCGCTGCAGGAGGTGGTGGCCATCCGGCAGTGCACCTCCCGGATCCGCCGCCGCTCCCCCGACGGCACGCCCTGCGTGCTGGCCGAGCTCGGCCGGTGCGGCGCGCCCTGCGCCGGGCACCAGGACGAGGTCGCCTACGCGTCCATCGTCGATCGGATCGCGGCACTGGTGGACGGACGGTCCGACGAGGTGCTGGGCTGCCTGCGGGAGCGTCTGCTCGGGCTGTCCGCGGACGGCCGGTTCGATCAGGCCGCGGTGGCCCGGGACCGGCTGTCCGCGCTGGCCGCGGCCGCCGATCGGCGCCAGCGGCTGGGTGGGCTGGGCGCGATCCGCGAGATGGTGGTGGCGCGTCCGGACGAGCGGGGTGGCTGGGAGTTGACCGTCGTCCGGCACGGTCGGTTCGCGGCGGCCGCGCACGCCCGCCGGGGTGTCGACCCGATGCCGGTGGTGGAGGCGATGATCGCCTCGGCGGAGACGGTGCTGCCCGGCGCCGGGCCGTTGTTCGCGGCATCGGCGGAGGAGACCGGCACATTGCTGCGCTGGATCGAACGTCCGGGCAGCCGCCTGGTCCGCAGCACCGCGCCATGGTCCAGCCCGGCGGCCGCGGCGGGACGCTGGCGTCCGTTCATGCGCACGGCCGACATTGCCCGCAGCACCCGACCGGCACCGGCGGCGCGGACGCCGGCGTCATAGCATCGCGGCATGGTGACGGCGATCGTGCTCATCGACATCGAGGCGGACCGGATCCCGGAGGCGGCGCAGGAGATCGCCGACCTGCCGGGCGTGGATCAGGTGTATTCGTGCGCCGGCGACGTGGACGTGGTGGCCGTGGTCCGGGCGGTGTCCCACGAGGCAATCGCCGAACTCGTGCCCGGCCACATCTCCAAGGTGCCGGGAGTGCTGCGCACCATCACCCACATCGCGTTCCGCGAGTACTCGAGCCGGGACGCCGACGACGCCTTCTCGATCGGCATGCAGGCCTAACTGCCCGGGCGGAGCCCGGTCGAGCCACTGCGGCGAGCGGCGCCCCGGGCCGGCAGTCCGGGCGGAGCCGGGTCAAGCCCCTGCGGCGAGCAGTACGCAAGCCTGATCCAAGCCGCCTACAGCCGTCCTTCAGTGAGCCTTAAGCAGTCGCCGGTGGGATGAACGGGTCAACACAGATCGACCCGCATCGGAGACCGACATGATCACCGCAGGCCCGCTGAGCACCACCGACCTGGCCGCGACCGTGCGTGCGTCGATCCACGGCGACGTGGTCACCCCGGACGAGCCGAGCTTTGCCGCCGCCTCGTTCGGCGCGACCGGCGTCACCCCCGAACTGGTGATCGTCGCGGCCGATGCCGGCGACGTCGGCCGGGTGGCGGCGCTGGCGGCCCGCGCCGGCCGGCGGGTCGTCGCCCAGATCACCGGACGCCCGGCCGTGGTGGCGACGGAGTCGACGATCCTGCTGGTCACCCGGCTGCTGGCCACGGTGCGGGTCGACCCGGCCAGGCGCACGGCCACCATCGGCATCGGGGCGAGCTGGCGGCAGGTGCTGGACGCCGCCGAGCCGTTCGGTCTGACCGCGCTGTCCGCCGCCGCCTCCGTCGGTGTGAGCGGCGCACCCCGGGCCTTCGCGTTCGCCGCCGACCGGATCAGGTCGTTCGAGGTGGTCACCGCCGCCGGCGAACACCGCCGGGTCGGTCGGGACAACCCGCACTTCTACGCATTGCGGCACGGCGAGACCGCGCCCGGTCTCGTCGTCGCGATGACCCTTGACCTGGTGCCGCAGCCGTCGTCGTTGATCGTGGCCGAACTCACCTTCGCCGGGGCCGACGCCGAACCGGTGCTGGCGGGTTGGCAGCGCTGGGCGGTGCGGCTGCCACGGACGGCGGTGACCGGCGTCGCGGTCGGAGACGACGGAGACACGCTGGTGATCCGGGTGGCCGTGATCGGCGATGCCGGACGGTCCGATGCGCTGGTGGCCTCGTTGCGGGGCGCGGTCGGCGTCATCCCGGTGCAGGTGGCGGCCGGCCCGGCGACGACGGCCGGGGTCGCCCGCGGCGATGCGGTCGCCGACCGGCTCGCGTTGGCCGCGTGACCGAGCGGGACGGCCCAACCTGGCGTGGCCCCCCATCGCTGCGCGGGCCACCATCTCGGATCCGCGCTCGTTGTGCCCGGTTCTGCGGGCCGTTCATCCGCGAAGCCGGGCCGAGCCCACCCGACGCGGGCGGGCACCGACCCGCTCAGGCGGGCGTCGCGGCCAGTTCCTGACCCAGCGCGATCCACCGGTCCAGCACCTGCGCGGCCGCCCCGCTGTCGAGTGCGTCCTGCGCCCGCCGGACCCCGGTGGTCAGGTCGCCGGTCAGGTCGTCGGACAGCCCGGCATGCGCGGCCAGCCCGGCGGCGGCATTGAGCACGACCGCGTCCCGGACCGCGGAGCGCTTGCCCGCGAACAGGTCACGGGCCACTTGCACGTTCTGCGCCACGTCGCCGCCCCGCAGGGCGGACGGATCGGCCGGCTCGATGCCCAGCGCGGCCGGGTCGAGGGTGACCTGCTCGACGGCACCCCCGCTCACCCGCCACACGGTGGACGTGGTGGTGGTGGTCAGTTCGTCCAGTCCGTCGTCGCCGCGGAACAACAGCACGTCCGACCCTCGATCGGCGAAGACCCGAGCCATCACCGGGGCCATCACCGGGTTGCCGCAACCGATCGCGCCGGCGGCCGGCTGCGCCGGATTGGTGAGCGGCCCGAGGAAGTTGAACACCGTCGGCACGCCGAGCTCGCGACGGACCGCACCGGCGTACCGGAACGACGGGTGGTAGACCGGCGCGAAGCAGAACCCGATGCCCACGTCGGCCGCGGTCCGGGCCACCTGCGGCGCGGTGAGGGAGATGGCCACGCCCAGCCCCTCCAGCAGGTCGGCCGCGCCGCACTTGCTGGTCGCGGCCCGGTTCCCGTGCTTGACGACGGTGGCGCCGGCCCCGGCCATGACCACGGCGGCCATGGTGGAGATGTTGACGGTGTTGGCGCGATCCCCGCCGGTGCCGACGATGTCGACCGTCCGGCCCGGCACATCGACCCGGACCGCGTGACCGAGCATTGCCGCCACGAGACCGGCCACCTCTTCGGGCGTCTCCCCTTTGGCCCGGAGTGCGACGGTGAACGCGGCCAGCTGCACGTCGCTGGACTCGCCGGACATCACCCGGTCCATGACCCACTCGGTGTCGGCCCGGTCGAGGTTCTCGCCGGCCAGCAGCCGGGTCAGCAGACCCGACCAGGTCGGGCCGCTCACGGATTCTGGGTGACCGTGGGCACCAGCCCGGCGGCCCGCCGACGCAGCAGCCCGGCGACGCACTCGGCAGCGGTCACCGGGTCCAGCGGGTGGACCAGGATCTCGTCGGCGCCACCCCAGGTGGCCAACCACCGGTCGTCGGCCCGGCGAACCACCAGGATCACCGGCGGGACGACCTCGGCCTCCAGGTGGATCTGCCGACTCACCCCGATCCCGCCGGTCGGCTGTGCCTCACCGTCCAGGATCAGCACGTCGGCCTCGCGGCCCTGGGTGGCCGTCATGACCTCGTGCACGGCCGAGGCCTCGATGTAGTCCACCCGCCCGACGTCCGGCGCGGGCCGGCGACCGATCGCCGTCATGATCCGTTCCCGGACCTCCGGGCGATTGCTGTAGACCAGCAGCACGGGATTGCTCACCCGGTAGATGCTAATGCGACGCACGTGGCCGTTCCCAGGCAACTCCCACCCGTCACCGAGACGCCGCCGAACCGGGCCCGACATGGTGTCGTGGGGGCCGCGACCCGCCGCGGGGTGCCCCCCAAGGGCATGATCGGCGACCGCAGTCCATAATCCTCGTGTGACGACTGCGACCAGCCCCGCCGCCGGGCCCTCCGCATTCAGCGCACGCGTGCACACCCTGAACCGACCGAACATGGTCAGTGTCGGGGTGATCGTGTGGCTGGCCAGCGAGTTGATGTTCTTCGCCGGCCTGTTCGGCGTCTACTTCACGATCCGGGCGCAGTACGACGGGGAGTTCCCGCCGGCGCCGACCGAGTTGAACATCGGCTACGCGCTGGTCTTCACGATCATCCTGGTGGCCTCGTCGTTCACCTGCCAGTGGGGCGTCTTCGCCGCCGAACGTGGTGACGTGTTCGCGCTGCGCCGCTGGTACCTGCTCACCCTGGTGATGGGCACGATCTTCGTGCTGGGTCAGGCGAACGAGTACTACACGCTGGTCACCCATCACGACACCACCCTGGCGTCCTCGCCGTACGGCACCGCGTTCTACCTGACCACCGGGTTCCACGGGCTGCACGTCATCGGCGGGCTGGTCGCCTTCGTGCTGCTGATCGGCAAGACCAAGCTCTCGAAGTTCACCCCGGCCCAGGCCACGGGGGCGATCGTCGTGTCGTACTACTGGCACTTCGTCGACATCGTCTGGATCGGTCTGTTCGCCACGATCTACATCATTCGATGACCGGGCAGCGCATCCGGCGCTCAACCTTCTACAGTACTTAGAACCAACGGCAGTTCGGCAGTTCCTACTCGTCTAGCCCGCCGCCAAAACGAGCACGAGGTGTCCACCAAAAATGTCGGTCAACGACACACCGCCGGCCGCCGAGCCGCCGCGACGGCGCCGGCGAGCTATTCCGCGGCGCCGCACCAAGGGCATGCGCCGGATCACCGGCACCCTGGCCCTGCTGCTCGGGCTCACCGCGATGGGGTTCGCGTTCGCCGCGTTCACCGCGCAGGCCAAGGAGGCGACCACCGCCACGGTGGCGAGCACCGACGCCGCGCAGGTCGATCGGGGCGCACAGATCTACCAAACCTCCTGCATCAGCTGCCACGGTGGAAACCTGCAGGGCGTGCTGGACCGGGGCCCGTCGCTGGTCGGCGTCGGCCAGGCCGCCGCCTATTTCCAGCTCGCGACCGGACGCATGCCGGCCGTCGAGAACCAGGCGCAGATGCCACGCAAGGAGCCGTTCTTCACCCCTGAGGAGATCGACGACCTGTCGGCCTTCATCCAAGCGAACGGCGGCGGCCCGGAGATCCCGACGAGCGGCCTGCGCGACGACGCGCAGGTGGCCAAGGGTGGCGAGCTTTTCCGCCTGAACTGCGCCTCGTGCCACAACTTCACCGGCCAGGGGGGCGCGCTGTCCCAGGGCAAGTACGCACCGAACCTCGACCCGGCCACCGACACCGAGATCTGGGGCGCCATGCTGTCCGGCCCGGAGAACATGCCGAAGTTCGGCGACGGCCAGCTGACCCCGGAGGAGAAGGCGGCGATCACCTCCTTCATCCAGAACAACAAGGCGACGATCGATCCGGGCGGCCTGCCGCTCGGCGGATTCGGCCCCGCGCCGGAGGGTCTCATCGCCTTCCTGGTCGGCATGGGCGCCATCGTGGCCGCGACCCTGTGGATGGGGGCTCGGGCATGACGACCGATCAGCACGCCGTTCCCGGTGACGCCGAGCTCGCCAAGATGTCCCGCGAGGAGAAGGCGGCGGCCGGGCTCGCCGCCGACCACGTCGAACTCGACGAATACGGCCCGGTCGCCGTCCCCGGTTCGCCGGCCGACAAGCGCAACGAGCGCAGCGTCGCCATGTGGTTCCTGCTGGCCGGATTGCTCGGCCTGCTGTTCGCGGTCGCGTTCATCTGGTGGCCGCACGAGTACGTGCCGGCCTACCAGGAGGGCCAGCTCGCGTACGCGCTCTACACCCCGATCATCGGGCTGACCATGGGCGGCGCCATCCTGTGCTTCGGCATCGGCGTGGTCCAGATGGCGCGCAAGATCTTCGCCCACGAGGTGGCGATCCAGACCCGGCACGTCGGGATGTCCGCCGAGTTCGACCGGCAGACGTTGGCCGCCCAGGTGATGGACACCGTCGATCAGGCCGGCCTCAAGCGACGCGGGATGATCAAGGGTTCGCTGGCGCTGGCCGGCGGAGCCCTCGGCCTGGTCGCCGCCATCCCGATCCTCGGGGCCCTGATCAAGAACCCGTGGGAGGAACGGGCCGACTCGCCGCTCTGGGTCACCCCGTGGGCCCCGCTCGCCGACGGCACCAAGGTCCGGCTCACCCAGATCGACGGCACACCCGTGCGACCGGAGGACCTGTCCGCCGGCTCGATGGCGACGGTGTTCCCCGGGGTTCCCGGCGGTTCGAAGGCCTCGGATGCCGCGGTCATGCTGTTCCGGGTTCGTTCGGATTCGGTCATCCGCATCCGCGACGGGCAGCAGGGCTTCCAGTTCGGCGACTACTACGCCTACTCGAAGATCTGCACGCACGTCGGCTGCCCGGTCTCGTTGTACGAGCAGCAGACCGGCCGGGTGCTCTGCCCGTGCCATCAGTCCCAGTTCAACCTGTACGAGGGCATGTTTCCGGTCTTCGGTCCGGCCACCCGCCCGCTGCCCCAACTCCCGATCGAGCTGGACGACGAGGGGTACTTCGTCGCCGCACGGGACTTCATCGAGGCGGTCGGCCCCGGCTTCTGGGAGAACGGCAAGTTCCCGGCGTGGTACTCGGAGCCCAAGGAGGCAACGGGATGAGCAGACTCACCACTCCCCGCAAGGCGGCGGCCGGCGATTCGCATGTGCAGAAGGCACTGGACAACGTCGACATCCGGTACCACGGCGCGCGCCCGCTGCGCACCCAGCTGAACAAGGTCTTCCCCAGCCACTGGTCGTTCATGCTGGGCGAGGCCGCGATGTACTCGTTCCTCGTCCTGCTGCTGTCCGGCGTCTACCTGACGCTGTTCTTCGACCCGTCGATGGCCGAGACCGTCTACCAGGGCGTGTACGAAAAGCTCCGCGGCGTGCCGATGTCGATGGCCTACGCCACGACGCTGGACATCTCGTTCGAGGTGCGCGGCGGCCTGCTGATCCGGCAGATCCACCACTGGGCCGCCCTGATCTTCCTGTTCTCGATGATGCTGCACATGATGCGCATCTTCTTCACCGGCGCGTTCCGCAAGCCGCGTGAGGTCAACTGGATCATCGGTGCGCTGCTGCTCATCCTGGGCATGGCCGAGGGCTTCCTGGGCTACTCACTGCCCGACGACCTGCTGTCCGGCACCGGTTTGCGAGCGGTCAGCGCGTTCATCCTGTCGATCCCGGTGATCGGCACCTGGATGCACTGGGCCGTGTTCGGCGGCGACTACCCGGGCGAGATCATCATTCCGCGGTTCTACTCGATCCACATCCTGCTGATCCCCGGGATCCTCCTGGCGCTGATCGCGGTGCACGTCGCGCTCGTCTGGTTCCAGAAGCACACGCACTTCGCGGCGCCCAAGGCGACCGAGAACAACGTCATCGGGATCCGCATCCTGCCCAAGTTCGCGGCCAAGGGCGGCGGCTTCTTCGGGATCGTGTTCGGCGTCATCGCGATCATGGGTGGCATCTTCCAGATCAACCCGATCTGGAACCTCGGGCCGTACAACCCGTCCCAGGTGTCGGCCGGGGTGCAGCCCGACTTCTACATGGGCTTCCTCGACGGCATGGTCCGAATATGGCCCAACTGGGAAGTCCGCAACCTGTTCGGGCACTACATGATCCCGGCGGTGTTCTTCCCATCGATCCTGGCCGCCACGATCCTGATGGGCCTGGTCATCGCCTACCCGTTCATCGAGAAGGCGTTCACCAAGGACGACGCGATGCACAACATCCTGCAGCGGCCCCGTGACGTGCCGGTGCGCACCGCCCTCGGCGTCGCGTTCATCACCTTCTACCTGGTCAACCTGATCAACGGCGCCAACGACCTGTTCGCCTTCAAGCTGGACATCTCGCTGAACGTGATGACCTGGGTCGGCCGGGTGCTGTCCATCATCGGCCCGGTCATCGCCTATGTCGTGACGTATCGGCTCTGCCTTGGCCTGCAGCACGCCGACCGGGCCGTGCTGGAGCACGGAATCGAGACCGGCATCCTGCGCCGGCTGCCGAGCGGCGAGTTCGTCGAGATCCACCAGCCGCTCGGCCCGGTCGACGACCACGGCCACCCGGTGCCACTCGCCTACCAGGGTGCCCCCGTGCCGAAGAAGATGAACCAGCTCGGCTCCGCGGGCGCCGCCGTCCCGGGCTGGGTGCGGCCGGTCGACACGACCGGCGTGATCCACTACGCCGACGAGGAGATCGAGGAAATGCGCAAGGACGAGTTGGAGTCCCGCCCCCAACACTGATCCTGCTCATCAAGTCCCCGGAGGCCCCGGCCGCGTCAGCGGTCGGGGCCTTCGTCGTTCGCGCGTTTCCGCGGGAACGCCGGGTCGTCTCCGCGGGACCGTCGTCTCCCGCGGAGGTCCCCGGAGGCCCCGGCCGCCTCAGCGGTCGGGGTCTTCGTTGTTCGCGCGTTTCCGCGGGAACGTCAGGTACCCGGCCGTCGGCCCCGCCGCCGGCGCACGAGACCCGGCAATGAATTCGTCCGTGGCATCGTCCGTAGGTCCCACGGTGATCGGGGTCGGCCGCGGCCGACCCGGCCGCGAACCGGGCCCGCCTGGCCAGCGGCACGGCCCGACACGACACGACACGACACAGTGCTCGGCGGGCGGACCCGCCCCGGCGAAGCCGGCTGCGTGGGTGGCGCAACCAAGGCGGTGGGTACTCCGCGCCAAGGCGGTATCGCCGATCACTGGCGCACCACCGGCGTAAGAGCACCGGTGCTGTACCACTCGCCGCCGGCCGGCATCTCCGCGGCGACGCCCGTCACAGCCGTGCAGCAGTGGGGCGCAGTGGTCATCCAGGCGCGCGTGGCCGCGTCTGCGCGCCCTCGGGCGTGGTGTCGGGTGGGCCAGGCGCCCCTGGCCCGGCATGCCCTCTCCGACGGCCCGTCGCCGGGCCGCCAGGGCGTCGGTAAGTCGCCAAGGCCCGGGCGCGTGGTGGTTTCGAGTGCCATGCGCCTTCAGACCGGTACCGGAGCCCGTCGGCGTGCCAGCCAGGGCTCACGCGGCGGCGACTTGCCAGGTTCGGCCCTGGATCGCGTCCATCATGGGCGGAACCGGGCAAGTCGGCCGAGTGATTGCGGGGAGGCGGGACACGCTTCCGCGCCGGGCTCCCGGCCGTGCACCCGCGCCCACTCCAGGCCCGCGGCGGTCCCCCACCACGCCATGCCTCGGACCCTCCGCCTCCCCGCCGGGCACCGGCGGCCGGCGCGCCTTCGGACCGGTCCCGGCCGTCCGCCCGGACGAGCGCCGAACGACGAACGACGAACGGCCCGGCCCCGTCGGGGCCGGGCCGTTCGCGGCAGGCGGATCAGTGGTGCGCGGGCCGGCGGTGGTACTCGTAGACAAGCCCGCAAACCACCCAGAGCAGGAAGCCGGCGGCGATCACCATCAGCCAGACCAGCAGGTACGCGGTGGCGACGGCGAACAACGCGACGCAGGAAGCCAGGAAGAACGGGTAGTAGGAACCGGGCGAGAAGAACCCGAGGTCACCGGCCCCGTCCGACACCTCAGCATCGTCGTCATCCTCGGGCCGCGCGGCTTCGAGCCGACGCGACACGAACAGCAGGAACGTGCCGATGATCAGCGTCAGGCCGGTGGTGAGAACCAGGGCGGTGATGCCGACGACCTCTTTCGGCGCCAGGACTCCGTAGATGACGGCGGCCAGCGCAAAGAACCCGGTCAGACCGATGAACAGCCAGGTCTCCACCTTCAGTCCGCCCTTGGCGGCCTCCGGCTTGTCGGTCTCGGTCGAGTGCGCGGCGTTCATCAGCTGCCCCCTGGCACAGGCTCGTCGGCGCCCTTGGCGGTCCGGTCCGTGTTCATCGGTGCGGTGGTGGTCGCCAGCGGTGCGCACAACTCGCCGCAGGAGCTGATCTTGTCGCCGGTCGCCGTCAGCGCCTCGGCCGACGTGTACGGGGCCCCGGATGCCGGGTTCAGCGTCTGCCGGAAGTCCAGGTACGTGTCGTACACGTCCTGCGGGACGGCGCGGACCTCGAAGTTCATCGAACCGTGGTAGGTCCCGCACAGTTCCGCGCACCGGCCGACGAACGCGCCGGTCTGGGTGATGGTGTTCTGGAACTTGTTGTCCGTCTGGTTCTGTTCCGGGTTGGGGAACACATCCCGCTTGAACAGGAAGTCGATCGTCCAGAACGAATGGATGACGTCCTTGGACCGCAGGTCGTACTGGATGACCTGGTTGACGGGCAGCACCAGGATCGGGATCTCCTCGCTGGTGCCGACGGTGTGCACCTCGCCGCCGCCCGGCACCTGGGTGCCCGGGTAACCGAAGTCCCAGTTCCACTTGAAGGCGACGACATCGACCGTGACATCCGGGTCGGGCTGCTTCTCCAGGGCGACGTTCTCGGTGGTGACGGTGAAGTAGAACAGCACGAAGACCATGAGGAACGGAACCGCCGTGTACACCAGTTCCAACGGCAGATTTTCTTTGGTCTGCTTGGGGTACTGGGGCCCGTTCTTGCGCTTGTGATAGACGATGAAGGCCCAGAACATCAGGCCCCACACGATCACGCCGACGATCAGGGCGGCCATCGTGGCGCCCTGCCAGAACTCGCGCATGCGCTCCGCCTGCGGGGTGACGCCCATCGGCCAGCCCCAGGTCGGCAGGTCACTGATCGAACAGCCGCTGACCAGCACCGAAACCACGCCGAGCAGACCGGCGAGGAAGATCCGCCGTTGCGCGCGGGACCGTGTCACGTGCGTCCTTCCTCTCAACCGTCTGTGTTACAGGTGGGAGATTACCGTCCCGCCCTGGGTTCCACTCGGCCGGGGACCCTGCGAGTTCTACGGGATGTCGAGTGGCGGCGCGCGGGTACCGGTCGCACCGTCGCCCGGTCGCGGACGGGATACTGGCCGGGTGTGTGGACTGATGGCTTTCGTCTCCGGGTCGGGCCACGCGGCCGCTCGGGTCGACGCGGTGGACGCCGGGATGCGCTGCGCCCGGCACCGCGGACCCGATGAGCAGGGCACCTGGAACGACGACGACGTGGTGTTCGGATTCAACCGACTGTCGATCATCGACCTGGAGCATTCGCACCAGCCGTTGCGCTGGGGCCCGCCGGACAAGCCCAACCGGTACGCGTTGGTCTTCAACGGCGAGATCTACAACTACTTGGAATTGAGGGAGGCGCTGTGGTCCGAACATGGCGCCCGGTTCAACACTCAGGGCGACGGTGAGGCGATCGTCGCCGCGTACCACTACTGGGGGCAGGAGTCGGTCGCCCGGTTGCGGGGCATGTTCGCCTTCCTCATCTGGGACAGCGAGGAGCGGGTCCTGTTCGGGGCCCGGGACCCGTTCGGCATCAAGCCGCTGTTCGTCGCCCAGCTGCCCGACGGGGTGGCGTTCTCGTCCGAGGCCAAGGGTCTGCGGGAGCTGACCGGACAGGCCGGGGTCAACGTGCCGGCCCTGCAGCATTACCTGGTTCTGCAGTACGTGCCCGAGCCCGCCACGATGGATCCGGCGATCCGCAAGATCGAGTCGGGCACGCACGTCACCGTGCGGCCGGGCCGGCCGATGAGCACCAAGCGGTACTTCCATCCGCAGTTCACGCCGCGGCCCGCGATTTCCGATGCCGAGCGCACCGCGCTCTACCAGCGGATCGCCGAGGTCATGGACGATTCGGTGGCCAAGCACATGCGGGCGGACGTCACGGTCGGTTCGTTCCTGTCCGGCGGCATCGACTCGACCGCCATCGCCGCGCTGGCCAAGCGGTACAACCCGGATCTGCTCACCTTCACCACCGGCTTCGAGCGGGAGGGCTACTCCGAGGTCGACGTCGCCGCCGAGTCGGCCGCGGCGATCGGCGTCAAGCACATCGTCCGCACGGTCTCCGAGCAGGAACTGACGTCCACCCTGCCGCTGATCGTCTGGTACCTCGACGACCCGGTGGCCGATCCGGCCCTGGTCCCCCTGTACTTCGTCGCGAACGAGGCCCGCAAGCACGTCAAGGTGGTGCTCTCCGGCGAGGGCGCCGACGAGTTGTTCGGCGGCTACAACATCTACCGCGAGCCGATGAGCCTGAGCCGGCTGACCGGGCTGCCCGGCGGCCTGCGTCGGGGCCTGGCCGCGGTGGGGCGGGCCATGCCGGACGGCTTCCGCGGCCAGGACCTGCTCCGCCGCGCCTCCCTGGATCTCGAGGACCGGTATTACGGCAACGCCCGCATCTTCCGCGAGGAGCACCTGTCGGGTGGGCTGCTGCGGACCTACGACCCGGCCCGATCGTTCCGGGACATCACCGATCCGGTGTACAAGCAAACCCGCGACGTCGACCCGATCGCCCGCATGCAGCACGTCGACCTGTTCACCTGGCTGCGCGGCGACATCCTGGTCAAGGCCGACAAGATGACCATGGCGAACTCGCTCGAGCTGCGGGTGCCTTTCCTGGACAAGGAGGTGTTCGAGATCGCCCGCACCGTCCCGGCGGACCAGAAGGTGACGAAGAACACCACCAAGCTGGCGCTGCGCCGGGCCATGGAACTCGTCGTGCCGCCGCACGTGCTGCACCGGCGCAAACTGGGCTTCCCGGTGCCGATCCGGCACTACCTCGCCGAGGGCTCGTACGAATGGGCCCGCGAGGTGATCACCTCCGCGCACACCGACGAGTATCTGGACCCGGCGGCCGTGCTGGCCATGCTGGACGCCCACCGGGCCGGCGAGGTCGACCACTCCCGACGCCTGTGGACGATCCTGGTCTTCATGATCTGGCACGGGATCTTCGTCACCGGGCTCATCACCCCGCAGATCCCGGAGCCGGTGTACCCGGTGCGGCTGTAAGTTGCCGAGCTTGCGAGGCCACCATCGAGCACCGGAAGGGTGTCCTGGAGCCAATGCGGCGACGGAGGAGCCGGATTGGCTCCAGGACACCCCTAGCCGCACCGCTCCCGCCGGCGATCAGGACGCGACGGGGTCTCGCCGCGCCGCGGCACGCCGACCGACCGATCCGCGCCCGGCGGCCTCGTGCGACTGGGCGTGCAGGTCGCGGGCGGTTGACGCAGCTCGGCCATCGCCGGCGTGACCTCGGCCAGGGTCAGTCCGGTCTCGATCAGCGCCAGGTCCAGACCCCAGACCTCCCCGTGCACCCGCCGCATCCAGCCCGTCGCGTGGTCCCACCCCGCGCGCGGCGTCCCGGGTCCGCAACCGCCGCCGCGGGCGGTCACCAGGAACGCCGGCCGCCCGACCACCCGCGTGCTGCCGGGCCGAACCGGGGGCCCGTGCTGACCAGGTCGTACCAGGTCCTGCAGTGCTGCGGGTAGTGGTCGAAACCTGCGCGGGGTGACCGAGCCCGGCCGGAACTACCAGGCGAGCGCGCCGGCGACGTCCGCGGCCGCGTCCTCGCCGTAAGCGTCGGCCATCCGTACCCGGGCCACGTCCCGGTCCAGCTGATACTCCTGGGTGCCGACCGTCTCCAGGGTCAGCGTCGCCATCAGCGACCCCAGCTGTGCCGACCGCTCGAAGGACAAGGCCCGGGCGCGCCCGGCCAGGAAACCGGCCCGGAACGCGTCACCGACGCCGGTCGGGTCGGTCTTGGACTTCTCCGGCAGCGCCGCGACCGTCAGCCGGCTGCCGTCGGCCGCGACGATCTCCACACCCTTGGAACCCAGGGTCGTCACCCGATACCCGACGACGTCCAGCACCGCCTGGTCCGACCAGCCCGTCTTGGACTTCAGCAGGCCCAGCTCGTAGTCGTTGGTGAACAGCAGATCGGCCCCCCTGACCAGCTCGACGACGTCGTCGCCATCCATCCGGGCGAGCTGCTGGGAGGGGTCCGCGGCGAACCGGTAGCCGCGCTCCCGGCACTCCTGCGAGTGCCGCACCATGCCGGCCGGGTCGTCGGCGGAGATCACCACCAGATCCAGGCCGTCGTACGCGGCGGCGATCGGGGCCAGCTCGATCTCCCGGGCCCGGGCCATCGCGCCCGCGTAGAACGAGGCGATCTGGTTCATGTCGTCGTCGGTCGTGCAGACGAACCGCGCGGTCTGCACGTCGTCGCACAGGTGCACCTTGGACGTGTCCACGCCGTGCCGGGACAGCCAGGAGGAGTAGTCGCCGAAATC
Organism: Nakamurella sp.; assembly: GCF_044224575.1. Classification (GTDB taxonomy): domain Bacteria; phylum Actinomycetota; class Actinomycetes; order Mycobacteriales; family Nakamurellaceae; genus Nakamurella. Next base: position 222,933 of record NZ_JBGAKE010000006.1, read on the forward strand.
CGCCCCGGCCGCGCCGACCAGCACCGGATGCAGGCCCAACACGGCCATGCCGAAGCAGATGTTCGGGGCGACCCCGCCGCGCCGTACGACCAGGTCGTCCACCAGGAACGACAGGGACACCCGGTGCAACTGATCGGGCAGCAGCGAATCGGCGAACCGGCCCGGGAAGTGCATCAGGTGGTCGGTCGCGATGGATCCGCAGACGGCGATCGGCATGCAGCACTCCAGTGGGTCGGCAGTGTGGGGTCGTCCGGATCCGGCCGGCTCCGGACAGCCGAAAACCCCCGGCGAGTCACCGGGGGTTCACGACGGGTCAGTCGGCGATCAGTGGAACGAGTCGCCGCACGCGCAGGAGTTCTGCGCATTCGGGTTGTCGATGGTGAAGCCCTGCTTCTCGATGGTGTCGACGAAGTCGATCGTCGCACCGTCCAGGTACGGCTTGGACATCCGATCGACGGCGAGGCCGATACCGCCGAACTCGACGAGCGCATCCCCGTCGAGGGTCCGGTCGTCGAAGAACAGCTCGTATCGCAGGCCCGAGCAGCCGCCCGGCTGCACGGCGATCCGGAGCACCATCTCGGCAGTGCCGTCCCGGTCCAACAGCTCCTTGGCCTTGGCCGCGGCCGCGTCGGACAGCGTCACGCCGTGGGCGGCCTTGGCCACATCAGCGGTGGTGTCAGCAACGGTCATCTCGCAACTCCCCTAGGGCTTGAGGACTACCTGTGCGGTCGCGATGATGCGAACGCGGTGCAGTCGCACTGACGATGATGCCACGCCGGGTTCGGCATCCGGGAGGTTCCCGCCGCCGACGTGACCAAAAACCCTCTTCCCCTGGCCGTCCGACGAGTGGTGTCCCGAGCAATCCGGCTCCTCCGTCGCCGAATCACCATCAGGACACCCCTCCAGTGCCCAATGGTGGCCTCGCACGCTCGGCCAACTACTAGGCTGACCCGGTGAGTTTTCTGCGTCGCAAACCCGCCGAACCCGCGGTCGAGGCCGCCCCGGAACCCGACCCGGTCGATCTGACCAAGGGCGACGGGAAGAAGGGGCGCCCGACCCCGAAGCGGCGCGACGCGGAGGGGCGCAATCGCGGGCCGGTCGCGCCGCCGCCGAAGACGCAGCGGGAGGCGATGAAGCGGTCGAAGGTGCAGCGTTCCTCGATGACCAAGGAGGAGCGGCGCGCCGCGTCCCGGGTCAGTCGGGAACGCATGATGGCCGGCGACGAGAAGTACCTGCTCCCCCGCGACCGGGGCAAGGTCCGCGCCTACGTCCGGGACATGGTCGACGCCCGGCGCAACGTGGCCGGCATCCTACTGCCGATCGCCGCGCTGTCGTTCGTCATCCTGCTGATCCCGGTGCAGGTCGTGCAGGCCTACGGCCCGCTCGTGCTGCTGGTGGCGATCGCCGCCGCGCTCATCGACTCCATCATCTTCGGCCGCCAGATCTCGAAGAAGGTGCAGGCCAAGTTCCCCAACGGGGACAGCTCCGGCCAGTCCACCCGGGGATCGTCCCTGGGCTTCTATGCCTTCAACCGGTCCTGCCTGATCCGCCGCTGGCGCGCCCCGCGCCCGCGGGTCGAGATCGGCGAGACGATCGAGTAGGAATCGCGCACGTGGAGGACGATCTGCAACGCGCCGCGGCGCAGAACGCGGACGCGGTGGTGCGGCGCTTCTTCGACTCCGCGGGACACCTGAAGAACCTGCCGGCCAAACAATCCCGGCAGCTGGCCGTCTTCGACCTGATCGCGCAGCGCTTCGTGCCCGGCGTCCGGTACACCGAGACGGAGGTCAATCACGAGCTCATGCAGGTCTTCGACGACTACGTCAGCCTGCGCCGGGGCCTGGTCGACTTCGGGCTGCTGGACCGGGCCGACGGTCGGTACTGGCGCAGCGGCGGCACCGTGCCGGTCGACGCGCCCGCCGCCGGGACGGGCCGGCCGGCCCCGTCCGAACGGCCGGCGGTCCCCGCGACCGCCCCGTCGGCCCGCGGGGCCGCCCGCCGCGAGGCGATCCTGGCGGCCGCCGCACAACTGTTCGCCGACCGCGGGTACGCCGCGGTCGGGATGGACGACATCGGGGCGGCCGCCGGCGTCACCGGGCCGGCCATCTACCGGCACTTCGGCGCCAAGGCCTCCGTCCTGACCGCGGTTTTCGACCGGGTGATCGACGCGGTCGCCTACGACCGGGTCGAGGTGTCGGCCGCGCCCGACTCGCCCGAGCAGGACGCCGCCCGGCTCCGGGAGCTGGTCGTCAAGTACGCGGATGCGGTCTGCGGCCGGCGGCGACTGATGGCTGTCTTCGTCCGCGAGGTGCACCACCTACCGGCCGAGGACCGGACGCTGCTGGACGAGCGTCAGCGGGTGCTGGTCCGCAAGTGGCGCACGCTGCTCGGGCACGCGCATCCCGACTGGGACGTGGAGCGGGTCCGCACGGCCGTGCACGGCGCATTCGGCATGCTCAACGTGGTCGGCACGTTCGACTCGCCGCTGCCGGACGTCGAGCTCGCCCGGCAGATGAGCGAGCTGGCCATCAACGCCTTGCAGCTGAACCAGCCGGCGCAGGCCGAGTAGGCCCCGCCGGTTCCGGCAGGTCGAACTCGGCAAACTCGGCGATCGGCTCGAACCCCAAGGACCGGTAGAGGTCGTTCGACGGCCGGTAGTCCTCGTCGGTGAACAAGGTCACCTCGGCGGCGCCCAACCCCCGCGCCGACCGCACGGCGGCGACCGTGACGGCCGCACCGAACCGGTTCCGCCGCCACCGTGGCGGCGTGTAGACGGGGGCGATCCGGCACCCACCGTCCGCGCGCAGCGGCGAATGCCCGGCCACGGACACGGGCACGGCACCGGGCGCCGGTTCCGGCTCCAAGCACCACAGGGTGAACCGTTCACCGCGCCGCAGGGTGCGTCGAAGGCCGTCCGGGTCCGGCACCGGGACGCCGCGGGACACCCCCGTCTCCGCCCGGAACCGGGCGAACCATTCGGCGAGCAGGTCGATCTCGGCCGGCTCGCCGGGATCCAGCGAGCGGGCCCGGCCGCGCACGTCCCCGGGTTCGACCAGCTCACCCAGCCGGTACAACAGACTCCACATCCGCGGCTCCGGGGTCACGCCCGCCCTGTCCGCCCAAGCGGCGGCCAGCTGCCGGACCACGTCACGGCGGCCGTGCAGGCCGACGACGCGCTGGCCCAGCTCGAGCACCCCGCCGATCAGCGTCCGCAGCGCCGCGGGCAGGTCCCGTTCCGCCGGGTCGGCGACCACCAGCATCGGGAAGCCAGGCATCCGCAGCGCCGCGACGAACGGTCCGTCGGTGTTGCGCAGGCACATCAGCAGCGGACCGGCGCCGGGCGCCGGTTCGGTGATCTGGTTCGCCAGCACGCCGGAGAGCATGGTCGCGCCGACCGGGTCGCGGGCGACCAGCTCCGCGATATCGTCCCGGAACCGGTGCGGATCGTCGAACACGTCCAACTCGTGGAACTCGGCCATGACCGAGGGTAGGCACCTCGAGATGGCCGGGTCAGCCGGTTTTTGCTACAGCGACAGGTACCGCCGCAGCTCCTGCGGGGTCACCTGCCGGCGGTAGGCCTCCCACTCGGACCGCTTGTTGCGCAGGAAGAAGTCGAAGACGTGCTCGCCCAGCGCCTCGGCGACCAGCTCGGAACCCTCCATCACCGACAGCGCCGATTCCAGCGACGTCGGCAGCTTCTGGTACCCCATGGCCCGCCGTTCCACCTCGGACAGCGACCACACGTTGTCCTCGGCCGGCGGCGGCAGCTCGTACCCCTCGCGGATGCCCTTGAGCCCGGCCGCGATCACCACCGTGTACATCAGGTAGGGGTTGCAGGCCGAGTCGGGCAACCGGAACTCCAGGCGCTGGCTGGAGGACTTACCCGGGGAGTAGTTGGGCACCCGGACCAGGGCCGACCGGTTGGCGGTCCCCCACGACGCCGTGGTCGGGGCCTCGTCACCGACCACCAGCCGCTTGTAGGAGTTCACCCACTGGCAGGACACCGCGGTGATCTCCCGGGCGTGCCGGATGACGCCGGCCAGGAACGCCTTGCCGGTGTCGGAGAGCTGGTACTCGTCGTCGGGGTCGTGGAAGGCGTTCCGCTCGCCGTCGAACAGCGAGAAGTGGGTGTGCATCGCCGAGCCGGGCTGCTCCACGTACGGCTTGGGCATGAACGAGGCCCGCACCCCCTGGGTGATGGCCACCTCCTTGACCACGTACCGGAACGACATGACGTTGTCGGCCATGGTCAGCGCGTCGGCGTACCGCAGGTCGATCTCCTGCTGGCCGGGGGCGCCCTCGTGGTGACTGAACTCCACCGAGATGCCCATCGCCTCGAGCGTCTCGATCGCCCGGCGGCGGAAGTGCGGGGCGGCGTCGTGCGACGACTGGTCGAAGAAGCCGCCCTGGTCGGCCGGCTCCGGCGGGGTGCCGTCGTCCGGCAGGCTCTTGAGCAGGAAGAACTCGATCTCCGGGTGCACGTAACAGGTGAAACCCAGCGATGCCGCGTCGCCCATGGCCCGGCGCAGCACGTGCCGCGGATCCGCCCAGGAGGGCGACCCGTCGGGCATGGTGATGTCGCAGAACATCCGGGCCGAGTACACCCGGCCACCGTCGGCCTCCCAGGGCAGCACCTGGAACGTCGAGGGATCGGGCCGGGCGACCATGTCGGACTCGAAGACGCGGGAGAAGCCCTCGATCGCCGACCCGTCGAACCCGATGCCCTCGTTGAAGGCGCCCTCCAGCTCCGCCGGGGCCACCGCGACGTTCTTGAGGAAGCCGAGCACGTCGGTGAACCAGAGCCGGACGAAGCGGATATCCCGCTCTTCCAAGGTGCGCAGGACGAACTGCTGCTGCCGATCCATGACGCACACCTTATGTAGCCGATGAGTCGGCGTTGTTGCCGCACCACCGGACCAGGCCCGGGGATGACGTACGGTAACCGAATGTCAGCCAGACACCGGCGGCCGGACGAGGACGGCCCGACCGACCCGGGGTCCGGCCCGCTGATCGGCGCCGACCGGGTGCAGTTCCGGGTTGCCGACGCCGAGCACGCGCTCGACGGCGTGCGCCTGCAGGTCGACTGGATGCTCGGCCAGACCGATCCCGAGTTCGGCTGGTCCGCCGGCCGGTGGACGCTCGACCTGCCTCGGCCGGCGGCCTGGCGGCTGGAATACCAGTTCACGGTGCGCCGGGACGGTGACACCGTGTGGACCACCGATCCGGGCAACCCGCGGCGGGTGCCCAACCCGTTCGGCGACAAATCCGAGATTCGTTTCCCCGACTACCGCGAGCCACCCTGGTTGCTCACTCCGGCCACCGGCCCGATCAGCGAGATCGTGACGCCGGGCGGCCGGTTGGCGCAGCCGGTCCCCGTCCGGCTCTGGTCCCCCGCCGGTTTGCCATCCGACCAGGCCGCTCCCCTGCTGCTCGTGCACGACGGGACCGACATGGCGCGGCGCGGCAATCTGCTGTCCTGGGCCGCCGAGCACGCCCGGACCCGACCGGTCCGGGTGGCGCTGCTCGACCCGCCCGACGGGCTGCGCGACGAGTGGTACTCGGCCGACCCCGACTACAGCGCCCACCTGGCCGAGGTGGTGCTGCCGGCGCTCACGGCGCGCGTATTGACCGGCCCGGTGGTCGGGCTGGGGGCCAGCCTGGGCGCCCTGGCCATGCTCACCCTGCAGCGGCGGCACCCCGGCTCGATCTCCGGGCTGGCCCTGCAGTCCGGATCGTTCTTCACCCCGAGTCTGGACCCGCAGGAGAGCGGCTACCGGCATTTCGATCGGGTATGCGCCGCGGTCCGCCAGATCGGCGCCGGTCCGGACCGGTCGGTCGATGCGCCGCCGCGCACCGTGCCGACGCTGATCACCTGCGGGTCGATCGAGGAGAACCGTTTCAACAACGAGGCCATGGTCGCGACGCTGCGGGCCCAGGGCTACCCGGTGACCTTCCGGCTCGTGCCGGACGCGCACACCATGATCGGCTGGCGGGACGCCTGGTACCCGGCCCTCGACGAGCTCGTCGCCGGCCTGCGCTGACCGCGCATCACCACGGGTTCCACCGGGCTGCACCACGGTTTCCACCGGGCCGCACCGTGCGGCCGGGCGCGCCTGCGCGTGTCACACTCGTCACACGCTTACCTTGCGTCACATGGGGAGCGGACGGCGGGCCTGGATCGCCGTGCTCGCGGCGGCCGCCCTCGTATGCACCGCCTGCGCGTCCGGCCGGCTGGCGGCGACGTCACCGGGACCGGCGCCGGTGGGAGTCAACTCCACCACCCCGACGAGCACCGCGGCCGTGGCCCCGCTCACCGAACCCCTCCGCCCGCCCGGCTCCACCCGGGTGACGGTGCCCGCCCCGACCGCCGCCACCACCGGCGCCCGGAACCCGGATTCCCCGCCGTCCCCGGTCCCCGAACCGGCCCCGGCGTCGAGTGCCGAGCCCACCCCCGAGCCGACTCCCCCGGCCGACCCCACCCCGTCCGCCGATCACCTCGTGGGCGAACCGGGACCCGGAGTCGGGAACAACCCGTGCCCGGGTATCCGTTGCGTCACCCTGGCGCTGACCGGTGACGTGCTGCTGCACCCGGAGCTGGTCGCCCAGGCCCGCGCCGACGGCCGTGATACCGGGGACGGCACCGACGGCCTGGACTTCTTCCCGATGCTGGCCGCCCAGCAGGCGTACGTCGCCGGCGCCGACATCGGCATCTGCCACCTGGAGACGCCGCTCGCGCCGGCCGGCGGCCCGTTCTCCGGGTACCCGTCGTTCTCGGTCCCGCCGCAGGTGCTGCCCGCGCTCGTGCGGAGCGGCTACGACGCCTGCTCCACCGCCAGCAACCACACCTTCGACCGCGGCACCGACGGCATCGACCGGACGCTGGACGACCTGGACGCCGCCGGCCTGCTGCACGACGGCTCCTACCGGACCGAGGCCGATTCGCGGCGCCCGGTGATCATCAACACGCCGAACGGGCGGGTCGGCCTCATCTCCGTGGCCTACGACTTCAACGGCCTGACCCTGGACGAGCCCTGGCAGGCCGGCACCATCGACACCGGCGCGATTCTGGCCAAGGCGCACGCAGCCCGGGCCGCCGGCGCCGACCTGGTCGTGGTGGCCATGCACGGCGGCGAGGAGTACGACAGCACACCGAACGCCCAGCAGAAAGCGGCAGCAAAGGCGCTGCTCGCCTCGCCCGACGTCGACCTGGTCTACGGACACCACGCCCACGTCGTGCAGCCGATGGAGAAGATCGACGGCAAGTGGGCGATCTACGGCCTGGGCAACAACATCGCCGCGCAGGGCACCGAGGTGACCGGCACCCGGGACGGGCTGCTCGTCCGGGTGCAGTTCAGTCAGGCCGCCGACGGCACCTGGAGCACCAGCGACGTCGCCTGGGTGGCGTCCTACCAGGACCTGACCTCCCCCTTCCGCTGGTGCGCCCTGACATCGGACCACCGGTGCGGACCGGCGGACGCGGCCAGCCTGGCCCGCACCACCGCCACGGTGAACGCCTGGGGCGCGGCCGCCGACGGCGCGCACCGGCTGGACTAGTTTCACCGCATGACGCGCACCGAGTACCACCACCTCGACGCCCCCTCGCTCGGCGGTACGGCCGAGATCGCGGTGCATGGGCACTACGGCCGGCCGGTCCTGTGGTTCCCCAGCGAGGGCGGCGCCCCGTACGACTTCGAGGCCAACGGGATCCTCGACGTGGTCCGGCCGGCGATCGATGACGGCCGGATCACCGTGTTCTGCGTGTCGTCGTTCGACCACGACTCCTGGTCGGCGTCGTGGATGCCGCTCGGCGACCGGGCCCGCAATCATCGCCGGTACGAGGACTGGATCATCTGGCAGGTGGTGCCGTTCATCCGCGACCGGATGGGCGGACGTGACGATGTCGCCACGGCCGGGCCCTCGATGGGCGCGTTCCATGCGGTGCTGTTCGCGCTGCGGCACCCGCACGTGTTCGGCCGGGCCGTCGGGCTGAGCGGCAACTACGACCCCTGGACCTGGCGGGCCTGGGGTGAGTCCGACGACGACACCTACTTCACCAGCCCGCTGCAGTTCCTGCCCGGGACGCACGGCGGTCACCTGGACTATTTGCGGTCCCGGCTGGCCATCACTCTCGTCGTCGGCAGCGGCATGTGGGAGGACAGCACCGGCGCCAATGGTTCCACCCGGGCGCTGGCCCACGTGCTGGCCGACAAGCAGATCCCGCACGAACTGTTCGTCTGGGGTCATGAGTGGCCGCACGACTGGCCCAGTTGGCGGGCCCAGTCGGCCATCTACCTGCCCGCGTTGGGCTGACCCGCGGTGCGACCCGATCTGCTGGCCGACTTCATCAGCGCCGACCGCGAGCGCGGACTGGGCAGCTACGGGATCCAGGTGCAGCGGGACGGCGAACCCCCGGTCGCGCACCGGTTCCGGTCCGACGACCGGGTCAACCTGTACTCGGTGTCCAAGGGCTTCACCTCGGTCGCGCTCGGCCTGGCCGAGGCCGAGGGCCGGCTGAGCCTGGACGACCCGCTGCTGACCCACTTCCCCGAGCTGGCCCCGGTGGCCGCCCCGGGCGTCGAACGGGTCACCCTGCACCAGCTGCTGACCATGACCAGCGGCAGCAGCCACCAATGGTTCGCCGATCAGCCGATCCGCTCTCCCGATCTGCTCGCCGAGATCGTGGCCGCGCCATTGGCCGCCGAACCCGGGTCCCGGTTCAACTACACCGGTTCCGGCCCCTACGCGGCCGCCCGCGCGCTGGCCCGGGCGACCGGGGCGAACGTGCGCGACTACCTGCTCCCGCGGCTGTTCACCCCGCTGGGCGTGCCCAACCCGCAGTGGCTCCGCTGCCCGCTTGGCTACCCGACGGCCGAGAGCGACCTACTGCTGCGCACCGCGGAGCTCGGCCGGTTCGCGCTGCTGCTGGTACGCGAGGGCACCTGGACCGACGGCCGGCAGCTGATCCCGGCGCAGTACGTCAGGCGGCTGGGCACCGACACCGTCGACTGCTCGACCGGGCCGGCCCGCCCGTCGGGCGAGCCGGACGAGCGCACTTACGGGTTGGGCGTCTGGCCCGCCCGGAACGGCCGGTATCAGCTGCACGGCCGGTACGGCCAGTTCGCGATCATCGACCCGCACCGGCGGGCCGCGGTGACCTGCACCGCGCACACCGAACGGGAGGATGAGCTGATGGACGCCCTGCACGAGCTGGTGCTGGACCGGGTCGAATGAGCCTCCCGCGCGTGGCGACGTTGCCGAGCCCGCCGTCGACGGTCAAGATCACCCCATGACGGGTGACTCCACGACGCATCTGATCGGCCTGCTGCTGGGCACCGAGAACGACTGGCCCCGGGCGTTCCAGGCACTGACCCGGAAACTGGACCCGGTCAGCTACCGCGGGGTGGACCACCACGTGGACACCGAGCGGATCACGGTCGAGCCGTTCGACCTGCGCGCGCCCGTCCGGTACGACGTCGTCATCGACCGGCTGGCCTGGTGGTACTACCACCCGCGGGAGTGGCTGAAGAAGGCCGCGCTGGTCAACGACACCTACCTGCTGAACAACCCGTTCACCTTCCAGGCCATGGAGAAGCACTCGGCGTACTGCGCCATGATCCGCCTCGGCTTCGACATCCCGGAGACGTGGCTGGTCCCGTACAAGAACCCGGTCGACCACGAGAAGTGGGCGTACACCGCCGAGCGGTACAACCTGCCGTTCGACCTGGACGAGGTGGCCGACCGGGTCGGGTACCCGATGTACATGAAGCCGTTCGACGGGGGCGCCTGGCGGGGCGTCTCCCGGATCGACGACCAGAACGCGTTGCACCGGGCCTACGACGAGTCCGGGCAGATGCTGATGCACCTGCAGGCGGCGGCCGCCTACGACTCGTTCGCCCGGTCACTGACCATCGGGCCGGAGACCAAGATCATGCGGTTCCGACCGGAGCTGCCGATGCACGACCGGTACGAGGTCTCGCACAATTTCCTGCCCCCCGAGGCGGGCATGGAGATCCTGACGCTGTCCCGGACGATCAACGCCTTCTTCCGCTGGGAGTTCAACTCCTGCGAGGCGCTGGTCACCGGGACCACCGTCAAGCCGATCGACTACGCGAACGCCTGCCCGGACATCGCGATCACCTCGCTGCACTACTACTTCCCGTGGGCGATCACCCAGCTGGTGTCGTGGTCGGTGTTCTTGGGCGGACAAGCTCGGCCGGTATGCGCTGATGTCCGACCAGTACTTCGAGGCCGACCGGTACCGGGAGTTCTGTTCGACCTCGCTCGCGTCCCTTCCCCAGATCGTCTACGACTGGATCACCTCCAGCGAGTTCGACGCCCTGCTGGTCGAGACCGTGCGCGCCACCTACCCGCCGCACGAGCACGAGCGGTTCCTGGCCCACTTCCGCGGCCTGATCGGCCTGTGGGTCACCGACCAGAAGTAGGGGTCGAGCTCGCGAGGCCGCCATCCGGCACCGAAGCAAGGCGAGCCGGTCGGCCGACCGGCTCAGCAGGTGGTGCCGTCGGCCGGCAGCGTCAGGTCGACCAGGTACCGGGTGCCGATCTCGTTGACGCACTTGTTGCCGGCGCTCAGGAACGCGGTGTGGCTCGATCCATCGACGGTGAGCAACCGGGCATCGAGTGCCTTGGCCAGGTTGACCCCCGCCTCGTAGGGGGTGGCCGGGTCGTGGGTCGTGGATATCACCAGGATCTGCGGCAGCCCCGGTACGCCGTCGACGGGATCCAGCGGGGTCGGCGCGACCGGCCAGAAGTCACACGGGCCCTTGACCGCCGCCGGTGGGTCACCGCTGTCCACGAACGGAGCAGCGGCCGCGGCTTTCTCCGCCATCTGCTGAGCGCTCGCCGGGTCGAGACTGCGCGAGCCGTCGATGCACCCGATGGCCAGGAAGGCATCCTGCGAATTGCTGTAGTGCCCGTTCGCGTCGCGCCCTAGATAAGTGTCGGCCAGCGCCATCAGTTCGGTGCCATCGCCGGACCGCAACGCAGTCAGCGCCGAAGCCAGTTGCTTCCACAAAGACTCGCTGTACAACGCAGTGATGGTCCCGATGGTGGCGTCACCGAAGGTGATCACCCGGCCGTCGGCGAGCGGCCGCGGCGTGTCCAGCAGCGGGCGGACCAGCGCCTGGTACGCCGCCGTCGCCTGGGCCGGGTCCGTCCCCAGCGGGCACTCGGCCTGCTCGGCGCACCACGTCGCGAAGTCGTCGAACGTCTGCTGGAAGCCCTCAGCCTGGCTGATCGAGGACTGGGCGGCGTCCTCGTTGGGATCGATCGCGCCGTCCAGGATCAACGCCCGCACGTTCCCCGGGAACAGGCGGGCGTACTCGGTGCCGATCGAAGTCCCGTAGGACCATCCGATGTAGGTCAGCTGCCGGTCGCCCAGCGCCGATCGCAGCACGTCCATGTCTTTCGCCGCGTTCCGGGTGCCGACACCGGCCAGGAAGGTCGCCCCGTCGAGACCTTGCGCCGATCCGGACATCGCGGCGCAGCCCAGCGCGATCTGCTCCGCCGCCGCGTCGGCCGCCGCGATCTCCTCGGGCGTGCGGGTGCGCTGCGTGGTCGCCCGGGTGGCATCCCGTTCCGCGTCGGTCTGGCAGCGGATCTCCGGCACCGAGGCATTGACCCCGCGCGGGTCGAACCCGACGAAGTCGAACTGGCGGTTGACCGTGCCGGTCAGCCCGTAGCCGGCGTATGTTCCGGCGATCTCGACCCCCGACGCGCCCGGGCCGCCGGGGTTCACGACCACCGACCCGATCCGGTTCGCCTGATCGGTCGCGGGTTTGCGCAGCACCTTGAGTTGGATCGTCGGACCGGTCGGATCGTCGTAGGGGCACCGGGGCGTCACCGGTCGTGGAGGTCGCCGATGGCGGGATTCCGGTGGCGGACGGGCCCGTCGACGAACTCGTGGTCGCGGTACCGATGGCCGCGCTGCCGCCGACGGACGAGGAACAGGCGGCGAGCAGCGCACCGGCCATCATCAGGGCGGCCAGCAGCGACGCGCGAGCACGGGGATTCACCCGACGATCATGCCATCGGGTCCGGGTGGCCCGGGTCGGCACCGAGCCAGCGGCCGCCGCGGGTTACTTGTCCCGCCAGGCCGCGTCCTCGGCGTCCTTGCGCTGCTCCCGCTCCCGGATGATTTCCAACGCGTTCCCCGCCTCCTCGGCCGTGGCGAACGGGCCGAGCAGTTCCTTGGCCTTGCTGACGCCCTCGGGCTCGACCTGGCCGGTCTTGATGTTGTAGTAGAAGCCCTTGCTCTGGCCGATCTCGTCTCCCATACCGAGCAGCCTGCCACGACCGGCCCCGGGCCGTCGGAACCGGGTCGGAAGGGTGCGGATCAGGCCGGTTCGACCACGAACCGGTTCGTCTTCGGGTCCGCCGAGACCAGCCGCACCGCGATCACCGACCCCTCCACCAGCCCGTCCGGCGGGCAGTGCGCCCGCACCGGCGGCTCGTGCAGGATGACGATCGCGCGGTTCTTGGCCGGTTCCAATTGCAGCACGGTCGCCGAGAACGTCTCCCCTTCGCGACCGTGCAGGACGAACACGGACACCGCGCCGGCGCAGGCCTTGGCCAGCTCCGCGGCCTTCCGGTCGGCCGCGGTCATCGTCGCCGGCAGGTCGGGCAGGGCCATCCGGGCCCAGTCCGGCACTGTTCGGCCCGCGTGCAGGGCCAGACACACCTCGGTGGCATACCGGTCGGCCAGCCGGCGCAGCGGCGCCGTCACGTGCGCGTAGGGCCCGCCCACCCCGCCGTGCTCGCGTCGCGCCGGCGCCGACCCGTCGAACGCGGTGTACCCGGCGCCGCGCAGCAACCGGACCGCGTCCTCCAGGAACGCGGCGTCGCGGGGCCGGTCGCCGTCCAGGCCGGCGATCACCTCCGACACCGGCATCGACTCCGGCCACGGGATGCCCAGGGCCGCCGTCGCGCGCCGCAGCAACGCCACCTGCTCCGCGGACGGCGGCGGCAAGGTGCGCAGCAACCCGACCCCGCCGTCCAGCATGATGCGGGCCGCGCAGGTGCCGGTCAGCAGGCTGATCTCGGCGTTGTGCCGCTCGATCGCCAGCACGGCGCGGCGCTCCAGGGTCCACCGCCCGTCCGGTGCCCGCACCACCTCGGTGTCCGGGATGTCCAGGCTGATCGCTCCCCGGCGCCGGGCCAGCGCCTGGCGCAGGGCCCCGATCTCGGGCAGCAGAGAAATCGACGGGTGCAGCCGGCCCGAGTCGGCATCGAGTTGGGCGGACGGGTAGTCCAGTTGCGCGACCGATCGGACGACGGCCCGGCGGACATCCACCTCGACGGGCTCGCCGGCGGCGTCCAGCGCGATGGTCCAGACGACGGCGGGCCGGGACACGTCGGGCAGCAGGCTGGCCGCGCCCTCGGACAGCTCGACCGGGTGCAACGGCGTGGAGCGATCCGGGCTGTACAGGGTCGCGCCGCGGCGCCAGGTCTCCTGGGCCAACGGCCCGGCCGGCGGCACGAAGCCGGCAACGTCGGCGATCGCGTACCGGACGAGGTAGCCGCCCTGCACCTCCCGCCGGGACAGGTGCACGGCCTGGTCCAGGTCGCGCGAGCCGGGCGGGTCGAGCGTCACGAACGGCACGTCGAGCGGCTCCCGGGCGGGGGCGGCCGCTCCGTTGGCGGCCGCCGGGTCGCGGACCGCGGCCGCCCGGGCCTGGTCCACCGCCGCCGCCGGATAGCCGTCCGGAATGCCCAGTTCCCCACGGATCGCGTCGAAGTCGATGGCCTTGGGCGGGGCCACGATCGTCCGGGCCGGCATCGGCACAGGCTAACCGTCAGGCCAGCACGCCGTCGGCCCGGGCGACCGACGGCGCCCCGGGCCGGGCGAACATGTCCAACCGGAAGTCCTCCTCCAAGTGGGCGGCCAGCACCGTCAACCCCGACGCGGCGGTCAACGCCTCGTGCACCTCGTCGCCGGTCAGCGGGTACCCGGCGGCCGGATGCCGCCAGTGGCAGGCCACGACGACCCCGTCCGCCGCCAACGATCCGACGGTCCGGTCGATGACCGCCGACAGGTCGGCGTGGTCGAGGTAGTAGCCGATCTCGGACAGCACGACGAGATCGAACTCGCCGGACGGCCACTGCCGGGGAACGGCCAGCTGCCGCACGTCGACCTGCGGATCCGCGGCGAACCGGCGGGCGAGCGCGGCGAGCGGCTCGGCGGCGATGTCGGTGGCCACCAACCGGTCGCACCGGGGGGCCAGCAGCTCGGTGAGCAGGCCGAGGGCGCAGCCCGGTTCGAACGCCGACCGGAACCGGGCCCGGGGCAGGACCGCCATCGTCAGGGCGCGCTTGCGCTGCTCGTACCACGAGCGGCCCAGCCCCCAGGGATCGTCGGAATCCTGATAGAGGGTTTCGAAATAGCCGGCCGGCAGGGTGCGCCGGTGCCGAAGGATGTCACCGGCACCGGAGGTCGTCATGAGCGCAGTGTGCCCCGGCCGGTCGGCGGGCAAACGAGCGGCCGTTCCCGCACGTCCCCAGTGGAATTGTTCAACATTCATGGACCGTTGCCCGTCGGATTATCTGAAGAAATTTTGGTCACTGTTTGCCCAGGTCAAAGGGCAACTCCAGCCAATGATCCGGACTTCTTCAGCGAATGTGGCGTGACGAGAGACCGGCCGGGCCGTCCCATCCGACAAGGACACACTCCGTGCCCGCGACGAGAAAGGAGGTTGTCATTGGAACGAGTCGCATGAGCGTTTTATCCGATCACGGAAGGAATGACGACGATGAAGAAGATGTTGACCGTGCTGGTCGGCCTGGCCTTCGCGGCCCTGGTGTCGATCGGTCTCGCCGGCCCGGCCACCGCCCAGCAGACCTCGGAGCAGGCGGTCGACCAGACCGCCGTGCCGATGACCGGCGCCCTGTCCGACGGGTCCGGCGCCGTCGCGGGCACCTTCGACGTGCAGCAGTTCACCACCGAGGACGGGGTGCTGAAGGCCGTCGGCACGTTCACCGGTTCGGTCACCGACAGCGCCGGAACGACCAGCCAGGGCACGCAGAGCCTGGCCGTCCCGGTCGACCTGGCCCAGAGCGCCGGCTCCTGCCAGATCCTGGATCTGGTCCTCGGACCGCTGGACCTGGACCTGCTCGGCCTGCAGGTCCACCTGGACACCGTGCACCTGAACATCACCGCGCAATCCGGACCGGGCAACCTCGTCGGCAACCTGCTCTGCGCGGTCGCCGGACTGCTTGACGGACCCTTGGCCTTGACCGCTGTCCTTGGCCAGATCGTCACGCTGTTGAACCAGCTCCTGGGCGTCCTGCGCTGACCACCGCACCGGAACCGGTCACGCCCCGGCCACCGCGGTGGGGCGTGACCCGGGTGCCGGGTGGGGGGATGAGTCCGCCTGTAAGCCGGGTTCTGTTCCCGGGCGCCTCGCGGCGATCCCGTTCGGCGACCATCCATCTCGACGTGCCGTTGCCGACACGCTCCAGCGGTCCACCCGCAGGCTCGGGCGGGCCGCCCTCGAACGCCTGCGCACCGGGTCCGGATCGGTCCGATCCGAGCACGGCTTTTCGACCTTGCTCCGGGTGGGGTTTACCAAGCCGCCCCGGTCACCCGGGGCGCTGGTGGTCTCTTACACCACCGTTTCACCCTCACCTGGCACCCGAAGGTGCCGGCGGTCTGTTTTCTGTGGCACTGTCCCGCGGCTCGCGCCGGGTTGCCGTTAACAACCACCCTGCCCTGTGGAGCCCGGACTTTCCTCGACCGCCGGGTCCGGGCCGAAACCCGGACCAGCACGGCCGCGGTCGCCCGGCGGACTCATCCGTCGGTGATGGTACGTCAGGCAGGCGAGCACCTCGTCGTCCGTGGTCTGCCGGAAATCGTCGTAGCCCTGGTGCACGGCCCGGAACGGGCTGGGTGAGATCGCGCAGATGACGTCGTCGACGTCGCCGCCGCTGCGCAACGCCGCGCACGTCTCGGGTGCGCCGACCGGCACCGCGACCAGCACCGCGGCGGGTCCCTGCCGGCGCACGGCGGCGGCGGCCGCGCGCATCGTCGAGCCGGTGGCCAGCCCGTCGTCGACGATGATCACGGTCCGGCCGCGCACCGCCGGCGGCGGCCGGTCGCCCCGATAGGCCCGGCCGCGCCGGCGCAGTTCGACCATCTCCTGGTCGAGCACGGATCGGAACACCGCGTCCGGCAGGTGCAGCCGGGCCAGCACCGGTTCGTTGGTGACGACCTCGACGGGTGTGTCACTCCCCGGCCCGACCGCGGCCACCGCCCCCA
Organism: Nakamurella sp.; assembly: GCF_044224575.1. GTDB lineage: Bacteria > Actinomycetota > Actinomycetes > Mycobacteriales > Nakamurellaceae > Nakamurella. The sequence goes on from NZ_JBGAKE010000006.1 coordinate 239,203, forward strand.
TCGCCAGTTCGGGTTGCCCGGGCACCCCGACCTTGCGCACCAGCAGGACGTCCAACGGGGCGCCGATGGCGCCGGCCACCTCCGCCGCGACCGGCACCCCGCCGCGGGGCAGGCCGAGCACGATGACGTCGGCCCGGTCGCGGAGCCGCTCGGCGACCAGCACGCCCAGCGCCCGTCCCGCGTCCACGCGGTCGGCGAACCGCTCGGCGCGGCGGTCCAGGTGCATGACCTCAGTCAAGCCCCACGGGTGGGGGCCGGGCAACCGGTCGGGGCACCATGGCGGGTATGGGGATCTATCGCGACCATGTCCTGCCCCGGATCCACAACCGGGTGCTGGACGACGACGAGATCCGCCGGATCCGCGAGAGGGTGTGCGCGCCGCTGCACGGGTCGGTGGTCGAGATCGGGTTCGGTTCCGGCCTCAACGTGCCGCACTACCCGGCGGCGGTCAGCCGGGTGCACGCGATCGAGCCGTCGGCGCTCGCCCGGCGGCTGGCCGCGCCGCGGGTCGCCGCGACGCCCGTGCCGATCGAGTTCGACGGCCTGGACGGGCAACTCCTGCCGTTGCCGGACGGGTCGATCGACTGTGCCCTCCTGACGTTGACGATGTGCTCGATCCCCGACCAGGGCGCCGCTGCCCGGGAGCTGCACCGGGTGCTGGCGCCCGGCGGTTTCGTCGCCTACCTCGAGCACGGCGCCAGCCCGGACCCGGACGTGGCCCGCCGGCAAGGACGGATGAACGGCCTGAACCGGCGGCTGTCCGGCTGCCGGCTGGACACCGACGTGCCGGCCGTGCTCCGGTCCGCCGGATTCGACCTGACCGACGAGCGCACGTTCTACTTCGAATCCGGGCCCCGCTGGGCGGGCTATCTCTACGAGGGGATCGGACACACATCCGGCTGAGTGCACCGATCAGCGCAGGTGCGCCGTCTCGTTGACGGTCCGGACGACGATGCCGCCGACTGCGTCGACGTCGAACGCGGAGAGCGAACCGGTGTCCACCCGCAGCCGGTAGGCCACCACCGGGTCCACCTGCAGCGCCGTCACCAGGATCATCTTGGCCACCGCCGCGTGGGTCACCAGCGCGACGGTGTGCCCGCGATAGGCCCGTATCGACTCGCTGATCAGCGGCCGGACCTGCTCCCGGACCTGCACGAACGACTCGCCGTCCGGTGGCGCCGCGGCCGGATCGCGCCGCCAGATCGCGAGCTCCGCCGGCCAGCCGGCCTCGATCTCGTCGACCCGCAACCCGGTCCAGGCCCCCAGTCGTTCGTCCAGCAGGCGGTCGTCCTCGACCACCGGCGCCCCGGCCCGCCCGGCGATCACCTTCGCGGTGTCCCGGCACCGGACCAGCGGCGAGGTCAGCACCACCGCCGGGGCCAACGGTCCGATCCGATCGGCGACGGCGGCGGCCTGTCCGCGGCCGGCGTCGGTCAACGGCACGTCCTCGCGTCCGGTGAACCGGCCTTGCGCGCCGTAGGTGCTCTCGCCGTGCCGGACCACCAGGAACCGGGTCGGGTGACCGTCCCGCGGCTCGGGCAGCGCCGCCGCGGGGTCAGCCTCGCCCGCGGCGACCGCCTCGACCGCCTCGACCGCCGGGCCCGGCGCGGGCGGGGGTGCCACCCACTCCCGACCGGCCGCCGCCGCGTCCATCGCCTCGTTGGCCAGCCGGTCGGCGTGGGCGTTCCGCTCCCGGGGGATCCAGCTGAAGCCGACCTCGGCGAACCGGCCGACCAGCGCGGCCGCCCGAGCGGCCAGCGGCTTCATGTCCGGGTGCTTGACCTTCCAGCGGCCGGACATCTGCTCGATGACCAGCTTGGAGTCCATCTGCACGGCCACCACGTCCGCGCCGACGTCCAGCGCCGCCTCCAGGCCGGCGATCAGACCGGAGTACTCGGCGACGTTGTTGGTGGCCCGGCCGATCGAGGCGGCCCGCTCCGCGAGCACCGTCGTCCCGTCGTCGGCGAACACCACCGCGCCGTACCCGGCCGGTCCCGGATTGCCCCGGGACCCGCCGTCGGCCTGGACGACGACCCGGCGGCGGCTCACGATCTGATCAGGATGGCGCCGCACTCGGTGCACCGGACGACGGCATCCGGGGCGGCGGACCAGATGTCGTTCAACGCGCTGCGGTCCAGGTCCATCCGGCACGCCTCGCAGCGGGCGCCGTTGAGGGCGCCGGCCGCCGTGCGGCCCCGCGCCCGGATCTGCTCGTACAGCTTGATCAGGTCGGCCGGCATGCCGTCGAGCAGGCCGGCGCGCTCGGCGGTCACCCGTTTCAGCTCGTCGTCGATGTCGGCGACGGCGTCGCCGCGGCGCTGCTCGGCCGCCGCCAGCCGCTCCTGCGCGGCCGCCAGGTCGGCCTGGGTGCTGGCGACCTCGGTGTCGGCCAGCTCACGACGCTCCATCAACTCGAGCGCGTCGTCCTCCAGCGTCGACTGCCGCCGCGCCAGCGACGTCAGCTCGTGCTGCATGTTCTCCAGATCCTTGGCCGGCGCGCTGCCGGCCGCCAGCCGGTCGGTGTCCCGCTTGGCTCGGGTGCGCACGGCGTCGATCTCGTTGTCCAGCTTGCGGGCATCCCGGTCCAGGTCGCCGATCTCGGCCTGCCGCAGGACCAGCGCCCCGCGCAGCTTCTGGACGGTGGCCGTGTCGTCGGCGATCTGCGCCAGTTCGGGCAGCGTCCGGCGGCGGTGTTCGGCGGCGGCGACCGCCTGGTCGATGCGCGCGACGTCCAGCAGCCGACGCTGGAGGAACGGATCGGCTTTGGCAGGCACGGCTCACCATCCAGTTATCGGCCCCGCTGGTTGACCCAGTCGTCGGACTGGCATCCGACGCTACCGGACCGGCGGGGCGGCGGCGTGCACGGTCCACGGATCGGTCCGGGTGGTGGACACCGTGACGGTCAGGTCGGGATGGGCCGTCCGGAGCAGGTCGGCCGCGACCGGCAGCCACGGCCACTCCCCCGCCCAGTGCGCGACGTCGACCACCGCCGGGTTGGCCGGGTCGGCGACGAACTCGCCGACGACGTGGTGGCGCAGGTCCGAGGTCAGGTACACGTCGGCGCCGGACGCGGCGGCCGCGGACAGGTAGGAGTCGCCGGCGCCCCCACATACCGCCACCGTGCCGACGATCCGGTCCGGCGCGCCGGCCGCGCGGATCCCGCCGGCGGTGCCCGGCAGCCGCTCGGCGACCAGCGCGGCGAACTCGGCCAGGGTCAGCGGCTCGGCCAGCGCCCCGACCCGGCCGCTGCCGGTGACCCCGTCCGGGTGCGGCACCAGCGGCCGGGTGCCGCCCAGCCCGAGCGTGGCGGCCAACGCGTCGTTGACGCCGCCGGCCGCGGTGTCGGCGTTGGTGTGCGCGGCGACGTGCGCGAGGCCCGATCGGATCATCCGGTGCACCAGCGAGCCCTTGGCCGAGTCCGCGGCGACCGACTGGACGGGCCGGAACAGCAGCGGGTGGTGGGTCAGCAGCAGTTGGGCGCCGGCGGCCACCGCCTCGGCCACGGTGACGGCGTCCACGTCGACGGCCAGCAGCACCCCGGTGACCGGGTCGTCGGGATCACCGCAGGTCAGCCCGATCCCGGTGTCCCAGCTCTCGGCCAGTGCCGCGGGGTAGGCCCCGTCCAGGGTGTCCAGGACGTCACGGATGGTCGTCACGCCCCGCAGTGTGTCAGGTCGCCCTTCGCCGCTGGGGGACAATGGCTCGGTGACATCCGAGCTTCAGGTCGACCCCGTCCGGGCCGCCGACCCGGCCGACGAACGCCTGCACGTGTGTGTCGTGTGCACCGGCAACATCTGCCGGTCCCCCATCGGCGAACAGGTGCTGCGGCGGGCCGTCGAGGATGCCGGCCTGGCCGACCAGGTGGTGGTGACCAGCGCGGGCACCGGCAACTGGCACGTCGGGGCCGGCGCGCACCACGGCTCGGTGCGGGTGCTCGCCGACGCCGGCTACCCCACCGACCACACGGCCCGCCAGCTGACCCGCGACGACCTGGCCGGCATCGACCTGGTGCTGGCCGCCGACCGGGACCACCGGGCGCTGGTCAAGCGGATGCTGGCCGAGCCGGACCGGGACAAGGTGCGCCTGCTCCGCGATTTCGACCCGGACGCCGATGGTGACGAGATCCCCGACCCCTACTACGGGCCGCACCAGGGCTTCGTCGACGTGCTGGACATGACCGCGGCGGCGATGCCCGGCGTGATCGCCGAGATCCGCCGCCGGCTGGCCGAGCGCGATTGAACGGGGCGTGATGAAGCGGCTGGCGTTCCTGCTCCGGCCCGGCTGGATCGCGGTGATCCTGGCCGGCCTGGCCTTCGCCGGGGCCTGCTTCTTCCTGCTCGCGCCCTGGCAGTTCAACCGGAACGCGGAACGATCCGCGCAGAACGCCGCCATCACCGCGGCCCTCGGCGCCGACCCGGTGCCGGTGTCGGAGCTGATGTCGACCACCGCGCAGCCCGCCCAGAACGCGTGGTGGCACGTGGTCACCGCGACCGGCACGTTCGACGAGTCGCGCCAGGTCCAGGTCCGGCTGCGGCAGAACTCGGCCGGTCAGCCGATCTCCGAGGTGGTGCTGCCGTTCCGGCTGACCACCGGCGAGACCCTGCTGGTGGACCGGGGTTCGGTCTCGTTCCTGGAGGTCGACAAGGGGGTGGGCATCCCCGCCCCGCCGGCCGGTGAGGTCACCATCAGCGGACGCGTCCAGGACGATCAACTCGACCCATCGCAGCGGCCTCCCGTCGTGCAGAACGGCCAGGTGCAGGTCACCGAGATCAGCGCGGCCATGATGCGGCAGGCGTTCGGCGGACCGGCCGGCGAGCCGTTCCTGGCCGGGTTCGTCCAGCTCACCGGGCAGAGCGCGGGCGTGCTCACGCCGATCGAGGTGCCGCAGACCGATCCCGGCCCGTTCCTGTCGTACGCGCTGCAATGGGAGGCGTTCGGCGTCATCGCGCTGGTCGGTCTCGGCGTCTTCATCGTCCGCGAATACCGCGATCCGCGGACCGACGAGCCGGACGAGGACACCCGGCCCGCGACGCCGGCGGCCGAGCCCGACCCGGTCCCCGCCGGCCGGCGGCGACGGTCCCGGGACGGGTTCGACCGCTCCCAACTGTGGGACGACGAATCCTGACCACCGACCCGACGGGGCGGGCCGCCGCCGCCGAGCGCGCGGTGGTCTCCGGGCACCTGCACCGGCTCGCCGGCCTGCCGGGCACCGCGCTCGGCGCCAACACCCGGCCGGCCCGGCTGCGGCACCGCTCCTTCCTGGCCTGGAACTACTGGTGGCAGGCGCACCTCCTCGACTGTCTGCTGGACGCCGAGCTGCGCGCGCCCGCCGAGATTCGCCGCATCACCATCGGACGGGTCGTCCGCGGCATCCGGCTGCGGAACCTCGGCCGGTGGACCAACGCCTACTACGACGACATGGCCTGGCTGGGCCTGGCCCTGGAGCGGGCCGAGCGCCTGTTCGGGCTGGGCCGGCCGGCCGCCGTCACGACCCTGGTGGACCAGCTGCTGGAGGCCTGGACCGCCGAGCTGGGTGGCGGCATCCCGTGGCGGCGCGGCGACGAATTCAAGAACGCCCCGGCGAACGGTCCGGCGGCCATCCTGCTGGCCCGCACCGGCTTTCTCGATCGCGCGGTCGCCACCGCCGACTGGATCGACCGTCTGCTGCGCGACCCGGTGACCGGGCTGATCCGGGACGGCGCCCGACCCGACGACCGGCCCGGCGCGGACCCCATCCGCATCGAGCCGCCGATCTACACCTACAACCAGGGCGTCGTGCTCGGCGCCGAACTGGAACTCGCTCGGCGGTCGGTGTCCGGCGACCGGCACGCGGCCCGGGTGCGACACCTGGTGGACGCCGTCGCCAACGCGCTGTCCACGGACGGGGTGCTGCACGGTCACGCGGGCGGCGACTCCGGGCTGTTCACCGGCGTCCTGGCCCGGTACCTGGCGTTCGTGGCCCGATCGCTGCCGGGCGACGACGCGGCGAACGCGCGAACCCGGACCCGGGCGGCGGTCCTGGTTCGGACGTCCGCCGACGCCGCCTGGACGGGCGCGGCCCGCTCGGGGCGAGATCTGACATTCGCCCCGGACTGGGCCCACCCGGCCCGCCCGCCGGCCCGCCGGAACGCCGAACGCGACCTGTCCGTGCAACTCTCCGGCTGGATGGTGCTGGAGGCGGCGGCGACCCTGGACCGGTGAGCCGGCCACCTCCGCGGCGTTCCCGCGGAGACGTCACGACGTTCCCGCGGCAACGCCGAATCGGACATCAGGCAGAGATCTGCCCTCGGAAACGTTCCCGCGGCAACGCCGAATCGGACATCGATGGCGCTTCCGGCCGGTGCGAACCCCGCTCGGGTCGCCGAGCCGGACGACGGCCGGGCCCGCTCCGACACCGGAAACAGTGCCGCGGAGACGTTCCCGCGGCAACGCCGAATCGGACAATCGGCCGGCCGTCCGGCGCCGGGAGCGGACTAGGTTGAGCCGGTGACCCCTGCCGCCTCCCCGTCGCGCGCGCCGGCCGGCGCGCTCGGCTTCGCCGCCGCCGTCGGTGCCGTCGCCGGCGCGGCGCTGACCGCCCGGGGCGGGCGCCGCGCGTCGGTCACCGGTGCCGCGGTCGGCGCGGCCGCGCTGACCGCCTCCGAAGCGTTCGCCCGCCGGCTCCAGCGGCCGGGCGAGATCCCGCCGCTGTTCCAGCGGATCGCGGTCAGCGCGGCGCTGGTCGCGCCGCTCGGCTGGGCCGCCGAACGACTCGGCGCCGGCCCACGCACCATCGCCACGGCCACCGGCGCGCTGGGCGGGCTGCTGGGCGTCCGGCCGCAGAAGATCGCGTACGGCCCGGCGCTCGGCGCGGCCGTCGGTGCCCTGCTCGGCCGGACCGGTCGCTCGGGCGCGGGCACCCCAGGTGCTGTCACCGCGGCGGCCACCATGGCCGCCTATCGCACGTCGTCGGCGTTACTGTTCCGGGACGCCCAGGTCAGCGTGCTCGCCGACCGGGTGCCGGCTCACCAGCTGCCATTCATCGTGCCGCGGGCGGCCCGCACCGGGTACGTCGGCACGGGCTACCTCAAGGACCTGGCCGAACAGTTGGACGCCGACTACCACCCGGAGGTCGACGACATCGGCATCGTCGCGTCGCTCGACGAGCTGGCCGGGCCGGACCTTGACCCCGCCGCCGTCCATCCGCTGGTCCGCGAGTTCTACGAGCACACCACCCGGTTCCGGCTGGACATCGACCCCCGGTGGCGCGCCTGGATCCGGCCGGGTTACCTGCTCTACCGCACCGTGGTGGCCCGCCCGCTGGGTCAGGCGAACGTGCCGATGAACCAGCGGGACATCGAACGCGGCGTGCGCAGCCGGATCGACACCATCACCCTCGCCAGAGACGGCAACGACGACAGCAACAGTCCCGAGACCATCCGCGGTTGGATCCGCTCCTACGCCGACACCGACGACCCGATCTACGTCGGCATCTACACCACCTACCGGGACGCCGACCGCGGTTACGTCAGCGTCGGGTTCCCGGTCCCACAGGGCAGCTTCACCGCCACCCTGCTGCCGCGGGCCCGGCCGGGCGGCGGGCTGATCCTGACCAGCAGCAGCGACCTGCCGCACCCCGGGCACTACCTCGCCGCGATCGACCCGGAGACCGCGGACCTGACCGTGCTGGCCGTGCACGGCTTCGGCGAGCGCCTCGACGTCTATGTCCAGGACGGGCAGCTGCGCGCCGAGCATGCGTTCTCGCTGTTCGGCATCCCGTTCCTGGTGCTGGACTACCGCATGCACCGCAAACCGGCGACCGCCCGCGGCCGGGTCGCCCACAGCCCCAGCACGGGGAGCAGCAACGGCAGGTAGCCGTACCCCACGCCGAAGCCGGACCACACCGCCGCCCGGCCGAACCCGCCGACGCCGATTTCCACCAGCGACACGGCGAGCACGCCGATCAGCTCGACCAGGCAGCACCAGCGGCTCACCCGCAGGCTGCGCCGGGTGCCGCGGCGCAGGCCGGCGGCGGCGACCAGGTAGACCGCCCCGGCGAACCCGCTGAGCGCGACGGCGGTCCCCGTCCGGCCGTCGACGACGACCCCGGTCGCCGCCTGGTAGCCGCTGCGGGCCAGGGCGGCGATGGCCAGCACCGTGTAGGCCACGCCCAGCGCGACGACGAACGCCCCGGATCGCCGGCCCGACCCGGGTAACGGCTCCCTGGCCGTCACCAACTCCGGCTCAGCCACCGGTGCGCCAGGTCGCGACCAGCCGCCACTGCACGACCAGCCCCGCGACGGTCGCCATGGCCAACCGGACGTCCGGTCCGGTGCGAACCCGATCCCCGGCGCTCATCGCGCCGCAGACCGGCAGCAGCACGACGGCCACCGCGAGATAGGCCAGGAACAGCGCCGGCTCCGCGGGTCCGCGGCCGGTCAGGATGGCGAGCCCGGCCAGGCCGGCCTGCGCCAGCAGCAGCACCTGCAGCATCCATGCCGCGGCCTGCAACCACCGCGGCCGCGGGACCCGCCGGGCCGCGACCACCGCGGCCAGCACCGCGACGAGCAGGCTGTATCCGGCGATGCCCAGGACCAGCGGCGCGGTCATGCCCGGGCCCGACGGTTGCGGCGGGTCCGGCGCCGGACCAGCCAGGTCGACACCCCGGTGACGGCCAGGGCCAGCGGGGCCAGGCCCAGCACGAACCAGATCGAGCGCCACCAGCCGTCGACCACGTAGCCGGTATGCACCGGGTAGTTCCACATCTCCCACAGATGTTGGGAGACCGGTTCATCGGGCCCGCCGCCGGTGACGGTCGCCGTGCCGGTCCGCCGGTCGACGGCCACGCTGAGATCGCCGGGGAAGTCGGTCAGCCGGTACGGGTCGACCCCGTCGGTCAGCCACACCGTGTACGTGGACGTCGGCTCGTCGGCCTCGGGCAGCACGACGGCCGCCAGGCCGGCGGTCGGCGCGAGCGCCAGGGCGGCGGTGGCCGCGCCGTCCACCCCGATGTCGGGTCCGTCGCCCTCGGCCGAGAGCACCTCAGGGGACTCCACCGGGGTGCCCGGTGTCACCGCGTTCCAGACGGACTCGACGGGGGTGAGCTCGAATCCGGCCCCGGTGAATCCCCAGATGAGCAGCAGCGGCAACGCAATCATGCCGATCACCTTGTGCAGATCGGTGTCCCGGGCGAACCGGCCCTTGCCGCGCCGCACGGACAGGGACGCCTTGAACCGGCTCGGCCGGGGCCACCAGAGCCACAGGCCGGACACCGCCAGGAAGAGCAGGACCAGACCGAAGACTCCCAGGATCAGCGCTCCGACGGTGATCGGCGCACCCTCGTAGCCGAGCCACCCGCTTCCGGGCACCTCGGCCACGAGCCACTCGATGTAGCCGGGCCGGTTGTCGCAGCTCAGGAAGCATTCGTGGAGGTTCTCGGTCCAGCCCAGCCACGTCGGCAGGGGCGCGACCTCCCCGAGCAGCGCTCCGGAGGCCGGGTCGACCGTGAACGACTGCTCGAAATCGGTGACCCGCAGGACGCCGTTCTCGGCGAGCACCGCAGTGGGCACGAAGTCGGGGTGCGCGGCGGCCACCACGGCCTGCGCCTGGCCCAGGCTGACCATCGCCGGGCCGCCGGCGGCCGCGTAGGCGTCCGCGTTGAGCCACCGGTGGATCTCCGGCCGGTACACCAGGATCGCGCCGGAGGTGGTGATGACCAGCAGCACCAATCCCAGGATCAGCGAGAACCAGCGGTGGGTGACGATCAGCGTGCGCCGCACCGGTCGACGGCGCCGCCGCACGCGCGGCGACGCGGGTCGGGCCATCCGGGTCGTCCGGGTCGTCGGCGCGACCGCAAACGGCGGATCGGCGGACCGGCGGTTCGGGCCGGCCTCATGGGCCCCGGTGAGTGATCCAGCAGACATGCGGGGATCGTGTAGGTAAGGCTTGCCTAATGTCAAACCTATACCGGTGGGCCAAGACGTGCTCTTGATCACCCACGGCCGATTCGGCCGATGCCTTCCGTCGCACCCATGAATGAGGTATCGCGACACGGCCGGCAGCCGCACTCTGAGCCCGCCGAACCGGGCGGCGGTAGCCTTCCGCAGTGTCCCCCGGTCTGCGCGTCGGCGTCGTGATCCTGCCCCAGTTCAGCTGGCCCGAGGCCCGGGCCCGCTGGGCGTCGCTGGAGCAGCGGGGCTTCGCGCACGGTTGGACCTACGACCACCTGTCCTGGCGGGACCTGAAGGACGAGCCCTGGTTCGGCACGCTGCCCACCCTGGTTGCCGCGGCCACCGCGACGACCACCCTGCGGTTGGGCACCTGGGTGATGTCGCCGAACTTCCGGCACCCGGTGACCACCGCCAAGGACCTGATGACGATCGACGACGTCGCCGGTGGCCGGCTCATCGCGGCGATCGGTGCCGGTGGCGCCGGCTGGGACGCCGGCGTCCTGGGCCATGACACGCTGACCCCGCGGCAGCGGGTGGACCGGTTGGCGGAGTTCGTCACGCTCACCGACCTGTTGCTGCGGCAACCCGACACCACGTGGCGCGGCGACTGGTTCCAGGCCGTGGACGCGAAAATGATCCCCGCCGGCAGCCGGAGCCGGATCGAACTGGTGGTGGCCGGCAACCCGACACCACGTGGCGCGGCGACTGGTTCCAGGCCGTGGACGCGAAAATGATCCCCGCCGGCAGCCGGAGCCGGATCGAACTGGTGGTGGCCGGCAACGGCCCGCGGACCATCGGTCTGGCCGCCACGCTCGGCGACGGCTGGGCGACCACCGGACCCGAGTCCGAGAACGTGACGACCGACGAATGGTGGTCCCGTGTCGCCGGGCTGACCCGCCTGTTCGACGAGGCCGCGGACCGGGCGGGCCGGGATCCCGGCACGCTCCGCCGCTTCCTGAACCTGGACTCGGCACCGGTGCTGTCGGTGAGCAGCCTGGGTGCCTTCACCGACGCCGCCGGACGGGCCGCCGACCTCGGCTTCACCGACGCGGTGATCCACTGGCCGCGGCCGGCCGGCGTCTACGCGGGCGACGATCGGGTGCTCGACGAGATCGCCGGCACGCTGACCGCCGGCGTGTGGAAGGGACGGTGACCGGCCCGGACGCCGCGCCGCTGACCACCGTCGCGCAGTACCTGGCTTCGCTGCCCGAACCGGCGCGGAGCTGGGTCGCCGAGTTCGTCGACGACACCGCGGCGCACTACCCGAGCGTCCCGCTGGTGATGTTCCGGCAGCGGCCGATGTTCAAGTTCGGCGCGAGCTACCAGCGGGGTTACGTCATGTTCACCGCGGCGAAGACCCACTTCACCGTGCACTCGGTCGAGTTCGACCTGATCGAGCAGCTCCGGCACCGTCTCCCGACGGCGCAGTTCGGCAAGGGCAGCGTCAAGGTGCGGTTCACCGACGCGGCCGCGAAACCGATCCTGCGCGAGTACGTCGCCGCCGTGATGAGCCGGCACGGCATCGCCCGGGTGTGAGGTCGGCCGGGCCGACGCGGCCTCACCCGAAGGCCGGCATCACTTCCTCGGCCAGCAGCCGGATCTGCGTGTTCACGTCGGCCACCCCCTCGATCTCCCGGCCGGTGAACGCCTTGACCAGACCCGCGTCGGTGATCGCCAGGATCATGTGGTTGACGCCCACCGGTTCCAGCGTCTTGAGTTTCGCCGTCACCTCCTCGGGAGTGCCCGCGACGGAGAGCTTCTCGGCGACGTCCGGCCTGGTCGCCGCGTACGCGCCGGGCAGGTCGCCGGACCCGAGCGCGGCCAGCACGGGCGCCATGTCGTCGGCGGTGACGCCGTTGCGCTCCAGCAGTTCGGTCGGCATCGAGGACGCGTAGATGCCCACCATGCTGCGCGCGGCCTGCCTGGCGATATCCCCGTCCGGGCCGACGGCGAACACCATCCACGCACCGATGTCCAGATCGTCGACGTTCTTTCCCGCCCGGTCGGCACCGATCCTCATGTTGTCGTACATATAGGAGTAGGCCTCGGGGGTGTAGCCGAGGGCGTGGTGACAGCCGTCGGAGAACTCGGCCGCCACCTGGAAGGACTTGGGCCCGCGCATCGCCCCGAGCTTGATCGGCAGGTGCTCCTGCACCGGCCGGGCGAAGGTGAACAGACCGTTGTAGGAGAAGAACTCGCCGTCATGGGTGATGGCGGAGTTGTCGATGAAGGTGCGCATCACCTGCGCCGATTCCTTCACCCGGGACAGCGGTTTGGTGCTCTTCCAGTCGATGTTGTATTGCGCGAGCAGGCCGAAATTGCCGCTGCCCAGAACGGCCTCGGCCCGGCCGCCGGACAGCTCGTCGAGCGTCATCACCGCCTGGGCGATCAGGGTCGGCTCGCGCAGCGTCACCGGCGAGACGCTCGGCCCGAACCGGATCCGGGACGTCTGACCGGCCGCCGCGGCGAACAGCAGCCACAGGTCGCGGTGCCAGGTCTCGTCGGCGGCGTACACGGCGTGCAAGCCCAGCTCGTCGGCCAGCCGGATGGCCGCCAACGACTCGGTGAGCGGATAGTCGGGCAGCATCACGTAGCTGAACTTCACTGGTCGCCTCCGGAAGCGTCAGGGGTGTCGGAAGTGTCGAGCTCGGCGAGCACCGAGGACCCGTCGACCACCCGGCTCGCGAAGTGCCGGTGCATCCAGGCCAGGTGGTCGTGCCGAGAGGTCATGATGCGCAGCGAGTCCCAGTTGGGGAATTCCTGCTGCAGGACCCAGACCTGCATCAGCCGGGGGTCTACCTCGTAGAGGTGCGCGAACGTCGTCCGGGCCACGTCGGTCACCGGTTCGGCCGGCGGTGGCGTGTACTGCTCGGCGTACCGGAACGGGTAGGCCCCGCCGGGCCCGGTCATGGCGCGATCCCCGGGTAGGCGCGGTCCAGCAGGTACTTTCCCGGGTTCATGATGTTGTTCGGGTCGAGAGTCCGCTTGATGTCGAGCATCACGCCGAACCCGCGGCCGAGTTCGTCCGGCACCAGGTCGACCTCACCCTCCCGGCACGAGCCGTGGCAGGCGCTGATCGACCCGCCGGCGGCGATGGCCACCGCGGCGATCTCGCGCTTCGCGTTCACCCACAGGTCCCACGCCGCGTCGTCGAGCTGCTGCTCCCAGATGCCGACGTCGATCTCGGTGAGGTAGTCGGCCCCGGTGGCGCCCTGGGTGTAGGCGAACATCCCCCAGTCGTCGAACACGTCGGTCTTGCGCCGCAGCCGGGCGACGATCTCGTGCCAGGCCGTCGTCACGCCCGGCAGCTCGCTGTAGTTGATCGCGGCGTCCTCGCAGTGCCAGCTCATCGGCACCACCTGACCTTGCTTGGTGCGGCCGTGCAGCGGGGTGGCGTAGCGGTCGTGCCGGGCCGCCCAGTCGCCCGCGGAGATCTCGTCGCCCAGGTACCGGGCGCCGTGCCCGCGGGCGATCCGGAACAGCCGCCTGCCGCCGGCCCGCACCTCGTCCTCGTAGCCGTACAGCACCGCACAGACCAGCGCTCGCACGTCCGACGGTTGCGGGATGTACGCCTCGTCGTCGCGGCGCAGGTACGCCACCTTGTGCTCGTCGAACAGCACGGCGCCGGCGAAGGTGGCCACCCCTGCCCGGGCCAGCGCGCCGGTGCACGCATAGGCGTCGTCGTAGTTGTCGAACGCCCAGAACGGCGAGAGCTCCGCCTCTGGCTTGGGAAAGAGTTTCAGGGTCGCCCGGGTCGCGATACCCAGCGTGCCCTGATGACCCATGAACAGGTGCTTGAGCTGGTACCCGCTCGAGCTTTTGGTGATCTTGCGGCCGATCCCGTCGCCCACGTGCAGGATGTCGCCGGTGGGCAGCACGATGTCGAAGCTGAGCACCAGGTCCCGGGTGTGCCCGTAGCGGGATCCGATCAGCGACCAGCCCGAGGTGCCGATGCGCCCGCCGACCAGCGAGCACGGGTACGACGCCGGGTCGTCCGGGTAGAACAGCCCGTGCCGGGCCAGTTCCTCGTTCAGCTTGAGCATGTTGATGCCGGTGCCGACGGTGACGGTGCGGTTGACCAGGTCGAGTTCGTGGGTCTGGTTCATCCGCTTGACGTCGACGACGATGCCGCCGCGCAGCGGTACCGCCCCGTCGGTCAGCCCGGTGCCGCCGTCCCGCGGCACGACCGGGATCCGCAGGTCATTGGCGATCCGGACCACCGCGGCCACCTGCTCGGTCGACGTGGGCAACACCGCCAGGTCGGGCAGCCGCTCGGCCCACCGGTGTACCGGGAACGGCGCCGGCACCCGCGCCCGGTTGTACCGATCGGTCTTGGACGTGAGGATCTGCTCCGGCGCGAGCACGGTGCTGAGCGCAGTGACGACCTGGTCGAGCCGATCGACCGACAGGGTCATCGCGCATCACCCCCGAGTCCCAGGGACTGCGCGAGCAGTTCATGGATGTCGACGACGTCCATTTCCTGGGCCGCGCCGGCCGCGGACAGCGGGCGCTCCGACCACGGGCAGGCACTGACCAGGGTGTCGACGTCGAGCTGCCGGGCCTGGGCCACCCGGTTGGCGCTGATCGCGGCGGTGAGCTCGGGCTTCTCGATGGGCAGGCCGCCGCCACCGCCCGAGCAGTACGACCACTGGGTCACCCGGTCCACGTCGGTGAAGGCGAGACCGGGTATGGCACGGAGAATCTCGCGCGGCTCGGCCCAGATCCCCTTGCGCTTGTTCAGCCGGCAAGGGTCGTGGTAGGTGATGGACCGGTCGATCGGCACCGTCGGGGTCAGCCTGCCCTGCCGGATCAGATCGGCGAAAAGCTCTATCACCAGAACGATCTCGATATCGAAGTCGGCGCCGAAGTACTTCGGGTAGTCCTCGGTGAAGCTGATGTAGTCGTGCGGGTCCAGCACCAGGACCCGCTTCGTACCGGTGGAGCGCCAGTCGGCCAGGTTGTGCTCGGCGAACCGGCGGGCCTGGTCGACGTAGCCCATCTCGGCGGCCGGCCCGCCGCAGCACCATTGCTCACCCATCAGGCCGAACTGGTACCCGGCCTGTTGCAGGATCCGGGCGACCGCCCGCGGTACAGATGTGCGATAGAAGGCGGCCTCGCAGTCCACGAACAGCACGGTCTCGCCGCCGATCGGCAAATCCAGCCCGGCCGACCAGTCCCGCACATGCTCCTGGCTCACCGGGATATCGCCGAGCACCGGTTCGTGGGTGTCGGAGTTGGTGCGTTCGTTCCAGGTCCGCCACCCGCTCTGGTGGATGCCGTTCTCGACGGCCAGCGCCCGCACGGCCTTGACCACGTCGACGGTGCGGGTGCGGAACCGGTAGAAGTCGCCGGTGAACAGCGTGTTCGGGCACCGCAACTCGCAGGCCCCGCACTGCGTGCAGTTGACGTAGTCGGCGGCCACGTCGGTGATCTCGAGCTCTCCGCGGTCCATCGCGACGACGTTGGCGTGGAACGCGGTCGGCGTCCACGACTCGTTGCGGGTCACCTGCATCACCGGGCACACCTCACGGCAGAACTTGTGCCCGGACGAGTAGCAGTTGTACGACGCGTTGCGCCACTGCTCGGTGAATTCGGCGGTCCGCGCGTCGGACGCCCGGCTGGTCAACGGGAGTGCGATGGTCTCCGGGAAGGCAGTGAGACCAGCCGGGTTGTCGGCCATCCCCGGGGTGAAGGCGGTGCTCAGTGAGTCGGCGGGCGGGCGGTCCGGGTCGATCTGGGTCACGAGCGTGTCCCTCCGAGCGGCGGCGGTCGGATGTGACGCACGACACAGTGCTAAACCTATGGAACCATATTTCAAAGGATTCGGTAAGGGCCGGGGTCGACGTGGACGACATGACCGGCCGATCGGCGATCGATCGGCCGTGACGCACGCGGCCGTGTTCGCCCCGCTCGACGACGGCGCCGCGCGGTCCGAAGCCGTGGTCCGCCGGTTGGCCGGCGCGATCGCCCTCGGCCTGCTCGCCGACGGTGAGCAGCTGCCCCCGGAGACCGAACTGGCGACCTCGCTCCGGGTCGCGGTCGTCACCCTGCGCGAGGCCCTGGCCGACTTGCGTCGCCGCGGCCTGGTCCAGACCCGGCGCGGTCGGGGCGGCGGCAGCTTCGTGCGATTCTCCGAGGATGCGCTGGCCGAACTGGCCCGCCGCCGGTCCGCCGACCTGGGCAGTGCCGACCTGCGCGAACTGGGCGAGTTCCAGGCCGCGGTGGCGGGCACCGCGGCCCGCCTCGCCGCCGAGCGGGCCGGCGCCCACGACCTCGCCCGGCTGGATGCGACCCTGGCGGCGCTGGCCGCGGCGGACCGGCCGGTCGACCGGCGTCGGATCGACGGCCGACTGCACATCGAGATCGCCGCGGCGGCCCAGTCGGTGCGCCTGACGCTGGCCCAGCTGGAGATCCAGACCCAGCTCGCCGAACTGCAGCTGTCCCCGACCGACCGGGAGGCCGACACGCTTGCGTCCCATACCGCCGTGCTCCGGGCAATCCGCACCGGGGACGCCCCCACCGCCCGCCGGCTCGCCGAGGAACATATCGCCCGGCGGACTCGGGCACTGGTCGTCCAGCGACTCCCGCGCGGGCCCCGGCGCGGGTTGAGCGCCGGCGCACCCGTCGAGGCGCTGGTCGACCGGGTCTTCGCGGCCGTCGATCGGTTGCGGGACGTCGTCATCGGGGTGCCGGTCGACCCCGCGGCCCTGCAAGCCCGGGCGCGAGCGCTGCTGGCCGAGCACCGAGAGCTCATCATCGGGATGGGGATGATCGTGGCACCGGACGCCGCCTCCGGGGCCCGTCGCCGGATTCTGTGGTGGCAGGACCTGGGCGGCCCGGAGCCGACCGCGCTGCAGGTGGACCTCAACCCGCACAGCCTGAGCTTCTACGACTACGGCACCGCCGACTGGTTCAGCGTGCCGCGGGACTCGGGCGGCCGATACGTGGACGGACCGTATGTGGACGTGCACGGCACCGACCGCTACCTGCTGACCTTCACCGTTCCGGTCGTCGTCGGCCCGTCATTCCTCGGCGTCGTCGGTGCCGATGTGCCGGTCAGCCGCAGCGCCGACTCGCTGTCCGGCGAACGCTTCGCCTCCGGCGCGCCGTCGGTTGCGGTGTCCGATGTGGGTTGGCGACTGTCCGTCACGCCGGCCCACAGCGCCCGCCCGACGGATGGGTGAATCCCCGTTTGATTCCTCGTTCCGACGAACATGGCATCGACATGTGCGTGCGTCACACATATGGTTGCGGACATGACCACGACACTGCAGCTCAAGCTGACGATCGAGTCCTGGGACGAGCAGCCGTACCGCGAGCTTCCCGACGGCCGGAAGTTCACCCGTGCCAACGTCGGCCTGGGCGGGGGCGAACCGGACGGTGCGAGCACGATCCGATCCGCCACGTACGAGGCGTTGATGTACTACGCCGCCGATGGGACCAGCTCCTACGTCACGCTCATGCAGGTCACCGGAACGCTCGACGGCAAGACCGGCAGCTTCGTGCTGGCCGGATCCGGGACCTACGACGGGACCACGGCGGCCGGCGAATCGCGGATCGTGCCCGGTTCGGGCACCGGCGAGCTGGCCGGCATCTCGGGGTCGGCGAGCAGCAC
>NZ_JBGAKE010000043.1:0-8056 GCF_044224575.1 Nakamurella sp.
TCCCGGCGCAGCGATTCGGCCTCGAAAAGCCCTTCCAGGCTGGACATCCGGCGCACCAGAACCGGGCCGGCCGGCTCGGCGGTGGCCGCCGGGCTGTCGAAGCGGATGCGCAGCGGCTGCAGCGGCGGGGTGAGGAACGACGGCATGAGGCGGACCTTTCCGAGCACGTGGGAGGAGGGGATGGCTGGGAAGCCTGCCACAGATGACAAGAAATTTGCAAGGGGCCCATTGTAGGCAGAAATTTCTACGACCGGTTCATCTCGCCCCACATCACGCTCCGAAATTTCTACGACGTCTCTTGACATGACTCGAAATTACTGCGAACGTAGTCGCCACCACAGGAAACGCCTTCGATGGAGAGGGGAGTCCGATGAAGCCCATCGCAGTGACCCCCCTCGCGCCTCCGGCGGTTCCCACCGACCTCCGGCCGAGCCCCGTCATGCCGACGACGGCTCGACCCGCCAGCACCGCACCCCAGTCCGCACCGCACCGCCGCGAAAGGGCGAGCATGAATCACGCAGTACTCGAAACGCGTCTCCGCACCGTCGGTGTCGTTCCGGTGGTGACCATCCGGGACGCCGCCGACGCGCCGGCCCTCGGTGCGGCGCTGGCCGCCGGTGGGTTGCCGGTCGCCGAGATCACCTTCCGGACCGACGCCGCCGCCGACGCGATCGCGGCCCTGCGGAGCGAGGTCCCCGATGTGCTGGTCGGCGCCGGCACCGTGCTCGACGTACCCACGCTGCGCCGGGCGGTGACGGCCGGGGCGCAGTTCGCCGTCGCCCCCGGGTTCAACCCGGCGGTGGTCGATGCCGGCCGCGAGCTGGGTATCCCGGTCATCCCGGGCGTCAGCTCGCCCACCGACATCGAGGCCGCCCTGGCCCACGACCTCCGGCTGGTGAAGTTCTTCCCTGCCGAGGCCGCCGGCGGCCTGGCCTTCCTCAAGGCCGTCGCCGCGCCGTACCGGGGCGTGTCCTTCATGCCCACCGGCGGCATCACCCCGACCAACCTGCCCGACTACCTGGCCCAGCCCTTCGTCGCCGCCTGCGGCGGCTCCTGGATCGCCACCGAGAAGGCCATCGCCGACAAGCGTTTCGACGCCATCGCGGCCGCAGCCGCGACCGCGGCCGCCCTGGTCGCGCACGTGCGTCGCCCATCCGAAACGAGGAGCGCATGAGTATCACGATCGACTACACCCCCGACTACCTGGCCACCCCGGGCACCGCCCTGGCCGGCAAGGTCGCCATCGTCACCGGCGCCGCCTCCGGCATCGGCGACGCCGTCGCCCGGGTCTTCGCCGCCAACCAGGCCAAGGTGCTGCTGGTCGACATCGACGGCGACCGGCTCAAGAAGGTCGTCGCCAGCATCCAGGAGGGTGCGGGGGACACCGAGGTCACCGTCGTCGGGGTCACCGCCGACGTGACCGACGAGGCCGCCGTGCAGGGCCTTTTCGCCAGGGCCGTGGCCGACTGGGGCCGGGTCGACCTGGTCGTGAACAGCGCCGGCCGGGACTCGCTGTCCCCGCCGGTCACCGAGGTCACCCTGGCCGAGTGGAACGCCACCATGGGGCCGAACCTGACCGCGGTGTTCCTGATGTGCCGCGAGGCGTTCCTGGTGATGCAGACCCAGCCGGCCGGCGGCCGCATCATCAACATGGGGTCCTCGTCGACCCGCCTGGCCTCCGGGCCGGGACACAGCCCATACCGGGCGTCGAAGCACGGCATGCTCGGTTTCAGCAAGAACATCCTGCTCGAGGGCAAGGGCAAGAACATCGGCGTCACGGTGATGAACCCGTCGCACGTGGCCACCCCGATGACCCAGATCATCGATACGGGCCTGTACGACGGCGACATTCCCGCCTACGTCGACGGCTGGCTGGACGAGAAGGAGATGCGCGAGGGCATCCACGCCAGCTGCATCGACGTCGCCAACGTCGCCGAGGCCGCGCTGTACGTCGCCACCCGGACCCCGGACGTCACCATCCCGACCTTCTCGATGTACCCGACGCACAAGGCCCATCGCTACGGGATGGAGGTCTGATGAAGGCCGTCGTGCTCGACGCCCCCGGCGTCCTGCGTCACGGCGAGGTCCCCGAGCCGCAGCCGTTCGGGGACCGGCCGGTGCTGGTCCGGGTCGGCGCGGTCGGGGTCTGCGGATCCGACCTGCTGCGGGTCGGCCACGGCACCGCCTATCACTACCCACTGGTGCTGGGGCACGAGTTTTCCGCCGTCGTCGAGCAGGTTCCGGCCGGCTCCCGGCTGCGCCCCGGCGACCGGGTCGCGGTCTTCCCGCTGCTGCCGAACCCGGCCGACCCGCTGACCGAGATCGGTGAACCGGCGCTGGGTTCGGGCTACGACTACTTCGGCTCCCGGCGGGACGGCGGGCTGCAGGAACGCCTCTGGGTGCCCGAGCGCAACCTGATCGCGGTGCCGGCGACGATGCCGCTGCTGCACGCGGCGATGGTCGAACCGGCGGCGGTCGCGCTGCACGCGGTGCGCAAGCTCGCGGTGCCGGCCGCCGGCTCCGCCCTGGTCATCGGCGCCGGGCCGATCGGCGCGCTGGCCGCCCAGTGGCTGCGGCTGCTGGGCTGGAGCCGGGTGCTGGTCGCCGACGTCGACCCGCGCAAGCGGGAGCTGATGTCCGACCTGGGATTCGAGACGATCGACGCCGGGGATCCCACCGCCGGGACCGTGGCGCAGGTGCTGGCCCGGACCGGTCGCGGGGTGGACGCCGCGGTCGAGGCCAGCGGCCTGCCGGCCACCCTGCTGCAGACCATCGAGGCCACCGCGCCCCGCGGCCAGGTGCTGATCCTGGGCGACCTCAAGGGCGACGTGACCATCCCGCGGACGCTGATCTCCTCGCTGATCCGCCGGGAGCTGACCGTGTACGGCACCTGGAACTCCACGATCGCACCGGCCGGGCGCAGCGAGTGGGACATGGTGGTCGACGCCGTCGCGTCCGGCCGGATCGCCGTGGAACCGCTGATCAGCCACGCCGCGCCGCTGGAGCAGGCGCCGGAGCTGTTCGCCGAGCTGCTCGGCCGCCGGCAATGGTCGAACAAGGTGCTGTTCGCGGTCGGCGCGGAGGCCCGTGCGGAAGCCGAGACCCGGAGCGGTGCGGCGGACCTGGCCGGTGCGCGATGAGGAAGTCGATGAACGCTGCCGTCTTCCACGAACCCGGCGTGGTGGTGGTCGAGGACCGGCCGGTGCCCGCGGTCGGTCCCGGCGACCTGCTGATCAAGGTCAGGGCCGCCTCGGTGTGCGGCACCGACCTGCGGATCTCCCGGCACGGCCACTTCAAGATCGCTCCCGGGCAGCACCGGGTGCTCGGCCACGAGGTGGCCGGCGAGATCGTCGCCACCGGCGGCCCGGTCGTCGGGTACGCGGTCGGTGACCGGGTCGCCGTCACGCCGAACGTGGGCTGTGGGCGGTGCGGAATGTGCCGGCGCGGGCTGAACAACATGTGCCCGGACTACGAGGCGTTCGGGGTGAGCCTGGACGGCGGCTTCGCCGAGTACCTGCTCGTGCCGGCGTTCGCGGTGCAGCGCGGCAACGTGTTCGGGCTGCCCGCCGGGCCGCCGTTCGGCCAGGCCGCGCTGGCCGAGCCGTTCTCCTGCTGCCTGCGCGGGGTGCAGGCGGTCGGCGTCGGCCCGCAGGACGACGTCCTGGTCGTCGGCGCCGGCCCGATCGGTGCGTTCACCGTCCTGCTGGCCCGGCTGGCCGGCGCCCGCCGGATCCTGGTCGCCAACCGCAGCCGGGGCCGGCTGGACCGGATCGCCGGGTACGGGGCCGACACGCTGATCGAGGTCGGTGACCGGGACCTGGTGGCCGCCGTGCGGGCCGAGACCGGCGGGCGGGGCGTCGATGTGGCGATCACCGCGGCCTCCAGTCCGCAGGTGCAGGCCGACGCGGTGCAGCTGCTGGCCACCCACGGGCGGGTGAACTTCTTCGCCGGCCTCGGCCAGGGGGATCCAGCAACGCCGACTACGCCCAGGCGCTGGAGCTGATCGGGCAGCGGCGGGTCGACCTGTCCGCGCTGGTCACCCGCACCTTCGCGCTGGACGACATCGCCGACGCCTTCGCCTACGCCGCCTCCGGCGCCGGCATGAAGGCCGGGATCACTTTCGGCACCGACGCTTTCGACCAGACATCGGACCTCGAGCAGGCAGGAGCGCGCGCATGAACACCGCCAGCGTCGTCATGGCGATGGACGCCGGCACCACCGGCATCCGGGCCATCCTGTTCGACCGGGCCGGTGCCGTCGTCGCCCAGGCCAGTCAGGAGTTCACCCAGATCTACCCGAAGCCGGGCTGGGTGGAGCACGACCCGGTGGACATCTGGAACACCCAGCTGACCGTCGCGCACAAGGTGCTGGACATCGCCGGCGTCGGCGCCGAGCAGGTCGCCGCGATCGGCATCACCAATCAGCGGGAGACCACGGTCGTCTGGGACCGGCACACCGGGCACCCGGTGCACAACGCGATCGTCTGGCAGGACCGGCGGACCGCCGGCCGCTGCGACGAGCTCAAGGCCAAGGGGTTGACCGACCACGTCCGCCGCACCACCGGGCTGGTGGTGGACGCGTACTTCTCCGGCACCAAGATCGGTTGGATCCTGGACGCGGTCCCCGGGGCCCGGGAGCGGGCGGCCGCCGGCGACCTGCTGTTCGGCACGGTGGACAGCTGGCTGATCTGGAACCTCACCGGCGGGGCCGGGTCAAGCACGGCGGTGCACGTCACCGACTACTCCAACGCCTCCCGCACCATGCTGTTCGACATCAACCGGCTCGACTGGGATCCGGTGATGCTGGCCGAGCTGGACATCCCGCGGGCGATGCTCCCGCAGGTCCGACCGACCAGCGAGGTGTACGGGCACACCGACGAGTCGGTGTTCTTCGGCGTGCGGATCCCGGTGGCCGCCGCGGTCGGCGACCAGCACGGCGCGCTGTTCGGCCAGACCTGCTTCGAGCCGGGCATGGTCAAGTCCACCTACGGCACCGGGGCCTCGCTGCTGATGAATACTGGTGACGCGCCGGTCTTCTCGGAGAAGGGGCTGCTGACCACGGTCGCCTGGGGACTGGACGGGCAGGTGCAGTACGCGCTGGAGGGACTGATCTTCGTCTCCGCCGCGACCATCCAGTGGCTGCGGGACGAGCTGAAGATCGTCTACGACTCGGCCGACACCGAGTACGCGGCCCTGCGGGTGCCGGACACCGCCGGGGTCTACTTCGTACCCGCGTTCGTGGGACTGGCCGCGCCCTACTGGGACCCGTACGCCCGCGGCGGCATCCTCGGCCTGAGCTTCGGGGTCAACCGGAATCACATCATCCGGGCCGCGCTGGAGGCGATCGCCTACCAGATCCGCGATCTCACCGACGCGATGGCGACCGACTCCGGGATCCCGCTGGTCGAGGTCAAGGTCGACGGCGGCGCGTCGAAGAACAACTTCCTCATGCAGTTCCAGGCCGACCTGCTCGGCGTGCCCGCGCTGCGGCCGACCGTGACCGAGTCCTCCGCCCGCGGCGCGGCGTTCCTGGCCGGGCTCGCCGTCGGGTTCTGGGCCGACCGGGCCGAGCTGGCCCAGACGTTCCGGCTGGAGCGGCGGTTCGAACCGGCGATGAAGCAGGCCGACGCCGACCGGCTGCACGCCGGGTGGCTGCGGGCGGTCGAGCGGGTCCGTGATTGGGAGGAGCACTGATGGCGATCACCTTCCGGCCGGCCGAGACGCCGACCTTCTACTTCATCGGGGTGAGCACCGGGTCCTCATCCATCCGCCGGGTCTTCCCGGCCTGGGCCCGGCATCTCGGGCTGGACGCCACCTTGGCCGGGATCGATCTGGCCCTGGACGACGACCCGGCCAACTACCGGGCCGTGGTCGCCGGCATCAAGAACGACCCGCAGTCGCTGGGCGCACTGGTGACCACCCACAAGCTGAACCTGTACCGGGCCGCCGCCGACTTGTTCGACCAGGTCGGCCCGGACACCGACACTCTCGGCGAGGTCAGCAGCATCTCCAAACGGGGCGGGCGTCTGTACGGCGACGCCAAGGACCCGATCACCTGCGCCCTGTCGCTGGACGCCGTCGTCGGTGATGGCTACTGGGCCCGAACGGGTGCCGACCTGCTGCTGCTCGGCGCCGGGGGCAGTTCGCTGGCGCTGACGCTGGCCCTGCACCGGCGGGCCCAGCAAGGCGGTGAGGTGCCGGGCCGCATCGTGGTCAGCAACCGGCGGGTCGGCCGGTTGGCCGAGATGCGGGAGATCCACGAGCGGATCGGCTTCGCCATTCCGATCGAGTACCACCTGGCCCCCTCCCCGGCCGACAACGACGCGCTGGTTGCCGCCCGGCCCGCCGGCTCGGTCATCGCCAACGCGACCGGGTTGGGCAAGGACCGGCCCGGCTCCCCACTGACCGACGCCGTCCGGTTCCCCGCGGCGGCCCGGGCGTGGGACTTCAACTACCGCGGCGACCTGGTGTTCCTCGACCAGGCCGGGGCGCAATCGGACACGGCCGGCGTGACCTGCGTCGACGGCTGGTTCTACTTCCTGCACGGCTGGACCCGGGTGATCGCCGAGGTCTTCGCCGACCAGTTGCCCACCGACATCCCGACCGCCGGGCCCGAGTTCGACGAGCTCTCCCGGCTCGCGATCGAGGCCACCGCCGCCCCGGCGGCCTGACCGCTATCCCCCCGCAGTCCCCTGACAGTGCCGTCACCCGACAGGAGAACCATGCGTCACCACCGAAAGACCCTGCGCCGCAGCATGCTCGCCGCCGCCTGTGCCCTGACTCTGATCGGCACGTCCGCGTGTGCGCTCACCGGCGGTGGTTCGGCGAGCAGTTCGTCGTCCGCGGCCGGCGCGGCCACCGACGCCTCCCTGGCGGCCGGAGCCGGCACGGCGCCCACCTACCCGGCGCCGATCCCGCTGGCCGACGGCGCCGCCGCGTCGCTGGACAAGCTCACCTACGACGGCGGGACGCCCACCATCGCGTACCTGCCGATGGGCACCGAGTTCAACTACCACCTGGCGCTGTACGAGGGCATCAAGTCGGTGCCCGGTGCCGAGAGCTTCATGCTCTCGCCCTATTCCGGCAGCGACCAGGCCGGCCAGCTGGGCATGCTGCAGGACGTCACGTCCCGGCCGGACGTCGACGCCATCCTGCTGATAAGCTTCGACGAGCATTCGCTGGCGCCGCTGGTCCAGAAGGCCGTGGACGCCGGCAAGGCCGTCATCATCATCAACTCCGACATCCCCAACTACCCGTCGCCCGTCGACGGAGTGGTGGGTGTGTCCCAGCGGGTGGCCAACAAGAAGCTGGCCCAGTACGCGGTGCAGCACTCGGACGGTTCCCCGCGGCAGGTCGGCATCCTCAACGGGGAGCCGAGCTACCTGGACACCGAGCGGTCCGGCGGCTTCATCGACGGGTTGGCCGGCACCAACTGGACGGTCAAGACGCAGATCAACGGCGGCTGGAGCGTGGAGAAGGGCAACACCGCGGCGATGGACCTGTTGCAGGCCAACCCCGACGTGACCGTCCTGTACGCGGCCAACGACTACATGGCCGAAGGGGCCGCGCTGGCGGTGAAATCGCTGGGCCGTACCGATGTGCAGGTCTACGGCTACGACGGTGACACCGCGGCGATCGAGGCGATCGCCAACGACGAGGGCATCACCGCCACCACCAACACCGACCCGGTCGCGATGGGGGCGATGGCCGCCCAGTACGCCATCGACCTGCTCAACAAGAAGGCCCAGGTCGGCTACGTGGACGCGCCCACCGAGATCGTGACCAAGGACAACGCGGTCACGGTCCTGCAGAACCCTGACGGGCTGTTCCCCAAGCCGTCCAAGGACTACTGAGCACTACCGGCCGGAAGGGAGAACGACCATGACGGTCGAGGCGAGCGGGCCTCCGCTCTGGGAGCTCCGGGACATCACCAAGGTGTTCCCCGGGGTCCGGGCCAACGACGGCATCTGCATCACCCTGCAGGCCGGGGAGATCCACGGATTGCTCGGGGAGAACGGCTGCGGCAAGTCCACCCTCATCAAGATCCTGTCCGGGGT
>NZ_JBGAKE010000031.1:0-57115 GCF_044224575.1 Nakamurella sp.
GAGACGCTGCGGCAGAGCCCGCTCGGTGTCGCGTTGACGGGCGACGCCACCCGGTACACGGGCCCGGACCGGAGCCTGGGCTACCGCTGGTTCGCCGACCCGACGGCTCGGGAGCGGTACGCGCCGGAGGACCACGAGCGCCTGTCCCGGCTCTTCGCCTCGGGCCTCCGCGAGATCCTCACGCTGCGCGGGCCGGGCTCCCGCGCCGCGCGCTACGCCGATCTGTTGCTCGCGCGGAGCGCGGAGTTCCGGAGCCTGTGGGATCGGCACGAGGTCGGCGTTCGTCCGGACGCCGTCAAACGCTTCGTCCACCCCGAGGTCGGCCGGCTGGACCTGAACTGCCAGTCCCTGCTGGACCCGGACCAGTCCCACCTGCTGCTCGTCTACACCGCCGAGCCGGGCAGCGTCAGCTACGAGCGGCTGCAACTGCTCTCGGTGATCGGTGCGCAGCGCATCCGGTAGGACTTCCACCCGGCGGGAACGCCCCCGGCCGGCCGCCCACAGGTGGGTTACCGTGACGGGTATGGGACGCCTGAGCATGCTGGACTGGCCGGTCATCCGGCAGTTCCGCTCCGGCGACGTCTTCGGCCGTGGCCCGGCGGTCATGTCGCAGCGCACCCGGGACATGACGGCCCGCACCACCACGGCGGACCGGGTCGCGCGCAGCGTGTGCCCGTACTGCGCGGTCGGCTGCGGGCAGAAGGTGTTCGTCAAAGACGAGAAGGTCATCCAGATCGAGGGTGACCCGGACTCGCCGATCTCCCGCGGGCGGCTCTGTCCCAAGGGGTCCGCCAGCGAGCAGCTGGTCAACAACCCGGGCCGGCAGACCACCATCCTGTACCGGCGGCCGCACGGCACCGAGTGGGAGACGCTGGAGCTGGACCAGGCCATCGACATGGTGGCCGACCGGTTCCTGGAGGCCCGGCGCAACGGCTGGCAGGACACCGACGAGCAGGGCCGAGCCGTCCGCCGCACGATGGGCATCGCCTCGCTCGGCGGCGCCACCCTGGACAACGAAGAGAACTACCTGATCAAGAAGCTGTTCACCGCGGCCGGGGCGATCCAGGTCGAGAACCAGGCCCGTATTTGACACTCCGCCACGGTTCCCAGTCTGGGGGCCTCGTTCGGACGCGGCGGCGCGACGCAATCGTTGCAGGACATGGCCAATGCCGACTGCATCGTGATCCAGGGCTCGAACATGGCCGAGTGCCACCCGGTGGGTTTCCAGTGGGTGTCCGAGGCCAAGGCGCGCGGGGCCCGGATCATCCACGTCGACCCCCGCTTCACCCGGACGAGCGCGATCGCGCACAAGCACATCCCGATCCGGGCCGGCTCCGACGTGGTGCTGCTGGGTGCGTTGATCAAGCACGTCCTGGACAACGACCTGTGGTTCCACGAGTACGTCGTGCCGTACACCAACGCGGCGACAATCATCAACGAGGACTACCGGGACGCCGAGGATCTCGGCGGGTTGTTCTCCGGGTTCGACCCGGAGACCGGCTCGTACGACCTGTCGTCCTGGGCGTACGAGACCGCCGATGACGCCCACACGGCCGCGGCGGACGACGAGCACAGTGCCACCGCGTCGGATCGCGCCGCCGGCGACGAGCACGGCAGCGGCGGGCCGAGCCTGCCGCACGCCAAGGTGGTGCGGGACGAGACCCTGCAGCACCCGCGGTGCGTCTTCCAGATCCTCAAGCGGCACTACGCCCGGTACACACCGGCGATGGTGCAGGAGGTCTGCGGCATCAACCCGGCCGACTTCCGGTACCTGGCCGACTCGATCACGGCGAACTCCGGCCGCGACCGCACCACCTGCTTCGCCTACGCGGTCGGCTGGACCCAGCACACGTTGGGGGCCCAGTTCATCCGCACGTCGGCGATCCTGCAGTTGTTGCTGGGCAACATGGGTCGGCCCGGCGGCGGCATCATGGCGCTGCGCGGGCACGCCAGCATCCAGGGGTCGACCGACATCCCGACGTTGTTCAACCTGCTGCCCGGGTACCTGCCGATGCCGATGGCCGGCAAGCACGACTCGTACGAGCAGTACCTGGACGCGATCTCGTCCAAGCAGCAGAAGGGCTACTGGGCGGCCGCCGACACCTACGTCGTCAGCCTCCTCAAGGCGTGGTGGGGCGACGCGGCGACGGCCGAGAATAACTGGGCCTACGACTACCTGCCCAAACTCACCGGACCGCACGGCACGTACCAGACCGTGCACGACATGCTCGAGGACAAGGTCGACGGCTACTTCGTCCTCGGCCAGAACCCGGCCGTCGGTTCGGCCAACGGCCGGATGCAGCGGCTGGGCATGGCCCGGCTCAAGTGGCTGGTGGTCCGGGATCTCAACCTCATCGAGTCGGCGACGTGGTGGAAGGACGGCCCGGAGATCGCCTCCGGCGAACTGAAGACCGAGGACATCGGCACCGAGGTGTTCTTCCTGCCGGCGGCCACCCACGTGGAGAAGGCCGGGACGTTCACCCAGACGCAGCGGTTGGTGCAATGGCGGGAGAAGGCGGTCGACCCACCCGGTCAGGCGCAGCCGGAGCTCGAGTTCTTCTACGAACTGGGCCGGCGGATCCGGGCCAAGCTGGCCGGGTCCACCGACCCGCGGGACCGCCCGCTGCTCGACCTGACCTGGGACTACGCGCTCGACGAGCACGGCGAGATCGACCCCGAGTCGGTGCTGCGGGAGATCAACGGCTATCACCTGACCGGCCCGGACGCCGGGAAGTCACTCACCTCGTACCTGCAGATGCGCGCCGACGGGTCGACGGTCGGCGGCTGCTGGATCTACACCGGGGTCTGGGTCGACGGCGTGAACAAGGCGGCCCGGCGGACGTACCGCGGCGGCGGCGGGGTCAGCCAGCAGGAGTGGGGCTGGGCGTGGCCGGCCGACCGGCGGATCCTGTACAACCGGGCCTCGGCCGACCCGGAGGGCAAGCCGTGGAGCGAGCGCAAGAAGCTCGTCTGGTGGGACGCGGAGCAGGGCCGCTGGGTCGGGGACGACGTGCCCGACTTCGTCGCCGACCGGGCCCCGGGCAGCCGGCCCGACCCCGACCTGGGCGGCGCCGCGGCGCTGGCCGGGGACGATCCGTTCATCATGCAGGCCGACGGCAAGGGCTGGCTGTTCGCACCCAAGGGCATGCTGGACGGCCCGCTGCCGACCCACTACGAGCCGCAGGAATCGCCGATCGCCAACGCGCTGTACCCCCAGCAGCAGAGCCCGTCGCGGATCCTGATGCCCGGCAAGGACAACCTGTTCTCGCCGAGTGCCGGCGAGCCGGGCGCCGGCGTGTACCCGTACGTGTTCACCACCTACCGGTTGACCGAGCACCACACGGCGGGCGGGATGAGCCGGTGGCTGCCCTATCTCGCGGAGCTGCAGCCGGAGATGTTCTGCGAGGTCTCCCCCGAGCTGGCCGCCGAGAAGGGCCTGGAGAACTACGGCTGGGCGACGATCGTTTCCCCGCGGACCGCGATCGAGGCCCGGGTGCTGGTTACCGAACGGATGACCCCACTGGTCGTCGGCGGGCACACCGTGCACCAGATCGGCCTGCCCTACCACTGGGGGGTCGGCGGGGACGCGGTGGTCAGCGGCGACGCGGCCAACGACCTGCTCGGTATCGCCCTGGATCCGAACGTGCAGATCCAGGAGTCCAAGGCCGGCTCGTGCGACATCCGGCCGGGCCGGCGGCCGCAGGGCGAGGCGCTGCTGCGGTTGGTCGCCGAATACCAGTCCCGGTCCGGAACGACGGTGCAGACTGACAATGTCCGGGTGACCCACCCCGCTTCCCCTCCCCGCGCGGATCAACAAGGCCGGCGCGGATCAACTGACCGATCGTGGGACGGGAGTGACGCGAGCACATCACTTCATCCGCGCGGATCGGATGTCGGCGCACCCGAGGGTGCGAGCGAGGCCCGGCCACCGGCCGGGCGAGGGGGCAACGATGGCACGTAAGCGCGGCGCGACGGCTCCGCCGCCCACGATTCATGACGAGGCCGTGCACCTGGCCCATCAGCTGTCGGGGCCGGCCGATCCGGCGTTCGCCGCCCGCTGGTCGGTGGACCGGGAGCGGCGCACCGGGTTCTTCACCGACACCTCGATCTGCATCGGCTGCAAGGCCTGCGAGGTGGCGTGCAAGGAGTGGAACCACAACCCGCGGGACGGTGACCTGCAGATCCTCGGGTCGTCCTACGACAACACCGGTTCGCTCGGCGCGAGCACCTGGCGGCACGTCGCGTTCATCGAGCAGACCGGCGACCGGATCGAGCAGGCCCGGGAGTCCGGCCGGGCGCTGGTCGGGTTGGGCATGCCCGGCGTGCGGTCCTCGTCCACCCCGGCACCGGTGGACACCGCTCCCCCGGACACCGACGAGTTCCGCTGGCTGATGTCGTCGGACGTCTGCAAACACTGCACGCACGCCGGTTGTCTGGACGTCTGCCCGACCGGGGCGCTGTTCCGCACGGAGTTCGGCACCGTGGTCGTGCAGGACGACGTGTGCAACGGCTGCGGCACCTGCGTGGCCGGCTGCCCGTTCGGCGTCATCGAGCGGCGATCCGACGGCACCTTCGCCACCGGGGCCCGATCGGACTCGCCCGATGTGCGCAACGAGGGCGTCGCCCAGAAGTGCACGCTGTGCTACGACCGGATCAAGGACGGCCAGACGCCGGCCTGCGCGCAGACGTGCCCGACCACCTCGATCAAGTACGGCGACCACTACGAGTTGGTGGCCCAGGCCAAGCAGCGGGTCGCCGATCTGCACGAGCAGGGCATGACCGAGGCCCGGCTGTACGGCGCCAATTCCAACGACGGCGTCGGCGGCACCGGATCGGTGTTCCTGCTCCTCGACGAGCCCGAGGTCTACGGGCTGCCGCCGGACCCGCGGGTGCCGACCGCCGACCTGCCCCGGATGTTCAACCGGGCCGGGGTCGCCGGGATCGGGATGATCGCCGCCGTCATCGGCTCGTTCGTCTTCGGCCGGCGGCGATGACGACCTCGGACTTCGACAGCTTCCGGCCGCCCGCTCCAGGTGGCCGGCGCCGACGCCGCAAGGGGGGCGCCGGCGGCCAGGGGACCGGGGGCCGGCCGGGTGGCGCCGACGGATCCCGCGAGATGCCGATGGTGCCGGACGCCCAGTTCAGCTCCTACTACGGCCGCAACGTGGTCAAGCCGCCGCCGTGGGGGCACGAGATCCCGGCGTACCTGTTCCTCGGCGGGGTGGCCGGTGGATCGGGACTGATCGCCGCCGGCGCCCAGTTCACCCGGCGACCGGTGCTGCGCCGCAACGCCCGGCTCGGCGCGATCGCCGCGATCGGCCTCGGCAGCGTCGCGCTGGTCAAGGATCTCGGCCGGCCGGAGCGCTTCCTGAACATGCTGCGCACCGTCAAGGTGACCTCGCCGATGAGCATCGGTTCATGGATTCTGGCGCTGTACAGCGCGGGCGCCGGGGTCACCGCGGCGATCGAGGTGGACCGGCTGACCGGGTCCCGGTTCCCGCTCGGCCCGCTGCGCCGGCTGATTCCCGCCGTCGACGTCGGAGCCGGCCTGTGGGCGGCCGCGTTCGGGCCGCCGTTGGCCGCCTACACCGCGGTACTGCTGGCCGACACCGCCAACCCGATGTGGAACGCCGCCAAGGACGAGCTGCCGTTCGTGTTCGTCAGTTCCGCGACGCTGGCCTCCGGTGGGCTGGCGATGATCACCACGCCGGTGGCCGAGGCCGGGCCGGCCCGGACCCTCGCCATGCTCGGGGCCGCGGTGGAGACGGTCGCGACCAAGGCGCTGCACCGCAACATGGACCCGACCATCGCCGAGACATTGCACCACGGACCGGCCGGACGGATGCTGAAAGCGAGCGAGATCCTCACCGTAGCCGGCGGTCTCGGCGCCCTGCTGGCCGGCCGTCACCGGGCCGTGGCGGTCGCTTCCGGGGTGACGTTGCTGGCGGCGTCGGCGCTGACCCGGTTCGGCATCTTCGAGGCCGGCATCCATTCGGCCAAGGACCCCAAGTACACGATCGAACCGCAGAAGCGCCGCCTCGCCGCCCGTCGGGCCGCCGGCGTCACCGATGACTCCATCACCACCGCCGGCTGACGTTTCCGCGCGGATCAACTACGCCGGCGCGGATCAACTCACCTCAGATGTGACTGGTGTGACGGGTGACGGCGACTTCGTCCGCGCGAACCGGGCCGGCGGGTGCCTTCGGGCGACGGTGGAGGCTCCGGTGAATGGGGGCCGGCCGACGCCGGCGGGCGATGACCTTCCCTCGCATGGCCGGGCCGCCGCGAGTGGCGCGCCACCGGCGCAAGTAGACCGGCTGCGCGCCACTCGCTCGCGCTGACGCCTGGGCCGCGGCGTTCCGGTGCGCAGCGACCGGAAGGTCAGCGCACCTCGATGCCGGTGCCGGGCACCGTGTACCCGATGACCGGGTACCCGGGCAGTTCGCCGACCACGAGCAGCCCGCCGGAGGTCTGCGCGTCGGCCAGGACGATCAGGTCGTCCTCGGTGACGTCGGAAGCTGCGGTCAGGTGCGGCCGCACCCAGTCGAGGTTGCGGCGGGATCCGCCCGGGATGAAGCCGTCCCGCAGCGCCACCCGGGCGGCGTCGAGAACCGGCACGGCGCTGCGGTCGATCACGGCACCCACCCCGGACGCCCGGAGCATCTTGTGCAGGTGCCCGAGCAGGCCGAATCCGGTGACGTCGGTGGCCGCCCGCAGCCCAGCCGTGACGGCCGCCGCGGACGCCGCCCGGTTGAGCCGGGTCATCGTCTCGATCGCTTCCGGGAAGACCTCGCCGGTCTGCTTGTGCCGGTTGTTCAACAGCCCGAGGCCGAGCGGTTTGGTCAGCGTCAACGGCATCCCGGCGGCCGCGGAGTCGTTGCGCAGCAGGTCTTTCGGGTCGATCACCCCGGTGACCGCCATGCCGTACTTGGGTTCCGGGTCGTCGATGGTGTGGCCGCCGATCACCGGGCAGCCGACCTCCCCGGCCACCGCGACGCCCCCGCGGAGCACCTCGGTCATCAGCTCCATCGGCAGCACGCCGCGGGGCCAGCCGACCAGGTTGATCGCGACGACCGGGGTACCGCCCATCGCGTACACGTCCGACAGCGCGTTGGCCGCGGCGATCCGGCCCCAGTCGTAGGCATCGTCGACGACCGGGGTGAAGAAGTCGGCGGTGGAGATGACGGCCAGGTCGTCGCGGAGCCGGACGACGGCGGCGTCGTCACCGCTGTCCAGGCCGACCAGCACGTCGTCCCCGGCCTGCCCGACCAGCCCGCGGACCGCATCCTCCAGCTCGCCCGGCGGGATCTTGCACGCGCAGCCGCCGCCGTGGGCGTAGCTGGTCAACCGGCGGGTGTCGGGCGTCGTTGCGGTGGGGCTCACCGTGCGAGGGTAGAACGCGCCGAACCGCGGCGTTCCCGGCCGCCGCACCGGCCGGTGGGAGCCGTCGGTTCCCACGCACCGGTCGTCGCGTCGCCGCCCGGTACGGTGACCGGGCTGGTCCACGCGGAGGCGTCTGGGTTCCTGGTGGTCCCCTCGGTCTTCAACACCGGTGAGGTCGAGCATCTCGGCCTGGCGGGTTCGATTCCCGTCCGCCTCCGCCACCGGGACCCCTGGACCAGCACAATGCAGGGCGTGACCCAGACCGACCCGCGCCGGCTCATCCCTCGGACGGACCGCCTGCTGGCGCTGCCCGCCGCCCGGGCGGCCCGTGGCCGGCTCGGCGACGGGGTGATCCGCGGGCTGGCGCGCGAGGTGCAGGAACGGGCGCGGCGCGGCGCGATCCGGCCCGACCAGGTCGAGTCCGCCCTGCTCGCCGCCCTCGAACGGCGGGCCCCGACGAGCATGACGCCGGTGCTCAACGCCACCGGCGTCGTCGTGCACACCAATCTGGGCCGAGCCCCCCTGTCCGCCGCGGCGGTCGAGGCATTGATCGCCGCGGCCGGATACATCGACGTCGAACTCGATCTGCGCACCGGGACCCGGTCGCGACGCGGAGCCGCCGCCCGCGCGGCGCTGCTCGCCGCCTGCCCGGCCGCCGAGGACGCGTTGGTCGTCAACAACGGCGCCGCCGCCCTGGTGCTGGCCACCACCGCCCTGGCCGGCGGCCGGGAGGTGGTGGTCAGCCGCGGCGAGCTGATCGAGATCGGCGCCGGCTTCCGGCTGCCCGACCTCATCGCGTCCACCGGCGCCCGCATCCGCGAGGTCGGCACGACCAACCGCACCCACCTGCGTGACTACGTCGAGGCCATCGGACCGGACACCGGGTGCCTGCTCAAGGTGCACCCGAGCAACTTCCGGGTCGAGGGGTTCACCTCCGCGGTGGGCGTCGCCGAGTTGCGCGGGGCGGCCGACGAGAAGCAGATCCCCGTCCTCGTCGACATCGGCAGCGGCCTGCTCGCGGACGACCCGCTGCTGCCCGACGAGCCGTCCGCGAGCACGGCGCTGTCCGCCGGCGCAGACGTGGTGACGGCCAGCGGCGACAAGCTGCTCGGCGGTCCCCAGGCCGGGGTGATCCTCGGCCGGGCGGACGTCGTCGACCGGATGGCCCGGCATCCGCTGGCCCGGGCGGTCCGCGCCGACAAGCTCACCCTGGCCGCCCTGGAGGCCACCGTGGCCGGAGGTCCGGCACCCGTCACCGCGGCCCTGCACGCGGACCCCGACCGGCTCCGCGAGCGGGCCGAGAACCTTGCCGACGCCGTTGGCGCACCGGTGCTTCCGCATGCCGGTCGGGTCGGCGGGGGCGGTGCCCCCGGCGTGCCGCTGCCCGGCTGGGCCGTCCGACTGCCCGAATCCGTTGCGCCCCGGCTGCGGGCCGGCCGGCCGGCGGTCCTGCCCCGGGTGCACGAGGGCGGCTGCCTGATCGACCTGCGGTGCATCCCCGAGGCCGACGACGACGCGCTGCTCGCCGCGGTCCGCGCGGCGCTGGGGGCCTGAGGAGTGCCCGACCCGGTGCACGTGGTGGCGACCGCCGGACACGTCGACCACGGCAAGAGCACCCTGGTCCGGGCACTCACCGGGATGGAGCCCGATCGCTGGGCCGAGGAGCGGCGGCGCGGGCTGACCATCGACCTCGGCTTCGCCTGGACCACGCTGCCATCCGGCCAGGAGGTGGCGTTCGTCGACGTGCCTGGGCACGAAAGGTTTCTCGGCAACATGCTGGCCGGCCTCGGCCCGGCGCCGGTCGTCTGCTTCGTCGTCGCCGCCGACGAGGGCTGGCGGGCGCAGTCGAGCGACCATCGGGACGCCGTGGCCGCGCTCGGCATCGACCAGGGGGTGATCGTGATCAGCCGGGCCGACCGGGTGGCCGACGGCGGGGCGGCGGCGTTGGCCCAGGCTCGGATCGAACTCGCCGGCACCGGCCTGCGCGACGCGCCGGCGGTCGTCGTGTCGGCGGTTGACGGCCGCGGACTCCCGGCGCTGCGTGATCTGCTCGACGACGTCCTCGCCGGCCTTCCGCCGCCGGACCCGGCGGCCCGGCTGCGGCTCTGGGTGGACCGCTCGTTCAGCGTCACCGGGGCCGGGACGGTGGTCACCGGGACCCTGGCCGCCGGCCGGATCACCCGCGGCGACCACCTGACGGTCCTGGGCGACCAGACCTGTCCGGTCACGGTGCGCTCGTTGCAGAGCCGTGGACGGACGCACGAGTCGCTCGAGCCCGTCGACCGGGTCGCGCTCAATCTCCGGGGAGTCGCGGCTCGTCAGGTCCGGCGCGGCGACGCCGTGGTGACCCCGGGAGCCTGGCCGACCACCGGGCTGCTCGACGTGCGCCGCGTCACCGGCCCGGGTCTGCCGGAGGCGCCCGAGCACGTCACCCTGCACGTGGGCACCGCCGCGGTGCCGGCGCGGTTGCGGCCGTTCGACGACGACCACGGCCGGCTGACCCTGCACCGGGCCCTGCCCCTGGTGGTGGGCGATCGGCTGGTGCTCCGGCACCCGGGGACGCGGCGAATCCTCGGCGGCGCCCAGGTACTCGACGCCGATCCGCCGGTGTTGCGCCGACGTGGCGCGGCGGCCCGTCGTCGTGCGGTGCTCGCCGACCTGGACCCGGCGGGCGATCCGCTGGCCGAGGTGGCCCGTCGAGGTGCCGTTCCGGAACGGCAGCTGCGCCTCCTCGGCCTCGTCGGCACCACCGTCGACGTCCCCGAGGGGGTCGAGGTCGTCGACGGCTGGTGGGTGCATGCGCCGGTCCAGCAGGCCTGGCAGAACCGGCTGCGGGCCGCGCTCGATGATCTGCAGGAGCGGGATCCGTTGGCCGACGGGCTCACTCGCGGCGCGGCGGGCGATCTGCTCGCCCTGCCCGACCCGGCCCTGCTGGATTCCATCGTCCGGGCGGCCGGGTTGGAGTGCGAGGGCGGCCGGATCCGCCGGCCGGGGCGGCGATCCGCCCTCGGGCCGGCCGAGGCGGCAATCGCGGCCGTGGAGCAGCGGTTGGCCGCGCTCCCGTTCGCCGCGCCGGAGGCCGAGGAGTTGGCGGCCCGGCAGCTCGGCAGCCGTGAGCTGGCCGCGGCCGAACGGGCCGGCCGGCTGCTGCGGCTGCGCGACGGGATCGTGCTGCTGCCGTCGGCGCCCGCCCTGGCCATGCGGGAATTGGCCCGGCTGCCGCAGCCGTTCACCACCAGCGACGCGCGGCAGGCCCTGGGCACGACCCGGCGGGTGGCGATTCCACTGCTCGAACACCTGGACGCGCGGGGCTGGACCCGGCGGCTGGACGCCGGGCACCGGGAGGTGACCCGGGGCCGGCGGGGGTCAGCGGCCGATCGACCCAATCACCAGGTTGACGGACGTGCCCAGGATGGTCGTGCCGACGACGGATGACGGCCGGCAGCGTCGCCGCGACCGATCATGACCGGGCCGGCCGGCGCCGCCGCCGGCCACCGGCAGCTCCTCGACGGAGCGGCCGGGCCGGCCAGGACTCGGACCGAGCCGGGACGTCAGGGCGCAGCGGTCAGCGGGACGCTGGCCTCGGCGGTGTAGGCGAGGAAGGTCAGCGATTCTTGCAGGTACAGCTGAATGTGGGCGGCGTCGTGGGACAGGTACCCGATCGACACGTCCTGCCCCAGGTGCAGCGCGTAGTCGCCGCCCCGGGTGGACACCACGAGGGCGCCGTCCAGTGCCGGTGCCCAGATCGCCTCCCCTTCGCCCATCAACCGGGCGATGTGATCGCGGATCGGGTAACCGTGCACCGTGGTCTCGGCGACCGCCGTGTACAGCTCCGCCGACAGCAGCAGGCTGTACGGCCCGTCGACGCCGGCCAACCGCAGCGTGCTCATCGCGTGCGCGACGGCGTCCGGTAGATCGGCGAGGTCGGCCGGCACCTGCTGCGCCGGGTTGGAGCTGCTGGGCCCGATGCCGGTGATGCCGGCCGACGCCCAGCCGTGGAAGATCATCCGGTCCTCGGCCCGGGCGATCTCGGTCGCGGCGTCCTTGACCGGCTGCCAGTCCGAATCCTGGGCACCGCGTTCGACGTCGTCGACCGCGTCCCGGGTGACCGCGAACGGCACCCGCAGCTCGACGATCGGCTGCACGAGCCGCTCCCTGACCTGCACCCCGTCGGTCGGCGGAGCAAGCGGACGCAGGTGACCGGTGCCGACGGCAGCCAGTGTGGGGCCGGCCGGTCCCACCAGGTCGACCACCCGCCGTCCGGCGATCGACCGTTTGAAGGTGCGGCGCGCCTCGTCCTCGATCTGCTCCCAGGCGACCTCGGTGATCGGCGCGAGTTCCCGATGCAGGTTGTTCACGATGTGCTCCCTCGCAGACTTCCGATACCCAACGAACCGTCGGCCCGTGGTGGCTCCGTGGTGGTGGACTCCGTGGTGATGGACTCCGTGGTGGTGGCCTCTGTGGCGGGCGGGGCCCCCGGGGGATCCGGTTCGGCGGCGGGTGCCCCCGGCCGGGCCGACGGATCGTCCAGGAAGTCCAGCGTCGGCACGAAGAACAGGGTGCCGGTGACCGCGGTGGAGAAGTCCAGGATGCGGTCGTGGGTTCCCGGCGGGTTGCCGACGAACATGTTGGTCAGCATCTGCTCGATCACGTCGGGAGTGGCCGCGTACCCGATGAAGTAGGTGCCGAACTCCTTGCTGCCCACCGACCCGAACGGCAGGTTGTCGCGGACGATCTGCCGCTGGTTGCCGTCCTCGTCCTCGATCGTGTTCAGCGCGACGTGGGAGTTGGCCGGCTTGACCGCATCGGGCATCTCGATGTCCGAGAGCTTGCTGCGCCCGATCGCCCGTTCCTGCTCCTCCACCGGCAACGCATTCCACGCGGTCATGTCGTGCCGGTACTTCTGCACCACGACGTAGCTGGAGCCGGCGAAGGCCGGATCCTCGTCGCCGACGAACACCGCGGCGGCCGCCGCCGCCCCGGCCGGATTCTCGGTGCCGTCGACGAAGCCGAGGAGATCGCGTTCGTCGAAGTAGCGGAAGCCGTGCACCTCGTCGGCCACGTCCGCCCGGCCGTCCAGCCGGTTCATCAGCTGGCTGGCCAGCTCGAAGCACAGGTCGAAACGCTGGGCCCGCAGGTGGAACAACAGGTCGCCGGGCGTCGACACGGCGGCGTGCTCCGTGCCGGCAAACACCGGCAGCGGGTGCAGCCCCGCCGGCCGGGGACTGTCGTACAGCCGGTCCCACAGCCGGGCGCCGATGCCGACCACGCAGCTCAGTTGCAGCTCGGGCTCGCGGAAGCCGACCGAGCGGGTCAGGCCCGGGACGTCGGCGAGCAGGTCGAGGACGTCGCCCTCGGCCCCGGAGCGCACCGTGACGACGAGGAAGATCGCGGCCCGTGCCGGTGGCGCCAGCACGGCCTGCGCCTGGGTGGGCAGCGTCATGGTCGAACTGGTCTCTTCCTCGGCGGGCGGACCCCGGCACGGCACCGCCGGGGGTGGGGCGTACCCAGGCTACGACGACCCGTGATTTCCCTCGGTACGGGGTCGGATCGCCCACTCTCGACCGTTCTGTCCGACTCGCCTCGTCGCAGCGACATCGTTCGGGTGGCCGCCATTGTCACCGTTGATCAACAGGCGCAGACTGGCGAGAGGTCCGTCCACCGCCGCGCGGAACCTTCGATGCAGCCGCATGCATCCGGCTCAGCCGGCGACCCGAGGCCCACCGCCGCGCCGAAGGGAACTTGCGCATGCAGACGCCCGCCCCCGTCGACTACGCCCGCGCGCACAGCATCGAGGAAGCGCTCGACCTGCTGGAGAAGTACGGGGGCGAGGCCCGAGTGATCGCCGGCGGGCACAGCCTCATCCCGATGATGCGGCTGCGCATCGCCCAGCCCGAGTGCGTCATCGACATCAACGACCTGACCGACCTGGATTACGTCCGCATCGATGCGGGCGATCTCGCCATCGGAGCGATGACCCGGCACAAGACGGTTCTTGCCTCCCCGGTGATCGGTGAGCACTACGCGATCCTGCACGACGCCGAGCGCGTCATCGCCGACCCGATCGTCCGCAACCGGGGCACCGTCGGCGGGTCGCTGTGCCAGGCCGACCCGGCCGAGGATCTCAGTGCCGTCCTGTCCGCGTTACGGGCGGCCGCAATCATCCGGTCCACCAACGGGTCTCGCATCGTTCCGGTCCGCGAGCTGGACGACGGGCCGTACCAGACGGTGCTCACCGATACCGAGATCCTGACCGAGGTCCGCATTCCGATCCGACCGGGCGCGGGCAGCGCGTACGAGAAGGTGGAGCGCCGGACCGGCGACTGGGCGGTCGCCGCGGTCGGCGCCTACCTCGTGCTGGACGGCGACACCGTGCGCGACGTCGGCATCGGGATGGCCGCGTTGGGGGTCGAGCACGGCTGCCCGGTCGAGGCCGAGGAGTACCTGCGCGGACGCGCGTTCACCGCGGCTGCGGTCGAGGAGGCGGCCCGGCTGGCCGCGGCGGCCAGCAACCCCAGCCCCGATCAACGCGGCCCGGTCACCTACAAGCGACACCTGGCCGACGAACTCACCCGTCGCGCGCTGCGCCGCGCCGCCGACCGCGCGCAGGGAAGGATCTGAAGATGCGGGTATCGGTCAATGTCAACGGCGTCGAGCACACCTCGGACGTCGAGGGACGCCAACTGCTCGTGCACTTCCTGCGGAACACGGTGGGGCTCACCGGCACCCACTGGGGCTGCGACACGTCCCAGTGCGGCACCTGCGTCGCCTGGCTGGACGAGGAACCGGTCAAGACGTGCACCGTGCTGACGGCGATGGCCGACGGGCACCGGGTGCGCACCGTCGAGGGCCTGGCCGACGGTGGCACCCTGGACCCGGTCCAGGAGGGATTCCGGGCCGAGCACGGCCTGCAGTGCGGGTTCTGCACCCCCGGCATGATGATGACCGCCCGACACCTGTTGAACCACAACCCCGATCCTGACGAGGCCACCATCCGGGAGGCCATCTCCGGCCAGATCTGCCGGTGCACCGGGTACGAGAACATCGTCCGGGCCGTCCGGCACGCCGCCGGGCATCCCTCGCAGCCCTCCGGGTCCGCCGCCGCCGACCCGGCCGCCGACGGCGACAGCACCGTCGTCGGCGAGCCCAGCCAGGAGGTGCCGGCATGAGCGAGGCTTGCCGAGCGATCGGTCGAGATGGTCCTGCCGGCGTTCCTTCCGGAGCGACCGAGCCCGCGAGGTGCTCCGAAGGGATGCCGGCATGAGCGAGGCTTGCCGAGCGATCGGTCGAGATGGTCCTGCCGGCGTTCCTTCCGGAGCGACCGAGCACGCGAGGTGCTCCGAAGGGATGCCGGCATGAGCGAGGCTTGCCGAGCGATCTTTCGAGATGGTCCTGCCGGCGTTCCTTCCGGAGCGACCGAGCCCGCGAGGTGCTCCGAAGGGATGCCGGCATGACGACCACCGAGCGACCGCAGAATCGAACCAGCCCGGCCGGCAACCCGATCGGCTTCGGCCGGATGCACCGCAAGGAGGACGCGAGATTCCTGCGCGGCCAGGGCAACTACGTCGACGACGTGCGGATGCCGGGCATGCTGGAGTCGGCCATCCTGCGGTCGCCGTACGCGCACGCCCGGATCCGGTCGATCGATACCAGCGCCGCGGCCGCCCTGCCCGGGGTGCACGCGGTGATCACCGGTGAGACCCTCGCCGGGTTGAATCTGGCCTGGATGCCGACTCTCTCGGCCGACGTGCAGGCGGTGCTGGCCACCGACAAGGTGCGCTTCCAGCACCAGGAGGTCGCCTACGTCGTCGCCGACTCCGAGTACATCGCGCGGGACGCACTGGAACTGATCGAGGTCGACTACGAGCCGCTGCCGGTCGTCGTCGACGCGAAGAAGGCGCTCGACCCGGACGCCCCGGTCATCCGCGACGACGTCGAGGGGCGCACCGACAACCACATCTTCGACTGGGAATCCGGCGACCGGGCCGAGACCGACCGGGTGTTCGCCGCCGCCGAGGTGGTGGTGACGCAGGAGATGCTTTATCCCCGCGTACATCCCGCGCCGATGGAGACCTGCGGGACCGTCGCGCACATGGACCCGGTGACAGGCAAGCTCACCGTCTATTCGACGAACCAGGCCCCGCATGCGCACCGGACGATCTACGCGCTGGTCGCCGGCATCCCCGAGCACAAGATCCGGATCATCTCGCCGGACATCGGCGGCGGCTTCGGCAACAAGGTCGGCATCTACCCGGGGTACGTGCTGGCCGTCGTCGGCTCGATCGTCACCGGGCGACCGGTGAAATGGATGGAGGACCGCAGCGAGAACCTGATGGCCACCAGCTTCGCCCGCGACTACCACATGACGGGGAGCATCGCGGCGACGAAGGACGGCACCATCCAGGGCCTGCGGGTGGACGTGCTGGCCGACCACGGCGCGTTCAACGGCACCGCGCAGCCGACGAAGTTCCCGGCCGGCTTCTTCCATATCTTCACCGGCTCGTACGACCTGCAGGCCGCGCACTGCAAGGTGTCCGGCGTTTACACGAACAAGGCGCCGGGTGGCGTCGCCTACGCCTGCTCGTTCCGGATCACCGAGGCCGTCTACCTGGTCGAGCGGATGGTGGACCTGCTGGCCGCCGAGCTGCACATGGACCCGGCCGAGCTCCGCCTGAAGAACCTGCTGCGTCCTGAGCAGTTCCCGTACACGAGCAAGACCGGCTGGGAGTACGACTCCGGCGAGTACCCGCGGGCGCTGCGGCTGGCGATGGAGATGGCCGGCTACGACGCCCTGCGCAAGGAACAAGCGCAGAAGCGGGCCCGCGGCGAGTTGATGGGCATCGGGATCTCGTTCTTCACCGAGGGGGTCGGCGCCGGACCCAAGAAGCACATGGACATCCTCGGGCTGGGCATGGCCGACGGCTGCGAGCTGCGGGTGCATCCGACCGGCACCGCGCAGCTCCGGCTGTCGGTGCAGAGCCAGGGGCAGGGGCACGAGACGACCTACGCGCAGATCGTCGCGCAGGAGCTCGGGATCCCGCCGGAGGACGTCGAGGTCATCCACGGCGACACCGACAACACCCCGTTCGGCCTGGGCACCTACGGGTCCCGGTCCACCCCGGTGTCCGGGGCGGCGGCCGCCATTGTCGCGCAACGCATCCGGACCAAGGCGCGGATCATTGCGGCCGCCGCGCTGGAGGCGTCCGTCGAGGACCTGGAATGGGAGCACGGTCGCTGGCAGGTGAAGGGCGACCCCGATCAGGGCAAGACGATCGCCGAGATCGCGATGCTGTCCCACGGCACCCTGGAACTACCCGAGGGCGTCGAAGGCCACCTGGACGCGTCCGTCGTCTACGACCCGCCGAACCTGACCTACCCGTTCGGGGCGTACATCTGCGTCACCGATGTCGATCCCGGGACCGGTCAGGTGAAGGTGCGCCGGTTCATCGCGGTCGACGACTGCGGCCCGCGGATCAACCCGATGATCGTCGAGGGGCAGGTGCACGGCGGCCTGGCCGACGGCATCGGCATGGCGCTGATGCAGCTGATCGCGTTCGACGAGGACGGCAACTGCGTCGGCGGATCGTTCATGGACTACCTGCTGCCGACCGCACTGGAGTGTCCGAGCTGGGAGCTCGGCGAGACGGTGACGCCGTCACCCCATCACCCGCTGGGGCTCAAGGGCGTCGGCGAGTCGGCGACCGTGGGTTCGCCGCCCGCCGTGGTCAACTCGGTGCTCGACGCGATCGCGCCGTTCGGCGTCCGGCACGCGGACATGCCACTGACCCCGGCGAACGTGTGGATGGCGATGCAGGGCACGCCGGTGCGCACCGACCTCGCCATCACGTGAGCGCCGGCTCATGACGCGGGCGGATCTGGACGAACGGGCCGCGCAGCTCCGCGCGGCCGGTGAGCCGTTCGTCCGCGCGCGGGTCGTGGTGGCCCACCGGCCGACCTCGGCGAAGCCGGGCGACGAGGCGATCGTGCACGCGGACGGCTCGATCGAGGGCTTCGTCGGCGGGACCTGCGCCGAGTCGACCGTGCGGGTGCAGAGCCTGCGGCTGCTGGGGGCACCGGAGCCGTTGCTGCTGCGGATCCGGCCCGACGCCGACCCGGACGGCGCCGACGCCTCCGATCCCGCCGGCGGGACGTTGACGGTGCACAACCCGTGCCTGTCCGGCGGAGCGTTGGAGATCTTCCTCGACCCGGTGGTCCCACCGCCGCTCGTGCTGGTGCACGGCGACGGACCGATGGCCGCGGCCCTGGCGGCGGTGGCCGGGGCCGCCGGCTACCGGTGCGGCGTCATGGATTCGACCACCGGCGCGGACTCGGTCGCCGGCGCCGATGCGGTGGTGGTCGCCTCGCACGGCCGGGACGAGACCGATGTCCTCTCCACGGCGCTCGACGCGGACGTCCCGTACGTCGGTCTGGTCGCCAGCCGGCGGCGCGGGGCGGCGGTGCTGGCCGAGATCGCCTCCGCCCGGCCGCAGCTGGCCGCAGCGCTGGGCCGGGTCGACACCCCGGCCGGCCTGGACCTCGGCGGCCGGACCGCCGGCGAGGTGGCCGTCTCGATCCTGGCCGCCATCATCCGCACCCGCGCCGACACCGCCTC
Source organism: Nakamurella sp. (assembly GCF_044224575.1). Lineage (GTDB taxonomy): Bacteria > Actinomycetota > Actinomycetes > Mycobacteriales > Nakamurellaceae > Nakamurella. Next base: position 17,996 of record NZ_JBGAKE010000031.1, read on the forward strand.
GGCCACCAGCACCAGCACCAGCACCAGCCCCTCCCCCGCGCGGATCAACAACGCCGGCGCGGATCAACTCGCCCCGAATGTGACTGACGAGCAGGAAGTCAACGATTTCGTCCGCGCGGGTATGCACACCGCCGGTGGGGACAACCGCGCGGATGAAGTCGCACCGGATGTGAACGGTGGGACGGAAGTCGACGACTTCGTCCGCGCGGGCGTAGATGATCCGCGCGGCAGGGTGGGGGTGGGGACGGCGGTCGACCCGGTGTGCGGCATGAGGGTCGCGACGGTGCCGGCAAGCCTGCACATCGAATACGCCGGGCGGACGGTGTGGTTCTGCGGCCCGGGTTGTCTGCGGGCGTACGAATCGGACGCGGCTCGGTACCCTGAATCGTGACCGCGCCGGACCTGCCCGAACTGCTGCCGGACGTCGGCGCGCTGGCCGCGTTGATGCGGAAGACCGGGTATCTCACCGACGTCGGCCTGGCCACCGCCCTGTTCTGCGCCACCCGGCTCGGCCAGCCACTGCTGCTGGAGGGCGAGGCGGGCGTCGGCAAGACGTCGGCCGCGCTGGCGCTCGCCACCGCGCTGGACACCCGGCTGCTGCGCATGCAGTGCTACGAAGGCATCGACATCGCCGAGGCCGTCTACGAGTGGAACTACCCCCGTCAGTTGCTGGCCATCCGGGTCGCCGAGGCCGAGGGCAAGGACGTCACGACCGGCGACCTGTTCCACCGGGACTTCCTGATCGACCGGCCACTGCTGCAGGCGCTGGCCCATCCCGGGCCGCGCCCGGCGGTCCTGCTGATCGACGAGATCGACCGGGCCGATGAGCATTTCGAGGCGTACCTGCTGGAGATGCTGGCGGAGAAGTCGGTCACCGTGCCCGAGCTGGGCACCCTGCGGTCCACCGTGCCGCCGATCTGCGTGCTCACCTCCAACCGCACCCGGGACGTGCACGACGCACTCAAGCGCCGCTGCCTGTATCACTGGATCGAGCATCCCGACGTGGCCCGGGTGGTCCAGATCATTCGATCCCGGGTGCCCGGCGTCGACGAGGCCTTGGCCACCGCAGTCGCCGCGGCCGCCGCCCGGCTCCGCGGGCTGGACCTGCAGAAGCCGCCCGGCACCGCCGAGGTGATCGACTGGCTGCGCGCCCTGCAGGTGCTGGGACACCCGACGCTCGACGACGCCGCCGCAGCCGCGACCCTGGGGTCGGTCCTGAAGTACAAGGAGGACCAGGAGGCCGCCATCGCGGCCGGATTGGGCCGGATGATCGGTGTCTGAACCGGCCTTGGCCCCACCGCCCGCCTCATCCCCCGCTGCCCCACCGCCCGCCGATCTTGCGACCCTGGGCGCCGAGTTCGCCGGGCTGCTGGCCACCAACGGCGTGCCGGTGCCCGTGCACCGTGCGGTGTGGTGGACGCGCGCGGTGACCGCCGGCGGCCCGACGACGGTCGGCGACCTGTACTGGCTGTCCCGGGTCACACTGATCGACCGGCCCGACCACCTGCCGGTGTTCGACGCCACGTTCGCGCACGTCTTCGGCGCCGCGGCCGTGCCGTCGATGGCCGACCCGGCCGAGTTCCGCGGAGATCCGGCCGACCGGTTGCCGGGCACTGCCGCGCAACCGCAGGCGCCCCGGGAGGGCCCGGACGGGCGGGGCGACGAGACATCCCGACCGTCGGTCCTGCAGACCGTCGGCGACGACGGCGCGGACGCCGGCAGCGAGGACGCCCCGCCCGGCACGGCCGCGGTCGCCTCCGAGATCGAACTGTTGCTGGCCAAGGACTTCGCCGAGTGCGACGACAGCGAGCTGGCCGAACTCAACCGGATCGTCGACGGCATGCGGGTCGTCGCCCCGACCCGGCCCGCACGCTGGGCCCCGACCCTGGGCCCGGGCCGGTCCCTCGACCTGCGCCGCACGCTGCGGCGGGCCTGCCGGAGCGGCGGCGACCCGGTGCGCTGGGTGCGCCGCCGGCGCAGCGCATTGCCCCGTCGGATCGTGCTGCTGGCCGACGTCTCCGGCTCGATGCAGTCCTACGCGCGGGTGTACCTGCGAGTGCTGCAGGGCGCCGTGCTCGGCGCCCGCGCACACGCCTACGTCTTCGCCACGCGGCTGCACCCGGTCACCCGTGCGCTGGCACGCGGACCGCGGGAGTCCGGCATCAGCCGGGCCATCGCGCTGTCTCCGGACGCCTCGGGCGGCACCCGGATCGGTGCCGCGATCAAGGAGTTCCTGGACACCGACGGCCGCCGGGGGTTGGCCCGCGGCGCGGTGGTCGTCGTGGTGTCGGACGGCTGGGAACGCGCCGATCCGGCCCTGCTCGGCGAGCAGATGGCCCGGTTACGGCGGCTCGCGCACCGGGTGATCTGGGTGAATCCGCGCAAGGCCGCGCCCGGTTTCGCCCCGCTGGCCGGCGGCATGGCCGCCGCGCTCCCGCACGTCGACGCGTTCATCGAAGGACATTCGGCGCAGGCCGTGCAGGGTTTGCTGGACGCGATCGCCAACAGCGGGACAGGGTCCGGCCGCCTGCGCTGATCAGTAGACGACTCCCCGAGCGAGAAAGTCCCGGGGCGGGGCCGGCGCGCAACCGGTCCGCTGATCCACGTTCCACCTCGGCGCCCGAACTGTCGGATTCTCTGGGACTTGGATCAGCGCAGGGTGCCAGTCGGGCCCGCCCAGCCGGTCCGCGGATCAATTCCGCGCGGACGCGCCCGGATGGCCGGGTTCCGCCAGGGTTTGAACAGCGAACCGAGCCGATCCCGGGCCGGCCGGCACCGGCACCGACCGGCGCAGCACCACCGCGAGCCCGGTCAACCAGGCCGACGTGAGCACCACCGCCAGCGCCGACCGCATCGACCCGCCCCCACCGGGCAAAAAGATCAGCAGCAACGCCGCCAGCGCGGTGAGCACGCTGTATACAGCCCACCCGCCCGACCCTGCCCACCCGCCCGACCCTGCCCACCCGCCCGACCCTGCCCACCCGCCCGACCCTGCCCACCCCGGTCGGCCCCGGGCGGCGAACCAGCGGGCGAACCAACCACACAGCGCGGCCAGGCAGGCGAACGCGAACGGCGGGGCGACGGCGTGCACCGCCCCGTGCCAGCTCAGGCCGGATGCATCGAGCGGGGTGCCGAGCGGGAAGCCGGCCCCGGGGTCGACCAGGAACAGCCCGGTGACGATCAGCCCGGCGCCATAACCCCAGACCAGCGGGGCCGCGGCGCCCCGGCCCAGCAGCCGGCGCACCCCGACGCCGAAGCCGATCGACAGCGCCCCGGCGGCGACGAAGTTGGCCACCTGGATCCATCCAGGACCGCCGAGCGCGAGCAGGCTGATGCCGTGCCGGCGGATATCGAACCCGTCCCGGGTGAGGGCCTCGATCGCCGTCACCCCGACGAACAGCGGGCCGGCCAGCACCCCGCAACCCAGCAGTTGTCGGGTCGAGACGGCGGCCATGGCCGCCAGTGTGTCACCCGGCCGGGGCGGGGACCACCGGGTCGTCGAGCACCTCGGACCGCAGTTCATCGATCCGCACCAGGGCTACCCCGGCGACGATCAACACCCCACCGATGAGCTGCACGACCGTCGGCAGCTGGCCCAGCAGCAGCCAGGCGAACAGGACCGCGAACAGCACCTCGGTCAGGCCGACGAACGAGGCGAGCTTGGACCCGAGCGAGCGGGCGGCCATGATCCCGACGACGTACGCGAAGACCGCCGCGATCAGCGACAGCCCGGCGACCGGCACCCACCACGGCACGCCGTGCCCGGCGAACACCACGTCGTTCGTGTTGGCCGCGACCGGCAGGACGCCGATTGCACTCAGCGCGAGCAGCACGGCCGCGCCGATCGTCATCCCGCCACCGGCCATCACCAGCGGCGGCAGTTCGGGGTCGCTCTTGGCCGACAGCACGAAGAACACCGCGAGACCGACCGCGGCCACCAGGCCCCAGAACACGCCGACCAGGTCGACCGTGGCGTCCCCGGCCAGGTCCAGGACGAGCACCAGCCCCAGGACGGACACGACGGTGCCGCCGATGGTGAGCCCGCGCGGGCGTTGCCGATGCCGGGCCCACAGCCAGCCGACCACCAGGACGATGCCCATGTACTCGAGCAGCAGGGCGACCCCGACGGACAGGTGCTGAACGGCGTTGAAGTAGGCGACCTGGCAGCCGGCGATGGCGACCAGCCCGAAGGCGGTGATCATCGGCAGGTTGCGCCGCAGCACCCGCCAGCGCCCACGCAGCGCGATCAGCGAGGGGACCAGCAGCACGACGGCGGCGATGGTCACCCGTGCGGTGACCGCCGAGGACGGCGACCAGCCGGCGTCGATCAGCGACCGGGCGAACGCGCCGGAGGTGCCGAACGCCGCGGCGGTCAGCAGGGCCAGCAGCAGACCGAACCGGGGTCGGTGCGGCGCGCCCAGCGGCTGGGTGTGGTCGCGGGTCAACGGACACCTCCCGGATCGGGTCGTCATGGGTCATCAAGCGATACGCTGATGACGCTAGACCCGATCGCCGTCAGGAGTCAACATGGTTTTTGCCCATGACACGGAGGTGGCGCTGGCGGCGGCGGCCGCCCTGGTGAACACCGCACCCGGCCGCACCGACCCGGAGGAACTCCGCACCGTCAAGGACCTGGACGCCTTCGTCGCCGAGTGGGGGTGGACCGGTCGGCACACCCGGGGCGAGGACGAACTGGTTGCCGTCCGTGCGCTGCGGCCTCGGCTCCGGCGGATCTGGGAGGTCGACGAGGACGAGGTGGTCGACATCGTCAACGGGCTGCTCCGCGAGTTCCACGCCCTGCCCCAACTGCTCAAACACGACCAGTGGGACTACCACCTGCACGCCACGGATCAGGATGCGCCGTTGCCGGCCCGGATGGCCGTCGAGGCCGCGATGGCGATGGTGGACGTGGTGCGCGGCGGCGAGCTCGAGCGCCTGCGCATCTGCCAGGCCCCGGATTGCCGGGATGTCGTCGTGGACCTGTCCAAGAACCGGTCCAAGCGATTCTGCGACTCCGGCTGCGGGAACCGGATGGCCGCGGCGGCCTACCGCTCCCGTCGATCGGAGCCCGGCCGGCGATCGGAGCCCGGCCGGCGATCGGAGCCCGTCCGACGACCGACGGCCGGCCCGGGCGGCGCCTGACCCGCCGCTGACGGCGACGGCACCGCAGAGTCGCGATCGGCCCGGCCCAGCAGAACGGCCACCAGGGCGTCGGCCAACCAGGCCTCGAACTCGTCCATCGAGTACCCCCCGTTTTCGACCAGGGACTCGTAGGTCGCCGGGCTCGCGAGCACCAGCACCGTGTCGATGGCGCTGTCCCGGGTCAGCCCTGGGCGCAGGCACTCGTCGTCGAGGCCGGCCAGCGCACCGGCCATCGTCCGCCGCCGCTCCCGTTCCAGTTCGGCATGGTCGGCGGCGATCTCCGGGTCGGCCGCGGCGGCGTCCCGGTACAGGCGCCAGACCGGGCCGACCCGCTCGGCCACCGACCGGAAGAGCGCGGCGAGGGCCCGCAACCGGGCCTCGGAACCCGGGTCGGGCTCGGCACCGAGCTCGGCGGCCACCCGCGGCGCCCACCGGCCTTCGGCGATCGCCGTGGACGAACCCGTCATCGTGGACTCGAGGTGCGCCCGTAGCAGCGCCCGCTTGCTGCCCCACGCCGCGTACAGGGTCTGCAACGACACGCCGGCCCGCTCGGCGATCGCCTGCACGGTGGCTCCGGTGTATCCCTGCTCGCCGAAGACTTCCCCGGCGGCGACGACCAGCCGCAACCGGGACCGCTCACGGACGGCCTGGCCCGCCCGCTTCTGCCGGCTGGTCGCGGCACCGACGGGGGTGGTCATCGGCACAGCCTAGCGTTAGAGTCAGGCTATGAAGCGTAGTGACGCTCTAGTTCGTGCCGTGACGTCGCTCCGGCGCCTGATCCGCCCACCGATCACCATCGCCGATCCGCCGGCCGGCGCGGTGGCCGAATGGGACGTGGCGGTGCCCATGCGCGACGGAGTCCGGCTGCGGGTGAACGTGTTCCGGCCGGCGACCGGCGGGCCGTGGCCGGTGATCATGTGCGCCCACCCGTACGGCAAGGACGACATCCCGCTGCACCACCGCACCCGCCGCGGGTACCGGGCCTCGTTCCAGTACCGGTTGATGCGCACTGCCCCGCTGACCCATTCGGCCTGGACGTCCTGGGAATCGCCCGATCCCGGGCACTGGGTCGGGCGCGGCTATGTCGTGGTCAACGCCGACCTGCGCGGCTGGGGCACCTCGGAGGGCGACCCGACGGTGCTGTCCGAGCAGGAGGGGCAGGACGTGCACGACCTGGTCGAGTGGGCCGGGACCCAGCCGTGGAGCACCGGGCGGGTCGGCCTGAACGGCGTGTCCTACCTGGCCATCAGCCAGTGGGCCGGCGCCGCCGAACGCCCGCCGCAGCTGGCCGCGATCTGCCCGTGGGAGGGCTTCACCGACCTCTACCGCGACTTCGCCCGGCCCGGCGGCGTCCTGGAGACCGGCTTCTTCACGGTCTGGTCCACCGTGACCGGGCGCCGGTCGGGCGGCCGGGTCGACCTGCGCGGACCCGCCCGGGACCGGCCAATGGTCGACCGTTGGTGGACCGACCGCAATCGGGCCATCGAGCAGATCGAGGTCCCCGCGCTGATCTGCGGCAGCTTCTCCGACCACAACCTGCACAGCCCCGGCTCCTTCGAAGGCTTCCGGCGCATCGCGTCGTCGCACAAGTGGCTGTACACGCACCGCGGACCGAAGTGGGCGACCTACTACTCGCCCGCCGGACTGGCCGCCCAGGCGCGGTTCTTCGACCATTTCCTCCGGGGGGACGACACCGGCATCCTGGACGATCCACCGGTCCGGTTGGAGATCCGCGACGACCGCAGCACTGTCAGCCGGATCAGTGCCGAATCGCACTGGCCGCCGGCCGGGATCCGGTGGCGCACAATGCACTGCGGCCCGGACGGGACCCTCGGTGACGACAATGCCACGGCCGGCTCGGTGACGTTCGCCGCCCGCCGGGGCCGGGCGGGTTTCACCCACCGCTTCACCGCCGACACCGACGTGGTCGGGCCGATGCTGCTGATCCTGCACCTGTCGATCGACACCGGCGACGACGTCTCGGTGTTCGCTGCCGTCCGGAAGTTTCGCGACGGGCGCGAGGTCACCTTCGAGGGCTCGTTCGGCTTCCTCGGCGACACCGTGAGCCACGGCATCCTGCTGGCCTCGCACCGCGCGACGAACCCGGATCAGTCCCGGCCGGGCGAGCCGTTCCACCCGCATACCTCCCGGGAGCCTTTGCGGCCCGGCGTGCCGGTGCGGCTGGAGATCGGCCTGCACTCCTCGGCCACCCGCTTCCGCGCCGGCGACGAGCTCCGGCTGGACATCCAGGGCCGCTGGTTCCACCGGCGTAACCCGATCACCGGCCAGTTCCCGGCCGGCTACCGGCGGGCGGGCCGCGGCGGCTGCACGCTGCACCTCGGGCCGGCCGGCGGCTGCGAACTGCAGATCCCGGTCCTCCCGCCCGGCTGACCGAGCCCCGAGCGAACCGGTTCGGCCCGGACCACGCTGGGCCCGACCGTCGAGCCGCCGTTCGCACCCTGATCCGGTGGCGTCCGCCGGCCGGGGTCCGCGGGAAATGATCAGAGAAGCGCTGTGACAGCCATCCGGAGCGATGATCGCGAGTCACGCAGATGGTCATACCGGAGCGCCCGACTCCCACCGGTCGGCGCCGGTCAGGGCGCCGGGGCGGGGATCACTCCGAGCTGATTGAGCACCCCGAACAGGTCCGGCTGCGACCACTCCTCGACGATCTCGCCGTCCACAATCCGGTAGACGTCGGTGCCGGAGAAGGTGAGCAGGCGGCCGGTCGGTGGAATCCCCATCAGCGGCCCCGTGTGGGTGCCGACGAACGAGTGCCGCACGACGAGCCGGTCGTCCGTGCCGAAGGCATCGTCGAAGGTGACTGTGACATCAGGCAGAGCGGCGAGGATCTCGTTGCTCTCGGCGATCAGGCCGTCTCGGCCGACCGGCTGCGGGTGGTGCGGCATGTGCCCGACATATCCGGCGGCGTAACAGCTTCGGGCCGCCTCCGGGTCATGCCGGTTGAATGTGGTGTCGTACGCCTGCCAGACCAGCGCGCGATTCTCCTCGACTGACACGAGCATCTTCCTTCCACTTGATCGGATCGGCTCCCAATCGAGTCGCCCGCTTCGGATCAACGGGCCCAGGGGTCGGCGACCGCACCCGTCTGCACCAGGATGCCAAGCCAGTCGGCACCGACCCAGTCGCTGACGATCAGGCCGTCCCGGAAGCCGAGGAACTCGACCGACCATGCGGTGACGACCCGGCCGGAGGGCGATCGACCCGCCAGTCCCCCGTTGTCGGTGCCCGTGACGGCGGTGCGCACGGCCACCCGGCCCGGCACCACGATCAGCTCCTCGACGGTGAACCGGGAGTCGGGAAAGGTCGCCCGGTGCATCCGGATCGCCGCCAGCTTGGCCGCAGGCCCGCGCAGATCCGGCCGGGCGGCATAGGCGAAGTCGGGGTGGATCAGCTCGGCGGCGACCTCATATCGCCCTTCGTTCCAGACCTCGGAATACAGTCGCCGGGCCACGGCCTCGATGGTCGCCGGCGCGTCGCCCGGCTCCGGTCGCATTTCGGTGGTCGTCATCGTGCCTACCGCCTTGACCCCGGTCATACTGTATTGACTGGAACGTGCCTGTATTAAAGCAAGCATTGCTAAATGGTGCAAGAGTGAATGATTCGGACAGTGCGCCGACCTTGGGTTCGAGGCGGTACGCGTCGGCCCGGCGAGAACGACAGGCCGAGCAGACCCGCACCGACATCCTGATGGCGGCGACCCGGCTGTTCGCCGTGCGCGGGTACGCCGGCACGACGCTGGCCGGCATCGCGGCCGCGGCCGATGTCGCGGTCGAGACCGTCTATGCCGGCTTCGGCTCGAAGACGGCACTGCTCGGCGCCGCGATGGACGTCGCCATCGTCGGCGACACGGCACCGGTTCCGCTGTTCGAACGACCGGAGGCGCACCGGATCGAGGCACTGCCGTCGAGCGAGCGGATGCCCGCACTGTTCGTGTGGGTCGGCCGGGTGTACTCGGGCCCGGTGGCCGGGGTGTGGCAGGCCATGCTGGAGGCCGCGGCCAACGATCCGGAGGTGGCCGGGTGGTGCGTCGAACACGAACGGCGCCGACGCAGCACCCTGGTCGACTGGCTCGCCGCGAACCTCGACACCCTCCCGCCGGACGCGGTGATCGACCAGATGTGGGCCATCACCAGCATGGAGGTGTTCGGCAAGCTCATCCGGGAACGCGGATGGTCGGTCGAGCAGTGGGCCCAGTGGATCGTCGTGATGATGAAGGCCCTCGCCCCGGACCTACCGCGATGACCGGTCCCCGAAGTGGCCTGTCGCGGGCCGACAACCGGGCTCCAGATCGCCGGTGTTCGCCGCCGTCCGCAAGATCTTCCGACGACTGCGATCGGTGCTTTTCCTTTCGGTAGGGCGGTCGATTCGTACGGGCGATGAGGCGACGGTGGCGCCCCGGCGGACATCCGGTTCGGGTCCGGTTCGTGCGGGCCCACCGGGAATGAGGTCCGTCTTGATTCATCCCGGTCAACCCGGCCCCGAAGCGTCACCGCGGACTCGATGGCCTGGCGTGTTTCCCTCCGTGAGTGGTCCGGCCGGACGTGATTGAAGGGGGCCGGCCTGGGGGTGGACATCCGCCCGGTGTGGCGGATCTGTGGCCTGTTCGACGGCGGCCGTTCACCGGGACCCTGCCGATCTTCCTTGCGGAAGTTACTGGCCAGTAATAACCTGGGTTAACAAGCGTCGGGGGCGGCACACTCTCCCGACCGATCCGTCGAACCGCCGATGCGACTCGATCTCCAAGGGAGCTCAAGGATGAGCCATTACCGTTCCAACGTTCGTGACCTCGAGTTCAACCTGTTCGAGGTGCTCGGCGCCGACGAGCGCATGGGCAAGGGCCCGTTCGCCGAGATGGACGCCGAGACCGCACGGGACGTGCTGCACCAGTTCGAGGAGGTGGCCAGCGGCCCGGTCGCCGCGTCCTTCGTCGACGCCGACCGCAACCCGCCGGTCTACGACCCGGCCACGTTCAGCGTGAGACTGCCGGAGTCGTTCAAGAAGTCCTACGCCGCGATCCGCGACGGGGAGTGGTACCGCCTGGAACTGCCGACCGACCTGGGCGGTTACGGCGCCTCCCCCAGCCTGCGGTGGGCTGCCGCCGAGCTGATCCTGGGGGCCAATCCCGCGCTGTTCATGTACTCGGGTGGGCCGAACTTCGGCACGATCGTGCACCGCAATGGCACCCCCGAGCAGCAGCAGATCGCCGAGCTGATGATCTCCAAGCAGTGGGGATCGACCATGGTGCTCACCGAGCCGGACGCCGGCAGTGACGTCGGCGCCGGCCGGACCAAGGCGATCCGCCAGCCCGACGGCACCTGGCACCTTGAGGGCGTCAAGCGGTTCATCACCTCGGCCGAGCAGGACCTGACCGACAACATCATCCACCTGGTGCTGGCCCGCCCGGAAGGCGATGGCATTGAGGCCCGGCCCGGCACCAAGGGTCTGAGCCTGTTCATCGTGCCTAAATTCCACTTCGACCCGGCGACCGGGGAACTCGGCGAGCGCAACGGTGCCTTCGTCACCAACGTGGAACACAAGATGGGACTGAAGGTCTCGACCACGTGCGAGCTGTCGTTCGGCATCCACGGCACCCCGGCGGTCGGCTACCTGCTGGGCGAGCGGCACGACGGCATCGCGCAGATGTTCCAGGTGATCGAGTACGCCCGGATGATGGTGGGAACCAAGGCGATTGCCACCCTGTCCACCGGCTACCTGAACGCGCTGGAGTACGCCAAGCAGCGGGTGCAGAGCGCCGACCTGACCCGGGCGGCGGACAAGACCGCGCCGCGGGTGACGATCATCCACCACCCGGATGTCCGGCGGATCCTCATGCGGCAGAAGGCATATGCCGAAGGCCTGCGGGCGGTGTACCTGTACACCGCGTCCTGGCAGGACCGGATCGCCACCGGCGAACTGAGCGGCACCGACCTCGCGCTGGCCGTGCACGTGAACGATCTGCTGCTGCCGATCGTCAAGGGCGTCGGCTCCGAACGCGCCTACGAGAACCTCGCGCTGTCGCTGCAGGTGTTCGGCGGGTCCGGCTACACCCAGGACTATCCGATCGAGCAGTACATCCGGGATGCCAAGATCGACACCCTGTACGAGGGCACCACCGCGATCCAGGCCCAGGACTTTTTCTTCCGCAAGATCGTCAAGGACAACGGCGGCGCGCTCGGCGCCGTGGCCGGGGAGATCGCGGCCTTCGTCAGGACCAGCCTGTCCGAGACCCGGGACGGCCGGCTCAAGGAGGAACTCGGCCTGCTCGGCACCGCGCTGGCCGACGTGCAGGCGATGGTCGCCACGCTGGTCGGGTACGCGATGCAGGCGGTTCAGGAGCCCGAGTCGGTGTACAAGGTCGGCGAGCACGCCGTCGCGCTGCTGATGAGCGTCGGCGATCTGCTGATCGGCTACCTGCTACTGCGCCAGGCGCTGGTCGCGCAGGCCGCCCTGGACGCAGGGGCATCGCCGAAGGATGCGAACTTCTACGCCGGCAAGCTCGCGGTGGCCCGCTGGTTCACCCGCAACATGCTGCCCGAGCTGACCGCCCGGCGGGGCATCATCGCCGGCGCCGATCTGTCGCTGATGCAGGTCGACGAAGCGGCCTTCTGAACCGAACCTCCGCCAAGCAGGCCGGCACTGCGCGCCCCGCGTCCCCACGGACGTGGGGCGCGTTGCCGTCTCGGGGGCGGACTCGAAAGCTCGGGGGAGAACTCGTCCGGGATTGACCATTGACCGGCGGGTCGGAAGCCTCTAGTCTCTTGGTCAGACCACATATGGTCTGACCATATGAACCCACCGTCCAATTCACCGTCGAAAAGGAATCCCGCATGGTCAAGCGCCAACTGCCCAAGCCCGCCGAGCTCGCCGAACTGATGAAGTTCAAGAAGCCGGAACTGAACGGCCGCAAGCGTCGCCTGGACAAGGCTCTGACGATCTACGACCTGCGTGCGATCGCCAAGCGCCGCACCCCGGCCGCGGCCTTCGACTACACCGACGGGGCCGCCGAGGCCGAGCTGTCGCTGACCCGGGCCCGCCAGGCCTTCGAGGACGTCGAGTTCCACCCGGACATCCTGCGGCCGGCACCGAACGTGAACACCGCCACCACGATCCTGGGTGACACCAGCGCCCTGCCGTTCGGCATCGCGCCCACCGGGTTCACCCGCCTGATGCACACCGAGGGCGAGATCGCCGGCGCCGGGGCCGCGGGCGCGGCCGGCATCCCCTTCACCCTGTCCACCCTGGGCACTTCCTCGATCGAGGACGTCAAGGCGACGAACCCGCACGGCCGCAACTGGTTCCAGCTCTACGTCATGCGGCAGCGGGAGATCTCCTACGGTCTGGTCGAGCGCGCCGCCCGGGCCGGCTTCGACACGCTGATGTTCACCGTCGACACCCCGGTGGCCGGCTACCGGATGCGGGACAAGCGCAACGGCTTCTCCATCCCGCCGCAGCTGACCCCCGGCACCATCATCAACGCGCTGCCGCGGCCGTGGTGGTGGATCGACTTCCTGACCACCCCCACCCTGGAATTCGCGTCGCTGTCCTCGACCGGCGGCACCGTCGGCGACCTGCTGAACTCCGCGATGGACCCGACGATCTCCTACGACGACCTCAAGGTGATCCGCGACCTATGGCCCGGCAAGCTGCTGGTCAAGGGCGTGCAGAACGTGCCCGACGCCGTGCGGCTGATCGACGAGGGCGTCGACGGCATCATCCTGTCCAACCACGGCGGACGGCAGCTCGACCGGGCACCGATCCCGTTCCACCTGCTGCCGCAGGTCGTCCGCGAGGTCGGCCGGGACGCCACCGTCATGGTCGACACCGGCATCATGAACGGCGCCGACATTGTCGCCTCCGTCGCGCTCGGCGCGAAATTCACCCTGGTCGGCCGGGCCTACCTGTACGGCCTGATGGCCGGCGGACGCCCCGGCGTGGACAAGACGATCGCCATCCTGCGCAGTGAGATCGAGCGCACCATGGCCCTGCTCGGCGTCTCCACCCTGGACGAGTTGGAACCCCGGCACGTCACCCAGCTGACCCGGCTGGTGCCCGTCGCGGGCTCGCTCTCGCAGGCCGCGGCCGCGCTGGCCTGACCGGACCCTCGCTCACGGCGCCCCGCCCCCGTTCCGGGGGCGGGGCGCCGCCGTCCAGCCCGGGCCCACCCCAGTTCGCTGATCAAATCCGCGGCCCGAGCCCGAAGTGTCCGTTTCCGACGCGGGTTTGATCAGCGAAGGCGCGGGTGTCCGCCGGGCGCGCTGATCAAATCCGCGGTCCGCGCCGGATATGTTCGGTCTCGGCGCGGGTTTGATCAGCGAACCCCGGTGGGGGCCAGCTTGGCCGCGCCGAAGAACGGGCTCCAGCCGCGGATCTGCCGGTCGGCGATCAGACCGAGGCCCCAGAACGGGTCACCGTCCAGCAGCTCGGCGACGTGCGCCTCGTCGGCGGCGTCCAGGATCAGCAGGGCGCCGGGGCCGCCGGTGGTCAGCGGCCCGCTGATCACGATGCGGCCCTGCTCGAAAAGTGATGCCAGATAGTCCTTGTGCGTGGGCCGGTGCTCGTCCAGCCGGGCGGGCTCGTCGGCGTAGCGGTAGATGACGGCGTGCAAAGCCATGGTCGTTCCCTTTCGGTGATGTCTTTCGGCTCGGTACTGCCTTTCGGCACTGTGCGTCAGAGGGTGTCGGCGAGCGCGCGGCCCACCGCGAAGGCCCGGGTGATCGCCGATCCCAGGGTGGCGCCGCCGCCCGGGTAGGCGTCGGCGAAGACGGTCGCGGCCACGTTGCCCGCGGCATAGAGGCCGCCGACCGGCTCGCCGCGACGATCCAGCACCCGGCCGGCGTCGTCGGTGACCAGGCCGCCGCAGGTGCCCAGGGTGCCGGGCCGGATCGGGATGGCATGGAACGGGCCATCGGCCAGCGGGCCCAGACACGGGTGCGGCTGCCGCGGGTCGCCCAGGTACCGGTCGGCCGCGCTCACGCCGCGGTGGAACAGCGGATCCCGACCGTCGGCGGCGAACTTGTTGAATTCGGTCACGGTCGCGGCCAACGCGAACGGGTCGATGCCCAGCGCCCCCGCCAGCTCCTCGACGGAGGCTCCGCTGACCGCCCACGCCGGCACCTGCCCGACCGGCACCCCGCCGATCGAGTACCGGGACAGGTACCCGCTGTCCACCACCAGCCACGCCGGGATGTTCGCGTGGTCACCGGTGGTCGGGTCGATCGACCGGAATACCTTGTTCAGGTCGTGGTAGTTGACCGCCTCGTTGACGAACCGCCGGCCGGCGGCGTTGACCATGATCGAACCGGGCAGGGTGAGCTCGACGTTGGCCATCCGCCCGGACGGCCGCCCGTCGTACACGTGCGCCGGGTCCTGCAGCACCGGCACGCCCCAGACCGCCCGCATGGTGCTGACGGTGCCGCCCGCGGCCAGGCCGAGCTCGAGCCCGTCGCCGGTGTTGCTGGGGGCACTGATCGGGGTGACCGGGTTGGGCAGGAACGCCTCCTGCAGCCGCGGGTTCCACTCGAACCCACCGGTGGCCAGCACCACCGCCCGGGCGGTGACCGCGCCCCGCGTGGTGGTCAGCACCCAGCCGTCCCCGGTCCGGCGGAGATCCTCGACGCCGCAGCCGGCGAGGATGTCGATGCCGCGCTCCTGCGCCGACACGATCAGCGACGCGATCAGCGCGCCGCCCATCGTCCGGGTGCCATCCGCGTCCCGGCCGGCGATCAGTTCGGCGTCGAAGCCGCTGGCCGCCATGGCATCCCGCTCGGTCATGGTGATCGACGGGAAGTACGTCGGCGGGCGGATCCGGGCTGTCAGACCGGGGTGCTCGGTCCCGTCGAACGGGAGGTTGTCCAAGCCGCGGCCGCGGGCCGCCCCCGCCCACTCGGTGTGATAGTCGGGCCGGGGCAGCGCGGCCAGCCGGACCCGTGTGCTGTCGTCGAGCCAGCGCACCGCCTCGCCCGATGTTTCGACGTACCAACGGAGACTGTCGGCCGGAACCCGGCCGCCGGTCGCAGCGGTCAGGTAGGTCAGGGCCGCATCGGCCGAGTCGGGGAACTCGGCGCCCATCAAATGGTGGTTCGGCATCCAGGCCACACCGCCGGAGATCGCCGACGTGCCGCCCAGCAACTCCGCCTTCTCCAGCACGACGACGGAGTGTCCGCCGTCGGCGGCCCGGCAGGCGGCGACCAAACCGGCGGCACCGCTACCGATCACGGCCACGTCAACGGTCAGCGCCATGACGCTCACCGGTCCTTCAGCGGGCCGTCGGCGACCAGGAAGTCGGTGATCAGCTCGGAGACGGCGGCGAACATGTCCGAGCCGGTCGAGGTGCCGCAGCCCAGCGCCCGGGCCGCCTCGATCAGCGGTGGCACCGCGGGTTTGGTGACGACGTCGGCGACGAAGGTCGCCGGCTTGAGCTGCGTGACGTCGATCGGTAGGGGATCGCCGGACCGCATGCCCATCGGGGTGGCGTGCGCGACGATGTCGAAGCCCGTCGGATCGCTCGATCCCACGGTGACCCGGTCCCCGAAGCGCTCCCGCAGCCGGCCGATCAGCCTGTCCCGGCGCACCGGGTCGGCGTCGTGCAGGGCGAGTTCGGCGGCGCCGGCCTCCAGCAGGGCCAGGGCGATCGCGGTGCCCGCGCCACCCGCGCCGACCTGCAGCACCCGGGCGCCGGCCGGCTCGCCGCCGTTCGCGATGACGGCCGTGACGTAGGCGGCGCCGTCGACCTGGTCACCGTGCAGGGTGCCGTCCGGATTGCGGCGGGCGACGTTGACCGAGCCCAGGAACGCGGCCCGGTCGGTCAGCGTGGCGCAGTGCGGGGTGAGCCCGAACTTGTGCGGCACCGTGGCAATGATGCCGCCGATGCTGCCGGACAGGATGAGTCCCTCGATCAACGCGTCCAGGCGCTCCCCGGTGATCTGCAGCGGGACGACGACGGCGTTGCGGCCGCGGGCGGCGAACGCCCGGGTGATGCCGTCGGGCGAGCGCACCTGGGCGATGGGGTCACCCACGATCGGCACGACCAGGGTCTGTCCGGACAGCTGCGGATACGAGTTGGTGGGCCGTCCTTCGGTCATGACATCTCCACGGAGGCAAGGGTTTCGACAGGGGAGGGCGCAGCGTGGGCGGCGTGCCGGGCGGCGACGTAGCCGAAGGTCAGCCCACCGCCGACCTGGCAGCCGGCGCCCGGGTATTCGGCCGCGCTCATCGATGCGGCGTCGTTGCCGCATGCGTACAGGCCGGCGACCGGCTCACCCGCCGCGCCCAGCACCTGCGCGTCACCGTTGGTCCGCAATCCCAGCGCGGTACCCAACGGGGTCGGCACCAGGGCGATGGCGTAGAACGGCGCCGTCTCGATCGGGCCCAGGCTGGCGTTCGGCCGGTGCGCCGGGTCGCCGTACTGCAACCCGAACGGGCTGGTGCCCTTCCCGAGCTCCGCGTCCACCCCGGTGGCGGCAGACCGGTTGTTGTCGGCGACGGTCCTGGCCAGCCCGCCCGCGTCCACCCCGATCCGTTCGGCGAGCTCGCGGATCGTCGGCGCGGCGTGCAGGTAGCCGCGGCGCAGGTACTTGCGCAGGTAGGCCTTGGGCAGGTGAGGACGAATCATGCCCAGCCCGTACCGGTGCAGGGAGCGGGCGTCGATGATCAACCAGGCCGGCACCGTGTTGGTCGCGTACATCGCTCTGACGAAGCGGTGGTAGGAGACTGACTCGTCCACGAACCGCCGACCGTCCGCACCGACCGCGACGATCCCCGGCTTCGACCGGTCCCAGATGTGCGGGAACACCGCGACGGACCCGTCCGGGCGCCGCGCGACCGATGACGGGAACCAGAAGGCGTTGTCGTCCTGGGGAGCACTCAGCTCGCCGCCGACGCTGCGGCCCAGGGACAGCGTGTCCCCGGTCGAGCCTTCCGCCGCGCGGGTGTACTGCGGCACCGGACTCGGCAGGTGCGCCGTCCGCCACTGCGAGCTCGCGGCGAACCCGCCGCCGGCCAGCACCACGCCGCGCCGCGCCCGGACCCGCAGTTCACGACCCTGGTACGCCACGATGGCGCCGGTCACCCGGCCGTCCGTCCCGGTCTCCAGCCGGGTGGCGGTCGCATGAAACCAGACCTGCCCGTCCCGCTCCAGGAGCCGGTGAAACAGGTTGGCGACCAGCGCGTTCCCCATCGCCAGCCGCGTGCCGCGGCGGTAGGTCAGCCGGTCCTTGGCCCATCGTGCGCCCAGCTTCACCGCGAGCGGCGCCGCCTTCGGTGAGCCCTGCAGCAGGGTGAGCAGCTGGTTCACCTCGGCGCGGCGAACCATCATGGTGCCGCCGAACAACGCGAATTCGGGCACCGGCGGCCGGACCCGGTCGAAGTTCTCCCGGCCCAGGGTCCGCCCGTCGAATGTCTGCGGCTCCAGCGCCCGGCCACCCAGGCTGGCGCCCTCGACCTCGGGGTGGTAGTCGACGACCGTCTTCGAGTGCCAGAACCGCACTCCCAGGCGGTCGAAGTAGTCGATCGCCGCGCTGCCGTTGCGCAGGTAGGACTCGCGCACTTCCCGTGGTGCCTTGTCCCCGACCAGCCGGTCCAGGTAGCCGGCGGCGACCTGCGCGTCGTCGGTCACCCCGGCGTCCCGCTGGAACCGGTTGTTCGGGATCCAGCAAGTCCCGGCGGAATAGGCGGTGGTCCCGCCGAGAAACTCGGTCTTCTCCAGCACGAGAACCGACAGGCCCTCGTGCGCGCCGGTCACCGCGGCCGCCAGGCCTCCCGCCCCGGTGCCGAGGACGAGCAGATCGACCTGCTCGTCCCACTGGTCGTCGGGATGGGTGGCGGGGCTGACGTCGGTGTCGGTGGCTGGCATGCACCGACGTTCCCACGGTCGAGTATGTCCCGTCCAACACCGAATAGATCAAACAATTTGTTCCCATGGCGCATAATCCGGAGTGGCTCAGCTGGGGGTCGGCATCACCTCGTCCGCGACGGCGAGCACCGCCCGCAGCACGGGCGACGGGTTGTCGGCGGCCCAGGCGATGGCGTGGTCGAGGTAGGTCGGCGGGCCCGCCAGCGGCACGAACACCGACCCGGACGGCATGATCTGGGCGACGCCGTCGGAGACCAGCGACACCCCGACACCGGCCGCCACCAGGGTCAGGATCATGAACGGATCGGTGATCTCCTGCACCACCCGGGGGCGGAAGCCGGCGACGATGCAGGCCCGCATGGCGGTCTCCCGGAGGCCGGAGCCGGACGCCGCCGGGATGGTGATGAAGTCGTCATCGGCCAACTCGCCCAGGTCGACCGATTCGTCGCCGGCCCGCGGGTGGTCGGTGGGCAGCGCGACGCCGAGCGGTTCCCGGGCGATCAACCGGCTCCGCAGCCGCGGGGACGGGTCCAGCGGCAGAGCGACGAAGGCCAGGTCCAGTGCGCCCCGCTCGATCTGCACCACCCCGTCGCCGGTCAGCACGCCGGCGACCAGGTCGAGGGTCACCTGGGGGTAGCGGCGCCGCACCGCGCGGGTCAGCGGCGGCAGGGTGCGGTGGTTCAGCGCTCCGGAGAAGCCGATGGTGACGGTGCCGTAGACCTCCCCGGACACCGCGCGGGTGGCCTGCCGGCCCAGCTCGAGCTCCTCGAACACCCGATGGGCGTGCGGCAGCAGTGCGGCACCGGCCGGGGTAAGGGCGACGCTGCGCGTGCTGCGGTCGAACAGGGTGACCCCCAGGTCGCGCTCCAGCTTCCGGATCGTCTGACTCAGGGGCGATTGCGCCAGGTGCAGCCGGGCGGCGGCCCGGCCGAAGTGCAACTCCTCGGCGACGGCTACGAACGCCTCCAGCTGCCTGATCTCCACCGTCCCGTCCCTTCCCTTCCTCGTACACCGGAGCCCGCCGGGGCCCGATCCCGCGGCCACATCCTGAGTTGATCATGGCGTTCTCTGCTGCCCGACCGGCGTGTCGTCGGTGTGTCGGACAGAGTTCGCCATGATCAACGGTGGACAGGCCGGGTCGATCGAGAACGGTCGGCGCCTACCATCGGCCGGGTGACCGAGCCGACCACCATCGCCGAGCTGGACCGGCAGGTCGCCGGCTGCCGGGCCTGCCCGCGCCTGGTGGCCTGGCGGGAGGAGGTCGCCGTGGTCAAGCGCGCCGCCTTCCGCGACGAGACGTACTGGGGCCGAGCCGTTCCCGGTTTCGGGCCGGCCGACGCCCGGCTGCTCGTCGTCGGCCTGGCACCGGCCGCCCACGGCGCGAACCGGACCGGCCGGATGTTCACCGGGGACCGCAGCGGCGACGTCCTCTACGCCGCCCTGCACCGGGCCGGCCTCGCATCCCAACCGACCGCGACCCGCATCGATGACGGCCTGACGCTGGCCGGAGTCCGGATCACGGCGCCGGTGCACTGCGCACCGCCGGCCAACAAGCCGACACCGGAGGAGATCCGCACCTGCGCGGCCTACCTGCGCCGGGAACTGGAGCTGCTGGCGCCGACGCTGCGGGTGGCGATCACCCTCGGTGCCATCGGCTGGTCCGCGCTGCTGGCCGTCCTGGCGACCGACGGCTGGATCGTCCCCCGGCCCCGGCCGGCGTTCGGCCACGGCCGGGAGCTGGTCCTGAGCCATCCGGACGGCCGGGCGCTGACTCTGCTGGGGTGCTACCACGTCAGCCAGCAGAACACCTTCACCGGCCGGCTGACTCCGGCCATGCTGGATGAGGTGCTGGCCCGGGCGGTCGCGCTCGGCCGGGCGACGTAGGTTGGTGCACGGCCGGGATCGGCCGAACGACGGTACGGGAAGGATCCGGACGTGAAGGTCTACGACGACGTCACGAAGCTGATCGGCAACACGCCACTGGTGCGGTTGAACCGACTGACCGAGGGCCTGGGCGCAACCGTCGTGGCCAAACTCGAGTTCTACAACCCGGCCAGCTCGGTCAAGGACCGGATCGGCGTCGCGATCATCGACGCGGCCGAGCGGTCCGGCGAGCTGCCGCCCGGCGGCACGATCGTCGAGGCGACCAGTGGCAACACCGGGATCGCGCTGGCCTTCGTCGGCGCGGCCCGCGGGTACAACGTCGTCCTCACGATGCCCGAGACCATGTCCAAGGAACGCCGCGCCCTGCTGCGCGCCTACGGCGCGGAGCTGATCCTGACGCCCGGCCCGCTGGGCATGAAGGGGGCCGTGGACAAGGCCGAGGAGATCGCCAAGGAACGTCCCGGCGCCGTCCTGGCCCGGCAGTTCGCCAACCCCGCCAACCCCGAGATCCACCGGCAGACCACGGCCGTGGAGATCTGGGACGACACCGACGGCACCGTCGACGTGGTGGTGGCCGGCATCGGCACCGGCGGGACGATCACCGGCGTCGGCCAGGTCCTCAAGGACCGCAAGCCGTCCGTGCAGATGATCGGGGTCGAGCCGGCCGAATCGCCGATCCTCAACGGAGGCGCGCCCGGCCCGCACAAGATCCAGGGCATCGGGGCCAACTTCGTGCCGGACATCCTGGACCGCACCGTCTACGACGAGATCATCGATGTCGACGCCGAGACCGCGGTGACGGTGGCCCGGGCGGCGGCCACCCAGGAAGGCCTGCTGGTCGGCATCTCCTCCGGTGCCGCGATCCATGCCGCGATCCAGGTGGCGGGGCGTCCGGAGAACGCGGGGAAACTGATCGTCGTGATCGTGCCGTCGTTCGGCGAGCGCTACCTGTCGTCCGTGCTCTACGCCGACCTGATGGACTGATGGCCGGTCTCCGGCTCGCGCTGACCGTCGCCCTGGAGGACCTTCGGGCGGCCCATCAGCAGGACCCGTCGGCCCGTTCTCTGGTCGAGATCGCGCTGGGCTACCCGGGTGTGCACGCCGTCTGGATCCACCGGGTGTCGCACTGGCTGTGGCAGCGGCCGGGCCTGCGCCTGCCGGCCCGGCTGCTGTCGCAGGCGTCCCGGTTCCTCACCGGCATAGAGATCCATCCCGGCGCCCGGCTGGGTCGACGGCTGTTCATCGATCACGGGATGGGTGTGGTGATCGGCGAGACCGCCGAGGTCGGCGACGACGTGCTGCTGTTCCACGGCGTCACCCTGGGCGGGCGGTCGATGCGCAAGGGCAAGCGGCATCCGACCCTGGGCGACCACGTCACCGTCGGGGCGGGCGCGAAGATCCTTGGTCCGCTCTCGATCGGCGCGCGCGCCCAGATCGGGGCCAACGCCGTGGTCATCTCGGACGTGCCGGCCGACCATCTGGCGGTCGGCATCCCGGTGCGGATCCGGCCGTTGCCCGGATCCGCCCAGGACGGGGCCGAGTTCGACGACCCCGCGATCTACATCTGATCCGGTTCGGCCCGTCCGCCCGCAGCCAGAACTGCTCCGGGCGGACGGGCCCAGCACCACTCAGGCGGTGTCCTCGTCGACCCAGTCGAGGGTCTTGGTGACGGCCTTCTTCCACTGCCGGTACAGCCGATCCCGCTCGGACCCGTCCATCGACGGCTCCCAGCGCTTGTCCTCGGCCCAGTTGTTGCGGATGTCGTCCTCGGAGTTCCAGAACCCGACGGCCAGGCCCGCGGCATAGGCGGCGCCGAGCGCGGTGGTCTCGGCGACGACCGGGCGGATCACCGGGACGTCGAGGATGTCGGCCTGGAACTGCATGAGGGTGTCGTTGGCGACCATGCCGCCGTCGACCTTGAGCGCGGTGAGCGCGACGCCGGAGTCGGCGTTCATCGCGTCCAGGACCTCCTTGGTCTGGTAGGCGTTGGCCTCCAGCACCGCCCGGGCGATATGCGTCTTGTTGACGTACCGGGTCAGGCCGACGATCGCGCCGCGGGCGTCGGAGCGCCAGTGCGGGGCGAACAGACCCGAGAAGGCGGGCACGAAGTAGCAACCACCGTTGTCGTCGGCGGCCAGCTCCTCGATCTCCGGGGCACTGGAGATGAGACCGAGGTTGTCCCGTAGCCACTGCACCAGCGAGCCGGCGATGGCGATCGAGCCCTCCAGCGCGTACACGGTCGGCTGGTCGCCGATCTTGTAGCAGACCGTCGTCAGCAGGCCGTTCTTCGACGGCACCTTCTCGGTTCCGGTGTTCAGCAGCATGAAGCAGCCGGTGCCGTAGGTGTTCTTGGCCTCGCCCGGGGACAGGCAGGCCTGGCCGAAGGTGGCCGCCTGCTGGTCGCCCAGAATGCCGGCGATCGGCACCCCGGCGAAGGAGCCCTTCTCCCGGCCGTTGCCGTACACCTCGGACGACGACCGGATCTCCGGCAGCATGGACAGCGGAATGCCCATGTCCTTGGCGATCCCGGCGTCCCAGGACAACGTGTCCAGGTCCATCAGCATGGTCCGGGAGGCGTTGGTCGGGTCGGTGACGTGCAGGCCACCGTCCACCCCGCCGGTCATGTTCCACAACGTCCAGGTGTCCATGTTGCCGAACACGAGGTCGCCGGCCTCGGCCTTGGCCCGCGCACCCTCGACGTTGTCCAGGATCCAGCGGACCTTCGGGCCGGAGAAGTAGGTCGCCAGCGGCAGACCCACCTTCGCTTTGTACCGCTCGGCGCCCCCACCGAGGGCGCCGAGTTCCTGACAGATGGCATCGGTGCGGGTGTCCTGCCAGACGATCGCGTTGTAGACCGGTTCGCCGGTGGTGCGGTCCCAGACCAGCGCGGTCTCCCGCTGGTTGGTGATGCCGACCGCGGCGATGTCGCTCTCGTTCAGGTCGGCCTTGGCCAGCGCATCGGCGGCCACGAGCCGCGTGTTGTGCCACACCTCAGTCGCGTTGTGCTCGACCCAACCGGCGCGCGGAAAGATCTGCTCATGTTCGCGCTGATCGACCGAGACGACCCGGCCCTCGCGGTTGAATATCATGCACCGGACCGAGGTCGTACCGGAATCGATTGCGGCGACGTACTTCTCACTCATGCGCTGCTACTTCCCTTTCGTTGCTTCGACGGTGAAGCGGTGAACCACTTGGTGGGGAACACGGCCGGGATGCCCGGCCCGGATAGGGCCGGGCACCTCGCCGATCACATGGTGCGGACGGGCGTCAGGACACGCCCGGGAAGATCCCCGGGCCACCCAGCGCCAGGAACAGCAGCGCGCCGAGCGCACCACCGATGAACGGGCCGACGATCGGGACCCAGGAGTAGCCCCAGTCCGACGAGCCCTTGCCCTTGATGGGCAGGATGGCGTGCGCGATGCGCGGTCCGAGGTCACGGGCCGGGTTGATCGCGTATCCGGTGGGCCCACCGAGCGAGGCGCCGATGCCGACGACCAGCAGGGCGACGAACAGCGGGCCGAGGCCGGACGGCGTGCC
Organism: Nakamurella sp.; assembly: GCF_044224575.1. GTDB lineage: Bacteria > Actinomycetota > Actinomycetes > Mycobacteriales > Nakamurellaceae > Nakamurella. The sequence continues at coordinate 41,433 of NZ_JBGAKE010000031.1, forward strand.
GCCGGAGATGAGGATGACGAACACCAGGACGAAGGTGCCGACGACCTCGGTGAGCGTGTTCCACCCGTAGTTGCGGATCGCCGGGCCGGTGGAGAAGACGCCGAGCTTCTTGCCCGGATCCTCTTCGGCGTCGAAGTGCTGCTTGAACGCCAGCCAGGCGACGATCGCGCCGACGAAGGCGCCGAGCAGTTCGGCGGCGAAGTAGATCGGTACCTCCGACCACGGGATGCCGCCGTTGTCGGGTCCGGTGATCGCCAGCGCCAGGGTGACGGCCGGATTCAGGTGGGCGCCGCTGCGGAACGCGACGTACACGCCCGCGAACACGGCCAGGCCCCACCCGAAGTTGATGAGTAGCCAACCTCCGCCCTCACCCTTGCTGCCCTTGAGAATTGCGGTGGCGACCACCCCACAACCCAGCAGCAACAGCATCGCCGTGCCGGTGAATTCGGAGATGAAGATCTGTCCGTTGGTCGGATGCAATGCGGCCTCCTTGCCGATCGAGCCGCCCACGCAACACCTGCGGGGCGGGAAATACCATGATCACCAAGCGATCAGAACGGAACGTACGCCCTTCCCGGGGGTCACGAGCCCAGACTTTTCAGCTGTGATCACTTTGTGACGATATGTTCTCGATTCGACATCAATGGCGTCATCCGGCGCCGACCCGGACGTCCTCCGCGCCGAGGCGGGCCGCGTCGGCGGTGCGGTCGTCGAGCTGCTCCTGGGACTCACGCTCCGCAGCCACCCGGCTGCGGTAGTGGTCGACCTCGCGCTCGATCGCGGACGCGTCCCAGCCCAGGATCGGCGCGACGAGGTCGGCGACCTCGCGGGCGGCACCGTCACCCCGGTCCCAGGTGTCGATGGAGATGCGGGTACGCCGGGCCAGGATGTCATCCAGATGCAACGCTCCCTCGTGCGAAACCGCGTAGACGGCCTCGACTTTCAGGTACTTCGGCGCCGAGGTGAGCGGCTGGGCCAGCGCGGCATCGTCGTCGATCAGGGCGAGCAGATCGTTGATCGCACTGCCGTACCGGCCGAGGAGGTGCTCGACCCGGGGCAGATCCAGGCCGGTCCGCTCGGCCAGCCGGGCCCGGGTGTTCCACAACGCCTGGTAGCCGTCCGCCCCGATCAGGGGAACCTTTTCGGTGCAGGACTTCTCGACGGGGCCGGCGAGTTGCTTGGCGGCCTCGTCGACGGCGTCCTTGGCCATCACCCGGTAGGTCGTGTACTTGCCGCCGGCGATGATGACCAGCCCGGGTACCGGCGAGACGCAGGCGTGCTCGCGCGACAGCTTGCTGGTCTGGTCCGACTCGCCGGCCAGCAGCGGCCGGAGGCCGGCGTAGACACCGACGACATCGTCACGGGTGAGCGGCTTCTCGAGCAGACCATTGGCGTGCTCGAGGATGTAGTCGATGTCCGTGCGGCTGGCGGCCGGATGCGCCCGGTCCAGATCCCATGGGGTGTCGGTGGTGCCGATCACCCAGAAGTCGTCACTCCACGGGCACGGAATGATGAACAGCAGGCTCTTCTCGGTCTCGGTGATCAGCCCGGTCTTGGACTTGATGCGATCCCGCGGGACGACGATGTGCACGCCCTTGGACGCCTGCACCCGGAAGCCGCCCTTGCCGCCGATCATCTGCTGGATGTCGTCGGTCCAGACGCCGGTGGCGTTGACCACGGTCTTGGCCTTGACCTGGATGTCCCGGCCGGTTTCCAGGTCGCGGACGGTCGCGCCGACCACCTTCTCGCCCCGCTTGGTCAGCGCGGTCACCCGGGCGCTGGTCGCCACCAGCGCGCCGTAGGCGGCGGCGGTCCGGGCGATCATCATGGTGTGCCGGGCGTCGTCGAGCTGGCCCTCGTAGAACTTGATCGCGCCCTGGATGTGTCCTTTCTTGCCGTCCGGGAACATCTCCAGTGTCTTGCGCTTGCTCAGGTGCTTGTGGTGCGACGGCACGCCCTTGCCCGCGCCGAGCACGTCGTACACGCCGATGCCGAGACCGACGTAACCGCGGTCGATCCCCTTGCGCTCCAACGGGTAGATGAACTCGACCGGGCGGGCCAGGTGCGGGCACAGCGTCTCGAGGATCAGCGAGCGCTCCCGCAGGGCCTCGAACACCAATGAGAAGTTCAGCTGCTTGAGGTAGCGCAGGCCACCGTGCACCAGCTTGGACGACCGGCTCGAGGTGCCCGCCGCCAGGTCCCGGGCCTCGACCAGGGCGACGGACAGTCCTCGGCTGGCCGCATCGAGGGCCGCCCCGGCGCCGACCACGCCGGCGCCGATGACCAGCACATCCACCTCGCCGGCGGCCATCTCGTCCAGGGCCTTGGCCCGGGTGGTGGGACTGAGTTCGGAGGGCTGAACGCCCATATTCGCTGTTCTCCTTTGAATCAGCCCGGACCCGCGCTCAGCCGAGCGGGGGTACCAGGGACGAACGATCGGGATCGTGGAAGGTCTGGATGAAACGGATGGTGCCCGAGCGCGCACGCATGGACAGCGAGGTGGTGCTGATGCGCTCCGAGCCGTAGCGCACACCCTTGAGCAGCGCACCATCGGTGACACCGGTGGCCGCGAAAAAGACGTCATCCCCACCGCACAACTCGGTGGTGGTCAGGATCCTGTCAAGATCGTAGCCCTGCTCGATGGCCGCGGCCCGCTCCTCGTCGTTGCGCGGATGCAACCGACCGAAGATGGCCCCGCCGAGGCAGCGCAGGGCCGCGGCGGCGATGACCCCCTCCGGGGTGCCGCCGATGCCGAACAGCAGGTCGACGCCGGCGTCGATGGTGTCCTCGGACGCGGCCATGATCGCCCCGGCCACGTCCCCGTCGGGCAGGAACTTGATCATTGCCCCGACCGACCGGATCGACTCGATCAGCCCCTCGTGCCGGGGGCGATCGAGCACGGCCACCGTCAGATCGTCGGTCCTGCGGCCCAGCGCCTTGCCGACCGCCGCGATGATCTCGCCGACGGGTGCCTCCGGATCGATCGCGCTGGCCGCCGCCGGCGGCACCACGAGCTTGCGCATGTAGAAGCACGGGCCCGGATCGAACATCTTGCCGCGCTCGGCGAGCGCGACCACCGACAGCCCGTCCGGCAGGGCCTTGGCGACCAGGGTGGTTCCGTCCACCGGATCGACCGCGATGTCGACTTCGGGCCCGGTGCCGTCGCCGACCTGCTCGCCGTTGAACAGCATGGGCGCCTCGTCCTTCTCGCCCTCGCCGATCACCACGACACCACGCATGGCGACGGTGCCCAGCACCGGCCGCATCGCGTCCACCGCGGCCGCGTCCACCTGATTCTTGTCGCCACGCCCCAGGTATCGGCCGGACGCCATCGCGGCGGCCTCGGTGGCGCGGACGAGCTCGACCGCGAGGTTGCGGTCGGGCTCGCGCTTGCGGCCGGTGGAACGGGGCTGGGTGCTGGTCATGAATGGATCCTCACTCGAAGGGCGGACGGGCCGGGTGGACCACCGGTCGGGGACCGGCGGCAACCGCGCACCACGCTGGCACGGAACGCGACCGCGAGCACGTCGAGCGGGCCGCGACGATCCGCAATCCCACCGCCTCCTCGCCGTCCGCCTCATCATGGCCCAGTGCCCATTCGCTCGCGACCGTATCCGGGCCACCGACCCCGCACAATCCGTGGCGTTCGACATAGTCGAACGGGTGGCCCGACCGCGGAGTAGGGTGCGAGCGTGCCCGGCAACGTTCAGTCCGTCGAGCGCGCGGCGTCGATCCTGCGCCTGCTGGCCGACGAGGACGAGCCCCTGGCCCTGGCCCAGGTCGCCTCCGCGCTCGGCTTGGCCAAGCCGACCGCGCACGGAATCCTGCGCACGTTGGAGGACGTCGGCTTCGTCGAGCAGGACGTGCCCAACGGGCCGTACCGGGTGGCCGCCGACCTGTTCCACCTCGGACGCGGCGAGAAGCTCGACCCGAACGAGCTGCGGTCGCTGGCCATGAACTGGACGGACGCGCTGGCCGCGCGCACCGGCGAGTCGGCCCGGGTGGCCACCTTCCATCGCGGCCGGGCCGAGGTCGCCCACCATGTCTTCCGGGCGGACGGCGGCACGCAGGTGCTGATGACCGGTTCGATCGTCCCGTTGCACGCCAGCGCGCTGGGCAAGGTGCTGCTCGCTTTCTACCCGGGTGCCGCCCGCAGCATCCTGCGGCAGGACTTGCCCGCCCTGACCGGCCGGACGATCACCGATCGGGTCACCCTGCAGAAGGAACTCGCCGGCATCCGGGACGTGGGCTGGGCCGGGTCGGTGGGTGAGGTCGATCCGGTGGTCGCGGGTATCGCCGCCCCCATCCGCGACCGCGGCGGGTATGTCGTGGCGGTCGTCGGCATCGAGGGGGCGACTGATCGGGTCTGCGACGACCGCCTGCGGCCGCGGACCGCCTTGGTCAACCAGGTTGTCCGGGCCGGTCGGGCGATCTCCCGTGAGCTCGGGCACGGGCGAGCGGCGCGATGAGGGTCTACGCCCGGCCGGCCCACCTCGGACCGCTGATCAAAGCCGCGCCCCGACCGGGCAAACCGGGCACAGGCCGCGGGTTTGATCAGCGAACCCCGACGCCGCCCGGCGGACCGCTGATCAAAGCCGCGCCCCGACCGGGCAAACCGGGGACCGCGCGCGGGTTTGATCAGCCTGGCGGGGAACGCCGGGGGTGGCGGTGACGAGCCCGCAGCGGCTGGTCGCGGCGCTCGACCAGGGCACCACGTCGACCCGGTGCATGCTGTTCGACCGGCGGGGCCGGATGGTGTCGATCGCTCAGCGGGAGCACCAGCAGCATTACCCGCACCCGGGCTGGGTCGAGCACGACGCCGCCGAGATCTGGTCGATCGTCCGGCGAATCGTGCCGCAGGCGCTCGACGACGCCGGGGTGTCCCCCACCCAGGTGGTGGCCCTGGGGGTGACCAACCAGCGGGAGACGTCGGTGCTGTGGAACCGGCGGACGGGCGTTCCGGTCGGTCGGGCGATCGTCTGGCAGGACACCCGGACCGCCGAGGTGCTGGCCCGGTTCGCCGACCGGATCGGCCCGGCCACGATCCAGGCCCGTACGGGATTACCGATGGCGAACTACTTCTCGGCGTCCAAGTTGCGCTGGATGCTTGATCGCGACCAGGCCGTGGCCGCCGCGGCCCAGGCCGGCGAGCTGATGTTCGGCACCATGGACAGCTGGATCACCTGGAACCTGACCGGCGGCCCGGGGGGCACCGGACGGCCGCCGGGAGTGCACGTGACGGACGTGACCAATGCCAGCCGCACGATGCTGATGAACCTGGACACCCTGGACTGGGACGAGACGCTGCTCGCGGCGATGGACATCCCGCGAGCGGTGCTGCCGGAGATCCGGCCCACCATCGGCACCGTCGGGACGACCGTGGATCCGGTGCCGGGCATCCCGATCGGGGCGTTGATCGGCGACCAGCAGGCGTCCCTGTTCGGGCAGACCGCGTTCGACGCAGGCGAGGCCAAGTGCACGTTCGGCACCGGCAGCTTCCTGCTGCTCAACACCGGCCAGGAGGTGGTGCGATCGACGCACGGACTGATCACCACGGTGGCCCACAAGTTCGACGGGGAGCCGGCGGTGTATGCGCTGGAGGGATCGATCGCCCAGGCGGGCGGCCTGGTGCAGTGGTGCCGGGACAGTCTCGGCCTCATCCGCTCGCCGGCGGAGATCGAGACGCTCGCGCGATCCGTACCCGACAACGGCGGCTGCTACCTGGTGCCGGCGTTCTCCGGACTGTTCGCGCCGTACTGGGACAACGACGCCCAGGGCGTCCTGGTCGGCCTGACGTCGTACGTGCGCAAGGGGCACATCGCCCGGGCGGTGCTGGAGGCGACGGCCTGGCAGACCCACGACGTCGTGGACGCGATGAACGCCGACGCCGGGGTGGCCGCCCGGTCGCTGGCCGTGGACGGCGGGATGACCAGCGACAACCTGCTGATGCAGACGATCGCCGATGTGCTGGACATCCCGGTGGTCCGGCCGATGATGGCCGAGACGGTCGCGCTGGGCGCGGCGTACGCGGCCGGGCTCGGCGCCGGATACTGGTCCGACCGGCAGGTGCTGCGCGGCTTCTGGCGTAAGGCAGGTGAATGGCGCCCGTCGATGCCGGTGGACCGGCGGGACGCGGAACGCGCCCGGTGGCGGCACGCGATCGCCATCGCGCGTATGTGGGGTCAACGCCCGGGCTGACCCCACAGCCGACCCGACCCCGCTCCCGCATCGCTGCCGATCACGGACCGGCCACCCCGGTCAGAGCCGGCCCGACGAGCAACCGCACTCCATGGTCAACCCAGGGTGAGCGGGTGCCCCCGGTCGACCGGAGTGGTCGGTCGGGTCGGCGCACCCGACTCGAAGCGCGCGGCGGCCTCGGCCGCCTCGGCGCTTCCGGTGCTCAGCAGCAGGTCGAATTCGCCGGCCGGGGCCGGGCGGGCGTACAGGAAGCCCTGCACGAACGGGCAGCCGAGCTCGCGGAGCACCGCCGCCTGTTCGGGCAGTTCCACCCCCTCGGCGGTGACCGTCAGCTCGAGATCACGACCCAGCGCGAGCAGGGCCCGCAGGAACTGCGCTGCCGACGGGTCGGTGTGAATGTTCGCCACGAACGCGATGTCGATCTTGACCGCCTGCAGGCTGATCTGCCGCAGACTCAGCAGTGAGGAGTACCCCGTGCCGAAGTCGTCCAGCCAGAGCTGCACCCCGGCCCGGCGCAGCTGATCGGCGACCGAGCGGGCCACCGCCAGCTCGCCGAGCAGGGCGTCCTCGGTGATCTCCAGCACGAGCCGGTCGGCGGGGACCCGGTGCCGCTGCAGGGTGGCGGCGATCCGGTGCGGGAACTCGCGATCGGTCATCAGGCCGGGCGGAACGTTGACCCCGACCTGCAGGTCGCTTCGACCGAGCCGGGCGGCCCAGTCGGCGAGCTGGGCACACGCCCGATCGACCATCAGGTCGGTGAGCGCCGGCAGTAGCTTGAGTCGGCCGGCGAGCTTGATGAAGTAGTCCTGACGGACCGGCTGGCCGTCGACCTGCCAGCGGGCCAGCGCCTCCATGCACTGCACCCGCCCGGTGGCCAGGTCCAGGATCGGCTGGTAGACGCAGTCGATCGCGCCGGTGCGGATGGCCTCCGTCAGCAGCGGCCGGTATCGCAGGTCGGCCGCCTCCGGCAGCACCATCGACGGCTCGTAGATCGCGAGTTGACCCTTGCCGGCCCGCTTGGCGGCGTACATCGCGATGTCCGCCTGCGAGAAGAGCTCGTCCAGGGTGGGGGTCACCTGAGCCGCCGCCACCTCGGCGATTCCGATGCTCGCGCCGATGGACAGCTGTTCCTTGCCCAGCGTGAAATGCGGGCGCAATGACTCGACCAGCCGGGAACCGAGTTCGACGGCGTCGGTGTCCTCCCCTTCGGCCAGCACCGCGAACTCGTCACCACCGAAGCGGGCGACGGTGTCGCTGGACCGGATGGCCCCGCGCAGGCGCTCCGCCACCCGGATCACCAGCTGGTCGCCGACCGGATGACCGAGCGTGTCGTTGACCGCCTTGAAGTCATCCAGGTCGACGAACATCAACGCGAGCGGGCGCATGCTGCGGCGATGCTGTTCCAGGGCATGGGCCGCCCGGTCGATGAACAGGGCCCGGTTGGGCAGACCGGTCAGGATGTCCTGAAACGCCTGCCGAGCGAGCTCGCTCTCCCGTTTCTCCAGGTCCTGGGTGAGGGTGGCGTTGTCCCGAATGGTCAGGTACTGGCGGGCGAGCACGCCCATGAAGGTCAGCACCAGGGCGATGCCGCTCACCCGGTCGACGACATTGTCCAACCGGTTGATCCCCACGACCAGGAGCGCGAGCACCAACGGGATGTAGGGCAGGCTGCTCGCCCGCCGGGTGTGGATCGGCCGCGCCGGCCCGACCGACCCACGGGCGGACCCGGTCGACGGGTGATCCGGGCTGGCGAAGGCCGCGCACCCGATCAGCCCGAAGCCGGCGATCCATCCGAGGGCGACCGTGGATCCGGACGAAAACGACTCCGTCGCGATCAGATAGACGTAGAAGCTGTCCGAGACCGTGATCAGGCCCATGGCCAGCGCCAGCGCGGTCAGGCTGGAGCGCTGCCCGGTTCGCCGCGAGACATTGAGGATGACCATGGTGAGCACGACGATGTCGAAGCAGGGATAGGCAAGGTTGACCAGCAGGGTCAGGATCTCGGTGCCGTCGGCCGCCGTCTTGGCGATCTCGTTGATCGACGTCGACCAGCTGATGGTGAACAGCGACATGCCGATGATGAAGGCGTCCAGCAAGGTGCGCAGCCGGTCGGTCTGCAGGCCCTGGGTCGGTGCGACCGCAACCACCATCAGCGCGGCGAACACCAGGAAGAACAGGTCGGCGATCGACACCGTCGTCATTTCGCCACCGCGCAGGACCTCGACATAGCACCAGTAGCTCTGGCCGATGGCCCAGCACCCGCTGGCGATCGCGACGACGATCCAGGTCCGGCGAACCGGCATCCGGTGCCTTCGCACGACCACCGCCGAGGCCACCGCGGCGAGGGTGGCGGCGGCCAGCTGGGCCAGGTTGTACACGACGGACGCCGTCGACGAGTCCTCGCCGGTCAGCAGGTTGGCCAGCAGGCACGCCGCGATCAGCAATGCGGTGAAGGCGCCCGCGCAGTAGACCGCGGGCCTGCGCCACACGGTTGGTCCCCCACGGCCCGGGGCGACGGCTCGAGAATCCGCCGCACCTTCGTCGATCGTGCTCACTGGCCCCCCGGAAGGGCGACCCGGCCAGGCGTGCCGCCCGCTGAGCGTGCTGTCCGGCCACTGTCGCTCAGTCCGGCGGCTCACGACACCCGCCGCGCCTGCTGTCCCCCGCGCGAGTCGCGCAGTTCAGCCTTCCGCGGCGAACGTGACGATGAGTGACGGGGTCGCGCGGTCTGTTGCGCCGGGTGCCGACCACCTGTGCCGAATGCCGAGAACGGCCCCTCCGAACTTCCTCGGAGAGGCCGCGTGCGGTTCGCATCAAGAAACACGTGGTGCCGTCGGGAGGAATCGAACCTCCCGCATCGCCCAAGCTCGACTGCCGCGCGCGTCACGCGCACCGTCTGCCGGTGATTGCCACCTTCGCATCCAGGGCCGGCCACTTATACAGACGCCCGGCAGGGCAGTTTGATTCCGATTCGAGGAATATTTCACTGCGACGGTGATCACACGGCGCTCTCGCCGGCGACATTCGGATGGACCTTCCGTCCCGACGCACACGGGGCCGACGTCGGGCCTCGGCCCCGTGTGCGGCGGCCCCCTGGTTCACCCTCCGCCTCCAGCTTCGCCGAACCGGCGAAACCGGACAACCCGGAGTTATCCGGGTTGACACGGGACCGGACGGTCAGGTGCAGGGCGGCGCGTACGGCTCGTCCGGCAGGTAGACCTGCCATTCCTGCTCGGTGAGCGGGGCACCAACGGTCGCGCAGATCATGTCCTGCGCGGCCGCCGGGTCGGTGAGCCACTGGTGGACCGAGTGGTCGGACCCGCCGGCGGCGATCGTGCTCCCGGTGGGATTGAACTCGGCGACGAACAGCGGCCCGTCGGACTTCCCGAGGGTCGCGTAGGTCTGCGGGTTCGCGGGATCGCTGACGTCCCACAGCCACACGCTGTGGTCGGTGCCGGCGGCGGCGAGCAGCCGGCCGTCCGGGCTGTAGTCGACCCAGTAGAGGTCACTACCGGGTCCGGTCAACGGGCGGCTGATCTCCGCCGGGTTCGCCGGATCGTGGATGTCCCAGCGGCGGACTTCCCGGTCGGCGCCGGCGACGGCCAGCTCGCGCCCGTCCGGGGAGACGGTCACGGCGAACGAGTAGCTCTGCCCGGCGTCGATGGTGCTGGCCAACACGGGATGGCTGGGATCGTCGAGGGTCCAGACCTTCGCCTGGCCGGCAGTGGTCGCGGCGGCGAGGATCCGGTCGCCGTCCCCGAATGCCACCGAGTACACCGGGCCGCCCAGGTCCGGCAGCGTCGCCTCCGGCACCGGGACGGCGGGGTCGGCGACGTTCCACAACCACACCGAGGCATCGTTGACCGCAACGGCGAGGTGCCTGCCGTCGGCGCTGAACGTCACCTGCTGGACGATGTCCGTCGGTCCGGTCAACGGCGTGCCGATCGGCACCGGGTGGTCCGGATCGGCGATGTCCCACAGCTGCGTGCCGCCGTCGCTGAGGGTGGCGGCCATCGTTCGGCCGTCGGGACTGATCGCCACCCCTCCGCCGTAGCGCTGGGTGGGGTCGGTCGGGGCCGCGGTCGATTCCTTGACGGGGTTCGGACTGCCCGCCACGTCCCACAGCGAGATCGCGTTGGCGGCCGGTCCCGGGGCCACGGCGAGGTTCCTCCCGTCCGGCGTCCAGCCGAGGCTGAACACGGTGTCGGGCAGTTCGCGGATCGCGGTGCCGGCCGTCAGCCAGAGCCGGGTGGTGCCGTCGGCGGCGGACGAGATCAGCCGCGAGCCGTCGGCCGTGACGGCCAGCCCGGTGACCGGCCCGGGGTGGGCCATCTGGCCGACCGGCACCCAGTCGGTGGTCCGCCAGGCCCGGACCGTTCCGTCGGACCCGCCGGCGGCCAGCAGCGACCCGTCGGCGCTGAAGGCGAGCACGTTGACGAGGTTGGTGAACGGTGTCAGGCCGGCCTCGATCCGGACGGGGGCGGCCGGGTCGCCGACGTTCCAGACGGTGACGGCGCCGTCGCGAGCGCCGACCGCGAGGGTCGTCCCGTCGGGGCCGAACGCCGCGGACGTCACGACGAGCTGCCCGCCGGGGACGGCGGCGACCTGGGTCGGTCCGTCCGGACCGGCCAGCGACCACAGCTGCACGTTCGGGTCGCGACCACCGACGGCCAGCAGCGACCCGTCGGGCGAGAGCGACATGGTCTGCACCAGGCCGATGGTCGGCAGGCCGGGGAGCTCGGCGGGGCGGGCGGGGTCGGCGATGGACCACCGAGCGATCGTCCCGCCCTCCCCGCCGGCGAGCAGGGTCTGCCCGTCGGGGGTGAACACGACGCCGAAGACTCCCGACGGGAACCGGGTGATGGGCTCACCCAGCGGTTCCGGCCGGGCGGGGTCGGTGACGTCCCAGAGCTGGACCACGCCCTTGCTGCTGCCGGCGGCCAGGATCCGGCCGTCCGGGCTGAACGCCACCGAGAACTGCTGCGTCCGCGCGGCCGGCACCGCGGTACCGAGCACGGTCGGGTGCAAGGGGTCGGCGATCGACATCAGCCGTACCGAGCCGGCGGACCCGTCGGCGACGGCCAGGAGCCGGCCGTCCGGCGACAACGCCTGCATGGTTGGGCCTTTCGCGCCCAGCACTCGAGTGACCAGCGGCTGGGCGGTCGCGTTCAGCAGCTCGGACCGGCCCTGCAGGGTGGGCGCCATGCGGTAGGACACGATGGTCAGCTGCGCCGCCACGTTGGGATCCTGCGACCGGACCGTGTTCGCCGCCGCGGTCGCCAGGTCGCCCGCCATGGCCAGGTTGCGCAAGTCCGCCGCGGCCTGCTGCTGGACGGCGGCGGCCCGGCGGGAGACAACCGCGAACACGGCCAGTCCGGAGGCCAGCACGGCCAGCGCGGTGATGGCCGCGACGATGACCCGGCGCCGCCGGGTACCGCGGACCCGGGCGGCGCGCTGCTCGGCGACGGCAGCCGCACTCGCGGCGAGGAACTCGGCTTCCCCGGTGGTGAGGACGATCGATCCGGCGTCGAGCGATTCCTGCATCGCGGCCAGCCGGGTACTGCCGAGCAGCGCCGACGCGTCACGGCCGCTGTCGTGCCACACCCGGATCGCCTCGCCGAGCCGGCGTTGCGCACCCAGCGCGACCCGGCTCTCGTCGATCCAACCCTGCAACCGCGGCCAGGCCCCCAGCAGTGCCTCATGCGAGATCTGCACCGATTCGGCGTCGATGGTCATCAGCCGGGCGGCGACGAATCGGTCGACGACGTCCTGCGCGTCCCGGTTCGGTTCCACCCCGCCGGTCCCGGCGGGGTCGTTGCCGCCGGCCTCGTCGGTAGGCCCGGCCCCGGCGAGCAGGTTGAGGCCGGGCAGCTCGGCCAGCGGCATCCGGCGACGGGTGACGGCCGCCTCGTCATCGACGTTGATCATCCGCAGGAACATCCGGGCGGTGAGCTCCTGCTGCCGGGCCGGCATGGCCGCGAGCACGGCCTCGGCACTCTGGGCCACCGCGCCGGCGACGCCGCCGGTGGCCAGGTAGTCCGCCACCGTCAGACGCCGCCGGGTCGCCCGTTGCCAGGTGACGCTCAGTGCATGGGACAGCAGCGGCAACGCGGCCGCGTCCAGGGCCCCGGACGGGGCGCCCCGCGGGCTCAGGTCCCGCAACAGCACCTCCACCAGCTCGCCGTCGACCTCGCATCCCGCGATCCGGGCGGGTTCCAGAACGGCCCGCCGCACCTCGTCGGTGGTCATCGGGCCGACCACCACCTGGGCCTGCGCCAGCACCGGCAACAGGGCGGTCTCGCCGATGGCCGGCGCGTAGAAGTCGGCGCGGATCACGATCACCACCCGAGCGCCCGGCGCCGGCGGACCACCCACCCCGGCGAGCCCGCAGAGAGCGGCGATGAAGATCCGACGCTCGTGCTCGTCGGGGCAGGAGGAGAAGACCTCCTCGAACTGGTCGACGACCAGCAAGCCGGACGCCAGCCACCCGGCGGCCACCGGCGCCTCCGCGCGCAGGGCTCGTTCGACGGCCTCCGCCCCGGTCGGCCCCGACCCCGGGCCGGCCGCCAGCACCTCGGCCAGCCGGCGGAGCGGTCGGTCACCCGGGGTGATCACGAAGGCGGACGGCTCGCCGGACCGCGGCCCGCCACGGTCCGCCGGCATGTCCGCATGGTGCCGTTCGGCGGCACCGTCGGAGGCCGACCAGGCCGGGATCAGCCCGGCCCGGGCCAGCGACGACTTACCTGAACCGGAGGGGCCGACCACGGCCACCATGCGGCCCCCGGCGCCGCCGATCGCGTTCACCCGGGCAAGGAGATCAGCGGTCAGCCGTTCCCGCCCGAAGAACAGAGCGGCGTCCTGGACCTGGAAGCTCTCCAGCCCGCGATAGGGCGGCACGGCGGAGGCCGGGCGGGCGGCGCCGGCCCGCCGTACCCGGGCGACCGCTTCCCACCAGGCCCGCCGGTCGGCGTCATCGGTGACGCCGCACGCCGCCAGCATCCGCAGGAAGACCGCCGATTGGGCCGTGGTCGGCAGGTGCCGACCGCTGAGGTAGCCGCCGACGGTGGCGACCGGGCTGTCCACCCGCCGGGCCAGGTCGCGCACGCTCAGGCCGCTTCGCTCCCGCAGGCGGGTCAACGCCGCCGCCAATTCCGTCCGGCCGTCGATCGCCGACGGATCCTCCCCCTCGGGCGCCGCGAACCGACCCGAAATTGCCCCCTTCGTCATGACCTCAACCTTAGTTTCCGGATTGGGACGTTCGACCGCCACCGCCCTCGGGCCCGGTGGAGGGCTCAGACCTGCGGAGATAGTCGCCACATGTTCGGAGTCGTCCGGATTCACCGATCCGGGGCCGGATCGTGGCGGTGGCTGGACAGGATAGGTCCCAGGCATCGTCGGTCGGCAGAAAGGATCGTTCCCCGTGGCGACACGCAGCGCCCACTCCGCTCTCGTCAGCTCGGCGGCCAGTTCCGGGCGGACCGTCGCCGTGATCGACCCGCAGACCTTGACCCGGGCCGCGCTGCCGCTGGTGCTGCCGGAGTTCGCGTGCGCCGGCGCGTTCGCGACGGTCGACGAGCTACTGGCCGCCCGACCGGTCGCCGACGTGGTCATCCTTGGCGTCCACCGCGCCGGTACCGACGACGCCCCGTCCGCTGCCTGGGCCCGGGCGGTCCGGTCGCTCACCGACGTGGGCTATCGGGTCTGCCTGCACACCCCGGAGCGCAGCGCGTTGGTGCTGCTCGGGTGCCTGACCGCCGGGGCGACGGCGATGGCCCACACCTCGGACTCGCTGGACGAGCTGCGGGCCGCGGTCCGGGGTGCCGCCGCCGGCCGGCTGGTCGTCACCACCACGTTGACCGGTCTGGCTCAACTGGATCGTTCGGCCGTGCCGTCGCTCACCGAGCGTCAGCAGATGGTGCTGTCGGCCCGGGCCCGCGGGGAAAAGTTCGAGAGCATCGCCCGCCGGCTGTTCATCAGCCGGAAAGTGGCCGAGGAGCACTGGGCGGCAGTGGCCCGCAAGTACCCGGCGTTCCTGCGCGACCATTCGCCGGCCGACCTGGAAAGGCTGCTCGGCCTCGAACCGGTCGACCTGGCGGAGGCCCCGGCCGACCTGCTCGCCGGCTGACCGGCCCACAGGCCGGGGCGCCCGGAGGCGCTCAGAGCCGGCTGATCACCAGATCATCGAACGTCGTCGTCACCGGCGCGGTCGCGGAGCTGGACAGGTAGCTGCTCAGCCTGACCGAGCCGGCGCCCTGCAACGCGGCGGTCCCGTCGGTCGCGCTCACCTGCCAGGCCGTCGGCTCCGCCGTGCCGGTCGGCCACAGCTTCGCCGACAGCACCGTCGACGCGCCGCTCGGCGCCAACCGGATCGCCAGCGAGTACGACGTGGCGGCGGTGACGGTGATCGGCAGGGTGATCATGGCGAGGTTGGTCTCGACCCCTCCGACCCGCTTGATCGGGTACAGCGTCGGGCGCCCGTTCGATCCCACGACCACCTTGACCCGGTAGTCGGCGGCAGTGGTGACGGCCCGTGGGACGACCGTGGCGTACAGGGTGCCGGCGGCCGCGGTGCGGCTCCAGGCGATCCGCAACCGGGTGTCCGATCCGGTGGCCGCGACCGAGTGAAGTGCGCTTTCGGCCGTGCTGCCGGCGGTGCCGAGCACCTGGCGGCCGGCGCCATCGGCGACCGAGTAGCGGGCGACCGCACCCTGCACCGTCCAGGCGCCGCCTGTCTCGGCGGTCCCCCATGCCCCGGTCGCGTTGCGGCCGAATGCATCCCGCGCAGCCTCGGCGGCCGGCGGGGGCGGCGCGGCCACCGTCACCGACGCCGTTGCGGTCCCGCTGGCTCCATCGTCGTCGGTGACGGTCAGGATCACCGGGTAGGTGCCGTCGGCGGTGTACGTGTGGGTGGCGTTCTTCCCGTCCGCCGTGGTGCCGTCACCGAACGACCACTGCCAGGCGGTCACCGTGCCGTCGGTGTCCGCCGACCCGCTGCCGTCCAGCGTCACCGCCCGGCCGTTGATCCCGGGGGTGCCGATGACCGCGGTCGGTGCGACGTTGGACGGTGGCGGCGGTGGCGGCGGGGACGACCCGGGACGGGTGATCGAGTACCGGTCGACCTGGATCGTCTGGCCGGCGGTGGCGCTGCTGGACACGTAGCTGTCGATGCCGAATCCGCCGGGTGACTGCAGCGCCGCGGTCGCGTCGGTGGTGGTCAGCATCCAGTCCGCCGGCTCGGCCCCGGCCGCCGGCCAGGCCGAAGCGCGCAGCCTGGTCGGCGCGCTGCCGAACTGTTCGAAACGCAGCCGCAGCGTCGTGCCGGCGGCAACCGTGCCGGGTACCCGAACCGTCGCCAGGGTGGTGTCGGTGCCGTTGTTGCTACG
Source organism: Nakamurella sp. (assembly GCF_044224575.1). Classification (GTDB taxonomy): domain Bacteria; phylum Actinomycetota; class Actinomycetes; order Mycobacteriales; family Nakamurellaceae; genus Nakamurella. The sequence continues at coordinate 57,014 of NZ_JBGAKE010000031.1, forward strand.
GGTCAACGAGAGGGTGGTGACGCCGTTGGCCGTCAGGGTGAGTTTGGCGCGGTAACTCACCGCGCCGGCCTCCCGGCCGATCAGCCACAGGTAGGTGCCGGA
>NZ_JBGAKE010000007.1:0-240517 GCF_044224575.1 Nakamurella sp.
ACGGCCATCGTGGTCATCGCCCTGCTTGCGGTGTTCCGCGAGCAGGTGATCAACGCCGTGCAGAACGCGTTCCAGTCGGTGACCGGCGCGGGCTGATCGCCGATCGCGATCACAACTATGACTGCGACCGCGATCGCGGGTCGGCGGTCGCGGAATTCGCGCTGGTGTTGGTGCTGCTGCTGATGCTGTTCCTGGCCCTGCTGTCGATCGGATTATGGGCCTACGCGCGAACGGTGCTGACCTCGGCCGCCGCCGACGCCGCTCGGGTCGCCGCCAACTACGACGTCACCGCGTCGGTGACCACGGCGCAGGTCGCCCAACAACTCGGCGACGGGGTGGTCGGCGGGACCCGGTCGTCGCTGCGGTGCGTCTCGGGCGCGGACGGCCTGCTGGTCACGGTGACCTGCACGATGGATGCACCCGGGATCGTCGGCCTGCTCAATGGGGTGATGCCGGCGATCGACGTCACCGGTCACTCGGCCAAGGAGACGGTCGAGTGATGGGCAATCCTGATGATCGCGCCGACGACGACCCACCGGCGACGGATCGCCCGGCCGGCGACGAGGGTCGCGCGCTGATCGAGGTCATCTTCCTCGCCGTACTGATCCTGATCCCGACCGTCTACATCCTGATCTCCTTCCTGCGCATCCAGTCGGCGACGTTCGCGGTGTCCCAGGGGGCGCGCGATGCCGGGCGGGTCATGGACTTCTCGCCGACCACGGCGGTCGGTGTCGCCCGCGCCGAGGAGATCGCGCGGTTGGCTCTCGAGGACCAGAACATCTCCGCCGACGGGATGGATTTGCGGTTCGTGTCGGTGGGCGGGGATTGCGTGACGTCGCCGGAGATCACGCCGTCCCTGCAGGCGGGGACCGTCTACGACGTGTGCGTGGTGGCGGTCGTGACCCTGCCCGGGGTGCCCAGCGTGATCACCGGCAGCCGGAACACCGTCAGCGGCGTGTTCACCCTGCATGTGGGCGACTTCCGGGAGAGCCAATGACACCGCTCCCCCGGGCCGACCGCGACCTCCCACAGGACGTGCACGGTCCGGCCGAGACCGACCGCGGTTCGATCACCCCGCTCGTCATCGGCATGTTCGTGTGCCTGCTGATCCTGACCGCCGGAGTCACCGCGGCCGGGTCGGCGTTCCTGGGTGGCCAACGACTCAAACGGCTCTGTGACGGGGCCGTCGCCGCCGCCGTCGGCGCGGTCGACCCCGCTCGGGCGTCCGCGGACGGGGTCCCCGTGGGTGACCCGATCGCCGCCGCGAATCAATACCTCGGTGTTCGCGGCCCCGATGTCGGCGCGGTGGTCACCGTGGGCGCACAGACAATCACCGCGCAATGCAGCAACGAGGCGACGGTGACGTTCGGCGCCCTCTTCGGCTTTCCCACCGTCAGCCGAACCGTGAATTCCACCAGCCAACCGATCCGCCGGCTCGCCGCGTCCTTCGCGGTGGACGCACCCTCTCCTGCACCATTGTCCGAAGGGATCGCACTATGACCGTCGGTACGCGCCTGCGGGCCGGCGCTCTCTCGGTCGGGGTGCTCATCCTCGTCGCCGGGTGCACCACCAGCGCGGCCGACGGCCCGACGTCGACACCGGTCGTGTCCGTCACCGCCACTCCGTCGGTCGTCGACCCAAGCACATTCGCCCCGAGTTCAAACGCGGCGCCCGCCAGCCCGTCACCGAGCGTGGCTGAGTCGTCGGCGTCACCGTCCGGGTCGGCGGACATCTCGCCGCAGGAGGCCGCTGATCGGGCCGCAATCGCAATGGCCTGGAGCCGATTTTGGAGCGTTTCGGACAACCTCTGGCGCCTACCCGAGAGCGATCGAGCGGGTGCAGCGTCCGCGGTGGCCGTCGAACCGACAATTAGCCAAGCGGTCGAGCAGGCACGCGTTCTGCAACAGCAGGGACTCGAAGCGTACGGAACGCCCAGTTTTCACCCCTACTGGGAGCAGAAAGTTGATGGCCAGAGCATCGCGGTCATGGGCGACTGCACGGACACCAGCCAGACCGGCGCACAGGAAGTGGCAACAGGCACGAAAACCACGGTAGGGGTTCCCGAGCGGAACACTCGCTCAACTTTCGTTCGGGGTGACGATGGGTACTGGAGGGTCCAGAAGATCGAGTACATCATGGATGAGCCGTGCCCCTGATTGAGCGCGGAGGAGCATCCTTCGGAACACTACTGCTCTGCGCACAGCTCATGATCGCGATCTTCTCGAAATCTCCAGGGGCTGACACCGGGAGCACACCCGCAATCAGCCCGCCCAGTCCTCCGCCGGCTCAGGTCAAGGTCGTCACAGCCGATTCCCTTGGTCAAGGCCTCGTAGGATCAGAAATCAAGATCCATGGTCAGCCGAGGGCGCCGGCGGAGGTTGAACTCTCAGGCAGCCCAAGCGATGGAGGTTCACCAGGGAGGGATGGACAGAGCGGTAATGGAAGCGGCGAAGAGTTCATCCAAGATCCGATCGTAATCGGCCCCGGTCAGTGCAACTGGCACATCGTCAATCCACCGGCAGAAGATGCAAGCTGGCAAGGAAATGATCCTTCAACTGGGATGGTCATAGAGAATAACTGCGACGGGCCCGTCCGCACGCTCTTCCTAGCGGTTCCCAACGGATCACCGGCACCTCCACCTCCACCTCAGCCGGAGGAACTGGCTCAGCGCGCGTACCGCGAGATGGTGATGCCCCGACCAAATATCAGCGCGGGGCCCGACCGAACCAAACTCGCTGTCAACCTATGGACCTGGCTTTGGGTCGATGATCCCGGCCCCCAGACCCTCACGGTCAGCGTGGGTGAAATTTCCGTCACTCTGACCGCGACCTTGGAATCCGTCACGTGGTCCCTCGGTGAGCCAGCTGCGACCGGCGGCTCATATGCACCAGGCCCACCTTTATCCATCACCTGCCCGGGGACCGGCAGCGCGCCACAAGCGAACTACGACTGGAAAGCCGAACCACCCTGCGGGCACAAGTACACCTGGATGTCCGCCAAGGACCGCACCGGCGGCAGCGGCAAATGGCCGATCACCGCGACCTCGAACTGGAATGTGACGTGGCAGTCGAACACCGGAGTTTCAGGATCGACCGTTCTGACTGCATCGAGCGCCGACGCCCTGGAGATCGGTGAATATCGCACCGTCCTTGTCCAGGGGCCGGGCGGCTAGCTTGATCAGAACCGCCGAAATTATTCGACCTGAGGATGATCTGCGGATTTTCCGCGGTTCGACACGATCGCGGTCGATGTGTTTCACCCGACGACCCTCGCCGAGGTCGGCGATCAGGGCGTTCGATGCCTCGACCTTGCCGGATCCGTCATCGCCCATTCATATATATGGGCGAGGAGATCGCCGGTGGCGCAAACGCCTGCTCTCCTTCAGTTTGTTCGAAGGGATCACAAATTGACCATCGGTACGCACTTCCGGGCCTGCGCCTTCTCGCTGGGGGTATTCATCCTCGCCGCCGGATGCACCGCTAACTCGGCCGACGGCCCTACGTCGATACCGGTCGCATCCGTCACCGCCACTCCGTCGGTCGTCGACCCAAGCACATTCGCCCCGAGTTCAAACGCGGCGCCCGCCAGCCCGTCACCGAGCGCGGTGGAGTCGTCGGCGCCATCCTCGCTCGACCCCGCAGCCCTGGAGGCAGCCGACCGCGCAGCAATCGAAGCGCAATGGACAGAATTGTGGGAAATCTACACAATCCTCGCACGAATGGCGGCCGACGAGCGCAAGTCAAGCCTTGTGGCCGTCACATCCTCCCCGCTGACAGAGAACCTGGTCGAAGCAGCAAGGCAGGCGAACCTTGACGGCGTGGACAATTACGGCAAAGTCATCCATCGCCTATTTTGGCAGACGGGGGTGGATGGTGCCACCACCGCCACCATCGCAGACTGCCAGGACCAAAGCCAAGCGGGCACCGTCAGGGTATCGACCGGCGAGACGCTCACGACCGGGAGACCAAGAATCAGTCTTCGCGGCGACTTCATCAAGGGTGACGACGGGATCTGGCGAGCACGCCAAATAATCGATCTCGGAAACAGTGACTGTTGATGCTAACCTGGACGGCGACGCGAAGCCGTCCACCCACCATGCAGTACGGGCAAACGTACGCAATCGATCGACCCAATCAGGTTCGTGACAGCCGCATCTCGACCCATTCGACCACCCGATCGATTCCTTGCAGGCGCAGCTTCTTCAGTGCACTGTCAACACGTTCCGAGGGGCCCGAATCCGCCAGGAGCACAGCGGTGAGTACCTCGGGTCCTGGCTCTATCTCACGGAAGACCCCCCGCTCCGCTTCTGGCCGGACCACGAAATCCAGCAGCTTGACCGGATCACGTAACTCGTCGAGCAGCGGTGCAACGTCGCGCTCGACGAGCATCGTCAGCCGGCGCCCGCAATGTTCGGCCTCCTCATCATTGGAGAACCTCCACTGCTGCGATGGAATACCGGTCAGACTGTCGCCCCGCGATCGAGCAGCGACATCGATGGGGGCCAGAAGTCGGTTCCTGAGCACCCCGAATACTTCATCCGGATCATCCTTCAGGGCAGAATTGGAAAACCAGGAGCCGAATTCGAGCCATATCCTCGGCATCAGTGCAAGATTCACATAGAAAATGGTTGCGCCGAAACCGCTCCCGGAACTGCCCTGCAGATTGATCACCCCCTGGTCCTGACCCTTGGCGCCCAGGCGGTAAGTCCTACCCGTTCGCCGGAAACCCAACGCCTTGACGGCGGGCTGGAAATCGCGCGCCAGCATCGCGTCCATCGCGTTCGCCACTGCGTCTCAACCTCGAGGTCTATGCGGTGGGACCGTGCTCATCAGGGAATGACCCGTATGGCAACAGAACCTCCAGCTGTTCAGGTGTAATTTGCGGGAACGGGAGTGCCTGGTCAAGTATTCGGCTCCAAAGTGGCGGGTCGAGCATGTCCTGCCGAATAGTGGGTTGCTGCATATCTGACGGAACGACAAATGATCCCGGCCCGTAAACGATGGCGCCCGGCCCGTCACCGTCCTGAACCACATAGTATCGGGTGATGCCGTCTGGATCCTTGAAGAAGAACCCCGCACGATCGTTCATTGCAAATCCTGGCTGGACGTCATAGCGGGCGTTACCCTGCATCTGCTGTGCAGACCGGACGTACGCGGCAACTTCGGCAGCTGCGGTGTTCGCCTGATTCACGAACGGCGGAGTGTCGTCGGTCGTGCCCTTGACCTCCCACAGGAAAAGCTGGCCCTTTTGATTGCCAACCGGGTCAATCCTGTAGGCAATGTCGGCGAAGCCTTTGTTTCCTGTCAATTCCTTGCTTGCCCCAGGAATCTTGTATTCAATCGTCACGTTCAGTGGATTACCGCCATGTTCAGCAATCTTCTGAATGAGCTTGACCGCTTCGTCGCGCGCAACGTTGTGGCGTGGTCCGTTGAATAGCCACGGCGCAGGTCCGGGGCCGGGCCAAGGCTTACCCGCGAGGAAATTCTTGCCGGCGGTGAGCAGGAAGAAATATCCCTCGGCAGCCGTCTCATTCGACAGAACCTTGCTGGCGAGTCGGCCAATCAGGCTCGTGTTCGATGCCGCCAGGTCAGGCATGGCGCTGGCGGTCAGCCGACCCCCACCCCCAGACGACGGCTGGCTGGTCCGTGATGCGCCGGCCGCCTGCAGCACTTTGCTCGCGACGGCCTGGACCGTCGACGGGACGCCGCTCGCATTCGCGAGCAACCGCGGGTACAGCGCGCCGAGCAGCAGCGCGACCGGCATGGTCATCGATGCGAAGGCGCTGGCGAGGTCGGTGGGAGCGGCTCGAAGCGTCGGGCCCATCGTCAACGGGTCGACGGCCCGATGGAATATTCCGGCGAGTGGGCTGTCGTCCGGGATCGTCGGCATCAAGCGGTCCAGCAGGTGCGCCCACGCCCCCTTGGCCCGATCGATGAGATCGGGCCAGCTGAGCTGCAGGGCTGAGCCCGGCAACAACCCAGCTGCCACCATTGCCACCAGGTCGGACACGGACCTGACCGGTGTCCAGCCGGTAGCGGCGAAGATGACTCCCGCGGCGGCGGGCAGCACGCCCGCCGCATCCAACCGGGACAGTGTTGCGGGCGTCGGTCCAGATCGCAGGTCGGCCGCACGCTGGGCGGCACGTTCCTGCAGTTGCTGCAACAGAGCTGTCCCGGCCCGACTGCCATCGGCGGCCAGTTCGCCCTGCCGTGCATCGACAGCCGCCGCGAATTGCTGGGCAGCGGCAGCCACCGCTTCCGGTGTCGCATCCGGCGCCTGGACCGGCGGCGTCAGTCCCGCAGTACCGGCGGTTGCCGCGCTGACCTGAGCAGATAGCGCCGCCCGTTGCTGTTTGAACCACTCGACGTCGCTCGCCCACATTCGAGTGACGCCGGCTGCGTAGACCACCGACGACAGGCCCTGTCGCCACGCAGCTTCGTTCTCTTGCGCGCGCGCTCGGATCTCCGGCGCGAACAGCTCCGAGAAGTTTGCCGGGATAGCAAGGAGAGCCGTGGTGACGGCCTGACCATGGCCCGTGATGCTGCCGACCACGTGGTCCAGTTCGGCCGCCGCTGCGCGAATTGCGGCTGGGTTGGCCGCGGTGTCGGCCACCTCGAAGACCGTCATGCGAGTCGCGGGAGAGCTGGTCGCGCGCCCGGATCGGGCCTCGTGTCGGTCTTCACGGGGCCGTCCCGAAGTTCATCACGCCGGCGATTCCGATCACGTTGGCGAAGCCCCGCGCGCTCTCCTGGTCGGTTGCCGTTGCGGCCGCCGCTCCGGCAATCGAGCTGCTTCCGACTGCCTGCGCCTGCTGCGCCACGTTGACCAGCGTTTGCCGATGGAGTTCGGCAAACGCGGCAAAGGCTCCGGACAGCGGCGCCTCAACCGAAGCCGCCTGGCATGCGGCCACCGCACCATCGAAGGCGGCGGGAATCGTGGCGAAGCTGTCGGCTGCCTGTTGCGCAGCCTGGCCTGCCGCGACGGCTCCCGCCGGGTGGACCCCGACTTCGCCTCCAGCCAACCTCGCCCTCCTCGCCGACCGATCCAGCCGCAGCGGACCCGGTCCTTCAGTAGGTGGGACCTTAACGCCGAATTCTGACAGAGCGAAAACAGCCGAATCGGCCCAGACGACCGCCACCATTGAGCGACTCACTATCCGCGCCATGGTGACTCCACGCCACGATACGTTGGTGCGTTCGGGGGTCGTTTGGATTCGTCGCACCCGGGCCGTAGGCTGCCGCCACGCGAGTCGGTCCAGGTATTTCGACGGGCATCGTCGATGAGTGCGCACTACCGGGCCGAACGACCAGGCCTTCCTCCAGACGAAGGGTGACCGGATGAGCGACAACTTCGTCGGTCTGACAAGCGCAAACGCCTTGGCTCAAGGCGGGCAGAACCTGGGCACCGAGGCTCAGAACCTGCAGGCCCAGCTGCAGTCCCTGATCAGCGACATGTCGCGCGACAAGGACGCCATCCGGGGGGATGCCCTCGGCCAGTTTCAGGCCGCTCGGTCCGAGCTTGAACGGAACTTCAGCGAACTCCTGCGGTGGTGTGCCAACAACGGCGTGAAGCTCGGCGACGCCCAGACACAGGTCAACACGACCGACTCGACAAGTGCTGACGCATTCGCGACGGCTGCGTCGGCCGGGGCTGCGTTGTCGGCGCCGATGAACCGATGACCGGGCCGACCTCCCATTACCTGCAGGACCGTCGAAAGGACAAAGCGTGAGCGGCGCCGGCTTCGAGATCTACGGCAACGTCGGCGCGCTGCAATCGCTCGCCGGTGAGGAGCAGGGATACGTCAGCCGCTTCGGCGGCATCATGAGCACGATCGACAGCCACGCCAAGCAAACTCTCAGCCAATGGGAAGGCGCCGGCACGACCGAGTTCACGCAGCTGAGCACCCAGTACAACGCCCACTTCCAGAGCGTCCTGTCGTCGTTTGCGAAGTTGGTTGATGCCACTGATGGTGCCAGCCAGAACTATGCCCGGCTGGTCGGTGTGCTGAGCGGGATGTTCTAGCCATCGATCCAGCCGACCCGCCGAGCGAGTTCGCCGGGACCCCGAACGTCGAGCAGTACCTGCTCGCCTTGGATTCCCTGCGGCGCCGCCAACTGCAGGCCGCTCTGTTGCATGGCGGCCGACGTTCATGGCGTCGGCGGCATCGAATCTGGCCGGCCGTGGTCGTCGGCGCCATCCTGATCGCATTGGTGATTGCCGCGATCGTCGCGGCGGGGGCGTTCAAACGGCAGCAGGAGATCAATCAGCAACGATCGCAGGAGCGGCCCGCCGTGGCCGAGGCGGAAACCGAAATCCCGTCTGGACAGCTGATCGCCTGAAGTCACTCCGGTGCCACGATTTCGGCCGCCAGCTCCAAGTACCGCCAGCGGAGGTCGGCGGTGATCTTGTCGATGACGAGCGGCTCGCCGAGCGCCATGACACGGTCGTATGGCATCTGAAACGTCCGCCGGTGTCGGACCTTTCGCAGGTCGTTGGACGCTGCAAATCGGCGCATGGCGGCACGATTGATCCCGCGCCGGTGTGTCTCGGTGACAGTAAGGAGGACACGGTCACGCCATGCGGAAGCGGTCCGGGTTCCCATCTGGGCCAAGAGCGTCGACGTCGCATGCAGGCTGACCGCGGTGTCGTCGGTCACAACCACCAGTGTCCCGGCCCGCTCCAGCAGGGCACGCCAGACCGATGGACCGCCGACACCGACATCGAGCACGGTGACGCTGTATTCGCTCGAGACGCGGTCGATGACGAGATCCAATTCATCGGCCGACAAGGGCCGGACGGCAGGCGCTCCCTCGGCGAAAGCCAGGCCCGATGGCACTGTGTGCAGCGGAGTCTCGGCAGCTTCGGACCGCAACACCTCCAGCGCGTTTGGTGCGCTCTCGCGACAGCCCAGGCGCCACGCCAACGACTGATCCGACAGCGTGCACCCGAGCATTGCGGTCCGGTCGGAACGGGCGGCGGAAAGGCCCAGTGCGACCCCTGCGGCAGCCGTAGTACATCCGGTCCCTCCCTTGGCGCTGATGAAGCCCACCACCAACGGACGGGGTAGCGACGAGCCGATGCGCCGGGTGATTGCCAGTTCTCGTCGCGCCCCGGCCGCGCTGCCAAGCGACGACAGCCCTCTGCCGAAAGCCAGTGTGCGAATTCGGACGCCGGCCGATGCGTGCCCATAGTGGTCGGCGAGCGGCAACGACGACGTCCAGGACAGACCTTCTTGCGGCCTTGCCTGATCGATGTCGGGGATGGCCGGCTGCCCGTCGGCACCGGGGCCGTGATCTTTGGCAACCGCCCACTCGGGTGAGAAGGGGAGCGGAGCCGGATCGACCAGGCCCATACGGGCGAGTTCGATGGACACACCGCGTAGTTCGTTCGTGGCTGGATCGGTCGGGCGCGCGGACTGCCCCTCCGACGGAGTGGTCACTGCGTGGCCGTTCGCACGGCATCGAACAGACCGAATCCGGCGCAGACCAGACCGAGAAGAACCAGCACCAACACCAGTTCCACCGCGTCAAGGATCCGCGTCATCCGAGCCTTCATCGCGGGAGAAGGCGTCAGCAGACTGGCCGCACCAACGCAGATCGACAGCGCCAGCACCCCCACCACGAACGGCAGTTGCCGGTCGGACGAGGCCAACACGAACATGGTGGCCACCGTGCCCGCCGCCGCGACAGCGGGAACGACAACGGCCAGCACATGGGTACGCCGGGACAGCATGCGCGCCCGGAGGAGCAGTGCGAGCGGAACTGCGGCGGCGAGAAGTTGGTCCCAGCCGCTGGTCGAGGTCATCAGACCGACCGCAGCCACGCCGGCCGTGGCCGAACAGCCCAACAAGCCGCCGACGAGCAGGGCCGAAGACTGCTCGAACCGACGTTCCAGATCTGCCATCGGGAGGGCACCGAACCGGCGGACGCGGTAGTCCAGGGCCACCAGACCGCCGAACCCGATCGACAACCTCGGCACGATGCCGATGGCCAGTACCGCGAGCACTGCGAAGATGCGACAGCCACCCAGCGCATCCGGTCCGATCCACACCACCGCGCCGAACAGGAGTGCGGCGACGGACAGGCAAGCTATGGCCGCCACCGTCGGCGCGACGGCCGGGGTGAGGGTCCGCACCAATGCGGCCGACAGCAGCGCCGCACCGCAAGCACCCAGGATGGCGATCTGGTACGAAACGCCGTCTCGGATGAGCAGCCCGACCACGAAGCCGACCCAACCAGCACCGACGGCGACCAGGGCGTTGGCGAGGACGGCCATCTTGCGGCGTCCGGCCACCACCCCGAGCCCGCAGGTCATCAGGACCAGACCGGCACCCGCGAACAGCAGCGACAGGCTGAACGGACCACGCCAGATCGGCAGGAGCATCAGCATGACCGCTGAGCCCGCAATCACCGAGCAAACGAACAGGATCGTGCTGCGGGCCGTCCACGGCACGCCGGAGCGGCGAACGGCTTCCTCGACCCCATCCTGGACGTCCTCGACAACCGTCGGTACGTCCTCGCCCGATGCCGCCAGACACAGGATGCTGCCATCGACGATCCCTGCAGCTACCAACGTCGACTCACGATCGATGGCGTCGGCGGCAAGTCTCGTCAGCTGCCAGTCCAACGGTTCGGCACTGTTCGGCGGCACGCCGGCCAGGTCGATCAGGCTCGGGATGATGTCGCCAACCGTCGCCGACCCAGGCAGGGCGATGTCGATCCGGCGTTCCCCGTAGAGCACGACGACCCGGAGATAACGTTGGGTCGATGCGGCGACCGGACGAGCCATCGACTGCCGAACGGAGCGGCTGGCGGCAGTCACTCAGGCCCTCCGAAGGATCGTTCGACGCATATGTTCAGGCTCACTGGATCGGTTCGCGCCCGGTGACGGGAATGGCCGGCTCGATCAGCAGGTGTGCGGTTGATCGTATCCTTCCGCTGGTGGCGGCCGACGCGGCTGGAATGGATCGATCTGGCTGGGTGACCATGTGGTGCGAGTAGCAGGGGGCGGATGTGACCAGCAGGCAACTGCGCCGTCCGCCCCGGCTCGAACTGCCGGTGCCGGGCGACACGGAGTTCGTCATCGCAGCGCCGCCGATTCAGCCGGAGTCGGTGCCCGCGACCACCTCGAGCGCCATGATCGTGATGCCGATCGTCGCCGGCTCCGGGTCACTACTCCTGACGCTGGTCAACCGGGATCGACCGCTGCTGGCGGTGGCTGGCGTGCTGTTCATGGGTGCGTCGGTCATCGTTGGCCTGGTGATGTTTCTTGGAACCCGGACGGGTGTACGACGTCGGCTCCGTGAACAGCGCGAACGCTATCTCGACTACTTGGGCGAACGGCGCAAGCGGCTGGTCGCGGTGAGCCAGGCGCAACGACGTCGCGCCCGATTGGGCCAACCCCATCCATCTCGACTCTTGGACGTTGCGCGCAGCCCGGAACGGTTGTGGGAACGGCGGGCGGACGACGCCGACTTCCTTCACCTCCGTATCGGGGTCGGGCAGCAGCCGCTCGCCCGACCCGTCACGCTGGCGACCGACGACGAGAACCCGCTCGTGGTGTACGACCCCGCGTGCCTGGCCGCAGCCCGGCTGATGGTGGCCCGCTTTCAATCTCTCGCCGAACAGCCGGTAGTGCTACCGCTCGGGCGACTCGGCGACGTCAGTGTGGTAGCCGACGCAACCTCGGGTCGCGAGATCGGTCGGCTCCTGATTGCCCAGGCCTGCACCTGGCATAGCCCGGAGGATTTGGCCGTCGTCATCGTCCGGAATCCAGAGCATGCCGGCGACTGGGATTGGGCCAAGTGGTTGCCACATTGCTCCGCGGGCGCCGGACATCTTGACGGTCCTCTTGAAATGCGCACCGTCTTTGGTGACCCGAGCGAGGCCGCTGAGTTCCTCGGTGATGTCTTGGCCGAACGATCTTCGGAGCTGGCCCAACGACGTGGACGGCCCATGGATGTGGGCGAACGCCATTTCCTGGTTCTGATCGATGGCCTCGACGGAGCCCCACTCGCCCCCTGGGCGACCGACGCATCGGAGAAGGCACCACTGGCGGCCATGGGCTTTCACGTGGTGCATCTGGTGCCCCACCGGTCGGCCGAACCGGCGACTATCCAGGCACGGATCGCGATCAGCGACGTCGGCGGCCGGCTCGAGCTTCTCGATCAAGAGACTGGCCTGGACGGGTCATCCGTAGCCGCTCACCCGGCGGCGAGTAGCGGGGCTGCCATGACCTTCCGGCCGGATCGGCTGAGCCACCCCGACCTGACGCGGCTCGCACGAAGCCTGGCCGGTTGGCGGCTTGGTGGGATCACCGAGTCGATCGGCGAGCGCCGGGTCGGCGTCGGTCTCGGCGAGGTCCTCGGTCTGGCCGACGTGGCCGGACTCGATGTCCGCGACACCTGGCGTCGACGTTCACCGCGTGCGCTGCTGCGAGCACCCTTGGGCGTCTCTCCCGTCGGCGACATCGTCGAACTGGACCTCAAGGAGTCCGCCTACGGCGGCATGGGCCCGCATGGCCTGGTCGTCGGCGCGACCGGCTCCGGCAAGTCCGAACTGCTCAGGACCTTGGTCGCGGCGTTGGTCGTCCATCATCCGCCCGAGGTGCTGGCCCTCTTGCTGGTCGACTTCAAAGGTGGCGCCACCTTCGCAGGAATGCAGTCGCTGCCCCACACGGCCGGCCTGATTACGAACCTGCAAGACCATATGGACCGAGTCGAACGCTTCGCATCAGCGCTGGCCGGCGAACTTCAGCGCCGCCAGGAGCTGCTCGCGGCGGCAGGCAACGTCGCCAATCTGTACGCCTACGGGCTGCTCAGGGAGACCGAACCCGAGCGCGAACCGATGCCACATCTGCTGGTCATTATCGACGAGTTCGCCGAACTCCTGGCGGCCCGGCCGGAGTTCGCGCAGCTGTTCGTCGCCGTTGGACGGATCGGACGATCAGTCGGCGTGCACCTGCTCCTGGCTACCCAACACCTTGAGACCGGCCGGATCCGGGGAATCGAGTCGCACCTCTCTTACCGAGTGGCGCTGCGTACGTTTTCCGAGGCGGAATCCCGCGAAGCTATCGGAACCGCCGACGCCTATCGCCTGCCGCCGGAACCCGGTACCGGCTACTTGAAGGTGGATACGACCGTCTACGAGCGGTTCCGCACATCCCTCGTCACCGCCCCGTACGTCGCCCCACGCACGACGCTCACGACGGCTGCCCCAGTCATTCCCTACACCTCGAGCAACGGGCTGGGCGCACTGGTGTCGGCGCAGGTTGCGCTCCAGGCACGCGAACTGGAACGGAAACTGGACGAGGAGAATCAGACCACTGACCAGCACGCCGACCGGCCGGCACTGACCATCCTGCTGGAACGCATTCAGGATCAAGCGTCGCGGATCAAGGGTGGCGCCCAGGTGCGGCGAATCTGGCTCGAACCGCTGTCGTCCGCGATGGTCCTCATGGACCAACCAGCTGAGGTCCACGACGCGAGCCTCGATGTTCGGATAGGGCTCGTTGACCTGCCGGAACGGCAGGATCAACAGCCGCTACGGCTGAACTTCGCCGGCGCCGGCGGCAACCTGCTCATCGTGGGTGCGCCGTTGTCCGGCAAGTCGATGGCGGTTCGCACGCTGGTCGCAGCCCTCGCGCTCCGGTACGCACCCAGTCGCGTCACCATCATGTGCCTGGACTTCGGCGGCGGCAGCCTGGCCCCACTGAGGGCGCTTCCGCAGGTGTCCGTCGTTGCCGGGCGAACCGATCCCCAGCGGGTGCGCCGTGCCCTTTCCGTCGCCCTCGACGCGATTGCGGAACGCGAGCAGTTGTTCCACGCCCTGGGCATCGAATCGATAGCCGATCTCCGCGCCCGTCGGTCGAAGGGCGACCTCGCACCGGACCTTGCCGGCGATCTATTCCTCATCATCGACGGCTGGAGCGCGCTTCGTGACACGGACGACGTCGCTGAGGACATGGTCCGTGACATCGCGACGCGCGGCCTCAGCTTCGGGGTCCACGTCATCGCGACGATCGTGGCGGATAGCCAGATGCGGTTGAACCTCACGTCGGCGTTCGGCGCACGGCTGGAACTCCGTCTCCAGGATCCTTACGACAGCAAGGTCGACCGCAGGATGGCGACCGATCTTCCGGTCAACACACCGGGCCGGGTGCTCGTGAGCGGCAAACACTACGGCCAGATCGCACTCCCGCGTATCGACCGGAGTCCGACAACCTCCGACTTGGCAACTGCCCAGGAAAACCTGGTGAATCTGGCCAACCTTCGGTGGCCGGACCGGACCGCCGAGCTCGCAATCCTGCCCGATGATGTCAAGCTGGCAGATATCCCCGCCGATCATCCGATCCGCGGCCAGGGCTTGTTGGTCGGTATCGGTGAGCGACGACTTGAGCCGCTTGCAATCGACCTTGGAGGCAGCGACCCGCACCTGCTCATTTACGGCGACACCGCCACCGGTAAGTCGAACCTCCTCCGGATGCTCGCCGGGCAGTTGGTCGAAAGGCACGAACCGGGGAAGATCGGGATCGTGACGATTGACTATCGCCGCAGTCACCTCGACGAACTGCCCAGCACGCACCAGATTGGGTATGTCGGCGGCCCGGCCCAAACTCAGCAGATGATTCATGAAGTCGCGGCAGGACTTGAGGCTCGGCTTCCCGGGCCGGACGTCACGTCCGAACAACTGCGGGCACGATCCTGGTGGCAAGGTCTGGAGATGTACCTGCTGGTCGATGACTACGACCTTGTCGCCACACCGTCCGGCAACCCGCTTCTGCCGTTGGTTCGCTTCCTCCCACATTCCCGTGACGTCGGATTCCACCTTATAGTCGCCCGTCGCACGGGTGGAGCCGGACGGGCGCAGTTCGATCCGATAATCCAGGCGCTGAACGACCTGGGAACGACGGCCATGCTCTTCTCCGGCGATCGCGCCGAAGGGCGCCTCGCGCATGGAATCGCGCCGAGGGGCCTGATTCAGGGCCGAGCACTGTTGGCACGGCGCGGAGCACCCGCCGAGACAATTCAAACGTTCTGGTGAGCAAACCGTGCGGGGGCTCCCGGACTCAAAGGCCAATGCTGCTGCTGCTGCCCGCTCACCCACCCAGTCGGGCCGGCCCGATCTAGCTCGAATGCGTCGACCCAATTCCGGTTGAGCGCAAGTGCACCCATTCGAGGATCTTCTCGCCAGCCTTGGTGTTGCGCAGTTCCTCGACCGCCCTATCCAACGCTGCGGATGGTCCGTGGTCAGCCAATAGCACGGCGGCAAGAGTGGAGGGCTGTGTTCCCAGCCGGGGTAGTACGCCGCGCTCGGCCTGCGGTTTCGAGAAGAAGTCGATGATTTCCTGCGGGCTGTCTCGTAGCCGGGCAAATAGCGGCGCGACATCGCGTTCGACAATCATCGTGAGTCGCCGGCCACAATGCTCGGCTTCATCCTGGCCTGAGAAACTCCATTGCTGCTCGAAGATCCTTGTACTCCTGTCGCCTGTCATATATCGAAAGGCGACGTCAGCCGGGGCCAACAAGCGATTCCGGAGTACGCCGCCGGTGTAGTCCGGGTCCTCAACGACATCTTTGCCTGTGCTCCAGGCTGCGAACTCTTTCCACGCCTTGGGGACAATATTGAGGTTCACGTAAAATACGGTGTTCCCACCACCGGAGCCCGAACTCCCCTGCAAGTTCACCAAGCCTTGGCTTTCGCCCTTGGCTCCCAAGCGATAGGTGCGGCCGGTCCGCCGGAACCCGAGCTTCTTCATGGCGGAGTTGAACCCAAGCCCCGTCATCGCATCAACGGATCTTGACACCCGATCATCCCCCCGATTCGCTCAGGCAGTCCGTGGTCCATGCGGAGTTAGCTCCAACGGAAAAGGGTTCCCGACCTGACTCAACTTAGTGCAGACCGCCGCCCCGCCGGATCGAGTTGAGTGCCTCGTGCAGATGTGCGGGTAGCCGTTCGGTGGCGGTGATGGGTCTGCTGGTCGGCCCGGATCTCGATGCACCGAACCCCCATCGCCGACTGCCAGGACAATCCGAGACTGGGACAGTCAAGCCGGCAACCGTAGTAACCGGCGAACCACACGTGAACATTCGCGGCGAGAAGCACAAGGGCGCACCAACTGCTGACCCCAGCTATCCGCTGGTGCCGGAGCCGGGCCATTGGAGGTCGACGTCGACGGCCGGCAGCCAGGGGATCGTGGCCCGTGTCCAGGGCGGCGAGGTGGGGGGTTTCGGTGGCCGGCTGCGGTACCGGTGCCCGGTGGGGGTGGTGGTCACGATGGTGCCGTCCCGCACCTGGGTGGCCCAGCCCCGCAGATCTTTCGTGAGGTTGCAGCGGGCGCAGCGACCGTTGCCGTTGCGTAGGTCGGTGTTCCCACCCTTCGCGACGGCCACGGCGTGGTCGGCGTGCCGGATCGGCGACCCGCACCACGGCGTGCGGCACACCTGATCCCGCACGGTCAGAAACATCCTTGCGGCGGACGGGAAGTCTCGCCGCCGAGCGTCCGTCGCGGCCAGCTCCCCGGTGGTCGGGTCGGTGAACAACCGCCGCACCCACACCCGGGTCTGCTCGTCCGCGCGGACCAGGTCCCGGGCGAGCGGCGCCGGGATCGGCCCGACCCCGACGACGTGGGCGGGTTCATCATCGGCGTCGACCAGGGTCCGGTCGGTCATCACCAGATGCACCTCGACCCCGGGTACCTGGGGCACCCCGTTCGCGGGAGTGAGCACCCGGCGGACGAGTTCGTCGGCCATGATCTGACCCTTGGACCGGTGCTCGTCCCCGTCACCGGCACCGGTCATCGCGAAGCGGTGCAGTTCCCCGAACACCGCGCACCCGTCCTTGACCGGTAGCAGCGCCGTCACGTACGTCATGCAGTCCGGCGCCGGCCGGATACTGACCCGCCGGTCCACCCCCGCCTTCGCCGCCCGTTCCGCCGCACCATGCGGATCCAGCCGCTGCGCCCACGCCCGCGCCTCCCGCTCGGTCCGCGCATCACCCCACCCGGCCAGCTCGCCCGCGATCGCCGCATCGATCTGCGCGCGGTGCTCCACCGACAGGTGCGCGGTTTCCCGGGCGATGATCGTGGCCCGCCATTCACTGGCCTCCCCGGCCGCGAGCACGGCCAGCACCCCGGGCATTTCCCGCACCAGGGTGCGAGCCAACCCGACATGCCGGTTCCCTTTGTGCGCGCTGTCCCGCCGGGCCAACCCGACCTGCCCGCACACCGACCGGCTGATCTCTCCCGGCTTCGACCCCGCCGCCACCAACAACGCCCGCTGCGACCCGGCGAACCCGTCCGTCACCTGCGCCTGCCGGGCGAACGCCGCCGACTTCACCCGCTCCAACGCCGTCAGCTCATCGATCCGCTCCGGGTCGGTCAACTCGTCCAGGCCCGCCGCAGCCAGCGCCGCGAGGAACACGGCAGCGGCCTCGACGATCGACGACATACGTTCGAGTCTACCGACTCCGGTACCTCACCACAACAGTAAATCCCAGTTGAAGGCATTGGATTCGAACAGGTGAGCCGAGACGTAGATACCTGGACCGTCCCACCGACCTACGACCGTCGCCGATGTCCGGCAGGTCCAACGGGCTCCGGCTCGACGCCGCGACGCCCCAGATGCGGCCGACGCCGGCCCGTGGACCGCCAGGCGTGCCCGCGCAGTTGGGCCTGACGGAGGGTGACCGCACCTCCGGCCGACCGATCAGCCCGCCGTCGATGCATGGCGTCGCCCTTCCACGCTCAATGGTCCTGGTTCATTTGTGTGCGCCAAGGGTCACTTCCCCGCCTCCCAGTCCGAAAGTGGTCGTATGGACGTCCTACTTATCACCAACTCCTCGCCCCTCAGCCTGAACTTCAGGCTGACCGACCTCATTGGCCACCGCAAACGTACTTTGGAATCGAAATCTCTATTGACAAGCTTGCCGACCAAATCCACAAGTTCCGCCACCTCGAGGTTTTCAACCCTATAGTCAGGCCCAAACAAGAGGAAGCATTCTGCTGCCCGGCTCGAGCAAGCCGCCCATGCTTCAATTCCTTTTGCATCGAAATAGATGTCGGTCACTCGGGATAGACTTCAGTGCAATCCGAAATTCTTGCGCCCACACTGACCAGCATCTTCAAGAGTTCTGATACGCGAGGAACTTCGAACGAGCTACTAGCACCCATGCCAGCTCCCCACGAGGTCATACCGGCCCAACTTGTACGGCCTGTATCTGCCGCGCATTCTATCTTGGTGTTTGCCAGAGGCTTTCGTCGGGAGCCCGTCGGAAGGCACACACTTCGCCCTTCGAGCTATTCGTGAGTAACGACCTCCACCGCGCCGGCGGATCCGAGATCCGTACCATCATCGCAACCAAAGTTGGACGTAGGCGCTCCAACTAGCTCGATGTTCGACCGCGTCTCCCAGACGTCCGACAATTGCTCTTCGGCGCTGGCCCTCCTCCGCCCGCGCAGGTGATAGCCCGTCGGCTCGTCGCCAACGGAGCCCAGGCGCAGCAATTCAACCCGATCGGGACGAACGGCATCAGCAGGCTTCCAGCCGACCGTTCCCGTGCGATTCGCGCGTTCCGGCACCCGGCGGCCCGCGAAACCGGTGCACGGAGGCCAACCACCGAGATCAGCTCTCGCGGCCCCTCGCACCCAGGACGGACAATGCCGCCGGGTCCACGGTCACCGAAACCGGCAGCGGTCCGACACGCTCTCCATCGGCGTACGCGATGACGCCGGTCGACCGAGCACCGGCCGCCCGAGCACCGGCCGATCGGGGAGCAGCCGAGCGGACGGCGACGGACACCGACCTCCCCCGCAGCGTGAGCACCTCCGGACGCCCGACATGACGCCCCGGATAGACCGAGGGAAACAGGCGAACCAGCTTGAGCCGGCTGATCGACGTCACCACCGTCACGTCGAGCAGGCCGTCGTCGGCCCGGGCAGCGGGGCAGATCCGCATCCCGCCGCCGTAGGAGGACATGTTGCCGACCGCGACAAGCATCGCCTCGCGCTCCAACTGGGTGCCGTCGACCGACAGCACATAGGAAATGGGGCGAAAGGACGCCAGCTCGCGGACCAGCGCGACGTGGTACCGCGTGCGTCCGCGGGGCCAGGTCATCGTGTTCATGCGCTCGTTCACCCGGGCGTCGAACCCGGCCGCGACGACGGTGCCGAACCACCGCTCGGGAACACCGACCGAGGACAACCGACCCAGATCGACCGGCCCGGCCACACCGAGCGCGACGACCCGGGCCGCGGCCACGGCGTCTCGCACCGGCAGCCCGAGGGCCCGCGCGAAGTCGTTCCCCGACCCTCCGGGCAGCACCCCCAACGGCACCGGCGAGCCGGCCAGCACGGGCAGCACTGCGGCGACCGCGCCGTCACCCCCGCACACCGCGACCGCCGAGCAACCCGCCGCCACCGCCGCGGCCGCGGAATGGCGACAGTGTTCGGCCGACCGGGTCACCACCACATCGACGGCCAGGCCAAGCCGGCGCAGTTCGGCGATCGCCGCACCGGCGACCCGACGGGACAAGCCCCGCCCCGCGTTCGGGTTGACCAGCACCGTGACGTCGCGGAGCACCCGCCCACAGTACGGGCGACCGGCACGAACGACCTCGTCAGTCCAGGGTCGCCCCGGCCACGGCCGCCGGATCAAGGATGTCGATCGGTTCCGGCGGGGCGGATGGGCCCGGCACGACGACAACCGGGCACGCTGCGTGACGCACCACCTCGGCCGACACCGAGTGCCCGATGACGTCCACCATGCCGGCCCGGTGCCCGCGTCCGACGACCAGCAGGTCGGCGCCGACGGCCTCGTCGAGCAACACCTTCGCCGCGGCACCACCCCGGCTGCGTTCCACCAGCTCGGGCTTGCCGCCGACCGCGCGCTGGGCCTCGGCCACCGCGGCGACCACCATGCATGAGGAGGCTCGGGCCGTCTCGATGTCATGTCCGGCGCCGTGCGTCCAGGCATGCACGACCCGCACCGTCGCACCGCGCGCCAGCCCCTCCCGGAACGCCCATTCCAACGCCGCCCGACCGGCCGGCGTCCCTTCGATTCCCACGACGATCGCTGTGCTCATACCGACACTCCCTCACCTGCACCGACACCACGGCCACGACACGACGAGGCCCGGTTTCGACGCTAGGCAGTGGCCGATGCGCAGAGCAGGGCCGAAGGTCCCCGGCATCCGCGTAGGCTGACGTGCTGTGAATCTCGACGACGCGGCTGCGGTCAAAGCCCTGGACACCACCCTTTCCAGCATCGAAGCGGTCATGGACGTCCAGCGGCTGCAGCGCACCATCGACGAGCTGTCCGAGGCGGCGAGCGCCCCCGACCTGTGGAACGACCAGGAGAACGCGCAGAAGGTCACCAGCCGGCTGTCCCACGCCCAGGCCGAGCTGAAGCGGATCAAGGACCTCCGGCAGCGCCTGGACGACCTGGAGGTCATGTTCGAACTCGGCGACGAGGACCCGGAGACCTACACCGAGGCCCAGGCGGAACTCATCGCCCTGGGCAAGGAGATCGAGACCCAGGAGGTCCGCACCCTGCTGTCCGGCGAGTACGACGAGCGGGAGGCGATGGTCACCATCCGCTCGGAGGCCGGTGGCGTCGACGCCGCCGACTTCGCCGAGATGCTGCTGCGGATGTACCTGCGCTGGTCCGAACGGCACGGCTACAACACCGAGGTCTACGACACGTCGTACGCCGAGGAGGCCGGCATCAAGTCGGCCACCTTCCAGGTCAAGGCGCCCTACGCCTACGGCACCCTGTCGGTGGAGCAGGGCACCCACCGCCTCGTCCGCATCTCCCCGTTCGACAACCAGGGCCGCCGGCAGACCAGCTTCGCCGGCGTCGAGGTGGCGCCGGTCGTGGAGACCAGCGATCACGTCGAGATCGACGACAAGGATCTGCGGGTCGACGTCTACCGCTCCTCCGGCCCCGGCGGGCAGGGCGTCAACACCACCGACTCCGCGGTGCGAATCACCCACCTGCCGACCGGCATCGTGGTGTCCTGCCAGAACGAGCGGTCGCAGATCCAGAACAAGGCGTCCGCGATGGCGGTGCTGCAGTCCAAGCTGCTGGAACGCCGCCGGCAGGAAGAGCGGGCCACGATGGACGCACTCAAGGACACCGGCAACTCGTGGGGCAACCAGATGCGCTCCTACGTGCTGCACCCGTACCAGATGGTCAAGGACCTGCGGACGAACTACGAGGTCGGCAACCCGTCCGCGGTCTTCGACGGCGAGATCGACGAGTTCATCGAGGCCGGCATCCGCTGGCGCCGCTCCGACGACGCCGACGGCACCGCCTGACCGACCGCTGGGCCGGGGTCAGACCGGCGCCGGCATCATCGTCAGCGCCACCGCCAGCGAGTCCTCCTCGTAGGCCAGGTGCGAGCGCAGGATCTCGCCGAGATGCTCGGCCAAAGAACCGATCTCGGTGATGCCGTCATCCGTCGGACCGGACGAGCCGTCCTCCCGGACCAGGTCGACCAGGGCGCGATCGAAGCGCTCGAGGACGCCGGCGATCACCAGGTGCTCGGCCTCCAGCCGATCCACCACCGCGCCCACCTGCGGCGCCGCCGCCCGGACCCCCGGGAACATGTGCGCGTCCTCGACGGCATGGTGGATGGTCACGATCCGGCAGTACGACGCGCAGAACGAGCCGAGCGTCCAGTGGTTCTGCCGCACCGTCATCCGGCTGATCAGGGTGCGGGCGGCGGCCGGGGTCAACTCCCCCTCGGCGACCTGCCCCACCGCCTGACCGATCTGCTCCAGCTCGGCCCGCAGATGGTCGTGGATCGCCACCAGGTTGCGGAAGTTGTCCGGGTGGGACGGGCCGGAGGGTGCCGGCGGATCCAGCACCGGCGGTCGTGGCCGGTCCTGCACCGGCAGACCGCCGGCGTCGCCCCAGCTTCCGTCGCGCTCGATGCCGTCGTCGCCCTCGGGCGCGGCGACCGTAACGGCCGCTCGCGCCATCGGTTCGGGCTCGGCCGGCCCGCCCCGCCGCGCCGCGGCCACCCGCTCGCGGACGTCGGGTGCCACCTCCTGCGCGAAACATTCGATGGAGGAGACGATATCGCCGCCCGGTGCGAGCAGGAACGACGAGAAGCCCTGCTCCAGAACAAGATCGGTCAACTGACTCGCCCACTGCGCCGGGGGGCCGTCCAGGAACCCGCCCGCGGCCGAGCCGAAACGGCCGTTGACGTTGTAGATCCGGACGATGTCGGCCGGCCGCCGACCCGCGTCCACGGCCATCTCGTCCATCCGGGCGTTCAAGTCCCTGGTTTGATCGGGGGACGCGTAGGCCTGGGACGGCAGCCAGCCGTCCGCCAGTCGCGCCGTCAACGACAGCATCCGCGGCTGGTATGCGCCGACCCAGATGCCGACCGGATGCGCAGGGGCCGGACCCGGGGCGACCGACTCGATCGGGTAGTGGCCGCCCAACGTGATCGGTTCGTCGGCCGTCCAGATCGCCCGGATGACCTCGATGGCGTCGGCCAGCGCGTCGACCGCTTCACCGCGGGTCAGCCACGGTCCGCCCATCCGGCCGATCGCGTCCAGGAGGTAGCCGGCACCCAGGCCGAGTTCCACCCGACCGCCGGTCAGCAGATCGAGCGAGGCCACCGACCGGGCCAGCACCGCGGGCGGGCGCAGCGGCAGGCAGGCCACCCCGGGAAACAGGCGGATCGTCGACGTCGCCGCCGCCAGGTGGGACAGCAGCGTCCACGTGTCCAGCAGGTCGGCGTTGTAGGGGTGGTCCTGGACGCCGACGAGGTCGAGACCCTGCTGCTCGGCGACCTGCGCGAGGCGCACCACCGTCGCCGCCTGCGAGGCGGGATTGGGCAGGAACAGGCCGAACGTCAGCTCGTGCCCGAGGTCCGGCATCCGATGCCCCTTTCCCGCGCCGGCCGGAACGCCGAGCACCGGACAAACCCTAGGGCCACCGGAACGAACCCGCAGCGCGGTCAGGCCCGCCCGATGACGCACCATGCGCTGGCGTCGATATCGAACGGTGCCGGCGGCAACTGCACAAGACACTGTCGGCGCAATGCCTCTCGCCGCTCGGCAGTCAGCCCGGCCGCGTAGGCACCCGCCGGCCCGACGCCGAGAGTGTAGGGCTCCCACCACTGGTCGGCCGAGGAGTACCGCACCCGGACGGTCAGCGCGGTATCCCAAATGACCTCCAGCCCGGCCCGGCGGAACAGCGCCGCCAGCTGGCCGGCCCGGGCGCCGGCCAGGTCGGACTCGTCCGGCGCGGCCGGATCGAGTGACCGCACCGCCCGCCAGAACGGCGAGATCGGGCCGCGGTCCCCGGCGTGATCCCAGACCGTGGCCGCCACCGTCCCGCCCGGGCGGGCGACCCGGCCCATCTCGCGCAGGCCGGCGACCGGATCCCGCATGAAGTGCACCACCAGCGACGCGGCGACGACATCGAAGGAGTCGTCGGGCCATGGCAGCGCTTCCGCCGCACCCTGCCGGACATCGAGGTCGGGAAAGCGCTCCCGGGCCGCGGCCACGAACGGCGCGGACGGGTCGACGGCGGCCACCGAGCCCGCCCCGAGCCGGTCCACCAGGCGAGCGGTCAGCGCCCCCGGCCCGCACCCCACGTCCAGCGCCCGCCAGCCGGGCGACAAGGACATCAATGCGGTCAATTCAGTGGCCAGGGGCTCGGAATACCGGCCCATGAACAGTCCGTAGGACTGCGCCGCGACCTCGAAACTCATCGGCTCACCTCCAAGGACACTGCGTACGCCGCCGCCTCGGCGCGGCTGCGCAGCCCGAGCTTGCTCAGGATCGAACTGACGTGATGCTCGATGGTCCGCACCGAATTGTGCTGCCGCGCAGCGATCTCGGCGTTGGACAGGCCGTCCCGGAGCAGCTCGAACACCGCCCGTTCCCGGTCCGACAGCGCGGTCACCGCGTCGGGTGGCCGAGCCCGTGGGCGGGTCGGCCGGCCCAGGTCGGTCAGCAGCGCGGCACTGTCGACCGCCGCCGGAGCGCCCAGCCGGTCGTAGATCAGGTGCGCGGACCGGGCGTCGTCCGCCGCGGCGGCGTCGTCCATGCCGGCCAGCAGCCGGGCCCGGGCCAGGTGCAGATCCGCGCGCAGCACCGGCCACTGCTGGCCGGTCAGTGCCGCCAACCCGCCGACGAACGCGGCATCGGCGGCCGGCCCGTCACCGGCCGCCCGAGCGACCAGTCCCCGGCCCAGCGCGGCCCGGGCGCGCAGCACCGGCGGCGCCGGATCACCGGCCAGCCGGTCCAACTCCTGCGCGGCAGCCCCTGCGGCTTCCACATCGCCGCAGGCCAGGCACGCCTGAACCCGGATCAGCAGCAGCCGGGCCACCCGCATCCGGTCGTCACCCATCGCGGCCACCCCACGGCCGGCTACGGCGATCGCGTCGGCGTAGCGGCGATCGGCCAGCTGCAGGGCGGCCAGGGCGAGCACGCTGTCCGGGTGGTCCGCCCGGTCCGCGATCAGCCGGCGGGCCTCGGCCAACCGGCCCTGGGCGATCCACAGCTCGGCCAGCGCGGCCCTGCTCTGGCCGGCCACCCGGGCTCCGCCGAACGGCGCGCGGCCACTGCCCAGCCGCAACGCGACCTCCGCCTCGTCCCACCGGCCCACGTCGCACAGGATCAGCCCGAGGTGCGACCGGCAGTGCGCATACAGGAAAGCCGGGCCGTGGTCCGCGGCCAGTCCCAGGTGGCGATCAGCGGCCCGGGTCCACTGGTCGGCGCGGTCCAGGTCGCCGACCCGGGCGCAGGCACTGAGGAGGTTGCAGATCACCTCGACCGCGGCGATCGGGCTGCTCGCCTCACCGGACAGCACCATCGTCATCGCCTCGTCCAGTAACTGCAGACCCTCGTCGACCAACGCCCTGGACACCTGCGCGGTGCCCAGGTCGGCCAACGCCTTGGCCTCGATGTTCGGCTCGCCGATGGACCGGGCAATACCCAGCGCCCGCTTGGCGTCGGCGTGCAGCCGGGCGACGTCGGGAACGTCGCAGCCGGGCAGCGGCAGCAGGGTCAGCGCCTCCTCCAGGCTGTCCGGCCGGTCGGCCACCAGCCGCCGGGCCCGGCCGAACCAGGCCGCCGCCACCATCGGGCTGTCGAACCCGAAGAAGTGCAGCCGGCCGAGGAACACCGCGGCCACTGCCGCCCGGGCCGGTTGCGCCGGGGCGAACGCCCGCAGGCTGTCGGACAATGCGGCCACCGCCTGCGGACCGCGACCGGTCATCGAGCAGCACACGCCGATGACCAGCTGCCGTTCCGCGGGATCAACGCCGGCGTCCTGCTCGGCCAACTGCGCGGCGCCCGGCAGGTCGCCGGTCGCCAGCAACCCGTCGAGCTCGGACCAGGACGGTCCACCGAGGTACGCAGGCACGGTGTCGATGGTGACAGGCCGGTCGGCCGACGGCGATGCGATTGGGTAGCGGATTGGGTGGTTCCACCGGTTCGGCGAACCGGGGCGACGGGCAGGCTCACGGCCATGACCGACACCGAGATGGCTCGCTCGTTCCTTGCTCCGGCCCAGGGGTACGACGCGCTGATGGGCCGCTACCTGCCCACCCTGGGCCCGGCGTTCGCCGACGCCGCCGGCATCGGCCCGCATCAGCGCGTGCTGGACGTCGGCTGCGGCCCCGGGGGTCTCACCCGCGAGCTGGTCGCCCGGACCGGCCCCGGCAATGTGGCGGCGATCGAGCCGTCGGAGCCGTTCGGGCAGGCCTGCCGGGAGCGCAACCCCGGCGTCGACGTCCGCGCGGGCATCGCCGAGGACCTGCCGTTCGCCGACGCCGAGTTCGACGCCGCGCTGGCCTGCCTGGTCGTCGGGTTCATGTCGGACGCCGCCGCCGGGATCGCCGAGATGGCCCGGGTCACACGGCCCGGTGGCGTGGTCGCTGCCTGCTTCTGGGACCTGGCGCACATGCAGATGCTGCGCCGGTTCTGGGCCGGGGCCGCCGAGCTCGCCGGTGCCGGTCGCGGCGAGGTCGGCCTGCTCGGCAGCCGGGAGGGCGACCTGTTCGCGCTGCTCACCGGGGCCGGATTGACCGACGTGCACGAGATCACCATCGAGGCCCGCGCCCGGTACGAGAATTTCGAGGACTGGTGGAACCCGCTCACCCTGGGCATCGGCCCGGCCGGGTTGTACGTGCGTTCGCTCGACGACGAACAGCGGCGGGCCGTGCGGGACGCCTGCCGGCGGCAGTTCACCGCTCCGGACGAGCCGTTCACCCTGGACGCCCGCGCCTGGTGCGCGACCGGTCGGCGACCGTCCGTCAGTGAGCGCGCTGCGCCTCCAGCATCTCGGCCAGCCCCCGAATAGTCAGCGACAGCCCCAGCTCGAAGCCCTTTTCCGCCCGATCCGGGCCGAGAGTGGCCCGCCCGAGCGCGGTCTGCAACGGCGAATCGAGCCCCGGGCTCTCCTCCCAGATCACCGACGGCGCCCCCACGTCCAGCGCGGCTCCCAGGCACAGCGTGTCCAGCATGGTGATCGCCAGCACCACCTCGTCGGGACCGAACCCGGCCCGGGACAGCAACCCGGCGAGCGCGCCGTACTGGTGCAGCGTCACCCGGTCGGTGATCGTCTGGGCGACCAGCGCCGGGATGGCCGCCGGGTGCGCGGCGAAGGCGTCGCGGTAGCTGCGGGCCCAGGCCGCGACGCCGGCCGCCCACGGGGTGTCGTCGTCGAGCGGGGCGAACCGGCCGGCCAGCAGACCGCGGATGCCCTCGACGATCTCGGCCCGCCCGGCCACGTGGTGATACAGCGAGGAGACGCTGACTCCGAGCTTCTGGGCGAGCTCCGGCACGGTGAACCGGCCGGTCCGGTCCAGCAGTTTCAGTGCGGTCCGGCAGATGAGATCGCGGGACAGGATCGGCTGGGAGGGGCGGGGCACGCGGCTCAGTCTGCCCGGTGCACCACGGTGCCGTCGACGACCGTCAGCGGAACCGGCGCCTGCGCGAACTCGTCCGGCACCGCCGTCAACGGGTCCAGCCCGAACGCCGAGAGGTCGGCCCGGTGGCCGACCCTGATCCGACCACTGACGTCACCGAGCCCGGCCGCCGCCGCCGCCGCGGTGGCATAACCGCGCAGCGCCTGCCCGGCGGTGAGCGCCTGATCGGGCCGAACCGGGTCCACGTCCCCGAGCCCGTGTGGGCGGCGCAGCTGCGCGTCCGCGATCACCCCGCGAGGGTCGAACGGGGCCACCGGCCAGTCCGACCCGAGCGCCAACCGGGCGCCCGCGTCGGCCAGGTCGCGGCAGCGGAACGCCCGTCGCGACCGCTCGGGACCCAAGCGCTCCGACCAGTTGTCGCTCTGGTCGGCACTGGTGTAGAGGGTGCAATGGGTGGGCTGCATGCTGGCGGTGACGTCGAGCGCGCGGAACCGGCCGACCAGTTCGGTCGGGATCGTCTCGATGTGCTCGATGCGATGCGGCACCCGGCCGCGGCGCGTCCCGGACAACGCGTCCAGCACGTAGCGCACGCCGGCGTCACCGATCGCGTGAGTGACGACCGGCACCCCACGGTCGGCCAGATACCGAGCGGCCCAGACATACTCGGCCGGGTCCGGCCAGAACGGGGCCGTACTCTCGCCGTGCGTGTCGGCGCGGGAGAGCCAGGCGGTGCCCCCGTCGACGGTGCCGTCGATCATGAACTTGACCCCGTCGACCCGCCAGCGCGCACCCCCGGACCGCTGCCGGTCCACCAGATCGTCCAGCTCGGCTCGAGTCACGCCCGGCATGCAGAACGGGGCGAATCGCAGCCGCAGTGGCAACCCCGCCGAACCGTCGAGATGGCCGACCAGCTCGGCGGAGTCGGCCTCGAAGTCCATCGCGTTTCCGGCGGTCAGGCCGGCGGCGGCCATCCGTTGCAGCAGGTCGGCGAACCGGGCCCGGCGCACGGACCGACTTTGCGCCGGCAGCACCGCCTGGACCAGTTCGTAGGCCGGGATCTCCAGCAGATGCCCGGTCGGCACCCCGTTGTCGTCGCAGACGACGGTGGCTCCGCCGGCGAACTCGCGGGGGCCGTCGATGCCGGCCCGCTTGAGCGCCGCGGGCGAGGCGATCGCCGCATGCGCGTCGAACATCAGGATGAACACCGGGATGTCGCCGACCGCGCGGGTCAGCGGCTGATGGGTGATCGGGACGCGGCCGAACGCGTTCGGATTCAGTCCCCAGCCCAGCACCCACTCCCCCGGCTCGTCCCGCTGCGCCCGGCGCAGCGCGTCGGCCAGCTCGCCCAGGTCGCGGACCGCGGACAGGTCGGCGCCGCGGGTCAGGTCGAGCCCCAGCACGGGATGGATGTGCCCGTCGACGAGGCCGGGAGTGACGGTGGCCGTGCCCAGGTCGATCACCTGGGTGCCGGCGCCGCGCCAGCCGGCGACGTCGCGCCGGTCACCGACGGCGCTGACGATGCCGCCGGTGACGGCGACGGCGGTGGCGGTGGCGGCCGGGCAACCGGGATCCAGGGTGTGCACGGTGTCGGCGGTGACGATCAGGTCGGGGCTCACTGGACCAGCTCCTCGTCGGTCGGCTCGGTGGCGGGCAGGTGGCCGTCCTCGCTGGGCACGGCGCCGATGCCGGCGTACACGGCCGGGCGGTGGGCCTTGAGCACCCGGGCAGCGACGGCCGCGGCCGCGAAGGTCAGCGGCACGATGCCGACCAGCAGCACGTTCGTCACGCCCTCGGCGGTGGTCAGCAGGTCGATGTGCGCCGCCAGGGCGATGACGGCGGCGGTCAGCAGCACGGCGGCCAGCGCGGCACAACCGGTGGGGATCCACGCCCTGACGGTGTGCCGGCGGCGCCAGAAGTAGGCGACCACGGCGAAGGAGGTCAGGGCCTGCAGCGCGATGATGCCGACCACGCCCGGGGTGTTCACCTTCAGCAGCAGGTCGGTGTAGGGGTCGGCGCCGGCGATCGCGAACCCGGCGATCACGACCGCGGCCAGGACGGACTGGACCGCACCCGCGAACGACGGCGAGCCGTACCGGGGGTGGGTGTGGGCCAGCCTGGCCGGCAGCAGCCCGTCCCGGGCCAGGTTGAAGGTGTAACGGTTGATGGCATTGTGGAACGCGATCTGCGACGCCAGCACGCTGGTCATGATCAGCACGTACATCACGTCGGACGCCCAGGTGCCCACGTACTGCTCGATGGCCACGAAGAACAACGACGCCGGGTCCGCCGCGGCCGCCGACAGCACGCCCTCGTCGCCGAACGCCTGGATGATCGCCCACACGATCAGGCAGTAGAACAGCCCCATGAAGACGACCGCGCCGTACGTCGCCCGCGGGATCGAGCGCTCCGGATTGCGCGCCTCGGGCCGATACAGCGCGGTGGACTCGAAGCCCATGAAGGCCGCGAAGCAGAAGGCGAGCACGCCGATCATGCCGGGCGCGAACATCGCCTCCGGGCTGAACGACGCGGCCGACAACGCGCTGGTGCCGGGAGCCCCGCCCGTCACGATGACGGCGCCGGCCAGCAGCGCCAGGATCGCCGTCTCGGCAATCAGCAGGACCCCGAGAATCCTGGCGCCGACGTCGATACCCCGCCGTCCGACGAACCACACGATGGCGACGGCGACGAGCGCCACCGCCCACCAGGGCACGTCGTCGCCGGTGAACGTGGCGATGGCGTCCGATATCTGCTCCCCGAGCAGCCCGTACACGCCGATCTGCAGCGCGTTGTAGGCGACCACGGCCAGCACCCCGGAGGACATCCCCATCGTCCGGCCCAGCCCCATGGTGATGTAGCTGTAGAACGCGCCGGCCCCGCCGGTGTGCCGGGTCATGGCCATGAAGCCGACCGCGAACAGCGCGAGCACGGCGCCGGCGGCCAGGTAGCCGGCGGGCGCGCCGATGCCACCGACCAGGATCGCCACCGGAGCGACGCCGGCCATCACGGTCAGCGGGGCGGCCGCGGCGATCACCAGGAGGCGATGCCGCCGGCACCCAGCGCGTTGGTCTTGAGGTGCTCCGCCGGCGGTCGGGCGGTGGCATCGGCGGGCGGCGGTTGCGGCATCGGCACCCTCCGGGTCGTCGGTCGGCTCTGCTGGTCAATCGAGGTCGAGTTCATCAGCGTGCTCTTGCAGCGGCGGCGGTGCGAGCGGGACAGGGGGCTGGTCGGTGCGTTTTACCGAAACCGATTCGGTTTCTGTTCAAGCAAGAATGAGGGCGCCCGTGCGCGCTGTCAAGAGGTAGCGTCGGCTCATGTCGGATCCCGCTGCCGCGTCCGTCCACGACGGACCCCGGATGAACGCCCTGATCCACCGAGCCGTCCGCCGGGACCTGACCGAGTTTGCCGCCGCGCTGGACCGCTACGCCGACGGGGACCGGACCCGCGCGGCGGCGATCGCCGCCCGGTTCCACTGGCTCGACGAGCTACTGACCCACCACCACGAGGGTGAGGAGCAGATCCTCTGGCCGGTGCTGCGCACCTCCCCGACCGAGACCGCCGAGGTCGCCGAGCTGACCGACGAGCACGAGCGGATCGTCTCCGCGCTCTCCGCCGCCCGCGATGCCGTCGCCCGGTTCGGCGCCAGTGGCTCCGCCGGCGATGCGAAGGCCGCGGGCGCCGCGGTGCGCGCGCTGACGGACGCGGCGGAGGAGCACTTCGACCATGAGGAGGGCGAGATCGACGAACTGTGCGAGCGCGCCGACCCGGTCGCCCTGCGGGCCGCGTACAAGAAGATGGGGCGCGGCGCCGGCCTCAGGGAGGGCCTGTTCTTCATGCAATGGGTGTCCGACGGGCTGCCGGCCGACGACGCGGCGTTCCTGGGCACCCTGATTCCCACGCCCGTCCTGTGGCTGTCGCGCACCGCCTACGGCCGTCGCTACCGCGCGGCCACCGCTCCCCTGCGGTCCTGACCGGATCCGGGCGGGGCGGCCGCGCCCCGGGATCGGTGATTGCCGTCGAGTCTCCTCGGGTACCGACCTGGTGACGGACCGGCCGGGTCGGACGACCGGCCGGTTCCGACCGCCGCACGTCCGACGAGAGGGGACCGCATGACGGCGACCGAACCGCGCCATCCCACCACCACCGACGCCGGGATCCCGGTGGCCAGCGACGAGCACTCGCTGACCGTCGGACCCGACGGCCCGCTGCTGCTGCAGGACCACTACCTGCTGGAGCAGATGGCCAACTTCAACCGGGAACGCATCCCGGAGCGCCAGCCGCACGCCAAGGGCGGCGGCGCGTACGGCACGTTCGAGGTGACCCAGGACGTCAGCGCCTACACCCGCGCGGCGCTGTTCCAGCCCACCGCGCAGACCGACCTGCTGATCCGCTTCTCCACCGTCGCCGGCGAGCGCGGCTCACCCGACACCTGGCGCGATCCTCGGGGTTTCGCGATCAAGTTCTACACCTCCGATGGCAACTTCGACCTGGTCGGCAACAACACCCCGGTCTTCTTCGTCCGCGACCCGATGAAGTTCCAGCACTTCATCCGCTCGCAGAAGCGACGCGCGGGCAACAACCTGCGCGACCACGACATGCAATGGGACTTCTGGACCCTGTCCCCCGAATCGGCGCACCAGGTCACCTGGCTGATGGGCGATCGCGGCATCCCGCGCACCTGGCGACACATGAACGGCTACTCCAGCCACACCTACATGTGGATCAACGCGGCCGGGGAACGCTTCTGGGTGAAATATCACTTCAAGACCGACCAGGGCATCGAGTTCTTCACCCAGGACGAGGCCGACCAGATGGCCGCCGTCGACACCGACTACCACCAGCGCGATCTGTGGGAGCACCTGGAGGACGGCGACTTCCCGACCTGGACGCTGAAGGTGCAGATCATGCCGTTCGAGGAGGCCAAGACCTACCGGTTCAACCCGTTCGACCTGACCAAGGTCTGGCCGCACGCAGACTACCCGCTGCACGAGGTCGGCCGGATGACGTTGAACCGCAACGTCACCGACTACCACACCGAGATCGAGCAGGCCGCGTTCGAGCCGAACAACCTGGTGGCCGGCACCGGGCTGTCGCCGGACCGCATGCTGCTGGCCCGCGGTTTTTCCTACTCGGACGCCCACCGCGCCCGGCTGGGCGTCAACTACCGGCAGATCCCGGTCAACGCGCCGAAGGTGCCGGTGCACGCCTACTCCAAGGACGGGCACATGCGGATCACCAACGTCACCGACCCGGTGTACGCGCCGAACTCCTACGGTGGCCCGGCGGCCGACCCGTCGTTGACGGACGACGGCGGCACCTGGGCCTCCGACGGCGAGATGGTGCGCACCGCCTCCACCCTGCGTCCCGATGACGACGACTGGGGCCAGGCGGGCACGATGGTCCGTGA
Organism: Nakamurella sp.; assembly: GCF_044224575.1. Classification (GTDB taxonomy): domain Bacteria; phylum Actinomycetota; class Actinomycetes; order Mycobacteriales; family Nakamurellaceae; genus Nakamurella. The sequence continues at coordinate 32,296 of NZ_JBGAKE010000007.1, forward strand.
CGTCCTCGACGACGCCGCCCGCGGGCGGCTGGTGGACAACATCGTCGGACACCTGCTCAACGGGGTCAGCGAACCGGTGCTGGCGCGCGCGTTCGACTACTGGCGCCACGTCGACAAGAGCCTGGGCGACCGGGTCGAGCAGGGGGTGCGGGCCCAGCAGGGCGAGAAGGACCCGAAGGCGGCGAAGCAGGCCAACCCAGCGCGGGAGTCCATGCAGGCCAAGGCCTGACCGGCGGGTCCGGCCGGTCCACGGGTGGCCGACCGGACCGCGACGGCCGGGTCGGACGGGTGTGAGATGGGTTCATGACGACCCCGGACATCGCTCGGCACCTGTGGAGTCGCTACGAGCGCATCCACGCAGTCACCTACTTCGCCGCCGAGGCCGCGGACGCCGCGGCCGAGGCCGGCTACCGCGGGTTCTGGATGGGGTACTTCGCCCAGCGCGCGGCGCCGCTCGGCGCGGTCGGCCCGGCGGTGGTGACGTCCTGCTTCTTCGGGTTTCACCCCAGCCGGGTCGACCGGGCACTGCCCGACGCGTGGACCTTCGCCGGGCCCGAGCAGGCCCTGCACGCCCGCCTGGCCGGCGTCGACCGCACACTGCGGCGTTTGTGGGGAGCAGAGTTGATCGGGTCAACGATCGTCGCGCAGGCCGCGGATCTGCTGTGGTCCGCCGCCGGCGCGGCGGACCCGGCCGGGCGGGTGCTGGGCGCGGCCAATCAGGCGCTGCCCCGCCCGGAATTGCCGCACCTGGCGCTGTGGCAGGCGACCGCGACGCTGCGGGAGCATCGTGGCGACGGCCATGTGGCGGTCCTCGTCGGCGCTGGCGTCGGTCCCCTGGAAGCCGCGCTGATCAAGATCGCCGCCGACGAGGCGGACGGCGCCGGACTGCGACGCGGTCGCGGCTGGCCGCCGGAAGACTGGGCGGCCGCCGAGGCCGCGCTGATCGACCGCGGCTGGCTCGTCACGCCCGGCGAACCCGGCGGTGGTGCGCTGACCGCCGCCGGCCGGGACGCCCACGCCGACATCGAACGGCGCACCGACGACGCCGCCGCCCCGCCCTGGGCGGCCATCGGCCCGCAGCGGACGGAGCGGGCGGCGGCGCTGCTCGACCTGCTGCTCGCACCGATCGCCACCGCCGAGGTCGTTCCGGCGGTCAACCCGATCGGAGTGCCACTCCCCCGCACCTGACAACGCAAACGGCCCGCGGGGTCCCCAACGGGGACCGCGCGGGCCGGCGATCGGAGAATCAGGCGGCGAGCGCCTTGGCCTTGAGCTTGTCGAACTCGGCCTTGTTGATCGCGCCGCTGTCCAGCAGGCTCTTGGCCGAGGCGATCTGATCGGCCGCGTTCGCTCCGGCGGACGGCCCGGCCACCGACTTGATGTACTCGGCCTGCGCCTTCTGCACTTCCTTCATCTGCTCGAGCTGACGCTCATGCATGCCCTTCCCGCGGGCGATCAGGTAGACCAGGATGCCCAACCACGGGATGAGGATCACGAAGATCACCCAGAACGTCTTGGCCCCGCCGCCCAGGTCCCGGCTCCGGAAGATGTCGCCGAAGATCCAGAACAGGCACATGATCCAGGCGAAGAACAGGAAGAACTCGAGCAGGGCGAGCAGGAACGATCCGTTGTCGTTGAACATCCGGGGGCCTTTCGGAGCAGCACTCAGGACGCCCGGTCCTGGGCGCCCCGCCAGTCTGTGGGCGCGGAATCGCTCCCGCATCCACCGATCTGGGTGAGATGGTATGTCCGGCAACCGGTGAAATGCCCCGTTCCGCCGCGCGACCCGCCGATCAGGCCTCGTGATTGCCGCCGGGCGGCGGCGCCGGCGCGTCCAGGACCGTCACCGGGATCCCGTACGGCAGGAAGCGGACCCGGCGGTTGCTGTCGGTGTTGTGCTTGTTGGCCCGCAACGCGTCGAGTTCGGTCGCATAGACCTGTTCGACCCGGGCGTCACCGTCGGCGTCCACCGTGTAGATCATCCAGACCCCCTCACCGGTGTCCCCGGTCGTTTCGGAGGTGGGCGACGGTCGGCGGCCTCGACCGAGCTCGTCGAACGTCCCCGATCCGGTCGCGCCCCCGCCGGACGCGTTGAGCATCTTCGCGAACTGGCCGAGCGCACCTCGCAACTGGTCACCGGCCCCCGGGAAGAAGCGATCGAGGTCGTCGGGATTGAAGCCGAATGGTTCGTTGCTGGCCATTGCTACCTCCTGGTGCCGGCACCTCTCCCGCACCATCTGCGGACCCATCAAGTGTGCGCCATCCGGACCGGTGGGTGACCGGCCTGCGATGGGCGAACGCCGGTGGTCGAGCGCTCGGGCGGGCACGGGGTGGCCCGATGCCCGTTGACGGATGGTCCCGGATCAGCAATAGTTAGGCATGTGCCTAACTATCACGACGAGCTCGACGCGGTCCTCCGCGCGCTCGCGGATCCGACGCGTCGGGCCGTCGTGGAACGGTTGGCCCAGTCCCCCGCCGTCGTCTCCGAGCTCGCGGCGCCGTTCACGATGGCGCTGCCATCCCTCATGCAGCACCTGCGGGTGCTGCAGAACGCGGGCCTGGTCACGTCCGAGAAGCACGGTCGCGTCCGGACCGTGAGCCTGCGACCCGGCGCCCTCGACGTGCTGCACCTCTGGCTCGGCGAGCAACGGACGCCCGCCGAACGCCAGGCCGACCGGCTCGGCATCCATCTGACCCGCACCACCAGAGAAGGACACTGACATGACCCGTGTACGCATCGACCTGAACATCTCACTGGACGGCTACGCCTCATCGGCGAACCCCTCGCCGGAGAACCCCATGGGCGAGGACTGGGGTCGCCTGGTGGCGGCCTACACCGCGACCCGCACATTCCGGCAGCGCGTCCTGGGTGACACCGGCGGCACCGGCACGACCGGCGTCGACGACACCTACGCCGCCGCGTATTTCGAGGGCGTCGGCGCCGAGATCATGGGCGCGGCGATGTTCGGCCTGCACTCGTTCCCCGACGATCCGGATTGGCAGGGCTGGTGGGGCGACGAGCCGCCGTTCCACGCCCCGGTCTACGTGTTGACGCACACGGCCCCGCGCCCATCGATCCCGATGCAGGGCGGGACCACGTTCCACTTCCGCGCCACCGGGGTCGAGGACGTGCTCGCCGAGGCGACCGCGGCCGCCGGCGGTCTGGACGTGCGGGTCGGCGGTGGCGTCGGTACCGCCCGCGCGTTCCTGCTGGCCGGCCAGGTCGACGACCTGCACGTGTCGATCGCCCCGATCCTGCTCGGCCGCGGCACCCGGCTGTGGGACGACCTGCGCGGCCTCGACCTCACCCACCAGGTGCGGTCGGAAGTCGCGGAAAGCGGCACCACCCACGTCACCTTCACCCGATAGGACGCACCCAGTGACGATCGAGCGGCGGCTTGCCCGCGCGGGTTTCACCCTGACCCGCGACTACCCCGTTCCGGCCGAGCGGGTCTGGACCGCGTTCGCCCGGGAGGACCAGAAGTTGCAGTGGTTCGGCGCCGGCGCCGTCATCGAGCCCATCGAGTGGGCGTTTGATTTCCGGGTCGGCGGACGTGACGTGGCCGAGGGAAGGTTCCACCACGGCCCGGTCTCGCGGTACGTGGCGACCTACACCGACATCGTCGAGCCCGTCCGCATCGTCACCACGTACGACATGTGGATCGACGGGACCCACATGTCGACCTCGGTGGCCTCGTTCGAGTTCGAGCCCATCGACGAGGGCACCCGGTTCACCCACATCGAGCACGGCGTCTTCTTCGACCGGTTCTGGGCCGACGGGCCGAACCGGGAGACCGGCAGTCGTGGCCTGCTCGACAGTCTCGGCGCCCACCTCGGTCGCGCCGACACCGCGCAACGGTCGGGTCAGCCCACGCAGGCCGGTTAACCCACAAGCGCTCGGCGGCTGCTATCCGGAAGGGTGTTGCTTGGGGGCGGCTCTGACGTGGGCGCGTTCGCCTTGTTTGCCGATGAGGCTGAGGAACTCGACGGGCCCTGAGCTGGTGGCGCCGAACCAGTGCGGGGTGCGGGTGTCGAACTCGGCGGCTTCGCCGGGTTCGAGGATGAGATCGTGCTCGCCGAGGACGAGTCGGAGTCTGCCGTTGAGGACGAAGGCCCAGTCGTAGCCTTCGTGGGTTCGTCGCTCGGGTTCGGCGTCGTCGCGTCCGGCGGGGAGGATGAACTTGTAGGCTTGGATGCCTCCAGCCCGCCTGGTCAGGGGCAAGATCGTGCGGCCGTCCGTGGTGGGGATCGGACGAAGGTTGATGCGTGGATCGCCGGTTGGCGGCGCGTCGACGAGCTCGTCCAGAGTGGCCCCGTACACGCGCGCCAAGGGCAGGAGCTGTTCCAGCGTGGGCCGGCGGAGGCCGGCTTCGAGCCTGGACAGTGTGCTGACCGAAATGCCCGTCTCCTCGGCAAGCTCATTGAGCGTGATGTTTCGGCGTTGACGCAGCTGTTTGAGCCTCGGGCCCACTGCGTCGAGCGTCCGGTCGGTGTCATCCATAGACCAATTTTGCCATTCGGCAACAGAGATTGCGAATTGGCTCATTGAGAGTCATTCTCAATCTGAAGGCGCGTCAACGGGCGGCCCACGAAGCTGGGAGACTCGGCATGGCAGACCAAGAAGGCCCGATCACCGATGTGGTGGTCGTGGGTGGCGGAGCAGCGGGCCTCAGTGCCGCACTCACTTTGACCCGCGCACGACGCACGGTGACCGTCATCGACACCGGTCAGCCGCGGAATGCACCTGCGCAGGCAGTGCACGGGTTGCTCGGACTGGAGGGCGTCAATCCGGCAGCGCTGTTGGCGCGAGGGCGCGAGGACGTCACCAAGTACGGCGGCGAGTTCGTCGACGGTGAGGTTGTCGACGTCGCCTGTGCGTCCTACGGATTCGCAGTCGTGCTTCGCGACGGGAGCGTGATCCAGGGCCGGCGCCTCCTCGTCGCGACCGGGCTGGTGGACGAACTGCCCGATATCCCTGGGGTTCGCGAGCAGTGGGGCCACGGAGTGCTTCACTGCCCGTACTGCCACGGGTGGGAGGTACGCGACCAGCGCATCGGAATTCTGGTGACGAACCCGATGGCGGTCCACAAGGCGTTCCTGTTCCGGCAGTGGAGCTCTCAGATTCTGCTGTTCGCCGGCGATCATGAACTCAGCGACGACGAGAGGGTCAAGCTGCAGGCACTCGACATCGCTGTCATTGATGGTGCGATCTCCAATCTGGAGATCGAGGATGATCACCTCACCGGTGTGCGACTCGACGACGGGCAGGTCGTTGCCGTCGATGCCGTCGTCGTAGCCACCCCGATGGTCGCTCGCGTCGAGCCGTTCGCCGGCATCGGTCTTGAGCCCGTACCTCATCCAGCCGGCTCCTACATCGAAACCGACAGCTTCGGGCAAACCTCCGTGCCAGGAGTCTGGGTGGCCGGCAACGCCACTGATCTCGGCGCGCAGGTCAGCGGAGCTGCGGCGGCCGGCGCCCTCGCTGCCCAGCACATCAACACCGACCTCATCAACAAAGACCTCGACCAAGCGGTCGCCGAGCTCGGCGCCGCGCACGCCGGAGGGAACATCTGATGACCCACTCATTCGACGAGGACTACTGGGACCAGATCTGGACGGGCGAGCGTGCCGTGGCCATGAGCACCGCCGAACCGAATCCCCACCTGATCAAGGAGATCGGCGGGCTAGAACCCGGAACGGCCATCGACGCGGGCTGCGGTGCTGGAGCCGAAGCGGTCTGGCTGGCCACCCAGGGATGGACGGTCACGGCGGCCGACATCGCCGCCCCCGCACTCGCCGTCGCCGAAGAACGGGCCGTCGCCGCCGCTGTGGGCGGACAGGTGGAATGGGTCCAGGCCGACCTGTCCATCTGGGAGCCGAACACTCGATTCGACCTGGTCACCACGCATTACGCACACCCAGCCATGCCGCAACTGGAGTTCTACGACCGTATCGCCTCCTGGGTCGCAGCCCACGGCACGCTGCTGATTGTCGGCCACCTGCATCACCACGGCACTGGCGACCAACCACACGAACACGAGCGGCCTCATCCGCCCGCCGAAGCATCCGCCACGGCTACTGCCATCACCGCTCGTCTCGACCCAGCCACCTGGGAGCTCGTCACCGCCGAGGAGTCGCAACGAACGATGGCCGGACCTGACGGCCGGCCGACCACCATCGCTGATGTCGTCGTGAGAGCAACCCGCCGCCCCTGAACCCACGCAACAGCGCCCGGCCCACCCGCCACGGCGCCACCGCACCCTGCCGTTTTGAAGTCCGGCCCCTCGACGAGGATTCTCTCGATGGCATACCCGCCGACGTCGCCGAACCCGCCCGCGAAGGAGTCGCCAACGCCATCGCCGCCGCCGACAACAACAACCTGAGCACACAAAGACGCACTGGTGCTCGCAGCCAAGAACTCCTTCGTCGACGGCTGGCAACACGCCATGTGGGCCGGAACCGTGGTCATGGCGATCCTGCTCGTCTATGTGCTCGTGCGCGGGCCACGGCGCGCCGCGGACGACGTCGATGAAACCAAAAGCGCGCCAGCGACTCCCGACGTGGTCACCCCATGAACCCAACCTGCCCACTACCGACGGAGCATTCGCTCACACAGCGACCGCCTACGATCACCAACGAACCAGGTCTCACGGTTGGGGCCGCGGCCTGGATCGGCGACGCCGACTCGACTCACGTGTCGGACGGATCGCCGCTCGCGTACCGCATCCGCGGCGCAGCGAGCGGGCGGGCCGGGGACCGACGCCGGCCGCCGTCGCCGCCGCCTGCGGGGTGAGCATCCATGCAGCGCGGGCGGCGCTGACCCGGTTCCGAGCCGGCCGGCGGCCCCACCGCACCCTCCCCCGGCCTGGCGCCCAAGACCGTCCACAACGTGCATCGGCTGCTGCGCCGGGCGTTCGGCGATACGGTCACCTGGCCGCACCTGGCGCAGAATCCGGCCGATCACGCGCGCCTTCCTCGGCAGGGTCGGTCGCGGCCCACCCGGCCGCAGCCCTGGACGATCGACGAACTGATCGCTTGGCTGCGGGTGACCGCGTCCGATCGGTTCGCCGCGATCTGGATGGTGGCCGCGACCACCGGTATGCGTCGCTCGGAGCTCGCCGGGTCGCCCGCGAGGACCTGGACCTCGACGAGGGAACGCTGGGGGTCGCCGCCACCCGGATTGTCGTCGACGGCCGGACGATCGATTCGGACGGCAAGACCGACAGCGGGGTGCGGACCTTGTCCCACCCGGGCACCGTCGAGCTGCTGCGCCGGTACCTGGCGGTGCTCGACGTGGAATGCGAGGCGTTCGGTTCCGGCTACCTCGGCGGCCACATCAAGCTCATGCGCTACGAGGACGGCGGGCCGGTGCGCGCCGACTCGATCACCCGCCGGTTCAACCGCCTGGTCGACAAGGCCGGCGTTCGCCGGATCCGCCTGCATGATGTCCGGCACACCGACGCCACCCTGCTGCTCGACGTGGGCGTTGCGCCCAAGATCGTCAGCGACCGGATGGGTCACGCGAACCTGAGCGTGATGTTCCAGATCTACGGCCACCGGTCGACCGGCCAGGACCGCGAGGCGGCCGACCTGGTGGGCGGCCTGATCCACCGGCAAGCCAACCAGTCACCGTGACGATCATGAATTCGGCCGGATGAGGAAGCCTGCCACGCCGATCGTTGGATTCGGCATGGTGTCGATCTTGACGCGCCACTCGTATCGATAACCTGGCGTCAACTTGAGCCCTGGTCCAAGGTTGACGACCAGGGGCATCATTTGATCGGTTCCGGGAGGCAAACCAGGTGGCCGGCCAGCCTCGATCACGCCCTCGAATCTGACCGGACCGAACCCATCGGGCCCGTCGACGTCGATCTCCTTTCCATCGCCGTCGACGAGTGATCCGGTCAGATTGAACTTCTGGTTCGCCTCGTGCCACTCGACCCAAATCATCGCGATGAGCGCCGCGGGCGGCGTGGGCGTGGAGGTGACCGTCCAGCCAATGCCGAGGGCGTGCACCTTGCCAGTGGGGTCAGCTTGAGCGGAATCGGCCAGCAGAAGGTGGATCCTCATCCGTTAGCGCGAGTCGAAACCAGTCGGCTGGACGAGACGGTCATCGTGCTGAGCGGACGGCCGCCGGTCCAGGTGTGAGGCTCCGGCGACGTCACCGTTCGGCCGCCCCCCTCGACGCGGATCCGGTGATCACGGATGATTTCCGCAGGTTGGCCGGCGGCGAACGCATCATCGAACTCGGCTTCGGACATGTCATCGAAGTCGTCTGTGTTCATAACTTGATAATCCTCCATCATCGTGAGCTTGGCATAGCTGTACGTAGACGCCAGTCGCCTTGGGAACCATGGACCGGCTGGAGAACGATCTTGATCGTGCGGCCTCGGCTTGTCTGGCCGATGACGAGGAGCCGCAGACCGTGCTCGTCGCTGTAATGCCAACGCGCACGCTCGTAGTTGTCGAGTGCCTCGCGAACCTCGTCGGGGGTAACTCCGTGCTTGCTCTGGATCTTCGTCGCGACGGCTGGGCTGATCACCAGCGCTGCGAAGTAGAACCTCCTCTGCACCCGGCACAGATTGCCAGCACCTAAGAGTTCCTGCTTGGAAGACACACGCCCACGCCCGCCCCCTTAGGGCGACGCGGCTCACCTGTTGGGCGGGCTGAGCCACAGCGAAACCACCTGTAACGAGCCCCCGCGACCGCCACCGAACCGCGTTCGGTCACAAATCTGGTCACCAACGGCACGAAAAACGGCCCTCGGACTGAGTCCGAGGGCCGTTTTGCCTGATCACATTGGTAGCGGGGGCAGGATTCGAACCTGCGACCTCTGGGTTATGAGCCCAGCGAGCTACCGAGCTGCTCCACCCCGCGTCGTTGTACATCTGAGTGTAACAACTCCGGCGACCGCCGCCAAATCGTCGGCGCCGCAACGAGTGTGACCCGCGCAACACGGCCCGGGTCACACTCGCGTCCGCCGGTTAGCCCCCGGCCGAGGTCGGTACCGGGCCGAGGCTGGCGCTGGGTATGGACGTGCCGGCCAGGGCCAGGTAGTTGCGCACGGCGTCCTCTAGCTTCTGGCTGGCCGCACCGATCTGCCCGAGGTCACCGGAGGCCTTGGCCGCTTCCAGCGCGCTGGCCGCCGCATCCATCTGGGTGAGCGCGGCCTGCTGGTCGGCCGGTGGCGGCGCCGACGACGTCGGCGGCGCGGTCGGCGTGGCGCTGGCCCCCGACGGGTCGGTCAGGATGTCGGCCCCGTCCCCGGTGACCGGCGTCTGCACCGGCGCACTCTGCGCGGCTCGGGTCAACGCCTGGGTCAGCGTGGTGCCCACCCCGACCCGGCCGGCGTACCAGACCAGGACCCGGTTCAGCTGCGGGAACGACGAGCCAGAGGTGCTCGATGTCGTCTGTCCCTGGATGTAGAAGGGTTCGACGTAGAGCAGACCGTCATTGACCGGGAGGGTCAGCAGGTTGCCCCAGATGACTCTGGACCCGCCCTGGTTGGTGGCCAGGGTGACCAGGCTGGAGATCTCCTGGGTGGTCCGGAACAGCTGTTGTACCTGTTGCGGACCGGGTGTCTGGGTGGCCGTGGGTAGTCGGAGCACGGTGAGCTTCCCGTAGTCACCCGGGTCGGATCCGGCGGACACGTAGGCGCTCATGAACTCCCGTTGGTAGCCGGTCAGCACGCTGGTCAGTTGGAACGTCGCCGCGTCCGATCCGGGCAGCTTGACCTGCAGGTAATACGGCGGCTGCGGGGCCTGCACGGTGTCGGAGACGGTCGGGTCGTTGGGCACGCGCCAGAAGCCGGAGCTCTGGAAGAAGTCGACCGGGTCGTCGACGTGGTAGCGGACCAGCAGGGACCGCTGCACCTCGAACAGGTCCTGCGGGTACCGGAAGTGGGCCCGCAGGCTGTCGCTGACCGCGGAGGCGGGCTTGACCAGGCCGGGGAACACCCCCTCCCAGGCCTTGAGCACGGGGTCCGACTCGTCGACCGCGTAGAGGGTCACCGTGCCGTCGTAGGCGTCGACGGTGGCCTTGACCGAGTTGCGGATGTAGGACACCTGCTGGCTGGTCTGGCTGGCGGCGCCGCGGGCGGCCAGCGAGTTGTTGGTCGCGTCCGACAACGTGACGTTCTGCGCGTACGGGTAGTTCGCCGCCGTGGTGTACGCGTCGACGATCCACACGATCTTCCCGTCGACGACCGCCGGGTAGGCCTTGGTGTCGGCGGTCAGGAACGGGGCAGCCAGCTTGACCCGATCAATCGGGTCGCGGTTGTAGAGGATCTTGGAGTTCGAGTTGATCTCGGTGGAGAACAGGAAGTTCTGCTCGCCGTACTCGGTGGCGAATACGGCCCGCTGGAACAGGTTGCCGACCGGCACCCCGCCGGTGCCGGTGTAGGTGTACCGGGAGCTGTCGGTGTCGTACTCACGGGCCGAGCCGCCGTCGCTGCCGACGATGGCGTAGTCCGTGACGAGCTGGCCGTAATACGTCCGCGGCTGGGCCACCGGGATCGCCGGCGCGGCCCCGCCGGCCTGCTGCCGTTGCAGCGCCGCGAGGTCGGACACCACGTAGTCCGGGTAGCCGTTGACCACGGTGTTCGCCGGCGCGGCGACGAAGCCGTCGCCGTGGGTGAACACCATGTGCTCGTTGATCCAGTTCTTCTGCGCGTCGTTGAGGCCGGCGGCGTTCAGCTCACGGACCGCGACCACGTAGTCCTGGGTCTGCCCGTTGACCGTGTACCGGTCCATCGCCAACTGGTCCGGGAAGCCGTAGAAGTTCCGCAGCTGCTGCTGCTGGGTAAATGTCGGCGAGAGCACGTTGGGGTCCAGCAGCCGGGCGTTGGGCACGGTGTCCTGGTCGGCGATGATCTCCTGCGGGTCGCCGACGAGTTGGCCCGGGTAGTCGACGTAGTTGATCTGGTCGTCCTGGATGTCGTACGCCGTGCGCGTCGCGTCGATGTTCCGGGCGATGTACTCGGGCTCCCGGTTGATGCCGTTCGGGTTGACCACGACCTGCTGCAGCACGAGCGGCCAGACGCCACCGATCAGCACGCTGGACAGCACCAGCAGCCCCAGCGCGATCGCCGGCAGCTTGACGGACCGGGTGAAGGCCCCCACCACGAAGCCGATGGCGCAGATGAGCGCGATCAGCATCAGGATGAGCTTGGCCGGCAGGACCGCGTTGATGTCCGTGTACGAGGCGCCGGTGAAGGTCGGATTCCGGTTGGAGAACAGCAGCTCGTACCGGTCGTACCAGTACTGCACCGCCTTGAGCAGCACGAACGCGGCCACCAGCAGGGACAGCTGCATGGTGGCCTGCGGGGTGACCTTGCGCCCCGGCCCGGACAGCCGGATGCCACCGAAGAGGTACTGCACCAGCGCGACCAGCACGAAGCAGACACCGATGATCACGAACAGCCAGCCCAGGACGAGCTGGATCATCGGCAGGGTGAAGACGTAGAAGCCGACGTCGTTACCGAACTGGGGATCGAGCGTGCCGAAGTTCTGGCCGTGCAGCCAGAGCTGGACGATGGTCCAGTCCGACTGGGCCGAGAGCCCGCTGATCAGACCGATCAGGATTGCGATGCCGAACGCGAACAGCTTGGGGCGCGCGGTGACGATCGCCCGGTACGGGGCGAGAGGGTCGGCCTCGTTGCTGGGCACGAACACCGGCCGGGACCGGTACGCCAGGAACAGTGCCAGGAAGACGCACGCGGCGGCGCCGACCCCGGCGACCAGGAACATGGCGATCCGGCTCAGCGCCTGGGTGGTGAACACCTCGCGGAAGCCGACCTCGCCGTACCACAACCAGTCGACGTAGATGCTGACGAATTGGAACCACAGGATCGCCAGGACGGCCAGGGTGACCAGCGCGATCAACACCCGCTTGGCGCGCTTGGACATCGTGGGCAATCCGACGGGGGGCCGCATGGCCACGGGTGAACTCCTCGGGTCGTCTTTGGTGCAGCGCGCCCGACGCCCGTCGAAGACTCGGTCGATCGAACGTTCGCGCTCGCACCCTCAACTGTAGGCACCGGCCGCAGGTTCCCTGGATCCGGCAACGATCGGGCAACGACCGGATTCACACCCACCTCATGTACCGCTCCCGGGCACCGCCCATGCGGCGGCCGGTGACGTGCGAGGATCACGGGCGATGAGCGAGGTTGCATGGGTGGAGGACGCGGACCTGGCCGCGGCGGTCACCGAGGTCGAGGAGTTCGCGGGCACGGCCGGGTGGGACCGTCCGCCGGCGCTGTTCGCCCTGGTGCGCACGGCCGATCTGGCCGCCGCGGAACCGTCGCTGGCCCGCGAGCTCGGCGCGGCCGAGTTCACCCCGATCGCCCAGGACGCCCTGCCCGATCCGGACCTGGAACGAGCATTGGCCCAGGTGTCCTGGCCGCCGGCGGTGGCCGGCTGCGTGCTGGTCCAGGAGATCGTGGTGCTGCCGCCGAGCGCCCGGGCCGCCCTCTCCGAGGAGACCGCCGCGATCCAGGCGGCGGCGCACCCGGAGCGGACGGAGGCCCGGCTGGTGGCCGGGGTGCACCGCGACGGGCGCCGGGCCTGCCTGCTGCGAATCCGCGGCACCGCGCCGGACGGTGAGCCGTGGCCGGTGCTGCGGGGCGGCGAACTGGCGCCGAACCTGCTCGACAGCCTGTTGCTGACGTTCGCCGACTGACGTCAGCAACCGGGCGGCGTCCCACCCGCCCGCAGGGTGGCCAGGGCCTGCGTCGCGTCCTCGAGGGTGGCCACCTTGACCAGCTCGAGCCCGTCGGGCACCTGGGTGACCGCCTCGGCGCAGTTGTCCGCCGGCACCAGGAACACGGTGGCCCCCGCCTCCCGAGCGGTGATCATCTTCAACAGCACCCCACCGATGGGGCCGACTTTGCCGTCCCCGTCGATGGTGCCGGTCCCGGCGATGAATTTCCCGCCGGTCAGGTCCTGCCCACCGAGCCGGTCGATCAGGCCGAGGGTGAACATCAGGCCGGCTGACGGACCGCCGATGCGCTCCAGCGAGATGGTGATGTCGAACGGGGCCTGGGGCCGCTGCACCGCGCCGATGCCCAGCACGCCCTGTTCGCCGACCGACGGGTTGCTGCCCAGGGTGACCTTCTCGTCGACGCTTTGCCCGTCGCGGTCCACCGTCACCGTCACCGCCTGCCCCGGGCTGGTCCCGGCCAGCGCCGCCTGCAGCGACGGGAAGTCGGTGATCGGGGCGCCGTCCAGCCCGACGATCTTGTCCTGTGGTTGGAGCACGCCCGAGCTGGGCGAGCCGCCGGCGATGTCGCCGACGTAGACGACGTTCGGGTAATCCAGGTACCGCAGTGCGGCGATCTCGGCGGCCGACTGGGAGTCGCGGAACGCCTGGGCGTTCTGCGCCTCGACCTGCTCGATGGTCTGATCCGGCGGGAAGTAGTCCTCCCGCGGTGCCAGCGCGAACCGGCCGGACGCCCACAGGGCCAGGCTCTCGAACAGGGTGATGCCGTCGCTGATCGAGATCGTCGTCATGTTCAGGTTGCCCTCGCCGGACCGGCCGGCGTCGGCGCCGGCCGGCACACCGTCCCCGGCGAACGTGATCACCTGGGCATCGCCGACCGACCCGAGGACGTTGTAGGTCACCCCCGGGGACACCGCGACGTACGGGATCGGGATGGCCACGGCCGCGCCCACCAGCACCACGCTGGCCGCGCCGCCGACCACGAGGGTGCGCCCGCGCAGGGACAACCGGGAGAACCAGGACATGGGTCCCGAGGGTAGGGCGTGACCCGCATCGTTCACATCAAGGCCACCCAGGACGGTCGAAGTTGCGTAACGTGGGCGGCATGACGAACCTGCCCTTCGGATTCTCGCCATCCGGAGACGACGACCCCGAAGGCAAGCCCGGACAGGGCCCCGGGCCGGGCGGCTTCGACCTCGGTCAGTTGGGCTCCATGCTGTCCCAGTTGGGCCAGATGATGTCGCAGGCCAACGATTCCGGGGCGTCCTCCGGTCCGGTGAACTACGACCTGGCCCGTCGGCTGGCCACCTCCCAGGTGCCGGCCTCGCACCCGGCGTCCTCGGTGGACGTGAACAAGGTCGCCGAGGCGATCAAGCTGGCCGAGGTGTGGTTGGACGGCGCCACCGCGCTGCCGGCCGGCGCCCGTACCTCGACCGCGTGGACCCCCCGGCAGTGGATCGACGCCACGATGCCGATGTGGGAGAAGCTGTGCTCCCCCATCGCCGAGCAGGTGTCCCGGGCGTGGGTCGACGGGCTGCCCGAGCAGGCCAAGGCGCAGGCCGGCCCGCTGCTGGCGATGATGGGCTCGATGGGCGGGATGGCGTTCGGCTCGCAGCTCGGCCAGGGCCTGGCCCAGCTCGCCACCGAGGTCCTGACGTCCACCGATGTCGGCATCCCGCTCGGCCCGGACGGTACCGCGGCGCTGCTGCCGCGGTCCATCGCCGAATTCGGCTCCGGGCTGAACCTGCCCGAGGACCAGGTCCGGCTGTACCTCGCCGTCCGCGAGGCGGCGCACCACCGGCTCTACGCCGGCACCCCGTGGCTGCGCGACCGGGTCATCAGCCTGATCAACGACTACGCCAAGGCCATCTCCGTCGACTTCTCCGCGGTGGAACAGTTGGCCTCGTCCATCGACCCGAACGACCCGGCCAGCATCGAGGCGGCACTCGGCCAGGGCATGTTCGAACCGACGGTGACCCCCGGTCAGCAGGCCGCGATGGCCGAGCTGGAGACCCTGCTCGCGCTGGTCGAGGGTTGGGTGGACACGGTCGTCGCGGAGGCGGTCGGTGAACGGCTGCCCGGGGCCGGCGCGCTGCGCGAGACGCTGCGCCGGCGCCGCGCCACCGGCGGTCCGGCCGAACAGACCTTCGCCACCCTGATCGGGCTGGAGTTGCGCCCACGCCGGCTGCGCGCGGCGGCGGAGCTCTGGAACGCGGTCGGGGAATCCCGGGGCACCGACGGCCGGGACGCGCTCTGGGCCGACCCCGGGCTGCTGCCGTCGGGCACGGACCTGGACGACCCGAAGGGATTCGTCGAGCGGGACAAGCAGTTCACCGAGTTGCTCGCCGGGTTGGACGACATCGAAACCCAGCTGCTGGGCAAGCCGGACGACTCGGCGGACCCGTCGGCCCCGGCCGCCGAGGACGGGAACCCCGACGAGCAGCCGCCGCGCCCGGTCTGACCCGGGCGCGGGGCCGCGCTCACACCGCGCTGGACGGGCTCCACAGGTTGATCCCGGAGTCCACCGCGTGCCGCTCGATCCCGGCCAGTTCGTCGTCGTCGAAGGTGAGGTTCCCGGTCGCGGCCAGGTTGTCCTCCAGCTGCGCCACCGACGACGCACCGACCAGCACCGACGTCACCCGCTCGTCCCGTAGCGCCCAGCTCAGCGCGAGCTGGGCCAGCGACTGGCCTCGGCCCGACGCGATGTCGTTGAGCGCGCGGATGTGCCCGATCGCCTCGTCGGTCAGCAGGTCGGTGGACAGCGACCCGGGCCGCGACGCTCGTGAACCCTGCGGCACTCCGTTCAGGTACTTGTCGGTCAGCATGCCCTGGGCCAGCGGGGAGAACGCGATGCAGCCGACGCCCAGCTCGCCGAGGGTGTCGAGCAGCCCGTCTTCGACCCAGCGGTTGAGCATCGAGTACGACGGTTGGTGGATCAGCAACGGAGTGCCCAGGTCGGCCAGAATCTCGGCCGCCCGCCGGGTGCGTTCCGGCGAGTAGGAGGAGATGCCGGCGTACAGCGCCCGGCCCGAGGCGACGGCGGTGTGCAGGGCACCCATCGTCTCCTCCAGCGGGGTGTCCGGGTCGGCCCGATGCGAGTAGAAAATGTCGACGTAGTCCAGCCCCATCCGGTGCAGCGACGCATCCAGCGAGGCCAGCAGGTACTTGCGGGAGCCGAGGTCGCCGTACGGGCCGGGCCACATGTCGTATCCGGCCTTGGTCGAGATGATCAGCTCGTCCCGGTAGGGCCCGAAGTCCTCGGCCAGGATCCGGCCGAAGTTGAGCTCGGCCGACCCGTAGGGCGGGCCGTAGTTGTTGGCCAGGTCGAAGTGGGTGACGCCCAGGTCGAACGCACGCCGCAGCACCGCCCGCTGGGTGGCCAGCGGGTTCACATCGCCGAAGTTCTGCCACAGACCCAAGGACACGGCCGGCAGCAGCAGTCCGCTGCGCCCGGTCCGGCGGTAGGGCATCGGTTCGTAACGGTCGGCAGCGGCGGTATAGGGCATGCCGGCCAGTCTGTCAGGCCGGTGCGACAGTGACCCGATCGATGCCCCGGCACTCACCCACCTCATCGGCGTCCGCAAGCAGCCCGCCACATACCGATCGTCCAAATCCCCGGCTGCACGTGACCGGGCGGGTACGGTGGGCGCCGGTCCGATCCCCGGATCGAGCTGATGCGGGTGACTGTGAGCGCCGCCCGCGGCGCCCGTGTCACCGCGGACGAAAGGAAGGGCCGATGGCCGAGACCTACAACGGCTACTGCGTCAAGTGCAAGGAGAAGCGCGACTTCGAGGGTGAGGTCGCCGAGACGAACGGCCGCCGGATGGCGAAGGGGACCTGCCCCGTCTGCGGCACCAAGATGAACCGGATCCTCGGCAAGGCCTGACCCAGTTATCCACAGGCCCGCCGGGGCCTGTGGATAACTTGTGGTCGGCCGCTCGCGATCCGTCACCCTGGTGGTCGAGGTGATGGACGTGGTGACGCGGATTCCCAGCAGGCAGGACGGCCTCGGGCGGGTCGACATGACGGCCCGCTACGCGCTGTCCGCGGACGTTCCACTCATCGTCCGGACGCCGGACGAGGTACAGATCGGTGCCGAGGAACCGCGCCGGGTGCTGTTGATCAACGCACCGCCCGAGGCGGCGCCGGTGCTGTCCGGGCTCGACGGCTCCGCGCCGGTGGGCGCGGTCCTGGCCGCGCACGACGCGGATCCGCTGGTCTGGCACGCGTTGCTCGAGCAACTGTTGTCGGCGGACCTCCTCGTCGCGGTGGGCGGCGAGCCCACCGGGCCGAGCCCGGGGTCCGGCCACCTGTCTCAGGAGCGGATCGGCCTGGTGCACCGGCACGGCCAGGCGGCGGCCGGGCGCATTCTGCAGGCGCGCCGGGACGCCCTGGTGGTCGTCCGCGGCGACTCGGCCGCCGCGTCGCTCGTCGCGACGCTGATCGCCGCGGCCGGCATCGGGCACGTCCACCACGACCCGGCCCGGTCCGGACCGGCCGTCATCGGTCGGCGGATCGGCTCCCGTGACGACCCGGCCGAGCGGCGCCGCGCCGGCCCGTCGGCCGACCCCGCGGTCCGCGCTGCGAACCCGTCGGTACGTACCCACCGGCCGGCGCCCCATCAATCGCCGGCTGTGGTGGTGCTGGCCGGCGATGCGGTGCCCGACCTCGGCGTGGCCGCCACCCTCGTCCAGCAGCGCCTCCCCCACCTGTCGGTGCTCACCCTGGCCGGCCGCGCCGTGGTCGGGCCGCTGGTGCTGCCCGGGCGGTCCAGTTGCCTCGGTTGCATGCACCGGCACCGCAGCGACGCCGACCCGGGTTGGCCGGTGGTCGCCAGGACGCTGGCCCGGCAGGCGCCGCGGGCGCCGGTGGCGATTTCGGCGATGGCCGCCGCGTTCGCCGCGGGCCAGATCCTGGACCTGGTGGACGGAACGGGCACCCCGGTCACGGTGAACGGGTCGATCGAATGGACCGCACAGGGCCTGTCGGGCCGCCGGCGAAGCTGGCCCGAGCATCCCGATTGCGGCTGCCGGCCGGCGCGGTGATCGGAGCCGCTCGAGCCGTCAGCCACAATGGACGGGTGTCCGACATTCCTAAAGGTGCCCTGAGCCGAACGGCCCGCCTGGCGAGCCTGCCGCTGTCGGCGGCGGGCCGGGCCACGCTCGGGCTCGGGCAGCGCCTGGCCGGCCGGGATCGCGAGGCGGTCAACACGGAATTGCAGCGCCGCACCGCCGAACAGCTCTTCGAGGTGCTCGGCACCCTCAAGGGCGGCGCGATGAAGTTCGGTCAGGCGCTGAGCATCTACGAGGCCGCGATCCCGGAGGAGTACGCCGCGCCCTACCGGGAGGCGCTGACCAAGCTGCAGAACGCCGCGCCGCCGATGCCTCCGGCCACGGTGCACAAGATCATGGCCCACCAGTTCGGGACCGGCTGGCGTGCGCGGTTCGCCGAGTTCGACGACACCGCGGCCGCGGCCGCGAGCATCGGACAGGTGCACCGCGGTCTCTGGCACGACGGCCGGCCCGTCGCGGTCAAGCTGCAGTACCCGGGGGCGGACGCCGCCCTGAAGTCCGACATGGATCAGCTCTTCCGGGTGGCCCCGCTGCTGGGCATGGTGGTGCCGGGCACCCAGATGCGGCCGCTGGTCGCCGAGCTGCGGGAACGGATCCTGGAGGAGCTCGACTACGCCCAGGAGGCGGACAACCAGCGCGCCTTCGCCGCCGGCTACGCCGGCGACGAGAAGTTCCTGGTGCCGAGGGTCGTGGCCAGCGCACCCAAGGCGATCATCGCCGAGTGGGTGGACGGGACCTCCCTGAACAAGATCATCGCGACGGGCACCACCGAGCAGCGGGACCGGGCCGGCAGCCTGCTCACCGAGCTGCACTTCGCCGCACCGACCCGGGTCGGGCTGCTGCACGCGGATCCACATCCGGGAAACTACCTGCTCACCGACGACGGGCGGTTGGCCGTCATCGACTTCGGGTCGGTGGCCAGGTTGCCCGACGGCGCCCCGCCGATCATCGGCCGGGTCACCCGGCTGGCCCTGGAGGGCCACGCCGACCTGGTGGTGGAGGCCCTGCGCGGCGAGGGCTTTATCCCGGCCGGCTACGAACCCGACGCCGAGTTGCTGATGAACTACGTGGTGCCGTTCATCGAACCGCTGCGGCAGGAGACCTTTCACTTCACCCGGGCCTGGATGCAGGCCCAGGCCGCGCGGATGTCGAACTTCTCCAGCGAGGAGTCCCGGTTGGCCCGCAACCTGAACCTGCCGCCGTCCTACTTGTTGATCCACCGGGTGACGTTCGGGTCGGTCGGCGTGATGTGCCAGCTGGACGCGACCGCGCCGTTCCGGGAGATCGTCACCGAGTACCTGGCCGGGTTCAACGACCCCGTCTGACCGGTCCGCGCCTACCAGTACTCCTGGTCCAACTTCGACTCGATGGCCCGCAGGTTCGCCCGGGCGCAGGCCGGGCACGTCCAGGCGGCGCCGCGGGCGGTCGACTCCAGCATCCAGGCCAGGGCCACGGACGGGACGGGGGTTCCGCAGAGCTGGCAGGCGCCGGCCGGCTCGGTCGTCCGCGCATCCGGCCGATCGTCCATCGGCCCCACGATAGTCGGTGCCCGGCCGGCCCGAGCCTGCCGGTCCGGGTCGGCCGAATCACGTTGTCGCCGACGGTCGGGACGAGCGGACGGCGAGCCGGGGCGCTCGCGTCCCGACTCGCCGTCCGTGGTGCTCACCGGCCCTTGCGGGCCTCCTTGGCCCGGCGAATCTGCCGGGAACGTTCGGCGTCGCGCTGGATCTGACGTAACCGATCCCGAGCGAGATCCTCGATGAGAGAACTCATGTCATTCCTCCGTGAATGGCCCGCCGGATGGCGGCGGGCAAATGTCTTGGCAATGCAGGGACCAGCTGAGAATCGTTGCCGGGCAAGCGGGTACGAGCCGAGGGACGGTACGCTCCGCGAGCGCGGATGCGGCCGCCGCCGGGTGTTCATGCCGCGACCTTGCGGGGCCGGCCACGCGGCCGCTTGCGGGCGATCACGACGCCGTGGTCGAAGATCTCGCCGCCCCAGACGCCCCAGGGCTCCGCGCGGTCGAGCGCCGCGGCCAGGCACTGCGGCCGGACCGGGCAGTCGACGCACAGCGCCTTGGCCCGCTCCAGGTCGTCGGGCCGTTCCGCGAAGAACAGGTCCGGGTCGCCGACCAGGCACGGCAGATCATCGTGCGGACTGGTGTCGATCAGTTCGAGCAGGTGCATCACGGTGGGCCTCCGTGAGGGTGTTGAGGGTGGCCGTCCGGTCCGGATGTGGGCCGGCCTACGGCTCGGAGTCGGTGGGTTGCCTGTCAGATACAGGCCAAATGGGGCATTTGCCCGGCGATCGGGCGAACAGCTCAGGTGCGGGCGATCGGCCCGTCAGGCCTGGGGCGTCCCGTAGCGCTGGAACATGCCACCGGGGGTAGCCAGCGCGAGAACATCGACCTGATCATGGCGCGGTCGCGCGACGATGACCGGTCCCTCGATCCGCGACAGGTTCGCGACGCAGGAGCCGGTCCACGCGCTGATCATCCGCACATTGAACATTCGGCACCTCCCTTGCGTCCGCGACCCCGCCTGTGGCGGAGAGCTGTTTCTGGCGATCTTCCCTACTCCGGTGCCGCACCGTCCCGGCCCGCTCGACCGTCCGGTGCACCAACCGAAACGACAGTAGGTCGCGGCCGGCGACCGGCGCAACCGAATATCGGAGAAAGTTCCGTGCAAGCTCAGGAATTGTTGCCGGCGGCCCGGCCGACGATCTCCAGCACGTCCGTGCCGTACGCGTCGAGCTTGGCCCGACCGATCCCGGGAATGGCCAGCAGCGCGGCGTTGTCGGCCGGCTTGCGTTCCGCGATGGCCAGCAGGGTGGCATCGGAAAACACCACGAACGCGGGCACCGAGGCCTGCGACGATCGGTCCTTGCGCCAGGCCCGCAGCGCGTCCACCAACTGCGGGTCGGCGGACGACGGGCAGTTCGCGCACCGGCCGGACTTGATCTGCGCCGCCGCGAGCAGCGTCGCCCCACAGATCCGGCACCGGCCGGGGGCCCGGCCCGTGCGGTCGGGGCGAGCGCTGTCCGGGGCCAGCCCGGTGAGGAAGCGGCTGCGCCGGCGGGTCCGCCGGCCGTTCTCGGTGCGGGACAGGGCCCAGGACAGCGCAAGGCGCGACCGGGCCCGGGTCACGCCGACGTAGAACAGCCGGCGCTCCTCCTCGATCTCCTCCGGGGTCTCGGCGTGCTGGATGGGCAAGGTGCCGTCGGTCAGACCGACCAGGAACACCGCGTCCCACTCCAGCCCCTTGGCCGAGTGCAGGGAGGCGAGGGTGACGCCGAGCGCCGATGGTGCGTGCTGCGCCTCCGCCCGCTGGTCAAGTTCGCGAACCAGGGCCGGGACGGTGGCCGCGGGCTCCGCGGCGGCCAGTTCCTCGGCCAGGCTGACCAGGGCCAGCAGGGAATCCCACTTGTCCCGCAGGGCGCCGGCCGGTGGCGGCTCGTCGCTCAGCCCGATCGGCCCGAGCAAGGCCCGCACCCGGGCCACCAGCGGGGGTGGCGCGGCATCGTCGTCGGCGCCGGCCGCACCCGCGCCGCGCAGCACAGTGATCGCCTGGCGCACCTCCGGCCGGGCAAAGAAGCGTTCACCGCCCCGCACCACGTACGGCACGCCCTCGGCGGACAGTGCGTCCTCGTAGGCCTGCGACTGGGCGTTCATCCGGTACAGGACGGCGATCTCGGCGGCCGGCGTGCCGGCCTCGATCAGCGCGGCGCAGGCGGCGGCCACCACGGCGGCCTCGGTGGGCTCGTCGGGATGCTCGTCGAACGTCGCGGCGGGCCCGTCGGGACGACCCGCGGTGAGCCGGAGCCGGTACCGGGTGGTGGCCCCGGAGGCGCCGGCGATGATCCGGTTGGCCAGCCCGACGACCTGCGGTGTGGACCGGTAGTCGCGTTCCAGCTTCACGACTTCCGCGTTGGGATAACGTTTCTCGAAGCCGAGCAGGTACGTAGGGCTGGCCCCGGCGAACGAGTAGATGGTCTGGTTGGCGTCGCCGACCACGGTGATGGTGTCGCGACCGCCCAACCACGCGTCGAGCAGTCGCTGCTGCAACGGGGTGACGTCCTGGTACTCGTCGACGACGAAACTGCGATACCGGGCCCGGAACTCGGCCGCGACGTCACGGTCGTCCTCCAGAATCGCGCAGGTGTGCAGCAGCAGATCGTCGAAATCCAGCTGCTCGGCCTGTTGCTTGGCCTGCTCGTAGCCGGCGAACACCTTGGCCACCGTCTCCGCGGGCAGCGGGGTGTCCCGCTGATGCTTGGCCACCGCGGCGAGGTACTGCTCGGGACCGGCCAGGGTGGCCTTCGACCACTCGATCTCGCTCGCCAGGTCCCGCAGGGTGGCCGCGTCGGTGCCGGCGTTCGCGCGCCGGGCGGCGATCGCGACCAGCCGCAGCTTGTGGTCCAGCACCGGCCAGAGCGGGCCGCCGACCGCGCGCGGCCAGAAGTAGCGCAGCTGCTTGAGCGCTGCCGAATGAAACGTGCGGGCCTGCACGCCGGGCACCCCCAGACTCCGCAACCGCAGCCGCATCTCCCCCGCCGCCCGGGTGGTGAAGGTGACCGCGAGCACCTCGGACACCGGGTGGGCGCCGGTGGACACCAGATGCGCGATCCGGTGGGTGATCGTCCGCGTCTTGCCCGTGCCGGCCCCGGCCAGCACACACACCGGACCCGACGGGGCCACCACCGCCGCCCGCTGCTGGTCGTCCAGGCCCTCCAGGTGGTTCGTCGGCACCCACCCATGTTCGCACAGCCGTACGACACCCCCGAACTCCCACCTGTGCCGCGCGGATCATCTACCCGGGCGCGGCTGAACTCGGCAACTTCTGTCCCATCCGCCACATTCGGGGTCAGTTGATCCGCGCGGTTGTGCACAGGGCGGGGTGTGGACAACCGCGCGGACAAACTCGGCAACTTCCGTCCCACTCGCCACATTCGGGGTCAGATGATCCGCGCCGGCGTAGTTGATCCGCGCGGGCAGGGGCGCAGGTCGGTCGGCAGGTCGGTCGGCCGGACCACGCGGGCAGGGGCAGACGGACCACGCGGGCAGGGGCGGACGGACCGCGCGGGGTCGGGGCGGTCGGCGGGGTCGGGGTCGGTCGGGGCGGCCGGCGGGATCGGCCGGCGGGATCGGCCGGCGGGTGGGTCGGCGGGGTGGGTCGGCGGGGTGCGTCGGGGGTTCAGTCGGCGGCGGCCCAGGCGTCGATCATGCGGCGGGCGATGGAGACGGGGCCGGGCAGCACCTGGGCGAACGCGGTGCCGGCGTCCACCGGCGCGGCGTTGTCGCGTTCGTCCGCGGACAGACCCGGTGATGAGTCCGGCCCGTCGGCGGCCGGCGAGAGCCAGTTGTCCTGATCCTCGGCGATCAACTGCCGAACCGTCGCCCGATCGACCCAGCGGGCCGATTCGATTTCGCCGACCCGGGGCCGCAGCTCGTCGGTCCGGTCGGCCCGGGCGGCGAAACCGACCATCAGCGACCGGGGGAACGGCCACGGCTGGGAGCCCAGGTACTGCACGTCGCGGACCGGCAACCCGACCTCCTCGGCGATCTCCCGGACCACCGCCGCCTCCAGCGACTCCCCCGCCTCGACGAAGCCGGCCAGCACCGACACCCGGCCCGGCGGCCAGATGGGTTGGCGGGCCAGCACGATCGAGTCGTCCCCGTCGTGCACCAGCACGATCACGGCCGGGTCGGTCCGCGGGAAATCCTCATGATCGTTCGGGCAGACCCGTGACCAGCCGGCCGGCCGGGGCGTGCTGCGCTGCCCGCAGCGCGGGCAGAAGGGCGCCGCGGCGTGCCAGGTGAGCAATGCGGTCGCGGTGGTGAACAGGCCGGCGTCGGTGTCCGACAGCAGCGCCCCGATCTCGCGGAGTCCGCCCCGGTGACCGGTGACCTCGCCGGGCACCGACCAGTGGTCGACCCCGTCGATCTCACCGAGCAGCACCGCGTCGGCGGGCGGCTCCGCCGCGATGGACAGGGCGGGCACGAACGTCAGCGACGTTCCGTCCCACTCCGCTCGGCCGACCTTGTCGACGACCAGAACCCGTGCGGTCGACCAGGTCCGGCCGATCCGGGCCGGGTCCCGCACATCCTCGGACCGGTCGGCCGCGCCGCGGGACAGCGTCGGCACGCCCATCGACAGTGCCGTCACGGCAGTTCCACCGTGCCCAGCCCGCGCAGCCCGGGCGCGATCGCATCCAGATCGCCCACGATCACGCCGGTGAACGCGGCCGGCGCCAGCATGGTAGCCGCGGCGGCCGCCACATCGTCGACGGTCGTCGCGACCAGCCGCTTCGGATGCTCCCGCAACCAGCCCTCGTCCAGGCCGCTCCCGGCCAGCATGGACAGCATCGACGCCAGCCCGGCCTGGGTGGCCAGCGAGGTGGCCAGGGTGCCGAGCGCGTAGTTGCGCGCCGAGTCGACCTCCGCCTCGGTCGGCGGCTGCAGGGACAGCCGGCCGAGTTCGTACTGGGTCTCCAGCAGGGCCGCCGCAGTGGCCGGCGTGGCGGTGTCGAAACTGATCGTCACCGCCGCCCGCTCCGGCCAGAACTCCAGGGTCGACCGGGCATGGTAAGTGAAACCCTTGTCCTCACGCAGGTTCTCCACCAGGCGGGAGGAGAAGTAGCCGCCGTACACCAGGTTCGCCAGCTGGTGGGCCGGATAATCCGGATCGGAGCGGGGTACCGCCGGGCCGGACAGCCGGACCTGCGACTGCACGGCGCCGGCGCGGTGCTCGGCCAGCAACGGGCCGCCGACGATCGCCGGCGGCGGGGCGAGCCGTCGCGTCGACCGGTCCGCACCCCAACCGGACAGTGCCTGCGCGGCCGCGGCGGTCGCCCGGCCGGGGCTCAGGTCGCCCACCAGGGTCAGCGTGCACCCGTCGGGCACCACGGCCCGGCCGTGCAATCCGCGCACGGCCGCCACCCCGACGGTGCCGACGAGCTCGGCATCCGGCACGTCCCAGGCCGCCGGGTGCTCGCCGAACCGCCGCTGCTGCAGCAGCCGGTGCGCGACGGACGCCGGCTGCGCCGCCGAGATCATCAGGTGCTCGACCAGCCGGGCCCGCTCGCCGAGGACGTCGTCCTTGCGGTAAGCGGCGCCGGTCAGGCAGTCGGCCAGCACGTCCAGCAGCGTCGGCAGGCCGGACGCCAGCACCGAACCGGTGACCAGCAGCCGTTGCGGATCCACCCCGGTGTCCAGGTGGCCACCGACCGCGGCCAGATCGGCGTCGACCTGCCGCCGGTCCCGGCCGGCGGTGCCCAGCAGCAGCGTGGCCGCCACCAGCTCGGCCCGGGCGGCGTGCACCGGGCTGGACCCGCCGAACGGCACCCGCAGCCGGACCTCCACCAGCGGGCTGCGTGGCTTGCGCACGGCGAGCACGGTCAGCCCGTTGTCCAGCCGCGTCCGCGAGACGGCCGGCAGCCTGCCTCGCGCCCCCGGAATCAGGGCGGGCACCGACCGCGGCCCGGCCGCGGTCCGGCCGATCTGCTCTGCCGACCTCATCGCTCGGGATGCCTCGCTCATCGCGCCACCTGCTCGGGCACGATCCGCAGCTGCGCGCACCTGCCGGGGTCCAGCGACGCCGCGGCGGCCGCGATGTCCTCGGCGGTGATCGCGGACAGCAGAGCGGGCAGCTCGCCCAGCAGCTCGGCGCGTCCGTGCAGCAACTCCAGCGACCCGAGGGACCGGGTGCGACTGGCGATGGCGTCGTTGTCCCGGTACAGCGTCGAGGCGAACCGGGCCAGTGACCGCTGCAGCTCGTCGGCGTCGGGACCGTCCGCCGCCACCCGGCCGATCTGCTCCGCGCAGGCCTCGACGACCTGCTCGGCCGGCACGTCGACGGGATGGATCGCGCCCAGCACGAACACATCCGGGTCGCGCGCGTCCAGCGGGCCGCCGAGCAGCCCCGGGGACGCCCACAGGTCGGTGGCCAGGTTCGCCTCGGCGACCACGGCGGACTGCAACCGGGAGGACTCGCCGTCGGACAGGATGCCGGCGAGAGCGACGAACGCCAGGTAGCCCGGCAGGTCAGCCACCGGGTCGGGGAGCCGCCAGCCGACGGCCAGCGCGGGCGCCGGGGCGAGCGGGTCGACGTGGTCGGCCCGGAGCACCCGGGTCGGCGGCGGCTCGGCGAACGACGGGCGGACCGGCGCCGGACGCGCGGGGATGTCGTGGAAATGCCGTTCGACCCATTCCCCGGCCTGTCCCGGATCGAAGTCGCCGCACACCGTCAGCACCGCGTTGGCCGGGGAGTAATAGGTGTCGAAGAATTCGGCGCAGTCCTGGACGGTGGCCGCCTGCAGGTCGACGAAGTCGCCGTAACCGTTGTGCGCGTTGGCGAACGAGCTGAACAAGACCGCCGGCAGCTGCACCCAGGGAAATCCGCCGTAGGGGCGGTTGAGCACGTTGAGCCGGATCTCCTCGCTCACCACGTCGACCTGGTTGGCCAGGTTCTCCTCGGTGATCAACGGCGCCCGCATCCGGTCGGCCTCGAGGAACAGCGCGCGTTCCAGGGCACCCGCCGGCACCACTTCGAAGTAGTCGGTGTAGTCGGTGTGGGTCGAGCCGTTGAACACGCCGCCGGAGGACTGCACGAGCCGGAAATGCTCCAACTTGGGCAGTGATTCGCTGCCCTGGAACATCAGATGCTCGAAGAGGTGGGCAAATCCCGTGCGGCCCTCGGGTTCCGACCGGAAGCCGACGTCGTAGTGCACCGACACACCGACCACCCCCGCGCCGGGATCCGGCGCGAACAGCACCCGCAGACCGTTGTCCAGGACGGTCCGATGCACCGGATAGTCGGCACGGGGCAGTCGGCGGGCGCGGGGACGTCCGGTTCGGCGGGCGGCTGGGGCCGCGGCGGAGGGCACCGGGTCACCCTACGTCGGCGCGACGACGGGACCGTCAGACGCCCGCCGCGCTCCGGTGGGTGAACAGCTCGTCGTGCAGGCTCTCCCGCAGGTCCTGGTGCGCGGGGAACAGCAGGTCCAGGTCGTGCGGACGGTCGACGGGGAGAAGCACGGGCACGATCGGCACCGCGGGTTCGTCCTCGTCCGGCCGCGCGTGCCGGCCGTGACCGGTCCCCTGGGGGCCGGCGCCGGCGGGTACATCCGGCCGGTGCGGACGGCGGGCGTCCCGGACGACGACGGCGACCGCGGCGGCCCCGAGCAGGCCGGCCAGGATCAGCCCGAGCGGCAGCAACCGACCGCTCGGGTCATCCACACCGTCCACGACCGCGGTCGGCACCACCCGATCCGGGTGCGCGGCCGAATACTCCACCCGCAATACCTCGCCCGGGCGGTGCCCGCAGGAGTCAATGGTGGCGCGACGGGTCGTGCCCGGTGGCTGGTCGACCGGTCCCAGCAGATCGACCACGGTGCCCTCGTCGCCGTTCTGACAGGCCAGGGACGAGACAACCACCGCTTGCGCGGACACGGTGCCGTCGGTGAGCGCGGCCGGGCCGGTCGACCCCACCGCCCACGACCACCCGGCCGCGAGGACCAGTGCCGCCGACGCCGCGATACCGACGGCCATGGCGGTCTTCCGCGACCGAACTGCCCCCTTGGCATGCCTGCCCATCCCCGGATGATGACACAACGAAGCCCGCCGGGGTACCGAATTGGCGCCGGACGGCGGCCCGGCGTGGCGCGGCCGGGCCCGCTGCTACCCGTCGAAGCCCAGCTTGCGCAGCTGCTTCGGATCCCGCTGCCAGTCCTTGGCCACCGTGACGTGCAGATCCAGGTACACCCGGCCGCCGAGCAGCTCCTCGATCTGCAGCCGGGCCCGCCGGCCCACCGTGCCCAACCGGGAGCCCTTGGGACCCAACACGATCGGCTTCTGCGACGGTCGCTCCACGAACAGCGTCACGTACACCTTGGTCACCGGTTTGGCCGCGTCGGGGTCCGGCGGCAGGATCTCGGTGACGAGCGCGGCGAGCGAGTGCGGCAGTTCGTCGCGCACCCCGTCCAGGGCCGCCTCCCGGACCAGTTCGGCGATCCGGGTCTCGATCGGCTCGTCGGTCGACTCCGCGTCGGGGTAGAGCATCGGCCCGTCGGGCAGCCGAGCGACGAGCAGGTCGACCAGGGTGTCCACGCCGTCCCGGGTCACCGCCGAGACCGGTACCACGTCGGCGGCCGGCAGCAGCTGCCCCACCTCCAGCAGGTGCTCGGCCAGCCGTTCCCGGGACACCTTGTCGACCTTGGTGACGACCCCGACCACTGGCGTGCGACCGACCCGGTCGGCGAGGTCGCCGGCGATCCGCCGGTCGCCCGGGCCGACCCGCTCGTCCGCCGGCAGGCAGAAGCCGATCACGTCGACGTCCGACCACACCGAGCGCACCAGATCGTCCAACCGTTCGCCCAGCAGCGTGCGCGGCCGGTGCAGCCCCGGGGTGTCGACGATGACCAGCTGCGCATCCGGCCGGGTCAGGATGCCGCGGACCGCCCGGCGGGTGGTCTGCGGCTTGTCCGAGGTGATCGCCACCTTCTCGCCGACGATCGCGTTCAGCAGGGTCGACTTGCCGGCGTTGGGCCGGCCGACGAAACAGGTGAAGCCGGACCGGAATCCGGCACCGGTCGGCCCGGCGGTACTCAGCGCCGGCTCCGCACGGCACCGTCGGGTCCGGCCAGGATCAGCGCGGCGGCCCCCAGGTCGCCGGCGGCCGCGACCGACGCGGGATCGATCTCCGTCGCGGTCCCGACGACCACGGCGGCCTCGAGCTCCTGCGCCCCCGAGGACACCGCGGCGGCCACCGCCGCCTGTAGCGCGGTGAGCGTCAACGACGGGAGCACGACGGTGGCCGCCGCGTAGGTGCGGCCGTCGTCGTCGCGGACCGCGGCGCCCTCGGCGGCGCCGGCCCGGGCCCGGGCGCCCCGGGCCAGAGTGACCAGCTTGGCGTCCTCGGCGTCCAGTTCCTGGGCGGCCCGTGGTGGGCTGTCGGTCATCCGGATCAGTTCCGTTCTGCTCGTTGCGGTTCCCGGGTCGGCGCCGGCCCGGCGTCATCGGCCGGCTCCGGTTCGGCCGCCGGTTTGGCCTTCTTCTTTTTCTTCTTGCGCGGCTTGGGCCGATCGGCGTCGCCGGGCTCGGCCTCGGCCTCGTCGTCGGCCGCGGCATCGGCGTTCTCGAGCTCCTCGGCCCGGAGCAGGTCCTCCCGCTCCCGGCTCTCCCGTTCCCGCTCGGCCTCCTCGGCCCGCAGCTCGGCCCCGGTCAGCCGGCGCACCAGGACGGTCTGCACCCGCGGCCGGCCGCGCCGGTCCACCCCCGGCTCGCCGTGCAGGAACAGGCCCGCGACCGAGGCCTGCGAGCCGGGCAGCGGCACCCGGCCGAGCTGCTGGGCCAGCAGGCCACCAACCGTGTCGACCTCGTCGTCGTCCAACTCGACGTCGAACAGCTCGCCGAGATCCTCCACCGGCAGCCGCGCGGACACCCGGAACGAGCCGTCCGGCAACGGTTCCACCGGTGCCGGGGTGTCGGCGTCGTACTCGTCGGTGATCTCGCCGACGATCTCCTCCAGGATGTCCTCGATCGTGACGATGCCGGCGGTGCCGCCGTACTCGTCCACCACGACCGCGAAATGGCTGCGGTCCCGTTGCATCTCGCGCAGCAGGTCGTCGACGTTCTTGGACTCGGGGACGAACACCGGGGCCCGCATGATCTCGACCAGACCCGGCCCGCTGTCCGGCGGTTCCAGCGTCATCGCCCGGGCGACCAGATCCTTGAGATAGACGACGCCGACGGTGTCGTCCAGATCGTCGCCGATGACGGGGATGCGGGACATGCCGGACCGGGAGGCCAGCGCCAGGGCCTGCCGCAGTGACTTGTCCCGCTCGATCCACACCATCTCGGTGCGCGGCACCATCACCTCGCGCACGATGGTGTCGCCGAGATCGAAGACGCTCTGCAGCATCTCCCGCTCGGACTCCTCGACCACCCCGCGGCTGCCGGCGATGTCGACGAGTTCGCGCAGTTCGATGTCGGAGGAGAACGGGCCCTCGCGGAAGCCGCGGCCCGGGGTGATCGCGTTGCCGATCAGGATGAGCAGGGACGCGACCGGGGCGAGCAGCCGGGCCAGGCCCCGGGTCGGCCCGGCCAGCGCCAACCCGACGCTGTACGGGTGCTGGCGACCGATGGTGCGCGGCAGCACGCCGATCACCACGTAGGTGACCACCACCATGACGGCGACCAGCAGCGCCCCGACCCAGAACAGGAACCCGAGGGTGGTCAATGCCACCTTGGCCACCATCACCGTGGCGGTGATCTCGGCGGTGATCCGCAGCAGCAACAGCAGGTTCGTGTACCGCGGCCGGTCCGCGGTGATGGTCAGCAGCGACGACGCGCCGCGGCGGCCCTCCCGGGCCATCTCCTCCAGCCGGGCCGGCGACACCATGGTGATCGCGGCGTCGGCCGCGGCCAGCAGGCCGGCGAACGGCACCAGGGCGGCCGCCATCACCAACAGCAATGCGTCAAGACCGTCCACGACGGCGGTCAGCTCCGCCCGGTCGGTTCGGGATCGATCGGGGCGGGTTCGTCCGGGGCCAGGCCGACGGTATCCAGCACCGCCGCGTCGGCGGCGGCCAGCCGGGCCTTGCGGGCGGCGGTGGCCTGCCGCTCCCGCCAGGTGTCCAGCAGCTCGTTCTGCAGCCGGAACATCTCCCGTTCCTGCGCCGGCTCGGCATGGTCGTAACCCAGCAGATGCAGCACCCCATGCACGGTCAACAGGTGCAACTCGTCCTGCAGGGCATGGCCGGCCGCCTGCGCCTGCTCGGCCGCGACGGCCGGGCACAGCACGACGTCGCCGAGCAGCGCCGGGCCCGGACCGGACTCGTCGGGCCGCCGGGCCGTGTCCAACTCGTCCATCGGGAAGCTCATCACGTCGGTCGGACCGGGTTCGTCCATCCACTTGACGTGCAGCTCGGTCATCGCATCGACGTCCACCAGCAGGACCGACAACTCGGCCAGCGGGTTGATCCGCATCCGGTCCAGCACGTACCGGGCCACCGAGACCAGCTGGAACTCGTCCACCTCGTGGCCCGACTCGTTGGCCACCTCGATGGTCACTGGTCCCCCTCCGGGGCCTTGCGGTGCGCCGCCGACCGGCCCGATCGCTGGGTCGGTCGGCCCGATCGGCCGGGATGCCGACCGCGCTGCGGGTCCGGCGTGCTCCGGTTGTTGTCGTCGTCCCAGCGCTCGTAGGCGTCCACGATGTGCCCGACGAGCCGGTGCCGGACCACGTCACTTGAGGTGAGGGTGGCGAAGGCGATGTCGTCGACGTCGGCCAGGATCTCCCGGACGACCCGCAGTCCCGACTGCTGGCCGCCGGGCAGGTCCACCTGGGTGACGTCGCCGGTGACCACGATCTTGGAGCCGAAGCCGAGCCGGGTCAGGAACATCTTCATCTGCTCGGCCGTGGTGTTCTGCGCCTCGTCGAGAATGATGAACGCATCGTTGAGCGAGCGGCCCCGCATGTAGGCCAGCGGCGCGACCTCGATGGTCCCGGCGGACATCAGCCGCGGGATCGACTCGGGGTCGAGCATGTCGTGCAGCGCGTCGTACAGCGGCCGCAGGTAGGGGTCGATCTTGTCGGACAGGGTGCCGGGCAGGAAGCCCAGCCGCTCGCCCGCCTCGACCGCCGGCCGGGTCAGGATGATCCGGGTGACCTGCTTGGCCTGCAGGGCCTGCACGGCCTTGGCCATCGCCAGGTAGGTCTTCCCGGTGCCGGCCGGGCCGATCCCGAACACGATGGTGTGCGCGTCGATGGCGTCGACGTACCGCTTCTGGTTGACCGTCTTGGGCCGGATCGTGCGCCCGCGGCGGGACAGGATGTTCAGTCCGAGCACGGCGGACGGTGATTCGGCGGCCGATCCGCGGCCGCCGTCGGCGGCCGGCGCGGCGGCGAGCATGCCGATGGTGCGGCGGACCGTGTCCGGGGTGATCACCGAGCCGGCCTCCTGCAGGGCCAGCAACTCCCGCAGGGTGCGTTCGGCCAGCGCGACGTCGCCGGCCGCGCCCTTGAGGGTGATCCGGTTGCCGCGCACGTGGATGTCCGCGGCCAGCCCCTGCTCGAGCAGCCGGAGCAGGACGTCACGGGACCCCAGCAAGCCCATCATCTGCCGCTCGTCGGCGACGACGATGGTCGATTCGCCGGAACGGGCGGGGTTGTCCGGGTCGGTTCCTCGATCACCGGGGAGTTCACGGGAGAGGTCGCGTCCGCGAGGAAGGTCGGTCCGCGCCGCGGCCGACGGAGAATCCGGCACCTGGTGACTGCCTGCTTTCCCTTGCTCGGTATCCCTGGCGACCATTGCTTGATCGCCGCTCGATTCTATCGAGGCGACCGGGCGGGCGGGCGACCGGTTTGGCTTGGACCCTCAGCCGGGCGGCCAGGTCAGGTGCCGGGCGCCCAGCAGGTGCAGGTGGGCGTGGAACACCGTCTGGCCGGCGTCGGCCCCGGTGTTGGTGACGAGCCGGTACCCGGACCGGTCGATCCCCTCGGCCTGGGCCAGCGTGCGCGCCGTGAGGACGAGCGCGGCCAGCCCGGACGGATCGTCCGCGGCGACCTCCGCGGCGTTCTCGTAGTGCGTGGTCGGGATGACCAGGATGTGGGTCGGCGCCTGCGGATTGATGTCGCGGAACGCGACGACGTGGTCGTCCCGATGCACCACGTCGGCCGGGATGGCGCCGGCGACGATCTTGCAGAACAGGCAGTCGTCACTGGTGTAGGGCATGGCCGACACCATAGTTGGCCGAGCCGGCGTAGCCGTGGCGCAGTCAGGACGGGGCCCGGTCGGGGCGCACGACCAGACCGGAGCGCTGAGCGCCGGGACCGGATCAGACCATCCGCAGCACCTGGCTGCGGCACACGTCCCAGGCCGGGTGCCGGACGTCGATCAGTTCGAAGTGCCCGGTCCGGGGCAGCACGATCAGTGAGGCCGGGTCGCCGGCGCGCTGGGCCGCCTCGACGTACCGCTCGGACTGGGACAGCGGGACGGTGTCGTCGGCGTCGCCGTGCACCGCGACCACCCGGGCGCCGTCGCCGACGTGCGCGAGCGGGGATGCGTGGTGGTAACGCTGTGGCATGGACCGGGCCTCGCCCTCCATCAGCGCGGTGACCGCGCCGTTGCCCAGCCGTTCGATGGACGCGCCGACCAGGTCGAGCAGGCCCGCCTGGGCGACCGCGCCGACGATCGGCACGTGCGTCTCACCCGGTGCGACCGAGCCGGCGGTGCCGGCGCGCAGGGATCCGCGATGGGCCAGCCAGGCGGCCAGGTGCCCGCCGGCGGAGTGCCCGACGGCGGCGACCCGGTCGAGGGACAGCCGCCCGTCGGCGACGTCCTGCCCGGCCCCGGCCAGCGAATCGACCGCCCGGGAGACGTCGGCCAGCGTGGTCGGCCAGCCGCCGCCGTCGCCGACCCGCCGGTATTCGATCACGGCGGCGGCGACCCCGTACCGGGTCAGGTCGTAGCCGAGCGGTTCGGCCAGCTCCATGCCGTAGATGGAGCGCCAGTAGCCGCCGTGGATGACGACGACGACGGTGAGGTAGCGCCCGGATGGCAGGAACAGCCGGATCTTCTGACTGGGGTCCGGGCCGTAGGAGTAGTCGCGGATGTCGACCTTCATGTCCACCGTCCGGTCAGCACGCCGAGCGCGCCGAGGGCAACCGCACCGGCGGTCGAGGTCCGCAGCACCTGGGGACCGAGGCGCACCACGACGGCGCCCGCGGAGCCGAACACCGTGAGCTCCTCCTTGGTCAATCCCCCTTCCGGACCGACAATCAGTACCACGTCGCCGGCGTCCGGCAGGTCGGCCGCCGTCAGCGGTGTGACCGACGACTCGTGCAGGACCAGCGTCGTGGCCCCGGCGACCAGGTCCGCCACCTGCGCGGTGGTGGCGAGGTCGCGGACGCCCGGCACGAAGGGGCGGCGGGCCTGCTTGGCCGCCTCCCGGGCGGTGCCGCGCCAGCGCCGGACCCCCTTGTCGATCTGCTCCGGGGCGCGCCAGCGGGCGACGCAGCGCTGCGCCGCCCACGGGACGATGTGGTCGACGCCGGCCTCGGTGGCCAGCTCGACGGCCAACTCGCCGCGCTCCCCTTTCGGCAGGGCCTGCACCAGGGTCACCCGGACCGCCGGTGGATCGGCCCGCCGCGACGGCCCCACGTCCAGGGTCAGCTCGGCCCGACCGGCCGCGACGACGACGGCCGGCGCCAGCCCGCCGGCGCCGTCGGTGAGCACCACCGATTCCCCGACCCGCAGCCGGCGGACCGTGGCTGCGTGCCGGCCCTCGGGACCGTCCAGGACGAACGGGCCGGCCGGAGGCAGCCTGTCCACCAGGAAGAACGGCTCGCCCTGGCCACCGGGAAACGGGGCGTCGGACCGGTCGCCGGGCAGCGGGGTGTCGGACAGCTCAGCGCCCGGCGAAGGAGTCACGGATCCGGGAGAAGAACCCGCCGTTGTGCCCGCGCGACGCCAGCTCCGGCTGCTCCTCGCCGCGTAGCGTCGCCAGCTCCCGCAGCAGCTCAGCCTGCCGGCCGTCCACCCGGGTCGGCGTGACAACCTCGATGTGTACGTGCAGGTTCCCGACGCCGGTGCCCCGCAGCCGGGGCATGCCCTGACCGCGCATCGTCAGCACGGTCGCCGACTGGGTGCCGGGCTGGATGTCCAGGTCTTCCACGCCGTGCAGGGTTTGCAGGCCCATGGACGTGCCCAGTGCGGCGGCCGTCATCGGCACGTGCACGGTGCAGTGCAGGTCGATGCCGTCCCGCTGGAACCGCTCGTGCGGCTGCTCCTGCACCTCCACATACAGATCGCCCGGGGCGCCGCCGCCGGGGCCGACCTCGCCCTGGCCGGCCAGCCGCACCCGGATGCCGTCGCCGACCCCGGCCGGGATGTTCGCTCGGACGGTGCGCCGGCTGCGCACCCGGCCCTCGCCGTTGCACTGCAGGCACGGCTCGGGGATGACCTCGCCGAAGCCGCGGCAAACCGGGCAGGGCCGGGCGGTGACCACCTGGCCGAGCAGCGAACGCTGGATCTGCTGCACCTCGCCGGTGCCCTTGCACATGTCGCACGTCGCCGGGCGGGTGCCGTCGGCGCACCCCGAGCCATGGCAGGAGGTGCACAGGGTCGCGGTATCCACGGCGAGGTCCTTGGCCACGCCGGTGGCGCACTCCTCGAGGGTCAGCGTGATCGGGATCAGCGCGTCCTCACCCTGCCGGACGCGCGACCGGGGGCCGCGCGACCGGGTCGCACCGCCGCCGAAGAAGGCGTCCATGATGTCGCCAAGACCCATGCCGCCGAACGGATCACCCATGCCGCCGGGACCACCCGGGGCACCCTGCCCGCCGAGCGGGTCGCCGCCGAGGTCGACAACCTGGCGCTTGGCCGGGTCGGAGAGGACCTCGTAGGCCGCGGTGACGTCCTTGAACCGCTGCTGAGCGGCCGGATCAGGATTGACGTCGGGATGCAGTTCCCGGGCCAGCTTCCGGTAGGCGCGCTTGATCTCATCCTGCGACGCGTTCTTGGCCACGCCCAGCAGGCCGTAATAGTCCCGTGCCACCCTTTGCACCAGTTGCCTTCCCGCGAGCCGGGGCCCGCCACATGACGAGCCTTACCGCCCGGCGACGATCTCCCCGACGTACCGGGCGACCGCCCGGACCGCGGCCATCGTGCCCGGATAGTCCATCCGGGTCGGCCCGACGACGGCCAGCCCGCCCATCAGGGTCTGCCCGCTGCCGTAGCCCGCGGAGACCAGCGCCGACGAGGCGAGGTTGGCATCGTCGTTCTCGCTGCCGATCGACACCACCACCGCGTCCGGGGTCTCCAGGGCGGCCAGCAGCTTGAGCAGGGTGACCTGTTCGTCCAGCGCCTCGAGCACCCCGCGCAGCGTGGCCGGCTGATCGGCCCACGCGCCCGTGGCGTGCGAGGTGCCGGCCAGCACCAACCGCTCCTCCGGATGCTCGACCAGCGCGTCCAGCAGCACGTTCACCGACGGCAGCACCACGCTGCGCACGGCCGGGTCGACGTTCGAGGCGGTCTCGGTGACGGCGGCGGCGGCGTCGCCCAGCCGTCGGCCGACCACGTGCGAGGTGAACAGCGAGCGCAGCGAGAGCAACCCCGCGTCGGTGATGTCGACGTCCAGCTCGACCAGCCGTTGCTCCACCCGTCCGGTGTCGGTGATGACCACCAGCAGCAACCGGCGCAGGTCCAGGGCGACGACCTCGACGTGCCGGACGGATGACCGGGACAGCGTCGGGTACTGCACGAACGCGACCTGCCTGGTCAACTGGGCCAGCAACCGGACCGACCGGCGCAGCACGTCCTCCAGGTCGACGGCCTCGGACAGGAACGCCTGAATGGCCTTCTTCTCGCCCGACGACATCGGCTTGACCTGCGACAACCGGTCGACGAACAGCCGGTAGCCCTTGTCGGTGGGGATCCGGCCGGCCGACGTGTGCGGCTGGGCGATGTACCCCTCGTCCTCCAGCACGGCCATGTCGTTGCGGATCGTGGCCGGCGAGACGCCCAGCTGATGCCGGTCGACCAGGGACTTGGAACCGACCGGCTCATGGGTGGCGACGTAGTCGGCGACGATGGCGCGCAACACCTGGAAGCGTCTGTCGTCGGCCGACATGGTCACCTCCCGGGTGCGGTGGGTGCCATTTGGCACTCGGAAACTCCGTCTGCCAAGTGTAGTCGTCCCGGGTGCGCCGGTCGGCCTCGCGCGGGCGGCGCCCGCCGGAGTCCGCCGCGGCGCCGTCGCCGCCGGCGGCTACCCTGATGGCGAGCGGTGCGTCGGGACGATGCACGGGCAACGGAGGCCCAACGGATGATCTTCAAAGATGTTCGTGACGGCCGCCCGTACCCGGATCACGGACTGTCCACCCGGGAATGGGCGCGGATCCCGCCGCGCAAGGTGCGGATGGACGAGCTCATCACCACCAAACGCGAGCTGCGGTTGGACGCGTTGCTCGACGAGCAGTCGACCTTCTACGGGGATCTGTTCCCGCACGCGGTGTACTGGCAGGGGCAGCTCTACCTGGAGGACGGCCTGCACCGGGCCCTCCGGTCGGCGCTGCAGCAGCGGACCGTCATCCATGTCCGGGTGTTGGATCTGGATTCCCGGCAGGCCGGCGGCCCCGCCCCGGCGGCCGGCGCACCCGTCTCGCCGGCCTGGTAGCCCGCCCCCGCCTCCCGCCCTCGCCCCGGGCCCCGCCTGCCGGCCGAGTGTGCAGAAGGTGCCCCCAAACCGGGCGGATAAGGGCACCTTCTGCCCACTCGGCGGCCGGTCAGCCGAGCAGGTCGAGGGCGATCCCGTCGGCCAGCAGCCGGCCGGCCAGGGTGAGCCGGGCGGTGCCCGTCGCCAACGCGGCGGGGTCGAGCAGGCCCCGGTCGGCGGCCGACCGCGCCGCGTCCCGGCCGGCCGCGGGCAGCCGACCCACGGGCACCCCGGAGTCCAGGCGCAGCCGGAGCAACACGTCCTCGGCGGTGCGCTGCTCGCCGGTGAGCACTTCCCGGGCCTGCCCGGGGCTGACCCCGGCGGCCAGCCGCTGCGCGTAGGCGGCCGGGTGCTTGACGTTCCACCAGCGCACCCCGCCGACGTGCGAGTGGGCGCCCGGACCGATCCCCCACCAGTCCTGACCGGTCCAGTAGGCGAGGTTGTGCCGGCACCGGGCCGCGTCGGCGCGGGCCCAGTTGGACACCTCGTACCAGCCGAAACCGGCCCGCGTCAGCATCTTCTCGGCGAGCAGGTACCGGTCGGCCAGCACGTCCTCGTCCGGCGTCGGGAGCAGCCCGCGGTCGACCTGCCGGGCCAGCCGGGTGCCGGGCTCGACGATCAACGAATAGGCCGAGACGTGGTCGACGCCGGCGTCGATGACGGCCGTCAGGGAGTCGAGGAACTCGCGGTCGGTCTCCCCCGGGGTGCCGTAGATGAGGTCGAGGTTGACGTGCTCGAAGCCGGCCGCGCGGGCCCAGCGGACGACGTCCAGGGCCCGCCCCGGGGTGTGCGTGCGGTCCAGGAGCGTCAGCACGCGACGAGAGGTGGACTGCAGGCCCAGGCTGAGCCGGGTGAATCCCGCCCGCCGCAGGTCGGCCAACAGGTCGGGATCGGTCGACTCGGGATTGGCCTCGGTGCTCACCTCGGCGTCGGCGGCCAGTCCGAAGCGCTCCTCGATCGCCGCGAGGAGGTGGGTCAGCGGCCCGGCGCCGACCAGGGACGGGGTGCCGCCGCCGACGAAGACCGTCGTTACCGGCCGGTCGGGGCCGAGAACCTTCGCGGCCAGGTCGATCTCGGCCAGCGCGGCGTCCAGCCAGGACTGCGGGGAGGCGTCCGTGCCGAGTTCACCGGCGGTGTAGGTGTTGAAGTCGCAATAGCCGCAGCGGGTCGCACAGAACGGCACGTGCACGTAGAAGGACAGGGTGCGGCCGCCCGCCCCGCGGGCGGCGGAGGGGGGCAGCGACCCGTCCGGCGGCACCGGGTCGCCGTCGGGCAGCGTGGACGGCACGGTGAACAGTCTCGCGCACCGCGTTCATCGGATCGACCACTCCCGGGGGCTGTACGAACACGAAGGGTTCGCCCAGCGTCACAATTCGTGACCCGATCCTCCCGTCGGCTCCTGACTCTGTCGCTGGCCCTGCTCCTGGTGCCCGCGCTCACTCCCGCGATACCGGCCGGGGCGGCGGTGACGGCCCGGGCCGCCGCGCCGCCTGCGGCGTGGATCAACGAGATCCACTACGACAATGCCGGCACCGACGCCGGCGAGGCGGTCGAGGTGGCCGGGCCGGCCGGCACCGACCTGACCGGGTGGTCGGTCGTGCTCTACAACGGCAACGGCGGCGCGGCCTACGGCACGCTGCCGCTGACCGGCGCCCTGCCGGACCAGTCGGCCGGCCTGGGCACCGTGTCCGCGCCCGCGCCGGGCCTGCAGAACGGCGCCCCGGACGGCCTGGCCCTGGTCGACGCGACCGGCGCGACGGTGCAGTTCCTGTCCTACGAGGGCACGTTCATCGCGGTCGACGGGCCGGCCGCCGGCCGGGCGGCCACCGACATCGGGGTGGCCGAGGACGGCACCGCGACGGGCACATCGCTGCAGCTCACCGGCACCGGCCGCGGCCCGGCCGACTTCACCTGGACCACCGGGCCGGCCGGCTTCGGCACGGTCAACGCCGGGCAGGTCTACGGCGAGCCCGGCCCCGTCGACCCGCCGGCCGCGCCGTGCAGCGCCGACGTCCCGCTGACCACGGTGCCGCAGGTGCAGGGCGACGGCGGCACCACCCCGCTGGCCGGCCGGCGGGTCACCGTGCCGGCCGTGGTCACCGCGGTCGCCCCCGGGCTCGGCGGCTTCTACCTGCAGGACCCGGCCGGCGACACTGACCCCGGCAGATCGGACGGGGTGTTCGTCTTCGGCGGCACGCCGACCCCCGCGGTCGGCGATGCCGTTCAGGTCACCGGCACCGCCGGCGAATACACCGGCTCCGGCAGCTCGCAGACCCAGCTCGCCGGCTCGCCGACGGTGCAGGTCTGTTCGGCCGGATCACCGCTGCCCGACCCGGTCCCGGTCACCTTCCCGCTGGCCGCGGTCACCGACCTGGAGCGGTACGAGGGCATGCGGGTGGCCCTGCCGCAGCCGATGGTGATCAGCGAGTACTTCAACTACGACCGGTTCGGCGAGGTGGTGCTCGGCCTGCCCCAGGACGGGCAGTCCCGGCTGTTCACCCCGACCGCGGTCGCCGACCCGGGCCCGCCGGCGCAGGCCCTGGCCGCCGACAATGCGCTGCGCCGGATCACCCTGGACGACGGTTCCACCACGCAGAATCCCGCCGTCCTGCGGCATCCCGGCAACGGCGAGCCGTTCGGCCTGACCAACCGGTTCCGCGGCGGCGACACGCTGACCGGGGTGACCGGGGTCGTCGATGAGACCTTCGGCACCTACCGCATCCAGCCGACCGCACCCGCGAGCTACACCCCCGCCAATCCCCGCCCGGCCGCGCCGCCGGCCGTCGGCGGTTCGGTGAAGGTGGCCGGACTGAACGTCCTCAACTACTTCCTGACGCTGGACGACGGCACCGTGGCCGGCCGGATCTGCGGGCCGGCACGCAACCAGGAATGCCGCGGCGCCGATGCCGACCAGCCGGCTGAACTCGGCCGGCAACGGGCCAAGATCCTGGCCGCGGTCGGCGGGCTCGACGCCGATGTGGTCGGACTGCTGGAGCTGGAGAACACCCCGGGGGTCGACCCGGTCGGCGACCTGGTGAACGGGCTCAACGGCTGGGCCGGCGCCGCCCCGTACGCGGCGATCGACACCGAGGTCCTTGGCGGCGACGCGATCCGGGTCGGCCTGATCTACCGGCCGTCCGCGGTCACCCCGGTCGGCCCGTCCCGGGTGCTCGACTCGTCCGTCGACCCACGCTTCGACGACACCCGCAACCGGCCGGTGCTGGTGCAGACCTTCCAGACCGCGGCCGGCGGCCGTTTCACCGTGGCCGTCGCCCACCTCAAGTCCAAGGGCAGCGCGTGCGGCACCGACGACCCGGACACCGGTGACGGGCAGGGCAACTGCACCCGCACCCGGACGGCCGCGGCGCAGGCACTGGCCGGCTTCCTGGCCGCCGACCCGACCGGCAGCGGCGATCCGGACCGGCTGATCATCGGCGACCTGAACTCCTACGACCACGAGGATCCGATCCGCGCGCTGGCGGCCGCCGGGTACACCGACCAGATCAAGCGGTTCGGCGGCGAGCTCGCCTACAGCTACGTCTTCGACGGGCAGGCCGGCTACCTGGACCACGTGCTGGCCTCCGCGTCCCTGTCCGGCCAGGTCGCCGGCGCCGGCGAGTGGCACATCAACGCCGACGAGCCGGACGTGCTGGACTACGACACGTCGTTCAAGCCGGCCGCGCAGGACGCGTTGTACGCGCCCGACGCCTTCCGGGCGTCCGATCACGACCCGTCCCTGGCCGGCCTGGACCTGACCAGGGCGACCGCCGCCGGCTGCTACGGCCCGGCCCAGCGGGTCGCCGCGTACGCTCCCGGCCCGGCCGGCGCGGGCCGGCCGGTGGATCGCAACGACCCGACCGCGGCGCTGGGCACCTCCGCGTCCGACCGGGGCCCGCGGGACGCGGTGTCGCTGGGTCTGGGCGGTCAGCTCACCCTGGAGTTCACCCGGCCGGTGCAGAACCTGCCCGGTCAGGATCTGCCGGTGCTGCCCGGGTTCCCGCGGCTGGTCACCGACCTGGCCGACCGGGCGCGGGTGTCCGCATCCGCCGACGGGACAACGTGGGTCGACCTGGGCCCCGTGCGGGGCTACGCGATCGGGTCGTTCGACCTGGGCTCGCTCACCACGGCCCGGTTCATCCGGGTGACCGACGCGACCGCACGACTGCCCTGGCCGCTGCACCTGGTGCAGGACGGGTACGACCTGGACGGCATGGATATCCGGGCCGGCTGCGCCTGAGCGGTCAGCGCAACACGGCCACCAGGATGGCCACCAGCACGAGGGCGACCAGCGCAATCGTCATCCAGCGCCGGGTGACCTCCGGCAGCGGGCGGCGGCTCACTGGACAACCGTCTCGCTGGGCTGCGCCGGCGCGGCACCCCGATCGCCGTCGCGGCGCGAGTGCCACGCCAGCACGCCGTCCACCGCGCGGTCAATCAGCCCGGCGAGCAGGTAACACAGCGGCCCGAGCACGGCCAGCAGCACGATCACCTGCACC
This sequence comes from Nakamurella sp., assembly GCF_044224575.1. Classification (GTDB taxonomy): domain Bacteria; phylum Actinomycetota; class Actinomycetes; order Mycobacteriales; family Nakamurellaceae; genus Nakamurella. The sequence goes on from NZ_JBGAKE010000007.1 coordinate 73,797, forward strand.
CAATAGGACACCCCGGCGATCCACGACTCGACCGCGTCGACGACGTCGAGCACGGTCTGCCACATGACCAGCAGGGTACGCAGGCCGGGCCAATAGGGTGAGCGGCATGCTCGCCGTCTACGCCGACGCCCCGCACCCCGACGATCCGCTGGCCGGGGTGGTGGTGGGTGAGCGACCGGAACCCCAGGCGCCCGACGGCTGGACCCGGGTGGCGGTCCGGGCCGCCTCCCTGAACCGGCACGACCTGTGGACGCTGCGCGGCGTCGGGATCAAGCCGGACCGGTTCCCGATGATCCTGGGTTGTGACGGCGCCGGCGTCACCGACGACGGGCGGGACGTGGTGATCTACCCGATCATCGGCTCACCGGGGTGGAGCGGGGACGAGACGGTCGACCCGCAGCGGCACATGCTCACCGAACAGGAGCAGGGCACCTTCGCCGAGTCGGTCGTCGTGCCCGCCCGGAACGCGCTCCCGCTGCCGCCGTCGATGACGCACGAGACCGCGTCGGTGCTGGGCACCACCTACCTCACCGCCTACCGGATGCTGGTCACCCGCAGCGGGCTGCCGGCCGGGTCGACGATCCTGGTGCAGGGCGCCACCGGCGGCGTGTCCACGGCGCTGATCCAACTGGGCCGGGTGCTGGGTCTGCGGGTCTGGGCGACGTCGCGGACCGAGGCCGGCCGCGCCCGGGCCGCCGATCTGGGCGCGCACGCGGTGTTCGAGACCGGCGCGCGGCTGCCCGACCGGGTGGACGGCGTCTTCGAATCCGTCGGCAAGCAGACCTGGGCGCATTCCATGCGGGCGGTGCGGCCCGGCGGGGTCGTCGTTTGCTGCGGCGCGACCAGCGGCTTCGACCCGTCGGCCGACCTGCAGCGGCTGTTCTTCCTGCAGATCTCGGTGATCGGCTCGACGATGGGCACCCTGGACGAGATGCGCCGGCTCATCGCGTTGTGCGACGCCACCGGCCTGGTCCCGGTGGTCGACCGGACCTACCCGCTGGCGGAGGGCGCGCAGGCGCTGCGCGATCTGGAGGAAGGTGGCCCGGGCAAGCTCGTGCTCGTGCCCTGACCCGGACCCGATGACCCCCCGATTCGCCCCGCTGATCGGGGTGCTGGCGGCGACAGCATGCTCGGTCACCGCGAACAGCATCGTCGCGATCGCGGTGCCCTGGCTGGTGCTGGAACGCACCGGCAGCGCCGCGCTGGCCGGGCTGGCCGGGGCCGCCGCGATCGCCCCGATCGTGGTCGCCGCGGTGTTCGGCGGGGCGCTGATCGACCGGATCGGCAAGCGGCGCACCTCGATCATCGCGGACGTGCTCAGCGCCTCGGCCGTCGCCGCGTTGCCGATCGCCGACGCGACCGTCGGGCTCGGGGTCGGCCTGGTGCTGGTGCTCGTGGCGGTCGGCGCAGTGTTCGACTCGCCGGGGGCGGCGGCGCGGGAGGCGTTGCGCCCGGACGTCGCCCGGGCGGCCGGGGTGCCGTTGGCCCGGGTGAACGCCTGGGGGGAAGTGGCCGAGAACACCGGCTACCTGGCCGGTCCGGCGCTGGCCGGATTGCTGCTGGTGGTGGTCGGCGGGTTCGGCACGGTGTGGGTGGCGGTGGGCCTGTTCCTGCTCGCGGTGGCCGTCACGGCGGTGCTGGTGCCCGCGCACCTGTCCGTCCGGCCGGAGCCCGAGCCGTACCTGCGGTCGGTGTGGGCCGGCGTGCGGTTCCTGCTGGGCGACCGGACGCTGCGGGCGATCACCCTGACCGCCGCGGTGATCTGGCTGTTCCTGCTGCCGTTCGAGACCGTCGTGCTCAACGCCTACCTGAACGAGTCCGGCCAGGTGGTGGCGTTCGGGGTGATCCTGGCGGCGTACGCCGGAGGGGCCATCGGCGGCGCGCTGGCCTACGGGGCGGTCGCGCACCGGGTGCCGACGCGGGTCGCGTTGGTCGTCGCGTTGGCGCTGGCGGGCCTGTCACTGGGGGCCTTCGCGCTGCTGCCGTCGGTGCCGGTCATGGTGGCCCTGGCGCTGGTCGCCGGTGTCGTCACCGGGCCGATCAACCCGCTGTGCGCGGTGATCGTGCAGTCCCGGACCCCGGAGCGGTTCCGCGGCCGGGTGATCGGCTCGTACACCGCGCTGGCCCTGGCCGCCGGCCCGCTCGGGCTGCTCGCCTTCGGTCCGCTGGTCGACACCTACGGTCCGGCCGCCGGGTTCGCCGCGATCGGCGGCGGGCTCGGGCTGGCGGCGGTGGTCGCCGGGCTGGCGCGAGGGTTGCGCGGGTTGGGCCGGCCGCCGCGGCACGCCTGACCGGCGCCGACCGACCGCTACCGGGCCCATCCGCCCAGCAGGCTGACGATCAGGATGCGGTCCACGGTGGTGAGGAACCCGACCACCCGCGGCGCGCACCACAGCATCCCCAGACCGACCAGGGCATAGGCGATCATCGCCGGCCAGGTGTCGATGAAGAAGCCCGGCCAGAGCTCGGCGCCGCGGTGCATCGCCCCGTCGGCGCCGATCTCCGCGGGCAGCCAGAGCCGCCAGGCCGGGTAGGTGACCGCACCCAGCCCGGCGCTGTAGAACGCGACGGCGACGGAGAAGGTCAGCGGGGCCAGCACGATCTTGATGCAGAAGTACGCGACCGCCCGCCAGTGCGCCGGGTCCCGCAGCACCGCCCCGATCGCGGCGATCGGGCCGGGGCGTCGCGGCGTGGCCCAGTCCGGTGCCGTGGTCGGCAGGTCGAGCAGGGCGTCGGCCAGCGACCGCTGGACCAGCCCGCCGAACCGGGCCGCCAGCAGGGCCAACACGACGATCAGGACGCCGACATAGATGACCGCGAGGCCGATGCCGACCGCCAGCAGCGTGATGACCAGGACGAAGAACGCGATCGCCGGGGCGAGATCGACGACGGCGTAGACGAGTTCGGCCCACGCCCGGGGTGAGGTCAGGCCCGGTGGGCGGCCGCGGTCGATCCGGTCGGTGCGGTCCGCCGGCGGGAATGCGGCGTGCTGAGCGGCGGTAGTGGTCATGTATCGATCGTTCGCCTCGCCGCGGCCGCGGCCCAGCGGGCAGGGGTGCCGGCCCGGGTAGGGCTAGGCCCACCCTCGGCTCAGCCGGGCCCACCCGTTCTTGCTCGTCCATCGGGGATCGTGACGTCGAGGCGCTCGGCCGGATCACCGGTCTGACGAACCGGGCATACCGTCCGGCAAGACGGCGTCGCCCGGTGCGCGCCGATCGGCGGCAGGCCGCTGCGCCGGGATGAGCACGACGGCCAGCGCGACCAGGATGCTGGCCACCTGACTGACCACGTTGAGCCACTGGTCGAGCGGGCCGTACACCCGCAGATGCGTGACGTGGTAGGCGAAGTGGATGACGGAGAACACCAGCCAGGCCAGTCCGGCCAGGCGCGCCTGACCGGGGCTCCCGGTGATCGCGGCGACCAGCGCGATCACCGCCAGGGCCAGGAACATCGCGCCGACGTCCCGGATCAGGTGCTCGTTGAACGGGCCGTCGACGGCCACCCAGGCGGGCCGGATGGCCGGGAAGTCACCGTAGAACGACTCCGGCAGCACCGCCGCCCAGATTCCCGGCACCAGGCCGAAGAACATGCCGAGGACGACGAGCAGCAGGCGGGTGATGGGACGGCTGCGCGGGCGGTCGCCGCTCATCGGGCACCCCCGTTGACGACCGGCCGGGCCGGGGCGGGCGGCGCCCAGCGCTGCACCGCCAATGCGCTCCGGGCGGCCGCGCCGGGCGGGGTGAGCCGCAGCCCGGCGTCCCGCAGCCGGCTGACGACCGGTCCGTGGGCCTGCAGCACCCGACCGAGAATGCCGGCCTGCCGGGCGATCCGTTGGGTCCGGGGTCGGCGCAACCGGTCGTACTCGGCCAGTGCCGCGTCGATGCCGGCCGGTCCGGCCGGCCGGCTCAGCAGCGCGACCAGGGTGGCCGCGTCCTCCAATGCCTGGTTGCCGCCCTGCCCGAGATTGGGCGTCATCGCATGCGCGGCGTCGCCGAGCAGCACGCACCGTCCCCGACGGTACGTCGGCAGCCGGCCGGCCAGCTCCTCGATGGGCAGGCCGTGGATGCTTTCGGGCGGGGTCGACTCGATGAGTTCGCGGATCGGCGGGTGCCAGCCGGCGAATTGCCGCGCGACGATCGCCGGCCCGTCGGGCACCGGTGCGTCCCGCGGCTGGGAAACGACGGCGAACCAGTAGACCCGGCCGTCGGCCAGCGGTGCGATGCCGAACCGGAGGCCGCGGCCGACAGTTTCCCCGGAGCCGGAAGAGACGTCGACCGGCCGGTCGGTGACGCCGCGCCAGGCGACATAGCCGGCATAGCGGACGCCCGGATCGCCGGGCCGGCCGGCGCGGATCCGGCTGCGGATGCCGTCGGCGGCCACCACGACGTCGAACGTCTCGATCGTGTCGTCGACCTCGACGCTCCGGCCGTCGGCCGAGACGCCGCGCACCGCCCGACCGGTGCGCACGGTGCCGGGCGCCAGCGCCGCCAGCAGGATCCGCTGCAGGTCGGCGCGGTGCACCACCGCCACCGTCTCGGTCGCCGCCCGCGGCAGCCGGACCAGCCACCGCCCGTCCGGCCGGCGCTGCCCGGCGGGGGTGGTGACACCGAGTTCGCCGGCGACGGCGCCGATCTCACGGGCCGCGTCTCCCATCCCCAGCGCGGCCAGGGCGGCCAGCCCGTTGCCGAACAGCGAGATCCCGGACCCGCTGACCGCCGGCCTCTCGGACCGTTCGACCACCGTGACGTCCACGCCCGTGCGTTGCAGACCGACGGCGGTGGCCAGCCCGCCGATGCCGCCGCCGACGATGCCGACCTTCATCGCCTCTCTCCCGCCGCTGGTTCCGAACGGATCAGCTGCGGCCCGCGGGTGCGGGCCAGCCACTGCTCGAAGGTCTCGGTCCCCCGCGGGCCGGGTCCGGACGGCAGCAGCGCGCCCCGGGCGGCCGCGGTGGCCGCCGTGCCCAGCGCCGGCAGCTCCCACACCGCCCGGTGGGAGCCGCGGGACCGGGCCAGCCGACGGACCAGGTCGGCCATCCGGCGCTCCTCGGGTCCGGCGATCTCCGGGGCGCGCCCGATCGCCGGTCCGCCGGCCAACGCGACCAGGTGCTCGGCCACCTCGCGGGCGGCGACCGGCCGGCTCAGCATGTTCGGCACGATCGCCGCCGGGCCGGGCAGCAGGTCCAGCAGCTGGCCGGCGAACTCGTGGAACTGCGTCGCCCGCAGGATCGTCCACGGAACCTCGCCACGGGTGACCACCTCCTCCTGACGCAGTTTGCCGGCGTAGTACCCGGTATCCACCCGGTCGATCCCGACGATGGACAGCGCGACGTGGTGCCGGACGCCGGCCCGCCGCTCGGCCCGGGCCAGGGTGGCGGCGGCCGTGCCGAAGAAGTCGACCGCCCGGCGGCGGCGCTGGGTGCCGACGTTGACCACGTCGATCACCGCGTCGACGCCGGTCAGCGCCGCGTCCAGCCCCGCGCCGGTGAGCACATCGACCCCGGCCGACCGGGCCACCACCACGGGTTCCCGGCCGGCGGCCCGAATGGCGTCCACCACCAGCCGGCCGATCAGGCCGGTCCCGCCGGCCACGGCAAGTCTGTCGTTCATGTCAGCTCCTGGAGTTGGATCGGGTGTTGCAGGTTTCGCAGTCACGGGACACCGGCCGGCTGCTCACCGTGACGCCAGCACCGAACGCACGCCGTCGGCGTAGGGCGTCGGGGTGATGCCGAAGGTGTCGGCCGCGGCGGTGCCGTCGACCACGAAGGGCTGCTCGAACTGGTAGATCAGCGACGCCGCTTCGCGAGCCAGGGGAAGCGCGGCGCCCAGGGCGCGCAGCTGCCCGCGGGTGATGGCGGCCACCGCCGCCTTGCGCCCGACCTGCTCGGCCGCGAGGGTGATCAGCTCCCGCCCGGTGGTGGCGCCGGGGTGCGGAACGTGCCAGATCCGGTGATCGGCGCGATCGTGCCGGCCGACCGCGGCGACGGTGCGGGCGAAGTCGTCGACGTAGGTCGGGGTGATCGGCAGGTCGGGCGCGCCGAACCAGCGGGCGGTCCGGCCCCGGCGGATGGCGCCGAACACGGTGCCGGCGATCATCGAACGGGCGCCCGGCCCGTACAGCTCGCCGGCCCGGACGATGGAGAGCCGGATCCGACCGTCGGCCGCGGCGTGCTCGAACCGCTCGGCCAGCCAGGCGCGCAGGACGCCGTGCCGGCTGACCGGCCGGTAGGGCAGGTCCGGCGTCATCGGGCCGGCAACCTTGCCGTACATCCAGGTGTCGTCGGCATAGACGATGCGCGCGCCGGTCGCCGCGCCCGCGGTGATGATCGCGTCGGTCAGCGGGGGAAAGTCGCTGTGCCATCTGGTGATCGGCGGCATCGCACAGTGGTGGATCGCGACCGCCCCGGTCGTGACGGCCGACAGTGCGACCGGATCGGCGGCGTCCGCCGCGACCGGCTCGGCCCGCGGATCACCGACGGACCGCCCGTTCCGGGTGACCGCCCGAACCCGGCAGCCGGCCGCCACCAGGTGCCGGACGACCAGCCGACCGGTCACCCCGGCCGCTCCCACCACCACATGCAGATTCTGCCCACTCATCGCTGCGCTCCCTGAGCCGCTACATATGTAGCACTACGTTTGTAGCGGATACACTACACCCGTAGTGCACGACGTCAAGGGGGTTCGATGCCCGTCATCACCGACCGACCGGTGGTCCTGGCCGATGCCGCGATCGGCCTGATCGCCGGCGGCGGCATCCGCGCCCTGACCCACCGCGCGGTCGACGCCGCGGCCGGGGTGCCGCCCGGCACGACGTCCTACCATTTCCGGACCCGGCGAGAGCTGTTGCGGGGCGTGCTGGTTCGGATCGCCCAGATCAATGCCGAGCGCCTGGCCCGGCTGCCCGGACCGCCGACCGACTCCGGCGGGGCCCCGGCCACCCGGGCCGCGCGGCTGGCCGAAGCCGATCAGCTGGCCACCCGGGTCGCGGTGTTCGTCGACGGGCAGCTCGGTGAGCACCGGGACCGCACCCTGGCCCGGATGGCCTGCGAGATCGAGGTGGCATCCGACCCCGACCTGCGCGAGATCCTGCACGCCGGTGGAATCTTCCGCACCTTGGCGATCGGCGCGGTCACCCGGCTGGGCGCGACCGATCCGCCCCGGTCGGCCGACGGGCTGATCGCCCTGCTCGACGGCCTGCAGTACGACCGGCTCGTCGGGGTGGGTTCGCTGACCGCGGCACCGGCCGGCACGCAGGAGTCGCGGGCCGAGATCGCCGCAGTGGTGCGGAGTTACCTGGCCGGGTTGGTGCCGGCCTGAGGGTCAGCCGGCCCCAGCCACCTGCGGCGAGCAGTGACTACTTCTTCGCGTCCTTGCCGGCAGCGGGCGACGAGTCGGTGGACAGTGCGGCGATGAAGGCCTCCTGCGGCACCTCGACCCGGCCGACCATCTTCATCCGCTTCTTGCCCTCCTTCTGCTTCTCCAGCAGCTTGCGCTTGCGGGTGATGTCGCCGCCGTAGCACTTGGCCAGCACGTCCTTGCGCATCGCCCGGATGGTTTCCCGGGCAATGACTCTCGACCCGACGGCGGCCTGGATGGGCACCTCGAACTGCTGCCGCGGGATCAGCTCCCGCAGCTTGGCCGTCATCGACACCCCGTAGGCGTAGGCGGAGTCCTTGTGCACGATGGCCGAGAACGCGTCGACCGCCTCGCCCTGCAGCAGGATGTCGACCTTGACCAGGTCGGCCTCCTGCATCCCGATCTCCTCGTAGTCCAGCGACGCGTACCCGCGGGTGCGGGACTTCAGCGCGTCGAAGAAGTCGAAGATGATCTCCCCCAGCGGCATCGTGTACCGCAGCTCGACCCGGGTCTCGGACAGGTAGTCCATGCCGCCCAACGATCCCCGCCGGGACTGGCACAGTTCCATGATCGTGCCGATGTACTCGCTCGGGCTGATGATCGTGCACCGCACGATGGGCTCGACCACGTCGTGGATCTTGCCGGCCGGCCAGTCGCTCGGATTGGTGACGACGTGCGCGGTGTGGTCCTCCATCGTCACCCGGTAAACCACGTTCGGCGTCGTGGAGATCAGGTCGAGCCCGAACTCCCGCTCCAACCGATCGCGGGTGATCTCCATGTGCAGCAGCCCGAGATAGCCGCAGCGGTACCCGAAGCCGAGCGCCGCCGACGTCTCCGGCTCGTAGGTCAGCGCGGCGTCGTTGAGCCGCAGCTTGTCCAGCGCGTCCCGCAGCAGCGGGTAGTCCGAGCCGTCCAACGGGTAGAGCCCGGAGTAGACCATCGGCCGCGGATCGCGATACCCGCCGAGCGGGACCGTCGCGCCCTTGGCCGCCGAGGTGATGGTGTCGCCGACCTTGGACTGCCGGACGTCCTTGACCCCGGTGATCAGGTAGCCGACCTCACCGACCCCCAGACCCCGGGTGGGGATCGGTTCGGGCGAAATGACGCCGACCTCGAGCAGCTCGTGCACCGCCTTGGTCGACATCATCTGGATGCGTTCGCGCGGGGTGATCTTGCCGTCGATGACCCGGATGTAGGTGATGACGCCGCGGTAGATGTCGTAGACCGAGTCGAAGATCATCTCGAGCAGCTCGTGCACCGCCTTGGTCGACATCATCTGGATGCGTTCGCGCGGGGTGATCTTGCCGTCGATGACCCGGATGTAGGTGATGACGCCGCGGTAGATGTCGTAGACCGAGTCGAAGATCATCGCCCGGGCCGGCGCGTCCGCGTCGCCGACCGGGGGCGGGATCTCGGCGACGACCTTGTCCAGCAGTTCCTTGACGCCGGCGCCGGTCTTGCCGGAGACCCGCAGCACGTCGTCCGGCGAGCCACCGATGATGTGCGCGATCTCCTCGGCGTACCGCTCCGGCTGGGCGGCCGGCAGGTCGATCTTGTTCAGCACCGGGATGACGTGCAGGTCGTTCTCCAGGGCCAGGTACAGGTTGGCCAGGGTCTGCGCCTCGATGCCCTGCGCGGCGTCGACCAGCAGCACGGCCCCCTCGCAGGCGGCCAGCGAGCGGGAGACCTCGTAGGTGAAGTCGACGTGGCCCGGGGTGTCGATCAGGTTCAGCACGTGGTCCTGCGGCTTGCCGTCCGGACTGCAGCATCCGGTCCGCGAGCGTCGACTTGCCGTGGTCGATGTGCGCGATGATGCAGAAGTTGCGGATCAGCTCCGGCGGGGTGAACGTGCGATGGGCACGAGCGGCTAGACCAGATGTCACGCCGCCTATGTTCCCACGGCTCGGTCCCCGTCGATCCCGGTGCGCCGCAGCCGTAGGAACGCCTGTTCGGCCGGGTTGCCGGTCAGCTCGATCGCCCGGTCGTAGGCGGCCTTGGCCTCGGCCGGCCGATCCAGCCGGCGCAGCAGGTCGGCCCGCGTCAGGTGCCAGGCCGGATAGCCGGTCAGGTCCAGCGGCTCGACCAGCGAGAGCCCCACCATCGGGCCGTCCAGTTCGGCCACCGCCACCGCCCGGTTCAGCTCGACGATCGGCGAGGGCTGCACCACCCGCAGCTGGTCGTAGAGCGCGACGATCTGGCTCCAGTCCGTGCGATCGGCCGTCGGCGCATCGGTGTGCACGGCGTTGATAGCGGCCTGGATCTGGTACGGCCCGGGCCGGTTGCGGTGCAGGCAGGCGCGGACCAGATCGTGCCCCTCCCCGATCAGCGCGCGGTCCCAGCACGAGCGGTCCTGCTCGTCCAGCGGCACCAGCACCCCGTCGCGCAGCCGGGCGGGTCGCCGGGCCCGGGTGAGCAGCATCAGCGCAAGCAGCCCGGTGATCTCGGGTTCCTCGGGCAGCAGGGCCCGCACGACCCGGGTGAGCCGGATCGCCTCGGCACACAAGTCGTCCCGGATCGGGTCGTCGGCGGAGGTGGATAGATAGCCCTCGTTGAAGATCAGGTAGAGCACGGCGAGCACCCCGTCGATCCGCCGCGGGAGGTCGGCGGCCTGCGGCACCCGGTACGGGATGCCCGCGGTCTTGATCTTTCGCTTGGCCCGGGTCAGCCGTTGGGCCATCGTCGGCTCCGGGACCAGGAACGCCCGGGCGATCTCGGCGGCGGTCAGTCCACCCAGCAGCCGCAGGGTGAGCGCGATCCGGGCGTCGGGGGCGAGCGCCGGATGGCAGCAGGTGAAGATCAGCCGGAGCCGATCGTCGGTGATGGCACCGTCCTGCTCGACGACGGCGCCCGCCTCCAGAAGTGGGTCGGGCCGGCTGGCTGTCATGGCGGTGGCCTCGGTGTGGCGGGCGTCCCGGGTGGATTCGCGGCGGATCCGGTCGATCGCCCGGTGGGCCGCGGTGGTCGCCAACCAGGCCCCGGGGTTGGGTGGCCGGCCCTGCTCGGGCCAGGTCTGCAGCGCGGCGAGGAGCGCGTCACCGAGGGACTCCTCGGCCAGGTCGATATCGCCGAACCGGCGGATGAGGCCGGCGACAAGGCGGCCGTGCTCGGCCCGGAACACCTGCTCGATGCTCCGGGCCGTCGGCGCAGCCCCCGTCGGCGGCACGTCGCTCGACAACCTCGGGGCCGTCAGGCCTCGCCCTGGAACGGCCGGACCTCGACCCGGCCCTCGCAGGCCGCGGAGCCCTTGCGGGCCCACTCCAGGGCCTCGTCCAGATCGGCGGCCTCGATCACCCAGAATCCGCCGAGGTACTCCTTGGTCTCGGAGAAGGGACCGTCGGTGATGACGGCCTCGCCGCCGCGGCCGTCGACGACGGTGGCGGACTCGATGCCCTCGAGGCCGCCCGCGAAGACCCAGACGCCGGCCTTGCGCACTTCCTCGTTGAACGCGTCGACCTGCTGGTACATCCGCTGCATGTCCTCGTCGGAGATGGCGGTGACCTCGGCGGGCGACTCGTGGTGGACGGAGAGCATGTACTGCTTCATGGTGGGCTCCTTGCTCAGGTGGATCGGGTGGGGGTACGGACGGTGGGGGACGAAGGGTGTGGCGGCGGACGGTAGGTGGATCAGTCCGGGATCAGACCGGGACCTCGGTGATCACCGCCTCGCCGTCCACGATGCCCAGGTCGCCCCGGGTGAACTCGGCCGGCTCCAGGACCAGGTGGGTGGCGCCGGCCGCGGTGGTCCCCCGGGAGACCGTGCGGAACGCGGACGGCCGGGTGGTGTCGTCGAACAGCCGCTTGCCGTTGCCGACGACGACCGGGAACACCAGCAGCCGGTAGACGTCGACCAGGCCGGCGTTGTGCAGGGTCTGCGCGAGCTGCCAGCTGCCGTGCACCTGCAGCTCCCGACCGGGCCGCTCCTTGAGGGCGCGCACCTGCTCGACGATGTCGTCCCGGAGCACGGTGGTGGGACCCCACGCCGCCTGCTCGTCGGTGAGCGTGGTCGACACCAGGTACTTCGGGTAGGTGTTCAGCACCCTGGCGACCAGTTCGTCCTGATTCGGGTAGGCACTCCAGTAGGTCCGCATCATCTCGAAGGTGCTCCGGCCCAGCAGCACCGCGTCGGCGTGGGCGAACCATTCCTCGTCCACGATCCGGCCGAAGTCCTCGTCGAAGTGCGGGATCACCCAACCGCCACGGGTGAAGCCGCCGGTGGTGTCCTCCTCCGGGCCACCCGGACCTTGCATGACGCCGTCCAGACTGACGAAGGTGTTCACGCTGAGCTTCATGGATCCTCCTGTTTCGTTCCTGACACCATCACCACGAACGGACCGGGGCGCAGACGACAGCTCAGCGGAATTTCGGCCAAGATTTTTTCGCATTCTCGTCGCGGCCGGGTCCGACGTACCGTGGCGGGCGATGAGACGGAGCGTGGTGGCCGCGTTGCTGCTGGTCGCAGCGCTGGCCGTGGTGTCGGGGTGCGCGGGTCCGGTGGGCGCGCCGGTCGACGCATCGGTCTCGGCTTCGCCTCCGCCGTCGGTCACGGCCCCGACACCGGTGTCGGTCACCGCCTCGCCGTCGGCCACCGCCTCGCCGTCGGCCACGGCATCGAGAGGCGCCGTCGCGCTGCCGGATGTCCACCTGGCGGGCGTCAACGACCCGTCGTGCCGGTCCGAGCATCCCCCGGTGGTCCTGCTGCCCGGCACCTTCTCCACGGTCGCCGGCAACTTCACTCCCCTTGCGGCGGCCCTGGCCGCGGACGGCCGGTGCGTGTACGGCACCAACTACGGGCTGGGCGGGGTGGCGCCGGTGCGCGATTCCGCGGCGTCCGTCACAGCCGTCGTCGAGGACGTGCTGGCCGTGACGGGCGCCGACCGGGTCGACGTGGTCGCGTTCTCCCAGGGCGGCCTGGTGCTGCGCACCGCTCTGCGGCTGGACGGGCTCGCCGACCGGGTCGGCACCGCGGTGCTCATCGCACCCACGTTCCACGGCACGACGTCCCCGTTGCTGGACGGCGTGCCGGGGCTGGCCTGCCCGGCCTGCGCCGATCAGACCGCCGGGTCGGCGCTGCTCACCGAGCTGGCCGCCGGCGGCGACCTGGACGGTGACGTCCGGTACGCCACCATCTCCAGCCTGGACGACACGGTGGTCACCCCCGTCCAGGCCCAGTCCCCCGCCGGGCCGGCCGACCGGGTGACGTCGCTGATCGTCCAGGACCGGTGCCCGTCCGTGCGGCTGGAGCACCTGGCGATGCCCGGCGATGCCCGGGTGATCGGCTGGGTGCGGCAGGCTCTGGCCACGCGGGGCCGGCCGGATCCCTCGGCGTTCGCCTGCCCGAAGTAACCACCCCACCAGGGCGTTTGTCGGTCTTTCGGTCCGGCTGGTAACGTGGACGGCCGTGTGTGCCCGACGGCGCCACGAAACTCCGACGACGAAACGAAGGCATTCCGGCGTGGCCAACATCAAGTCCCAGATCAAGCGCAACCGCACCAACGAGCTCGCGCGTCAGCGCAACAAGTCGGTCAAGTCGTCGCTCAAGACGAGCGTGCGCAAGGTGCGGACCGCTGCCGACTCCGGCGACAAGGCGGCCGCCGAGGTCGAGCTGAAGGCCGCGTGCCGCGGCCTGGACAAGGCCGCCTCCAAGGGCATCATCCATGCGAACCAGGCCGCCAACCGCAAGTCGGCCCTGACCGTGCTGGTCAACCAGATCTGACCCTGCCGTTCCGACAGCCGGTGACTGCCTTCGGTCACCGGCTGTTTGCCGTCGGCTGGAGTCATCGGCCCCGTCGTGCCTGCACCAGGTCGATGACCGCCTTCTCCAGCGCGTACTCCGGGTCGACGGCGACCCCCTTGACCGCCGCATTCAGCGCGGCCACGATCGCCATCCCGCCGGCGAGCCCGGCCGGCGTCCAGCCGCGGGCCATGCCCCGCGCCCGGTCGATCTTCCAGGGCGGCATGCCCAACTCCGACGCCATCGCGTAGGAGTTCCCGCCCTTCACGGCCGACACCCGGGACACCGTCCGCACGCCGTCGGCCAGCGCGTCGGCGATCAACACCGGTGCCACCCCGACTCCCAGCGCCCAGCGCAGCGACTCCAACGCGCCGGCCAGGTCGCCGGACATGGTGGCGTCGGACACGGTGAACCCGCTCACCTCGGCCCGGCCGGTGTGGTAGCGCCGGACCGCCTTCTCGTCGACCGTGCCGCCGGTGTCGGCGACGAGCTGGTCGGCCGCGGAGGCCAGCTCGCGCAGATCGGACCCGATCGCCTCGACCAGCGCCGTCACCGCCGTCGGGTTGGTGCGGCCGCCGGCCCGGCGGATCTCGGCGCGGACGAAGTCGATCCGCTCGTTGAGTCGGGTGATCTTGTTGCAGGTCACCACGGCCGCGCCACCCTTGGTCAGGGCATCGACGATCCCCTTGTTCCGCGCCCCACCGGGATGGTGCAGCACCAGCCAGACACCGTCGACCGGGTCCTTGACGTACGCGGCCAGCTCGCCGGCGAGATCCTTGGACGCCTCATGCGCGCCGCGGATCACCACCACCCGCGGCTCGGCGAACAGACTCGGCGCGACCAGATCGGAGAACTCCCCCGCCGTCAGCCCGGCACCGGTCCCGTCCCGGCGCTCCACCCCCGGATCCACCCGCCGCGCCGCCGCCACCGCCCGGGCGATCGCCCGGTCGACGAGCAGCGCCTCGTCGCCCGTCACCAGGGTGAGCGGGGCGAGATCCACCGTGTCGGCCATGACGGACATGGTGCCAGCCGGGTCGGACAGCGCCGTGCCGGTCCGTCACCGGACCCATGGGCCGACCCACCCGTATGCGTTACGATGCTCGGACAACTTCATAACCACCTCATCCAGAGGGGCAGAGGGATACGGCCCGACGAAGCCCCGGCAACCACCGTCGATGATCTTTTCTCGTGACCCACGCCCGCGTTCGCGCGGCGGTGCGGTTCTCGGGGCCGATCGACAGCAGGTGCCACTTCCGTCCCGCTTCGGCGGGGAAGATGAGCAGAAAGGCCTCGTCATGACCTCTGTGCTGTCCACACCCGAAACTGCCACGGCGACCGTGGATCTCGGTCCCGCCGTCGCGCTGTCCTGCCGCGAGTGCGGCAATCGGGTCGACCTCGGTCCGTATTACGCGTGTACCGAGTGCTTCGGTCCGCTCGAGGTCGCCTACGAATTCGCCTTCCGCGGCGACGACCTCAAGCGGCGGATCGAGGCCGGTCCCCAGAACATCTGGCGCTACGCATCGCTGCTGCCGGTGCCGGCCGACATCGCCGGCACCCCGAACATCAATCCGGGCCAGACCAAGTTGATCCGCGCCGACAACCTGGCCAAGGAGCTGGGCATGCGCCGGCTGTGGGTCAAGGACGATTCCGGCAACCCGACCCACTCGTTCAAGGACCGGGTCGTCGCGGTCGCGCTGGCCGCCGCCCGGCAGCTCGGCTTCACCGTGCTGGCCTGCCCCAGCACCGGAAACCTCGCCAACGCGGTCGCCGCCGCCGCGGCCCGGGCCGGCATCCGCTCCGTGGTGATGATCCCGTCGAACCTGGAGCAGCAGAAGATCCTGACCACCGCCGCCTACGGGGGCACTCTGGTCGCCGTCGACGGCACCTACGACGACATCAACCGGCTGGCCGGCGAGATCGCCGCCGAGCAGGAGGACTGGGCGTTCGTCAACGTCAACGTCCGCCCGTACTACGCGGAGGGGTCCAAGACCCTGGCCTTCGAGGTCGCCGAACAGCTCGGCTGGCGGCTGCCGGACCAGGTCGTGGTGCCGATCGCGTCCGGCGCGCAGCTGGTCAAGATCGACAAGGGCTTCACCGAGCTGGGTGAGCTCGGCCTGGTCGACGCCACGCCGTACAAGGTGTTCGGCGCGCAGGCCACCGGCTGCTCCCCCGTCGCCGAGGCGTTCAAGAACGGCTGGGACGTCGTCAAGCCCGTCCGGCCGGACACCATCGCCAAATCGCTGGCCATCGGCAACCCGGCCGACGGCCCCTACGTGCTCGACGTCACCCGGCGCACCGGAGGCACCATCGAGGACGTCAGCGACGACGAGGTCATCGCGGGCATCAAGCTGCTGGCCCGCACGGAGGGCATCTTCGGCGAGACCGCCGGCGGCGTCACCATCGCCACCCTGCGCAAGCTGCTGGCCACCGGGCAGCTCGATCCGGACGCCGAGACCGTCGTGTTCAACACCGGCGACGGGCTCAAGACGCTGGACGCCATCGCCGGCGAGGTGGGGCCGACGGCCACCATCAAGCCGACCCTGGGCGCGTTCGAGGCGGCCGGGCTGATGTAGCTCCGGCACTGCTCCCGGATCCCGGGACTACAGCAGCGCCCAGGACGCCAGGCCGATCGCCACGCCCACCCCGACGGCCGTCGCGGCCGTGGCCGCGAGCACGCACGCGAGGGTGACCGCGGTCCGGGCCGTGCTCATCGGGCCTCGGCGGCGGTGCTCGCCTGCTGCCGCAGGAACGTCAGCATCTGCCGGGCGACCAGGTCGGGGTGGTCGGAGATCGGGACGTGGTTCAGCCCGGTCAGCCACCGCAACTGCGAGCCCGGCACCAGCGCGAGATAGCGGGCGATCTGTTGCGGCATCAGCGGATCCGCCGTGCCCTGCAGGAACAGGGTGGGCGCGGTAATGCTGTGCAGGTGGGTCGGCATGTCGAACATGGCCGACCAGTTGGCCGCGTCGTAGGCCGGCGCGTCGGCGTAGCCGGCCAGCAGCCGCCGGGCGTCGGCGGCGGTGAGCTGCCACGGCAGGCTGCGGTTCCCCGCGAAGAAGATGGACCGGCCCAGCGGGGTCCGGCTCAGCGGTTCCGCGATCGGCGCCAGGGTCTGGGCCATGGTGCGCCCGGCGGACAGGGCCAGGAAACCCTGCAGCCGCTCGACCGGCGTGCCCAGACCGTCGGGGGCGATCGCGATGACGGACCGGACCCGATCGGTGCCGGCCAGGTGGATGGCGATCCGGGCGCCCAACGAGTATCCGGCGACGTGGTAGCTGTGCACGCCCAGGGCGTCGAGGGCGTCGTTGACCGCGGCGGCCAGGTTGCCGGCCGTGGGGGGCACGCCGGCCGGCAGCGCGGGTGACTGCCCGAACCCGGGCACATCCAGTGCGATGACGTCGAACTCGGCCGCCAACCGGTCCAGCACCGGCCGCCACCCGACATGTGATTCACCAATGCCGTGGAGCAGGACCAGCGGCTCCCCGGCCCCGGCCCGGTGCCCGAACAACGGTCCCGCGGTCGGGGTGTTCTGGATTGCTGCAGTGCTCATGCCGGACTCCTGTGGTGGTGAAAGAGGCGATCCCCCAGCGACTTCGGGTCGACCGGTGGGCAGACGAACGACGCCGGCCCGGGCAGCACCAGGGCTGCCTGGACCGGCGTCGTCGTCATGCGGGTGGAACGAAATGTGCTGCGGCGCTGACTACTCGCTGTCGGAACCGACCAGCCGCTCGATCAGCTCGTCGACGGTCCCGGTCTTGGGCAGACCCCGCTCGGCCAGCTGGTCGGACAGCTCGGCCTTGGTCAGACCCTCGTACGGCTCCCGAGCCTGCTCGCGGGCCTGCTTGGCCGCGGCCCGCTCGGCCCGCTTGACCGCGCGCTCCTGCTCCTTGGCGGCTTCCTCGGCCTGCTCGGCCTGCTCGTTGGCCAGGTCCTCGGCCTTGCGGGCCTGCTCGGTGGCCACATCGGCGACGGCGTCGACCTGATCGGCCACGACACCGCCGACCTTCTCGGCCTGCTCCCGGACGGTGCCGGACAGCGAGTCCACGATCTCGGCCCAGCGGGTCGCCAACTCGCGGTTCGCGTCGACGACCTGCTGGACGAACTCGAAATACTGGGTGACCGGCTCGGTCAGGTCGAACTTGGGCATCCGGGCCACCAGACCGGCCTGGTCGGTGAAGACCCGAACGCCCCGCTTCCAGGACTCCACCGACTTCTCGGTGGCCTCACGCGCCTGGGCAGCGCCGGCGGTGTATCCATCAGTGTTGATGACGGTCATGACACTCCTTGTCATACAGTCTTTCTCGGAGCCCGCGACAGAGCGTCGGCGGGCAGCTGGGGGACGGACACGACCGCGCGGCAGTTCCGGCCGGCCGGTCGCGATTGGTGATGCAGCTCAGCGCGACCGATCACCGGCCCGCCGTCCCCTGTTAGCTACGTTAGCCACTCCCGAGCTAACGGGGACCACCCCTAAGGGTGTGGCCGTCCATCGGTCGGTGTGCGGCCGGACTCGGGCCGGGCCGGCCCGGACCCCGTCGATCCAGGTCAGGGCCGGTCCTGGGTCGGTCGGAGCGGCTGCCCGGCGAGCCGCCGAACGTCGCCGGACGCGACCCCCGTCACACCGCGGGACCCCCGAATGGCCTACAAGAGCCAATCATCGAGGCGTGACTCACCAGACAGGAAAAGACGTTTCGTTTCGCGCCGGCCGATTTGCCCGAGCCGGGGCGGCGGATCAGCTGGTGCGCAGCGCCGACACCGGATGGACCGCGGTCTCGGAGTCGTGGATGTCGATGCCGAACAGGGTGTGCAGCGCCTGGACGTACCCGGCCCCGTCCCCGGTGCGGGCCAGCTCCTGCGCACGCAGCGTGGGGGTGTGCAGCAGCGCCTGGGTGACCCGGTGCAGGGCACGTTCCATGTCGGCCGCGACGTCGGCCGGGTACTTGGCCCGCAGCCGGTCCAGCTCCTTCTGCATCGTGCCCGAGACGTGCTGGCGCAGGGCCACGACGGCGGGGTCGAGCCGGCGGATCGCCATCCGCTCCTCGAACGCGGCCACCCCGGCGATCACGATGTCCTGGGCGGCGACGACGGCCTCCAGATGGGCCGGGTCGACCGAGCTCTGGACCGAGTGCAGATCGACGACGCGCACTCCCGGCACCTGCCGACCCGGTGCCGCGACGTGCGGGTGCAGCGCCAGGTCGATGATCGGCAGCGGGGTGGTCCGCCCGGCGACCGCCGCGGTCAACAGGGGCACGTCCAGCATGCCGGCGGACTGCCCGCTGCAGGCGACCACCAGATCGACCCCGGCCATCGTCCCGGCGAGTTCGGCGACGTCGACCGGGGTGGCCGCGTGCCGGGCCGCGAAGGCGTCCGCCCGTCCGCTGGGCGAGTGCACGAGCAGCCGCTGCACCCCCCGGGCCCGCAGCTCGGCGGCCACCACCCGGGCGTACGCCCCGGTCCCGATGACGAGGGCGGAGCCGATCGGCGCGGCCTGCCCGTCGAAGCCGCTGATGTCCAGGGCGACCGAGGCGACCGACCGGCCGGCGGCGCCCAGTCCGGTCTCGGTGGCCACCTGCTTGGCCACCCGGGCGGCGTGCTGAAAGAGCTGGTTGAGCGCCGGCGACGCGGTCCCCGCAGCCTGCGCCTCGCGCAGCGCCCGGGCGATCTGCCCGGCGATCTCGGCCTCGCCGACCACCATCGAGTCCAGTCCGGAGGCGACCGTCAACAGGTGCGCCACGGCGGGGGCGCCGACCCGGACCTTGAGCATTCCGCTGACCTCGTCGGCGTCCAGCCCGGTGACCTGAGCCAGCCGGCCGGCGACCCCGTCGATCGCGTCATGGAACCGGGCCGCGTCCAGGTAGATCTCCAGGCGATTGCAGGTGGTGATCACCACTGCGCCGTCCATCGGGACGTCGGGCTGCCGGACGAGGTCGCCGACGGCTCGGCTGAGCAGCGTCGGGTGCAGGGCGAGCCGGTCCAACTGCGTCAGCTCGAGGTCGTGATGGCTGGCGCCAAGAACCATGAGCATGATCGCGGATGCTACCGGCGCACCCGGGGGTCACGGTACGAAGGCAAGCCTCACCTGCCTTGGCCGACCCCCGTTGACCTGCATTTTCGTTGCGCGCGGAGGCGACGGGTCGTGGCCGACCCCACCGTTCGCGCCACCTGGGCCGGCCGGTCCGGCCGGGATGACACCATGGAGGAGCCATGACTGTTTCCCCGCCCCCCGCGCCCGCCCCGCCTACCGCTCCGGGGTCCGTCCTGACGGCGCGGCACCCGCTGGTGGACGGCCACACCGCCGACGCGCCGCTGCTGGCTGCCTACCGCGGACGCCGACCGGCGCACCGGCCGGTCTGGTTCATGCGGCAGGCCGGCCGCTCGCTGCCCGAGTACCGCGAGGTCCGTCGCGGCATCGGCATGCTCGAGTCCTGCCTGATGCCCGACCTGGCCGCCGAGATCACCCTGCAGCCGGTCCGCCGGCACGGCGTCGACGCGGCCATCCTGTTCAGCGACATCGTCGTCCCGCTCAAGCTGGCCGGCGTGGACGTGCAGATCGTCGCCGGCACCGGGCCGGTGGTCGCGTCCCCGATCCGGACCGCCGCCGACGTGGCCGCGTTGCCGCCGTTGGATCCCGACGCCCTGGCCCCGGTGGCCGCGGAGGCCGCGGCCGTGGTCGCCGAGCTGGGCAGCACTCCGCTGATCGGCTTCGCCGGGGCGCCGTTCACCCTGGCGTCCTACCTGGTCGAGGGCGGGCCGAGCAAGGATCACCGGCGGACCAAGACGCTGATGCACGCGGCACCCGACGTCTGGCACGCGCTGGCCGCCTGGGTGGCCGACGTCACCGGATCGTTCCTGCGGGCCCAGGTTCTCGCCGGGGCGTCCGCGGTGCAGGTCTTCGACTCGTGGGCCGGCGGGCTGAGCCGACCCGACTATCAGCGATTCGTCGCCGGGCACTCGGCCGCCGTGTTCGCTGCGGTCGCCGACCTGGACGTGCCCCGGGTGCACTTCGGCGTCGGCACCGGTGAGTTGCTGACGGCCATGCGCGACGTCGGCGCCGACGTGGTCGGCATCGACCACCGGGTGCCGCTGGACGTCGCCAGCGAGCGACTGGGCGGCGCCGTGCCGATCCAGGGCAACATCGACCCGGCCCTGCTGTTCGCCGGCCGGGACGCGCTGCACGCGCACACGCTGGACGTCATCCGGCGCGGCGCCTCCGCGCCCGGGCACGTGCTGAACCTGGGCCACGGTGTCCCGCCGGACACCGACCCGGACGTGCTGACCGAGCTCGTCGAGTTCATCCACGCGCAGCCATCGGCATGAGCGGGACATGATCACTCACTCCCGGCCGGGCGATGCCAACCGCTCGATCGCCGCTCCAGGAACCGCGACGCTGATCAACTCGGCGCGGAGTGCCGGAAATGTCGGGTCTGCTGCCGAGTTGATCAGCGTGGTTCGGCGCGCGACCCCGGCGGTGACAACCCGGCATGGCGCCTGACCTGCCGGGCGGCCGGCCGAGGAATCCGGTGCTGGTGCTCGGCGGCGGGATCGGCGGGCTGACCGTCGCGCTCGACCTGGCCCGCGCCGGACTGCGCCCGCTGGTGCTCGAAGCGGGCGCGGTTCCGGGCGGGGTGGTGTCGTCCCACACCGTCGGCGGGCTCACCCTGGATGCGGGCGCCGAGTCGTTCGCCGTGGGGCGACCGGCCACCGCGGCGCTGATCGACGATCTCGGCCTCACCGACCGGGTCGTGTCGCCGTCGCCGGTCGGCGCCTGGGTACGGCACGCCGGCGGCGCGGCCCCGTTGCCGGCCCTGGCGTACCTGGGCATCCCCGGGCACCCATGGGCGGCCGACGTGCGGCGGATCATCGGGCTCCCCGGCTCCTTTCGGGCGCTGCTGGACCGGGTCCGCCCCGTCCGGGCGGCCGAAGGGTCGCCGGGTTCGCTGGGCGCGCTGGTCCGGCAGCGGATGGGCCGGCGGGTGCTCGACCGGCTGGTCGAGCCGGTCGCCGGCGGCGTCTACGCCGCCGACCCGGACACGCTCGACCTCGGCATCGTCGCCCCCGGCCTGCCGGCCGCGCTGCGCCGGACCGGGTCGCTGGCCGCCGCCGCCCGGGAGCTGCGCGGTGCCGGGGGCCGGCCCGGTTCGGCCGTCGCGTCCCTGATCGGCGGGCTGCACACCCTCGTGCCGGCGCTGGTCGACGGCGTGACGGCGGCCGGCGGGATGGTGCGGACCGGAGTGCGGGTCGATGCCCTGTCGGCCTCCACCGCCGGCGGTTGGCTGGTGGCCACCGACGCCGGCGAGTTCCGCGCCGACCGGGTCGTGCTGGCACTGCCGGCGCCCGCATCGGCGCAGCTGTTGGCCGCGGCGCGGTTGCCGGCCGTGTCCGCGGTCGATGTGCTGGCCCAGCCGGTCAGCCCGGTCGCGCTGGTCACGCTGGTCATCGACGACGCTCGGCTCGATGCCGCCCCGCGCGGCACCGGCATCCTGGTGTCGGCCCGGGTGCGTGGGCCGCGGGCCAAGGCGCTCACCCACGCCACCGCGAAGTGGCCCTGGTTGGCGGCTACCGCCGGTCCCGGCCGGCACGTGCTGCGGCTGTCCTACGGACGCGGGCCGGCCGATCGGTTGCCCGGTGACGCCGATCTGCCCGGTCTCGCCCTGGCCGACGCGGTCGACCTGCTCGGCGTGCCGCTGCCGGCCGGCGCTCTGGTGGACGCGGACGTGGTGCACTGGGATGCCGCGTTGCCGGTCCCCCGGCCCGGCCACGCCGACACGGTGGCCACACTGCGCACCGCGGCGGCCCCCGCCGGCCTGACCGTCGTGGGCTCCGCGGTCGCCGGAACCGGGTTGGGCGCCGTGATCGGCGACGCCCGCGCGCAGGCCCGCACCCTGATCGATGTGGTCAGTTCAACGCCCGCGGCCGGCTGAGTCCGGCGCGGGGTGAGGAAGGATGGACACGTGACGAACGAGCAACCGGACACCGCGGTCCAGCGGCCGGCCCGCTCCCGGCCATCGGCCCGGGAGATCAACGACCAGATCATGTACACCGCGTACGCCGTCTACGCCCGCGCCGACGACCTGGACGCGCCCACCGAGAAGGCCACCGCCGAGCTCGCCGAGCTGGTCACCGAACTGGCCGACGGCGGGGTGCGGATCCGCGGCTTCTACGACGTCTCCGGGATGCGCGCCGACGCCGACCTGATGGTGTGGTGGTACGCCCCGACCGCCGAGCAGCTGCAGGCCGCGGCGCGGTCGCTGCGCCGCACCAGCGTCGGCCGGAGCCTGTCGCCGTTCTGGTCGGCCATGGGCCTGCACCGGCCGGCCGAGTTCAACAAGGGTCACATCCCGGCGTTCCTGGCCGGCGCCCCGGCCAAGAACTGGGCGACCGTGTACCCGTTCGTCCGGTCCTACGAGTGGTACCTGCTGCCCGACGCGGAGCGCCGCGGCATGCTCGTCGAGCACGGCACGATGGGCCGCGAGTACGACCAGGTGCTGTCCAACACGGTCGCCGCGTTCGCCCTCGGCGACTACGAGTGGCTGCTGGCCCTGGAGGCCGACGAGCTGCACGACACCGTCGACCTGATGCGCCATCTGCGCGCGTCCGGGGCGAGAATGCACGTCCGGGAGGAAGTTCCGTTCTTCAGTGGCCGTCGCGTCGACGAGGCCGGGGTGGTCGAGGTCCTGCGATGACCCTCGCCTCCACCGAATCCGCGGCGACCGCGACGGATCCGACCGCACCCGGCTACGACGCCGTGCTGCTGGCCGGCTTCGGCGGGCCCGAGGGGCCCGACGACGTGATGCCGTTCCTGCGCAACGTCACCCGCGGCCGCGGCATCCCGGACGAGCGGCTGGTCGAGGTCTCGCACCACTACCAGGCGCTGGGCGGCCGGTCGCCGATCAACGAGCAGTGCCGGGCGCTGCAGGCCGCCCTGCAGGCCGAGCTGGACGTGCCGGTGCTGTGGGGCAACCGGAACTGGGATCCCTATGTGGCCGACGTCATCCGCGATGCCAACGCCGGCGGCCTGACCCGGCTGCTGGGCGTGGCCACCTCCGCGTACTCGTCCTACTCCTCGTGCCGGCAGTACCGCGAGGACTTCGGGATGGCGCTGGAGTCCACCGGGCTGATCGGATCGGTGCGGATCGACAAGGTGCGGCCGTATTTTGACCTGCCCGGGTTCCGCGCCCCGTTCGTGGAGGGCACCGTCGCCGCCCTGCGGGAAGCCGGCGCCGCCGGCGTCCCGGTCGCGGATCTGGAGATCGTCTTCACCACCCACTCGATTCCGACCACGATGGCTGACGCCTCCGGGTCGGCGGCACTCGGAGACCACGGGGACGGCGGCGCCTACGTCGCCCAGCATCTGGCCGTCGGCGCGGCCGTGATCGACGAGGTCGTGGCGGCGATGGGTCTGGCGAACGGGGCGGTCCCGGCCTGGCAGCTGGCCTACCAGTCCCGGTCGGGCCCGCCGTCCGTGCCGTGGCTGGAGCCCGACATCAACGATGTCATCGGCGACCTGGCCGCCGCCGGCCGGCGCGGCGTCGTGGTGGTGCCGATCGGTTTCGTCTCCGACCACGTCGAGGTGATCTGGGACCTGGACCGGGAAGCCGCGGAGACCGCCCGGGAGGCCGGCCTGTTCTTCGCCCGGGTCGGCACCCCGGGCACCGACCCCCGGTTCGTCGCCGACCTGGCCGCGCTGATCCGTCAGCGACTGGGCGCCGCGGACGCGGCGGCGTCGGGCGCCGATGACCGGTTCCCCGGGCTGGCCGGGGTGACCCGACGGCCCGACTTCTGCGCGACGCGCTGCTGCGTGAACGCGCGGGTGACCCGGCCGACCACCGCGGCGGTCGATTCCGCCACTGACTGGCAGAGCCTGGCGGTCGATCCCGCACGACTCGCCGCCTCGGGCATCCGCGGAGTGGACGCGTCGGTCCGGTGAGCGATCGGGTCCTACGGGTCGGCACCCGGGGCAGTGCCCTGGCCCTGGCCCAGTCCGGCATGGTGGCCGACCGGATCGCCGGGATCGCCGGCTGCTCCGTCGAACTCGTCCGCATCCGCACCGAGGGCGACGTGAACACCGGGCCGCTGGCCACCATCGGCGGCACCGGGGTGTTCGTGACCGGAGTCCGCACCGCCCTGCTGGACGGCCGGGTGGATGTGATCGTGCACTCGTACAAGGACCTGCCGACCGCCCCGGCCGCCGGCATCTCGTTGACCGCGGTTCCCTTGCGGGAGAACCCGTTCGACGCGCTCTGCGCCCGCAACCGGCTCACCCTGGACGAGCTGCCGGCGGCCTCGACCGTCGGCACCGGGTCCCCCCGGCGGGCCGCCCAGCTGCTCACCCACCGGCCGGACCTGCAGGTGGTGTCGATCCGCGGCAACGTCGACACCCGGCTGCGCAAGGTGACCGACGGCGAGCTGGACGCGGTGGTGCTCGCCGCGGCCGGGCTCAACCGGCTGGGCCGGTCCGACGCGATCAGCCAGATCCTGGACACCGACATCATGCTGCCGGCGCCGGCCCAGGGTGCGCTGGCCGTCGAGACCCGGGCCGGCGGGCCGGCCTGGTTCACGGAGGCGGTGCGGGCCCTCGACGATCCGGTGACCCGGGCGGCCGTGCTGGCCGAGCGGGCCCTGCTGCGCGACCTGGAGGCCGGCTGCAGCGCGCCGGTGGGCGCGTTCGGGCAGGTGACGGGCGACTCGCTGACCCTGCGGGCAGTGGTGGTGGCGGTCGGCGGCGGTGACGAGTTCCGGGTGCTGCGCGGCGGCCCGGTGTCGGCGGCGAGCGAGCTGGGCGCGGCGGCGGCCGCCGAACTGCTGGCCCAGGGCGCGGCCCGCCTGTTGGGTGCACGGTGACCGGGCCGACGCCGTTGGCCGGCTGGCGGGTGCTGGTGCCGCGGCCGGCCGATCGCGCCGCCGACCTGGTCGGCGCGTTGACCGCCGCCGGGGCGGCGCCGGAGGTCGTCGAACTGATCTCGATCCAGCCGCCGGCCGACGCCGGCGCGCTGGATCTGGCCGTGCTCGCGCTGTCCCGCGGGGACTACGCCTGGGTGGCCTTTACCTCAGTGAACGCGGTGGACTCCGTGGTGTCGCGGGCCGCCGCGTTGGCGGTGGCACCGGTGCCGGCCGACACCCGGGTGGCGGCGGTCGGCCCGACCACGGCCGCGGCGGTGCGGCGCGCGGGCCTGCGGGTCGACCTGGTCCCGCCGGCGCGCGGGTCGGCCGCGGCCCTGGCCGCCGTCTTCCCACACGCCTCGGCGGCCGACCCACGGCCCGAGTCGGTGCTGCTGCCCCGGTCCGACCTGGCGCCCGACCTGCTGCCGGATGAGCTGACCGGCAAGGGATACCGGGTGGATTCGGTGGTCGCCTACCGGACCGTGGTGACCCCACCGTCACCGGCGGTCGCCCACCGGCTGGCGGCTGGGGACGTCGACGCCGTCCTGCTCACCTCGCCCAGCACGGTGCGGGCGCTGGCCGGCCTGCCGATCGCCGGCCGCACCGCCCTGGGGGCGATCGGCCGGCCCACCCGCTCGGCCGCCGTCGACTCCGGCCGCGAGATCGCCTTCGTCGCGACCGAACCCAGCAGCCCGGGCCTGGTCTCCGCACTGATCGCCTACGCCCACTCGATCCGCTCGATCCAGGAGTCCTGATGTTTCCCACCGACCGCCCCCGACGGCTGCGGCGCACCCGGCCGATCCGCCGGCTCGTCGCCGAGACCCGGCTGCACCCGGCCGATCTCGTGCTGCCGCTGTTCGTCAAGGAGACGCTGACCGAGCCGTCGCCGCTGACCTCCATGCCCGGCGTGCTCCAACACACCCGGGATTCCCTGCGCAAAGCGGCCGTCGACGCGGTCGAGGCCGGTGTCGGCGGGCTGATGGTGTTCGGCGTGCCCGCGGTACGCGATGCCGTCGGCTCCCGGGCCACCGACCCGGCCGGCATCCTCAACGTCGCCATGGCCGACTTGCGGTCCGAGGTCGGCGACGCCACCGTGCTGATGGCCGACCTGTGCCTGGACGAGTTCACCGACCACGGGCACTGCGGGGTGCTCACCGCCTCCGGGGCCGTCGACAACGATGCGACGCTGGAGCGGTACCGGGACATGGCCGTCGCGCTGGCCACGGCCGGCAGCGACATGGTCGGCACCTCCGGGATGATGGACGGCCAGGTCGGCGCCGTGCGCGACGCGCTGGACGGGGCCGAGTACGCCGACACCGCGGTCTTCGCCTACGGCGCCAAGTACGCCTCGGCCTTCTACGGCCCGTTCCGGGAGGCCGTCGACTCGGCGTTGCAGGGCGACCGGCGGACCTACCAGCAGGACCCGGCCAACCGCCGGGAAGCGGCCCGGGAGGTGGCGCTGGACGTCGCCGAGGGGGCCGACCTGATCATGGTCAAGCCGGCCATGGCCTACCTGGACGTGCTCGCCGATGTCGCTGCCGCCGCCACCGTTCCCGTTGCCGCCTACCAGGTCTCGGGCGAGTACTCGATGATCGAGGCGGCCGCGGCGAACGGCTGGATCGACCGGAGCCGGGCCATCGCGGAGACACTGACCGGGATCAGACGGGCCGGGGCGCAGATCGTGCTGACCTACTGGGCGGCCGAGGTGGCGGCTGAACTGTCCGCCGGAAGGGACTTCTCGTGAGCAGCACGTCCAGCAGGGGGGCGCACACGGAGAGCGAGGCACTGTTCGAGCGGGCGCAGGCCGTCACCCCGGGCGGGGTGAACTCGCCGGTGCGGGCGTTCCGCTCGGTCGGCGGCACACCCCGGTTCATGGTGTCCGGCCAGGGCCCGCGGATCACCGACGCCGACGGGAACACCTACGTCGACCTGGTCGGGTCGTGGGGGCCGATGATCCTGGGCCACGCCCACCCGGCGGTGCTGGACGCGGTCGGCAAGGCCGCGGCCAAGGGGCTGTCGTTCGGCACGCCCGGGCCGGGTGAAGTGCTGCTGGCCGAGGAGATCGTCGCCCGGGTCGGGCCCGTCGAGCAGGTGCGGCTGGTCTCCTCGGGCACCGAGGCGACGATGTCGGCGGTGCGGCTGGCCCGCGGGTTCACCGGTCGGCCCAAGATCGTCAAGTTCGCCGGCTGCTACCACGGCCACGTCGATGCGCTGCTGGCCGCGGCCGGGTCGGGCGTCGCGACGTTCGCACTGCCCGACTCCCCCGGCGTCACCGCGGCGACCACCGCCGAGGTGATTGTGTTGCCGTACAACGATTTGGAGTCGGTGCGGGCCGCGTTCGCCGCCCACCCGGGCGAGATCGCCGCAATCATCGTCGAAGCCGCCGCCGCGAACATGGGCGTGGTGCCGCCCCTGCCGGGTTACACCGCCGGGCTGGCGCAGATCGCCCATGGCGACGGGGCGCTGCTGATCACCGACGAGGTGATGACCGGGTTCCGGGTCGGCCCGTCGGGCATGTACGGGCTGGACGGCGCCCTGGAGGGCTGGCAGCCGGACCTGATGACGTTCGGCAAGGTGATCGGCGGGGGCCTGCCGGTCGGCGCGTTCGGCGGGCGCGCGGACGTGATGGCCATGCTCGCCCCCAACGGGCCGGTCTACCAGGCCGGCACGCTGTCCGGGAACCCGATCGCCACCGCCGCCGGCCTGGCGACCCTGCGCAACTGCACCCCGACGGTGTACGCGCACCTGGACCGGACCGCCGCCACCGTGGGCGATCTCGCCTCCGCCGAGCTGGCCACGGCCGGGGTCCCGCACCGCCTGCAGCGGGCCGGGAATCTGTTCTCCATCTTCTTCGCCGAGCACGAGGTCGAGAACTACGATCAGGCTCGCGGTCAATCCGTCGCGGCGTTCGCCGCGTTCTTCCACGCCATGCTCGACGCCGGGGTCTACCTGCCGCCGTCGGCGTTCGAGGCCTGGTTCGTCTCGGCCGCGCACGACGATGAGGCGCTGGAGACGATCGCCGCCGCGCTGCCCGGCGCGGCCCGGGCGGCGGCCGCGGCGCTGGGCTGAGCCCGCGCGCGGCCCGCCGGGTCAGTCGGGCGCCGCCACGGACGCCTCGAGCCGGGCCCGCTCATCGGCGATGGCGGTGCGTCCGGCCTCGGTCAGCCGGTTCCACTGCAGGTCGAGCACCGCAACGGCGGCGATCTTCTCGATGCCGAGCAGCGCGCTCACGGCATCCCGCGCGGCGTCCCGGTCCGCGGCCGCGACGATCACCGGCAGCACTTCGGCGTGCCGGCGCAGCGCCTCGTCGATCGCCGCCAGGATGATCAGCCGCTGCTCGGCCATCTCCCGACGCCTCTGCCCGCCGTCGATCGTCATGTGCTCCCCCTTCGTCAGACCGGCAAGTACTTTCGCCAGTCGGTGATCGACACTGTGATCCGCTCGTCCGGGTCACCGTCCCAGTCGACGGTCAGCCCGTGTTCGCGCAGCGCGGTCGCCACGATCGTGCCGACCGCGCGGTCGGTCTCGATCCGCACCTGTTCTCGGGCCCCGGCATCGCCGTCCCGGGCGGCCTGCACCAGCGCCGGGTCCAGGTGCGGCGCGGGCCGGAACGCGCTGTAGGACAGGGAGAGCACGGCCCGGTCGTCGGCCAGCCGAGCGGCGTCCTGCTGGTGGAAGAAGGTGTACGCCCACTCCTTCCACGGGTACTCGCCGGCGGCGGCCCCTTTCCGCGGCGTGCGCTGGTCGTCGATCTCCTCGGTGCCACAGGTTTGGCAGCAGGTGAAGTTCATCCGCGCGAGCAGGCCCTGCTGCTGGATCCGGGCGAATGCCGCGGCCATCCGGTCGTAGTCGCCGACCTCCCGCCAGGTCTGCTGCTCGGCCTCCCGCTCGCGCCACGCGACGTCGACCGCCGCCTCGGGACGGCGATCGTCGTCGTCGATCTCGAAGTGGTCGCGCACCTCGGCGACGGCGTCGGCCCGGCCGACGAAGCCCGGCCGGATCAGCGTGCGGGCGTGGGCCACCAGCTCCGGGTCCGGCGGGGGTGCCGGCTCGTCGGACGAACCGGTGGCGGGCCGGTGGCGCGAGAAGATCCCCATCCGTTCATCTTGCCCCGCTCCCGCAACCCGGATGCGGAACGTCCACCGTCAGTTCCCGGGCTCGCCGGGAAACCCGGGCTGGCCGGCGTACTCACGCGTCCGGGACGCCAGCACGGTGGCGATCTGGGCGGGGGCGTCCTCGCCCAGCACCAACCGCAGCGGCCCCGGATTCTCCTGCGCGACGTGGTCGACGAGCAGCGCGGCGACCACCTTGGGTGCGGTTCCGCCCCCGGTGGCGTCGGGATCAGCCGGCCAGGGCACCTCCGCCGTGCCGAGGGTCGCCGCACGCAGGCCGTCGTACTCGGGCCGGGGCCGGCTGAACCGCATGCTGCCCGTCGCCCACTGGGTGTCCATCGCACCGATCTCGGCGATGGTCACCCGGATTCCCATCGAATCGACCTCACCGGCCAGGGCCTCGCTGAAGCCCTCGAGTCCCCACTTCGCGGCGTTGTAGAGCCCGAAGAAGGGCATGGCCCCGACCCCGCCGACGGAGGAGATCTGCACGATGTGCCCGCTGCCCTGCGCCCGCATGTGCGGCAGCACCGCCTGACTCATCCACAGCGGGCCGAACAGGTCGGCGTCCACGATGTCCCGAGCCTGCGCCTCGGACACCTCTTCGATCGCGCCGACCAGTCCGTAGCCGGCGTTGGCAGGGCTGGATCACCGATCCGGCGGACTGCGTCGGGATACCGGCCGGCTGATCTTGTGGTCGGGCCAGTGGATCTCGATTCGCATTGCCGGCCCGCCGGTGCCACCGGGACGGCGGATCCGGGGCCGGGTTTCCCACGGCACGGATTCGGGTGGGTGCGGTGGCCGGCCGTGGTGGGTGTGGCCGGTGGGGGTGGTGGTGGTGATGACGCCGGTGTCGTCGACGTGGGTGGTCCAGCCGTCGAGGTCTTTGACCAGGTTGCAGGCGGTGCACCGGCCGTTGCCGTTGCGCAGGTCGGTGGGTCCGCCCTTGCTGACCGCCAGAGCGTGATCGGCCTCGCGGATCGGCGCGCCACACCAGGGGGTGCGGCAGATCTGGTCGCGGGCGGCGAGGAACTGGCGCGCGGTGTCGGGGAAGTCGCGGCGGCGGGCGTCGGTGGCCAGCAGGTCCCCGGTGCCGGGGTGGGTGAACAGCCGCCGCACCCACACCCGGGTGCGCTCGTCTGCGGTGAGCAGCTCACGGGCGATGGGGGCGGGGACGGGTCCGTGGCCGATGAGGTGGGCGGGTTCGTCGTCCCGGTCGGCCAGGGCCCGGTCGGTCATCATCAGGTGCAGTTCGACCGCGGGCTGTTCGGGCTCCCCGTCCGCGGGGGTCATTACTCGTTTGACGAGTTCGTCGGCCATGACCTGGCCTTTGCTGCGGTGGTCGTCGGGGTCGCAGTGGGCGGTCATCGCGGCCCGGTGCAGCACCCCGTAGACGCCGACACCCTCTTTCATCGGGAGCAGCGCGGTCACGTAGGTCAGGCAGTCGGGGGCGGGGCGGATGGTGACCCGCCGGTCGGTGACCGCTTTGCGGGCACGGTCGGCCGCGCCTTCGGGGTCGAGGCGGTGCGCCCAGCCGCGGGCCTGCTGCGCGGTGTGCTGGTCGCTCCATCCGGGCAGCAGCTCAGCGATCGCGGTGTCGATCCGGGCGCGGTGTTCGACACTCAGGTGGGCGGTTTCCCGGGCGATGAGGGTGGCCCGCCATTCGCTGCCCTCGCCGCGTTCCAGGACGTGCAGGACCCGGGGCATTTCGTGGACAAGGGTGTGGGCGAGGCCGACGTGCCGGTTGCCCTTGTGCGGGCTGTCCCGGCGGGCCAGCGCGATCTGCGCGCACACGGAGCGGCGGGCGTCGGCCGATGTGCTTCCGGCCTGGATCAGTTCCGCGCGTTGGGACACCGCGAACGTGTCGGTGAGCCGGGCCTGCCGGGCGCTGATCGCGGTCTTGAGTTGTTCCAGTGCGGTGATCTCGTCGATGAGTTCGGGGTTGGTGCCGGCGGTGTCGAGCGCGGCCAGCGTCGCGACCAACGCGACGGCCTGCTCGGTACCCGACATGTGTTCGATGATACCCGATCCTGGCCGATCAAACAATGTCAAACTGCACGTCAAGTCATGCTTTTCGAACAGATATGTGCACCGACGGGGATGGCCGACCGATGTCCCGCGCCAAGGCGGCTGTGCCGTGCGGTACCGACCGTCCGCGGCGCGGAAGCGGCGACCCACCCCACTGAGTCCGTGTGCGGCGCAGCTGAGCCGGTTCCGCCGCAGCCGGTTCAGCCGCAGCCGGTCAGCGCCACCGCAGCCAGCAGAACCCGATCGTCCAACGCCCATCGCCCCTGGCACCGCGCGAACGGCCCCACGTCGACGGTCGGTGCCAGCAGCCGGCACGAGAACCAACCATCACGACCGAGTTTCACGTCGACGTCCTCGAACCCGAGCCGTCGGTGCTGCACCGGATACCACGCCTTGTACAGCGCCTCCTTGGCGCAGAACAGCAGGCGGCCCCACTGCACCTTCGGGTCGGCGGCGGCCAGCGAGTCGACTTGGGCGATCTCGGCCGCCGACGCGGTCAGTCCGAGCACGCCCGCCGGCAGCGGCTCGTTCGGCTCGGCGTCGATGCCCAGCGTGGACAGCTCGGCCTGCCAACCGACAGCGGCCGCGGTGTACCCGGTGCAGTGGGTGATGCTGCCGACCACGTCCGCCGGCCATTGTGGTTCGCCGCCCGGTCCTTTGCCAATGGCGCCGGCAGGAGCGCCGAGCCGTCGCAAGGCCTGCCGGGCGCACGCGCGGGCGACGACGAATTCGCGGCGCCTGGTGGGCACCGCCCGGGACACTGCCGCCTCCTCGCCCGGGTAGAGGCCGAGATCGCCGTCGGGAAGCTCGTCGCCGCGGCAGTGCGCAACGGCCACCGTCGCCGGGAGGAGCGTCTCGAGACCGGGCACCGGCCCAGCGTAGGGGTGGTGCGCCGGCCGGCCCGGTACGGAACCGGACCGGCCGGCACGGTACGGAACCGGACCGGCCGGCACGGCTGGGAGGTCAGGCGGGTGCGACGAGCGACCGTTTGATGTCGGTCTTCAGCACCTTGCCCACTTTGGACCGGGGGAGGTCGGGCCAGACGTGGATCTCCTTGGGAGCTTTCACGCTGCCGAGCCGCTCCTTGACGAACGTGATGACCTCATCGGGCTCGACGACGGCGCCGGGCGCGGTCTGCAGGACGGCGACCACCCGTTCGCCCCACTTCTCGTCCGGCAGTCCGACGACGGCGCAGTCCCGCACCCCCGGGTGCTGCATGATCGCCTGCTCGACCTCGGTCGAGTACACGTTGAAGCCGCCGGTGATCACCATGTCCTTGGCCCGGTCGACGATGAACAGGAACCCGTCCTCGTCCAGATACCCGATGTCGCCGGTGTGGTGCCAGCCGAAGCGGGACGCCTCGGCCGTGGCCTGCGGGTTGCGGTAGTACCCCGGGGTGACCAACGAACCGCGCACCACGATCTCGCCGGGTTCCCGCGCGCCGACCATGCCCCCGTCCGGATCCATGATGCCCACGATGACCAGCGGCGCGGGCCGCCCGGCCGAGGCCAACCGGCCGGTGGCGACAGTGCCGTCCGGGTTGAAATGGTCCGCCGGGGCCATGGTCGAGATCATCATCGGCGCCTCGGTCTGGCCGAACAACTGCGCCATCACCGGCCCGATCCGGGTCAGCGACTCCTCCAGTCGGGCCGCCGACATGGGCGCGGCGCCGTACCAGAAGCATTGCAGGGAGGTGAGATTCGTGGCATCCAGGGACGGCTCGGCCAGCACCATGTAGATCAGTGTCGGCGGCAGGAAGGTGTGCGTGACGCCGTACCGCTCGATGTGCCCGACGAAGCCCGCGACGTCGGGCTTGCGCATGATCACGATCTCGCCGCCGCGGCACATGATCGGGAAGCACAGCACGCCCGCCGCGTGGGTCAACGGGGCCAACGCCAGATAGACCGGCCGGCCGGGGAACGGGTAGCTCATCAGGGTGATGGCCGTCATCGACTCCAGGTTGGCGCCGGTCAGCATGACGCCCTTCGGCCGGCCGGTCGTCCCGCCGGTGCCGACGATCATGGCCAGATCCTGGTCGGCGGGACGGTCGAGAGCGGCGTGCCCCCGATCGTCCGTCCCGCCGGCCAGGAAGTCGTCCCAGCCGAGCACGCCCCCGTCTGCGCGCCCGTCCGGGTCGAGGCATACCCAGGTGTGGATCCCGGGCAGTTCGTGGCGGATCCGGTCGACCAGCGGCGCGAACGATGCCTGGTACACCAGCACCGAACATTCGAAAAGGTCGAGCAGCTCCGAGTTCTCGGCCGCCTCGTTGCGCGGGTTGATCGGGCACCAGACGGCCCCGGCCCGGCTGATGCCGAACACGCAACTGAACGCGACCGGGTCGTTGGCCGACAGGATGGCGACCTTGTCCCCGGCCGCAACGCCGGCCGCGGCCAGCGCCGCGGCGACGCGGTACGACAGGTCCTGCACGTCCCGGTAACTCAGGCTGACCCCGTCGGTGGTCAGGCAGGGCCGATCCGGGCCGAGCGAGGCGCCCTTGTCCAGGTAGTCGACGAGGCGCACGACGTCACCGCGCGACGGTCAGGACCGGCTCCATGACGAAGCCGAACGAGCGCAGCACGCCGAGCAGTTCCCGGTGCCCGAACGCCTGGCAGCCCGAGGCGAACCCGGCGCGTCGCGGCGGCTGCTGCAGCAGCGAGTACGCCACGTACGCCTGCAGCAGGCCGGTCTGCTTGTAGTTGCTGTTGCCGTGGATCACGCAGTGCGCCCGGCCGAGCGGCCCGGAGGCGTGCACCGAGTCCAGCGATCGGTTGATCCGGGTGTGTTCCCGCGGCGGCATGGTGTTCATCACCTGCGCCGCGGTGGCGAACAGGGCGGCGTCCCGGTCGTCCGGATCCATGTCCTTGGTCGCCTCGATCGCGGCGGCGACGATCTGCGGCACCCCGTTCATCAGCGCGGCGTTGAAGACGCCACCCTGCGCCTTGGCGTTGGCCACCCGCGGATCTCGCTTGAACCACACCGGATGGCTGGTGCCACCCCACGGCAGGGACAGGGCCAGCTCGTGCTGGCCGGGAATCACCAGCGGCAGCAGCCCCTGGCCCGGGTCGAACGGCACGTAGGCGTTCTGCTCCAGGTAGTGCGCCTTCGAGGTGGCCGCGTTGATCAGGATCGTCTGGGTGGAGGCGATGGTCGGGCTGCCGCCCCAGAAGACCGCGATGTCCAGCGTGTCCAGACCCGGCTGCTCCAAGCAGATCTGGGCGGCGATCTCACCCGTCGTGTACATCTGGGCGATGCCCGGGGCGAGCAGCAGGCCGCGCTCGGCGAACTGGGCGGCGTAGCGATCGTCGCAGGTGAGCAGCCAGTCCTGCTCACCGGTGGTGTCGGTGTAGTGCGCGCCGGCGGCCAGTGCGGCCTCCACCACCGGCGGCCCCCACTTGGCGAACGGGCCCACCGTGTTCAGCACCACCGCGGCACCGGTGAACAGCTCACTCAATGCGTCGACGGTGTGCTCGACCGCTTTGATCTCGTAGTCGGCGGTCTCGACGCCGGCCACGTGGTGGGCCATCGACTCCTTGAGCTTGTCCTCATCCCGGCCGGCGGCGATGAACGGGACGTGGTACTCGCGCAGGTATTCGCAGATCAGCCGGCCGGTGTAGCCGGAGGCCCCGTAGACGACGACGCGCTTGTCAGTCATCAGCTTCTCGTTTCTCGTCGGAATCCGTCACATGCCCATGCCGCCGTCGACCGGCAGGCCGGCCCCGGTGATGAATCTGGCCGCGTCGGAGGCGAGGAATACCACCGCGTCGGCCATGTCGTCGACCTGGCCGAGTCGGCCGGCCGGGGTGAGTTCGACGACCGCGCCGACCGCCGCCTCGGCCGACGGGTAGATGCCGATGGTGGCCATGTCGTTGGCCAGCCCGATGCCCATCGCGGTCGGCACCAGGCCGGGATAGACGCAGTTGACCCGGACCCCGTACCCGAGCTTGCCGGACTCCATGGCCGCCACCCGGGTGAGCCGGTCGACCGCCGACTTGGTCGCCGAGTACACCGAGATGCCGGGGAACGCGATCGTCGCGGCCACCGACGAGACGTTGATGATCGACCCACCCCGACCGGCGGCGCCGCCCGGCCGCATCGCCCGCAACCCGTGCTTGAGCCCCAGAGTGGTGCCGAGAACATTGACGTCGAGCATCTTCTGGATATCCGCCACCTCGACCTCGGTGATCAGGGCGGAGATCTCGATACCCGCGTTGTTGACCAGGATGTCGAGCCCGCCGTACTCGTCGACGGTCGCCCGGATGGCGCCGGCCCAGTTCGCGTCGTCGGTCACGTCCAGCCGGACGAACCCGTGCCTGTCGCCGAGGGCCTTGGCGGTCTGCTCACCGGCCTCGTTGACGTCGGCGATGACGACCGTTGCTCCGGCGCCGGCCAGCGCGGTGGCCATGCCCTCGCCGAGGCCCTGCGCCCCACCCGTGACGAATGCGACGCGGCCGGTGAGATCGATCGAGGTCATCCGCAGGCTCCTTTGCCTTCGTGTCCGGCGCTGCCGTCGTTCCGACGGTGCAGCCGAGGTGCCCAGGCTGCGGCAATGTCTTGACAGTTGTCAAGAGTTCTCTGGACACTTGTCAAGATGACGCCGGACGTAACCTGAGGGGTGACGGGTGGCATTCATCCGCGTGCGCGGTGGGCCGTGGCAGGGAAGGAGGCCGATGACACAGGTGGAGACGACGCGGGTCGTCGAGCCGAGCCGGTTCGATCGCCGCAGCGTCGACAAGTTCGATGCGCGCCGGAACGAGCTGGCCGACGCCGCCCTGGTCACCCTCGGTGAGCTCGGCTACGCGCGCACGAGCCTGCGCGAGATCGCCCAGAAGACGACCTTCTCGCACGGTGTGCTGCACTACTACTTCCGCGACAAGATCGAGCTCATCACGTTCTGCGTGCGCCGCTACAAGGCCACCTGCGTGACCCGCTACGACGCGGTGATCGCCGGGGCCGGGACCGCGGCGGCCCTGGCGGACGACTTCGCCGAGGCGCTGGTCACCACCATGCGCGAGGATTTCGCCCTGCATCGGCTGTGGTACGACCTGCGTTCCCAGTCGACATTCGAAGACATCCTGCGGCCGACGGTCGCCGAGCTGGACGCCCAACTCGAGGCCATGATCTGGCGCGTCGTGCAGCGGTACGCCGCGCTGGCCGGCGGCCGGCCGGTCGTCTCCACGCTCGTCGCCTACGCCACCTTCGACGGGCTGTTCGAGAACTGCCTGGTGCGGCACATCGGCGGCGACGCGGGTGCTGCGGGCGAGTTGCGCACCGGCGCCCGGTGGCTCATCGGCACGCTGGTCCGGCCGGCCTGAGCCTCGGGCCGCCGAGCGCTCCACCGCATCTGCGTTCACAGGACTCCTACAGCCGGGGAACAGGCTCCGGCCGGGTCGCTCGCCCAGGGTGGATCACAGCACCACGAGCCGGATCACCGCCGCGTCGATCCGCCCGCCGATCCGCATACCCGAGGAGTGTTCATGCCTGCCCAGAGCCGCCCGACCTACGAGGGACGCCCGCTCGCCCGTCCGGACGACGAACTGGTCGACCAGGGACTGTCTTTCGACGTGACCACCCTGCTCAGCCGTCGCCGGATGCTGCAGGCCTTCGGTTTCGGCGCCGTCACCCTGGGGCTGGCCGCCTGCGGCGTCAACGCGACGTCGTCCGCCGCCAATTCGTCGTCCGCCGCGAGTTCGACGTCGGCCGCGTCGAGCTCTTCGTCGGCCGCGACCGGCGGATCCGCGGCGGCCGGCACGCTGACCGAGATTCCCGACGAGACCAACGGTCCCTACCCGGGCGACGGCACCAACGGCCCGGACGTGCTGGAGCAGAGCGGCATCGTTCGCAGCGACATCCGCTCCAGCTTCGGGACATCCACCACCACGGCGGAAGGTGTCCCGATGACGCTCCGGCTCACCGCCTACAACATCGAGGGCGGCCGGCAGGTGCCGTACGCCGGCGCCGCCGTCTACGTCTGGCACTGTGACCGGGACGGCAACTATTCCATGTACTCCACAGGAGTGGAGAACGAGAACTACCTGCGCGGCGTGCAGATCGCCGACGCGAACGGCGTTGTCGAGTACACCAGCATCTTCCCGGCCTGCTACTCGGGCCGATGGCCGCACGTGCACTTCGAGGTGTACCCGGACGAGGGGAGCATCTCCGACCACGACCTGAGCATCTCCACCTCGCAGCTGGCGTTCCCCGCGGATGTCTGCGACACCGTCTACGCGACCGCCGGGTACGAATCGTCGGCCACGAACTTCGGCCGGTTCACCAGCATCTCCGACGACAACGTCTTCGGTGACACCGACGGGGTGACCCAGTTGGCGACCGTCACCGGTGACGTCGCCAATGGCTACGTGGTGGAACTGACCTTCGGGGTCGACGCGACCACCGAGCAGACCGGCGGCGGCATGTCGGGCGGTGGTGGCATGGGCGGTCCCGGCGGTGGCGGCACGCCGCCGGGAGACATGGGCGCCCCGCCGTCGGGCGGCGCCGCGCCCACCATGGCCGGCAGCTGATCCGAAGGCTATTCGACACCATCGATCGCGATGCGGCGTCCGGTTGGACGGGCGTATCCCACCATTCCTGGAGGTAGACCATGGGCGGACTGTCCTGGTGGCACTGGTTGATCATCGGCGGCGCGTTCATCCTGCTGTTCGGGGCCAAGAAGCTTCCCGAGGCCGCGCGCGGCGTCGGCCGGTCGCTGCGCATCCTCAAGTCCGAGGTGTCGGCGATGCATGACGACGAGCAGTCGGCGGCGACGGTCGGGGCACCGACCGCCACGGCGGCCGGAATCACTCCGGCGCCCGACGCCGCGGCGCCCATCCCGCCGGTGGCCACCACGCCGGCATCCGGGGCGGCCCGGTCCAGTTGACCGGGCTCGGCCCGGCACCGAAAGGCACTCACCGGTCATGTCCCCGCGCCTGTCCCGGCTGTGGTTCCCCCGCCGTCGCCCCGCCCCGCCGGCCGACGGCACCATGGCCGTTCTCGACCACCTGCACGAACTGCGCCGCCGGCTGCTCGCGGTCACCCTGGCCGTAGCCGCCGGCACCGCGGTCGGCTTCCTCTGGTTCGCCAACGGCATCCCGGCCATCGGGCTGCCCAGCCTGGGCGACATCCTCACCGGCCCCTACTGTGCGGTGCCGGCCGAGAGCCGGGTGACGTTCGGCGACGACAGCTCCTGCCAATTGCTGGCCACCGGCCCGTTCTCGGCGGTGGAGTTGCAGCTCAAGTCGGCCCTCATCGCCGGCAGCGTGCTCACCGCGCCGATCTGGCTGCATCAGCTGTGGGCGTTCGTCACCCCTGCGCTGCATGCGCGGGAACGCCGCTACGCGAGCGCGTTCGGGGTTGTCGGCGGGCTGCTGTTCGCCGCCGGCGCCGTCCTGGCCTACCTGGTCATCCGGGAGGGACTGACCGTCCTGCTCGAATTCGGTGGGGACTCCACCGTCACGGCACTCTCACCCGAGAGCTACTTCTCGTTCCTGATCGCCATGCTCATCATCTTCGGGGTCTCCTTCGAACTGCCGTTGCTGCTGATCATGCTCAACTCCGCGGGTGTGCTGACCGGCGAGCGGCTGGCCCGGTCGCGGCGCTACGCGATCTTCGGGTTGGTCGTCTTCGCCGGCCTGGTCGTCCCCGGCAACGACCCGATCACCATGGGCGCCCTGGCGGTCGCGCTGATCCTGCTCTACGAGGTGGCCGTCCAGGTCACCCGACGGCGTGACCGCCGGATCGCCGGACGCCGCGCCGAGCCGGAGCCGGCGGACTGCGAGCCAGGCCCACGCGAGACCGTCGCCCCGATCTGACCCTTTCCGAGAACGGAGACGTCACCATGTTCGGCCTGTCCTGGGGTCAGATCGGCATCATCCTGCTCGTCGGCGTGTTCGTGCTCGGCCCCGAGCGCATCCCCACCGCGGTCGCCGGCACGCTCACCGCGGTGCGCAAGCTGCGCGCCGTGGTGGCCGGGGCGCAAGCGGACACCGTCGGCCAGTTCGGCCCGGAGATCGCCGAACTGCGCCGCCAGCTCGCCGAACTGCGGGCCCTTGCCGGCTTGTCGGAGCTGCGCGAGCTGCATCCGCAGACGCTGCTCGCTTCAGCTTCCGGTGAGCACGATCAGCTGCTGGGTGGCCCGGGTCATGGCGACGTACCGGTCGACGGCGCCCTCGATGCCGCCGCCGAACGAGTCCGGGTCGACCAGCACGACCAGGTCGAACTCCAGCCCCTTGACCAGTTCCGGGCTCGATGACCGCACCCGTGGGGTCGCCTCGAACGCGGGATCCCCGATGACGCAGGCGATCCCGTCCGGGTGGTCGGCCAGCCAGGCATCCAGCAATGGCCGTAGGCCGGCGCGGGCCGCATACCGGACCGGACGCCCGGTGCGGCGGACCGACGTGGGGACGTTGGCGTCCGGGATGGCGGCCCGGATCACCGGCTCCGCCCGCTGCATCACCTCCGCCGGCGTCCGGTAGTTGATCGTCAGGGACGCCACCCGGATCCGGTCGAGACCGACCCGCTCGAGCCGCTGTGCCCACGACTCGGTGAAGCCGTGCCGGGCCTGCGCCCGGTCGCCGACGATGGTGAAGCTCCGGGACGGGCACCGGGCCAGCAGCATCTGCCATTCCCCGTCGGTCAGCTCCTGCGCCTCGTCCACGACGACGTGGGCGTAGGTACGGGCGAGGCCGTCGGGATCGCCGCCGGGCAGCGCGTCCTCGTCGACCAGGGCCTCGCGGAAGTCCTGGCCCCGCAGCATCGACATGACGGCCATCTCCGAATCGTCGGTCTCGATGAGATGGTCGACCACTCGGGACATCTCGTCGTTCCGCGCGGCGACCGCGGTCTCCCGGCGGCGGGCTCGCCCGGCCGCGGCCGGGTCGCCGAGCCGGCGCCGGGCCGCGTCCAGCAGGGGCAGATCCGGCACCGTCCACGCCGTGGCGTCCGCTCGCTGCAGCCGGCGGACCTGATCGGCGTCGAGCCAGGGCGCGCACAGCCGGAGGTAGGCCGGGACCGACCACAGGTCGGAGACGAGGTCGGCGGCCTCGATCAGCGGCCAGGCCCTGTTCAACGCGGCGTTGAGTTCGCGATTGCGCCGCAGTGACTGTCGCAATGGACCGGCCGGCGCGGTGCTGTCCTGGTCCAGCAGGATCGCGATCAGCGTGTCCCGGATCGTCTCGCGCGCCTGGTTGTGCGGGGTGCCGGATTCGACCGCGTCGAATCCCTCGGTCCAATCGGCGGCGGTCAGGCGGAGCTCGGACCAGGGCGTCGGCACCGTCAGGTCCTCGGTCGGCGCCTCCTCGTAGAACCGGACGGCCGTCTCGATCGCCGCGACCATGTCCGCCGACGCCTTGAGCCGCGCCACCTCCGGGTCCTGCTCGATCGCGGCTCTCGGACCCTCGGCCACCAGGTCGCGCAGCGTGCAGGTCTGCACTCCTTCCTCGCCGAGGCTGGGCAGCACGTCGGAGACGTACGAGAGGTAGGGCTGATGCGGCCCGACGAACAGCAGCCCGCCTCGCCGGTGGCCGAGCCGCGGATCCGCATACAGCAGGTAGGCGCAGCGGTGCAGCGCGACCACCGTCTTGCCCGTGCCGGGACCGCCGTCGACCACCAATGTGCCGGCCGAACCGGCCCGGATGATGGCGTCCTGATCGGCCTGGATGGTGCCCAGCACGTCGCGCATCCGGTCGGATCGGGTGCCGCCGAGACTGGCGATGAACGCGGACTGGTCGTCGAGCGCCGCCTGCCCGTCCAGCCGGTCGGGGTCGAACACTTCGTCCCAGTAGTCGGTGATCCGACCGCGGGCCCAGCGGTACCGGCGGCGGCTGGCCAGGCCCATCGGGTCGCCGTGGGTGGCGCCGAAGAACGGTTCGGCGGCGGGGGAGCGCCAGTCGATCAACAGCGATCGGCCGGTGGTATCCCGCAGGCCGAGCCGGCCCACGTAGACCGGCTCGGCGCCGTCGGTCGGCACCATCCGGCCCAGGCACAGGTCCAGGCCGTACCGGCGCAGGGTGCGCCGGCGGGCGGTCAGCCGGTGGATCTCCTGGTCCCGCTCCATCGCCACCTGCCCGGCCCCGCCGCGCTCCAAGCGGGCGGCGCCCAACCGCTCGGACAGCTCGGTGATCGATCGTTCCAGCGTCTGCGCGATGGCGGCGAAATGCCGCTCGTCCTCCTCGATCAACGTCGGGTCGGCCTTGCCGGCCAGCCGGTCGGGCAGGTCGAACACGGTGCTGGGCAACGCATTCATGTCGGTGTTCATCGGGCGGCTCCCATCGCCAGGGGCCGGGACGTCCCCGCGCGCCGGCCTCGGCCCGCGATTCTGCGCGCGTACCGGGGTCTTGCCGCAAGCCCCCGGGTGCGCTATACGTTGAAGTGGGAAAAGACTCGGGAACTTCACGATCGCGTTGCGCGTTCACCGTGCGCCATCCACCGACGACCGAAAGTGACATGAGCGTTCCCACCGACAGACCCGGCGCCGGGCTCCAGCCCGGCAGTGCGCCCTCCGTGCCGGCGGGGTCGGCCCGATGATCTGGCCCCTTTCCCTGCTGCTCGGCGTCCTCGTCGTGCTGATCATCACCGCCGCCACCGCCTACTTCGTGGCGCAGGAGTTCGCCTACATGTCCGTGGACCGCTCCCGGCTCAGGGCCGCGGCGGCCGCCGGCGACGCCGGCGCGACGAGAGCGTTGTCCATCACCCGACGCACCTCGTTCATGCTCTCCGGGGCACAACTGGGCATCACCGTCACCGGCCTGCTCGTCGGCTACGTCGCGGAGCCGCTGATCGGAGCGGCCATCGGGACGGCGCTGGGTGGAATCTCCGTGCCGGCCGCCGTCGGCATCACCATCGGCACCGTGCTCGCGCTGGCCCTGTCCACCTTCGTCCAGATGCTGCTGGGCGAGCTGTTCCCGAAGAACCTGGCCATCGCCCGGCCCGAGCCGGTCGCAACCGCCCTGGCCCGGTCGACCGGCATCTACCTGACCGTCTTCGGCGCCCTGATCGCCGTTTTCGACAAGTCGTCCAACCTGTTGCTCCGGCTGCTGCGGATCGAACCGGTACACGACGTCGAGCACTCCGCCACGCTCCGCGACCTCGAGCACATCGTCGCCGCCTCGCGGGACAGCGGCGACCTGCCCCGGGATCTGTCCATCCTGCTCGACCGGGTGATCGACTTCCCGCACCGGACGGTGGAGCACGCCATGATCCCGCGCGCCCGGGTGGGCGTGCTGCGCACCGACGTCGACCTGCCACGAGTCCGAGAGATGATGAGTGCGGGGCATTCCCGTTACCCGGTGCTCGACGACGCGGATGATGTGGTGGGCGTGGTGCATCTGCCGGACGTCCTGGATCTGGCGGACCGGGCCGATGGACGCCGCACCGCGGGCGACCTGATGCGTCCGCCGCTGTTCGTCCCCACGGTGCTCGGCCTGCCCCGCGCCCTGGCCGAGCTGGTCGGTTCCGGGAACCAACTCGCCTGCGTGCTCGACGAGTACGGCGGATTCGTCGGGGTTCTCACCGTCGAGGACCTGGCCGAGGAACTGGTAGGGGAGATCGCCGATGAACACGATCCGGCCGGACCGCCCCTGCTGGTTCCGGATCCCTCCCCGGTCGGCTGGTCGTTGCCCGGTGATCTGCCGGTGGACGAGGTGCAACGGTTGATCGGCCGTCAGCTGCCGGCGGGCGACTACGAGACCCTCGCGGGGCTGGCCATCGCCCGGTGCGGTGGCTTCCCCCGGGTCGGGCACCGGATCGAGGTGCCGCTGCCGCCCGACCCCGCCACGTCGGCCGGGTCGGAACGGCCGTCGTCGCCGACGGCGTGGTTGCGGGTGGACGAGGTCGCCCGGCACGTACCGTCCCGGATCACGCTCACCGTCATCGACGCGGCACCGGGGGAGTCGTGATGTCCGGGACCGGGTGGGCGATCGTCGCCACCATTGCGCTGATCGCGCTCAGCGCGTTCTTCGTCGCGGTCGAGTTCGCGCTGCTGGCGGCCAGGCGGCACCGCTTGGCGGACGCCGCGCCGCGCAGCCGGTCGGCCCGGGCGGCGCTGCGCAGCTCGGCCGAGTTGACCGTCGTGCTGGCCGGGTCGCAACTGGGGATCACCGCGTGCACCCTGGCCCTGGGTGCGGTGACCAAACCGGCGGTGCAGGACCTGGTGGCCGGACCGTTGACCGCGCTGAACCTTTCGCTCTGGCTGGCCGACGCCGCCGCGTTCGTGCTGTCGCTGCTGATCGTGACCTTCCTCCATCTGGTCATCGGTGAGATGGCGCCCAAGTCGTGGGCGATCGCCCATCCGGAGCGGTCGGCGATCCTGCTGGCCCTGCCGATGCGCGCATTCATGTGGTTGTTCCGGCCCATGCTGATCGCGCTGAACTCGTGGGCCAACGCCTGCGTGCGGTTGGTCGGCGTCCAGCCCGTCGAGGAACTGGCCAGCGGTCAGAACCCGCAGACGCTGCGGCAACTCGTCGAGCACTCCGCCGACGTCGGCACCCTCGGCGCGGACTACTCGCGCCGGCTGGCCACCGCCCTCGACCTGCCGGCGCTGACCATCGGCGCACTGGTCCGCACCGACGTCCGGCCCACCCAGGTGCATCCGGAGGCCACGGTGCAGGACGTACGGCGGGCCGCCCGGGACTCCGGACATCTGCGGATCCTGGTCGGTGACGGCCCGCACATCACCGGCATCGTGCACGTGCGGGACACCCTGGTCGCCGATCCCGACGCGCCGCTGCACGACTTCGTCCGGCCGAGTTTCGACCTGGCCGCGGCGACGCCGTTCGCCCAGGGGCTGGAGGCCATGCGCCGCGATCGGGCCCACCTTGCCGTCGTGCACGACGACAAGGGCCGGTCTCTCGGCGTCGTCACGCTGGCCGATCTGCTGCGCACGCTGTTTCCCGAGACCGCCACGCCCCGAGCCGGACGGTGATCCACTCGGCGGAATCGATGTACTGAGCCTTACCTTCCTTAGGTTAGGCTCACCAAGTGACCCGCTTGACCGCCACCGACCTGGTGCTCGCCTACGAGCGCAGCGAGGTCGTGCATGGCGTCTCCATCCGGATCGAGCCGGGCGTGGTCACCGCGCTGGTCGGCCCGAACGGGAGCGGCAAATCGACCGTGCTGCGTTCGCTCGCCCGGCTGCACCGGATCGGCGCCGGGCGGCTCGAACTGGCCGAAGCCGGCCTGACGCAGGACGTGACCGCCCTGTCCGCCCGCGATTTCGCCACGAAGGTCACCCTGCTGTCCCAGTCCCGACCACATCCTTCAGGACTGGCCGTTCGGGACGTGATCGCGTTCGGCCGGCACCCGCATCGCAAGCGGTTCGCCCCGCTCGGCGACGCCGACCGGGCCGCGATCGACCGGGCCCTGCGGCTGACCGGCATG
This sequence comes from Nakamurella sp., assembly GCF_044224575.1. Taxonomy (GTDB): domain Bacteria; phylum Actinomycetota; class Actinomycetes; order Mycobacteriales; family Nakamurellaceae; genus Nakamurella. The sequence goes on from NZ_JBGAKE010000007.1 coordinate 118,264, forward strand.
ACGGCCATGGCCGGCCGGGGCGTTGATCAGCTCTCCGGCGGTGAGCTGCAACGGGTCTGGCTGGCCACCTGCCTGGCGCAGGAGGCCGACGTGTTGCTGTTCGACGAGCCGACCAACCATCTCGACCTGCGGTACCAGATCGAGACCCTTGACCTGATCCGCGATCTCGCCGACGATCACCGCTGCGCGGTGGGCGTCGTCCTGCACGACCTGAACCAGGCGGCGGCCGTGGCCGACCATGTCGTGCTGCTGTCGGCCGGCCGGGTTCGAGCCGCCGGCGCGCCCGCCGAGGTGCTCACCGCCGAGCACCTCACCGAGGTCTACGGCCTGCCCGTCGCGGTGGCCGGCGACCCGGATACCGGCCGGCTGCGGGTCGAACCGCAGGGTCGTCACCAGCTGCGCCACCACCCTCCCCACGCCCACGCGGGCAGTCGCCCCGACGAGAGGAACCAATGAGAACCCGTACCACCGTCACCATTCTCAGCTCGGCCCTGTTGATGGTGCTGGCGGCCTGCGGCACCACAGCGCCGGCCGCGACCGGCACCCCGGCCGGCTCGCCGACGGCGGAGGCGACCGTGTCGGGGTCGGAATCCCTGGCGGCGCAGGAGTCCGCGACCGGCCGGACGGGCTGCTCGGCCGACACCACCACCACCGCGACCGGCCCGGTCAGCCTGACCGACGCCTTCGGCCGGACCGTCGAGCTGGCCGGGCCGGCGCAGCGGGTCGCCGTGCTGGAGTGGCAGCAGGTCGAAGATGTGCTGACGCTCTGCGTGGACCCGGTCGCCGTCGCCGACGTCAAGGGCTTCACGCTGTGGGACACCGCGGAGACCCTGCCCGCGGGCGTGGCCGACGTCGGCACTCGCGGCGAACCGAATATGGACGCGCTGTTCGCCACCGACCCCGACCTGGTGATCATCGAGGCCTCCACCGCGCAGGACGAGATCATCGGGCAGCTGGCCGCATACGGGGTGCCGGTGCTGGCCACCAAGGGTGCGGACACCGCGGATCCGATCGGCCAGCTGACGAACACGTTCAACCTGATCGCGCAGGCCACCGGCCGGCAGGAGCGGGCGCAGGTGGTGGTCGACGAGTTCACCGCATCCCTGGCCGGGGCGAAGCAGGCGGTCGCCGGCACCGACGCGGCGGGCAAGAAGTTCGTCTACTTCGACGGCTGGGTGCAGGGCGGCAACGTGTCGATCCGGCCGTTCGGGCAGGGGTCGCTGGTGGGGGAGCTGGGCGAGGAACTCGGTCTCACCAACGCCTGGACCGGTGAGGTCGACCCGGCCTACGGGCTCGGCCAGACCGACATCGAGGGGATGACGGCGGTCGGTGACGGCCTGCTGTTCCACACCGGCACCGAGGATCCGGACAGCGACGTGATGGGTGAGCTGGCGAAGAACCCGATCTGGACCTCGCTGCCCGCCGTCGCCGACGGGCACGCGTATGGCTTCCCGGCGGGAATCTGGACCTTCGGCGGGCCGCGCTCGGCGCAGCAGGTGCTGGACGCGTACGTCGCCCAGCTGACCGGCTGAGCCTGCGCGCCGTGTCCGATCCCACGACCGGGCCGGTCGCCACCCGCGACCGGACGGCCGATCTGCCCGCGTCGTCGGCCGGTGTGGCAGTCGGCCCGCCGGCCGACCTGTCCGGCGGTCCGTCGCCACTGCCGCGTCGCGTCGAGAAGGTCGGTATGGTAGGTGTTCTCGGAGCGTTCGGGATGCTGGCCCTGCTGTCCGGCGCGTTGCTGCTGGTCGCCGGCGCCCACCTGACCCAGGGCACCTCCGGGCTCGGCCTCGGTGATCTGTGGGCGCTGGTCGGTGGGGCGGCGGACGGACCGGCGGGCGCGACCCGGGAGATCCTGATCGGCTCCCGGGTGCCCCGGCTGGCCGCCGGCGTCGCGGTGGGCGTCGCGCTGGGCGTCGCCGGGGCGCTGCTGCAATCGCTGACCCGCAACTCGCTGGCGTCACCGGACACCCTGGCGGTCACCGCCGGCTCGTACCTGGCGGTCGTTGCGGTGGCCGCCTTCGGCCTGTCCGTTCCGCTGTGGGCATCCGGCGCGGTGGCGTTTGCCGGTGGCCTGGCGGCCGCCGTGCTGGTGATCGGCCTGTCCGGGGCGGGCACGGCGACGACGCGGATCCTGCTGGCCGGGTCGGCGGTGGCGCTGGCTTTGCAGGCGGCCACCACGACGCTGCTGATCCTGTTCAGCCAGAACACGACCAGCCTGTTCGCCTGGGGATCCGGGTCGCTGAGCCAGCTCGGCCTGACCGCGTTCCTGTACGCCGCCCCGGTGGTGCTCGCCGCCACCGGGCTGGGCCTGCTGCTGGCCCGCCGGCTCGACCTGATGGCCCTCGGCGACGACACCGCGGCGGTCATGGGCGTGCCCGTGCGATCCACCCGGATCGTCGGCATCGGGCTGGCGGTCGTGTTGACGGCCGCGGCGGTCACGCTGGCCGGCCCGATCGGCTTCGTCGGGCTGTGCGCGCCGGTCATCGTCCGGCTGCTCGGCCGGTTCGTGCCCGGGCTGAACCGGCATGCCGTGCTCATCCCCGCGTCCGGGCTGGTCGGCGCCCTCCTGGTGATCACCGCGGACGTCGTGGTCCGGGCGTTGTTCGGGGCCGAGGCGGGCATCGCCATCCCGACCGGGGTGGTCACCACGATCGCCGGCGCGGCCGTGCTGGTGCTGCTGGCCCGTCGGCTCAGGGACGCCGGGCCGACCCGGCGGCCACCGACCGCCGGGGTCGGTGTCCGTCGCCGCCGGCGCTTTCTGCTGGTGCTGCTCGCCGGCGTGGCGCTGGCCGGCGGCACCTTGCTGGTGGGACTGCTGGTCGGCAACACCATGCTGCGCACCGGCGACATCGCCCTGTGGGTGAACGGGCAGGGCCCGCCCGTCGTCCGGTTCGCGCTGGACGAGCGGGCTCCGCGGGTACTGGCCGCCATGGTGGCCGGTGGTGCCATCGCGCTCGCCGGAGTCCTGGCCCAGGCGACCTGCCGCAACCCGCTGGCCGAGCCGGGTCTGCTGGGCATCACCGCCGGGGCCGGCCTGGGCGCGGTGATCGTGGTGACCGCCGGGGCATTCGGCACCGAAGGGTCGTCGAACACGGCGATCCTGACGGCCGCGATGACGGGCGCGCTGGTGGCGTTCGGCGTCGTCTACGGGCTGACCTGGCGGGGCGGGTTGAGCGCCGACCGGCTGGTCCTGGTGGGCATCGGCGTCTGGTACGGCGCCTCGGCGGTGACCACCCTGCTGCTGCTGCGGACCAACGCCTGGGACACCCCGCGGATCTACACCTGGCTCTCCGGGACCACCTACGGCCGCACCTTCGAGCAGATCCTGCCGGTGGCGATCGCGCTGGCCGTCGGCCTGCCACTCGCCCTCCTGCTGCGCCGGGAGCTCGACCTGCTGGCGCTGGACGAGGACACGCCGCGGCTGGTCGGCGTCCGGCTGGAGCCCGTCCGGCTGACCGTGTTGCTGCTGGCGGTGGTGCTGGCGGCCACCTCCGTCGCGGCGGTGGGCGTGGTCGGCTTCCTCGGCCTGGTCGCCCCGCACGCGGCACGGGCGCTGGTCGGCGGCCGGCACGCCCGGGTGATCCCGGTCGCGGTGCTGCTGGGGGCGGTGCTGCTCGGGTCGGCGGACGCGTTCGGCCGGTGGGTGATCGCCCCGGCGCAGATCCCCGCGGGATTGACGGTCGCGCTGATCGGCGCGCCCTACTTCGTGTACCTGCTGGCCCGCTCGCGGGTCCGAACCTGATCCCGGACAAGGAGTCTCGAACGATGATCCCCCTGGTGGTGGTCGCCACCGTCGATCCGGTGCTGCGGGATGCCGCGGTGTTCTCGCTGCTCACCGATCTACCCGGGACCGGCTTCGTCCGGCAGGATCTGGACCCGGGCTCCGGCACCGTCCGCCGGGTCGTCGGTGACGAGCACGGGCTCATCGCCGACGACATCGAGCCGGCTGAGCACGGCTGCCCCGGGTGCGTCCAGCGGGAGAACCTGTGGCCGGCGATGGAGGCGATGGTCGAGCTGGACCGGTGGCAACGGGTCGTGCTGGCCCTGCCCGTGTCCGGACCGACGGGGCCGGCCGCCCGGCCGCTGGCCGACCCCGCGCACCGACGGCGACTGGGCATCGAGCTGGCCACCGTCGCCTGCGTGGTCGACGTCGACCGGGTCGAGCACGACCTGATGGGCGGCGACCTGCTGGCCGATCGCGATCTGGCGTTGACCGCGGGGGACGGCCGGGCGGTCGGGGAGGTGTTGGCCGCCCAGCTCGCGCACGCCGACGTGGTGCTGACCACCGGGACCGATCCTGCGGGGCTCGCCCTCGTCGACCACCTGCGTGGCCGGCGCAGCAGCCGGCGGGAGCTGTTCGACTGCCACGTGCGTGAGCTGTTCGCGGCTCGCCATTGCGCCGGAGACGCCGCCGCCCGGATCGACCCGTACTGGCTGTCCCGGTCGGCCGTCCCGGACGCGCACGGGGTCTGGACCCTCGACCTGATCAGTGAGCGACCGGTCCATCCGCAACGATTCCGGCAGCGACTGCCGGATCTGGCCGGCGGCCGGGTGCGGATCCGTGGGCGCTTCCAGGTACCCACCAGGCCGGACCGCCTCGGCGTCATCGACGGCACCGGCGGGCACCTGTCGGTGGGTGACGCCGGTCGCCCCGCCCGCCCGCTGACCACCCGGATGGTGATCACCGGGACCGGCGGGGGCAGCGACCAGCGGCGTCGGGCGTTCACCGAGATGGTGCTCACGCCGGGGGAGTTCGACTCCGGTCAGGGCTGGCCGTGGCTGGACGACGGACTGGACGGATGGCTGGGCTACCGGTAGGCAGGCTGGCGAACCCCGGGCCCGCACGCTGCTCAGTCGACACCTGTGCCGAGCCCGTTGCCCGAAATGCGCCGTCACTGCACGCGCGTGGTCGCGCCGGGGCGCTGATCAGTCGACACCTGTGCCGAGCCCGTTTGCCCGAAATGCGCCGTCACTGCGGGCGCGTGGTCGCGCGGGCTGATCAGTCGACACCTGTGCCGAGCCCGTTTGCCCGAAATGCGCCGTCACTGCGGGCGCGTGGTCGCGCCGGGCTGATCAACTCGGCAGGATGCTCCCGAAATGTCGGACTCACTGCCGAGTTGATCAGCCTGATGCAGATGCGCCGACCCGCATACGGTTTCAATATGAGGGAACCGCATCTGCGGGGCCGGCCCGCTGATCAACTCGGCACTCGACGCCCGACCTGCCGGGTGTGCTGCCGAGTTGATCAGCCCGAATTATCCTCGGCCGACCGACCAGTCGCGCCGGCGTTCACCCCGCCGGGTCAGCAGCACCAGGCCGCCGGCGATCAGCAGCAGCGCCACGCCGAGGGCGGTGCCGAGCGGCGCGCCGGTGAAGGCGAGGCCGCCGGACGCCGCCAGATCACGGCTGATGGTCGCCGCGGGTGCGGTCGCCACGGACGCGGTGCGTCCCGCGCCGCGGGTCACGGCGGACGGTGCGGTGACGGGCAGGACTGCCGGTCGCACTGCCACCGGGCGGAGGGCGGCACCAGGACGGTCGATCACCGTGTCGACGGGCGCGCCGGGGTCGCTGGGCAGCACCGGATTGCCAGGATCACCGGGGTCTCCGGGTTTCCCGGGGGTGCCGGGGTTCACCGGTGTCCCGCCGCAATCGGCGGAGGTGTTGCCGACGATTCCGGCGCCGATGCCGCAAATAGTGACGGGCACGTCGATGGTGCCGCCCGGGCCGGCCGGGTCGGCGGTGGTGCCGCAGCCGGCGGCGGTGTCGCCGAGGATGCCGGCACCGATGCCGCAGGCGGCGATCGGTGCGGTGAGCAGCGGGGTATCGGATTCGGAGCGAAAGCCGCCCGGGCCGGCCGGGTCGGCGGTGGTGCCGCAGCCGGCGGCGGTGTCGCCGAGGATGCCTGCGCCGATACCGCACGCGGTGACGGGCACGTCGATGGTGCCGCCCGGGCCGGCCGGGTCGGCGGTGGTGCCGCAGCCGGCGGCGGTGTCGCCGAGGATGCCGGCGCCGATGCCGCAGACGGTGATCGGAGCGTCGACCAGCGCCGTTCCGGCGGCCGGTTCGCCGCCCGCCTCGCAATCGGCGGCGGTGTCGCCGAGGATGCCGGCGCCGATGCCGCACACGGTGATCGGAGCGTCGACCAGCGCCGCTCCGGCGGCCGGTTCGCCGCCCGCCGCCGGTTCGGCCGGTGCGAATGCCGCCGGAGCGGACTCGGTGGTCAACACGGCGACCTGGACGTCCCGGACCTCGATCGGCGCCGAGACCGAAGCTGCCGAGCCGCCGTCGGCGGCCGGGTCGGCACCATCCGTCGCGGAGTCGCTCCCCGACAGGATGTCGACACCCACGTCGCTGACCTGTACCGGTGCGTCGACCACCGGCTCGGCGGCCGGAGCGTCGGTGGGTTCGGGGCCCGGATGCGACCGCGCCGGCCGGCCGGCGCCGCGGTCGTCGAGCAGATCGACACCGACCCCGGAGACCTGCACCGGGACCGACACCAGCGCCCCGCCCACCGGCAGATCGGCGTCCGGTGCGGGCGAGGCCGCGCCGGAACCGTCCAGAATGCTCACCGTCAGGTCGCTGACCTCTACCGGGGCCGAGAGCAGGCCGTCGTCGACACCGGGTTCGTCGGCCGCGGCGATCGACGCTCCACCAAGAATTGTTCCTGCGCCGAGGGCTGCTATCACGAGCCCTCGCTTGAGCCAATAGTTCATTTCCATCCCACTTTCGAAGAATCGCGTTCTCATGAATGCGCGCCTTTCTTGGGCGCAGCAGAATTCGCACCGTGGCGGCAGGCAGCCGTCGGGGGCAGCAGGGGAACGGCGCGGGTCACCTGCGGTCGGCAGGGTTCCGCGGAAAGCGGGAGGCGGTCAGTCCGGGGATATCGTCGCGTCGTGGGGGCGTTGGTGCGGCCCCACGGAGGCACCGCCGTCGGCGGGGCTTCCGGTCGCGACGCGTGATGGCGGCCACGCCAGGTGGGTCGCGCAGGCGCCACCGCCACCCCCGCCTCCGGTGCCGCCATTGGCGGTGGCCCCGCATCCGGGGCCGCCGAGGACGGCCGCGGCGGGGCTCGGGGCGAACGGCTGGGCCGGGTTGGGGCCGCCGGTTTCGGCGATGGTCCGCGCGGACGGGCCGGGCGGCGGCGAGAGGTCTGGGCCGAGGCCAGCTCGGCCCGGATCGAGCAGGCGGGCGATGAACGTCACCGCCGGCCGTTCGATCCCGGCCGGCGCGGTGCGTCCGGCCGCCAGCTGGTCGCCCGTCTCGGCCAGTGCCGCGAGAACCGTGAGGCGGCTGACATCGCCGGCCCCAGTGGGGGAGTCGACCGGCTGAACAGGCTGATCAGCTGACCCGGCAACGGGTCGCCCGATATCCACGACGGGTTGGATGACCGGCCGTACGGGCTCCAGCGCGGGTTGGACGGCACCCGCGATGGGCTCGATCACGGGTTGGACGGCGTCGGTGACGGGTTCGATGACGGGCTGCGCCGCGTCGATCACGGGTTGGACGGCGTCGGTGACGGGGTCGATGACGGGTTGCACGGCGTCGGTGACGGGGTCGATGACGGGCTGCGCCACGTCGATGACCGGCTCGACCGCGTCGGCGACGGGTTCGACGACGGACTGCACGGGTTCGGCGACCGGCTCCACGGCGACGGTTACCGGACTCACCACCTCGACCACGGTGGTCTCGGCGTCGACCACGGTCCCGACGGCAGCGACCGGCAGGCCCGGCTGGGCGGCGATCGCGGGAAGTCCGGCGGCCTCGCTCCCGGCGGTCGTCACCGCCGCGACGGCTGCGTCGAGGGGCCCGCCCGCTGGTGGTGTCGGGTCCGCGTCGGCCGCCGACGCGGTCGCCGTACCGACCAACCAGGCCCCGGCCGCGAACCCGGCGACGACGGCGCCGCGGAGCAGGAATCGGCGCCGACCCGAGATACCGCCCGTCGCGGACATCGTCGCCACCTCCCCCCATGCGGACGCCACGTATTCCCCCCGGTATCCGTCAATTCAAAAGTACGTCGTGATTGTCCTACCGACAATCACGACCACCCGACCGGGAAATGAATTCCGATGCCTTTGACGTGCAGTCACCGACCACGACCCGAACAGGGGAACGCGACCGGGACCGGCCGCTCGGCCTCCGGCGGCGGTGGCGGCGGGGCCGGTGCCGACCCGATGCCGTCCGGACGGGGGCGTGGCCGCGTCGCGCCTCCCGGCACGCCTGGTTGCTAACGATAATCGTTCGCGATTACGATGCAACCCATGCTTCCCGTGGTGATCCTCTCGACCGTCGACCCTGTCCTGCGCGAGACCGCGCTGTTGTCCCTGCTGACCGACCTGCCCGGCACCGGTGTGCTGCGTCAGGACCTCGACCCGACGGCCGGGTCGTTGCGCCGGGTGGTCAGCGACGAGCACGGCGTCCACGAGGACACCACCCGGCTGCTGGAGCACGCCTGTTTGGGCTGCGCGATTCGCGAGGACTCGGTCCCGGCGCTGGCGGCGATGGCCGCGTCCGGCCGGTGGCAGCGCATCGTGTGGGCCCTGCCGGTGTCGGCGCAGACGCTGCCCGCGGCTCGCCCGCTGTGCGCGGACGGCGACGTCCACGGGGTGCAGCTCGCCTCCGTCGTCTGCATCGTCGACGCGGACCAGGTCGAGCGTGACCTGATGGAGGACGATCTGCTGGTCGACCGGGGCCTCGCGCTGGCCGTAGAGGATCGGCGGTCGGTCGGCGAGGCGGTCGCCGCCCAGTTGGGGCATGCCGACCTGGTGCTCACCACCGGCGCCGACCCGATCGGGCTCACCCTCGCCGATCATCTGCGTGGGCGCCGCACCATGCGGTCGGACCTGTTCCACATCCGGGCCGCCCAGGTGTTCGCGCCCCGGCATTCCCCGCGGCACGCCGAGGCCCGGATCGACCCGTGCCGGATCCAGGCGCCGGACGCGCCCGACGCGCACGGGGTGTGGAGCCTGGACATGCTCAGCCCCCGGCCGGTCCACCCGGGTCGTTTCTTGAGCGCGCTCGACGACCTCGCCGGTGGCCGTGTCCGCTCCCGCGGTCGTTTCCACCTGCCGACGCGACCCGGCCGGGTCGGGGTGTGGGACGCGGCCGGGCGTCAACTGTCGATCGGTGACGGTGGCCCGTGGCGGATCGGCACCCCGTCGACCCGCCTGGTGTTCACCGGAGTGGACGACGACCGGGCGAGAGTCGCCGGCGGGTTCGCCCGGATGCTGATGACGGACGCCGAGCTCGCCGGGAGCCGGCCCACCGCCGACGGTCTCGACGAGTGGCTGGGTGACCGCTGAGCCGATTGTGCCGCTCCGCCTACCGGCCTTGAGCCTGCGGCACCGTCCGGCCGCGACGGAAGGTGCCGCAGGCTCACGTCGGCAGATGGCTCACGTCAGCGGGGTGGAGCGGTCCCGGGAGGGAACCGGTCGTGCCGGCAACCGGTGGCGGGTGAGTCGGGCGCTGTTGGCCGCCACCGCCACGGACGAGACGTTGTGCAGGACGGCGGCGAGCACCGGTGAGAGCGCGCCGCCGGCACCGACGGCCAGGCCGGCCGCGTTGACCGCGATCGACATCCCGTAGTTCTGGCGGATCAACCCGATCGTCCGCCCGGCCAGCTCGCGCAGCTCGAGCAGCCGCCGCAGGTCGTCACCGGCGAGCGCGACATCTGCGGTCTCCACCGCCACGTCGGTACCGGAAATGCCCATGGCGATACCGATGTCGGCCAACGCCAGGGCGGGGGCGTCGTTGGTGCCGTCGCCGACCATGGCCACCATGTGCCCCTCGTCGCGCAGCGCGGCGATCGCATCCTGCTTGTCCTCGGGCAGCACCTCGGCGCGCCACTCGTCGATGCCCAGCTCCTGGGCGACGACCGCGGCGGTCACCGGGTGGTCGCCGGTGAGCATGACGATCCGTCGAACCCCGTCGGCCCGCAACGCGTCGATCACGGTCCGCGCTTCGGGCCGGATCTCGTCCCGCAGGCTGACCAGGCCGACCAGCCGACCGTCCACCGCGAGCAACAGGGGCGTCTCGGCGGCCGCGCGTAGCCGGTCCACCCATTCCCGGGCCTTGGCGGAGATGCGGACCTTCTCGGCTCGCAGGAACTCCGGGCGGCCGAGCAGCAGGGTGCGGCCGTCGGCCCGGGTCCGCATGCCCAGCCCGAGGAGCACCTCACACTGCTCGTGCGGCGGAATCTCGATCCGCCGCTCCTCGGTCGACCGGATGACCGCCTGCGCCAACGGGTGTCGGGAATGGACTTCGGAGCTGGCCGCGTAGGCGAGCACCTGTTCGGGCTCCCAGCCGCGGGCCAGCGCGATGACGTTGGTGACGATCGGCCGGCCGGTGGTCAGGGTTCCGGTCTTGTCGAAGACGATCGCGTCGATCCGGCCGGCCGCCTCAAGATGCGAGCCGCCCTTGATCAGGATGCCGCGCCGGGCGCCGTTGCCGATCGCCGCGCTGATGGCGGTCGGCGTCGACAGGCCGACCGCACAGGGGCAGGCGACCAGCAGCATCGTCATGGCCCGGCGGACGTCCCGGGTCAGCAGCAGGGTGGCCGCGGCCAGCCCGAACGACATCGGCACGAACCGGCGGGAGAAGTTCTCGCCGACGGTCTGGATCGGCGCCCGGTCCTGTTGCGCCTGCTCGACCCGCTGGATGATCCGGCCGACCGCCGTGTCGGCACCGACAGCGACGGCGCGAACCACGATCCGACCGCGCAGCAGCACGCTGCCGGCGTGGACCGTGGCCCCCGGTTGCACGGTGATCGGCAGGTTCTCGCCGGTGATCGCCGACTGGTCCAGGACGCCGTCACCGTCGATGATCTCGCCGTCGACCGGCAGGGCGACGTGTTCATGCACGACGACCTCGTCGCCGACCTGCAGCGCGGACACCGCAATCTGTTGTTCCACGCCGTCGCCCAGGTGCACCCAGGCGGTGTCGGCCGCACCGGAGATCAGCTCGGCGATGGCTCGGCGGGTTCGGCGCAGGGTCAGATCCTGCAGGTACTCGCCGATGTTCAGCAGCCACAGCACCGTCAGCGCGACCACGTTCTCCCGCAGCACCAGCGATGCGATGGTCGCCGCGGAGACCAGGGCGTCGGTGCCGGCGGTGCGCCGGCCGCGCAACGAGGCAAGAGCGCCGCGCAGGAACGGGTACCCCGTGAAGATGGTGACGCCGGTGGCCACCAGCCGGCCGCCCGGCCCGAGCACGGGCGGCCGGCGCAGCAGATAGCGGCGACCTCCGAGCATGAGCAAGGCGGCCCCGCCGACCACCATCCGGACGATGTCCCCGGAGGTGACATCGGCGGATCGCGGTGCCCGGGCAACCTCGGCGCGAGGATCGGTGCCCAAGGCGCGGGCGATCGCCTGCCGGGTCGCGCCCCGGTCGAAGGAGGCCGGACGGTACCAGACCAGCACCGCGCCGGTCCGGGGAAAGGCGTGCACGGCGAGCACTCCCGGCACGGTGTCGACCGCGTCCTCGACTGCGACCGCCCGGGCGATCGACCCCCGCAGCTCCGGGATCCGGAGCCGCCAGCGGCCCGCCGCGTCGGACACCGTGATGACGTCATGTTCGCGGTCGGGCACCTCCGCGGGCGGCGCGGCCACCAACCGGCGGTCCCGACCGGGCGTCACGGCCGCTTCCGGCGCCGCCGCGTGCGCCGCCATGTGGGCGTCGGCGGTCGCCCGTCGAAGGGCCTGGTCGGCGCCGGTGACGACGGCCCGGGCGGGCCCGCCCGGGCCGGCCGATGTCGAGATCGCCTTGGACGGGGCGGGTTTCGGTCGGGCCACGCCGATCAGTGATCGTGGTCGTGGGCCTGTGCCGGCTGGGCCGGCGGCGGCGCCTGCTCGCCGATCTTCTCCCGGGCCTCGGCCACCACATCGCCGGCGGTCAACCGCAGGTTCTCCGCGCCGGACTCGAGCCGGCGCTTGCCCCGAAGGGTCAGTGCGGTGACCGCCACCACGCTCCGTTTGACCGCTGCTCCCGTGGCCGGGCGCTTGAGCCGATCGACGACGGCCGCACCGGCCACCCCGCTGATCAGAAGTCCGGCGGCGCGTACCGCGAGATGCCCGGTGACCATGAACTGTTCCTTCCGACGGCGGCTTCCGCACCGAATGATAACGATTCTCGTGCCTGGTGTGCTGCGCGTACGTCGTCGGACTCGCCGAGCACAGCGTACGGGCCGGCGAAGCGCCACTCTGCCGGGCCGAACCCAACGAAGGCGCAGGTCCGCGCTATCGTGCTCGGCGTGGCTGCCAATAGGAAGTTGACCGACTATCCTCGGCCATCTGTCGCGGTCGACGTGGCCGTGCTGACCGTGCAGGACGGCAGGCTGCAGGTGGTGGTCGTCGACCACACACTGGGTGGATCGGCCCTGCCCGGGACTTTCCTGCACCCGGGCGAGGTGCTTGCCGACGCCGCGGCCCGGGCGCTGGCGGACAAGGCCGGCCTGCGGCGGGTTCCGTACACCCAGCTCCACGTGTTCGACCGGTTGGATCGGGACGACCGCGGCTGGGTGCTCTCGGTCGGGCACAGTGCGGCGGTGCCGGCGGAACACCTGCCCGCCGAGAGCCGGCTGCTGCCGATCCGGCAGGGACGTCCGGCCGGGACGCTGCTGTTCGACCATGCCGAGATCGTCCGGCTCGCCGTCGACCGGCTGCGCCGCGACTACGCCACCGAACTGGACCCGGCCGGGCTCCTGGGCGAGCGGTTCACCGTGTTCCGGCTCCGCAAGGTGTATGAGGCGGTCTTCGAACGGCCGTTGATGAAGGACACGTTCCGCCGGCTCGTGGTGCCGAACCTGGAGTCGACCGGCGAGTACGGGACGGATCTCGGCCGCCCGGCGGAGGTCTACCGGCGGACGGCGCGGTCCCGACTGTCCCCCAAGGCCTGGGCCACGCTCACCGCGCCGGCCTGATCCGCCGGTCCGATCGCCGCCGGTCCGCTCGCCGCCGGCCGATCACGGCGTGATGATCACAGCGTGCCGAGCATCCCACCGTCGCAGCGGACCGCGGTGCCGGTCACGTACGACGCCGGGCCGCCGCACAGGAATGCGGCCACCGCGCCGAACTCGGCCGGGTCGCCGAACCGGCCGGCCGGGATCGAACGCAGTGACTCGGCGGTGACGTCGGCGACGTCCCGCCCGCTGCGCTGCGCGACCGTGGCATCCAGCGCCCGCATCCGTTCGGTCGAGATCCGGCCCGGTAGCAGCATGTTCACGGTCACACCGGCGGCGGCGACCTCGCCGGCCAAAGTCTTGAGGTAGCCGGCCAGCGCCGCCCGGCCGGTGTTGGACAACGCCAGGCCGGGGATGGGGGAGTGCACCCCGCTGGACCCGATGGCCAGGATCCGTCCCCATCCCTGCTCGCGCAGGTGGGGCAGGGCCGCCTCGACGATGGCCCGCGGCGCCAGCACCAGTGACGCCAGCGCGGCGGTGAGCGCCTCCGGGTCGAGACCGGCGGCCCGGCCGGCCGGCGGCGGTGGGCTGTTCAACACGACGATGTCCAGGGCGCCGACGGCGTCGACCGCCGCGGCGTGCAGGGCCAGCCCACCGTCGACGGTGGACAGGTCGGCGGCCAGGCCCACGCAGCCCGGATACTCGGCCGCGATCTCCCGGGCCAGCTCGGCCCGCCGGCCGGCGAAGACCACCCGGCAGCCCTCCGCGGCCAACGCCCGGCCGGTCGCCGCGCCCAGGCCGGCGGTCGACGCGCACACCAGCGCCGCCTTGCCCGCGATTCCGAGATCCATCTATGTCCTCCGATAGGTGAGTACGGCGTCGAGGTGGTCGCGGAGCAGGGGCCGCAGGGCCTCCGGCAGGGCGGCGGCCGGCGGTCGCACCGCACCGTGGTCGAGCAGTCCCCGGGCGACCAGGCACTCCTTGCGGATCGCGAGCGCGATCCGGGCCTGCTGCTCGAAGTTGACCAGGGGCAGATAGGGCGCGTACACCTCCCGCGCCTTGGCGTACCCGCCGGCCCGGAAGGCCGACACGCACTCCTGCAGCGCCTCCGGGAACGAGAACCCGGTCATCGCTCCGGCACTGCCACAGGCGAGCTCGTCCAGCAGGCCGATGCCGCCGAGACCGCCGAACACCGGCACCCCCAGGTCGATGAGTGACGCGATGGCCGGCGGTGTCGGCGGGGCCTCGGCCTTCACCGCGGCCACCACGCCGGCCGATGCCAGGTCGGCGACCACCCGGCGCAGCGCGGGCCCCGGAACGGTGACGCCGCTGGCCACCGGGTAGTCCTGCACAACGATCGGCCGGCCGGTGGCCGCCGCGATCCGGCGCAGGTGGTCGGTGACGACGGCCGGGTCGGCGCTGTTCACCTGGACCATCAGGGCCACCGCCCGGTCGCCGGCCACCTCCAGCACGGCGCCGGCCTCCTCGATCGCCGGGGCGGTGGCCAGCGCGGTCAACCCGACGACCATGGGCAGGTCGACCGCATCGACGACGGTGCGCAGGACGGTCGCCCGTTCGGCCGGCGACAGCGCAGCGGCCTCCCCGAAGACGCCCAGCACGGTCAGCCCTTCGACGCCGATCCCGGCGTAGTGCCCCACCAACCGGTCCAGGCTGCGCCGGTCGAGCGTCAGCGACGGATCGAACGGGGTGGCGACCACGCCCCACACCCCCGGCTGCAGGCTCACTTTCCGGTCCAGACCGGGGCGCGCTTCTGCTGGAAGGCCAGCGGGCCCTCGTCCGCGTCGGCGCTGGTCACCGCGGCGATGACGCCGGGCAGCCGGGCGTCCCGGGCCTCGTGCGGGCTCAGCTGCGCGGTGCGCGTGGCCAGCTGCTTGATGGCCCGGACGGCCAACGGGGCGCAGGCGAGGATGTCGTCGATCCACCGCTGGACGGCGGCGTCCAGCTCCGCCGCCGGCACCACCTCGTTGACCAGGCCGAACCGGTGCAGTTCGGCGGCGTCGACCTTGCGGCCGGTCAGCAGCATGCCCATGGCGGCGTTGTGCGGGATCTTGCGTTGCAGCAGGACCATGCCGCCGTCCATCGGCAGCCGGCCGACCCGCGGCTCGGGCAGCGCGAATCGGGCGGTCTGCGCGGCGATCACGATGTCGCAGCCCAGGACGAGCTCCATGCCGCCGCCCAGCGCGTAACCGTTCACCCGGGCGATGACCGGGATGTCCAAGGTTCGCCGCAGGCTCAGCCCGCCGAATCCGTCGGGTTCCAGGTGCGCCCAGTAGTCGAGCCCGGTGCGGCCGATGCCGGCCGCCGACATGTCGGCACCGGTGCAGAACGCCCGGTCGCCGGCGCCGGTGAGGACGACGCAGCGCACCTCGGGGTCGGCCTCGATCCGCGCCCAGATCGCCTTGAGCGTCCGGGTCGCCGACTCGTCCAGGGCATTGAGCACCTTCGGCCGGTCGATGGTGACGTAGGCGACCCGGTCGCGAATCTCCAGCCGGACCTCGTCGGTGACCGGACGCTGCTCGGTGACCGGACGCTGCTCGGTGACCGTCACTCAGATCACCCGCTCGGCCCGTAGCTGCGCGATTCGCTGCTCGTCGTAACCGTTCTCGGCCAGCACCTGCGCGGAATGCTCACCCAGGGTCGGGGCCCGGTGCCGGACCGCGGCCGGCGTGGCGGACAGCGTGATCGGCGCGTTCAGCACCTGGACGGTCCCTTCGATCGGATGGTCCATCGTCACGATCATCTTGTTGATCTCGGTCTGCGGGTCGGCCAGCGCCTGCACCATGGTCAGCACCGGGGCGCAGAGCAGGTCGACGTCCTCCAGGCGCTTGATCCAGTAGTCGGTGGTGTTCGTGGCGCAGGCGGCGCGGAAGATTTCCTGCAGTTCGGGCTTGTTGGCCAGCTGACCGTCGTGATCCTGCAGGTCCGGTCGCTGCCAGAGGTCGTCGCCCAGGTCCAGGGCCTCGCACAGGTCGCGCAGCGGTTGGGCCTTGAACGCGCCGACGAAGCAGACCGCGCCGTCGGTGGTCGGGAAGACGCCTGAGAGTGGCATCGCCGCCCAGTTGACCTCGGCCCCCCGGTTGAGCTGGGTCGCCGCCTCCTGCATCTGCATGTGCAGCATCGAGTCGAACATCCGCACGTCGACCCGCTGGCCCTCGCCGGTCCGTTCGCGGGCGAACAGCGCCAGCAGCACGCCCTGCGCCAGATGCATGCCGGCGGTGTAGTCGCACAGGGTCGTCGGGTAGACCGACAGCGGGGTTTCCTCGCTCTGCCGGCGCCACATCACCCCGGACAGCGCCTGCAGCAGGATGTCCTGGCCACCCTTGTGGGCGTACGGCCCGATCTCGCCGAACCCGGTCCCGGACGCCCAGATGATGCGCGGGTTGATCTCCCGGAGCTTGTCGTAGCCGAAGCCCATCCGGTCCATGACGCCGGCCCGGAAGTTGCTGACCACCACGTCGGCGTCCCGGACCAGGTCGTAGATCACCTGCTTGCCGGCGTCCCCGCGGGTGTCCAGGGCGATGCTGCGCTTGTTCCGGTTGATCGAGTAGAAGATCGGGTTGTCCAGCCCGCTGGAGTCCGGGAACGAGTTCCGGGACAGGTCGCCGACCCGCGGGCGCTCGACCTTGATCACCTCGGCGCCGAAGTCGGCCAGCAGTTGGGTCGCCGATGGACCCATGTACACCTGGGTGAAGTCCACGACGGTGATCCCGTCCAGGGCGCCCGCGGGCGTAGCTGCGCCTGTTGATTGGGTGTCGGGTGCGGTCATCAGTGTTCGACCTCCGATTCGGTGGTGTCCGGGTTGGCGATGCCGGCGTTGGCGCTGGGAACGTCACCGGGGTCGGCGCCATGCTTGCGCATCTGCTTCTGGATGTCGACGGGGTCGACCTCGCGGACGGTGATCTGCTCGTCCACCGCGATCGCGGCGGCCAGCCCGGCCGCCTGCCCCATGGCCATGCACGGGGGGATCTCCCGGGACATCTTCTGGGCCTGCGGGGTGGCCGAGTAGTGCCGGCCGGCGACCAGCAACTGGTCCACCCGCTTGGGCAGCAGCGACCGGTAGGGGTAGTAGTAGTCGCGGCCCCGGGCCACCGTGTCGGCGAAGTGGCGCCGCTCCCGGACGTCGTCGACGGTGACGACGTACTCGCCCTCGAGCAGCCGGGACTGCCGGACGCCCATCTGGTCGGCGACGTCCAGCACGTAGCAGTGCTCGAAGCCGGGCAGGGTGCGGCGGGTCAGCTCGACCGCCTCGGCGATCTTGTCCCGGGCGGCGAACTCGGCCTGGGTGAGCGAGACCGGATCGGTGCCGTCGAAGCCGGCCATGTGCGGGGCGTTGCACCAGACCACCCCGGGGATGGGGGTTTTCAGCCACCAGAGCTCCCAGGCGCCGCCGAGCGCCCGCTTGATCGCCTTGTTCAGCGCCCGCGCCTCCCGGGGATGGGCCTGCTCGAACGCCTCGGCGGCGGCCGTGTCGACGCCGCCGAGCCGGAACACCAGGGTGGTGATGTAGGAGTCCTTGATGTACGGGGCGCCGGCCCGGGCGGCGACGTCGATGTCGCCGGTGGTGTCGATGACGACGTCCGCCCGCACCGCCTGCGGTCCGCTCTTGGTCTCGGCGACGACGCCGCGCATCCGGCCGTCCTCGACGATGGGCCGGGAGAACCAGCTGTGCAGCCGCAGGTCGACCCCGGCCTCGCGGACCAGGTCGTTGGAGACCCGCTTCCAGCCGTCCGGATCGAACGCGACGGCGTAGCAGATCGGCTTGGGGTTGCTCGCCGTGTGGAAGTCGAAGGTGCCGAAACGGCCCCAGCGGTTCCACATCTCGGTGGACGCGATGCGGTCCTCCTCGGGCGGCAGCACGGCGAGACCGATCCGCTGCAGCCGTTCGACGTACTCGCTGACGATGCCGGTGACGGTGATCTCGGAGCCGTTGATCATGTCGTCCAGCACCAGGACCATCCCGCCGGAGGCGAGGCCACCCAGCGCCGGGTAGCGCTCCAGCAGGGTGACCGACACCCCGCTGCGGGCGGCGCTCACCGCCGCGGCGACGCCGGCGGGGCCGCCGCCGACCACCACGACATCGGACTCGGCGACGACCGGACAGTCGATCGCGGACAATTCCAGGGTTCGCTCATTCACCGACGAACACTCCTTCGCTTCGGCGTGCCCACTGGTAGAGCACGATGCTGATCAGGGCGAGAGTTGCGGCGTAGACCGGGAACAGCCAGCTCAGGCCGATGCTGCCCAGCCACACCACGAGGTAACCGGCGGTGCCGCCCATGGCGGCGACCCCCACGCCGTAACCGAGGCCGCCGCCGGCCGCCCGGATGCCCTTGGGGAACAACGAGGTGCTGGTGACCACGTACAACGTCATGTTGATCAGCAGCACCGGGGCACCGAGCAGCAGCACGGCGGCGAATCCGCCGAGGCCCTGACTCGTGTACCAGAGCATCAGGAAGACCGTGGGGATCATCAACCAGCGGCCCACCAGGAACGTGCGGCCGAGCCTGAACCGGTCGGTGAACTGCCCGACGATCGGCGAGCCGAGCACCATGAACAGGGCCAGCAGCGTGGTGATCCCGAAGACCGAGGTGAGGTCCTCGTGGTAGGCCGTGCGGGCCAGGTTCGGCAGGCCGATGTTCCAGCCGTAGTTGAACGCCTGGGCGGCGCCGACGATGAAGACGACCGCGAGCAGGCTGCGCCAGCGGCCGAAGACCTGTCGCCAGATTTCCGACGTGCGGCCGACGTACTCGGGCTCGCTGTCGTGCAGCGTCTCGGGCAGCGACCGGCGCAGCCAGATGACCACCACGCCCATCGCCGCGCCCACCCAGAACGGGATGCGCCAGGCCCACTCGGCCATGGCCGCCGAGCCGAGGGTCAGGCCCAGCAGGAAGGGCAGCAGCGAGCCCAGCATGATGCCGAGATTGACGAAGCCCGAGATGATTCCGGCGGCCAGCCCGGACCGGTTCTGCGGCATGATCTCCACGCCGTAGGCCGTCGACAGGGGCGCCTCGATGCCGGTGGACAGGCCCTGCAGCAGGCGGCAGACGAGCAGCACGACCGGTGCCAGCCAACCGATCGTCTCCACGCCCGGCAGCACGCCGATGACCAGCGTCGTGCCGGCCATCACCCCGACCGACCAGAGCATGACCGCCTTGCGACCGACGCGATCGGCCACGCCGCCGAGCAGGATGCCGCCCAGTGGCCGGGCGACGAACCCGACGGCGAACACCGACAGAGTCAGAAGGGTTGCCTCCAGCGGATTGTCGGTCCGGAAGAAGTGCACGCCGATGGTCGCGGCGAGCAGGCCGAACACCTGCCAGTCGTACCACTCGAGGGTGTTGCCGAGACCGAGCCCGAGCATCGATCGCCGGAGCACATGGCGCTCCTGGGGTGATCGGTCGGGCGGCGGCATCGGACCAGACTGGCCGATCGGCTCCGGTTTGGACGAGGTCACGGACATGTCGTGCCTTTCCGATGACGGCGGTGTCATCAGGTAGCAGGAGGGTGCGCGCGAACCCCACGGCGGGGTCGCGAGCAAAGCCGGTGGCGCGCCGGGTCGGGCGCCGGTGGTGGGACGAGGACTTTGGTCGCTCGGCTACCAGGTGGGTGGCGTGGAAACCCACACGGCGTCAACGGGTTCCGGTCCCCGATTGACGAACCAGTGCGGGATGGTGGAGGAGAACCGGATGGAGTCGCCCGGTTCGAGGAGGTACCGGTCCGCGCCGACGTGCACCTCGAGCCGGCCGGTGATGACGACGCCGAATTCCTCCCCGTTGTGCAGGAAGGGGGTGTCGCTGGTGTCGTGCCCGGGCGAGGAATGCACCCAGGTGGCCTGCAACGCCCCCGACAGGTCGGGGGTCAGCATCTCGTAGATGCAGTTGTTGCCGGCGATGTGCGGCCCGTCGATCCGGCGACGGTCGGTCGCCCGGACGACGGGCGAGGCGGTCTCACCCACCAGCATCAGCCGCCCGACCGGCACGTCCAGGCCGTGCGCGATCTGGACGAGGGTGGCGAAGCTGGGGTTGCCCTTGCCGCGTTCGAGCTGGCTGACGATGCCCGAGGACAGGCCGGCCCGGTCGGCGAGCTGCTCCAGGGTGAGGCCGGATTCCTTGCGCAGGGCGCGGACACCGGCGCCGATGGCCGCGACCATCGGTCCCACCTCGGGGGCGGGGCGATCGGCCGGCATCCATGCTTCCGTCATGAATACACACGATATTGAAGTTCTTCACTTTGTCAAGGGTTCGTCGTACGCTGAGGCCATGACGACTTCATTGACAGCTTCCCTGGAGACCACCGCATCCAGTACCGAGACCGAGATCGAGTCGGTACTGGCGGCCGCTGCCCAGGCCGCCGAACGCTTACGCGATTCCGCCGGGGCCGACCGGGCCGGCTGGCTGCGCGCGATCGGGGGCGCGCTGGAGGCTGCCCGCGCCGAGCTGGTCGACCTCGCCGCGCACGAAACCCGCCTGCCGGCCGCCGCGCTGGAGGTCGAACTGAGCCGAACCGTTTTCCAGTTGGAGCATTTCGCCCGCGCCGCGGAGTCCGGCGCCGGTCTGGACGTCGTCGTCGAGGACGCCGATCCCGACTACCCGGTGGCCCCCCGGCCGGATCTGGTCCGGGCCGACCGGCCCGTCGGTCCGGTGCTGGTGTTCACCGCGAGCAACTTCCCGTTCGCCTTCTCGGTGGCCGGCAACGACACCGCCTCCGCCCTGGCCGCGGGCTGCCCGGTGATCGTCAAGGCCAACCCGGGTCATCTCGAGCTGTCCGCCCGTACCGCGTCGGTGGTCGCCGCGGCGCTGGACCGCGCGGGCGCGCCCGCCGGTTCGTTCGGCCATCTCATCGGCGTCGCCGCCGGCACCGCGGCGCTGACCGATCCGCGGGTGAAGGCGTGCGGCTTCACCGGCAGCCTGGCCGGCGGCCGGGCCCTGTTCGACACCGCCGCCGGACGGCCGGATCCCATCCCGTTCTACGGGGAGTTGGGATCGCTCAACCCGGTGTTCGTGACGCCGGCGGCGGCCGCCGCCCGCGGTGCGGAGATCGGTGCGGGATTCGCCGCCAGCGTCACCGGCCGGGCCGGGCAGCTGTGCACCAAGCCCGGCGTGCTGTTCGCGCCGGCCGGGTCGGCCGTGCCGGCCGCCGCGACGAGCGCCGTCGGCGATGCCGGTCCGGCCGCCCTGCTCACCGACCGGATCGCCGGCGCCTACGAGGCGGGCATCGAGGCGTTGGCCGCGCTGCCCGGAGCCCGGGTGCTCACCGGCGGTTCATCGACCGCGCCGACCCTGGTCGCGGTGCCGGGGGAGCGCCTGCTCGCCTCCGGGATTCATCTCGAGGAGTGCTTCGGCCCGGCCGCGGTCGTCGTCGAGTACGACGACCCGGCCCAGTTGACCGACTTCGCCCGGCGGTTGGGGGCCAACCTGACGGCGACCGTGCACGGCGAGCCCGACGACGACGTCGCGGCCACGCTGGTCCCCCTGCTGGCCGACCGGGCGGGCCGGCTGATCTGGAACGGCTGGCCCACCGGGGTGTCGGTGACCCGGGCGTTGCACCACGGCGGTCCCTACCCGGCGACGACCGCGCCGGGTTTCACCTCCATCGGGGCCGACGCCATGCGGCGGTGGCTGCGGCCGGTGACGTACCAGAACTGGCCGGTCGAGCTGCTGCCCGCGGCGGTCCGCGCCGCGCTTCGGGGGTGACCCGGAGCGCGGGCGCCGCCGGTCGGAGGGGCCGTGAAGCATGCAGGCGCGCGGGGTCTCGCTCGGAGCCCGGCGTCGGGATCCTGGACGCGTTCCTCGGACTCCCCACAGGATCGCCTCGGCCTGAGCCCGCGGGTCAGGACGCGTCGACGGTGAACGGAACGGTGATCAGCCGGCCGTCGGCCAGCCCGAACTGACCCCAGATGCGGTACCGGCCCGGGCCGGGCAGTTCGGTGTGCACGCCGAGGTCGGGACCGAACGTGCTGCCGGGGACGGCGAACGCGGTCCGCCCCTGGTCGTCCCGGGTCTCGGCGTGCTCGTGGGCGAAGGTGCTGCCGTCGGCGCGGATGACGGCCACATGCCCGGCGGCGGCCAGGTAGGGCTGCAGGTCGTCGATCGGCCGGCCGGTGGCCGCGTCGGTGAACCGGAAGTGCAGGTCCGTCCGCCCGGAGGCCAGGGCGTCACCGGTCAGGTCGACCCGGACCCCATCCACCTCCACTGATCGCGGACCCGGCTCGAGCGGCACCGGTGCGGGGGCCGCGCCCGGGACGGTCAGCACCAGCCGATCGTGCACGTCGGTCAGCTGACCCTGCCGGCGGAATTCGGTGTTCACGATGTAGTCGCCCGGGGTGGGGAAGATCAGTTCGACGGCCAGTTCGCCGGGCCGGCCGGTGGGCACCGGGTGGACGTGCGCGAAGGTGCCCAGATCGGTGCGGGTGGCGATCAGGTGCATCCACGCCTCGTGACTGCGCACCAGATCCTCGATCGGTGAGCCGGTCGCGGAGTCGGTGACGGACACCACCAGCCGGGTGGGGGAGCCGGCGCGGGCGTCGGCCGACAGGGTCACCCGCACGTCGTCGCCGGCGTCGGCCGCCTCGACGGGTGGGATGTCCGCGTCCATCATCACGCTCATCGCCGGCCGCATCGGCATGCCGGTGCTCTGGGTCCATGCCAGCAGACCGTTCATGCCCCGGCCCGCGACGTCCATCCGGCTGACTGCGTTGAGCGTGCCGCCGATCAGCAGGGCCACCACCGCCACCGTCACCAGGTACGACCACCGGGCGACGCGCTCGGTCAGCGGTGGATGCAGGATCTGCCGCGCGGATGCGGGCCGCTGAAATCGTCGGAGCCGCAACGCGTTGGTCAGCACGCTGACCGAACTCATCGCCATGGCCGCGGAGGCCAGGATCGGGTCCAGCAGCAGCCCGTCGACGGCGTACAGGGCGCCGGCGGCCACCGGGATCAGCAGCAGGTTGTAACCGAAGGCCCAGCCCAGGCCCTGTTTCATGGTGGCCACCGTGCGGCGGGACAACGCCACCGTCGTGACGATGCCGCGCAGGTCGCCGCCGATCAGCGTCACGTCCGATGCGGCGATCGCGACGTCGGCGCCGGTGCCGATCGCGATGCCGACGTCGGCCGTGCTCAGCGCGGCGGCATCGTTGATGCCGTCGCCGACCATGCCGACGACGTGCCCGTCGCGCTGCAGCCGCGTGATCGCGGCCGCCTTCGCGGCCGGGCGCACGTCGGCGAGGACCCGGTCGGCCGGGATGCCGACCTGCTCGGCGACCGCGGCGGCGGTGGCGGCCGTGTCGCCGGTCAGCATCCACACCTGCAGTCCCAGTGCGTGCAGCTGCGAGATCGCCTCGGCGGAATCCGGTTTGACGGCGTCGCTGACCAGCAGGGCGCCCGCGGCCCGGCCGTCGACGGCCATCAGCATGGCCGTGCCGCCGCGGCCGGCCGCCGTCGCGACCGGCGAATCGTCATCGACGCGCACGCCCCGGGAGATCATCAGCGCCGCGTTGCCGATCAGCACCGAACGGTCGTCGACCACCGCGGCGACGCCGAATCCGGCCAGCGCCTCGAAGGCGGACACGGTGGGCAGGGTGCGGCTCCCGGCCGCGGCGACGATCGCCTCGCCCAGCGGATGTTCGCTGCCGAGTTCGGCGGCGGCGGCCAGGGTGAGCAGCTCGTCGGTGGACCAGCCGGCGGCCGGGACGACGCCGGTCAACACCGGGCGGCCGGCGGTGATGGTGCCCGTCTTGTCCAGCACGACGGCGGTGAGTCCGGCGGCCCGCTGCAGCGCGTCGCCGTTGCCGATCAGGATGCCGAGCTCGGCGGCGCGGCCGGTGCCGACCATCACCGCGGTCGGCGTGGCCAGGCCGAGCGCGCACGGGCAGGCGATGATCAGCACCGCGATGGTGGTGGACACGGCCATGGTCAACCGCCCGGTGTCCGGGCCGAACAGCAGCCACGCGGCGAAGGTCGCCACGGCCAGCCCCAGCACCACCGGGATGAACCACGCCGAGATCCGGTCGGCCAGCCGCTGCATCGGCACCTTGCCGGCCTGGGCGTCCTGCACCAGTCGGACGATCTGGGCGAGCGCGGTGTCGGCGCCGACGGCGGTGGCCCGGGCGATCACGGAGCCGGTTCGATTGCCGGTGCCGCCCAGCAGGGCGTCGCCGGCGCCCTTGTCCACGGGCAGGCTCTCACCGGTGATCATGCTCTCGTCGACGGTGGTGGTGCCATCGGTGACGACCGCGTCCACCGGGACGGTGTCGCCCGGCCGCACCCGGAGTTCGTCGCCGACGCGGACCTGGTCGAGTGGGATGTCCCGCTCGCTGCCGTCCCGCAGCACGCGGGCCGTCGGCGGGGCCAGATCCATCAGCGCGGTGATCGCCGCGGCCGTCGACGTCCGGGCCTTGGCCTCCATCCAGCGGCCGGCCAGCACCAGAGCCAGGATGACCAGGGCGGTTTCGAAGTAGACGTGCAGCGGGAGCCCCCACGACTCGGCCAGGCCGGGCCACAGGGTGACGAAGGCGCTGTAGCCGTAAGCGACGGCCGTGCCCAGCGCGACAAGCGTGTTCATGCTGACCGATCGGTGCCGGGCGGCGGTCCAGGCGGACCGGTAGATGTCCCGGCCGGCCCAGGCCATGACCACGGTGGAGACCGCCAGGATCGCCGGCATCAGCACGTCCATGGTGTCCAGGTAGAACGGCACGTACATCAGCACCATCAGCCCCAGCCCGGCGGCCAGGGTGATCTGCCAGCGCCGTTTCAACTTTCGCAGTTCGACGGCGGCCGCGTGCGCGCGACCCTCGGCGGCGGCAGTGGCGCCGTCGTCGGCGGTCTCGGTCCCGCCGGCCGCCGGGTTCTTCGCGGGTTCGGTCCGGTCCCGCGGTGGGCGGGCGGTGTACCCGGCCCGGGAGACCGCCCGGAGCAGGTCGTCCAGGTCCAGGCGGTCCGAGTCGTAGGCGACGGCCGCCACCTCGGTGGCCAGGTTGACCTGGGCCTCGGCGACCCCGTCCAGCTTGCGCAGGGCCCGCTCCACCCGGCCCACGCAGGACGCACAGGTCATGCCGCCGATCTCCAGCGTGCACTGCGTTGTCGATGTGGTCGTCGGCGGGTCGGTGGGTGCGATCGTCGGCGGGATCGTCGGGGTGGCGGTCATCGTCCTGTCCTTTCGGTTCGGATGCGTTGCCGGATAGGCGGTGTCGAATGGAGGGTGTCGGTCAGGGGAGGAGGGCGTAGCCGCCCGCGTCGGCGGCGGCGGCGATGTCGACCCGGTCGACCGGCCGGTCGGCGTGCACGGTGACCGAACCGGTGGCCAGGTCGACGTCGACCCGCTGCACGCCCGGCACCCGGCCGATCTCCTGCCGGACGGCCCGTCGGCAGTGCTCGCAGGTCATTCCGGTGACCCGGAAGGTGGTGCTCGACACGAAGGTGTGCGGGGTGGTGCTCATCATGGCGTTTCTCCTCGGTGGGTGTGCTGATCAGTGCCGATCGGTGCCGATCAGTGGTGGTGGGAGTGGTGGACGGCGGCGGGCGTTGCGGTGGGGACGGCGAGCAGGGTGAACACGAACAGGACGGCCAACGCTCCGGCGGTGGCGAAGAAGGCGGCGCCGTACCCGTTGATCAGCCCGGTGCGGCTGGTCAGGTCACCGGCCACCGCGGTGAGCGCGGCCACCCCGATCGCGGCCCCGACCTCGTGCCCGGTCATCATCAGACCGGAG
Source organism: Nakamurella sp. (assembly GCF_044224575.1). Taxonomy (GTDB): domain Bacteria; phylum Actinomycetota; class Actinomycetes; order Mycobacteriales; family Nakamurellaceae; genus Nakamurella. The sequence goes on from NZ_JBGAKE010000007.1 coordinate 143,883, forward strand.
GCCAGGCCCGACTTCTCGGCCGGCACATCGCCCATGGCGGCGACCGAAATGGCCACGAACATCGGCCCGACGCCCGCGCCGACCAGGAGCAGGCCGGGAAGCACGTGCCAGGCGTAGGAGGTGCCACCGGCGGCGAGCGCCAGCAACAGCACCCCGGCGGCCGTCACGACCAGACCCTCGAGGATCAGCGTGCGCGGTCCCACCCGGCCGATCACCTTCGACGCGACGGTCGCGGACAGGGTGATCGCGGCGGCCAGCGGCAGGAACTGCAGGCCGGTGACGACGGCCGACGAGGCGATGATGCTCTGCAGGTACAGCGAGCACAGGAAGATCGCGCCGACCACGACGCCGGTCACGCCGGCCATCACGACGGAGGCGGAGATCAGGGACCGGATCCGCCACGTCGACGGCGGCACCAGCGGGTCGCGGCTGCGCTGCTCCAGCCGGGCGAACGCGAACAGCAGGATCGCCGCGGCGGCCAGCGCGCCCCAGGTGCGCGGTGCGGCCGGGCCGGCCGACCGGATGGACTCGATGCCGAAGACCAACAGCAGCAGCCCGGCGACCAACGTGGCCGCCCCGCGAAGGTCGAGCCGGCGCAGCGCACCCGGTCGGGACGCCCCGGCGGGCACCGCCCGCTGCGCCGCGACGACCACGGCCAGGCCGATCGGCACGTTGATGAAGAAGACCCAGCGCCAGCCGAAGGAGCTGGTCAGGACGCCCCCGACGAGCACGCCGGCGGCGATGCCCAGGCTGCCGACCGTGCCCCAGACGGCCAGGGCGGTCTGCCGCTGGCGGCCGGCGTAGGCGGTCATGATGATCGACAGGGCGGCCGGGGTGAGCAGTGCGGCGCCGGCGCCCTGGGCGGCGCGGGCCAGGATCAGCATCAGCGGTGTCTGGGCGAACCCACTGATCAGGGAGGCCCCGGTGAACAGGACCACCCCGGCGAGGAAGGCCCGCCGGCGATTCATCAGGTCGGTGATCCGGCCGCCGAGCAGCAACAGGCCGCCGGAGAGCAGCACGTAGGCACTGATCATCCACTGGTAGTCGGGCGACGACAGCTGCAGCGACTCGCCGATGCTGGGCAGGGCCACGTTCACCACCGACACGTCCAGGATCACCATGATCTGGGCGGCGATCGCGACGGCGAAGACGGCCCAGGATCGGCGGGGCGGGTCGGGGTGCAGGTCGTGGGGTGGGGCCGGTGCGGTCGAGTGGTGGGTCGACATGGGTCCTCCTGGTTCGGGTGGGGGGGGGCGGGACGTGGTCCACCGTCGTCGCCGATGCCGGTCGATCGCGCCGGTGAAATCGCCGGGGCGCTTGCCGGCCCGTCGCACGGTCACCGCCAGGGTGTCGTCGGCGTCGGCGTCGGCGTCGGAGTCGGCGTCGGCGTCGGCGTCGGCGCCGGCTCCGCCCGGTGGTCACTCGGTCCGTTCTTGTCCGTGCTGGTTGGGTGCAGCGACTGCGCCGGCCGCGGCGCTCCCGATTGGTGACCTTGCCGCCGCCGCAACGACGCTCACTGCTCGCCGCGCTCGGCGAGGAGGCCGGGGTGGGTGACCGGTTCCTGGCGGACGACCTGCCGGCGGTGGTGCTGGGTGGCCTGGCCGGGGACGCCGCGGAGGCGCTCCTGGCGGCGCGCGCCGGCGGCGCGGTCGATCAGCAGGTACGGGACCAGCTGATCGCGGCGACCGACGGCAACCCGCTGGCCCTCGGCGGTATCGGGTAGCGGCGGCCTCTTGTGGCGAACCCGGCGATTTTGCCGGCGAGAACCCGGCGGTCCGGGCCATAGCGTCCCGGTCATGACCAACCCGATCCAGGCCTCCTCCGACCCGTTCGCCGATTCCTCGCGGGCACCTCACCGGTCGTCGGCCCCTGGTCAACCGCACAACAGTGGAGAAGTGATGATGCGCAACGATTCCGACCCGCTGGACGTCCTGGTCATCGGGGCCGGCCAGGCCGGTCTGGCGATGGGCCAGCAGCTCGCCGGGCGGCCCGTGCGGTACCTGCTGGTGGATGGCGCCCCGGAGATCGGGCACAGCTGGCGCTCCCGCTGGGACTCGCTGCGGCTGTTCAGTCCGGCCGAGTACGACGGCCTGCCGGGAATGCCGTTTCCCGCACCGGCCGGGGCGCATCCCGGCAAGGACGACGTGGCCGACTACTTGCGGTCGTTCGCGGAGCGTGTCGAGCTGCCGATCCGCCGGTCGACTCCGGTGAACCGGTTGCATCGCACCGACGGCCTGTTCGTCGCCTCGGTACCGGACGGGGTGCTCCGGGCGCGAAAGGTCGTGGTGGCCACCGGTCCGTTCCAGAAGCCGTTCGTCCCGGCGCTGTCGGCCGACTGCGCCGTGCCGCAGCTGCACAGCGCCGACTACCGCAACCCGCGGCAGGTCGCCGGCGACGCCTCGGTTCTGGTGGTCGGAGCGGCCAATTCCGGCCTGCAGATCGCCGCCGAGCTCGCGGCCACCCACCGGGTCGTGGTGGCGGCCGGATCACGTCCGCCGCAACTGCCGCAGCGCATCCTGGGCCGGGACCTGTTCCGTTGGCTCGACGGCGTCGGCTTCTTCACCCTGCCGGCCGGCGGGCGGATCGGCCGACGGTTGCGCCGGCGCGGCGATCTGGTGATCGGTACCCGAACCCGGGACCTTCACGGGGCAGGAGTGGAGTTCCGGCCACGACTGACCGGATTCGCCGGGACCGGCGCACACTTTGCCGACGGATCGGCCGCATCGATCGATGCGGTGGTGTGGGCGACGGGCTACCGGTCGGACTACCACTGGCTGCAGGTGCCCGGCGTGGTGACGGGCGGCGTGGTCCGGCACCGGGCCGGCGTCACCGACGTGCCCGGGCTGTCGTTCCTGGGGCTGCCGTGGCAGACCAGCCGTGGGTCGGCGCTGCTCGGCTTCGTGGGGCGAGACGCGGCGCGGCTGGCCGAGCACATCGCGCCCGACCGCCCGACGTCCCGGGTGCAGCCGGCAGGGGGAGCGACCCCGGTCGGTCGGGCCGGTCGGCCCGCGCCGGCCGGCCGCAGGAAGGCGACCGGAGTGGGTCCGACCGGCGCGCTTGCGGCCGCCGCAGCTGATGGCGGTCGACCTGCGCTCCGAGGTCAGGTCGCCAGAGATTCCGGGTGAGACGGCGGTGGCCTGGCCGGGCGACGACGATCCAACCGACGGATCGTCGGGCTGTGCCACCCGGCCAGCGTGCTGCCGGTCCACCCCACCTACGCTGCAGCGGTGAACTCGCGCCACGACGGTGATCCGCTGGTTGTGCTGGCGCGCGCAGGAGATCGGACAAGGCTGGTTCACCCGCCGGGACGCGCAATGACTGTTCAGCCCGGCCGAGTACTGCGGCCCGCTCAGGACGCCGTTGCTCGCGGCGCCGGGAAACTGCCGGGCGCCCGGAACCGATCGCGGCCCAGGATCCGTGGTGGCCGTCCCCGAGCCGGGCGGACTCGTGTCATGGTCGGCATCCCGGGACGGCACCACCGAGGCGACGGTCGATGACCGAGCTCCCGCCGAACCCGTTCCCGCCGTACCGCCCGCCGGTCGAGCCGACGACCCGGGCCGACGGTGCCCGGATCTTCACCGGCATCAGCTACGCGGTGATCTCGGGCTACCGGCCACTGCAACTGGACGTGTGGGTGCCGCCGGCGGCGGTTCCGCCGCCGCTGGTGGTCTGGATCCACGGGGGTGCGTGGCTGTTGGGTGACCGCCGGTACCTGCCGGAAACCCTCCGCCCGAACCAGCTTTTCGACGCGCTGCTGGCCGCGGGTCTGGCGGTGGCCACCGTCGACTACCGGCACACCCGGGAGGCGCCGTTCCCCGCCCAGCTGCACGACGTCAAGGCGGCCCTGCGGTACGTGCGCGCGCATGCGGCCGAGCTGGGCGTGGACGCGGCGCGGGTCGGCGTCTGGGGCGAATCGGCGGGCGGTCATCTCGCCGCGCTGCTCGCGCTGACCGCGCAGCGGCCCGACCTGGAGGGTGACGTGGGCGCCCCCGGCCGCGCCGGCGATGTTGCTGCCGTCGTCGACTGGTACGGCGTCGCCGATCCGGACGCCATGGGCCGGTTGCCGGCGGACGCCGCGACGGCCATGGGGATGCCCGACCATCCGCCGGACCTGCTGTTGGCCGGTGCCGCACCGGCGACCCGCGCCGACGCCGCCCCGCTGCGCCAGGTGCACCCCGGTGCCCCGCCGTTCCTGCTGATGCACGGCACCGCCGACCGGCTGGTGCCGTTCGCGGACAGCGAGGCGCTGCTGGGTGCGCTCCGGGCCGCGGGCGTACCGGCGGAGCTGATCCCGGTCGAGGGCGCCGACCACATCTTCGCCGGCTACCCGGATATCGACGCGCTGGTGGCCCGGTCGGTGCGGTTCCTCGCGGAGGCATTGGCGTCCACCTGAGATTTTGGCGGACCCGCGCGGCAGTGCCTCCGGCTCGTTCGAGGGTGGCGGCGTCAGGGCCGCGGCCGGCGAGTGGGCCGCGTTCGTGGTCGGCGACGAGCTGTTCCGGCAGGCCGCGCCGGCCCAGTTCTGGTTCCTCCGGCTCGACGGGCGGGTCGAGTCGTTCCGGCGGACCGGCCACGACGAGCAGCGGGTCGGCACCATGGACACCCCGGGCCAATGGGCCGGCGGCTTCCGGGCCTGGGACCAGCACGGTGTGTATCTGGCCACCGGTCGTGCGGTCGAGTCCGGCCATCTGGTTCGGGTGCCGGCGGACCGCCTCCCGCCCGGGCGGGCGAGTCAGGCGATCTGGTTCGGGTGCTGGCGGACCCGCCTCCGCCCCGGGCGGTCGACTCGCTCGTGACGGCCATGGCCGACCTGACGGCCTCCCGCCGCCGGTTGGCGCCGTCGTCGGTCACCGCGGAGCAATTCGTCGCCCTGGACGTGCTGCGGGCCGAACCGGTCGCGACAACCGGTCCGCCGCCCACCCCGCTGGAGCTGGCGGACCGCGAGGCGGTGCTCCCGGACTGGCTGGCCGACCGTGGCATGGACCGCGACTGGGTTCATCACCCCGGTGCTGCCGCGGCCGGGCGAGACGTGGCGTGGTGCGAGCAGGCCGCCGCCGTCCCGGCCCCGGCGCTGGGCGCAGCGTTGGAGTGGGTCGCACAGTCGCTGACGACCGAGTTGCTGCTGGGCGGGCGAGATCGAGGGACGCGACCGGACGGATCTCCGGACTCGTCGGCGCCGTCAAGGACTACACCCGCCTGGACCGGGCCGAACTCGCGGAGGTGGCGATCGCCGTGGCGTCGACAGCAGGCTGACGATGCTCGCCCGTGACCTGGCGGGGGTGACCGTGCTGCGCGAATACGATCCGGATGCCCCGGCCGTCGAGGCCAATCAAGCCGAGCTCAATCAGTTGTGGACGCATCTGGTCCGCAACGCGGTGGACGCCAGGGCGGGGCCGGTCGATTGACCGTTCGGATCGCCGGCGACCACGAGGGTGTGCTCGTGCAGGTCGCGGACACGGGTCCCGGCATGCCGGCCGACGTGCGCGCGCACGCGATCGACCCGGTTTTCACGACGAAGGAGGTCGGCGAGGGCACCGGACTTGGCCTGGGCATGTCCCGGCGGATCGTCGTCGACTCGTACGGCGGCGGGATCGCTCTGGACAGCGGGCCTGCGGGAACCCTGGTCGAGGTTCGACTCCCCGCCCGACGGAGGCGTTGAGAACCACGGTTCGGCGCCCCGCGTCCGGGTGAGCGACCAGCCCACCTCGACACGGGACCAGTGATTCGTTCCGGAACCGGTCCGGCCGTCCGCATGCTCCGATTAGTCCGGACGTGTGAACGGCATGAGAAATCGGGCCCGTGATTTCCCTCACGAAGGCGTTTGCGGCAAGATGGAGGGCCGTCACACCCGTTGGTCATGGACGGCTGCGATCCGACAGGGACACCGGTCCGCTCACTTTTCAAGACGAGAGACGAGATCATGAAGCTGTTCCAGGCGTGCCCGCGGTGCGGTTCGGCCTCTGCTTCCTACGCCCCGTACCTTGCCGACGCGCCGAACAGTTCGACTGGTGGGGCCTCGGTGCCGTGGTGTCGCAACTGCGATATCCGTTACGGGGGCGACCGGGCGGCGCGAGTATCCCGCCGCGGTGACCACAACATTGCCGCGGGCCTGTATCTGCGCTGAACGCGCGCCGCTCAATTTGAGGAGGGCTCGGGTCTTCCCGGCCCGGCCGCCTCGGCTCGAGCGGACCAGGCCAGCGTTCCGACGGTCGCCACCGCGATGGTCAGCCCAGCGGCGAGCGCCAGACCGAGTCCCGGGTGCCAACGCAGCGTGAGTGCGCCCACCAACGCGCCGGCGGTCAGCAGCGCCAACGCGAGAACCCGGCGCGGCCACGGCTGTTTCGTCCCGCTGACCGCGGCGTCCGCGGCCAACCCGGTGATCAGCGACGTCACGACGACGGTGGTGATGTCCTTGACGGCGAGGTGCCGCGCCGTCGCCGCCTGCAGGCCCATCGCGACCGACAGGAACGCGACGATGATCAGCAGCGACGGCGCCACCGGCGCTCGACCGATCACGAACAGCGCCGCGGCCAGCGCCGCGAGGATCAGTCCGACCAGCGCGAACACCGCGCCGATCCGGCGTGACCACTGGCCGCCCGCCACGGACCGGACCACGCGGCCTCCGGCCAGGGCGCCGCACAGGAATCCGACCAACGCGATCGACGGGCCGAGCAAGGGCAGGTCATCCGCCCCGGCTGCGGCCATGCCGAGAATGACCACGTTGCCCGTCATATTGCCCGCGAACACCTTGTCCAGACCGAGGTAGCCGACCGCGTCGACGATTCCGGTGGAGAAGGTCAGGGCGAGCATCAGGGGCAGGTGGACCCGTTCGCCGGGTGGCCGGGACAGGCGTGGAGCGGGCATCGGCGTCCCCGATCGGTGCGGCGGTCGATGTCGGTGCGGTCGGGATCGGTCCTCATCCGCCGACGTCGTGCAGGTGGTGCACCGGGTCGTGCGCGAAGTACCGGGCCAATGTCTCGACGGTGAACACCGAGCCGTTCGACCGTCGGCCTGACCGTCCCCACTGATCCGGCCGGACCGCCGCGAACCCGTCCGCGATGTGGTCGGCGTTCCTGACCAGGTCGGCGGCCACCCGCGGTGGATCCTGGCCGGCGTAGTCCTGCTCGACCGCGGTCGCGTCCTGATCCCAATTGGCGAACAACGGATCGTCCTCGGCGAGCATCAGCTCGAGCCGAGCGGCGAAGATGCGGCACACGTCCCGCACATGACACCCGTATTCCAGCGGTGACCAGGTGCGCGGATCCGGCCGGTGCCGCACGTCCGGCCGGGCCAGCACGGCGGGCCACGCCGCGGCGTTGCCGCGGACGAGGTCGGGCAGGTCGGCCAAGGAGATCGCCTTGGCCTCGAAACCGCATTCCGGGCATCGTTTCTCGATCACCCAGGTCCAGTCCTTGGTATCCGGCGGCACCGTCATCGGGTCAGCCTACTGCGGGCGATCCCGGATCCACCGATCGCGACGGACCCGGGTCCACCTCAGTGGTGTCCCGACCACCGCCGGTGCCGCATCCGCCCGATCATCAGCAGCACGATCCCCAGCCAGAGCAGCGGGAACGGGAAGAAGCCGTGGCCGACGGCCCCGATCGAGCCGATGATCAGGAACATCATCAGCAGGAACATCACCAGCCGGACCGGCGGCGGCGGCCCGGAGCGACGCCCGCGCGGACCCCGGCCCGCCCAGTCGGACCGGTCTCCCTCGGGGCCGGGCAGTCCCGGCGGACGATAACCGTACGGGCCGGATGCCCACGGCGGGCGATCCGTGCGGCTCTGCGGCAGGTCGGCGAACAGCGGAGTCAGCTCGTCGAGATAGGTGCTGCCGTAGGCGAGGGCCACCCGCTGATCGAACTCGGCGGTGTCCAGCCGGCCGTCGGCGAAGTGGGTGGACAGCCGATCGACCGCGGCTTGCCGGTCGGTGGTGCCGGCCCGCATCCGCTGCGGCCCGGCCGGGACCGCGTCCGGCGGGACCTCGGTCACGACGGTTCCCCGTCGGACCCGGATTCGGCCCGGTCGCCCGCATCCTCGTCGCCGAGGATCCGGTAAAGGTCGCTGCGAGTGCGGGCCAACACCTTTCGCGCCTGGGCGATCTGCTCGGGATTGCCCGTGCGCATCACGTGGACGAACGCCGCACCGACCTGGAAGACGAGGTCACCGAGCTGGGTGTCGTCCTCGCGCGGGGTGAACGCGTCCCACATGCCGGCGAACTCCTGAGCCTTCTCGGCCGTGGTCCGCTGCCCGTCCTCGGTCAGCCGGTAGACCCGGCGACCCTCCTGTTCCTCCGCGCGGACCAGGCCCTCGTCCTCCAGTTGCTGCAACGTCGGGTACACCGACCCGGGGCTGGGCTTCCAGGCGCCGTGACTGCGCCGTTCGATCTCCTGGATGATCTGGTACCCGTGCATCGGCTGTTCGGTCAGCAGGGACAGCACCGCCGAGCGCACGTCGCCCCGGCCGGCCCGGCCCCGCTGGTGCCGGTGGCCGCCCCTCGATCCCGGGCCACCGCCCCACGGGTCCCAGCTGCCCGGACCCCAGTCCCACTTCCGGCCGCCGCCCCATGGACCACCGCGCGAACCGGGACCGGGGCCGGGACCGGGCCGGTTGCCGCCCCCGGGCGGGGCGCCGGGGCCGGGCGGCCCGAACGGCCCGCCGGGACCGCCGAACCCGCTGTCCATCAGTGCTTTTCGCAGCATTCCGGGGAGATCCCAGCTGTCTCCGGCGCCGCATGCCGACGATGTCATGTCGCCTCCTGAAGATCGGTCGCGATACGTCGACGATATATCGCGATACACCGGTCTTCAAGGGAAGTGCCGACTCATATCCAGTGTGCACCGCGCCGGGACTCGGGGTGGCCGGGCCGGGGCAACGCGGAGCGGGTTCGGGCAGTGCGGGTCGGGTCAGGGTTCGCGGTCCTCGGAACCGCCGATCCAGGGGGGCCCGAGGGGCACCACATGTCGGCCCATGGTGAGCCAGTAGAACTTCTCGATCAGCATGTAGGCGGCCAAGGCCGAGGCGATCAGCAGCACGTAGGCGCCGACGGTGCCAAGCGTGTGCGACGCGGCGAACGCCGCGGCCGATTGCAGTCCCAGGCCGAGCGCGACGGCGAGCAGGGTGATCGGCAGCACCGTGTTGTGCACCGATCCGGCCGGGGCGAAAGCGAGGGCCAGCACGGCAAAGACGAGGGCGAAGACTCCGCGGGCGGTGCCGGTGACGCCGAAGAACCCGATCTCCTCGCCCAGCAAGAAGCCCGGCACCACGATCCAGTACCAGCCGAAGGCGTTGTAGACGATGAAGTGGAAGTTGTCGCCGTTGAAGTAGGACAGCATGCCCGCGGTGACCTGGACCACCCCGCCGAATGCGGCCCCCACCCAGAAGACGGGGGCGACCTCCTGGACGCCGAGGTGTTCCAACTGGGCGGTGAGGGTCGCGATGACGAATCCGAGCAGGCCGATCAACCCGGGATCGGCCGTGCGCATTGTCGATGGTCGCGGCACCACTTGTTCTGTCATTTCCTGATCACCCCGTCGGCTAATTTTCGGATGGTCCGAGCCTATCTCCGGACGCCGGAAAATGCGCGCGGACGGACTCGCCAGTCATTCGAAACACTCTGGCATTGGCCAGATCACGTGCCTTCGGCCAAACGAACGGGGTCGACCATGGTCGGCCGGGTCCATTTTTCCGAGCGCGCCGACATCGTTGTCTAAAGTGCGGTGTCCACGGTGACGGCCACACCCTGTCGCCGTCGCCGGTGGATTCCGGCCCGGGACCGTCAGCCCGTGGACCCGGGGGTGAGGACCGACACGGTGATGACCCCGGGGACGGATTCGACGAGTGCCTGGGCGATCGCCCGGTCGGACGCCTCCTGGTAGCGGTCGGTGAGCACCACCTCGCCGTTGCCCACCTGCACCGACCAGCGGCTGAGCCCACCGATCACGCCGAGCTTGGACCGGACGTCGACCGCGATCTCCTCGTCGGTGCGGGCCAGCGCGCGGACGATGTCGCGGCGGGTGACCACCCCGACCAGCACGCTGCCGTCGACGATCGGCAGGCTCCGCCGTTGACCGGTCAGCATCTCCCGAGCCACCACCGACACGTCGGTGTCATGACTGACACCCACCACCGGGCTGGTCATCACCTCGCCGACGGTTCCCGCCGGGCCGGCCGCCGCGGCGGCCTCGACCGCCTCCTCGGACACCGGGAACCGGTTGCCGATCAAGTCGGCCTCGGTGACGATGCCGATCAACTCGCCGGCGTCGTTGGTGACCGGCAGGGCGGTGAATCCGCGCTTGGCCAGCATGGCCGCCGCCTTGGCCACGGGAACCGACGGCTGCACGGACAGAACGGATCTGGTCATGATGTCGCGGGCGCGCATGGCGGGCCTTCCTCGGATCGCGGCGGGCCTGACTGCCCGCCGGTGTCGAGGGTAGGGACCGCCGATCGAGCGCGATACGGTCGAAAGTCCCCAGCGGGGGAGTCAGCCGGACCGGTCGTCGAGGTACCCGCCGGGCGGTCGGATCATCCGTGGCGGGCCCCTGACTATCCTGGTCGGGCTCAGCCCCCTGGGCCCGCGCTGAACAATCAGGCTCCTCCTGCGTCGCCGGATTGCCTGCGCCCGGCCCTCCTGCCTACATTGCGGCCTCGCACACTCGGCCGACCAGGGACGGTCACCCGGCCGAAGCCGACGCACCGGAAGGACTGCCGTGGCGACCACTTCTTCCACGGTGTCCCGCCGATCGCGGGGCCTGCCGGCGGTGCTGGCCATGCTGATGACGACCGGCTGGGCGGCGAATCATTTCGCCGCGCTGCTGCCGGTGCTGCGCACGGCGCAGAACCTGTCCGCATCCCTGGTCGCCGGCCTGTACGGGCTGTACGCCGTGGGGCTGCTGCCCGGCCTGCTGCTCGGCGGATCGGCCTCGGACCGGCTCGGACGCCGAGCCGTCGCGGTCCCCGGAGCGTTGCTGGCCGCCGTCGGCACGCTCGTCCTGCTCTTCTGGCACGACCCGACCGGCCTCGTGGTCGGCCGGCTGGTGGTCGGGGCGGGCGCCGGGGCGACGTTCAGCGCCGGTACCGCCTGGGCCGCCGACCTGGGCGGCGCGGCCGGGGTGACCCGGGCCGGGGTGTTCCTCACCCTCGGGTTCGCGACCGGGCCCGTCGTCTCCGGCGTGCTGGCCGAGTTCGCCCCGGCACCGCTGGTGGTGCCGTTCGTGCTCAGCGCCGTGCTGTCCCTGGTCGCGGTGGCCGCGGCGGCCGCTGTGCCGGGCCGGGTCCCGCATCCACCTCCGCACGCCGTGCATCCGGCGGCCCATCCGCCGGCCGGCCCCACCCGGGCGCCGCGGTCCGTCGGGGCCGCATTGAGCTGGGCGCTTCCGGTGGCGCCGTGGGTGTTCGCCGGGGCGACCGTCGGGGTGGTCACGTTGCCGGCGCGGTTGCCCGCGAACGACGGTGGTCCGCTGCTCGCCGGCATCGCGGCCGGGATCGTGCTCGGCACGGGCGTGGCGGTCCAGGCCTACGCCCGGCGCCGCAACCTCGGCCCGGGCGCCGGCGTGGTCGGCGCGTTCACCGCCGCGGCCGGGCTGCTGCTGGCCGGGGTCGGCGGGTCACAGCCCGGCCTTGGGTTGGTCGGGGTGGCGTTCCTGCTCCTCGGCGCGGGGTACGGGCTGTGCCTGCGGGCCGGACTGCTCGACCTGGAGCGCTGGGCGCCGCCGGCCGGCCGCGGCACCCTGACCGGGCTGTTCTACCTGGCCACCTACAGCGGATTCGCCGTGCCGGTGGCGCTGGCCGCGCTCGAGCCCGTGGCAGGCCCGACCATCCCGCTGCTGGTGCTCGGCGCGCTGGCCGGCCTGGTCGCGGTGTTGCGGTGGATGCGAATCACCCGGATCCGCGCCTGACGGGCTCAGCGTCACCAATCAGGATCACCGATCGCCCAGCTGTTGCTGCAACGCCGTGACACTGCGCCCGGTCGGCCGGTCGTACAAGACGGTCAGCGCCCAGTCCCAACGCTCGGTGCGCCAGCGGGACTGCACCTGCGACCACGGCAGGTCCCACGGCTCGTCGGACCGGAGACGGCGGGCGAGCATGCCGATCCCGGCGGCGCCGAGGGTCGCCTCGAACGCGCCGGTCGCCTCGTCGATGTCGTGGACGACGACCTCGAGGTCCAGTTCGACGCGGATCGGTTCGGCGCTGACGTGCCGGGCGAACCACTCCAGACGCCGGGCGGCATCGATGTCGTTGCTGTCGTCCACGTCGTCGGCCGCCGACCGGGTCGGGCCGGTCCAGGTCACCATCTCGGGATCCAGCGGATCGCCGGCGACGAATTCGACCCACTCCTCGGCGATCCCGGACCCGTCGATGCGCCGCTGCAGGATCAGGCCGGTCTCGGCGTCGACGACGAGCTGCATCGGGTGTGGTTTGCGCGGCGGCGAGGCCAGTTCGACGGTCCAGGCGAGCCGGCCCAGGAACCAGGCGGTGCCGATCGGCCCGGCCGGGCGGGTGAAGTCGTCGCCCAGGAACGACTCCGGTCGGCGGCGGGCGAACAGGGCGGTGCCACCGTCGCCGAACGCCCGGCGGGGCATGGCGAGCGGGAGGGGATGATCGCCGTCGAACTGCCAGCGGGTCCGGTCGTCGACGATGAGCAGGACCGTCCCGCCCGGGTCCTCGATCCGGTAGCGGTCACCGTCCCGCCAGATCCGCACCAGCCCCTGCTCGGTGCGGATGGTCCCGCGGACCGCGGGCTCCGGGTCGGGCCCGTGCACCATCAGCGTCAGCAGCTCCACCCAGGACGGCGGGGTGGGCAGCCACACGGGCTCCGAGCCGGCCGTGACTGAGGCCGCCGTCGCGGTGGTGATCCTCGCCATCATGGGAGTGGGTGTCGGCGTCCGGATGACGGCCGGGTCCGCCGGTGCGGCGATGGCGCCGACCGCACCGTGCCAGTACGCGGCGTTCTCGCTGGTCGTGCGCAGGATCGTGTCCGGCGCGATGTCCGTGGCGGGCCAGCACTGGATGCGGTACCGGTCCGGCGCCGGCTCGTCCCCGACGGTGTGGTCCTGATCGCGGCCGGCGTCCATGCCGGCCGCGCAATACCGAACCCGGTAGGGGCCGGGGCCGGGAACGGCGATGGTGTGGCCGTCGGCGCCCCAGCCCTGGACGATCAACTCGGTACCGGTCAGCTGCATCGAGACCTCGACCGCGTCCTCCCATTCCGGTTCGAGCGGCGGCGGTGCGTCCAGGATCTGCACCTCGACCGGCACCCACCCCGTGTGCAGGCCGGTGATGAAGAACAGGCTCCGGCCGGTCCGCGCCCCGCACAGACCGTTCGTCTGGCCATAGAAGGCATCCCCGAGGAGCGGTGTGTCGAACCCGCCGTCGGTCGCATAGAACTGCCCGTACGAAACCCAGATGCGCAGTCGCGTCATCGCCGGCTCCCCCCGATTCGCCCCTGCCCGGGAGCATCTCACGGCCGGCCGTCGATCAGCCCGTCCCGAACGCGGTGAGCCCGTTGGGAACCAGGCACGGCGTCGGCCAGAATCGGGTCATCGACCGGTGCGCTGGAGGGGTGCGTGAACTTCAACTTCTGGTCCCTGGACTACATCTACTACCCGATCTCCGGGATCATGTGGGTGTGGCACAAGGTATTCGGTGCCGCCCTCGGACCCGACGCCACGCTGACCTGGGTACTCAGCGTCGTCTTCCTGATTTTCACCATCCGCGCGATCCTGTTCAAGCCGTTCATGACGCAGATGGACGCCCAACTCAAGATGCAGGCCATCCAGCCGGAGATGCGCAAGCTGCGGGAGAAGTACAAGGACGATCGACAAAGGCTCTCCGAGGAGATGATGAAACTCAACCGGGCGGCCGGGGTGAACCCGCTGGCGTCCTGCCTGCCGGTGCTGTCCAGGCGCCGGTCTTCATCGGCCTGTTCCACGTCCTGCGCATGTTTCAGCCGGTCGATGACGGGCCCGGCGGCCCGGGCGTGTGGTTCTATCGGGACAGCGTCTACTTCTTCGACCACGCCGACGTCGTCTCCATGGGCACCGCGAAGCTGACCGGGGGAGCGCCGTTGGTCGGCTTCATGACGATGCCGGCCGACCAGCTGGCCTTCATGGACGGGGTGCGGGCGGCGATCATCGTCTGGGGGATCCCGCTGACCATCCTGGCTGGCATTGCCACCCATCTGGCCAGCCGGCGGTCGGTCGCCCGGCAGACGCAGCTGAACGCGGACGCCGCGGGCAACCCGCAGACCGTCATGATGAACCGGCTGATGCTGTACCTGTTCCCGCTGTTCGTCGTCTTCGGTGGCCCGTTCTTCCCGTTGGCCATCCTCTTCTACTGGCTGGCCAACAACTCCTGGACGTTCGGTCAGCTGTGGGTGGCACACCGGCTCCAGGACGGGCGTGCGGGCGCCTGATTTCTGGCCACAGCGACGCAGCGGCGATGATCCCCGGGGTCGAGATCACCGATAACCAGGCCAATCTCGACGGCTTCCTGGGCATGGCCTTCGCGGTGCGCGGGCCGTCCACGCTCGACGAGACCGTCATCGATCCCGTGACCGGGGCGTTCATCGGCGAGCGCGAGACCGACGCCGATGGCACCGTCATCGGGTACGCCGCTGCTCGCAGTTTCGTCGTCGGCGCGCTGGGTCAGACCTGATCCGGTGGCCCGGTTCGGCGGCCGGATTCTTCGGCGTCGGGGACTGTCAGACCCTTGGCGCATGCTGTCTGCAACGGTCGGACAGAACTGGGACGGCTCTTGGACGTGTGTTCTTAAATGATGCTACGATCAGGTATGTTTGTGGCGGAGCGGCAGCACGGGGACCGTGCCCTGGTGTGGCGGTCCGCTCCGCCCGCGTCGCCGCCACCCCGCGAACTCTGGGCGCCGGGCACGGCCGAGCGGCACCCGTCGGACGGACCGCAGTGGGCGCCGGAATTCACCATCCATCAGCTGCTGCGACCGCGGACCGTCGACGACGCCGCGGTGCAACTGGCCGAGTACCGGCACCGGATCGGCACCACCCCGGCCGGTGGGGCGTTGGCCCGGTTCCTGCAACACCGGCCGGCCCGCCCCGCCGACGAGCTCGGGTTGCCGGGGCAGGAATCGGTGTGGGCCAACGTGCTGGTCGATNAGGCGGCCTGGCCCGGACGTGCCCACAGCAGGCAGCACCACAGCCGGGAATCGTCGTCCGTGTCCATGCCTGGTGATTGTGCCCGGCAGGTCAGACCTGACCGAGCACCGCGACCAGCGGCGCGGGAACGCGGTCCGGCTCCAGGGCGTGGACCAACAGCGCGGCATAGCGCTCCTTGCGTCCGGCTCGGGAGCCGAAGAACCGCCGCAGCACCGCGACCCGCGGCCGATCCCGCTGGGCCGGCATGCCGCGAAGCCGGCGCAGCGACGGTCCCTCACCGGCCGCCTCGATGACGGCCTCGACCCGGTCCGGGCCGAGCGCCCGGATCAGTTCGTCCTCCAGGTCGGCGTGGCATCCGTGGAAGCCGAGCCGGGTCGGTCCGTCCGGTAACCGGGCCGTCTCGAATCCGGCCGCCGCCAGGCCGCGCCGTAGCTGCTCCTCCTGGGCCGTGTCGTACAGGCCCACCAACGACAGGTCGAGGCCGCCGGGCCCGTAGTGGGACGCGAACGCCCGGATGTTGGTGATCCCGCCCATGTCGACGACCTCGACGCCATCGGCCGAGAGATCGCGTCCCGCGCGATCCGCCAGGGTCAGCAGGGCTGTGCGGTCACTGGTGCCCTCGACGAGGACAACGGCCCGTATGTTCGCAGCGGAGGTCATCGTTTCCAGAGCGTGCTGGGCGTCCCGGTCCGTCGTCAACCCGATTGTTCCCGCCGCCCATCCGCCCGTCGAGGGCCGGCCGTGGACTAGCACGAGCCGGTGATCGCTTGCCGATTCAGGCAACCGTCACTGTCCGAGCCACCCTGCATACTGCTCTGAAGTCCCGGCACAGCTTCACAAGAATCTGGACAGGTGTTCTCTATATTGGTATGATCAGGTATGTTTACGGCGGAGCGGCAGCACGGGGATCGTGCCCTGGTGTGGCGGTCCGCTCCGCCCGCACTGCCGCTGCCCCATGAACTGTGGGCGCCGGGCACGGTCGAGCGGCACCCGTCGGACGGGCCGCAGTGGGCGCCGGAGTTCACCATCCACCAGCTGCTGCGGCCGCGGACCGTCGACGACGCAGCAGTGCAACTGGCCGAGTACCGGCACCGCATCACCACCACCCCGGCCGGTGGGGCGTTGGCCCGGTTCCTGCAGCACCGCCCGGCCCGCCCCGCGCAAGAGTTGGCGGTGCCGGGGCAGGAGTCCGGGTGGGCCAACGTGCTGGTCGATTCCATCCGGGCCCGGGAACGGGTCATCGCCCACCTCCAGGGCGGCCAGATCGCCGACCTGGCCGAACTGTCCCGCAACTACCCCGGGCTCCGCGAGTTCCTGCCCACCGAGATCGCGTTGGCGTTGGGCGTCGCGGAAACCACCGCCACCCGCAAACTCCTGGAAGCCGAAGCGTTCACCACCCGCCTGCCGGCCACGTTCGCCGCCCTACACGCCGGGCACATCAGCGACCGCAAGGCCCGCGCCGTGCACCAGGGCACCGGCGACGTCACCGACGAGGTCGCCGCCCAGGTCGAACGGGACGTGCTGCCCGACCTGCCAGCCAGCACCATGCCGCAGGTCCACGACCTGATCGCGGCCGCGGTGATCCGCCGCGACCCGCACGGCGCGCAGGACCGCCACGAACAGGCCCGGGAACGCCGCGGCATCACCCGCCACCGCGACCCCGACGGCATGGCCACCCTCAAGGTGTTCTCCACCCTGCCGGACATCGCCACCATCCACGCCGCGCTGACCGCGATGAGCGACGCCGCCCGCACCCCCGACGACGACCGCACCACGGACCACCGGCGGGTCGACGTCCTGGTCGACCTGTGCACCGACGTCCTGGACACCGGGACCTGGCAGGGCCGGGACCTACCGGTCCGGCAGCGGCGCCGCCCGCACGTGCAGGTCACCATGCCGATCACCGCGCTGCTGCCCGGGCCGCCCACCGGGGACGTCGCCCAGCTGACCGGGTACGGGCCGATCACCCCCGCCCAGGCCCGGCACATCGCCGGCGACGCCACCCTGCGGCGGCTGGTCTGCGACCCACTGACCGGGACGCTGCTCGACTACGGCCGCACCACCTACCAACCCCCCGCGTCGTTGGCCGACCACGTCCTGGTCCGGGACCAGACCTGCGTCATGGCCGGCTGCCGGCAACCCGCCCACCGCTGCGAACTCGACCACACCGAACCCTTCCGCCCCGGACAGGCCACCGGCGGATCGACCAGCGCGACGAACCTCGCCCCGGCCTGCACACACCACCACCGCGCCAAGGACGGCGGCGGTTACCACCTCGACCAGACCACCGCCGGCTACCAATGGACCACCCCACTCGACCGGACCTACACCCGGCCGCACACCCGCCTCTGGCAACCCCCACCCGAAAACCCCCCGGACCCACCGCCACCACCGGAAGACCCCGACCCACCACCGTTCTGACCCAGGCACGTTCGCACGTCGTGGCCGCGCCGGTCGTAAGAGCACCCGACCACCGCCCAGCTCGAGGGTCCGTTCGCCGTGGGTTGTCGGTGCGCGCGGCGTGGTGCGGGCCCCCTGGGGATCCGCTTGCGCCGGGCGAGTGGCGGCCGAACCGATCTTGGCGAAGCCCTGCCTCGAGGGTAGAGCGCGTTGGCCGTGGGTTGTCGGTGCGCGCGGCGTGGTGCGGGCCCCCTGGGGATCCGCTTGCGCCGGGCGAGTGGTGGCCGAACCGACCTTGGCGAAGCCCTGTGCAGCGGCGGCGAGGCAAAGCGGAAGACCGGCCCGGCGGCGTTCAGCGAGACGGATCGGCGGCGGGCCGTGCTGGTGGCGGGTTGCCGGGGCGCCGAACTCGTTGCGGGGAGGGGAACTTCACCTCGGTGGAGGCCGCCTCGCCCCGGTGCGGAGCTCCGTCGCGAGACCATGGATGCCGGCCACCGAACTCCCCACCGGGGAACGGAACTCCCGGTCGATCGGGCGCCCGGATCCCCCCACGGGAGTTCCGTCACCGCAGCCCGACGGGCCCGACCCGGTTGGGCGGTCCGTGATGTGTCTGGGCCCGATCTGGCTGGGCGGGACCGTGATGTCCGGGCCCGACTCGGCTGAGCGGGCCGTGATGGCCGGGCTCGACTCGGCTGGGCGGTCCGTGATGGCTGGGCTCGACCCGGCCGACGGCGGGCCGTGATGTCCGGGCCCGACCCGGCCGACGGCGGTCCGTGATGCCCGGGCCCGACCCGGCTGGGCGGGGCCGTGATGTCCGGACGTCGGCGCGGCAACGGCTACGTCGTCCTGATGGCGGTCGGCCGGGTCAGGGCGGGCAGGGCCAGCGTGCTCGCCCCGGCCACCAGCGTGACCAGCCCCAGGGCGAGAGCTGAGTACCCCGCGGCTACGGCCCAGTCCAGGGCGGTCGGGGTGCCCAGCAGCGGTCCCAGCAGCGTGACGAGCAGCCAGGCGCTGAGTACGGCCAGCGCCACGCCCACCGCGATCGGTAGCACCGCGCCGATCAGCATCGACCGGGCGAGCACCCGGCGGGGCATCCCAGCGGCGACGGCCAGGGTCAGCGGCCGGCGTCGCTGCTGTCCCTGCTCGATCGCGGTGACGATCAGCCCGGCGACCGCCACCACCAGGGTGAGCAGAACGCCGATGACCAGCCCGGTTCGGGCGGTGGGGGACAGGACGCTGCGCAGCCCCAGGTCGGCGGGTTCGCCCGCCGCCCGGATCTCCACCCCCGAACCCAGATCGGCCAGGTCGGCCCGCAGCAGGTCGGCCGCCTCGGTCGAGGCCTCGACGCCGGTCACCGAGAAGCGGGCCGGGCTGCTGGACAGCAGGCCGTCGATGGCCGGGCCAAGCGCTCCGGGAGTGACGATCAGATCGGCGGCGTCGTAGCGGTCCGGCAGGCTGATGGTCGCCGTCGGTGCCGGGACCGTCCAGTCGAACGCGGTCGACCGGCCATCTGGGCCCGGCGTCGAGATCGCCAGCACCGAGCCGACCGGTGGCACGTCCTCGGATGGGTCGGCCTCCGCGAAGACCATGCCGTCGGTGCAGGCGACGCCGAGCGCCCCGCACGGGGCCAGCCGCAGGCTCACGAACGGCGGCGCCGTCGAAGAGCCCGATCGCGAATTCGGCTGCGGCACTGACGGTGCGGAGCCGGCGACGACACTTCCGGTGATCAGCGCCCCGCCCCGGATCACCGCGGACGGCCCGAGCCGGTCCTGCAGCACGCCGACGACCCGGTCCATCTCGCCGGTCGGGACGTCGGCCAGCTGCACCTGGTAGGCGACATCGCCCTCCCGGTCGAGCCGGTCGCCGGCGGCCAGCAGCGGCTGCAGCGCGATCGCCCCGGCCAGCACCACCGACAGTCCCGCCACCACCCGGGCCGGCGTGCCCGGGTCGAGCCGCAGCCGGCCGACCGCGAGCTGCCAGGCCGGCGGGCCGTCGGGCAGCCGCCGGGCCAGGCGTTCCAGCGCCCAGGGCAGCAGCACCGCCGCGGACACCAGCAGGGCGACGATGCCGGCGCCGGTGGCAGGCAACAGGCCGAACTGGGCCTGGCCGAGGGCCCAGAGCAGCAGGCCGCCGGCCACCGGGATGAGCAGTCGCCACCACAGGCGGCGGGGCGGTCGGGGCCGGCTCTGCTGCCGCACCACTCCCAGCGGGTCGGGCCGGCGGACGGCCAGCACCGACCCGACGGCCAGGATCGGGACGGCCAGCGCGATCGTGACCAGCGCCGGCGCCGACGGCCGCAGGTCGGCCGGAAAGAAGCCGGCCGGGCCGACCGTCACCAGCGGCGCCGCGAGGCGGGCCAGCAGGAAGCCGGCCGCGCCCAGGGCCAGCCCGGCCCCCGCGGCGGTGGCCGTCTCGACGACGGTGACGGTCCGGAGCTGGCCGGCGGTCGCCCCGACCAGGCGCAGGCCGGCGTCCCGACGCTCCCGCGCGACCGAGCCGACCCGGGACATCAGTGCCACGAACAGCAGCAACGGGACGATCACGATGGTCACGCCGGCCGTCAGCAGCACGTTGGTCAGGCTCACCGTGGAGCCATAGAACCGGTCCGGCCCGGGGGCGAAGCCACCGCCCCACCCATCGGCGACCCGGTAGGGCAACCAGCCGGCCGGGTCGGCGGCCACTCCCCGGTAGAGCCGCAGCTCCTGTGGGGCAATGAGCCCGTCGTCGGCGATGGTGCCGACGACCGTGTCACCGCCGAGCCGGGACCGGAACCCCTCGCCGTCCGGCCCGTTCAGCACGTCGGCCAGTGCGGGGGAGACGACGACCTCACCCGGCCGCGGGAACGTGCCCACCCCCGGCGGCGGCGTCGTACGAGCGGGATCGACGGCGGCCAGTTCGGTGACCTGGACCCGCTCCCCGCGGTACACCGAGGAGGATTCGGTCGCCTGGAACCAGGACGGCTCGAGCAGCGCGGGATCCAGGGTGCCGTCGGTGGTGCCGATCGGTGCGGACGTCGGCGACAGCGCCGCCGTGCGGTCGTCCCGGCTGTCCAGGGCCGGCCCGATCGACGCGGCCAGCAGCAGGACCAAGGTGCACAGCGCCAGACCGGCCGCGACCAGCGTCCAGCGCAGCCGCCCGGCCCGGCCCGAGGCCAGCAGCAATGCGCCGGCCAGCCGCAGGTTCGCGGCCCAACCCGGGGACCGTGCCGTCGTCGAAGCCCCGGGCGGCCGCGCGGGTGCCTGGGCGGTCATGCGGCGGCCCGGGTCTCGCCGGTGCGCCCGTCGCGGACCAGCACCTCGCGGTCCGCGTACGCGGCGATCCGGGGTTCGTGGGTGACCAGTACCAGGGCCGCGCCGGTGTGCCGGACGGTGGTGGTGAGCAGGCGCATCACCGCCTCGCCCTGCATCGAGTCGAGGGCGCCGGTCGGTTCGTCGGCGAAGATCACCCGTGGCTCGGTCGCCAACGCGCAGGCCAGGGCCACTCGTTGGGCCTGCCCGCCCGAGGCCTCCCCGGGGCGCCGGTCGGCGACGTCGTCGACAGCCAGCCGGCCGAGCCATTCGTCGGCGATCGCCCGCGCATCCCGGCGGCCCCGCCCGGACAGCCGCAGCGGGACGGCCACGTTGTCCCGGCAGGTCAGCTCGGGGATCAGCCGGCCGAACTGGAAGACGAAGCCGAACTCGGACAGCCGCAGCCGCGATCGTTCCCGATCGGACAGCGTGGACAGGTCGACGCCGTCGAAGGTGACGGTGCCCGAGTCCACCGGCAGGATGCCGGCCGCGCAGTGCAGCAGCGTCGACTTGCCCGATCCCGATGGTCCGATCACCGACACGATCTCGCCGGCCTCGACGGTCAGGTCGGCGCCGCGCAGGGCCTCGGTCGGCCCGAAAGAGCGGTGCACATCCATTGCTGCGAGCAGGATCTCGCTCACTTCTCCACCCCTTCGGTCCGCAGCCGGTCGCCCAGTGCGGTCAGTCGTGACGCGGTCAGCTCCAGCCAGCGCAGGTCCGCCTCGAGGTGCAGCAGCGCGTGGTCGCAGATGATCTGGTCGGCCAGATCGCCGGACTCCTTGCGGCGGGTCAGTTCTCGCATGCTGGCCAGGTGTTCGCGGCGCTGGGTGTCGAGGATCTGGTCGGCCGACCGATGGCTCATCAGGGCGAGTACCACCTTCGTGTAGAGGGTGTTCTGCAGGTACTCGGCCGGCCGCTCCGGGGTGCGCAGCCACGATTCCAGGTCGGTGACGCCGGCGTCCGTGATCGCATACCGCTTGCGGTCCGGTCCTTCGCCTGCCTGCACCCCATCGACACTCACCAGACCGTTCTTCAACAAGCGGGACAACGTGGCGTAGACCTGCCCGTACGCGAGCGGCCGGTCGCTGCCGAACAGCTCGTCGTAGCTGCGTTTGAGGTCGTACCCGTGGCGGGGGGCCAGATCGAGCAGACCCAACAGAGATCGGGACACTGACATGCCGGGGACTATACACACGAGGTATACCTCGTGTGTATAGCGACGTGCGGCTCGATCCGGCCGGGTTCAGCCGGTGGTGCCCATCACCCGCGATACGAGGGGAATCGCCTCCGCGCGGGGCCAGTGCGTCAGGTCCAACCCGTTCGCGACGGCTGCCCCCTGCGCCGCCCATCGGTCGGCGGGGGTGGTGACGGCCAGGGACCGGTCGTTCGTGACCCAGGCTTGAGCGGTGGGACCGTCCGGGGTGCACGACCCGCCGAAGTAGTGCACGGCGGCGCGGCCGCCGAGCCGAATCTCCGGCTCGCCCTGGATGTACCCGCCCCCACCATTTGCGCACACGGCGCCGAAGACGTTGTCGGTGACCGAGTTCGGCAGCGCCGCACCGTCGGGGACGGCCATCACGACCGTCACCCCGTCACACTCGGCGGTGGGTGCGGCGGCGACACAGGCGGTCACGGCATCGTCGTCGGCGGCGGTGACCGCGACCGACCACCCCAGCGGGACCGGGAACCGGACCCCGCCGACATCGGCGACGCCGGCCCGCATCGACACGCTCCGGGCCGCCTCGGCGGCGCCGGGTCCGGCCGCCCCGGACAGCGAGACGGCGGCCAGCACGGCGGCGACCGCCGCGGCCGCGGCCAGCGGCGCGGCCCAGCGGCGCCGGGACCGGCTGCCTGCGGACCGCTCGATCGGCGGTGGTGCGGTGGTGCCGAGCTGCAACAGATCATCCAGCGCGCGGTCGAGTTCGTCGTCGGACCACGGCCGCCGGTCGAGATGGCGAGTCATCGCGGGAGGCCTTTCGAGGGAAGGGATTCGAGATCGTGGGCGGCGTCGACCCGCCGCAGGCGCTGCCGGGCCCGGTGCAGTCGGGACCGGACAGTGGCGGCCGGCATGTCCAGTGAGGCGGCGACCTCGGTGGGCGTCAGACCGGCCCAGGCGACGAGCAGCAGGATGTCGCGGTCCAGTGCGTCGAGCAGGTGCAGATCCGGCAGCAGCCGGCGGATCCGGCGCTGGGCGTCCACCCGGTCGGCGCTGTCCTCACTGCTCTCGTCGGTGCTGGCGGGCCGGTCGGCGCACTGGGCCAGCACCCGGCGCAGGTGGCGGGCCTCGTCCCGGGCGTGGCTGCGCACGGCGGTGGTGGCGATGCCGAACAGCCAGGCGATCTCGGGGCCGCGGCCGGCGTCGTAGCTGGACCACCGGCGACACGCGGCGAGGAACACCTCGGACAACAGGTCGTCGGCGTGCCCCGGACCGACCCGGCCGGCCAGGTAGCGGCGCAGCCGGTCGCCGTGCTGCTCGAACAACCGCCCGACCGCGGCCCGGTCCGGGCCGGCCCCCCTCGTTCTCATACCCCTACTCGGTCCGATGTCCGAGCGGCGTTGCACGCGGCGGTCACCGCGGTCCGGCGGGCGTGGGGCGGTTGCTCAGAAGCCGTCCGTCGGTCGATCGTGCGTCTCCGCGAAGTGCGGCATCGTCGGTTCGGCCGCCTGACCGTTGAGCACGTTGTAGGTGACGGCGGCCTCGGCCACGCCGCGGGTCAGCCGGCTGTCGCGGTGACGCCAGAGGTACCCGAGGGCGCCGACGACCACCGCGCCGGTGCCGAGCAGGACGGCGGTGAATTCAACAAGCGGGACAACGTGGCGTAGACCTGCCCGTACGCGAGCGGCCGGTCGCTGCCGAACAGCTCGTCGTAGCTGCGTTTGAGGTCGTACCCGTGGCGGGGGGCCAGATCGAGCAGACCCAACAGGGATCGGGACACTGACATGCCGGCGACTATACACACGAGGTATACGTCGTGTGTATAGCGCAGTGCGGTTCGATCCGGCCGGGATCAGCCGGTGGTGCCCATCACCCGCGATACGAGGGGAATCGCCTCCGCGCGGGGCCAGTGCGTCAGGTCCAACCCGTTCGCGACGGCTGCCCCCTGCGCCGCCCACCGACCGGCGGGCGTGGTGACGGCCAGGGCCCGGTCGTCGGTGACCCAGGCATGAGCGGTGGGACCGTCCGGGGTGCACGACCCGCCGAAATAGTGCGCCGCGGCACGGCCGCCGAGCCGGGTCCCCGGCTCGACCTGGACATACCCGCCCCCTCCGTTCGCGCACACGGCGCCGAAAACGTTGTCGGTGACCGATGTCGGCAGCGCCGCACCATCGGGGACGGCCATCACGACCGTCACCCCGTCACACTCGGCGGTGGGGGCGGAGGCGACACAGGCGGTCACGGCATCGCCGTCGGCGGCGGTCACCGCGACCGTCCACCCCAGCGGGACCGGGAACCGGACCCCGCCGACATCGGCGACGCCGGCCCGCATCGACACGGTCCGGGCCGCCTCGGCGGCGCCGGGTCCGGCCGCCCCGGACAGCGAGACGGCGGCCAGCACGGCGGCGACCGCCGCGGCCGCGGCCAGCGGCGCGGCCCAGCGGCGCCGGGACCGGCGGCCTGCGGACCGCTCGATCGGCGGTGGTGCGGTGGTGCCGAGCTGCAACAGATCATCCAGCGCGCGGTCGAGTTCGTCGTCGGACCACGGCCGCCGGTCGAGATGGCGAGTCATCGCGGGAGGCCTTTCGAGGGAAGGGACGAGGGAAGGGATTCGAGATCGTGGGCGGCGTCGACCCGCCGCAGGCGCTGCCGGGCCCGGTGCAGCCGGGACCGGACAGTGGCGGCCGGCATGTCCAGTGAGGCGGCGACCTCGGTGGGCGTCAGGCCGGCCCAGGCGACGAGCAGCAGGATGTCGCGGTCCAGTGCGTCGAGCAGGTGCAGATCCGGCAGCAGCCGGCGGATCCGGCGCTGGGCGTCCACTCGCTCGGCGCTGTCCTCGCTGCCCTCGGCGGTGCTGGCGGCCCGGTCGGCGCACTGGGCCAGCACCCGGCGCAGGTGCCGGGCCTCGTCCCGGGCGTGGCCACGCACGGCGGTGGTGGCGATGCCGAACAGCCAGCCGATCTCGGATCCACGGTCGGGGTCGAAGCTGGGCCACCGGCGACACGCGGCGAGGAACACCTCGGACAGCAGGTCGTCGGCGTGCCCCGGACCGACCCGGCCGGCCAGGTAGCGGCGCAGCCGGTCGCCATGCTGCTCGAACAACCGCCCGACCGCGGCCCGGTCCGGGCCGGTCCCCCTCGTTCTCATACCCCTACTCGGTCCGATGTCCGAGCGGCGTTGCACACGGCGGTGTCACCTCGGTCCGGCGGGCGTGGGGCGGTTGCTCAGAAGCCGTCCGTCGGTCGATCGTGCGTCTCCGCGAAGTGCGGCATCGTCGGCTCGGCCGCCTGACCGTTGAGCACGTTGTAGGTGACGGCGGCCTCGGCCACGCCGCGGGTCAGCCGGCTGTCGCGGTGACGCCAGAGGTACCCGAGGGCGCCGACGACCACCGCGCCGGTGCCGAGCAGGACGGCGGTGAACAGCACGGGCGCTCCCTCGTTCGTCGGGTGGAACGGGTCAATTCTCCGTCACCGGCCCGGCCGTCGCCGGAATCGGGACCGTCGCGCGAGGGTCCTCGCCGACCGCGACGAAGCCGTACCCGGGCTGCAGGTGGCCGACGACGGAGCCGTCGCGGGCGAGCACGGTCTGCGCGCCGGTGGCCGCGAACAGGTCCGCCTTGGCGACGTACCCGACCGGCTCCCCGTCCCGGCCGAACGTCACGACGTAGTCGGGCACGCGGTTCACGTCGATGGAACCGTCGGCGCCGTAGGCATCCTCGGGGATCGTCCCGTACGTCGCGGTTCGATCGTCGGCCCCATGGGCGGCACCCACCTCGATCCCGACAGCGATACCGGTGGCGACCACGATCGCCGCGGCGATCAGCGCCGGCTTCCCCCAGACCCGGCCGCGGCGACGGTCGATGGTCATGACCCGGTCACCACCGATTCGACGGCCGGCGCCCCCGCGGCGTTCGACACCCTGACCGTGATCGGCCGGTCGGCCCCATCGATCGGCGTTATGAACACGCCGAGCGCACTCGGCAGGATGTGCAGGTCGGGCTGCGTCCAGGTCGCCGACCACGTGCCCGACGCGTCCATCGCGTCCACCCGCGTGGCCGCCGGGGTGACCACCCCCCACAGGTAGACCCGGCCGCCCATCGACACCAATGCCGCTCCCTGCAACACATCGAGGTCCCGGGCGACGGATGTCTCGGTCGACCCACCGCCGCTCGGGGCGACCGACAGGCAGAACCGGCGGTCCGGAGAGTCCTGCTCCCACACCCGCCACGTCACCGCACCGGCACCGTCGACGCTGAACTGCACCCGCGACACACTCTGGTCCCACCCCAGTTCGCACGGGGGTCCGAGTTCGATTCCGCCGGCGGCGGGCACCAATGGGCCGGCCCCGGGCACCAGCACGCCTGCGGCGACGACCACCGCGGTCACGCCGGCCGCCACCGCAACCAACGGCCACGCCGAGCGACCGGTCGACCGGTGCCGGGCCGACCCGGCGATCGGCGGGACCGGGGTGTCGTCCGGGAACATGTCCCGGGCCTGGGACTGCAGGGCCGCGGCCAGCAGCGGGCGCAGGTCGTGGGCATCGGCGTTCCGCTCGCGGGTCATCGGGTCTCCTTGAGCCGGGCGGCGAGGGTGGCCAGCGCGCGGGATGCGGACGCCTTGACCGCGGACTCGGCGATGCCGAGGGTGGCCGCCGTCTCGCGGACCGTCAGGCCGCTCAGGTACCGCAGCACGACGATCTCCCGCTGTCGTCGGGGCAGCCGGGCCACCGCCCGCCGCACCCGCTCACCGTCCAATCGGGCCAGTACCGCCTGGTCGGCCGGTGGCACCGGACCGTCGTCGGGTGCCCGCAACGATCGGCGGCGCAGCAGCGAGCGCAGGTGGGATCGCGAACCGTTGACCACCGCCGCACGGACATAGACCAGGGCGGCGTTCTCGTCGTCGAATCGGTGCCATCGCCCGTGCATCCGGATCATCACGTCCTGCACCACGTCCTCCGCCGACTGCCGGTCGCCGGTCAACGCGCCGGCCAGCCGCACCAGGCCCAGCCAGTGCCGGCGGTGGAACGCGTCGGCGCTGACCGTCGCGCCCGGTTGGGCCGGCGACATGCGCTCGATGATGGTCACGCTCCCTCCGTCCCGCACCCGAACAAGCTTTCATCAGTGAGACGTTCCGGGCGGGCAGAAGGTCAACACCGATTTCCGGATCCGGCGCCGCGCGTCGGACGGGGTCGGATCGGCGCACGGCACCCGGCGGACCGGACCGGAACCGGACCGGACCGGTCCGGTGCCCGTCGGATGACCCCGCACCGGTGGACAATCGCGGCATGCGTCATGAGTGGTTCACCGCCTGGGCCGACCAGCACCTGGGCGTCTGCATCTTGCTGGCCCGGGCCGCGCAGCTCACGGACGACGAGGTCTTCGCCGCGTTCGACGCCGATCCGGCGACGACACAGGTGCTCTCGCTGGCTCAGGCCGACGACGATCCGAGCACGTTCCGGGTCCGCATCGGCCGGTGCGACGGATGGCTCTACGCGGTGGAGCACTTCACCGGCCGCGGAGCGGGCGACGATGTGCTGGAACGGCTTTCCCGAGCCGGTGGGCAGGCGCACGCGTTGTGGTGCACGCAGGAGATGGCCGGCTTCCACAGCGCCGGCGACGGCCGGGTGACGACCCGGTTCGACCTGGGGATGCCGAAGTACCGGTACGGGTCGGACCCGGACCGGTACGTGGAGGAGATGACCCGGGCCGGGCTGATGACCGCCGGGCCGATGAACGCGAACGGGCCGCCTCGGCCGGGATCGGGCCTGCAGCTGCTCGAGTCGATCACCGGGCTGGAGGTGCGCCCGGAGATGCTCGAGGCCGCGTTGCCCAGCGCGGTGCTCCGCCCGCCATGGTGACCGGATGACCGATCCTGGCGGTCGCCGGCCCGGTTCAGTCGTCGTCCGGATCATCCAGATACACGGTGCAGATGAAGTCGACCCCCAGTCGGGCCAGTCCCTGCAAGACCGGCCGGTCGAGCCAGAATCCGCCCTGCACGCTGTTCGACGACCCCCAGCACTGCACTCGCAGGTCCCAGTGCGGTCGCAGCTCGTGCAGGATGTCCTCCCGGCCGTCGAACTGGGCCAGCAGTTGCCGCAGCGCCTCGTTCAGCGGCTCCACCGCGCCGTCCGGGCAGTCCAGGTCGAGGGCCCAGAGTGCGGTCTGATGGCGAAAGCCGCTCCGGCCGTTACCCCGCAGGTCGCCGATCTCGGCAAATGTGGTGCCGGGCAGCCCGATACGTTCGGCGAACGACGCCGCCGTCCGGGTCGTGCTGACCGCGCTCAACGACACCGTGCCGCCGGCGACCGACATGAGCTTCCCCCTTGCCAGTTCGACGGGTCCGCGATCGCGTCCCCCGGGGCATTCCCGTTCGGACGCCCGGAGCGTCCCCGGCCTCCCGAGCGGGCCGAGCGACGGCTCACCGGAACGCGGGCACGACCTGTTCGATGAACAACGCGAGTGAACGCTTCTTCTCCTCGTGCGACATGCCGTTGTCGCACCAGAAGCTGTACTCGTCGACGCCGAGATCCTGGTAGTACTTGATCCTTTCGATGACCTCGGTGG
This sequence comes from Nakamurella sp., assembly GCF_044224575.1. Classification (GTDB taxonomy): domain Bacteria; phylum Actinomycetota; class Actinomycetes; order Mycobacteriales; family Nakamurellaceae; genus Nakamurella. Next base: position 172,415 of record NZ_JBGAKE010000007.1, read on the forward strand.
GCGTGCCGATCATCGCGGTCTTGTGCAGGGCGTCGATCTGGAATTCGGGCCGTTCGGCGAACTTCGACTCCGGGCTGGGGTCCAGGAAGCCGTCCACCGGGGTCGTCTTGTTGCCGAACCAGGCGTCGAACGTGCGGTAGAAGCGGTTGACCGCCTGCGCACCGGCCACCCATCCGTCCGGTTCGTCGGCCGGGTGCACGTAGGTGTGCCGCAGGACCATCAGGTCCGGACGGGGCACGTCGGGGTTCTCGGCCAGGGCGGCGGCGAACTTGTCGCGCAGGTCCACCACCTCTTCGTCGCCCTTCATCAGGGGGGTGACCATCACGTTGCAGCCGTTGCGAACGGCGAACTTGTGCGACTCGGGGTCGCGGGCGGCGATCCAGATCGGCAGCGGCTGCTGGATCGGCTTGGGGACGCTGGTCGACGTGGGGAACTGCCAGATCTCGCCGTCGTGCGCGTAGTCGCCGTCCCACAGCTTGCGCACCGCGGGGACCAGCTCGCGCAGGTGGTTCCCGCCGCTGGAGGCGGGGATGCCGCCGGCCATCCGATCGAACTCGAACTGGTAGGCGCCCCGGGCCAACCCGATCTCGGCGCGGCCGTCACTGATCACGTCGAGCAGGGCGGCCTCGCCGGCCACCCGGATCGGATTCCAGAACGGCGCAATGATGGTGCCGGCACCCAGGCGAATCGTGGAGGTCCGCGCGGCCAGGTAGGCCAGCTGCGGCATCGGGTTCGGCGAGATCGTGTACTCCATCGAGTGGTGCTCGCCGATCCACACGGTGCCGAAGCCGCCGGCCTCGGCCATCAGGGTCAGCTCGGTCAGATCCTCGAAAAGCTGCCGGTGACTGACGCTGTCGTCCCAGCGCTCCATGTGGATGAACAGGGAGAACCGCATGGTGGTGATTCCTCTCGGTACTTCGTCGTGGTCAGGTCTGGGTGATGGCCGAGCGGGCCATCACTTCGCGTGCGGAGGCGGTGACGTGGTCGCGCATGGCGATCTCGGCGCCCACGCCGTCCTTCTCCAGGATCAGTTCCATGATCCGGTGGTGCTCGTCGTTGGATCTGGTCAGCCGGCCCGGCTGCTGGACGGTCCGCAACACCATCCGGTGGTAGGCGAGCTGATTCATCAGGCTGGTGTAGTGCTCGATCAGTTTTCGGTTGTCGCTGCCGTCGACGATCGTCTGGTGGAACTCGTGCACCAGGGCGGCGTACCGGGCGCCGTCACTGGTCAGGGCGGCGGTCTCGGACTCCCGAACGTTCTCCCGCAGGATGTCCAGCTCGGGCACCTGGCCACGGCGGGCCAGCAGCCGGGCCGCCATACCCTCGAGCACCTCTTTCATCTCGAACATCTCGCCGATCTCCCGGCGGGTGATCTCCCGCACGAAGGTGCCCACCTTCGGCCGGATCTCGACCAGTCCTTCGACCTGCAGTTGCTTGAGCGCCTCCCGGACCGGGGTGCGACTGACGTTGAAACGTTCGGCCAGCCGCACCTCCGACAGCGCCGTACCCGGCGGGAAGTCGTCGTCCAGGACCATCGAACGCAGCCGGGTCAGGAGGCTGACGTCGGCATCCGCGCCCGGTTGAGCCCCGTTCCGCGGCCCGCGGCCTGAACCATGGTAGTTCTCACGTTGCTCGATGCTCATCATGGAGCCTTTCACGACCGCCGCCCGAATCCTGCTGTTGGGCTACCATACAAGGCTTCCCGGCCGGTCAGGTCGGCGTCTGCCCGTCCATCTCGGCCAGCGTGACATCGCCGGTGGCCCAGTGCGTTCGCGGCACCTCGTGCACGACGACCCGGACGTGCTCGGGGCGGGCGCCCGCGGTCCGCACCACGGCCTGGTGCACCTCGTGCATCAGGGCCCGGATCTGCTCGGGGGTACGACCCGCGGACAGGGTGACGTCGATCTGGGGCATGGTCAGCTCCGCATGATGAACGGGTCGGCGACCGGATCCTCGCTCGTGTTGACCCACACGCTCTTGAGCCGGGTGTACTCCTTGATGCTCTCGATGCCGTGTTCGATGCCGACGCCGCTGCTCTTGAATCCCTGCCGGGGGGACATCGGGGACATCGCCCGGTAGGTGTTGATCCAGATCGTGCCGGCCTCCAGCCGCGCGGCCAGCCGGTGCGCGCGGGACAGGTTGCTCGTCCAGATCCCGGCGGCCAGGCCGTATTCGGTGTCGTTGGCGAGCTGGGCGACCTCGTCCTCGGTGTCGAACGGCATGATCGCCACCACCGGTCCGAAGATCTCCTCGCGGACGACCCGCATCGAGTTGTTCACGCCGGTCAGCACCGTCGGCTCGTAGAAGAATCCGCCGAGTCCGCCGCCGTCGGTCGACCGGCCGCCGGTGAGGACGGTCGCTCCTTCGCGGACCCCCAGATCGACGTATCCGGCGACCTTGTCGCGTTGATCGGCGAACGCCAGCGGGCCCAGTTCGGTCTCGCCCTGCAGCGGATCACCGATCCGGATGCGACGGGCGCGCTCGGTGACGCGTTCGAGCAACTCGTCGTAGATCCCGCGCTGGGCGAAGACCCGGCTGCCGGCGATGCACGTCTGCCCGGCGGCGGCGAAAATCCCGGCCACCACACCCATCGCGGCGTTGGCCACGTTCGCGTCGTCGAAGACGATGTTCGGCGACTTGCCGCCCAGCTCCAGGGTGGTGCCGATGAACCGGGACGCGGCGCTGGCGGCGATCCGGGAACCGGTACTGGTGCTCCCGGTGAACGAGATCTTGGCCAGGGTGCGGTGGTCGACCAGCGACTGGCCGGCCTCGGCGCCGAAGCCGGTGACCACGTTGATCGCACCCGGCGGGAAGCCGGCCTCGTCGACCAGCTGGGCCAGCCGCAGCACGGTGGCCGAGGTGTACTCGGACGGCTTGACCACCACGGTGTTGCCCGCACACAGCGCCGGGGCGAGCTTGCTGGTGGTCAGCGTCAGCGGCGAGTTCCACGGGGTGATGGCGCCGACCACGCCCAGCGGCTCCCGGTTGGTGTAGTTCAACACCCGCCGGTCGGAGGTCGGGATGACGTCGCCCTGGATCTTGTCGGCGAGACCCGCGTAGTAGTAGTAGTACTCGGGCAGGGTGGCCATCTGCGCCCGCATCTCGCGCAGCAGCTTGCCGTTGTCCAGCGTCTCCATCTCGGCCAGCTCGTCGGCGTGCTCGCCGATCAGGTCGCCGAGGCGGCGCAGCAGGTGCCCGCGCCGGGTCTGGCTCAGGTCCCGCCAACGCGGATCCTCGAACGCCTCACGGGCCGCGACGACCGCGCGGTCCACGTCCGTGGCGTTGCCCCGCGCCGCCTCGTACAGCGGCCGGCCGGTGGCCGGATTGCTGCTGGCGAAGTATTCGCCGTCCGACGGCGCGACCTGACGTCCGCCGATGTGGTGCTCATACCGACTGGGATGCGACATTGTCTCTCTCCCGGAGGAAGGTGGTGATCGAAGTGACGAAAGCTTCCGGTTCCTGGACCGGGAGCATGTGCCGCGCCCCCGGTACGACCTGGGCCCGGCAGTGCGGCATCGCGGCGGCCAGCCGGCGCGACATCTCGGGCGTCGAACCGCCGTCGAGTTCGCCGGTGAGCGCCAGGCTCGGCACGGTGATCTTCGACAGCTCCGGCCCGATCCGGGCATCGCCGGTGGCGAAGACCCGGTAGCAATTCAGGAACGAATCGACATCGTTGGCCAGCAACACGTCCCGGGTCGCCCGCACCAGTTCCGGGGCCACCCCGGTGCCGTCGTACCAGCGGTGCAGGGAGGCCTCGACGCTGGCCGGGAAGTCCCGCTCGGCCGCCGCCAGCCGGGCCAGCACCGCCGCCCGCTCCGGCTCGGTCCGCCGGCAGACCGAATTGACCGACGTCAGGCTCGCGACCAGTTCGGGCCGGTACCGGGCCAGCTGCTGGGCGATCAGCGCGCCCAGCGAGAACCCGATCAAATGCGCCCCGGCGGGCACCTGCGGCGCCACCGCGTCGGCCAGGTCGTCCAGCGAGACCCCCGCCGGCGCCGGCGGGTTCGTGCCGTGACCGGGCAGATCCAACGCCAGGACCCGGTACCGGTCGGCGAGCAGAGCGGTGACCGGCTGCCACATCGTGTGGTCCAGACCGACCCCGTGCAGCAGGACGATCGTCGGCTTGGTCATCGCGGGCCGGTCTACTGCTCGGACGACAGCGGAGCCAACCGCTGCTGTGGGCGACCCTGCGCGGCGGCGGCCAGGGCGATGATCATCTCGTCCGGGTGCGGGGCGTCCGCGATCCGGACCTCGATGCTCTGGTGGTGCGACCGGATGGTCGCGTCGGTGATGTGCTTGAGCGGGATGTCGAAGACGACCCCGGCCGGCCCGCGCTTCTCGACCGCCGGCAGCAGGGTGGTCGCGTTGGCGGCCGTGCGGAAGTGATCGCCGAACTTGAGGGTGTGGATCAGGGCCGAGCCGTGCTCGACCTCGCCGTCCAGGCCGACGATGGCGGCCTTGCCGTACGCCTGCGCCGTGGCGCCCAGTGCGTCGAGCACCAGCGGGGCGAGCAGGGCGCCGACATCCGAGGCGTTCGCGTCGATCCCCGGACCCAGGTCCTCCACGAAACCCTGCCCGGCCCATGGGTTCTGAATGATGGCAGCGACCACGGCGACCCGGGCGGCGGGACTGACCTCACGGCCGCCCTCCAGGTGGATCTCCTCGATGACGGTGACGATCTTGCGAACTACCATGACAGGTCACTCTCCAGGTGCTGGGCGCTGACGGTGGGATCGGTGGAGCGGTCGCCGATGCGGGCGTGCGGTCGCGGTCCGGTGGATGCGGCGGCGATGACGACGATCTCGCCCGCCCGGGGGGCGTCGGAGACCCGGGCGCTGATCGTCTGGTAATGGCTGCGGGTCGCGGCGTGGGTCTTGTGCCACATCGGCACGACCAGCGTCTCGCCGGCGTCACCCCGGGCGTCGGCGAAGCAGATGATCGACTCGCCCTCGAGGAAATCGCGCATCAGGTTGCCGAAGAAGGGCGTGTGAATCAGCGCTCCACCGTGCTCGACCTCGCCGGCCGTGCCGACGATCGCCGCCTTGCCGAACGCCTCGATGGCGCCGACCCCGCCCAGCACGTCGATGAGCCGATCGGTCAGCCCCCGGGCCAGCACGGGTGCGATCGCCGCGACCTCGGGGGACAGGTCCTCACCCGGCCCGGTCCCCAGCCACGGGTTGGCGATCACCGCCGCCGCGACCGCACGTCGCGCGGGAACCGACGGGCCCCGCCGGTTCTCCAGCAGGACGTCCTCGTAGTACAGAACCGTCTTGCGCACGCCGGCGATGACGTGGGGCCCGGCGGGGCGGTCCGGCGCCGAAACTTCCGCCGTGGCCGTCGAATCCGCCGTGGCCGTCGAGGTGGCTGGAGGAGACATGGGATGTCCTTCGGTCGATCGTCAAGAGGGCTTCGCCGTTGCCCGCGGGGCGGGTGGGGCCGAGTACCGCTTCATGTATGCAACAGACTCTAACGGTTCCGGGCCTGCAGGTCCAGACCCAATCCGTCGGAATCTGCTCCGACGCCTCGTCAGGCCCGCTGGCTGGCCGCCTTTACCTGCAAGAACACCGCGAATGGGCAACCCGGCGGCAGAAAAAGTCGGGCCAGGGGTTGACGACCGCCGCCGAACGCTTCTAGTGTTCGTTTCACTCGACTACCATACATCGAGGCGATAGGCAGGGAGAGGATCCTGATGACAACGGACTCGCCGCTCAAGGCCCGTCTGCGGCAGGTGTGGCACGAGGCCTGGGACGAGGGCAACGTCGACGCCCTCGACCAGCTGCTGGCCGACGGGTTCACCCGCACCACGCAGGGATCGGACTCGGCACTGTCGGCCGATCAGTTCAAGGAGGAGATCCGGGCCACCCGCCGGGCCTTCCCCGACCTGGTCACGACGATCGACGACATCGTCCAGGACGGTGACCGGGTCGCAATCTTCTGGAGCAGCACCGGCACCCACCAGGCCGAGTTGCTGGACGTGCCGGCCACCAAGCGCCGGGTCGTCACCTACGGCTCGAACCTGTGCACCTTCACCGATGGCAAGTTGGCCCACGAGCGAGTCACGTGGGATCCCCGGCACCTGCTGAGCGCGCTCGGCATCTCGACAGTGAGGCACGACTGATGACCGAATCGATGGCGATCCCGACGGCGAACGAACCCGATCTGGAGGCGCTCAAGGGTTTCAACCGGCAGTTCGTCACCGGGGTGACGGTCGTCAGCACGATGGACGAGGGCCACGCCCGCGGGCTGGCCGTCAATGCGTACTGCTCGATCTCGTTCGACCCGCCGCTGGTGATGGTGTGCATCCAACGGACCTCGTCCACCTGGCCGGCGCTGTTCGCGGCCACCCACCTGGGCGTGAACGTGCTGAGCAACCAGCAGCAGCCGGTGGTGTCGGTGTTTGCCTCCAAGCATCCCGACAAGTTCTCGCAGATCGACTGGAAGCCCGGACCGCACGGCTCACCGCTCATCCCGGGATCGGCGGCCCTGCTGGAGGCCGAGATCCGCGAGCGGTTCCAGGCCAAGACCCACACCATCTTCCTGTGCCGGGTCCGGCACGCCGAGGTCGCCGACGTGGCGCCGATGGTCTACAAGGCCGGCAAGTTCTATGACGGTGCCGATCTGACCGAGCTCTGACGGGCCCGAGCGCCCCGGCGCGAAACGGCGCCGGCCCGCTCGGTGCCGCCGACCCGGCGGTCCGAGCACCGGCTGCACCCGTGTCGCACCAGTGACGCACCCGAGTCGGCCGGTGCCGATAACCGCTGCCGATCACCGCTGCCGATCACCGCTGCCGCAGCTACCCCCATTCACCCCACCGGGAGTCCGCATGTCCTCCTTCTCGCCCACCCGGCTCGCCGATCGACGCCGGCCGTGCTGACCGCGACCGCGACCACGGTTCCCGGCTCCTGGGTCGACGGGCGCCGGGTCGGTGGCCGATCGACCTTCACGGTGCACAATCCCTGGTCCGGCGAGGTCGTCGCCACCGTCGCCCATCCGACCCCGGCACAGGTCGAGCTCGCGCTCGCCCAGGCCTGGTCGGCGCGGGGTTCGCTGGCCGCCCTGCCCGCCCACCGGCGGACCTCCGCCCTGCGGCACATCGCCGACCGGATGATGGAGCGCATCGACGAGTTCGCGGCGACGATCACCACCGAGAGCGGCAAGCCGATCCGCTGGTCCCGCAGCGAGGTGGAGCGGGCCGCCGCGACCTTCCGCTGGGCGGCCGAGGAAGCCGCGCGGTGGTCCGGTGAGTTGCAGCGGCTGGACACCGACCCGGCCAACGAGGGCCGGCTGGCGCTGCTCCGCCGGGTTCCCCGCGGCCCGGTCCTGGGCATCACGCCGTTCAACTTCCCGCTGAACCTGGTCGCCCACAAGGTGGCGCCCGCCCTGGCCGTCGGCGCGCCGATGGTGCTCAAACCGGCCCCCAAGGCGCCGCTGAGTGCCATCGCGCTCGGCGAACTCATCGCGGAGTGCGACCTGCCGGCCGGGGCGTTCTCGTTGCTGTCCGTCGACAACGACGACGCCGCTGCCCTGGTGGCCGACCCCCGGCTGCCGGTGGTCTCCTTCACCGGCTCCGGCCCGGTCGGTTGGCGGATCCGAGATGCGGTTCCGCGCAAGCACGTTGCCCTCGAACTCGGCGGCAACGCCGCGGTGCTGGTGTGCGCCGACTGGTCCGGCCCGGGCGACCTGGCGCACGCCGCCCGGCGGGTGGCGTTGTGCGCGAACTACCAGGGCGGCCAGTCCTGCATCTCGGTCCAGCGGGTGTTCGTCGACCGGAACCGATACGACGAGTTCGTCCGGCTCCTGGTCGAGGCCGTCGGCGAGCTGCGGGTCGGTGACCCCTGGGACCCTGACACCGACGTCGGTCCGCTGATCGACGAACCCGCCGCGCGGCGGGTGCAGGACTGGATCGACGGAGCCGTCGCCGGCGGCGCGCGGCTGCTGGCCGGCGGCGGCCGGGACGGGAGCGTCGTCCGACCAACGGTTCTCGCCGACGTCGACGCCGGGTCGCCGGTCGTCTGCGACGAGGTGTTCGGGCCGGTGATGGTGGTCGAACCGGTCGACGGGGCGGACGAGGGCCTGCGGCGGATCAACGACTCGCGATTCGGCCTGCAGGCGGGGATCTTCACCCGTGACCTGGCCCTCGCCTTCCGCGCGCACCGTGAGCTCGAGGTGGGTGGCGTGATCATCGGTGACGTGCCCACCGTCCGGGTCGAGCAGATGCCCTACGGCGGTGTGAAGGAATCCGGCATCGGGCGCGAAGGCGTCCGGTCCGCGATGGAGGACTACACCGAGGTGCGAACCCTCGTGCTCTCCGGTGTGTCGGTGTAGGCAGCGCAGCGCTCGTCGAGCCGGCTTGTATGCATCAGGATTGCTGGGTCTGGGTCCGAAACGGTGCAGCACTCCGGCTACTACCGGGCTTTTTTCAGGAGTTCATCATCTTTGAGCGTCCCAGGTCTTGACCGGATGCGGCTCAGTTACTACGGTTCTACCATGCATCAGAGCATTCAGTAGGCCCTTGGCCCTCGCCGCCGGTGCCCACCCCACCCCACTTCGACCGAGCCGGTAGCCCGTCGCAGACCCGGCCGCTCGACAACCCTCCGGAGCCGTAGGGTTCCCCGAACCGAAGGTGGACAGTGCAGATGTCCGACACCGCCCAGCCCACGGCAGGCGCCCGAACCGTCACCCGAGTCGACCGGCCGTTCGCCGATGCCCCAGGCATGCACGGCGTCGGCGCCGTCTTCTACTCGTCGGTGGCGCTGCTCACCGTCTTCGTCCTGTGGGCGTCGATCTGGCCGGAGAACCTCAACGCCGTGATGAGCGCGGCCAGCGCCTGGGTGACCTCGTCCGTCGGGTGGACCTACCTGATCGTGCCCCTGGCCTGCCTGATCTTCCTGATCTCGCTGGCCTGCACCCGCTACGGCGCGATCCGCCTGGGCAAGCCCGAGGATCGGCCGGAGTTCTCCGCCTGGGCCTGGCTCGCCATGATCCTGTCCGCGGTGATGGGGGTCGGCCTGATCAGCTACGGCGTCGCCGAGCCGATCTCGCACTTCGCGACGCCGCCGCACGGTCTGGCCCAGCCGGAGAGCATGGACGCCGCGGTGCGGGCCATGCAGTACAGCTACTTCGACTGGGGCCCGCATGCCTGGGCCATCTTCGCGGTCTTCGGGCTGGCGATCGCCTGGTCCCGGCATCGCAAGGATCGCTCGGGCCTGATCTCGCCGATGCTCCGCCCGGTCCTGGGCAGCATCGTCGACGGGTGGTTCGGCAAGGCCGTCGACGTCTTCGCCATCCTGGCCACTCTGTTCGGCACCACCACCTCGCTCGGCCTGGGCTCGTCGCAGATCGACGAGGGGATGGGCCGCATCTTCGGCACGCCGAACGGGGTCGGCACCCAGATCGTCATCATCGTGGTCGTCACGATCCTGTTCACGCTCTCGGCGCTGTCCGGTGTGCACCGCGGCGTGAAGTACATCAGCCAGGTCACCACCGTCCTCGCCGTCGGCCTCGCGGTCTACGTCGTCTTCTTCGGTCCCACCGACTTCATCTCCAACCTGTTCGTCCGTTCGACCGGCCAGTACCTGGGCGACTTCTTCAGCACCAGCCTGCTCACCCCACTGAATGCGGACGACATGGCGTGGATGCAGTGGTGGACCTACTTCATGATGGCCTGGTGGCTGAGCTGGGGGGCGTTCGTCGGGGTCTTCCTGGCCAAGATCTCCAAGGGGCGGACCATCCGGCAGTTCATCCTCGGCGTCCTCGGTGTGCCCACGCTGGTCTTCGCGGTGTGGTTCACCATCTTCGGCGGCTCCGCGATCAAGCTCGACATGAACGGCGCCGGCATCGTCGAGGCCACCAACGAGAACATCAACAACGCGTTCTTCGCCCTGCTGGACAACCTGCCACTGACCGAGATCACCTCGGTGATGGCGCTGCTGCTGGTCGCCCTGTTCTTCATCTCCGGCGCCGACGCCAACACCTACGTGCTGGGGATGCTGTCCTGCAAGGGCACCCTCTACCCGCGCAAGCCCGTCCTGCTCGCCTGGGGCGCGCTGACCGGCCTGTGCGCCATCGTGCTGCTGCTGGCCAACGGACTCCAGGCCCTGCAGCAGGCCGCCCTGCTCTCGGCCCTGCCGTTCACGATCATCATTACCCTGCTCGGCATCTCGCTCACCAAGGAGCTCCGCAGCGACCCGCACTACCACGCCCTGCACCCGCACGCGCCGGAGCTGGCCGCCGTCCCCGGCGCCTTCGTCGAGAACGACCACGACCTCTACAGCCCCGAGTCCAACCCGGTCGCGAACGGGAAGGCCACCGCCGCTCCGTGAGCGTCGACGGCGCGGCGGGGAGCCCGACGGTCGCCCGCCGCGCCGACCAGGAGCGGCCACGTCTCATCCCGATCGGGGGATTCGACCGGCTGGGTCGAATGGTTGACTGACCCTCCCGAGCTGTGATCCGACCGGGTCCGGCGGTTGAAACCTGAAGGGACACAATCACATGCCCGAGGAAACTCCGGTGCTCGACGCTTTGGCCGCGATGACCGCGGTGTCGATCGTGGGGAGCGAGCTGCCGGCCCGCGAACACATCATTGCCCGGCTGGCGGCGCTGATCGCGGTGGATGCGCCGACCGCGTCATACCTGCTGAACGCCGGCACGGCGGTCGAGGTCGGGATCACCCTGGAGGACGTGCAGAGCCTGCTCGTCGCCGTTGCGCCGGTGGTCGGCACCCCGCGGGTGGTGTCGGCGTCGGCCAAGATCGCCGAGGCGCTCGGCCTGGCGGTTGCGCTCGCCGAAGAAGAGCTCGAAGAAGAGCTCGAAGAAGAGCTCGCGGACGAGGCGTAACCGGCCGAACGGACGAAACTCCTATCGAGGGGCCGGTTTCCGTTGCCATCGGCCCGGCCGAACAACGGAACCGGCCCTTCGACCTCATCGAGCCGCGTCAGGCCTGCTCCGGCCGCGCCAGTCCCAGCGCCTGCGGCGTCGCGACCCCGGTTCGCACGCAGGGCGGCACCTCGACGACGGCGCCGCAGAACTCGCACCAGTAGGTGCGGTGCCCGGTGTGCCCGGCGGTGCAATGGCAGGGCTCCCAGCCGACGATCATGTGCCCGGCGACGAACGGGTGACCGGTGGGGCAATACTCGGGCCGCTGCTCGGTCAAGGCCCAGGGCATCATCAGTCGAACATACGTTCGATGAGACGTCAGGTCCAGTCAAGCGATCCGCTCAGGCGTCCGGGCGGCCCGCGAGCTCCGTGCTGTGCCGGCCCGGCGCGGTGGACTCGCGGATCAGCCGGGCGACCACGCGGAGCATGGTCGCGTCGGTCTCCGCGGACTCGACCCGGTCGGCCGGTAACCATTCCCGCAGCTGGTCGCGCAGATAGTCCCGCCAGGCCAGCATGATCGCCGCGCCGGCCCGCTCGCCGGCCGGCGCCAGGGCGAGGACGTCACCGCGGCGGGACAGCAGGCCGTCGGCGACGAGGCCGTCGAAAAAGCTGGTCAGCACGCCGGCGGGCACACCGACCCAGTCCTCGATGCCCGACTGGCTGATCGTCGGCTGCTCCAGCACCCAGCCCCGGACAAGCACCTGCCCCAGGCCCCAGACCTGTGCCTCGGACAGCCCGGTCCCGGCCGCCGACAGCACCCGGGCCCCGACGTCCGGGCCACTGCGTTTCAGGACCCCGGCCACCAGGTCCTCCAGCTGATCGGTCTCGCCGGGCGGATGGGGCATGGCGAACCCGGCGCCCGGGCCGCGGTCCAGCTCCGCGGTCACCTCGCGCATCGCCACCTGCGGCATCATCAGCGCGATCACCAGTGCCAGCACGGCGAACGGGACGGCGCCGAGGAACACGTACTGGAACGTCTCGGCGTAGGCGGCGATGATCGGCGCCTGCTGCGCGGCCGGGAGCGCGTGCAGTGCCTGCGGATCGCCCGCCGCCTGCGGGTCGGTCAGGCCGGCCGCCACGATCGCGGCGGGCAACCGGTCGGCCAGATGATTGGCGTAAAGGGTGCCGAAGATCGACGCGCCGAACGAGCCGCCCAGCGTGCGGAAGAACGACACCCCGGACGTCGCCGCGCCGAGATACTCGAAGGACACGGTGTTCTGCACGATCAGCGTCAGGATCTGCATCATCAGGCCGATGCCGGCCCCCAGCACCACCATGAACAGCGCCTCGAGCCAGAAGGCGGTGTCGGCATCCATGGTGCTGAACAGGTAGAGGCCCAGACCGGTCGCGATCGACCCGGCGATGGGGAACATCCGGTACCGCCCGGTGCGGCTGACGTAGTTGCCCGACGCGATTGCGGTGGCCAGCAGGCCCAGCACCAGGGGCAGCATCCGCAGACCCGACTCGGTGGCCGACGCGCCGTCGACGAACTGCAGGAACGCCGGCAGGTAGGTGATCGACCCCATCATTGCGAAGCCGACAACGAAGCTGAGCACCGACGAAATCGTGAACACCCGGCTGCGGAACAGGTGCAGCGGCAGGATCGGCGCGACGGCCCGGCTCTCCACGAACACGAAGGCGCCGATGGCCACGGCCGACCCGGCGAACAGCCCGAGGATCGTCGGCGACGACCAGGCGTACATGCTGCCGCCCCAGGTGGTGGCCAGGGTCAGGCCCGTCGCCCCCAGCCCGATGAACAACACACCCAGGTAGTCGACCGGCACCTTGGTGCGCTCGGTCAGCCGCGGGATGGTGGTCGCCGCCATCGCGATGACGACCAGCGCGATCGGGATGTTCACGTAGAACGCCCACCGCCAGGACAGGTGGTCGGTGAACAGGCCACCGAGCAACGGACCGATGACGGTGGTCACCCCGAACACCGCACCCAATGCGCCCTGGTACCGGCCGCGTTCGCGCAGCGGGATGACCTCGCCGATCAGCGCGGTCGCGGTGACCGCCAGACCGCCGCCGCCCAGCCCCTGCACCGCGCGGCTGGCGATCAGCATCTCCATGTCCTGGGCCAGCCCGCAGAAGGCGGAGCCGATGATGAACACGGCCACGCTGATCTGGAACAGGATCTTGCGGCCGAACATGTCGCCGAACTTGCCGGCCAGAATGGTGGAGATGGTCTCGGCCAGCAGGTAGGCGGTGACCACCCAGCTCATGTGCCCGGCACCGCCCAGGTCGCCGACGATGGTCGGCAGCGCCGTCGTCACGATCGTCTGGTCCAGCGCGGACAGCAGCATGCCCAGCATGACGGTGACGAACACCAGGTTCATCCGGGCCCGGCCCAGGTTCGACGGCAGGGTGGCGGACGGCACGGTCGGGGCAACGGTCTGCGACATCGACACCCTCATTCACTGGATGTGACCAGCCGAGAACTCTCAGTGATCTTCGATGCGAAGAGTAGGCGGCCGATCGGGGCCGCGCATCCGGGACCCGCCCGCGTCGAGCGCCCAGCGCCACCGCCTGCTGGCGCCGTCGCACGCGCCGGGCGATCAGCCCACGTCGTGCCCGGCGCCGGCGGTCTCGGCGTCGGGGGCGGCCGCTTCGTCGGGATGCTTCTCGGCGTAGTCGGCCCGCTCGTCGGCCGAACAGCTGCACGGCGTCGGACCGCACCGCTGCACGAACGCCATCGGCGCTGCCGCCGTCGCCCGATGATGCGCATCGCGCAGGTGGCCGGCCACCGCGGCGTTGCCCACCGATCGCTGCAGGCCCAGCAGCACGTCGGACACGCCACCCATGGCGGCCGGACCGTCGGCGTGGCGCTGGACCGGGCGCGGTGCCGACCAGCCGGACTCGTCCGCATTGTGCTGCCGCATTCCAGCACCCTCCGGTCGTCGACGACGATCTGCCGCACCCATTGTCGACCTTGCCCGGCCGGGGGCGGAAGTTGCGGGCCCAAACCTGCCCCTTCGGGCAGGGCAGCCGGTTTCTAAGACCGCGCTTCGGCCAACCGCACCACCGGTGCGGCCACCGGGGCGCCCCGGGGCAGGGGCGGCAGCAGGATCCGCTCGGTCCACCGGGTGATCCGGCCCCGATCGATGCCCCGCGGCAGCGAGAGCTCTGCTCGGAAGTGCTCCGGTTCGGGGTGGTAGAGCAGGAACCAGGTTTGGAGATGGCCCAGGCCGGCCGAGCGTCCCGCGGCGGCCAGGTGCAGCAAGGACCCGAATTCGAAAGCCAGCTGGCCGTTGGCGTGGATCGCCTGTTCGGTGGCGTACCCGCGGGTGTGCCGGGGGCCGGCGCCGGTACTGGGCAGGCCGGTGCCCTCATCGCCGGTGGCGAGCACCACCGCGAAGTCGCCCGACGGGTGGATCGTCCGGGCCAGGTTGTTCGGGTTGTCGTAGGTCCAGCCCTGCGGGACGAGCTGTTCGCGCAGCGCCCGGGTCGCCCGGCCCCAGCGAAGCAGACCCTCCAGGATCGGTGGATCGAGCTCCGAGCAGTGCGCGGACTCGCGGTCGGCCGCGGCCAGTGCGGCGGCCACGACGTCCATCGTCAGATCCAGTTCCTCGAGTCGCACCGGACCGGAGATGAGCCCGGAGATGGAGGCCGTCACGGCGTGCCCCTTTCCATGTCGCTGATGAGGCGATCATGGCAAGGGGGTCTGACACCGCCGTCGGCTCCGCAGGTCGGGGCGCGACGCCGTGGCAACGGCGTAACAACCCGCCGAAAGAGTGACGAAGACAGTAGTGCTTTCGGGTGCCATGCTCCGATAGAGTACGAACTTTCGTACTCTGCGTGATGGGGGTATCGAGTGGGTACGGCAATGGCGCCGCGGTCCCGAGGGATCGCATCGTGGCCGCTGCAACCTGCGTGGCCGTGGGACTGGGAGAACCGGCCGGCCAAGGACGAGTGCCCGCACGAGTGGGAGGTCCTGGCCATCGCGCGTCTGTTCGATCCGCACGAGCTGGTCGCCCGGTGCGCGCGGTGTCACACGCCGCGCTGCGGCTACGCCGACGACACGGATCCGTGCCTGCGTCGACGTCACCACGAGGGACCGCACGCCGGCCCGTCGGCCTGACCCCCCGGGTCGCCGGGCAGCACACCCGTACCCGGGCAACGCCCGCCCGACCACCGAGCGCGAGCAGCCCCCACCGTGGACACCTCGCCAGTACTGCCGCGTCCATGCACCTATCGACGCACCTGATGGTCACATTACGAAGTCGTTACCACCGTTTCACCCGAAAGGTTCGTGCATACGGGTTACGCATCGGCCACCGCGAGGATTAGAGTAACCGTCAGTGATGGAGGCCCGGCGAGCCGGGGGGCACCGGGCCTTTCATCACGGACGTGCCGCCGAATGCGGCGCTCGGGCCGCCGGAGGTGGCGACGGGCCGTTCCTACGCCGGGGACGGGTCGCACCTCCGGCCCGCCCCGATCACCCCGCCTCGCCCCGACGACGAAAATGTCCGCGCGCCCTGGCCGGCCCGCGGCGTACGGTCGGGCGACAGCGCAGCACGGAGGGTGGGGGAGTGCCGATGTCCGATTCCACGCCGGTGTCGCCGGGGAATGAACCGACGAACGGCCAACTGGAACGCTTCGAGGTGGTGCTGGAGTCGCCGGCCGCCGAGTCGGCGGACGAGCGGGAGGGGCGAACGGCCCGGGTAAGTGCACTGGACCTGGACCGCCTCCCGGACCGGGACAACGTCCGGCTGCTCGTCGATGCCGAGCAACTCGACCGGCTGCGTGCAGCGGGCCTGCAGGTCAACGTCCAGCGATCCGTGCCGGTCCGGCCGCTGGACCCCGCGCTGGTCGCCACCGAGGACGATGTCGCCGGCTGGCTGACCGCCCGGTTGGGCGAGCCGGGCAGCCCGGCCGCCGACCCCGCAGCGGCGCCGAGCGACGAGGAGCAGTGATGTACCGGACCGTCGCCCAGCTGGATGCCGTCGCCGCCCAACTCGTCGCCACCGCGCCCGATCTGTGCACTGCACTGCCGCTGCCGCAATCCTCGATCCAGGGCACCCCGGTGTCCGCCCTGCGCATCGCCGCCCCGGACGGCCCGCCGATCGACCGGCGACCCGGTGTCCTGCTCATCGGCGGCACCCACGCCCGGGAGCTGATGAACCCGGACCTGCTCGTCGAGCTCGCCGTCGACCTGGTCGCGGCCTACCGCAACGGCACCGACGTCGTCCTGGGAAACCGGACGTGGCCGGCCGCGCAGCTGCGCGCCATGCTCGACACCGTGGCGCTGTACCTGCTCCCCTGCGTCAACCCGGACGGCCGCACCTACGTGATGACCGTCGACGACATGTGGCGCAAGAACCGTCGGGACAACCCCGGCACGAAGTGCGACGGCGTCGACCTCAACCGCAACGCGGACATCCTGTGGGGCGTCACCGAGGGGCAGACGTCGTGCGCACCGTGCACCGACATCTACTGCGGATCCGGGGCTTTCAGCGAGCCGGAGAACAAGAACGTCAAGCATCTGCTGGACACCTACCGGGTCGACCACTTCGCCGACGTGCACTCGTTCTCCGAGCTGGTGATCTACCCGTGGGGCCATGCCGCCAACCAGACCACGGATCCGGCGCAGAACTTCCGCACGGTGCCGACCGGGACGTGCCGGCCGCTGGGCAAGCCGGGGTACGCCGAATACATCGCGCCCGACGACCTGGCCGAGTTCCGGACGGTCGCGCAGCGGATCGTCGACGAGATCGCCGCGGTCCGTGGCCGCCGGTACAGCCCCGAGCCGGGCATGACGCTCTACCCGACCACCGGCACCCACAGCGACTACGCGTGGAGCCGGCACCTGGCCGATCCGGCGCTGCACAAGACATACGGTTACACCATCGAGACCGGGCCGTCCGGTGACGACGCCCGCGAGGCGTTCCACCCCCGGGACCCGGAGCCGATCAAGCGCGAGGCCGAGTCGGGACTTCTCGCGTTGCTCGAGGTGGCGGCCGCGGGATGAGCGTGCCGCCACCGACTCGCGGTGGTGGGCCCGCCCTCCACGGGCCCGCACCCGCCGAGCCTTTCCCCGCGGACTTCCTGCGGGCGGCCGAACCGGGCACCCGGGTGGTGGCCCGGCACCGGGTACCCGGTGGGTTCACCGACGCGCTGGGCTACCTGCGCTGGTGCGACGGCACCATGTGCGAGATCGAGACCCGCCGCGGCCCGGTCACCGTGCCGCTGGCCAATGTCGTTGCCGCGAAACGAGTTCCGGAACCACCGCCGCGCCGCGCCCGGTGACGGCCGCGCCATGTCGTCGACGGCCGTTGCCCGCGGGGAACCGCTCGGTCAGCCGGTCCACCATGGCCGCAGCGGCACGGCCGCGTCGCCCTTGTCGCCGGGCCTGACGCCCAGCACCTGGAACAGCTGGATGTTGTTGCGCTCGAAGCCGAGCCGGCAGGCCGCCATATACAGCCCCCACACCTTGGCGGTCGCCTCGCCGACGTCGTCGACACAGCGATCCCAGTTGCGTTCGAGGTTGCCGCACCAGTCACGCAACGTCATTCCATAGTGCTCGCGCAGGTTCTCGGCGTGCCGGACGTCGAAACCGGTGTCCTGCATGGCCATGATGATCCGGCCCGAGCCGGTGAGCTCGCCGTCCGGGAAGACGTACCGGTCGATGAACGGCTCGGCCTTGGGCGTGGTGCGGTTCTCCGGCCGGGTGATGCAGTGGTTCAACAACCGGCCGCCGGGTCGAAGCTTGCCGTACAGCCGGCCGAAGTAGTCGGGGTACATCCTGACGCCGATGTGCTCGGTCAGGCCGATCGAGGAGATCGCGTCGAACCCGGATTCCGGCACGTCCCGGTAGTCCATATGCCGGATCTCGGCGAGATCGGTCAGGCCGGCGTCGCGGATCGCCCGCTGCCCCCATTCCGCCTGCTGGCGGGACAGCGTGACGCCCAGCACGCGCACCCCGCGGCGGGCCGCGTGCCGCACCATCGCGCCCCACCCGCACCCGACATCGAGCAACCGGTCGCCCGGCTGCAGCCCCAGCTTGTCGAACACCAATGCATGCTTGGCGTCCTGGGCCTGCTCCAGCGTGGCGTCGATCGTCGGGTAGACCGCGCAGGTGTAGGTCATCGACGGCCCGAGCACCATCTCGTAGAAGGCGTTGGAGACGTCGTAGTGCTTGCCGATCGCCGAGGAGTCCCGCTTGCGGGTGTGCCCGAGCCCGTGGGCGACCCGCAACCACCGGGGGGTCGTCTCCTGCGGGGGCGGCGCAACCGGCAGCAGGCTGGTCAGGCCGGCACTGCGCACGAGATCCACGACCTCGCCGGGGGACGGGCGGCGCAGCCGGAGCTCGTCGTCCATCAACCGCAGCAACGGGTACGGGTCGGCCGGGTGCACGCCGGTCATGTCCATGTCGCCGGCGACGTACGCCCGGGCCAGGCCGAGGTCGCCCGGCGCGGTGAGCAGGTAGTTGAGCGCGTGCCGGTTGCGGATCTGCAGGCCGGGGGCGTCCGGCGGGCCGGCCTCGCTGCCGTCGAAGGCGGTGAGCCGGAACGGCAACGGACCGTCGGACACCGCCGAAGCCATCTGCGCGATCGTCATCGACCCGGAATGGCGGGTCGGCCTGGGCGTGTGCAGGTGGGTCGAGGTGATCGAGGATCGGAATGTGGTCATTGTCGGCGCACCGCCTTGTCATAGAGATCCAACAACCGATGGTCGGGGTCGTACCGCTCCTTGAGGCCGGAGTAGACGGCCCCGCCATACTTCGCCGCGAATTCCTCGCGGCTGTAGAAGGAATCCGAGTACAGCGACTTGTGCCCGCCGAGTTCGCCGACCACCGCTTCGATCCGGCGATTCGTCGCGCCCGGATCGTCCGGCTGCCGCGGCACCACGGACCAGAACCCGATGTTGACGTAGCTGCGTTCGGGCTCGAACGGGTGCAGCGGCCAGGTCGGTTCGCGGCTGCCGGCCGACCGGTCGGGCCGGCGGGGGATCCGCAACGGGCACAGCCAGATCGGTTCGATCGGAACCTGTTCCAGGAACCAGGTCAGGAAGTCCGCGGTCCGTTCGACGGGGATCTCGACGTCCTGCACGACCCGCTCGAACGGCGGCCGTCCGTGCAGGGCCTCCAGCCGGTCGGCGATGCCGAACCGGCGGTCCAGCGCCACCAGCTTCCAGTACACCGAACTGCGCTTGTACCGGCGCGGCCACATCCGGCGGATCGCCGGCTGCTGGGCGCCGAATGCGCGGGAACACCAGAACCAATCGGTGTCCCACCGCCACAGGTAGTCGTGAATGGTCAGCCGGTCGGTGGTGCGCTCCTGGATGGACCGGTAGTAGATCTGCTGCCCGGTGTAATCGCTGGTCGGGCCGGGTTCGTCGGTCATTCGGCCCAGGGTGAGGTACTGCTCGGTGGCGGTGAAGACCACGCCGTCCAGGTAGTCGACCCGTTCACCGCCGTGCTCGCGCGCGGCGCTGATCGTGGCCACCGCGGCCTGCAGGCCGGCCAGGTCGTGGAACCGCAGGTGCCGCAGGGCGACGAAGGGCTGCACCGGCTCGAGGCGCACCCGGAGCCGGGTCGCGTAGCCCAGGCTGCCGTAGGAGTTGGCGAAGCCGTAGAACAGGTCGGCGTGCGGACCGCCCGGCGCCGCGGTGACGACATCCCCGGCGCCGGTCAGGATGTCCATGACGACGTTGGCGTCGTACACCACGCCGCTGCGGAATGCCCCCGATTCGATGCCACCACCGGTGGCCGCCCCGCCGACGGTGATGGTCTTGAGCTGCGGGACGATCAGCGGCGCCAGGCCGTGTGGCAGGGTCGCCGCGACCAGGTCCTCGTAGGTGCACATGCCGCCGACGTCCGCCGTCATGGCGACCGGATCGACCGACAGCACCCCGGACAGCCCCGCGACGTCCAGGCCCGGGGTGTCCGTCCGGCTGCGGGCCCGGAACAGGTTCGACGTCCGCTTGGCCAGCCGCACCCGGCGATCGGCGGGAATCGATCGGTAGCTGGTCAGCAGCCGGCGGAGACCGTCGGCGTACCCGGGCTCGGCCGCCGCCGCGGCCCAGCCATGGAGGGGCGCCCGCGGCGCGGCCGGCGCCTCGGTAGGAGCGGTTCCATCGGACACAGCCCACATGCTGCACAAGTTAGTCCCGCTAGGTGACAGTCGGTTCATCCGGGCATGGTGAGACGTGTCGCATTCCCGGCTCCCGGTCAGCCCTCCTTCTTGTCCTCGGCCTGCAACCGGGTGACGACGTGCTCCGGCGCGGGCGCGTGCCGTAGGTACTGCTTGCTGTAACTTCCGGTGCCGTGGGCCAGTGACCGCAGCTCGATGGCGTACCGGATGAACTCCAGCTCCGGCACCTCGGCCTGGACCGAGGAACGACCGTCGCCGGCGGACTCGGTGCCGCGCACCCGCCCACGCTTGGCGGCCAGGTCGGCCAGGATCGCGCCGACGAACTCGTCGTCCACGGTGATCGTCACGGAGTCCATCGGTTCGAGCAGCTGGACGCCGGCGGCGTGCGAGGCCTCCCGTAGGGCCAACGATCCGGCCAGCTGGAAGGCCGCGTCGGAGGAGTCGACGCTGTGCGCCTTCCCGCCGACCAGTTTGACCCGCAGGTCGACCATCGGGTGCCCGCTCACCCCCTTGTCCAGCTGGGCGCGGATGCCCTTCTCGACGCTGGGGATGAACTGGCGGGGGACCGCCCCGCCGACGACCTGGTCGACGAACTCGAACCCGCCGCCCTCCGGCAGGGGCTCCACCTCGATCTGGGCCACCGCGTACTGGCCGTGCCCGCCCGACTGCTTGACGTGCCGGCCCACCCCGGCGCCTGCCTTCTTGATCGTCTCCCGGATCGCCACCCGCACGGGGGCGACCGCGACCTCGATCCCGGCGCGGGCCCGCAGCCGGTCCAGCAGCACCTCGAGCTGCTGCTCACCCATCGTCCACATGAGCAGCTGACCGGTCGCGGGATTCACTTCGACCCGGACCGTCGGGTCCTCCGCCTGCAGCCGGGCCAACCCCTGGACCAGCTTGTCCTCCTCGCTGGAGGTGCGGGCCGCGATGGCCACCGGCAACAACGGTTCGGGCATGGCCCAGGGCGCGAGGACGGCCGGGTCGGCCGGGTCGGACAACGTGTCGCCGGTTTCCGCGTGAGCCAGCCGGGCGACCGACACGATGTCCCCGGCGACGGCCTTCGGCACGCCCGTGAGGGTGCCGCCCAGCGGCCGGGAGATCGCTCCGGCCCGCTCGTCGAGATCGTGCTCCGCGTGCCAGGACTCGTCCTCCGCATGCCCGGAGAAGCGGGCGAAGTGGCCGGACACGTGCACCGGCACGTCCGGCAGCAGGGTGCCGGAGAACACCCGCACGATGGAGATCCGCCCGACGTACGGGTCGGTGGTCGTCTTGACCACCTCCGCGACCAGCGGTCCGTCGGGGCTACCGGTCAGGGGCTCGCGGTCCGCCCCGGCCGGCGTGTACACCGCCGGCAGCACGTGCTCCTCGGGGTGCGGGAGTCCGCGGCCGATCACCTCGATCAGCTCGGGGACGCCGAGCCCGGTGGCGGGGATGCAGGGGATCACCGGATGGAAACTGCCGTGAGCGACCGCGGTCTCCAGGTCGTCGACGACGGTGTCGAAACCGACCTGCTCGCCGGCCAGATAGCGATCGAGCAGCCCGTCGTCCTCGGACTCGGTGATCACCGCCTCGATCAGGGACTCCCGGGCGCCGGAGATCGCCTTCTGCTCGTCGTCGTCGGCCGGCCGGGCGACGCGGGCGCCGGAGGAGATGTCGTACACGGTCTGCGACAGCAGGCCGATCAGCGCGGTGGGCGGCTCGCCGACGATCGAACGGACCGGCAGGAAGAGCGGATGCACGCCATCGCCGAACGCGAGCTGGCAGTTCTCCACGGCCGCCGCGAAGTTGCCCCGGGGCTGATCGATGTGCGTGATGACGACGGCGCGCGGCATGCCGACCGCGGCACACTCCTGCCACAACATGCGGGTCGCCCCGTCGATCACTCCGCCGGCCGCGGCCGTGTCGGTGGCCGAGACGACGAACAGGGCGGCGTCCGCGGCCCGCAGGCCGGCGCGCAACTCCCCGACGAAGTCGGCGTGACCGGGGGTGTCGACGAGGTTGATCCGCACCGGGCCGGCGACCTCGGGGATGTCGGTGGCCACCACACTGGCCACCGACAACGACACCGAGCGACCCATCCGTTTTTCGACGTCCTCGAAATCGCAGACCGTGCTGCCGTTCTCGATCGAGCCGAGCCGGGTGGTCGCGCCGGTGGCCAACACGATCGAATCGACCAGGAGAGTCTTCCCGGCCCCGCCCGGGCCGACCAGCACCACGTTGCGAACCTGGTCGGTGTCGTTCTTCCCGCCCTCCCGTGTGCTCTGGGTCATCGACCGGCACCCGGGTCCGGTCGGCCGGCGCGACCGCCGGCGCCGGGCACAGCGGGACGGTCGCCGCCGACCCGGATCTGGGGGGGTTCATGAATTTTCATGTTTCGACCACCTCTGGCCGTGCCCGGACCACGACCCTGCGCCGCGGCAATGTCGGCCTTCGCCTGGCAGTCTGCCAGCGGTGCGCCCGACCGCAACCGCACCGGCGACGGCGTCCGCCGTTGGCGGCGCCCCGCACCACGGCGGATCGTGGTTGTCTGGAGGTGGCGGTGCCGCCCGCACCCCCGAAGGGAAGGACAACGTCATGAAACATCGCGACAGCGCGCCGGATCCCGTGGCCGGTCAGGACGACCGGGACACGACACCCGTGCAACCCGACTTCGCCCGCGGTCGCCTCGATCGGGAAGGCCGGTCGACCGAGTTGGGCGAGGTCGGCGAGCCCAACTTCGCCACGACGGACATCGATCCGGCCGAGCCGGACCCGATCCCGGCCGGGACCCCGAACTTCGCCACCACGAACATCGATCCGGACGAGCCGGACCCCATCGACCCGAACCGGCCCAACTTCGCCACCCGGGACCAGGATCTGTCCTAGCGGATCTGTCCTCGCGGTCTTAGCGGGCGGGCGGGAGCGGCCATTGCGGCAGCAGCCGGCGCGCGAGGTCGATGGCAACCCGCAGCTCCAGGTCGGGCACGTCGTAGTGCTGCGCCCCGGCCGCGGTGGTGGCGATCAGGGTGGCCACGCCGGCCCGTCGTTGGAACAACGAGCGCCGGATGGTCACCCCGACGATGCCGTCGACGGCCAGCACCGTGCGCCGCCGGTACAGCGACCCGACCTGGACGATCAACCGGCCGTCGGTGACGGCATGGCCGAGCGCCCGGTAGCGGTCGGCGGCCAGCGGGAACGCCGCCAGCACGACCACGGCCCAGGCGGCGAGGAGCGGGGCGGGCGCGCCGGCCCACCAGGTGAGCGCGGCCGCACCCACGGCCACCGGCAGGGTGCCGGCCAGTGCGCGCGTGTACCGCCGACGCCGGGCGACCGGGCCGTGCGCGATCAGCGGGGGGTCGACCGGCCGGGCGTCGCCGCTGTTCGGGTCCAGGACGGCCGCCTCCACCCGCCGCACCTCGGCGGCCGGCGCCGGCGGCATGAGCAGCGAACTGCCACCGCCGTCGGTGTCCTCGCCGCCCGCCCGCCGCAGCCCGGTGACGATCGCATGCAGCCGGGCCCCGCCGACCCAGCGCAACACGATCGGCTCCCGCCGTTGCACGCCGCGCAGCCGGCGCTCGGCCAGGCTGGTCGACCGGGTGGTCACCAGCCCGCGGGTCACCTGCAGCGTCCCGCCCGGATGCCGGGTGAGCCGGAAACCGGTGTAGGAGATGACGTAGCCGGCCACCGACAGGATCGTCACGCCGATGACGACGGCGGCCGCGGCCAGCGCCACGTCCCACCAGACGGAGTGGCCGCGCAGGTACCCCAGAACCTGCTCGACCGCCCCGAAGTCGGCCGGGTTCAGCCGCGCCTCGTGCAGCAGCCGGAACCCGAAGCCGATCAGCACCGCGCCGGTGAGCACGCCGGACAGCGTCGCCGGAGCCAGGGCGATCCAGCCACGATGCAAGCGGGCCAGCTCGACCTCGCCGTCGATGGTGGCGCCGCCGCCGGCTGCCGCCGACGGTGCGACGGGGTCCGCCGTCCGTGCGGGCGCCCGGTGCAGCAGTTCGGATCGCAGGGCCGGCACGGCCGCGGCCGGCAGCCCGTCCAGCCGCACCGATCCGTTGTGGGCGTGCGAGCTGCCGGTGCCGATGTCCACCCGGACCAGGCGCAGCAGGCGCTGCAGCGGATGGGCGCTCACGTCGAGCGTGCGGATGCGGTCCCGCGGCACGGTCAGCTGCGCGCGCTGCAGGATGCCGCGACGCACCTCGACCACGGTCGCGGTGATCCGGTAGCGGGTCGACAGGTACCGGGCGATGCCGAGGGCGACGACCACGGCGGTGCCGATCAGCCCCCACGGGGGTCCGTCGTCGTTGCGGGCGCCCGCGATCAGCAGGATCAGCAGCATCGGGATGAACCGGATGACCTCGCGGACCGGCTCGACCAGCAGCATGCCGGGGGACAGGCGCCGCCACGGTGGCTCCCCGGCGCTCGCCGGTCGGTCGGTCGCCGGGTCATCGGTCGCGGCGTCGTCGGTCGCGGGGTCGTCGGTCGCGGGATTGTGGGTCACGGGCGTGTCGGTCACCGGCCCGTCCGTCACCGACCGGTCGCTCACCGGGCCTTCGTTCACCGGGTCGTCGTTCACCGGGTCGTCGGTCACCGGGCCGTCCGTCACGTGGCGTCTCCCCGGAAGTCCTGCGCGGCGGCGGTGATCCGGGCCGCGAGCTCGGTCGCCGTGCGCTCATCGAGCCCTTCGACCCCGACCGGGCCGGCGGCGGATGCCGTGGTCACGGTCAGCGTGGTGAGCCCGAACAGGCGGGCCAGCGGGCCGCGGGCGCTGTCCACCGTCTGCACCCGGGTCAGCGGAGCGATGCGCCACTCCTGCGTCCACCAGCCGGTGCGGGTGTACACGGCGGTCCCGGTCAGCTCCCACCGGTGGACCCGGTAGCGCCAGAGCGGCATGACCGCGAGGTGGATCGCCGCGAGTGCCCCGGTGACGATCAGCAGCGGAACCTTCCACGGTGGGATCGGCCAGTTCAGCGTCAGCGCGACGACCTGGATTGCGACGACCAGGAGCCAGCCGGCCAGCGCCCGGACGAGCCAGTACCAGATCGCACGGTGCGCGACCTGGTGCGCCGGTGTCCGCAGAACCGGAGCCGCAGCGGCCGAGTCGGTGGGCATCCCCCCATCGTCCGCCGGGTCCGGTACCGGGGGCGTCGGGTCGAGTGGCCAGGTTCGGCCCTCCCGCCGCGCGGTGCGGGGCGCAAGGTGGCACGTCGAGCGGGGGCGGAGGGGAGGGCCGCCACGGCCGTGCCGTCACTCCCGGCGGCCGGACGACACCGAAAACACCGGCAAAGTCCGTCGCTGCGCGGCGCGCCTCCGAGGCGCCGTGTGACGCCGCACCTACCTTCAACCCCAGCGCCACTACCTGACATAACTATAACCGTATGGTTGAGGTTGAGGGTTTCGACACGCCGAACGGGGCAGTTGAGTCAGGCATCACCGGCGCATCCGCAGCAGGCAACGAGCCGGTCCTGGTTACCGCCGGACCGAACAGAAAGGCGAAGGCGAATGACGCCACCGCACAACTACCTGGCCGTCATCAAGGTCGTCGGCATCGGCGGCGGCGGCGTGAACGCCATCAACCGGATGATCGAGGTCGGCCTGCGCGGGGTCGAGTTCATCGCGATCAACAACGTCGGCCGGGAGATGACCCGTGGGCTCGGCGCCGGGGCGAACCCCGACGTCGGCCGCAAGGCCGCCGAGGACCACCGCGAGGAGATCGAGGAGGTGCTCAAGGGTGCCGACATGGTCTTCGTCACCGCCGGGGAAGGCGGTGGCACCGGAACCGGTGGCGCGCCGGTGGTCGCCTCGATCGCCCGCAAGCTGGGCGCCCTGACCATCGGCGTGGTCACCCGGCCGTTCCAGTTCGAGGGTCGCCGGCGGGGTGGTCAGGCCGAAGAGGGCATCAAGATGCTCCGCAACGAGTGCGACACCCTCATCGTGATCCCCAACGACCGGCTGCTGCAGCTGGGCGACATGGGTGTCTCGCTGATGGACGCGTTCCGCTCGGCCGACGAGGTGCTGCTCAACGGTGTGCAGGGGATCACCGACCTGATCACCACCCCCGGCCTGATCAACGTCGACTTCGCCGACGTCAAGTCGGTCATGGCCGGCGCCGGCACCGCCCTGATGGGCATCGGCTCGGCCCGCGGCGAAGGCCGCTCCGTGCAGGCCGCCCAGAAGGCGATCAACTCGCCCCTGCTGGAGGCGTCCATGAACGGCGCGCACGGAGTGCTGCTGTCCATCGCCGGCGGCTCGGACCTGGGCCTGTTCGAGATCAACGAGGCCGCCTCGCTGGTCCAGGAGGCCGCGCACGAGGATGCGAACATCATCTTCGGCACCGTCATCGACGACTCGCTGGGCGACGAGGTGCGGGTCACCGTCATCGCCGCCGGCTTCGACTCCAGCCCGTCGGTGTTGTCCCCGAGCGTCGAGCAGCGGGTCCGGGCGACCGCGGGCGTCGGTCCGGCCGGCGGGCCGAGCGGCCGGTTGACCGGTCGCGGTGGCTACGACGGCAGCCTGGACGGTGGCCTGAACGGGACCGGCAACGGTGGCTTCTCATCCCACCCGCCGCGGGTCGAGCCGCCGCAGCCGCAGTACGGGGCGCCGGCCCAGCCGCAGTACGCCGCCACTCCGCCGCCCCCCGCCCGCGGCACCGCGCCGGCGTACCAGCAGCAGGCACCCGGTCGCTACCAGGCCCAGCCGCCTGCGCATCAGGGGGCTCCCGCCGGCCGCGGCCGCCCGCCGGTCGAGCTGGACGACGACGACGTGGACGTCCCCTCGTTCATGAAGCGCTGACCCTGTCCGCCCCTGATGGCACTGCCCTCCGCGCCGGTGATCGGAACCCTGTTCACGACCCGGCGCGGAGGCGTCTCCGTCGCGCCCTACGACGACCTGAACCTCGGTGGGTCCGTCGGTGACGATCCGGCGGCCGTCCGGGTGAACCGGGCCATGGTCGCCGAGCAGGTCGGCGTTCCCGCGGATCGGTTCGTCTGGATGAACCAGGTGCACGGTGTGTCGGTGCGGGTGGTCGGCCGGGACGGTGACGGTCCGCCCGGCGAGTGCGACGGCATCGTCACCGCCACGCGCGGCGTCGCGCTGGGGGTGCTCGCCGCCGACTGCGTGCCGGTCCTGGCCGGGGACGCCCGGGCCGGGGTGATCGGCGCCGCGCACGCCGGCCGGCGGGGTGCCGCAAATGGCATCGCGGTGCGGCTCGTCTCGGCGATGGCCGACCTGGGCGCCACCGCCGACGACATCACCGTGTGGCTCGGCCCGGCCATCTGCGGCCGGTGTTACGAGGTGCCGGCCGAGCTGCGCGACCAGGTGGAGCGAACGTTGTCCGGGTCGGCGTGCGTGACCGATCGAGGCACCCCCGGCCTCGATCTGCGGGCCGGTCTGCGCCGGCAGTTGACCGCGCTGGGCGTGCGCCACGTCGAGGTCGACACCCGTTGCACCCACACCGATCCCGACCTGTTCAGTCATCGCCGTGGGGCGCCGACCGGGCGGCAGGCCGGGCTGATCTGGTGCACGCCGGAAGGGGCGTGAAGCCGCGATGACGCCGTGTCGATCAAGGGGTGTGTCGCACCACATTCCGCGTGCGGATCGGGGATAACCTCACCGGCAGGCGTGGAAATCGGTTCGCGTGGCAGCGGTTTGGCAGCAGTTTGGCAGCAGTCGGCCAGCAGGGGAAGGATCGGGAAATGGGATCGTGGCGCAAGGTGGGCGCATTCCTCGGGCTGATGCCGGAGGACGGCCGCCGGGACGAGTACGGCGAGGAGTACCCGGATGGCCATTACCACGACGGGACCTACCCGGAGGGGTACGAGGGTGATCGCGCGCCCGAGTACGACGATCATTACGATCACGGTCGGCAATCGCCGTACCAGGGCGCGCCGCGCTCGGTTCCGGCCTACGAGCCGCCGATGACCCAGGGCGCGCTGGCGGTCCAGGCCCGGCCCGAGGTGCGGCGCGACTACGCCGAATCCGCCGGGGCGATCCGGCCCGTCACCGTCAAGCTGACCGGGTTCGGCGAGGCGCGGATCATCGGCGAGAAGTTCCGCGAAGGCAAGCCCGTCATCCTGGACATGACCGAGATGGACGACACCGGCGCCCGGCGCCTGGTCGACTTCGCGGCCGGCCTGGCGTTCGCGCTTCGCGGGTCCATCGACAAGGTGACCACCAAGGTCTTCATGTTGCTGCCGCCGGACACCGAGATGCCCGAGCTGCCCGACTACGAGCCCGAATACGCCGGCTACGCCAGCCGGCCGCCGGCCTATGCCGGAGGCCGCTCCGGACGCTGATCGGTCCGCCCACCGCCTCGACGCGCCGCACCCCTTCCCGGTGCGGCGCGTCGGCGTGTCCGGGCGTGCGGTCGCACAAGGGTTCGATCGGTCTCGGCCACGCCGGGCCCGAGCTGGAGTCGGGCTCGACCCATCAGGTAGAAGTGGAGGGGTGAACGTTCTCTGGCAGATCGTCTGGCTGCTCCTCTGGTTCTTCCGGCTGGCGCTACTGGGCCGGATCGTCATCGAGTTCGTCCGGGTGTTCGCCAAGACCTGGCGCCCGGCCGGCACCCCGGCGGTCGCGATGGAAGTGCTCTACGTCACCACCGACCCGCCGGTGAAGTTGTTCCGCAAGATCATTCCGACCGTCCGGCTGGGCGGAATGGGCTTCGATCTGAGCATCATCGTGCTGCTGATCATCGTGTACATCCTGATGGAGGTCGTCTCGCGGCTCGCCTTCGCCGCCCTCTGACCGCGCCCGCCCGGAGTCGATGGTCGCGTCGCGACGAGTAAAGACGAGGCTCGAGCGGGCCCCGGCCGACTATCCTTTCCCGAGACGATCACGGCAAGCGCTGTGCAGACAGTCTGAGTAGAGCCACCGAGGAGCAAGTCATGCCGCTGACCCCAGCCGATGTGCACAACGTTGCGTTCAAGAAACCGTCGATCGGCAAGCGCGGCTACGACGAGGACGAGGTCGACGCCTTCCTGGACGTGGTCGAGGCGGAGATGGCCCGCCTGATCGAGGAGAACGCCGAGCTCAAGGCCAAGACCGACCAGGTCGCCGGTGGCCACACCGTGCCGCTGACCAAGCCGGCCGCCGAGGCCGCGCCCATGTCCGCCGGGGACGCGCACACCGCGGCCGCGCGGCTGCTCGGGCTGGCGCAGGAGACCGCCGACAAGCTGACCACCGAGGCGCGGGCCGAGGCCGAGCGGGTGACCGGTGAGGCGTCGGCGCAGGCGGAGAAGACGGTGTCCGAGGCCAACAGCCAGGCCGAGGCGCTGCTGGCCGATGCCACCGCGCGCGCCGAGGCGGCCGAGCGGGACAGCCGGACCAAGGCCGAGAACCTCGACCGCGAGGCCAAGACCCGGTACGACGAGGCGATCGGCAAGCTCTCCAACGACCGGGTCGGCCTGGAAAAGAAGATCGAGGATCTGCGCGGCTACGAGAAGGAGTACCGCGGCCGACTCAAGAGCTGGATCAGCGACCAGCTGGCCCAACTGGACGACAGCGGCTCCCGCGAGCAGCAGCCGGTGGCCGTCACCTCGGGCCCGGGGGACTGAGCGCCGGGAATATCCCTGGACCGGCGGCGTTAGGCTTGAACCAAGGATCATCAGCACGACGGCATCGACCCGGCCATCACCGGTGAGCCATTCGGAAGAACGGAACGTCGGTCCCCTGATCGACCGGGGCCGACGTTCTCACTAGACCCGAACGGGTCCGGCCCGACACAGCCGGCGAACGAGCGGTCCGGGCCGGTGCTCTGCGCGAGCGCCGGAGCCGGGCAAGCGGGGTGGTACCGCGGGACGCGCCCGGCACCGGGCGCGCCTCGTCCCTGCAGTGAGAACGACCTGCAGCGACGAGGAGTACCCATCATGACCAGCAGCTACCCGCGGGCCGGCGCCGAGTCGGTCGCCACCCACCCCGACTTCCCGACCCTCGAACGCGAGGTCCTGGCCTACTGGGCCAAGGACGGCACCTTCCAGGCGTCGGTCGATCAGCGGGACGCCGGCGAGAACGGCGGCAACGAGTACGTCTTCTACGACGGCCCGCCGTTCGCCAATGGCCTGCCGCACTACGGTCACCTGCTGACCGGCTACGTCAAGGACACCGTTCCGCGGTACCACACGATGAAGGGCCGCAAAGTGGAGCGGCGCTTCGGCTGGGACACCCACGGTCTGCCGGCCGAGGTGGAGGCCGAGCGGCAGTTGGGCATCAAGCACAAGTCCGAGATCGTCGGCATGGGCGTGGAGGCCTTCAACGACGCCTGCCGCTCCTCGGTGCTGCGGTACACCCACGAGTGGCAGGAGTACGTCACCCGGCAGGCCCGCTGGGTGGATTTCGACAACGACTACAAGACCCTCGACCTGGACTACATGGAGTCCGTCATGTGGGCCTTCAAGACGTTGTGGGACAAGGGCCTGATCTACGAGGGCTACCGGGTGCTCTGGTACTGCTTCCGGTGCGAGACGCCGCTGTCGGCCACCGAGACCAAGATGGACGACACGTACCGCAGCCGGCAGGACCCGGCCGTCACCGTCCCGCTCCGGCTGCGGTCGGACGACCCCACCCTCGACGGGGTCAACGCGCTGGTCTGGACGACCACGCCGTGGACGCTCCCGTCCAACCTGGCCGCCGCCGTCGGGCCGGACATCGACTATGTCGTCGTCGAGTCGTCCGGCCCGTTCGCCGGCCGGTACCTGCTCGCGCAGGCTCGCCTGGGTGCGTACGCGCGCGAACTGGGGGAGGAGCCCCAGGTGCTGGCCCATTACACCGGGGCCCAGCTGGTGGGAACGCCCTACAGTCCTCCTTTCGAATTCTTCGTCGGCCGGGACAACGCGCACCAGGTGCTGACCGCCGATTACGTCAGCACCGAGGACGGGACCGGCATGGTGCACATCGCCCCGGCCTTCGGTGAGGAGGACAAGGCCGTCACCGACGCCGCCGGCATCGAGGTGGTCAACCCCGTCGACGCGCAGGGCCGGTTCACCAGCCAGGTACCGCCGTACGAGGGCTTTCAGGTCTTCGACGCCAACATCCCGATCATCGCCGATCTGAAGGCGGCCGGGCTGCTGCTGCGCCGGGACTCCTACGAGCACCCGTACCCGCACTGCTGGCGCTGCGACACCCCGCTGATCCAGCGGGCGGTCTCGTCCTGGTTCGTGGCCGTCACCACTTTCCGGGACCGGATGGTCGAGCTGAACCAGCAGATCACCTGGGTGCCCGGGCACATCAAGGACGGCCAGTTCGGCAAATGGCTGGAGGGTGCCCGCGACTGGTCGATCTCCCGCAACCGCTTCTGGGGCTCGCCCATCCCGGTGTGGACCTCGGACGACCCGGCGTACCCCCGGGTCGACGTCTACGGGTCGCTGGACGAGCTGGAACGCGACTTCGGCGTGCGGCCGACCGACCTGCACCGGCCGATGATCGACGAGCTGACCCGGCCCAACCCGGACGACCCGACCGGCCGTTCGACCATGCACCGGGTGCCGGAGGTGCTGGACTGCTGGTTCGAGTCGGGCTCCATGCCGTACGCCCAGGTGCATTACCCGTTCGAGAACGCTGGGTGGTTCGAGCACCACTATCCCGGCGACTTCATCGTCGAGTACAACGGGCAGACCCGCGGCTGGTTCTACACGCTGCACGTGCTGGCCACCGCACTGTTCGACCGGCCGGCGTTCGTCACCTGCATGGCCCACGGCATCGTGCTGGGTGACGACGGGCAGAAGATGAGCAAGTCGCGCCGCAACTACCCCGACGTGGGGCAGGTGTTCGAGCGGGACGGCTCGGACGCGATGCGCTGGTTCCTGATGGCCTCGCCGATCCTGCGCGGCGCCGACCTGGTCGTCACCGAGCAAGGCATCCGGGACAGCGTCCGGCAGGCGGTGCTGCCGCTGTGGAACGCCTGGTCCTTCCTGTCGCTGTACGCGAACGCGGCCGGGGTGGCCGGCACGGTGCGCACCGACTCGACCGACGTGCTCGACCGGTACATCCTGGCCAAGACCGCCGAGCTGATCGGCGTCGTCACTACCGCGATGGACGGCTACGACCTGGCCGGCGGCTGCCATGCGGTGCGGGTGTACCTGGACGGGCTGACCAACTGGTACATCCGGCGCTCCCGCCAACGGTTCTGGGACGGTGACCGGGACGCCATCGACACCCTGCACACCGTGTTGGAGGCGCTGTGCCGGGTAGCCGCGCCGCTGCTGCCGCTGATCACCGAGGTGATCCACCGGGGGCTGACCGGGTCGCGGTCGGTGCACCTGTCCGACTGGCCCACACTCGCCGAACTGCCACTGGACGCCGACCTGGTGGCCGCGATGGACGAGGTCCGCGAGGTCGCGTCCGTCGCGCTGTCGGTGCGCAAGGCCGGCAAGCTCCGGGTGCGGCAACCGCTGGCCTCGATGACGGTGGCCGTCCGGGACGCAGCCGCCCTGGCCTCCTTCGCCGACCTGCTGGCCGACGAGGTCAACGTCCGCACCGTGGACGTCACCGAACTCGCCGAGCACGACGAGCGGGTCACCCGCCGGCTCACGGTGAACGCCCGCGCGGCCGGGCCGCGGCTGGGCAAGCAGGTGCAGCAGGTGATCAAGGCGGCCAAGGCCGGCGACTGGACGGTCGCCGACGACGGCACCGTGACCTGCGGGGACGTCGTGCTCGCCGACGGGGAGTACACCCTCGAGCTGTCCGCCGCCGGCGCGTCCTCGGACGCGGTCGGGCTGCTCGGCTCGGGCGGGTTCGTCGCGCTGGACACCGCGCTGGACGACGACCTGATCGCCGACGGCCTGGTCCGGGACGTCGCCCGCGGCGTGCAGGACCTGCGTAAGAGCGCCGGGTTGGACGTCTCCGACCGGATCGAACTGGTGGTGGCCGGCGACGACGAGGTGGCTCGGGCCGCCGTGCTCGGTCGCTGGGGTTGGCTGGCCGAGCAGGTGTTGGCCGTGGGTGACCCCGCTGTGTCGACGGAGCTGCCCGCCGGGTGGGCGGGCACCACCGACCTGGTCGTGGGCACCGGCGTCAACGCCAAGCTTGCGGTCGCCGTGCGCAAGGTCTGATCGGCGACGGGCCGGAAGATCGGTGCGGACTGCCGCGCCGATCTTCCGGTTCGCCCGATCAGGCGAACGGGTCGACGACCTTGATCCCGTCGAACCGCCGGAACCCCCGGTCGCGGGTGTAGATGGTGGACACGCCGTTGCTGAGCATGAGTGCGGCGATCACGGCGTCGGGAACCAGATTGCCCCGGATCGGCTGGCCGATCTCCACGTGCTGGAATGCGGTCCACATCCTGGCGTCCTCGCCGACGACCCGGACCGACCGCGCGGCCACGAACTGATCGATCACCGTTGATGCCTCGGCGACGGTCAGCGGATTCGGCATGATCCGTGGGTGAGTCGAGATGCGAAGAAATCCCGTCAGTACCGGCCAGAGCACGACACACAACCCCGGACCGGACACCATTCGACTCACCAGGGTCTGCGCGTGATCATGCTCGGGTGCATCGGTGTTGCTCGCGTAGATGAGGATGTTGGCGTCGATGGTGTACGACATCAGTCTCGACGGTCCAGGACGTCCCAGACTGCTTCCTTGTCCTCGATGTCGATCAATGGCGTGCCCATTGCCTTGACGGGCCAATGCAGATCGACCGCCGGTTCGGGCTCTTGCGCCAACGCCTTGCTCAACAGTTCGGACGCAAGTGCGCCCAGAGTCTTGCCCTCCCGCTGCTGCCGTTCCTTCAGCGCAGCCAACACCAGCGGGTCGAGGTCGATCGTTGTCCGCACGCATCTGATGCTATACGACTGCGCATCAGATGCGTCAGGTCAACCCCCCCAGCGGTCGGCCAGTGCGGTCAGCGTCTCGGTGCAACCGGCGTGCACCCGGCCGGTGGCCAGCGGGTCGCCGCGGGTGATGCCGCGGTTGACGATGACGATCGGCCACCCCAACTTCGCGGCGTGCCGGACGAACCGGAGGCCGGACATCACCGTCAACGACGATCCGGCGACGAGCAGCGCACCGCCCGCGTCCATGGCCGCATAGACCTCATCCACCCGGGACTTGGGCACGTTCTCGCCGAAGAACACGACGTCCGGCTTGAGCGTTCCGCCGCAGCGCAGGCAGGCCACCAGGCGAAACCCGGAGGTGTCCTCGAGTTCGACGTCCCCGTCGGGGGCCGTGCGGACGTCGGCGTGCTCGGCGAAGTCGGGGTTGGCGGCGTCGAGCCGGTGGTGCAGGTCGAGCCGTCCGGTCCGGTCGCCGCAGTGCAGGCAGATCACCTGGTCGATGCGGCCGTGCAGGTCGATCACCGCCCGGCTGCCGGCGGCCCGGTGCAGCCCGTCGACGTTCTGGGTGATCAGCGTGCGGACCACCCCGGCCGACTCGAGGGCGGCCAGCGCGCGGTGCCCGTCGTTCGGCCGGGCGGAACCCAGCCGTTGCCAGCCGACGTGGCTGCGCGCCCAGTACCGTCGCTGCGCCCGCGGACCGGAGACGAACTCGTCGTAGGTCATGGGGGATCGGGGTGGGGAATCGGGGCCGCGGTAGTCGGGGATGCCGGAGTCGGTGGACAGGCCGGCGCCGGTCAGCACGATCAACCGGCGGCCGGCCAGCCGGTCGGCGGCCGCATCGGCCGACACCAGCGGTGCGCTGACCGACCCGGACCGCGGGGTGTCGGGAATGCGGGGGCCGAGTGCGGTGGTGGAGGCGACACTCACCGGTCCAGGCTACGGGCCCCGCGGGTCAGCCTTCCTCGGCGATCTCCGGAACATCCCGGTCGGCCGGCTTGCGGGCGCCGTCCGGTGCCTTGCGGTGCAGGGCCAGGCCGATCAGCGGGAACAGCAGCACCGACAGCATGCCGGCGCCCACCAGCGCGGTCGCGGTACCCACCGGGAGATCGCCGGAGCTGACGCCGATGCCGGTCACCGCGACGACGATGGGCAGCCCGGTCGACCCGAGCAGCACCACCGCCCGCCGGTCCGCCGGGACCAACCCGCGGGAGGTGAACAACGTCGACGACCCGCGGACCAGCACCAGCAGGATCAGGAAGACCGGGAGCATCAGCAGGGTCGTCGGGTCCGCCAGCAGGGCATCCAGGTCGAAGGTCAACCCGGTGCTGATGAAGAAGATCGGCACCAGGAACCCGAAGCCGACGGCCTCGAGTTTGCCCTCGATCGCCTCCTTGTCGTGCGGGCCGGCCCCGGACAGCAACAGCTTGGCGATCACCCCGGCCGCGAACGCGCCGATCAGCATGTCCAGGCCCAGCACCAGGCTGAGCGCGACCAGCAGGAGCAGCAGGCACAGCACCAGGCGCACGGCGAACTGGCCGCTGGTGTGCAGGGTGGCGGTGATCAGCGAGTCCAACCTCGGGTGGGTGCCGCGGCTGGCCAGATAGATGGCCCCGGCGGTGATCACCACGAAGCTCAGCAGGACGACGGCGGCGAGTCCGGGCTCGCGACCGGACAGGAACAGCGAGATGGCGATCAGCGGGCCGAACTCGCCGACCGCCCCGATGGCGATCACGGCCGCGCCGAACGGTGTCCGCAATTCGCCGGCGTCCCGCAGGATCGGCATCAGGGTGCCGAGCGCGGTGCTGGTCAGCGCGACGCCCACGAAGATCGCCGCCGCCGGGGTCGGCGCGAGCAGCAGGGCCACGGCTACGCCCAGCACCAGGGCGAACAACCAGCCGACGATCGATCGGTTGAGCGGTCGACCCCGGATCCGGCCGAAATCGATCTCGTTGCCGGCCAGGAAGAACAGCATGCACAGGCCGAGGTTCGACAGCTTCTCGGTGCCATTCGTGGGGTGCACCCAGCCGAGGACGGCCGGCCCGAACACGATGCCGAGGACGATCTCGAAGACCACCAGCGGGATCCGCACGACGCGGCCGACCACGGACGCCAGAATCGGCGCCACCACGGCCAGTAGCGGCAGCATGACCAGCACGCTCAGCGGCAGGTCCACCCCGACTCCTCGGGTCCGTCCGGCCCGGTCAGGCTGCCGGCCGGACGTGGATGCCGTGCGCGATGTCGGGGGACAGTTCGGTCGTCACGGTGCCGTCCCCGACGACCATCGCATCCCCGCGAACCCCGAACTCCAGGACCGCCCCGGGAACGACACCGCCCCGGTGCAGCCGATCCATGACCGTCGGCTGGTTCTGCACGATCTCGATGATCCGGCGCACCTCGAACCGGCCGCCGCGCCCGGCGGCCACGTCGGCGCCGATGAGATCGCGGTGGGTCTCGGTCACCGGGTCCGCCGACTCGCCCAGGTGGTCCAGCCCGGGAATCGGGTTGCCGTACGGGGAGGTCCGCGGGTGCCCCAGCAGGGCGACCAGCCGCTGCTCGACCTGCTCGCTCATCACGTGTTCCCAGCGGCACGCCTCGACGTGCACGTCCTGCCAATCCAGGCCGATGACATCCAGCAGCAGGCGTTCGGCGAGCCGGTGCTTGCGCATCACCGCGGTGGCCCGGTCCCGGCCGAGATCGGTCAGCTCCAGGTGACGGTCGTCCGAGACGACGAGCAGACCGTCGCGTTGCATCCGGGCGACCGTCTGGCTGACCGTTGGCCCGCTCTGATTCAGCCGCTCGGCGATCCGGGCCCGGAGCGGAACGATGCCCTCTTCCTCCAGCTCGAAGACGGTCCGCAGATACATCTCGGTCGTGTCGATCAGGTCGTTCACGCTCGGAGTCTCCTTCTTGGGCGCTCGCGATCCTACTCGGGTGGGTCGACGGTCCAGGGGGATTCGGCGGTGCCGGGTCCGGGCGGTGGGCACTCACGGCACGCCCGGCGGGCGCGCGCAACCCCTTTCCATCGAGGCTTCACAATAGTCGGCGATGAACGTCTCCCCGCGGTCCCCGTTGATCCCTGCCGCCGAGCTGTCCGAGCGGATGGCCGGCGGGTCGCCACCGGTCCTGCTCGACGTCCGCTGGACGCTGGCCGGCGGCAGTGACCCGGACGGGTTCCTGGCCGGTCGCGTCCCGGGCGCCCGGTTCCTCGATCTGGACCGGGACCTCGCCGCCGCCCCGGGCCCGGGCGGCCGGCACCCGTTGCCCGATCCGGCCGACCTGCAGGCCGCCCTGCGCGCGGTCGGGCTGCACCCCGGTGACGACGTCGTCGTCTACGACGGCGGGCCGGGGCTGGCCGCGGCGCGGGCGTGGTGGCTGCTGCGATGGGCCGGGTTGACCGACGTGCGGGTGCTGGACGGCGGCTGGCCGGCCTGGGCCGCCGCTTCGGCGCGGCCCACGGAGTCCGGACCGGCCGATCCGGTCGTCCCCGGCACGATCGCCGTCACCCCCGGGGGGCTGCCGGTCGTCGACGCCGACGGCGCCGCGGCCGCCGCCGACGCCCCCGGCGCGGTGTTGTTGGACCTGCGGGCCGCCGCCCGGTACCGGGGCGAGGTGGAACCACTCGATCCGGTCGCCGGACACATCCCGGGCGCGGTGAACCTGCCGATCGCCGACCTGATGCGGGCCGACGGCACGTACCGGCCGGCGGCCGAGATTGCCGAGCAACTCCACGCGGCCGGTGTCGGCCCCGGTACCGACGTGGTCGCCTCCTGCGGATCCGGCATCACCGCGTGCCAACTGGTGCTGGCCGCCGAGCAGGTCGGCATCGCCGCGATGCTCTACCCCGGGTCCTACTCGCAGTGGTGTGCGCTCGGCCGGCCCGTCGCCACCGGCGGCTGAGAATGGCCCGTCCAGGGCCGAACGTCGCAGATCACCGGTGAGCAGGCCCACCCGGCAGCCCGCTGCCCGGCCGGACGGGCCGGGTTAGCCTGTGCCGATGGCAGCGCCGCTGGTGACCTGGGATCGACGGATGCTCGGCTACGACCTCGGGGGAGATCACCCGCTGCACCCGTTGCGATGGGAACTGACCTGGGCGTTGGCAAGCGAGCTCAAGGTGCTGGACGCCTATGACGTGCTCGTCCCGGAACCGGCCGACGACCAGACCCTCGGCTGGGTGCACACCCCCGGGTACATCGCCGCCGTGCGGGCGGCGTCCAGCTCGGTGCCGATGGCGGTCGGCCACGGACTCGGCACCGACGACAACCCGATCTTCCCCGGCATGCACGACAACGCCGCACTCATCGCCGGCGGGTCCATCGACGCGGCCCGGGCCATCGCGACCGGTCAGGTTGATCGGGCGGTGAACTTCTGCGGCGGCCTGCACCACGCGATGCCCGATCACGCCTCCGGCTTCTGTGTCTACAACGACGCCGCGCTGGGCATCAAGGCGATGCTGCACGAGGGCGTCCAGCGGGTCGCCTACATCGACGTCGACGCGCACCACGGCGACGGGGTGCAGGCCGCGTTCTACGACGACCCCCGGGTGCTGACCATCTCGCTGCACGAATCGCCGTTGACCCTGTTCCCGGGCACGGGCTGGGCGACCGAGATCGGGGTCGGCGCCGCGCAGGGCACGGCCGTCAACGTGGCGCTGCCCGCCGGGACCGCGGACGCGGCCTGGCTGCGCGCCTTCCACGCCGTGGTGCCGGGGATCGTCCGGGCCTTCCGGCCGGAGATCCTGGTGACCCAGCAGGGCGCGGACGCGCACCGGGAGGACCCGCTGGCCGACCTCATGCTGACCGTCGACGGGCAGCGCACCACCTACCTGGCGCTGCGCGAGCTGGCCCGCGAGGTCACCGGCGGCCGCTGGCTCGCCCTCGGCGGCGGCGGCTACTCCCCGGTCCGGGTCGTGCCCCGGGCCTGGACGCACCTGCTGGCCATCGTCGCCGAACGGGACCTGGACCCGGCCACCCCGATGCCGGAGGAATGGATCGCCCAGGCTGCGCGGGCCCGCCCCGACATCCCGCTGCCCATCGACATGTCGGACGGCCAACCCGGACCGGTCGGGTACGACCGGTGGGCCGGGCATCAGGAGTTGGCGGTCGACCGGGCCATCCTGCAGACCCGGGACTCGGTCTTCCCGCTGCACGGTCTCGACCCGCGAGATCCCCGTGACTGAACCGATTCCCACCGAACCCGCCGGCGGACCGGTGGTCACCGAGCCGGCCGCGACCGAGCCGGCCGTGACCGGCCCGGCCGGGCGCGAGTACCCGCAGCAGTGGGAGGCCGACGTGGTCCTCGCCGACGGCGGGGTGGCCCACGTCCGCCCGGCCGCCCGGGCCGACGCCGACCAGATCCGCGCCATGCACGGCCGGATGTCGGCCAGATCGCTGTACCTACGCTACTTCTCGGCGGTCAAGCAGGTATCGGACGCCCAGGTCTCGATCTTCGTCGACGTCGATCACGAGACCGCGATCGGCCTGGTCGTCGAGCTCGGCGGCGAGCTGATCGCGGCCGGCACCGCGCACCGCAACACCTCGTTCGGCGATCCCGACGCCGCCGAGGTCGC
Source organism: Nakamurella sp. (assembly GCF_044224575.1). GTDB lineage: Bacteria > Actinomycetota > Actinomycetes > Mycobacteriales > Nakamurellaceae > Nakamurella. The sequence continues at coordinate 211,708 of NZ_JBGAKE010000007.1, forward strand.
GTTCCTGGTCGAGGACTCGCAGCAGGGCCGCGGGCTCGGCTCCATCCTGCTCGAGCATCTGGCGGCGGCCGCCCAGGAGCGCGGGATCCGCCGCTTCACCGCCGAGGTGCTGGGCGAGAACACCCAGATGGTAAGGGTTTTCATCGACGCCGGGTACACGGTGCACCGGGAGTACGACTCCGGCGTCATCGACCTGGTCTTCGACATCGCACCGACCGAGAAGTCCCGTGCCGTCGTGCTCTCCCGGGAGCACCGCGCCGAGGCCCGGTCCATCAGGCGGCTGGTCTCACCGCGGTCGATCGCGGTGATCGGTGCGTCGGCCGATCCGACGAAGATCGGCCATGCGGTGCTGGCCAACCTGCTCGAGGGGGAGTTCGCCGGGCCGGTCTACCCGGTGAACCCCGAAGCCCGGTCGGTGCGTGGGGTGCGGGCCTACCCGACCGTCAACGACATCCCCGATCCGGTCGACGTCGCGGTGGTCACGGTGCCCACCGCGACGGTCGCCGAGGTGGTCGAGTCGTGCCGGGTCAAGGGGGTGCACGGGCTGGTCATGATGACCGGCGGGTTCAGCGACGCCGGGCTGGACGGCGCCCAGGCCCAGCGGCGGATGGCCGCCGTTGTCCGCGGTGCGGGGATGCGGCTGCTCGGCCCGAACTGCCTCGGCATGATCAATACCGATCCCGAGGTGCTCCTCAACGCCTCGCTCGCGCCGGTGGTGCCGCCGGCCGGCCCGGTCGGCTTCTTCTGCCAGTCGGGGGCGTTGGGCGTGGCCATCCTGGCCGACGCGGCGGCGCGTTCGCTCGGGCTGTCCACCTTCGTCTCCGCCGGCAACCGGGCCGACGTGTCCGGCAACGACCTGTTGCAGTACTGGCACGGCGACGACCGCACCGAGGTCGTGCTGCTGTACCTCGAATCGTTCGGCAACCCGCGCAAGTTCGCCCGGCTGGCCCGGGTGCTGGCCCGGACCAAGCCGGTGATCGCGGTGAAGTCCGGCCGGCACTCGCAGGTCGTGCCCGGCCTGGTCGCCACCTCATCGGAGTTGACCGACGACGTGGTGGCGAGCCTGTTCGAGCAGTCCGGGGTGATCCGGACCCCGGGTCTGACGACGGCGTTCGACGTGGCGCAGCTGCTGTCCACCCAGCCGGTCCCACGGGGCGACCGGATCGGCATCGTCGGCAACTCCAGCGCGCTGGGGGTGCTGGCCGTCGACTTCTGCCTGGAGGCCGGTCTCGCCGTCGCGGCCGACTCGCCGGTCGATCTGGGCGTGCAGGTGGGCGCCGCCGACCTGGCCGACGCGGTCCGCGAGATGGCCAACCGCGACGACATCGACGCGTTGGTGGTCGGGTGGGTGCCGCCGGTGGCGACCGAGGGTCACGAGCATGCGGCCGCGCTGCGGGACGCGCTGCGCGACGCGCCGATCCCGGCCGTCAGCACGTTCCTGGCGGTCGACGGGCTGACCCAACACCTGAGCGTGCTGGACGACCGGGGCAACCCCACCCGGGGGTCGGTGCCCTCCTACCGCACCCTCGAACGCGCGGTGGGCGCGCTGTCCTACGCCGTGCGGTACGGCGCATGGCTGGACCGCCCGGCCGGCACGGTGCCGGAGTTGGCGGGGCTGGACCGGAAGGCGGCCGCGGCCGCCGCCCGGGCGGCGATCGAGGCCATGCGCGTCCCCGACGACCCGGCCCGGGCGTTGATCGATGCCGAACTGGTCACCCTGCTCGGCTGCTACGGCATCCCGATCGAGGCCTTCCAGGCGATCGGTTCCGCCGATGACGCCGTGCGCGCGGCCGCCGAGATCGGCTTCCCGGTCGCGCTCAAGTCGTTCGACGAGTCGCTGCGGCACCGGCTGGACCAGGCGGGGGTCCGGCTGGGCCTGCAGACCCCGGACCAGGTGCGGGAGGCATACCAGAACCTGTTCGACATCGCCGGTCCGTGGCAGTACGTGCAGAAGTCGGTGCCGGCCGAACGGACCGGGGTGCCGACCGTCTTCCGGATCACCGCGGACCCATCGTTCGGGGCGCTGGTCTCGTTCGGGATCGGCGGGGTCGCCACCGAACTGCTCGAGGACCGCGCCTACCGCACGGTCCCGCTGACCGACGTGGACGCCGCCGACCTGATCGCGGCCCCCGGCGCGGCACCGCTGCTGGACGGCTACCGGGGCGCCGAGGTGGTGCCCAAGGAACCGCTGATCGACCTGGCCCTGCGGCTGTCCGCGCTGGCCGACGACGTGCCGGAACTGGTCGGCCTTCAGCTCCAGCCGGTGCTGGCCGGTCCGGCCGGCATCGCGATCACCGGGGCCACGGGCATCATCGGTCCACCGTCCGAATTCGACGACTGGCGCCGCCGGATGCAGTGACCGACGTCAACTCGGCTCGGCCGTCTCGACCTCGGGATGCTCGGCCGACCCGGGCGGCACGACGGGGATCCGGCCGGTCAGGAACAGGGCGAAGATGGCGACCAGCCCGGCGGCCGCGAAGGCGACCTGCAGCGCCTGCAGCCGCGCGTCCGCGTTGATCGCGGTGATCTCCTGGGCATCGGCGGCGGACACCCCGGCCGCGGTGAGCTCCGCCTCGACCTGGGCGTCGGAGATGAACGGGACCCCGCTGGCCAGGTCGGTGGTGATCTGCGCCTGGACCGGGACCGAGAGGGACGAACTCGACGCGACCGCGGTCAGGGCGGCGGTGCTCAACGTGGCGATCAGCACCGATCCGATCAATGCGGTGCCCATCGAGGCCCCGAGGTTGGTCGCGGTGTTCTGCAGCCCGCCGACCTCGGCCGCCTGATCCTCGGACACCGCCGACACGGTGACCGCGCCGAGTTGCGAGGCCAGCGCGCCCAGCCCCAGTCCCATCAGCACCATCGGGATGGTGACGACCGCGGCGTCCGCCTCCGGATCCATCCCGGCGACCAGGAACCCGATCCCGACGATCATGCACAGCAGGCCGATCCGGACCACCCGCCGCGGATTGGCCTTCGGCCACACCTTGGGAATGCCGACCGCGGCCAGGAGCAACGCGATGGACAGGGGCACCAGCCGCACCCCGGTCTCCAGGGCCGAGAGGCCCAGCACCACGGACAGGAACAGCGGGATCGCGAAGAACACGCCGGCCTGGATCATGAACTGGGCGAAGAACATGGACAGCCCACCGGAGAGTTGCCGGACCCGCAGCATGCTGGGCCGGACCAGGGGTGGCAGCGTCGTCGGGTCCTGCGCATGACGCCGCTCCAGCCGGCGCTCCCAGTGCAGGAACACCCAGACCACGAGGAGCCCGGCGCCGATGAACCAGGTCGACAGGGACGCGCCGAACAGGGCCGGCGCGCCGACCTTGGGCACCACCAGGCCCCACTCGCTGGACTTGAGCACGCCGTAGACCAGGAGCCCGAGCCCGATCACCGACAGCAGCGACCCCAGATAGTCGATCCGGCTGGGCACGGGCGGGGTGTCCCGCAGCTTGCGCAGGGTGGCCAGGATGACGATGGCGATGACGACCTCGCCGAAGAACACGTACCGCCAGGACAGGTAGGTCGTCATCGCGCCGCCGATCAACGGGCCGGCGGCGACGGCGACGGCGGACGCCGCGGCCACCATGCCGTAGGCGGCGGACCGCCGCTCGGGGGCGAAGTTCGCGGCGACCAGGGCCACGATCGCCGGCATGATCAGCGCGGCGCCGACCCCTTCGAGGAACGACCAGCCGAGGAGCAGCACCGGCAGGTTCGGCGCGATGGCGGTGACGAACGAGCCGGCCGCGTAGATCACCATGCCGATGCCCATCGCCCGGCGCCGGCCCATGATCGAGCCGAGCTTGCCGCCGGTGATCATCAGGGTGGCCATCACCAGCGTGTACAGCGTGATCGCGGTCTGGATCCCGGTGATCGTCGTGCCCAGGTCGGCGGCCACGGTGGCCATCGACACGTTCATCACCGAGCTGTCCAGCGTCATCAGGAACTGGCTGGCGGCGAGCACGGCCAGCACCAGGCCGGCCCCGGTGCGCGCGGGCGCGGACGCAGGAGTTGTCACCGAACCATCCTGGGGCCTGCGGGCCTCGGACCGGATGATCCGGTTCGGGTGAGTTGTCCGGGCCGGCACCGGTGCGAAACGGCGAAGGACCGGGTCCGTGCGTACACAGACCCGGTCCCTCTGGCGACGGCGCGCAGACCCCGTTGTCGAGGCGCTCGCCGCTACATATTCACGAACCGCCGTCAGCTCGCGTAGGAGCGCAGCACCTCCGAGCGGTCACCCACCCGCAGTTTGGCCATCGAGTCGCGCTCGATCTGGCGAACCCGCTCGCGCGAGATGCCGAAGTGTCGACCGATCTCGTCCAGCGTGCGGGGACGACCGTCGTCGAGCCCGTACCGCAACCGCACCACGGTCTGCTCGCGGTCGTCCAGCGTCCGCAACACCCGGTTGATGTCGTCGTGCATGAATCCGGCGACGACGGCCGCCTCGGCGGAGGTCGACTCGGCGTCCTCGATGAAGTCGCCGAGCGGCGCCTCCTCGTCGGAGCCGACCGGCATGTCCAGGCTCACCGGATCCCGGGCGTGATCGAGCAGGTCGGCGATCTTCTCCTCCGGGATGCCCGATTCGTGAGCGAGTTCGGCGAGCGTGGCATCCCGACCCAACTGCTGGTGCAACTCACGCTTGAGCCGGGAGAGCTTGTTGACCTGTTCGACCAGATGGACGGGCAACCGGATGGTGCGGCCCTGGTCGGCCATACCCCGGGAGATTGCCTGCCGGATCCACCAGGTGGCGTACGTGGAGAACTTGAAGCCCTTGGTGTAGTCGAACTTCTCCACCGCGCGGATCAGGCCCAGGTTGCCCTCCTGGATCAGGTCCAGCAGCGGCATGCCGCGACCGGTGTACCGCTTGGCGAGCGACACGACCAGACGAAGGTTGGCCACCAGCAGGTGGTTGCGGGCCCGTCCGCCGTCGCGGACGACCATGCGCAGATCCTTGCGCCGCTGCAGCGGCAATTCGACGCCGGACTCGAGCATGTGCGCGGCGAACACGCCGGCCTCGATCCGCTTGGCCAGCTCCACTTCCTGCTCGGCGGTCAGCAGTGCGGTCTTGCCGATCCCGTTCAGGTACACGCGGACCAGATCCGCCGATGGACCCTGGGCATCGAGGTCCTCGTCGCGGCTGGTGGGCCGCGAGGTGGCAGTGCTGGTGGTGCGGCTCGGCTTATCGAGGTCGTAAGCGGGTGCGACCATGGTGCTGCTCCCTTCGTTCCGTTCAGGCGAGCCGTTTGCTGCTGACCCGCTGACTATTCGAACGTCTGTCAGCCCCGATTTAGTTCCCCGGACGAAGCGTCTGCGATTCCCGGGGCTGGGTCCCGATGACGGTGCGCTTTCGTGTGCAGTACCCAATCCCGGCGCACTGTGACTTGCGGTGTGCCGACCATGGGAACTCCATGGGAAACCGGCCGTCGGGGCCGACGTTCCACTCGTTCAGATGCCCAAGAGACGCTCGGCGGCGGTCCTGATCACGCGAACGGCCTACGGAGTGAGATAGGTCACATCAGGCGGTCGGAGCTCGAGCAGCACCGTGAACGGTCCGTCGTTGACGCTGGTGACCCGCATCATCGCGCCGAACTGTCCGGTGGCGACCTGCGCACCGCGCCGCCGCAGCTCCGCGACCACCTCGTCGACCAACGGCTCGGCCCGATCCCGCGGCGCCGCCAGGTCCCAGGACGGGCGCCGGCCCTTGTCGGTGCGGGCGTACAGGGTGAACTGGCTGACCACCAGCAGCGGCGCGCCGGTGCTCGCGCAGGACAGGTCGTCGCGCAGGATCCGCAACTCGTGCAGCTTGGCGGCCATCGCGCGGGCCGTGGTCGCGTCGTCGGTGTGGGTGACGCCGACGAGCGCGAGCAGTCCGGGCCGGTCGATCCGGCCGACCACCTGTTCGCCGGCGCCGTCGACGGTGCCGGTGTCGATGGACACGTGGGCGGACAGGACTCGGGTGGCCACGGCTCGCACCCGGGCATCGTGTCAGGTCGAGGTGGGTGCGGCACGATGGCGGGATGAAGGGACACGCGTCGGAGCCGGATGGCTCGGGGAGTTCGCTGCGTTCGATCGGGTCGGTCGGCTCGATCCTGTCGATCGGGTCGGTCGGCTCGATCCTGTCGATCGGATCGGCCGGCTCGATCCTGTCGATCGGATCCGCGGGATCGGTGTTGTCGATCGGGTCCGCGGCGTCGGTGGGATCGGTGTACTCGTTCGCCTCGGTCGGTTCCGTCTGCTCGGCGCTGTCCGTGCTCGGCGTGTTCGGCGCGGGACGCGCGCCCACCTGGGCGGCGGTGGCCGGCATGGTGGCGGCCAACCGGCACGCGCAGCTCAGGCGCCGACCGGCAGCAGCAGACCCCGCATGACGGCGACCCGCACCGACGGCACGACCGCCGCGGCCAGCGCCCCGGGCGGGACGGAATGGGCCGAGGCCAGCAGCTCGACGAGCACCTGCAGCGGTACCGCGCCGGTGCAGCCGGCCAGCAGCGCCTGACTCCACTCGTCCAGCTGCAGGGTGGCGCCCGGACCGCCCGGCCGGCGCACCATCCGGAACACCACGTTCCAGCCCTCGTGTCCGGGCAACGCGCGCTGTTCCAGCAGCACCTGGGGGGCGAGTTCGAAGCGAGTGGCCAACAGCCGGGCGTCGTCGGTCGACTCCGCCCAGGACCGGCTCGTCAGGAACGCGCGGACCTCGTCACCGGTGATCTCCTCGCCGGCGATCTCGTCGAGGGTGACCGATGGCTGGTCGGATCCGTTGTGTCGCAGGGTGATCAGGCCCATCCCGATCCCGCGGACCCGGTGCGCGGCGAACCAGTCGAGCCACTCGGCGGCCAGTGCGTTGGCGGCCGCCCGGTCGCCGCCGGACCGGCCGTCCTCGCCGGCGTCGGCCAGCCACAGCCCCACGTACTCGGCGGGGTCGGCGATCTCCCGTTGCACCACCCAGGCGTCGCAGCCACTGGCCGCGACCCACTCGCCGACCCGTTCCCGCCAGTCCGTGTCGCCGACGACGAGCCAGTTGGCCAGCAGCTGCGCGGTGCCGCCCTCGGTCAGGTGCGTGCGGGCACCCTCGACGATGGCGCGGCCGACGCCGTCCCCGGGCATGCCCGAATCGCGGTAGGTGAAGCGGGTGCTGCCGTCGCCGACGACGAACGGTGGGTTGGACACGATCAGGTTGAACCGCTGCCCGTCGACGGGTTCGAACAGCGACCCGCGGCGCAGGTCCCAGGTCTGCCCGTTGAGCCGGGCGGTGGCCGCGGCCAGGGCGAGCGCCCGGGGGTTGACGTCGGTGCCGAGCACCGTGTCGGCGTGCCCGGCCAGGTGCAGTGACTGGACCCCGCAGCCGGTGCCGAGGTCCAGAGCGGTGCCGACCTGGTCGCGGACGATCGCGCGAGCCAGGGTGATCGACGCCGACCCGAGTCCGAGCACGTGATCAGGGCGAACCGGCCCCGGCCGGACGTCCGAGTCCAGGTCGGAGACGAGCAGGAACTCGTCGTCGTCGGTGGCATGCGGGCGGACGTCGAGGGCCGCGCGCACCTCGTCGCCGTCGCGCTCCAGCAAACCCTGGGCGAGCGCGGCGGGCAGGCCGGTCGTCGGCAGGGCGCGGGCGCCGGCGGTCTCATCGACGGTGGCGCCGAGCAGGAACAGCCGGACCAGGGTGGCCAACGGGGAGCCGTCCCGGGTGGCCCGCAATGCGGCGGCCGGTTCCCCTCGGCCCAACGCACGGTGAGCACCTGGTCCGAGCAGCTCGGGCACGCCGACGGCATCGAAGCCGGCGGACCGGAGATCGGCGCCCAGTCGGTCGACGGTGTCCGGATCGGACAGGGGCTGGACCACGCTGGCGTTACTCACCCGCCCAGCTCATCACGCCGACCCGAGCGGGCTCAGGCGGGGCCGAGCGCGGTGGTGATCGGAGCCTTAGCCCTGTTGGGCGGCGAGCGCGGCGCGGACCCGGCGGTCGTCCCGGGCCCGGTAGCGCAGCGCGTACCCGGTGCTCGACGGGCCGGCCGCATGCTCGGCCCGGACCATGTCGGCCTGCACCCCCTGCGAGCGGACCTCCTGCAGGAGGTCGAGCACGGCATCGGGCTCGGAAAGTTCCAGGCAGACGGCGCTGCGTCGCCACTGCACCTCGTCGACCACCCTGGCCGCGGCGACACCGAGCAGCGCGCCGCCCACCGCCGCGGCCGCCAAGCGGCCGGGATGGACACGCCGTCGTCGGCCGGTCAGACCGCCCACGAGTCCGACCGCCACACCGGGAGCGAGCAGCGCCACCCAGCCGGTGGGTGAGAATCCCATCCGCCGGAAGCCGAGCGCGGTGGACGCCGCGTGATGATCGGCCATCTGCTCCGACGAACGCGGTTCCCTGGTCAGTGCCGAGCTGGAGGCCATACCGCCAGGGTAGGTCGCGCCCGTGGATTCGACCATCGCCCTTCCCGGCTGTTCTTGATCGCGGTACGACCTTTCACGGCGACCGGGGGCGCCGTCCCGTCGGGCCGTCGGTGTCTGCGCCGCCGGGACCGGCCGCTGTCGGACCTCAGTGAGACGCTGGTGATTCCGGTACCTCCACTTGGTGGGCATGTGTTCGAATTGACTCACTCTAGCTGTGAATACTATCTTGTGCAAGACCTGATCGGACAGTAGACTCGAACGTATGTCGTCGATCGTCGAGGCCGCTGCCGTGTTCCTCGCGGCGCTGGCCGGGGCGGGCCTGGACGAGTTGACCGACCCGGAGCGGATCGATGAGCTGACCGCGTTGGAGCGGGTGAAGTCGGCGGCGTTCGCCCGGCAGGCGCAGGTGACGGACGCGTTCGCCGGGTCGCAGCGGGCATTGTTGGTGGTGGCGGGGTCGAAGCCGGGAGAGATCAGCCGGTCGGTGTGTGGGCAGGTCGGGTTGGCCCGGCGGGACAGCGCGCACAAGGGGAACCGGCATGTCGGGTTGGCTCGCACCCTGGTGCGGGAGATGCCCGGGGTGCTGGCCGTGCTGGCGGCCGGTGAGGCCAGTGAGTGGCGGGCCACGATCATTGCTCGGGAGACGGCGCATCTGTCGGTGGAGCACCGCGCGCAGATTGATGCGGCGATCGCGGGCGAGTTGGCCGGGTGGGGTGATGCGCGGACCGAGCGGGAGGCCCGGGGGTGGGCGCAGCGGCTCGATCCGCATGGTGCGGCGGAGCGGGCGGCGAAGGCGGGGGTGGACCGGCGGGTCAGTATCCGGCCGGCGCCGGACTGCATGACGTACGTGACGGCGCTGCTGCCGGTGAAGGACGGGTGCGCGGTGTTCGGGGAGTTGCATCGCACCGCTTTGACGGGCGCGGTCGACGTGGCCGAGCACCGGTCCAAGGGTCAGATCATGGCCGACGCCCTGGTGGACCGGGTACTGACACCGGCCGAGGGGCCACCGATGGTGCCCGGCGTCGAGGTGCATCTGGTGATGACCGACCGGACCCTGGTCGACGCGGACGACGAGCCCGCCCACGTCGTCGGGGTCGGGCCGATCCCGGCGCCGCTCGCCCGGGACCTGGTCCGCGCGGACGAGCAGACCCGGGTGTGGGTGCGGCGGTTGTTCACTGACCCGACCACCGGGGAGCTGGCCGCGACGGACGCTCGGCGGCGGGACTTCCCGTCCGTCGCGCGGATGTTTCTGACCGTGCGGGATCAGGTGTGCCGCACCCCGTCCGGTCGGCCGAGCTTGCGAGGCCGCCACCAGACGCAGCGGGAGGGCATGAGCACATTCGGCGACGAAGGAGCCGGATTGCTCTTTGCACTCCCGGTGGGTCGCCGATCCGGCACGCCGACCACGCCGTGGCCGTCGCGAAGGGTGGGGACACCGACCCGCGCAACGGCAACGGTCGCTGCGCCCGGTGCAACCTGACGAAGGATCTGCGGGGCTGGGCCACCCAGGTGCGGGACGGCACCATCGTCACCACCACCCCGACCGGGCACCGCTACCGCAGCCGGCCACCGAAACCCCCCACCTCCGCACCCTGGGCACGGACATCGGCGCCCTGGACGTCAACCCCGGTCCTTGAGTCGGTCGACGCACCGATCGCCGATTGCGCCCGTTCCAGATATTCTTCGCCTTTGACCGGATTGCGCTGTCTTGATGTCGACCCGCAGGTCATTCATCGGCGCTGAAGGCGTCGATACTCAGGGAGGTCTCCCATCAGTACTCGGTTGCCGCAAGACGTCTTCTCCCACCACGTCGACGCGGTGTCACGGGCCGACATGACGGCGATCCTGGCGGACTACGCCCCCGACGCAGTTCTCCTCACGTCCCAGGGTGCACTGGAAGGCCACTCCGGGGTGGAGGCATTCTTCCGGCAGGCCAGCGCGGCGCTGGGCACCTTCGAGTTGAGCGTCACCGGGACGGTGTTCGGCGGAGATGCTCTCCTGGCGCATTGGACGGCCTCCTCGCCGACGGGTCGCATCGACGACGGGATCGACTCCTTCGTCTTCGTCGATGGCCGGATTCAGGTGCAGACGTCGAGCTTCACGATCCAGGCGGTCTGACGGCCGCGAGAATCAACGTCGTCGCCGACCCCTGAGTGGCGGTATCGGGGGCCCGATCGCACCCGTGCCGCGGCTGCGGGGGACCGGCCCGGTCGCGCACAATGCTCGGCATGACCGCCACCGAGATGTTCCTGACCGGCGACTCCGCGGCCGATGCGCTCCTGGCCGGTGACCCGAACGCCCTGCTGCTCGGCATGGTGCTGGACCAGCAGGTACCGATGGAGAAGGCGTTCGGCGGGCCGGCGGTGATCGCCGAACGGATGGGTGGGCGGCTGGACGTGCGAGCCATCGCCGACGCCGACCCGGACGAGTTCGCCGCGCTGTGCTCGCAGCGCCCGGCGATCCACCGCTTCCCGGCGTCCATGGCCAAGCGGGTGCAGGCCACCTGCCGGGTGTTGACGGACAGCTACGACGGCGACGCCGCGAACGTGTGGGCGGACGTCGCGGACGGCGACGAACTGCTGCGCCGGATCGCAGCCTTGCCCGGGTTCGGCGCGGCCAAGGCGCCGATCTTCGTGGCCCTGCTGGGCAAGCAGTACGGCGTACAGCCGCCCGGCTGGCGGGCGGCCGCCGGGGTGTACGGCGAGGCGGGCAGCCACCGGTCCGTGGCCGACGTCGTCGACCAGCCGTCGCTGGAGCTGGTCCGGGCGGCCAAGAAGGCGGCGAAGGCGGCGGCGAAGGCCGCCGGCGGGGGCTGATTCCGCCGCCCGGCGACGGGGCCAGCGCCCGATGCCCGAGTGGCCGACGCGGTGTCGGTCGCCGGGGCGTAGCGTGGGCCACGGGCAGCCTGGTGGCTGGCTTGGCCCGCTCAGGTTGCGGCGCGACCACGTTCCGTGGAGCGCCGTCCGGTCGACGCGGAAGCGGGTTTGTCGCATGACCTTCGGAACCGATCCCACCGCCGGCGCCCAAGGGCCCGCCGGCAGTTCCCGCAAGGCGCAGCCCGCGCTGATCACTGCGGCCGAACCCTCCTACGACGAGCAGCTGCGGTCCCGGCGGATCCGCTACTCGATCATGATGGGCCTGCGGATCCCGTGCCTGATCATCGCGGCACTCCTGTACCAGACGCCATGGCTGGCGATCACCGTCGCCGCCATCTCCATCCCGCTGCCCTGGATGGCCGTGCTGATCGCCAACGACCGGCCGGCGCAGAAGCGGCGTCCGGTGGCGCCGGTGCCCATCAACCCCGAGCGCGCCCTGACCTCCGGCACCCACGAGATCGTGGACGGCAGCACGACGGCCGAACCCCGCTGACCCCCGGGTCAGCAGCTCACCCCGACGATCGGGCGCCGCGCCGGCCGGCGACCGAGGTGCCTGCCGCCACCCCGGCGGCCAGCGCTGGTCCGGGGCCGTCCCCGCGTAACCACGCGACCAGGAACCCGGCGTCGAAGCCATCACCGGCGCCAATGCTGTCCGCGTCGGCGTCGGTGATGGCGTCGGCGTCCGCGTCGGCCGCGGACCTCGGGCGCTCGGGCCGATCGACGACCCGGTCGACCGGCACGTGCCGGTCACCGGAGCGCGAGTACCACGACGCGCCGCCGGAACCCCGGGTGACGGCCGCCGCGTCGGCCGCGTCGAGCAGCCGGACCGGCCCGCCCAGAGCGACACACTCGGCCTCGTTCGGCAGCAGCAGGTCGACGCCGTCCACCCAACCCAGGAAGCGATCGGCGCCCGCGGTTGCCACGCCGGCCGCCGTCTGAGGGTCGACCGAGGTGGTCCAGCCGGCCGCGCGGGCCGCCGTCAATGCCGCCAGCCCGGCCGGCCGGGACTCGTCGTCGAGCAGGACGTAACCGGACAGATGCAAGTGCCCCGGGCCGGTGGGGAGCGCCACATCCGCCGATCGCAGGCCGGCGTTGGCGCCCCGGTCGGAGACCATGGTCCGCTCGCCGTCCGGGCCGACCAGGACGATCACCCGGCCGGTCGGCCGGACCGGATCGACCGCGAGGCGGCAGATCACCCCGCGGCCGGTCAACTCGGCGTCCGCGGCGCGGCCGGCCTCGTCGTCACCGATCCGGGCGATCAGCTCGACCGGCACGCCCAGCCGCGCGATCCCGGCCGCGGTGTTGGCGCCGGCGCCGCCGGCGTGGCTGGTGATCCGCGCCGGGGTGTCGTCGCCGGGTGCGACCGGCGCGGCCAACCGGCACCGCACGTCCAGCATGACGTCGCCGACGACGGTCACCCGGGTCGCCGTCATGCCGGGCCGGTCTGGGCGGCGAGCGCCACCGCGATCTCGGCGGCGAGGGCCGCGTTGCTCAGCACCAGGTCCAGGTTGACCCGCAGGCTCGCCCCGCCGGTGGACCGGTGGAAGAACTCGAGCAGACGCGGAGTGACGTCCTTGCCGCTGACCGATTCGGCGGCCAGCAGGGCCAGGCCCTGCTCCAGGGTGCGATCGTGTAGCTCGGGATCGAGCTGCCGGTCCGGCGGGAGCGGGTTCGCCACGACGACGGCGGCGTCGTCCAGGCCCAGCCCGCGCCGCCGGAGGAGGATCGCGGCGGCCTGGCGGGCGTCGTCGATCCGCCATGGCACGGGAAACCCGGAGTCGGTCAGGTAGAAGCCGGGGAACCGGTCGGTGCGGTATCCGAGCACCGGTACCGACAGTGTCTCCAGGTACTCCAGGGTGCCGCCGACGTCCAGGATCGACTTCACCCCGGCACACACCACGACGATCGGGGTTCGTCCCAGCACGCGCAGATCGGCGGACACGTCGAAGGTGCTGGCGGCCTCCCGGTGCACCCCGCCCAGCCCGCCGGTGGCGAACACCGCGATGCCGGCCCGATGGGCCAGCGCGGACGTGCTCGCCACCGTGGTGGCGCCGTCCATCCCGAGAGCCACGGCGACGCCCACGTCTCGCACGGACAGTTTGGCGATGTCGTCGCCGGCACACAATCGGTCCAGCTCGGCCGGACCCAACCCGACCCGCACCGCGCCGTCCAGCACCGCGATCGTCGCGGGCACGGCGCCGCCGGCGCGCACCGCACTTTCGATCCGGTCCGCCGCCCGGCGGTTGTCACCGCGGGGCAAGCCGTGCGCCAGGATCGTCGACTCCAGCGCGACCACCGGCCGGCCGGCGGCGACCGCATCGGCGACCTCGTCGGCTACCACAAGCGTTCCGGGCAAGCTGCCACCTCCGGGCTGATCGTCGACCACCGGCGGGTCCTTTTCGCGCGTTGCCACCCGGCCGGCTGGCATCATGGCTGGTGCAGCCCGACCACCGCGAGTCGCGGTCGGCGCGCCCGAACAGGAGCCATCATGTCGACGACCACCACCACGACGCTCGAGAAGCCGCTCGAGCGCACCACCGACAACGACGACACGCCGAAGATGTTCCACTACGTGCGCAAGTCGAAGATCGCCGAATCGGCGGTGATGGGCAACTACGTCGTCGCCCTGTGCGGTGAGACCTTCCCGGTGACCCGCTCGCCGAAGCCGAACTCGCCGGTCTGCCCTGACTGCAAGAAGATCTTCGAGTCGCTGAAGAAGGGCTGACCGTCAGGTCGCGGCGCCGCCCGGCGCCGGCCCGGTGGCGGGCGGCGCCGGCCGATCCCGTTCCGGGTCGTACCGCTGCCATTTGCGCAGCTCCCGCTTGGACGGTCGGGGTGGGTAGTACTCGAGCATGGCGTTGTTGAACTGCGCGCCGATGATCACGGCCATCGAGACGAAGTAGTAGAAGAGCAGGAACGTGATCGGCGTGGCCAACGCACCGTAGGTGAGCCCGTGCGCGTACACGTAGGACAGGTACAGGCGCAGGCCGAAGCTGGCCACCAGGAATACCGCGGCGGCCAGAAACGCCCCGGGCACCCCCCGGTACCAGGGATGTTTGTGCTTGGGGGCGACCTTGTACAGGACCGTGAGCAGGAAGATCAGGCCCAGCGCCAGCGCCGGGTAGTAGGCGATGTTGACGATGTTGGACACCTGGCCCCGCCACGACTCGGGGAAGAGCTTGGGCAGGTAGTCCGGGCCGATGGCCAGCAGCGGCAGCATGATGATGCCGGACAGCAACGCCAGCAGGTACAGGCCCAGGGCGAAGAACCGTTCGACGACCGGGTGCCGCACCTCGTGCTGGCCGTAGGCGATGGTGATGGACTCGACGAACGCCGACATCGCCGACGACCCGGCCCACAGGCTGATCACCAGGCCGACGGACACCACGTCGGCCTGACCCTGACTCAGGATGGTCTCCACCGTGTTGCCGACGAGGTTGTCGGCGACCTCTTCGTTGAAGATCGCGTTGAGGAACAGCAGGATCTGCTCGCGGATCTGGTCGATCGTGCCCGCCGGGAAGTACCAGTTGACGACGTACCCGATGAGCCCCAGCAGGGCCAGCAGCAGCGGCGCGGTGGACAGCGCGCACCAGAACGCCGCCTGCGAGCTCAAGCCGAACAGCGAGTCGCCCCACGCCTTGGACAGCGTGCGGCCGATCACCTTGCGCCAGCGGTGCCGCACCTTGGGCGGGGCCACCAGCACCGGTCCGGTGCCCTGGCGGAACCAGGGGACGGTGAGTTCGGCGTCCCCGCTCGTCCCGGTGCGGTCCTGGCCGGCCTGGTCCAGATCCACCCGGTTGAGCGCAACCGTCGCCGTCGCGTCCGCGGGCGAGCCGGGGTCGACCGGTGCGGTCGCCGGGCCGGGAGCGGCACCCGGGGCGGGCGGGGTACTCATCGCTGCACCGTTCCCCGTCGGCCGGTCGGTCGAACGGGCGCGCGGCACGCCGTTGCCCGCCCCCGGTTCCATCGCGGCGGGTGCGCTCGGCGGGCCGGGGACCGGCCGGGTCGGATCCCGCGGCGGCGGGGCAGCCGTGCTCACCCCACGAGCATGCCTCGACCGCGCCCGGTGGCGGTAACGCGACAGGCGGTTCCCACCCCGGTCGGGGCCAGCTGAGACCTTTTCGAAACATTCCCGAGGTGCGCGGCCCACCCGTCGGGCGAGGGTATGGTCGTGGGTCGGCGCAGCCTCGGGTGCGGTATCGAGGCGCCGGTATCCCTTACCCGCGTGACGGTTTGGGGACGCCGATCGAGTGATGCAGGGAAGGGCGGGGGTGGAGGGACGGGTGGGACAGCCGCCGCTTCGCCCGTGGCAGCGGGAGGCGTTGAACGCCTACCGGGACACCCAGGCCGTCGCCGGCCGGCGCGACTTCCTGGTGACCGCGACCCCGGGCGCCGGCAAGACGACCTTCGCGCTGGCCGTCGCCGGCGAGCTGATGCGTCGCCGGGTGGTCGATCGGATCGTCATCGTCTGCCCGACCGACCACCTGCGCACCCAGTGGGCGGACGCCGCCGCGGTCTTCGGGTTGGTGCTCGATCCGAAGATGAGCAACGCCCAGGGCCCCGTACCCGGGGGCTGCCAGGGCTACGTCGCGACGTATGCCCAGGTGGCCGCGCGCCCGGCGATCCATGCCGCGCGCAGCGGGCGGATGCGTTCGCTGGTGGTGCTCGATGAGATCCATCACGCCGGCGACGGCCTGTCCTGGGGGGAGGCGGTCGGCGAGGCGTTCGGTGAGGCGCACCGGCGGTTGTCACTGACCGGCACCCCGTTCCGCACGAAGGCGGGGGAGCGGATCCCGTTCGTGGAGTACGAGACCGACGGCGACCTGCTGCGGTCCAAGGCCGACTTCACCTACGGCTATCGCCGGGCGCTGGCCGACCGGGTCGTCCGGCCGGTGGTCTTCGCCGCCTACAGCGGGGTTTCCCGGTGGCGCAACAGCGCCGGTGAGGTGATCGCCGCGTCGTTGACCGGTGCCGGCACGAAGTCGGTGGAGACGGCCGCCTGGCGCACCGCGCTCGACCCCGCGGGGGGCTGGGTGCCGCACGTCATCGCCGCGATGGACGAGCGGATCAGCCAGTTGCGTTCCTCCGGCATGCCGGACGCGGCCGGGTTGGTGCTGGCCAGTGACCAGGACGACGCCCGGGACTACGCCGACGTGGTGCGGCGAATCACCGGCCGCAAGCCGGTGCTGATCCTGTCGGACGATGCCGCGGCGTCCAAGCGGATCGAACGGTTCCGCGGCAGCGACGAACGGATCGCGGTCTGCGTCCGGATGATCTCCGAGGGGGTGGACATCCCGCGGGCCGCCTGCCTGGCCTGGATGACGTCGTATCGCACGCCGCTGTTCTTCGCACAAGCGGTGGGCCGCGTCGTCCGGGCGCGGAACTCGCGGGAGGCCGCGACCGTGTTCCTGCCCGCCGTGCGGCCGTTGTTGGCGCTCGCCGCGGAGCTGGAGCAGGACCGGAACTACGTGATGGCCCCGCCACCGCCGGTGGAGGACGATCTTGACGCGCTGGCCGATCCGCTGCCCCGGGAACCGGCCGAGCCCGGTGGGGGCAAGATCGAGGTCCTCGACTCGGAGGCCGAGTTCGCGCACGTGCTGCACTCGGGCCGGGCGGTCGTCTCGGCCGGTGGGTCGGGCCGCGAGACCCCCGGCGCCGGGCCGGTGGCGGTCAGCGAGGACGACCAGGAGTACCTGGGGCTGCCCGGGCTGCTCAGCCCGGAACAGACGGCGGCCCTGCTGGCCACCCGGGATTCGGACCTGCGGCGGCGGGTGGCGTCGATGCCACGGGACCCGATGGTGGACGCCGCCGAACGGGAGACCGGGACCGGCTGGCGGGCGGCGGCGGACCTGCGCCGCGAGGTCAACCAGCTGGTGGCCCGGGTGGCGGCCCGGACCGGCAAGCCGCACGCCACCGTGCATTCCCAGGTGCGGCGCGCGGTGCCGGGCCCGGCGTCGGCGGCGGCCGATCCGGACCTGCTCAGCGCCCGCCGCGATCACCTGCTCGGCCTGCTGTAGCGCGGGCCGGGTCAGCCGGTGGACAGGGCCTTCCAGGCCCCGATGAGGCCAACCAGGCCGGAACCCAGGAACAGGTAGAGGCCCACGCCCGCCTGGCCGAACAGGCCGAAAACGCCGAGGTCGACGACCTGCCGTGCCTGCATGATCACCCACAGTGCGCCGGCCATCGACAGCAGCGAGATGAGCAGGCCCGCGGCGCCCAGCGGGCGGTGGTTGATGGGGGCGAACATGGCCAGCCCGAGCACGATCAAGGCGCCACCGGCGACGGCACCGCCCAGGACGGCCAGGGTGGCCCAGACCACTTCCGGGGCGGGGGCGGGGAGCAGACGAAGGGCCCGGTAGACCTGCCAGCCCCCGCGGGCCACCGGGTCACCGCCGCCGACGGTGGCGGGCCCGGCCTTGAGCCAGGGCGCGAAGAGCTGCCAGATGCCGGCTCCACCGGCGACCAGCAGGAGCACCGCCGCGACCGGATCGGGTCGAACCGGTCGCCCGGCCGGGGGTGCGGACATCACGGACCCGGCGGGCACGGCCCGGCCCAGCTGTGCCATCTTGCGCACCTCCATCCGATCCACCCCGGCGGAGCCGGGTCAGGCCCCTGCGGAGCGGCGAGATCGGCGCAAGCATCATCGCGCATCGACGGCCGCGGGCGGTACCGCTGGATCGGGTTGGCCCGGTCGGCGTGCTGCCGTGCTCTATTGCTCGTCGCGGGAGCGGTGGATGACGGCGGCGAGTTGCTCCAGCCGGGCGCCGTGCTCCTGGGCATGGTGGTTGCAGAACAGCAGTTCGCCGCCCGTGGAGAGCACAGCGCGGACCCGAGCAGCGGCGCTGCAGCGATCGCAGCGATCGGCGGCGGTGAGTGCAGCTGGACTGGCAAGAGTGTCGGTCATTGTCGTCCTCTCATCTGGCGGCCACCTGCGGTGGCCACATCGTCACCGTTCACGTCCGACTTCGCGTTCACGGGTTGTGGTGCGTGGCGCTGTCCTTCCCATCGAAACGAGACGTCGCTGTCCCCACGTACGGGATGCAGGAGACCCGTCGCGGGTTGTTCGATACCCGTCCTGCGCATCGACCGCTCCGCGCCGATCTCCGACTCCCTCATCGTGCCATCCGCGGCCCCGCTGACGGCGGGAATTCGCCCGTGGCGTAGAACACCGCGTCCGCGGGCCCGGAAATTACTCCGACGTGTCGTAGAACACCGCATCCGGATGGGTCCCGCTAGGCGGTACAACAAGCAATCGGCCGGTGAGAGGGTTCACACTCGTCACGGGACTTCGGTCCTTGTTCCGTCGCGGCGTCGTCGCGCAGGCTCTGACAGAGTTGACCCACCGCTGCACCGTACGACCGCCGGACCCTGACCCACCTGGAGGACTGACGTGGATCCCCTGAATGTCGCCCGCTGGCAGTTCGGGATCACCACCGTCTACCACTTCTTATTCGTGCCGATCACGATCGGCATGGCGTTCTTCATCGCCATCACCGAGACGGCCTGGGTCCGCACCCGCAAGCCGGTCTACCTGCGGGCGACGAAGTTCTGGGGCAAGGTCTTCCTGATCAACTTCGCGATCGGCGTCGTGACCGGCATCGTGCAGGAGTTCCAGTTCGGCATGAACTGGTCCAGCTACTCACGGTTCGTCGGCGACGTGTTCGGCGCCCCGCTGGCCATGGAGGCGCTCCTCGCGTTCTTCCTGGAGTCCACGTTCCTGGGTCTGTGGATCTTCGGCTGGGACAAGCTCTCGCCCCGCCTGCACTGCGCCGCCATCTGGCTGGTCTCGATCGGCACCATGCTGTCGGCGTTCTTCATCATGTCCGCGAACTCGTTCATGCAGCACCCGGTGGGCATCACGGTCAATCCCGACCGCAGCCGCGCGGAGATGAACGACATCTGGGCGGTGCTCACCCAGCCCCTGAACATGTGGGCGTACTCGCACGTCATCGCCGGGGCGATCCTGTCCGGCGCGGCGATGTTCGCCGGCATCTCGTCGTACTTCCTGATGAAGAAGCGGGACGTCGACGTCTTCCGGCCCGCGGTCCGGTTCGGGCTGGTCGGCATGCTCATCGGGTCGCTCGCCGTGATCATCACCGGCGACCTGCTGGCCAAGGTGATGACCGACGTCCAGCCGATGAAGATGGCGGCGGCCGAGGCGCTGTGGGACACCACCGAGGGCGCCTCGTTCTCGCTGTTCACCATCGGCACCCTGGACGGGACGAGCGAGGTCTTCTCGATCCGGGTGCCCGGTGTGCTGTCGTTCATGGCCACCGAGTCGTTCTCGGGCACGGTCGAGGGCATCAACGACGTCCAGGCCCAGTTCGAGCAGAAGTACGGACCGGGCGACTACCGGCCGAACATCCCGGTCACCTACTGGATGTTCCGGTTGATGATGGGTGCCGGCTTCGTCATGCTGCTGGTCTCGATCGTCGGTTTGTGGCTGACCCGCAAGGGTCGGCTGCCGAAATCCAGGACGGTCTGGCTGCTGGCAATGTTCGCCATCGCCGGGCCGGTGGTCGGTCACTCGGCCGGCTGGATCTTCACCGAGATGGGCCGCCAGCCCTGGACGGTGGTCGGCCTGTACCGGACCGAGGAATCGGTGTCGCCGTCGGTGACCGGCGGTTCGGTGCTGACCTCGTTGATCATCTTCACCGTGTTGTACGGGATCCTGGCGGTCATCGAGATCGGCCTGGTGGTCAAGTACGTCAAGATCGGCCCGCCCAGTGAGGCGGAAGCCCTGGCCTCGATCCGCCGGCGCACCCCACGCGGCGGTGGTTTCGGCGGACCCGACCGGCCGGCCGACACGGACGAGGAGGAGGAGAAGCCGCTCGCGTTCGCCTACTAGGCGCGCCGGCCCACCTCCACTGCCCGTCCAGCACCCTGCACCAAGGAGCGGTCAATCGTGTTCCTCAACAACCTGTGGTTCGTTCTCATCGCGGTCCTGTGGATCGGGTACTTCGTCCTCGAAGGTTTCGACTTCGGGGTCGGGGCGCTGCTGCGGATCGTCGGCAAGGACGAGAAGGGCCGCCGGGTCCTGATCAACACGATCGGCCCGGTCTGGGACGCCAACGAGGTATGGCTGCTCACCGCGGGCGGCGCGACCTTCGCCGCATTCCCCGAGTGGTACGCCTCCATGTTCTCCGGCTTCTACCTGGCCCTCGTGGTGATCCTGGTGCTGTTGATCGTCCGCGGGGTCGCGTTCGAGTACCGCGGCAAGGGGCATTCCGACCAGTGGCGGGCGCGCTGGGACTGGTCGATCCTGATCACCTCCTGGGGCCTGGCGCTGCTGTGGGGCGTCGCCTTCGGCAACATCGTCCGGGGCGTCGCGCTGGACGCCGACCACGAATACGTGGGCACATTCCTGGACCTGCTCAACCCGTTCGCGCTGCTCATGGGGATCACCACGCTGCTGCTGTTCATCACCCACGGCTCGGTCTACCTGGCGCTGAAGACCACCCGGGAGGTGCGGGACCGCGCGCAGAAGCTCGCCGTCCGGCTCGGTCCGGTCACCCTGGTGGTGATGGCCGGGGCGGTCGTCTGGCAGCAGTTCGTCCGGGGCACCACCGGATCCGTCGTGCTGGGCGCGATCGCGATCGGGGCCATGGCGGTGGCGGTCCTGGTCACCCGCGCCGGGCGGGACGGCTGGGCGTTCCTGGCGTCCGCGGTGTCCACGGCCATGCTGGTCACGTCCTGGTTCGCGTCGATCTACCCGAACGTGTTCCCGTCGACGATCGACCCGGCGTACTCGCTCACCATCGAGAACGCCGCGTCCACCCCGTACACGCTCACCCTGATGAGCTGGATCGCGTTGCTGTTCGTTCCGTTGATCCTGGCCTATCAGGCCTGGAGCTACTGGATCTTCCGCAAGCGCATCTCGGTCAATCACATCCCGGAGTCGCCGACGTCCGTGCCGTCGCACTGACCGTGTCCGGATGCGGGTCGGGTCAGCGCAGGACCCCCGCGCGCATCGCGACCGCCACCTGGTGCGAGCGTTCGCCGGTGCCGAGCTTGCGGCTGATCCGGGAGAGGTGGCTCTTGACGGTGAGGGCGGACAGGGACAGCGATTCGGCGATCCACTTGTTGGACCGTCCGTCGGCGACCAGCCGCAGCACTTCCAATTCACGGGCGGTCAGCCGGCCGAGCCGGCCGGGCAGGTCGGGGTCGATCCGGCCCGGGTGGCCGCGCAGGACGCCGGTGGCGCCGGCAGCGACGGCCTTGAGCAGCGGTGCCGGATCGGGGGACAGGGCCAAGACGATCACCCGGGACCACGGCACCCGGGCCAGCTCGCCGATCAACCGTGGCGTGTCGGCACCGAAGCCCAGGCTGACCAGTGCGAGGTGGCCGCCCGGCCCGTCGGCGATCAGGGAATCCACCGCATCCACGGTGTCGGCCTGGACCACCCGGGCGGCGCCCGCGGCGGCCAGTGCGGCGGTCAGACGCTCCCGGCTGTCCTTCAGGGGGTCGGCGACCAGCGCCACCATGGCGCCGCCACCGCCGAACGCCGCGGACCGCCCGGAGCGGTCGAGCACGGCCGGGACACGCTGCCGGGGGACCAACTCGGGTCGTCGGTCGACCGATGTGGGCCGCCGGACGTCCATCCTCATGTCACCGAACGTGTCGACCACCGATGCTCCCCTGACTCGCCGTCACTCCCACAGGCCCGGTGACGGGCCCGCGCCGACTTCTCGCGGTGAGTTACCCGACAACGATCGGGTCGAAACGGCGGTGCCCACCCGGACGAGTGCGGCGGTCCGGGCCGGCGACGGCCGCCCACTGTCGGTCCCCTCTGTTTCACTGGTGCCGTGAGACCCCTCGACCCCCGACTCACCCGGTACGCGTCCGGCGTTCGCCGGCTGCTGGTGGTCTCCGTCGCCCTCGGGCTGGCCTCGGCGGTCGTCGTCGTCATCCAGGCCGTGCTGATCGCCGGCCTGCTGGCCGAGGTGATCATCGGCGGGACCGCGCCCGCGGACCTGGCCGGCCGGCTGGGGGCGTTGGCCGCCGTGATCGCGGCGCGGGCGGCGCTGGCCTGGGCCGCGGAGGAGACGGCCGGCCGCAGCGCCACCACCGTCACCGCGGGGCTGCGCCGCGACCTGCTGGTGCACGCCGCGGCCCTGGGCCCGCGGTGGCGCTCCGCGGAGCACGGCGGCCGGCTGGCCGTGCTGGCGACCACCGGGGTCGAGTCGTTGCACACCTATCTGGCCAGGTACCTGCCGCAGTTGGTGCTCTCGGTGGTCGTGCCCGTCGTCATGTTGATCTACCTGTTCGGCGCCGACCTGACCAGCGGCATCATCGTGCTCGTCACGCTGCCGTTGATCCCGTTGTTCATGGCGCTCGTCGGCTGGTACACCGACCGGCAGACCCGGGCCAAGTGGGCCAGCCTGGCCCGGCTGGCGACGCACTTCACCGACGTGGTCGCGGGCCTGCCGACCCTGAAGGTGTTCGGCCGGGCCAAGGCGCAGGCCGAGGCGGTGCGCCGGGTGACCGACGACTACCGGCGCTCGTCAATGGTGACCCTGCGGGTGGCGTTCCTGTCCTCGATGATCCTGGAGCTGCTCGCCTCGTTGTCGGTCGCGCTGGTGGCCGTCGCGATCGGGCTGCGCCTGGTCTACGGCGACCTGACGCTTCAGGTCGGGCTGGCGGTGCTGATCCTGGCGCCCGAGGCGTACCTGCCGCTGCGCCAGCTCGGCACGCAGTTCCACGCGGCCGCGGACGGCGTCGAGGCGGCCGGCCGGGTGCTCGATGTGCTCGAGACCCGGCCACCGACGGTCGGCACCCGCCAGGACGTGACCGCACCGATCGGCCTGACCCTGGATGCGGCCGCGGTCGGTTCGCCCGGGGAACGGGGCGCGGTCGGCCCGTTGACGATGGACCTGCCGGCCGGGCAGATCACGGTTGTCACCGGGCCCAGCGGGGCGGGCAAGACCACGCTGCTACAACTCATCGCCGGGGTGGTGCGGCCCGATTCGGGCGCCGTCCTCGTCCGGTCCGGGACCGGGGACGAGGTGCCGGTGGCCGACATCGAGCCCGGGTGGTGGCGGTCCCGCCTGGGATGGGCGGCCCAGGGTGGGGCGCTGCAGTCCGGCACCATTCGGGAGAACCTGGCGCTGGGCAGCCCGGACGCGGACGACGGGGCGCTGCGGGCGGCGCTGGAGGCAGTCGACGCGGCCGGGTTCGTCGACGCTCTGCCGGCCGGCTGGCAGCACCGGCTCGGCGACGGTGGATCGGGGCTGTCCCAGGGGCAGCGGCAGCGGCTGACCCTCGCCCGGGCGCTCGCCCGGCCGGTCCCGGTGCTGCTGCTGGACGAGCCGACGGCGGCGCTGGACGAGGCCACCGAGCAGCGGGTGTTGGCCGGTATCCGTCGGCTCGCCGCCGGGCGGACGGTCGTGCTGGTCACCCATCGGCCCGGCCCGATCGCCCTGGCCGATCAGGTCGTCCGGCTGGGCGCGGACGGCGGCGACGACGCGTTCGGTGGCCCGGGCGGAGATGGGCCGGCCGAACCGGCGTTGGCGACCACGGCGGTGAACCCGTGGTGACCGAGGCGGCGACGGCGCCCGGTGGTGCGACGGCCGACACCGGGCCGGCTCCGGACGGTCCGGCCGTCCGGGCCCGGACGGCGCACCCGATCGTGCGCCTGTGGGGGCAGGCCCGCGGGGTGCGCCTGCGGCTGCTCGGCGCGGCCGTCGTCGGTGCCCTCGCCTCCGGGTGTGCCGTCGCGCTGATGGCCACCTCCGCCTGGCTGATCGCCCGGGCCGCGCAGCAACCCCCGGTGCTGTACCTGATGGTGGCCGTGGTGTCCGTGCGGGCCCTCGGCATCGGCCGCGGCGTGCTGCGCTATGTCGAGCGACTGATCTCGCACGACGCCGCCTTCCGGGTGCTCGGCGGCATCCGCGAGCGCTTCGTCGCGCACCTGGCGGAGATCGCTCCCGCCGCGCTGCCGCTGTGGCGGCGCGGCGACCTGCTGGCCCGCACGGTCGACGATGTCGACGACGCCGGGGATGCGTTCCTGCGCGGGTTGCTGCCGCTCGCCGGGGCGGCGCTGGTCGGCGCCGGCACCATCGTGCTGTCCTACCTGATCCTGCCGGCGGCGGGGATCGCGCTGGCGGTGGCGCTGGCCGTCGCCTGTGTGCTGCTCCCGGTGCTGCGCGCCCGGCAGTCGGCGCGGGTCGAGTCGCGCTCGGTGCAGCTGCGGGCCGACCGCACCCGCCTGGTCAGCGAGCTGCTCGACGATCTGCCCGAACTCACGGTGTCGGGCGCCCTGCCCGCGCGGCTGGGCGAACTCGACCGGATCGAGGCCGAGCACCGTCGGGTCGCGGCCCGCTCGGCTCGGGCGGGCGGGGTCGCCGCGGCGATCGCCGTCGCCGCGATGGGGGCGGCGGTCTGGGTGGCCATCTGGTTCGGCGTGCCCGCGGTCCTCGATCAGGACCTGAACCCGGTGTTGCTGGCCGTCGTCGTGCTCACCCCGCTGGCCCTGACCGACGTCGTGCAGGCGGTCGGGCTCGCCGGCAGTGCCCTGAACCGGGCGACCGCGGCGTTGCGCCGGCTGTTCGCCGTGATGGATACGCCGGCCGTCACTGCGCCGGCCCCCGCGCGCCCGGCCCCGTTGCCGGATCCGCCCGGCGGCCCGACGATCCGGCTGCGCGGGGTCGCCGCCCGTTGGCCCGGGGCGGACCGGGATGCATTGACCGGCATCGACCTCGACCTGGTCCCCGGCCGGCGGATCGTGGTCGTCGGCGAGTCCGGTTCCGGCAAGTCGACCCTGATCGCCGTCCTGCTCGGGTTCCTCACCCCGACGGCCGGGCGGATCACGGTCGACGGGGTGGACGCCGCCACCCTCGACCCGGACACGATGCGCACCCTGTTCGCCTGGTGCGATCAACGCGCCTACCTGTTCGATTCGACGGTGCTGGAGAACGTCCGGCTGGCCCGTCCGGACGCGACCGAGGCCGAGATCGCGGCGGCCCTGGACGCCGCCGGGGCCGGCCCGTGGTTGGACGGCCTGCCGCTGGGGATGAACACCCGGGTGGGCGAGCACGGCCGGGGAGTCTCCGGCGGTGAACGGCAGCGGGTGGCGTTGGCCCGGGCGATCCTGGCCGACCGACCGGTGCTGCTCGCCGACGAGCCGGCCGCGCACCTCGACGCGGCCACCGCCCGGCTGGTGACCGACCGGATCCTGCGGCCGGACCCGGCCCGATGCGTCCTGCTGGTGACCCACCACGGTCCGGATGAGGTCCTGGCCGACGATGTCGTCCGACTGGCCGACGGCCGCCGGATCGGGTGAGCCGCCGTCCCGGGCAGTCGGCACCGACACCCGGGACAATGGGCGGTGTCAGGACGTGGAGGAGAGTGCGGATGGCGGCCAGAGGCGAGCTGGAGAAGGCCGTCGTCGACGTGCTCTGGGACGGCGGCGAACCGATGACCGCGCGCGCCGTCGTCGACGCGCTGCCCGGTCGGGAACTGGCCGTCACCACGGTGCTGACCGTGCTCTCCAGGCTGGAGGCCAAGGGCCTGGTCCGGCGATCCCGGGACGGGCGCGCCCACTTCTACGAGGCGACCGCCGGCCGTGAGGAACACCTGGCCACCCTGATGCGGCAGGTACTGGACGGGGCGGCCGACCGGGACGCGGCACTGACCCGGTTCGTCGGCGGCATCAGCGAACAGGATCAGGACGCGCTGCGGCGCGCGCTCGACGGCCCGGACCAGTGACCGCGGCCGGCACCGAGCGGCTGCCGATCACGGTCGCCGGGTGCCTGCTGATCGCGCTGGGCCTGGCGCTGGCGGCGCCGGTCAGCATCGCACTGGCGCGGGCGCGCTGGACCCGGCGGGCACCCGGCTGGTCGCTGCTGCTGTGGCAGGCGGTCTGCCTCGCGGCCGGGTTCTCGGTGGTCGCCGGGCTGGCCCTGCTGGCCGTCGAACCGGCCGGGTACACGCTCGTCGGCGCCGGTCTGCACTGGTGGTCGTCGCTGCTCGCCGGTGAGCTCAGCGCGTGGCGGGCGGCCTGCGGGCTGCTGTCGCTGGCCATCACGGTCGTGCTGCTGGCGAGCCTGACCCGGACCGCCTGGCGGACGGTGTCGCGGCGGCGCCTGCACCGGCAGATGGTGGATCTGTTGAGCCGGCCGATCACGGCTCGGGTCCCGCTGGGGGCCGGATGCCAGGTGCGGCTGATGGATCACCGCAGCGCGGTCGCCTACACGCTGCCGGGTCTGCACGCCCGGCTGGTGGTGTCGACCGGTTTGGTGGATCTGCTGACCGCGGCCGAACTGACTGCCGTGGTCGAGCACGAGCGGGCCCACCTGCGGGCCCGGCACGACATCCTGATCATGCCGTTCCAGTCCTGGGTGGCCGCGTTCGGCCGGGTGCGCGGGGTCCGGGAGGCGGGCCGATCGGTGGGCGAGCTGACCGAGATGCTGGCCGACGACGTCGCCGCCGCCCGGTCCGCCCCCGACGTGCTGGCCTCGGCACTGGCCCGGGTCGCCCTCGAGGGACGGTGCGGAGCGGTCGGGGCGTCGGCCTGGTCGGTCGCGACGCCCACCACCTGCATCACCGACCGGGTCCGCCGGCTGCGGCATCCCGACCCGTTGCCGTCGGTCGCCCGGACCGTCATCGTGGTGGTGGCCGCAGCGCTGCTGGCCGTCCCACCGACGGTGCTCACCCTCACCTGGTGACGCGGTCTACTCCAGGTAGTCGCGCACTCTCCGGTCGCCAGCGTTGTGCGCGACCAGCGGATATGCCCGCAGATCACGAGCGTTGTGGGGGCAAATATCCTGCAGTAGGGGGAGCCCCGAATGCCCACAAATCCGATCCGTCAGCTCGACTTCGATGCCGCGGTGCGCGAGGTGGTGGCCCGCGCCGACCGTCCGAGCGACGTCAACCGTCTGGTCGCCGCCGCGGTGCGACTCCGCGGTTCGAGCCTGGCCCTGCACGACGCGAACCCGACGCCCGCAGCCAGCGAACCCGGCGTCCGAACGACCGAGCTGGGCGTCCTCGCGGCGGCGTCAGAGCTGGCCGGCGGCCGGGCGTCACAGAACCGGGTGATCGAGGCGCACGAGGCGCTCGTCGCTGCCCGCTCGTGTTCGCCAGGCCCGCGGCCGGACGCTGACCAGACCGGACGTCGCTGGACGCTCGACGACGGACCGATCGAAGGCGTCAGCCTGACCCTGCCCGACTCGGCCGGCGACGAAAGCGCCACGGTGTGGCTGGACCTACCCGCCGACTCGGCCATGTTCCCCGATCAGGCCGGGCTTGGCGTCGACCAGGCCGCACAGCTCGCCGACCGGCTGCACGACGCGGTGGCCGCCGCGCGCACCCTGCGCCACACCTGGGCGGCCCAGCCCGGCCCGGCGCCGACCTGTGACGTCGAACCGTGGTGCACCGGCACGCACGGCGAGCACCAACCCGACGTGCGCGACACCTGGACGCCCAGGCTGCACACCCGGCGCCTACCGTCCGGCCGCGTCACGCTCGGGCGGATGGAGCTGGCCGCCGCGGAGCAGCCTGGGCAGCCCGGCGACCAGGACACGGTGATCTGGCTCGGCCGGCCCGGCTCCGACGTCGACGATGAGCTGACCATCGACGAAGCCGCCGAGCTGGCCGCCGATCTCGCGGCAGGCGTCCGCCTGGCTCGCGGCGCCGCCACGACGGTGCCGTGCACGTTCTGCGGCCGGCGCCTCACCGGCCGGGAGCTGGTCGACCATCTGCCCACCCACTACGAGGTCAACGACGGGCTGGGCGGGTGGACGCCGGCCATGCTGGACCGGCTCGGCGTCATGGTCGACGACCAGGCGGACGAGCGGGGCGACCAGTGAGCCGGGCCGACCAGGTCGCGGCCCTGCACGCCGACCTGGTCGGCGCCGTGCAGCAGTTGGCCGACTCCGTGCCCTGCCTGGGCCGCGACGAGTGGCTGTCCGACGACGTCGTGGTGCGCCTCCAGGCCGTCGCGGAGTGTGGCGCCTGTCCGGTGCGCGCGCTGTGCGGCCGGTATGCGACGGTGGCCGGCGAGAAGGCCGGCGTGTGGGGCGGCAAGGACAGGCAGGGCACCGGGCGCCCGGTGGGCCGACCACGAAGGGGGAACGCAGCATGACTGGACCGCGAGTGTTTGGAGTGCCTCCAGGCAGCCCGCCCGGCACGGAGCCCACGAACCAGGGGTACCTCACGTACTACGACTGGTACGACGGGCGGTCCAGCGTGTGGGTGCTCTCGTTGCCGGCCGGGCGGCGCGCGGATCCTGGACCGTCCAGGGGACGCCGAATGGCTGAGACAGCAGGACCTACTGCCGCCGGACGCATGACGCCCATCGAGCGGGCCGCGTCCATCATCGCTGCGGCCCGCGCGGAGTCTGCGCGGCTGTCGCCCAGGGACGCCGCACGCCTGGCCCACCATGCCGGTGGGCCAGGCGTGGACGAGCTGGAGCGTCGCATTTTGGCGCGCCGTCAGCGCGAGGCCGCCCAAGAATAGCGCCGGGGAGCGCCGAAACGAACAAAAAGGCCCCCGCGGGATGACCAATTCGAGGTCATTTCGCGGGGGCCTTTTTGTGTCCCCCCACACGA